>NZ_JAFKCZ010000001.1 GCF_017255185.1 Parahaliea mediterranea
GAGGGTGGCCGTCACACGCCGTTCTTCAAGGGTTACCGCCCGCAGTTCTACTTCCGTACCACCGACGTGACCGGCGCTTGCGAGCTGCCCGAAGGCGTTGAGATGGTGATGCCGGGCGATAACGTGCAGATGGTTGCCACGCTGATCGCGCCGATCGCGATGGAAGAAGGCCTGCGCTTCGCCATCCGCGAAGGCGGCCGCACCGTGGGTGCCGGCGTCGTAGCCAAGATCATCGAGTAATTCGAGATCGAATTAGGCTCCCACACGGCCGCCGCAGCGGATTCAATCCGCGACAAATTTGCCTGGAGCAAATTTGGACGGCCGCAGGCCGGCCCGCAGGGCGGAGGGCAGGAAGCCCGAAGCAACGCGGCCGCACCGTGGGTGCTGGCGTCGTAGCCAAGATCATCGAGTAATTCGAGATCGAATAAGGCTCCCACACGGCCGCCGTAGCGGATTCAATCCGCGACAAATTTGCCTGGAGCAAATTTGGCCGGCCGCAGGCCGGCCCGCAGGGCGGAGGGCAGGAAGCCCGAAGCAACGCGGCCGCACCGTGGGTGCTGGCGTCGTAGCCAAGATCATCGAGTAAGTCTCGGCGATCACAAGCAGTACCGAAAAGCCCGGCCATGCGCCGGGCTTTTTATTGGGGACGGATACCTATTTCCCGCTCAATTTGGTGGAAATACGTATCCGTCCCGAATGGCACAGACTTAAGTGAAAAACAGGGTATTTTGCCCTCTGTAGGGTCGAATTCATTCGACCAATAAAGGCGCTCACGGCATCAATGGCCGAATAAATTCGGCCCTACAACGGTTAAGAAAGTGCCATTCGGGCCGGATACCTATTCCCCACTCAGTTCGACGGGAATTAGGTATCCGCTCTTTTTTTGTCCGTAAAAACCGAAAGTTAGCTGCTAGTTTTTGCGATTTTTATTCTGTCCGATAGAACTATCATGGTCTCAACTCCAACGACTTGAGGACCAAACCATGAAGCAAGTACTAGTACTGAACTCCAGCCTGAACGGCGCACAGGGTAACTCCAGCCGCCTGGCCAGCCAGTTTGTCTCTGCGCTGCGGCAGCGCGGCGAGATCGAAGTCACCGAGCGCGACCTGGCCAATTCGGACCTGCCGCACCTGGGCGCCGAGGAAATGCGGGCCTGGGCGACGCCGGCGGATGAGCGCGATGCGCGGCAGGGCGAGTTGGCGAAAATCTCCGATGATTTGATTGGCGAACTGCAACTGGCCGATACCCTGGTGGTTGGCATGCCCTTGTACAACTTCGGTATACCGTCGGTATTCAAAGCCTGGATAGACCGCATCGCCCGGGCCGGCATTACCTTCAAATACACCGAGTCCGGCCCGCAGGGCTTGCTGCAGGGCAAGAAAGTCTATGTACTGGCGGCCCGCGGCGGTGTGTATGCCGGGACCGATACGGATACCCAAAGCCAGTACCTGAAGAATGTGTTCGCCTTTGTCGGCTTGAGCGATGTCGAATTCATCTACGCCGAAGGGCTGGCCATGGGCGACAAGGCTGCCGAGCTTGCCTGGGCGCAGGCCGATGAGAAGATCGGTGAACTGATGAACAGTCAGGCGGCATAAGCCACCTTAATCGGGGACGGATACCTATTTCCGCCAGGGGCCGGAATAGGTATCCGTCCCCGTTTGCTTTTTGACTCAACGCGAAAAAGCCGGATATACTCCGCGCCCTGCATCAGGTGCCTGTTCGTTCGTCCCTCGCCGGGACGTTCTGGGACAGGGTAAACGGGAAGTAAGGTGCGTCGCGGCAATTCACTGGCCGCCGCCGACAATGCCTTCGCTGCCCCCGCAACGGTCCGGAGTGCTCCGTGAGCGCTTCCAAGCCCGAAACCGGCCTGGTAGTGAGCCCCATCCGTCTGGATGGTCATCACGCGCAGAGCTACGACGGCGAAGCGGCGGGCTTCTCGGGTTGGTGCATATTGCCCCGGTGTGTCTGTGGCACCGGTACGCCCCTCCCTCATCCTCTCCATTTCGCCGTCGGGCTGATTACTTGAACAGTAATGCGGTGAAGAAGCGGAGGGCTTCGTAAGCTGGCAGCAGCCGTCGACTCAGGCGGGGCTATGGCCTGTGTTTCTCCTCCCTCTTACGCACTGCCGACAACGCGTATGAGGATCGTCATGTCACACTTGCAGCAGAATATTGCCCGGCAGCGCCTGGCGGTCGCGGTTGCGGCTGCCCTGGCGGCTGTTCCGGCCCTCGCCCAGCAGGGCGGTATGAAAGTGGCCCAGCAAGCCGAAATGGAAGAGCTTGAAGTGCGCGCGGCGTCGCTGGATCGCCGCGGCCTGGCGCTGGATTCCGCCAACGGCGCGGGCGGTCGTCTCGGCCTGTCCGCGATGGACACCCCCGCGAGTGTGGAAATCGTCAGCAAGGAGGCCATCGCGCTCAAGGGCGATTTTTCCGGCAATGCCGCGGTGACCCGTGCAACCGGTTTCGCGTCCAGCGCCAGCCCGGGCAACGGCGGTTCCTCTACCTCGGTGCGCGGCTTCAACGGCCATGGCTCCGTGGTCACCACCTACGATGGCACCCGCCTGTATGTCGGTTCGGGGACCGTGAATTTTCCCGCCGACACCTGGACCGTGGAGCGAGTGGAGGTACTGCGCGGCCCCGGTTCGGTGATTAACGGCGTGGGCGCCATTGGCGCCACCCTGAACTACGTGCCCAAGCGCCCGGAGTTCGAGCCTATCACTACAGAGTTCGACGTCACCGGCGGCAGCAACGACCTGAGGCGGTTTGCCGTCGGTAGCGGCGGCGCGCTGGGCGATAGCGTCGCCTTCCGCCTGGATGTGGTCAATCACCGCAGTGACGGCTATGTGGACCGCGCCGAGGAGGATCGCACCGCCGTGGCCGGGGCGCTGTTGTTCCGCCCCACGGACGACCTCGATATTCGCCTGAGCGTCGATTTCGCCGACACCGAAGACGCGCCCTACTGGGGAGCGCCCCTGGTTGACGGCGAGGTCCCGGGGGACATTCGCCGCAACAATTACAACGTCGCGGACGCCATCGTCGCCTACCAGGACCTGTGGCCGCGCCTGAATCTGAACTGGCGCATCAACGACAATCTGGAACTGCGCAGCGACACTTTCTATATGGACTCCGAACGCCAGTGGCGCAATGTGGAGTCCTACGACTACAACGCCGCGAGCGGCGAGGTGGATCGCTCTTTCTACCTGGAAATCCTGCACGACCAGGAGCAGCTGGGTAACCGCAGCGACCTGTTGTGGCGCGGCAGTATCGCCGGCATGGAAAACCGGTTGAGCGTGGGTGCCGAAGTCAATGTCATTAACTTCAGCCACCTCAATAACTCTCCCTACGCGGGCGGCAGCAGCGTGGACCTCGACAAGCCCGTGCCAGGTCGATGGGCCGATGGCGTGGGCAGCGAAACCACGGCGGATTTCGATACCGAGACCACCCAGGGGGCCGTTTTCGTCGACAACGTACTGGCGCTCTCCGAGCAGTGGCAGTTGGTGGCCGGTTTGCGTTACGACCGGATCGACTACGAGCGCGACGACCGCGCCCGCAGCAACGGCCAGGCAGCGGGTTCCATCGACTCCGAGCTGTCCGGCAGCAGCTGGCGCCTGGGGGCGGTATACCAGCCCAACGACTACACCAGCCTGTACGCCCAGGCCAGCACCGCGATGGATTCGATCCAGTCGATCCTCAGCGCCAGTAATCCCGACCTGGACCTCGCCGAGGGCGAGCAGCTGGAGCTGGGCATCAAGCAGCAGTTCATGGACGGCCGCCTGCAGTACACCGTGGCGCTGTACGACATCACCAAGCATGACTTGGTCAGTGCCGACCCGGGCGGCGTGCAACGCCAGATCGGCGAACAGTCCTCCCGCGGAGTTGAGTTCGAGCTGTTCTGGCTGCCGCTGGACACCCTCAGCGTGGACCTGAACATGGCCTTCACCGACCCCGAGTACGAGGAGTTTGTCAGCGGTGACAGCGACTACAGCGGCAACACCCCGCGCAATGTGCCCGAGCGGACCGCCAACCTGTGGCTGACCTGGCAGGCGATGCCGGCATGGACCGTGTCCGGTGGCCTGCGCTACGTCGGCGAGCGCTATCTCAATGACGCCAATAGCGCCGAGCTGCCCGATTACACGGTGTGGGACGCCACCTTGCAGTGGCAGGTGAACGACCAGCTGCGCGTGAGTCTGCGCGGCAAGAACCTGTCGGACAGCGAGGATTATGTACTGGCGCCCTATGGCAACCAGTGGATTCTCGGCGACGGGCGCACCGCGGAAGTCGGCCTGAACTACCGCTTCTAAGGTGTGCCGGCGCCGGGGTGTCGCCCCGGCGCCGCGATTGAACCGTGAAAATCAAACGCTGGATATACCTGACACACCGCTGGCTGGGGATCGGCATGTGCCTGTTGATGGCCATGTGGTTCTTCACCGGCGTGGTTATGATGTACGTCGGTTTCCCGGCACTGTCCGTGTCGGAGCGACTGCAGGGGCTGCCGGTGCTGGAACCCGCGCAACTGCGGGTGCCGGTTTCGCGCCTGCTCGAGCGCCTGCCACCGGAAGGGGAGGTTGTTTCACTGCGCCTGACCACGGTGCTGGAACGCCCGGCTTACGTGTTGCTCGACGGTTCCGGGAACCGGCATGTGCTGTTTGCCGACAATGGCGAATGGTTGGGCGAGGTCGGTGCCCGGCAGGCCCTGCGCGCGGCGGCGCAGTTCGCCGCGAGCCACGGCCTTGCCCTGGCGCCGGGAGCGCGGGCGGAGTCACTTGCGATGGACCAGTGGACCGTGTCCAGTAGCCTGCACGGCCACCGCCCCCTGTACCGGGTGCCCTTGGCCGATGCCGCCGGCACCGAGCTCTATGTCTCCTCGCGCACCGCCGAGGTGGTGCGTGACACCACCAGCCGCGAGCGTGTTTGGAACTGGTTGGGAGCCAACCTGCACTGGCTCTATCCCATGCAGCTGCGCCGCCACCCCACGCTGTGGCACTGGGTGATCGTGGTGCTCTCCATCATTGGCCTGGTGTCCATCGTCACCGGGGGAATCGTCGGTGTCCAGCGCCTGCGCATCCGCCGGCGCTATCGCGGTCGCGACATCACCCCCTATCGGGGGATGATGAAGTGGCATCACATCCTGGGGCTGGTGACCCTGGTGTTCCTGCTCACTTTTATGCTCAGCGGCCTGTTGTCGATGAACCCCTTTGGGGTGTTCTCCGCGCGCCAGCCCGGGGTGGATGTGAAGCGGGCGCTGACCGGTGGCACCACCGTCGCCGACCACCGGCGCGACGTTCCCGCGATGGCCCACCTTCACGGCGCGCTGTCCCGGGGGGAGCCGGTCAGGGAGGTGCGCTGGCTGCGACTCGGCGGCCGGGGCTATCAGGTGCTTATAGCCGATGCCCACCGTTACCGGGCGCTGTTGCCGCCCGACTGGCCGGCTGACGCGACACCGGCGGATCTGGCGCGCCGCGCCATTACCGCGTCACTGCCGCCCGGCGCGGTGGTCGATGCGCGTGAACTCCAACATTACGACAACTACTACTACTCACACCACCAGCGCTGGCGGCCGCTGCCGGTGTTGCGCATGCGCACATCGGGGCCACTGGGCAGCTGGTTTTATATCGATGCATCCACGGGGGAATTACTGCAATGGACTACTACCAAAAATCGCGTGCAACGCTGGCTGTACCACGGCTTGCACAGCCTGGACTTCGCTTTCCTGATCAACCGGCGCCCCTTGTGGGACGCTGTGGTGATCGCTCTGAGCGCGCTCGGAATGGCCTTGTCGGGAAGCAGCGTGATCGTCGCCTGGCGGCGCCTGCGGCCGCGCCGCGCCCCCTGATCGCCGCACTGGCGGCGGCACTGGCGACTGCCTTCGCGCTGCCCGCGCAGGCGTCCGAGGCCCCGCGGGAGGAGTTGGTGGTGACCGCCACCCGCACGCCGGTGAAGGCGGCGGACGCCCTGTCCTCGGTGACCGTGGTGTCGCGGGATGAGATCGCCGAGCTGCAACCCCTGGACCTGGTGGATATCATGCGCAAGCAGCCGGGCATGGATATCAGCCAGAGCGGCGGTCCGGGCTCCAGCGCCAGTCTGTTTCTGCGCGGCAGCGCCAGCGACCACACGCTGTTTTTGGTGGACGGCCAGCGCATCGGCAGCGCCACCCTCGGCAGCACCAGCTTCCAGTTCCTCAACCCCGAGCAGATTGAACGCATCGAGGTGGTGCGCGGCGCCCACTCCAGCCTGTACGGCTCGGACGCCATCGGCGGCGTGGTGCAGGTATTCACGCGCGACGGCAGCGGCGCGCCGGGTAGCTATGTCAGCACCACCGCCGGCAGTCACAACCAGTACCAACTCGCCGCGGGGGCCAACGGCACCAGCGGCGCGTGGCGCTATGGCCTTAACGCCTCCTACCTGGAGACCGACGGCATCGACAATCTGGAGGACGACAGCGGCAACAACGGCGACGACGACGGCTACCGCAACAAGTCCCTCAACGGCAGCCTCGGCTACCGCTTCGCCAACGATGCCGACATCAGCCTGCGCTATCTGGCGGTGGGGACCCGCAACGAATACGACGACGCCTACAACTCCGACCACAGGCCCTACAGCGACGGCTGGATGCAAAACATCAACCTGCGCGGTCGCCTGCCGGTCACCGAGGCCTGGCTGTCCACCCTGTCGCTGGGGCGCTCGACCGACGACACCGACAACTACGACGGCGTCAGCGGTACCAACACCGGCCACTTCCGCACCACGCGGGAACAGCTGTTCTGGCAGAACGACGTCACCTTTGCCGACGAGCAGGTGCTCACCCTCGCCTACGAGTACTACGACGACGGGGTCGACGCCAGTTCCCTGTACCAGGGCGCCGATGGGCGGCCGGTCAGCAACCGCAGCAACGAGGCCTGGATGGCGGAGCTGCAATTGCACTGGTCGCGACTGGACGCGGTACTGGGCGCGCGCACCGACGACAACGAGGAATTCGGCGAACAGACCACCGGCAGCATCGCGCTGGGCCTGGACATCGACGGCGCGCACCGGCTCACCGCCAGCTGGGCGGAGGGCTTCAAGGCGCCGACCTTCAACGACCTGTACTGGCCCGCGAGCGCCTACACCGCCGGCAATCCCGACCTGGTGCCGGAGACCTCGGAAAACCGTGAACTCGGTATCCGCGGCGATTACCGCCGCTGGCAGTGGTCGTTGACCTACTTCGAGAATGACGTCGAGAACCTGATCAACTGGGCTCCCGGGGAGGATTTCGTTTACCGGCCCTATAACGTCGCCGACGCCCGCATCCGCGGCGGCGAATTCATCTCCACGGCGCGGTGGGGCGAGTGGCGGCTCGAGGCCTCCTATACCTATGTCGAGGCGCGGGACGACGGCAGCGATACCCTGCTGCCCAATCGCGCGCGGTCCAATTTCGTGGCCAATCTCGATCGCGGCCTCGGCCGCTGGCAGCTGGGTCTCTCGCTCAAGGCCCAGGACAAGCGTTACTCCAACGCGTCCAACAGCGAGTCCCTGCCGGGCTACGCCACGGTCGGCGTGCGCGCCCACTACGAACTGGCCGAGGGGCTGCGGCTGAAGGCGCGGGTCGACAACCTGTTGGACAAGGACTACCAGCTCAATGCGGGCTACAACCAGGACGGCGTGAATTTTCAGCTGGGCCTGAGTTACAGCCTGTAGTGGCGCGCGGGCAGGCAGTGGAGGCCCGGCGGGGCGGGAGGGGCTGGCAGTGAGTTTGTCGCTGCTCCTCGCCCTGTTGCTCGATACCGCGCTGGGAGAGCCCCGGCGCTGGCATCCGCTGGCGGGCTTTGGCGCCCTGGCCGGTGCCCTGGAGCGACGCTGGAACCGGCCCGGGGTGGCGGCGCGCGCGCGGGTGTGGCGGGGCGCGTTGGCGTGGCTGCTGCTGGTGGTGCCGCCCAGCGCGGCGCTGTGGTGGTTGCTTGCGGCGCTCGCGCCACTGCCGTCCGCCGCCGTGGGGGTCGTGGTGCTCTATCTGTGTGTGGGCAACCGCAGTCTTGCCGAGCACGCGGGGGCGGTGAAGTTGGCCCTGGTGGAAGGCGATTTGCCGCGGGCGCGCAGATCGGTGGCGATGTTGGTGAGCCGGGAAACGGGCGCCCTCGATGAACGCGGCGTCAGCCGCGCCGCCGTGGAATCGGTGTTGGAGAACGGCAGCGACGCGGTGATCGCACCGCTGTTCTGGTTCGCCGTGGGCGGCGCGCCAGCCGCGCTGGCCCACCGCCTCGTCAATACCCTGGACGCCTGCTGGGGCTACCGCAACGACCGCTATTGCCACTTCGGACGGGTGGCGGCGCGGGCGGACGATGCGCTCAACTGGCTGCCCGCGCGCTGTTGCGCGCTGCTCTATGCCTTGGCGGGCCGGTTCCGCCCGGCGCTGCGCTGTTGGCTGCGCCAGGGGCGGCGGGCCGCCAGCCCCAATGCGGGGCCGGTAATGAGCGCCGGCGCCGGCGCCCTGGCCATCTGGGTCGGGGGGCCGGCGGTGTACCACGGCAAGCTGGAGCCCCGGCCGGTGCTGGGGCTCGGGCGCGAGGCCGAACCCGCGGATATCGCCCAGGCGGTTTACCTGCTGTGGCGCGCCACCGCGCTGTTTGTGCTGCTCGCCTGTGCGCTGCATTGGATTGCTGGGGGTGGCGGATGGCCCTGACGCATGGCGGCAACCTCAACGCGGCGATGGCGCGCTTCGGTGGCCGGCGCGAGCAGTGGCTCGATCTGTCCACCGGCATCAGTCCCCGGAGCTGGCCGGTGCCGCCGGTGCCGGAAGCCGTGTGGCAGCGTTTGCCGGAGGCGGACGACGACCTGGTCGCCGCCGCCGCCGGCTATTACGGCTGCGATGAACGCGGCGTGCTGCCGGTGCCGGGTTCCCAGCACGCCATCGCCCTGCTGCCGAGCCTGTGGCCGCGGGACGCGGTGGCCCTGCCCCGCTGGGGCTACGAGGAGCACCGCGCCGCCTGGGAGGCGGCGGGGCACCGTTGCACGTTCTACCGCGACCTGGCCGAGCTGGAAGCCCGGGTTGCCGACGAGGCCGTGCATTACGCGGTGGTCATCAATCCCAACAACCCCCTGGGTGAGCTGTTCGACCCGGCCTCGCTGCTGGCACTGGCGAGTGCGCTGGGCGAGCGCGGCGGGCGCCTGTTGGTGGACGAGGCCTTCATCGATCACGGCTCGGGCGACAGCCTGATCCCGGTCGCGCACCCGGCGGTGGTGGTGCTGCGTTCGGTGGGCAAGTTCTTTGGCCTGGCGGGGCTGCGGCTCGGTTTTGCGCTGGCGCCGAGGCGCGAAATCGCCGCGCTGGCGGCGGCCACCAATCCCTGGGCGGTGAGTCACCCGGCGCGCTGGATTGGCGCCGCGGCGCTGGCGGATACCCGCTGGCAGGCGCGGCAGCGGCTGTGGATCGAGGAAGTGGGGAACCGCTGGCGGCGGGATATCCAGGCGCTCTTGCCGGGGCGCGCGGTGCGCGGCGCCGGTCTGTTCGCCAGCGTGTCGCTGCCGGCCAAAACCGCCCTGGGACTGCAGGTGGCCGCGGCCGGGCAGGCCCTGTGGCTGCGGGTCTACGGCCCCCGGGGCGACGAGGCGGTGGTGCGTTTCGGCCTGCCGCCGCCGGGGCGGGAGCGGGATGCCCGCGAGCGCCTGCGGCGGGCGGTGGGGAATTGCGAGGATTTACGGGAATTGGGATTGGGACAATGAAAACAGTCACACGCACTTTGGCGGCAAGCGGATACAGACAGTGGCGATGGGTGCTGGCGCTGTTGCTGGTGCTGGTATCCGGGCGCGGATTCGCCGCCAGCCTGTTCGCGGTGGTCTCCGACCGCTCGGCGGCGGAGCTCGCCGCCGGCGCCGCGCTCTTCGACCGGCGTCATCCCGGGCACAAACTGGTGATGCGCACCACCAGCCAGCTGGACGAGCTCGGCGATGCCGAGCTGGCCGGGTACTGGCGCGCCGCCGACGCCGTGCTGCTGGCGGCGGCCTTTGGCGACAGTGTGGTGCCGCGACTCCAGCGCCTGGCCGCCGCCGCGCCGCTGGCGGCCGATACCCCCCTGCTGGTGGTCAATTCCGACCGGCAACTGCTGCCCCTCAGCCAGCTCGACGGGCGGCGGCCCATGGCGCGCCTGGACAAGGCTTCGCTGGACACTCTCACCAGCAACCCCGGCGCCGGCGACGATCCGGCGGCCCACTACACCAGCCTGGGCGAGCGCTTTCCGCAACAAGCGGCCTGGCTGGCTGGCCACGCCTATTGGAACAGCCGCGGCAGCGAGAACAGCGCCGGCCTGATCGCCTGGCTGCTGGCCCGCAGCGGCGCGGCGGTCGAGGTGCCCGCGCCTATCTACCGCGAAGCGCTGCGCTACTACCGGCACGGCCGCGTGGTGAAGGCCGGCGAATTGGGCCTGCGGGCCGGGACGCCCGCGGTGGCCCTGCTGGATACGGATGCCGGTGACCAGATGGGCAATCGCGGCCTGCTGGACACCCTTTGCCAGCGCCTGGAAGCGGCGGGGGCGCAGTGTTTCGCGGTGCTGGCGCGCTGGGGCGCGGCCAGTCTCACCGCGGTGGAGTCCCTGCCTGACATCAGTGCCCCCGCGGAGCTGGGCGCCATCGTCAGCCTGCAGGGCTTCGTGGTCGGCGGCGGCGACGGCTGGGAAGCCGTGGCCGCGGCGCTGGAGGGGTTGGATGTGCCGGTGTTGTCCGCCATTCGCCTGGCGACCCGCACCGAGGCCGAGTGGCGGCTGTCCGGCGATGGCATTCCGGTGGGAGAGGTCCATTACCGGGTGGGCATGCCGGAGTTCCAGGGCGTGAGCCAGCCGCTGGTGGTTGCCGCCGCCGAGGCGCCGAGCATCGACCCGCTGACCGGCCTGCGGCTCGCCGTGACCCGCCCCCTTCAGGGCGAGGTGGGGCGCCTGGTGCGCCGTATCGACAACTGGCTGGCCCTGCGGCGCAAGGCCAATGGCGACAAGCGGGTGGCCATCGTCTACTACAACCATCCCCCGGGGCGGCACAATATCGGCGCAGACAACCTCGATGTGCCGGCCTCCCTGTGGCATATCCTGAAACGCCTGCAGACGGCTGGCTACGATACCGGCGAGCTGCCGGCCACGCCGGACGCCCTGCTGGAGCAGATCCAGCAACGCGGCATCAATCTGCCGGAAAACGGCGAGGCGCTGCGGCGCATGGCGCCACTGGTGGCCAGCGTGGACGGCGCCGCCTATCGTCAGTGGTTTGACGGCCTGCCGGAGACCGTGCGCGCGGGGGTCAGCGAGGGCCCGGTGGCGCTGCTGCTGGCGCGGGTGCGCGAGGCCCTGGACCTGGAGCGGCCGGAGCGGGCCCGGGAGATCGTGCACACTGCGGTCCACGACCTGGAGCACGTGCTCGAGGCCATCCGCCATCCGGCCCGGGAGCGCGCCCTGAACCTGCTGGCGCAGCTGGAGGCGGTGCTCGACGCGCTTGCGGAGCGCGAGGGCGACTGGGGCGAGGCCCGGACCCTGGCGCGCGCACTGGAAGCGACCGGGGTGCCGGGCCTGCGGGGCTGGGGCGACCCCCCCGGCTGGGTGATGACCCACGGCGACAGCCTGCTGGTGCCGGGGCTGCGTTTCGGCAAGGTCTTTGTCGGCCCGCAGCCGCCGCGCGGGTGGGAGGTGGACGAGGAGTTGCTGCACGCCAACCTCAGCTTCCCGCCGCCGCACCAGTATCTGGCCTTCTACCGCTACCTGCAGGCGGATTTCGGGGCCGACGCGCTGATCCATCTCGGTCGCCACTCCACCTACGAGTTCCTGCCCGGGCGCGCCCTGGGGCTGACGGCCTCGGATTATCCCTCCCTGGTGGCCGGCGACGTGCCCGGCATCTACCCCTACATCGTCGACGGGGTCGGCGAGGGCCTGCAGGCCAAGCGCCGCGGGCTGGCGGTGATTGTCGACCACCTCACGCCGCCGCTGCGCACCACGCCGCTCTACGACGAACTGCTGCAACTGCGGCAGCTGGTGGAATCCTTCGAGGCCAGCGCCACCACCGGCTCCCCGGCCCGGGAGGAAGCGGTGGGCGAGATCCGCCGCAAGCTGTCGGTGCTGGACCTGGAGTCGGAGATCGCCGGGGAGATCGCCGCCGAGCACGGGGTGGAGAGCGTGGTGCTGGATCAGATCGACAACGAACTGCTGGTGCACGAGGTCGGCCACTACCTGACCGAAATGCAGGAGGCCTTCATGCCCCATGGCCTGCACATCTTCGGCCGTGACTGGAGCGCCGAGGCCCTGGACATGATGGTGGAATCCATGGCCGGCGAGGACGCACCGGACAGCGATCGCAATGCGTGGCGAGTTGCCCTGGCGGACTCGCCGGAGCGGGAAATGAACGCGCTGCTGGCCGCGCTCGATGGTCGCTTCGTGCCCCCCGGCAAGGGCAATGACCCGGTGCGCAGCCCGGAGGTGCTGCCCACCGGGCGCAACTTCCACGGTCTCAACGGCAGCCTGCTGCCCACCCGGGTCGGCTACGCCCTGGGGGCGCGGCTGGCGGCGCAGGCCCGGGCGCAGAGCCCGTCGTCCGACGGCAGCGAGGCGGTGGTGCTGTGGGCCTCGGATACGGTGCGCGACGAGGGCGCCGTGGTGGCTTTCGGCATGGACATGCTGGGGGTGCGCCCGGTGTGGAACAGCCGCGGTATCGTCGAGGGCCTGGAGCGGGTGCCGCTGTCCGGCGAGCGGGAGCGACGCGACGCGGTGTTTACCACCTCCGGCCTGTTTCGCGACCTCTACGGCGAACTACTGGTGTGGCTCGACAAGTCCGTGCGCCTGGCCCTGCAGGGTTCGGCGGCGACCATCGTGCGGGACTACCCGGCCCTGGCGCCGGCGCTCGAAGCCGCCCTGGCGCCGGTGGCGGACCTGGGCGAGCCCGGCGACGAGCCGCTGGCGCGCAACCGGGTGGCCCGGCACTGGGTGGAAGACGCCCGCGCCGCGCTCGAGGGGAATGCGCCGCCCGCCGAGGCCGGGGTGCGCGCCGTCTACCGGGTATTCGGGGACCCGCCGGGCAGCTACGGCGCCGGCATCAACCGCCTCGCGGAGCGCTCCGGGAGCTGGAGCGAGCGCGGCGAACTCGCGGCAACCTACCTCAACCGCATGGGGCACGCCTACGGGGTGGGCACGCAGGGCATGCCCGCACAGGCGGACTTTCGCGGCCGGCTCGCCACCGTCGAGCGGACCTATCTGGGGCGGGCCAGCAACCTCTACGGTCTGCTGGACAACAACGATGCCTTCGACTATCTCGGCGGCCTGAGCCTGGCGGTGGAGCAGGTGACCGGCAGCGCGCCGGACAACCGGGTGATCAACCACGCCGACCCGGGCAATGCCCGCATCGACCGGCTGGAGACGGCCCTGCTCGCCGAGCTGCGCGGTCGTTTCCTCAACCCGGCCTGGATCGAGCCGCTGATGGCACACGGCTACGCCGGCGCCCGCACCATGGGTAGCGAGTTCCTCGAATACCTCTGGGGCTGGCAGGTGACCAACCCGGAGATCGTGCGCTCCTGGGCCTGGGACGAGGTGAATGCCGTTTACTTCCAGGACAAGTACGAACTCGGGCTGGATGAATTCCTGGGGGAGGGCAGCAATGCCCACGTCAAGGCCAATATGTTGGCGGTGCTGTTGGTGGCGGCCCACAAGGGCTACTGGGAGGCCGACCAGGAAACCCTGGCCGCGGTGGCGGGGGAGTTCGCCACCCTGGTGGCGGCCAATGGCCTGCCCGGCAGCGGGCACACCGGCCCCGATCACCCGATGCTGGCCTGGATCGAGCCCCTGCTGGGCGAGGCCCAGGCGGCCGGTTTGCGGCAGGCGATGGCGGCCGCGCGCGGCGCCCCCCGGCGGCCGGAGAACAAGGCGGCGTCGACCATCGCCGAACTGCGGGCGCAAGACGGGGCGACGCAGGGCGAGGCCCCGGCAAAAACCGCCGATGACGCGTCGGGCGAGGCGCGCGAATCCGGCGAGTTGGCGGACCGGGCCCCCTGGCTGTTGCTGGCCGCCGCGCTGCTGATCGCCGGCGGCATGTTCGCCGGTGCCCGGCGCCGGCGAGAGCAGGTATAACAGGAGAGGTGTCCCATGTTTGATTCCGGATTGATAGCCCTGATGCACCCGCTGGTGAATATCCTGCTGCAGCCGGTGATTGCCGCGTTGATGCTGGTGGTGGCGCTGGCGCTGTGGGAGTTGGGCACCGCGGCGGGTGAGCGCCTGCTGGCCCTGCCGCGCCTGGTGGCGGCCGGCGACGCCGCGGAAGTGGAGCGGCTGGGCCGCCGGCGCATTCAGCGGGTGGATGTCATCACCCGCATCGGGCCGATGTTGGGGCTGATGGGGACGCTGATCCCGCTGGGGCCCGGCCTCGCGGCCCTCGGTCGCGGTGAGCTCGACATCCTGGCCACGGCCATGAGCGTGGCCTTCGACACCACCGTCCTGGGCCTGCTGGCGGGCATCGTCGGCTTCGTGCTGGGCCGCGCACGGCGCCTGTGGTATGAGCGTGCCCTGGAACATATCGAGGCCGCGGCGCCGGCCGGGGAGCGGGCCTGATGGCGCGCCGCGGGCTCACCCACAGCCGTTTCGACG
The DNA here is from genome assembly GCF_017255185.1 of Parahaliea mediterranea. GTDB lineage: Bacteria > Pseudomonadota > Gammaproteobacteria > Pseudomonadales > Halieaceae > JAFKCZ01. The sequence goes on from NZ_JAFKCZ010000001.1 coordinate 14,573, forward strand.
AGCCGGAGGAGGAGCCCCTCGGCGGCTTGTCCAACCTGGTTGATATTGTGCTGGTCTTCGCCTGCGGATTGATGGCCGCCCTGGCCAGCCGCTACGGCTCGCTGCCCGAACAGCAGGCGCCGAGCGGGGGGCAGGAAGTGGTGCGCGGCACCGAGATGCCGCAGCTACCCCGGGGCGTGGGCGAGGCGGGCAGCGGCTACCAGTCGGTGGGCACGGTGTACCGGGACCCCGAGTCCGGCAAGCTGATCCTGGTGGGGGATAGCTCCGCGCCCTGAAACCATGGGGACGGATACCGAATTCCCGGGTATTCGGTATCTGTCCCGAATGGCAGTGACTTAACCGATGTAGGGCCGGGTTTATTCGGCCATTGATGCCGTGAGCACCGCTTTTGGTCGAATAAATTCGACCCTACAGAGGGCACAATACCCTGTTTTTGGCGCCAGTGAGGGGCCGTTTCTTATTCTAGCGTCGGCGGTTGAGTTCGGAGATTTGGCCGTTGAGGGTGAGCAGGTCGTACAGCAGGCCGATGCCGAACAGGCCCAGGGTCAGCAGGTAGAGCAGGCCGGTGAATATCTTGCCCATGTAGAAGCGGTGGATGCCGAACACCCCCAGGAAGGTGAGCAGTATCCAGGCCAGATCGTAGTCGGTGGGGCCGCTGTCGTACTTGAAGTCGGCATCGCGGGCCATGCCCGGGATCAGCAGCAGGTCGATGATCCAGCCGATGAAGAACAGCCCGAGGGTGAAGAACCAGATGGTTCCGGTGATTTGCTTGCCGTAGTAGAAGCGGTGGGCGCCGATAAAACCGAAGATCCACAACAGATAGCCCATGAAAACCGAATGGCTGGGGGGTTGGTGTTGCACGGGGGCGGCCTCCTTGCAAAACAATGGTGGAAATATAGTGTGGCGGCGGGCCGGGACGGTCAAGTTATAAAGGTCTTGTTTCTTATATGTTTATTGGCAGGTCGGCTGGCTAGCGGCCGCCCCGTAGCGCCTCTGCGCCATGTAGGGTCGAATTCATTCGACCAAAAAGCGGCGCAATAAATTGCGCCCTACAGGTGCCCGCGATGTAGGGGCGACAGCGGGCCCCGCTTTTTGGCATTTATTCGACCAGCCGACCGCCCTCTCTGGAGCCGGTCCCCGGGCCCGATCAAAAAACCGGCAAATTACCCTTGCATCCCCCCGCCGAATTGCCATAATACGCGCCGGCAAAAGCCCATGGAAACAAGTCGGATCCTCCGAAACTATTTACCATCGCCTGGTTGACACCCCACAGGTCGGTCTATAGAATTCGCGTTCCTTTTTTCGGGGGGCTCCGTTGCGGGTTCCTGGTTTTTTTATTAATTGGAGTTTGGTCAGGTGCAGAATCAACGCATTCGTATTCGCCTAAAGGCTTTTGACCATCGACTGATCGATACCTCGACTCAGGAGATTGTGGAAACGGCGCGCCGTACTGGCGCCCAGGTCAGGGGGCCGATCCCGCTTCCCACGCGGAAGGAAAAGTACACCGTGCTGGTTTCGCCGCACGTAAACAAGGACGCACGTGACCAGTACGAGATTCGTACGCACAAGCGTCTGCTTGACATCGTGGAGCCCACTGAAAAAACCGTGGACGCACTGATGAAACTGGACCTGGCAGCAGGTGTGGAAGTTCAGATCAGTCTTGGTTAACGAAAACTCGTAGCAAGACCCGCCCGGTCGCATCGGTGCGGCCGGGTGTGTAACAGCCCTTGCTGTAAGAAGTAGTGGGCTGGCCGTAGAGGGTAAGCCCCGTACACTGAGAGGTTAGCAACAATGACTATTGGCTTAGTCGGCCGTAAATCCGGTATGACTCGTGTTTTTACCGAGGACGGCGTATCCATTCCAGTAACCGTAGTGGAGATTGCTCCAAACCGCGTTACTCAAATCAAAGAGTTAGATAGCGACGGCTATCGCGCAATCCAGGTCACTGCGGGCTCCCGCAAGGCCTCCAAAGTGAGCAAGGCGGAAGCCGGACACTACGCCAAGGCGGGTGTCGAGGCGGGCCTCGGCCTGTGGGAGTTCCGTCTGGACGGTTCCGACGAGGCCTTCGAGGTTGGCGCGGAGCTGACCGTTGAGCGTTTCGAGGCGGGCCAGAAGGTCGACGTCGCCGGTAAATCCAAGGGCAAAGGCTTTCAGGGCGCGGTTAAGCGCTGGAACTTCCGTACCCAGGACGCCACTCACGGCAACTCCCTGTCTCACCGGGCGCCGGGCTCCATCGGTCAGTGCCAGACCCCTGGTCGGGTGTTCAAGGGCAAGAAGATGGCCGGTCACATGGGTGCCGAGAACGTAACCACGCAGGGCCTGGAAGTCGTGCGTGTCGATGCCGAGCGCAACCTGCTGCTCATCAAGGGCGCCGTCCCTGGTGCGCCGGGCGGAGACGTGATCGTGCGTCCTGCGGTCAAGGCTTAAGGTTAGGGGGTCTAACGTGGAATTGAATGTAGTTAAGCCGGGCAATGCTGAAGCGGGCAAGGTGTCTGTTTCCGACGCTGCCTTCGCTCGTGAATTCAACGAGGACCTGGTTCACCAGGTAGTGACTGCGTACCTGGCGGGTGCCCGTCAAGGTACTCGCGCGCAGAAAAATCGCGCCGCTGTCAGCGGTGGCGGCAAGAAGCCCTGGCGTCAAAAGGGTACCGGTCGCGCTCGCGCGGGGACCATTCGCTCCCCCATCTGGCGCTCCGGTGGCGTGACCTTCGCGGCCCAGCCCCAGGATCACTCCCAGAAAGTGAACCGCAAGATGTACCGCGCTGCGCTGCGCTCCATCGTCTCCGAGCTGGCTCGCCAGGATCGCCTGATGGTTGTGGAGAGCGTTGATATCGAGCAGCCCAAGACCAAGCTGCTGGCCAAGCAGTTGGGTGAATACGGTCTGGACAACGTGCTGATCGTGACCGCCGAGGTTGGCGAGAACCTGTACCTCGCGGCCCGCAACCTGCAGAAAGTTGATGTGCGCGATGTGGACGGCGTGGACCCGGTCAGCCTGATCGCCTATGACAAGGTGATGGTCACCGTGGACGCAGTGAAGAAGTTTGAGGAGATGCTGGGATGAACCAGGAGCGCGTATTTCAAGTGCTGGTAGGCCCGCACGTATCCGAAAAAGCGGCTGTGATCGCGGACGCAAGCAACCAGTATGTGTTCAAAGTCGCCGTTGATGCGACCAAGCTCGAGATCAAGAAGTCAGTCGAGCAGCTGTTCAAGGTCAAGGTCGACAATGTGCGCACCCTGAAGGTCAAGGGCAAGGTCAAGCGCAACCGCTTTGGTTACAGCACCAAGCCGACCTGGAAGAAGGCATACGTTCGTCTGGAGCAGGGTCAGGAAATTGACTTTGCTTCCGCCGAATAAGGAGTAGGTTGAACATGGCAATTCAGAAGACAAAGCCCACTTCCCCCGGTCGCCGTCACGTCGTCCGTGTGGTCAGCGACGAGCTGCACAAGGGCGCACCTTACAGTCCGTTGCTGGAGAAGCAGTCTCGCAACGGTGGCCGTAACAACAACGGCCGGATCACTACCCGTCACGTTGGTGGTGGCCACAAGCAGCACTACCGTGTGATCGACTTCAAGCGCACCAAGGACGGTATTCCCGCCAAGGTTGAGCGTCTGGAATACGATCCGAACCGCACCGCGCACATCGCGCTGCTGCTGTTCGCCGACGGCGAGCGCCGCTACATCATCGCGCCCAAGGGCGTGAAGGCTGGCGACGTGCTGCAATCCGGTTCCGCGGCGCCGATTAAAATCGGCAACTGCCTGCCGCTGCGCAACATTCCGGTGGGCTCCGTGATTCACGCGCTGGAGCTGAAGCCCGGCAAGGGCGCCCAAATGGCACGCTCCGCTGGCGCGTCCGTGCAGCTGGTGGCTCGCGAAGGCCGCTACGCCACCGTGCGTCTGCGCTCCGGCGAGATGCGCAAGGTGCTGTCCGATTGTCGCGCGACCCTGGGCGAGGTATCCAACTCCGAGCACAGCCTGCGCAAACTGGGTAAAGCGGGTGCCGCGCGCTGGCGCGGCGTACGTCCGACCGTTCGCGGTGTTGCAATGAACCCGGTTGATCACCCCCATGGTGGTGGTGAGGGTCGTACCTCCGGTGGCCGTCATCCGGTCAGCCCCTGGGGTACCCCGACCAAGGGTTACAAGACCCGCAAGAACAAGCGCACCGACGGCCTTATTGTCCGCCGTCGTGGTAAGAAGTAACGGTTGCCGTTAAACCAGATTTAGAGGAAAGAGATTGTGCCGCGTTCATTGAAAAAAGGTCCTTTTATCGACCTGCACCTGATGAAGAAGGTCGAGGCCGCGATCGACAGTAATGATCGCCGCCCGATCAAAACCTGGTCGCGTCGTTCCATGGTATCTCCGGATATGGTGGGCCTGACGATTGCCGTACACAACGGTCGTCAGCACGTACCGGTACTGATCAACGAAGACATGGTTGGTCACAAGCTGGGCGAATTTGCGGTAACCCGCACGTTCAAGGGCCATATCGTGGACAAGAAGGCCAAGCGCTAGGGCGCGGGTCTCAAGCGAGGTTAAAGGAAATGGAAGTTGCAGCAAGATTGAAAGGCGCGCGAATTTCCGCGCAGAAAGCTCGCCTGGTCGCCGACCAGGTTCGCGGCCTGCCCGTGGAAAAGGCGCTGGACCTGCTGGAATTCAGCCCCAAAAAGGCTGCTCACATTGTCAAGAAGGTGCTCGACTCTGCCATTGCCAATGCTGAGAACAACGAAGGTGCCGACGTGGACGAGTTGAAAGTGTCCAGCATCTTTGTGGACGAAGGTATGACCATGAAGCGCCTGCGTCCGCGTGCCAAGGGCCGCGCGGACCGTATTCTCAAGCGCAGCTGTCATATCACAGTTAAAGTAGCAGACGGCGAAGGCTAAGGTTAGGAGAAGACCACATGGGTCAGAAAGTAAATCCGGTCGGCATCCGGTTAGGTATCGTTAAGGACCACAACTCCATCTGGTATGCGGACAGCAAGAACTACTCGAAGAACCTGATCAGCGACCTCGAAGTTCGCACGTTCATCGAGAAGCAGCTTGAGCACGCCTCTGTCAGCCGTGTGGTTATCGAGCGTCCGGCACAGACCGCGCGCATCACCATCCACACCGCGCGCCCCGGCATCGTGATCGGCAAAAAGGGCGAGGACGTGGACAAGCTGCGCAAGACCCTGACCGAAAAGATGGGTGTGCCGGTGCACATCAACATCGAGGAAATCCGCAAGCCGGACCTGGATGCCAAGCTCGTGGCCCAGAACGTGGCCCAGCAGCTGGAGCGTCGGGTGATGTTCCGCCGCGCCATGAAGCGCGTGGTACAGAACGCCATGCGCCAGGGCGCCGAAGGTATCAAGGTGCAGGTTGGCGGCCGTCTGGGCGGTGCCGAGATCGCGCGCTCCGAGTGGTATCGCGAAGGCCGTGTGCCCCTGCACACCCTGCGTGCGGACATCGATTACGCGACCTATGAGGCGTCCACCACCTACGGCATCATCGGTGTGAAGGTTTGGATTTTCAAAGGCGAGGTTATCGGTACCGAAGACGCGACCGACAGCGCCAAGAAGACAGCAACTAATTAAGGGTTACGCAGATGCTTCAACCTAAGCGTACAAAATTTCGCAAGACTCAAAAGGGCCGTAACCGCGGCCTGGCCCATCGCGGCAGCAAGGTGAGCTTTGGCGAATACGGTTTGAAAGCGACAGGTCGCGGCCGCATTACCGCGCGCCAGATTGAGGCGGCCCGTCGTGCCATGACCCGTCACATCAAACGTGGCGGTAAAATCTGGATCCGCGTCTTCCCGGACAAGCCGATCACCGGCAAGCCCCTGGAAGTACGTCAGGGTAAAGGTAAGGGTAACGTGGAATACTGGGTGGCCCAGATCCAGCCGGGCAAGGTGCTCTACGAGGTACAAGGCGTATCCGAAGAGCTCGCGCGTGAAGCTTTCGAGCTCGCGGCGTCCAAGATTCCCGTTGCTACAACATTTGTAAAACGGTCGGTGATGTGATGAAAGCAAGCGAATTGCGTGAGAAGTCCGCTGAGGACCTGAACAAGCAGCTGCTCACCCTGCGTGAAGAGCAGTTCAAGCTGCGCATGCAGAAGTCCACTGGTCAGCTGGGGCAGACCCACCTGCTCAAGCAGAACCAGCGCGACATCGCACGCGTCAAGACTGTGCTGAAACAGAAGGCAGGTAACTAATCATGTCAGGTGCAGAGAAGCGTATCCGTACGGCAACCGGCAAGGTTGTCAGCAACAAGATGGACAAGACTATCACCGTGCTGATCGAGCGCCGGGTGAAGCACCCCGTGTACGGCAAGTACATCACCCGCTCGTCCAAGATTCACGCTCACGACGAGAACAATGAGTGCGGCATCGGCGATACCGTGAAGGTGATCGAGTCCCGTCCGCTCTCCAAGAGCAAGACCTGGAAGCTCCAGGAAGTTGTAGAGAGCGCCACCCAGGTCGTTTAAGCGCAGGATAGCGCGGCGAGATGCCGCAGTTTGGAGTAGAAAATGATTCAGACACAGTCGTATTTGGAAGTCGCTGACAACAGCGGTGCGCGCCGGGTGATGTGCATCAAGGTGCTCGGCGGCTCCAAGCGTCGCTACGCGCGGGTTGGTGACCTGATCAAGGTGACCGTGAAGGAAGCGATTCCCCGTGGCAAGGTCAAGAAAGGCCAGGTTATGACCGCCGTGGTAGTGCGCACCAAGAAGGGCGTGCGTCGCGCTGATGGTTCCATTATCCGGTTCGACGACAACGCCGCGGTTCTGCTGAACAACCAGGAAGCGCCCATCGGTACCCGTATTTTTGGCCCGGTGACTCGCGAGCTGCGCGGTGAGAAATTCATGAAGATTATTTCTCTGGCCCCGGAAGTTATCTGATCAGGCCGAGGAGAGGAAGAGAGATGTTGAAGATCAAGCGCGATGACGAAGTGATTATCCTCGCCGGCAAGGACAAGGGTAAGCGCGGCAAGGTTCGCAAGGTGCTCGCTGACAATCGCGTGATTGTTGCCGGCATCAACATGGTGAAGAAGCACACCCGTCCCAACCCACAAATGGGTGTGGCCGGTGGCATTGTGGAGCGCGAGGCCCCGATCCAGGTGTCCAACGTGGCGATTTTCAACCCCGCCACCAGCAAGGCCGACCGCGTGGGCTTCAAGGTGGACGGGGATAGCAAGGTGCGTATCTTCAAGTCCAACGGCGAAGCGATCGACTGAGTCCGCCGCGGGCTGGCTAACCGAGTTTACAGGTAGAAGACATGGCAACGTTGAAAGACAAGTACAAGAGCGAAATCGCTCCCCAGCTGAAAGAAGAGCTGGGTCTGGCAAATGTGATGGAAGTGCCCCGCATTACCAAGATCACCTTGAACATGGGTGTGGGCGAGGCCGTGGGCGACAAGAAAGTGCTGGAAAATGCCGTCGCTGACATGGAGAAGATCGCTGGTCAGAAGGCGATCATCACCAAGGCGCGCAAGTCCATCGCGGGCTTCAAGATTCGCGACGGCTGGCCCATTGGTTGCAAGGTGACCCTGCGTTCCGACCGTATGTACGAATTCCTGGAGCGCCTGATCTCCATTGCGATTCCGCGTATTCGTGACTTCCGCGGCATCAGCCCGAAGTCTTTCGACGGTCGCGGTAACTTCGCCATGGGCGTGAGCGAGCAGATCATTTTCCCGGAAATCGATTACGATCAGGTGGACTCCCTGCGGGGGATGGATATCACCATCACCACCACCGCTCGTACGGATGATGAAGGCCGTGCCCTGCTGCGCGCTTTCAACTTCCCCCTGAAAGGTTAAGAGGCTTTATACATGGCTAAAAAATCGATGATTGCGCGTGAAGACAAACGTGCACGTATGGTAGCTAAGTACGCCCAGAAGCGCGCTGCCCTGAAGGCGATCCTGAAGGACGAAAGCGCTTCTGACGACGCCAAGTGGGAAGCGCAGATCGCCCTGCAAAAGCTGCCTCGTGATTCCAGCCCCGTGCGCCGCCAGCGTCGCTGCCAGCTCACCGGTCGCCCTCACGCGGTATATCGTAAATTTGGCCTGTGCCGTAACAAGCTGCGCGAAGCTGCCATGCGCGGCGATGTACCTGGTCTGGTTAAGTCCAGCTGGTAACGGAGAGAAACGAACATGAGTATGCAAGATCCGCTGTCCGATATGCTGACCCGTATCCGCAACGCGCAGATGGCTGGCAAGACCAAGGTCGAAATGCCCGGCTCCAAGCTGAAAGCGGCCGTTGCGAACGTGCTGAAGGAAGAAGGCTATATCTCGGATTTCAACGCTTCCAGCGAAAGCGGCAAGCCCCGGCTGAGCATTGAGCTCAAGTACTTCCAGGGCAAGCCCGTTATTGCAGAGATCGACCGCATCAGCCGTCCCGGCCTGCGCAACTACGCGGCCAAGGACGAACTGCCTTCCGTGCGCGGTGGGCTGGGCGTGGCCATTGTGTCCACTTCCCGTGGTGTGATGACCGACCGTGCCGCCCGCGCTGCTGGCGTCGGCGGTGAAGTGCTCTGCACCGTTTTCTAAGATTGATTGATTTAAAGAGCATCCAACATGTCTAGAGTCGCAAACAATCCGGTACAACTGCCCGGCGGCGTTGAGGTCAAGGTAAACGGCCGCGACCTGACCGTGAAAGGCAGCAAGGGCTCGCTGCAGCACTCCCTGGGAGAGGGTGTGCAGATCAGCCAGGAAGACAACGTTCTGACGGTTGCCTACGACAGCGACAAGTTCAAGGCGCTGGCCGGTACTACCCGCGCGCTGCTGAACAACATGGTCAAGGGCGTAAGCGAGGGCTGGGAGAAGAAGCTGGTGCTGAACGGCGTTGGCTATCGTGCCAAGGCCTCCGGCAATTCGGTTAACCTGACCGTCGGCCTGTCCCACCAGGTGGACTACGAGCTGCCGGAGGGTGTGAGCGCCGAGACGCCGACCCAGACCGAGGTCGTCGTCAAGGGCATTGACAAGCAGGCTGTTGGCCAGGCGGCGGCGGAAATCCGCGCATTCCGCCCGCCGGAGCCATACAAAGGCAAGGGCATCCGTTACGCGGACGAATTCGTCCGTCGTAAGGAAGCCAAGAAGAAGTAGGTAGGTACTAGAGATGAGTGCAAAGAACGATTCACGGCTGCGTCGCGCGCGTCGCGCCCGCGCCCGCATGCGTACCCAAGGCGTGACCCGCCTCAGTGTACACCGTACTCCGCGCCATATTTACGCCCAGGTCATCGCGCCTGCCGGCGACAAGGTACTGGCCAGCGCTTCCACCCTGGACAGCAGCCTGCGTAGCGGCAGCACCGGGAACGCCGACGCCGCGGCAGCCGTGGGCAAACTGGTCGCCGAGCGTGCCAAGGCCGCGGGTATCGAGAAAGTGGCTTTTGACCGCAGCGGTTACAAGTACCACGGACGCATCAAGGCCCTGGCCGACGCCGCCCGTGAAAATGGACTGGAATTCTAGGTTATAGATATGGCGTTTAACGATCAGAAAAAGCAGCAGCAGGACGGCGACCTCCAGGAAAAGCTGGTTCAGGTCAACCGTGTGGCTAAAGTGGTCAAAGGCGGCCGTATCTTCGGTTTTACCGCCCTGACCGTGGTCGGTGACGGCAATGGCCGTGTGGGTTTCGGTCGCGGCAAGGCCCGCGAAGTGCCGGTTGCCATCCAGAAGGCCATGGAAGCCGCCCGTCGCAACATGATCCAGGTTGAGCTGAACAACGGCACTATCCAGTACCCCGTGAAGGCCGCCCACGGCGCCTCCAAGGTGTATATGCAGCCGGCATCGGAAGGTACTGGTGTCATCGCCGGTGGCGCGATGCGAGCGGTACTGGAAATCGCTGGCGTACACGACGTACTGGCCAAGTGCTACGGCTCCACCAACCCGGTGAACGTGGTTCGCGCCACCTTTAACGGCCTGCGCGACATGGCGGCACCGGACGACGTGGCTGCCAAGCGCGGCAAGACTGTCGAAGAAATTTTGAACTGAGTATTGGGTTGGCTTGTCATGGCTAAAGCAACTATCAAGGTAACGCAGATCAAGAGCGTTCACGGTCGCCTGAAGAACCACAAGGCCTGTGTCGCCGGTCTTGGCCTGCGCCGTATCGGCCACACCGTGGAGGTTGAGGACACTCCCTCCGTGCGTGGCATGATCAACAAAGTGAACTACCTGGTACGGGTTGAGGACTAAATCATGTCAGAAGTAATGCGACTGAACACCCTGGCACCCGCGCCGGGCGCCCGTAAAGATGCCAAGCGCGTCGGTCGCGGCATCGGCTCTGGCCTGGGCAAGACCGCCGGGCGCGGTCACAAGGGTCAGAAATCCCGCTCCGGTGGCACCGTTAAGCCGGGTTTCGAGGGCGGCCAGATGCCGCTGCAAAAGCGTCTGCCGAAGTACGGTTTTACCTCGCGTATTTCCCGTACCACCGCGCAGGTTCGCCTGGGCGAGCTGAATGCGGTTAGCGGCGACGTGGTCGACCTGGAAGCGCTGAAGGCGGCCGATCTCATTCGCGGCGACGTGCTGCGCGCACGGGTGTTCCTGTCCGGTGAACTGAAGAAAGCCGTCACCGTGAAGGGCATTGCGGTCACCAAGGGTGCCCGTGAAGCCATCGAGCAGGCAGGCGGAAAAGTAGAGGACTAAATGGCGACAGGTCAACTGCCCGGCGTTAGCAAGGCAGGCATGGGCGAGCTTTTTGCTCGCCTTCGCTTTGTCTTGCTGGCGATAATCGTTTATCGCATCGGTACACATATCCCGGTACCCGGGATTGACCCCAACCAGCTGGCGGCCCTGTTTAACCAGAACCAGGGCACCATCCTGGGGCTGGCCAACATGTTCTCCGGGGGGGCCCTGGAGCGCATGAGTATCCTCGCGCTGGGGATCATGCCCTACATCTCTGCATCGATCATTATGCAGTTGATGTCGGCGGTGACTCCGCAGCTTGAGCAGTTGAAGAAAGAAGGCGAGTCCGGTCGCCGCAAGATCAGCCAGTACACGCGTTACCTGACGGTGGCGCTGGCGCTGGTCCAGGGCACCGGGATGACGGTGGGCATGGCCAACCAGGGCATGGCCTACAGCGTGACCCCGCTGTTCTATGTCATCGCGATCACCTCGTTGGTTACCGGCGCGGTGTTCATGATGTGGCTTGGTGAGCAGATTACCGAGAAGGGCGTCGGCAACGGTATTTCGCTGTTGATTTTCGCCGGTATCGTGGCGGGCCTGCCCTCCGCGATCGGGCAGTCGCTGGAACAGGCGCGGCAGGGCGAGCTGAATATTCTCGTGCTGTTGTTCATCCTGACCCTGGCGATTGCCGTGATCTACATGATCGTGTTCATCGAGCGCGGCCAGCGCCGCATCACGGTGAACTACGCCAAGCGGCAACAGGGCCGCAGGATGTACCAGGCGCAGAGCTCGCACCTGCCCCTGAAGGTGAATATGTCCGGGGTGATTCCGGCCATTTTCGCCAGCAGTATCCTGCTGTTCCCGGCGTCGCTGGCGCAGTGGTTCGGCTCCTCCGGGGGCGCGGACTGGCTGCAGGACCTGGCCGTGGCCATCGGTCCGGGCCAACCGCTGAACATCCTGTTGTTCACGGCACTGATTGTATTTTTCTGCTTCTTCTATACGGCGTTGATGTTCAACCCGCAGGAAGTGGCCGACAACCTGAAGCGGTCCGGTGCCTTTGTCCCCGGTATCCGCCCCGGACAGCAGACCGCCAACTATATCGACGGCGTGCTGACCAGGCTGACGGTGTTCGGCGCCGCGTATATCGCGCTGGTCTGCCTGCTACCGCAGTTCCTGGTGGTGATGTGGAACGTGCCCTTTTACCTGGGCGGTACCTCGCTGCTGATCGTGGTGGTTGTAGTGATGGACTTTATGGCCCAGGTGCAGAGCCACCTGATGTCACAGCAGTACGATTCTGTGATGAAAAAGGCCAACCTGAAAACTTATGGTGCTTCCGGACGCGTGCGCTAGTCGCCGCCCGGTGAACGGAGAGAAAGAGAGATGAAAGTACGTGCATCGGTCAAGAAAATCTGCAGAAACTGCAAGATTGTCCGTCGCAACGGTGTAGTGCGCGTGATCTGCAACACGGATCCCCGCCACAAGCAGCGCCAGGGCTGAGACCCCGCCCGGCGGGTAGATGCCGCCTGACGGTTGATTTTTGTTGAACATGTCGCTAGAATGCTGCGCCTTTCGCGCCTTGCCCCCGAAATCTGAGTCAAATCAGGGGCTTGGCGCTGCGCTGTCGAAGGCGAAGAACTGAGTATTTGGAGAAAGTCGGATGGCTCGTATTGCCGGTGTCAACATACCCGATAACAAGCATGCTGTTATCTCGCTGACCTACATCTACGGTGTGGGCAAGACCCAGGCTCGCCGCCTGTGCGCCGAGACCGGCGTCACCGAGAGCGCAAAGATCTCGGAGCTGACCGAGGAACAGATGGATGCCCTGCGCACCAAGATTGGCGAGATGACCGTGGAGGGCGACCTGCGTCGCGAAGTCTCCATGAACATCAAGCGCCTGATGGACCTCGGCTGCAACCGCGGCCTGCGTCACCGTCGCAGCCTGCCGCTGCGCGGCCAGCGCACCAAGACCAATGCGCGCACTCGCAAGGGCCCGCGTAAACCGATTCGCCGGTAGTGAAACATCGCTAAAGCGGCGCAGGGACGTGCCGCCGCCAACCAAAAGTTGGCGCGAGCCCGGGAAATGCCAGCAGATCCGCGTATCTGCGCCCGCATTTCCCGGGCGACGTTCCAATAAATCATGGATGATTTATTGGAACAAAAAACCTTAGTGTAGCTGCACCTTTGTGCAGTGTTGATATTAAAGTAGGAATGACAACATGGCTAAGCCAGGTGCCAAAAGCACTCGTAAAAAGGTCAACAAGACCGTCGTGGACGGGATCGCGCACGTACACGCGTCCTTCAACAACACCATCATCACCATTACCGACCGCCAGGGCAACACCCTGAGCTGGGCCACCGCGGGTGGTTCCGGTTTCCGTGGCTCGCGCAAGAGCACGCCGTTTGCCGCCCAGGTCGCGGCCGAGCGCGCCGGCGAAGCCGCCAAGGAATACGGTCTGAAAAACCTCGACGTACAGGTCAAAGGCCCCGGTCCGGGTCGCGAATCCGCTGTGCGCGCGCTGAACGCCTGTGGCTACAAGATCAGCAACATCACCGATGTTACGCCGATCCCCCACAACGGCTGTCGCCCGCCCAAGAAACGTCGCGTATAACGCTTACAGGAAGATTAGACATGGCTCGATATATTGGTCCCAAGTGTAAGCTCTCCCGTCGTGAGGGAACCGACCTGTTCCTGAAAAGCGGTGTGCGTGCACTGGAAAGCAAATGTAAACCCGAAACTGTTCCCGGCCAGCACGGCGCCCGTCGCGGCCGCCTGTCTGACTACGGCGTCCAGCTGCGCGAAAAGCAGAAGGTACGTCGTATCTACGGCGTCCTGGAGAAGCAGTTCCGCAACTATTACAAGGAAGCGGCCCGCCTGAAGGGCGCGACCGGCGAAAACCTGCTGCAACTGCTGGAATCCCGCCTGGACAATGTCGTTTACCGTATGGGCTTCGGTTCCACTCGCGCCGAATCGCGCCAGCTGGTGAGCCACAAGGCCATTCTGGTTAACGGCAGCGCCGTGAACATCCCGTCCTACCAGGTGCAGCCCGGTGACGTGGTGTCGCTGCGCGAAAAAGCGAAGAAGCAACTGCGTGTGCAGTCCTCACTGGCCCTGGCCGCCCAGCGCGGCGAGCCCGAGTGGATCGAAGTGAACGCGGACAAGTTGGAAGGTGTATTCAAGTCCAAGCCAGAGCGTCAGGACCTGTCCTCCGAGATCAATGAAAACCTGATCGTGGAGCTGTACTCCAAGTAATCCGACTTTGGACCAACTACTTTTACAGGTGCCAGAATGCAGACTGCAGTAAATGAATTCTTGACCCCGCGCGTGATCAATGTTGAAGAGAAATCCAACTCACGCGCCCAGGTGACCCTGGAGCCCCTGGAGCGCGGTTTCGGCCACACCCTGGGCAATGCATTGCGTCGCATTTTGCTGTCCTCCATGCCCGGTTGCGCCATCACCGAGGTGGAAATCGACGGTGTGCTGCACGAGTACAGCGCGATCGAGGGCGTCCAGGAAGACGTGATCGAGATCCTGCTGAACCTCAAGGGCGTCGCCCTGGTGATGAATGGCAAGGACGAGGCCGAGCTGACCCTGACCAAGAAAGGTCCGGGCGCCGTGACCGCCGGCGACATCCAGGTGGATCACGATATCGAGATCCGCAACCCGGATCACGTGATCTGCCACCTGAACGGCAGCAGCGAGATCAACATGAAGCTGACCGTGGCACGCGGCCGTGGTTACTCTCCGGCGGACTCCCGCGAGAACCCGGAAGAGGAAACCCGCAGCATCGGCCGTCTGCAGCTGGACGCCACGTTTTCGCCGATCCACCGCGTGTCCTACGTGGTCGAGGCGGCTCGCGTTGAGCAGCGCACCGACCTGGACAAGCTGGTGCTGGACCTCGAAACCAACGGCACCATCGATCCGGAAGAGGCGATCCGTCGCGCCGCGACCATTCTGCAGCAGCAGCTGGCCGTGTTCGTCGACCTGGAGAGCGAGTCCGAATCCGAGTCCGTGGAAGAAGAGGATGAGGTCGATCCGATCCTGCTGCGCCCGGTGGACGACCTGGAGCTGACGGTGCGTTCCGCCAACTGCCTGAAGGCGGAAAACATCTACTACATCGGTGACCTGGTCCAGCGCACGGAGGTCGAGCTGCTCAAGACCCCGAACCTGGGTAAGAAGTCACTGACCGAGATCAAGGACGTCCTGGCGTCGCGCGGCCTGTCACTGGGCATGCGCCTGGACAACTGGCCCCCCGCCAGCCTGAAAAACGACGATCGGGTGCTGAGCGTCTGAGCCAGCCCCGGTACTGATACCAGTTAGCAGTGCTGCGATAGCACAGAACAGATAGGATTGGAAAAATGCGTCATCGTCACAGTGGACGTCAGTTGAATCGGAACAGCTCCCACCGCAAGGCCATGTTCCGCAACATGACCGTGTCTCTGGTGGAGCACGAGTTGATCAAAACCACCCTGCCCAAGGCGAAGGAGCTGCGCAGCTACGCTGAGCCGCTGATTACCCTGGCCAAGAACGACAGCGTGGCCAATCGCCGCCTGGCTTTCGACCGCGTGCGCAACAAAGCCGCCGTCGGCAAGCTGTTCAGCGAGCTGGGACCGCGTTACCAGGAGCGTCCGGGTGGGTACATCCGCATCCTCAAGTGCGGCTACCGCGCCGGCGACAAGGCCCCCATGGCTTATGTCGAGCTGGTGGATCGCCCGCAGGTTGAGGACGTGGAGGGCGACGAGGAGTAAGCTCCTCGGCGTACCCCGAACACAAAAAAGCCCGGCCCAATGCCGGGCTTTTTTGTTTCCGCGCGGAATCAAGCAAAGAAACAGGCGGCTAGAAATAGGGGACGGATACCTAATTTCGCAGGAATTAGGTATCCGACCCCTATTTTTTTCTGTCTTTACTGGTTTGGGGTGGGCTCGGTGGCGGCCGGGTTTTAGAGAAAGCGGCAGTACTCCCTGGGCGTCATTCCGGTCCAGTGTTTGAAGGCTCGTGTAAAAGAGCGGGCATCGGCAAAGCCCACGGCCTCGGCGACCGCGTACACCGGGCGCTGTTCCTGGATCAACAGGTTCAGGGCGAGATCCCTGCGAATACCGTCCTTTATTTTCTGGTAACTGCTGTCTTCGTCTCGCAAGCGGCGGTGCAGGGTCTGTTGCGACATATGCAGGCGGCGGGCGACTTCGCGCAGCGGGGGGAATTCCAGACTGCCCGCCGGCGATGTGGTCACGAGCCCCGCCACCCGGGTCTTCAGACTTCGATCATGCCCGGGAATCGTCAGCAGGTTATAGGGCGAGCGAACTAGGAATTCATCCACCTCCGCTTTGTCGCGAATCAGCGGGCTGTCGAGGTAGGCCGGTGCAAATACCAGCTGATTTGCCGTGGCTTCGAACCGGTGTTCGCCCGGGAACATGGTCATCAGCTCGGCGGCATGGGGCGGCCGCGACTGGGCGAAGGCGGTTTCAATGAGGGGGATGGGGATACCGCACAGCCAGCTGGCCAGGCGATGCCAGATCACCATCCAGAAATCCTGGTAGAAATGCTGGTCGTCCAGTTCGGGCCGCCGAAAGCGGATGGTGATTGTCGCCCTGTCGTCGGCCTCCGTCAGTTCGGTGCGAATGTCATCGGTGAACAGATTGTAGAAACGCATCCCCATGCGCAGTGCCTCGCGCAGGTCGTGGCAGCGGCGGACGGCGTGAAGCATGAAGGAAAAGGCGCCCCGCTTGCAGGGGGTTTCGGTAAACCCCATGAACTCATCCCCCAGTCGCTCCCAGATCAGCTGCACCAGGGCGGTCATCTGGTTGTCGTTGATCCGCGCATCGGGCCGGGAGGCCAGTTGCGGGTTGATGCCCACTACCTTGAGTAAATCCGCGCGGGTGTGGCCTTGCCGGGTGGCGCCCGCCAAACTGCTGAGGGCGTGGTGGCTGGAAACGGTTGCCATGGCTAAAAATAACCATTAAATGGAGAAGACTTCGGAAAAACCCAGTATATGCCATGAATAAGTGGAAAAAAATGTGAGTTTTGTTGAGAGCCCTGGACATGTATCTACCGGCATTCGAGGCCTAAGATTGCCGCTGGACACTTTGCGGGAAACGGGGCACGCCCCATTCGGAATTCCGGGGCGGCGATGTCGTTGTCGTCCCCGTTGCCGCGCACAAGACCCGGGAGAAATCGATGAAACTTTCACTGACCGAAGAACAGGCCATGATCCAGGACATGGCCCGCAAGTTTGCGCGCAATACCCTGGCGCCCGTCGCCGCGCGACTCGACCGGGCCCAGGACAAGGACGCCGACAGGGCCCTGTTCCTGGATAACCTCAAGCAATTGGCGGCGCTGGGCTTCATGGGCCTGAACGTCAACTCGGCGTACCGCGGCAGCGAGGCCGGCGTCGTGGCCTTTAGCCTGGCGGTCACCGAGGTGGCCAGGGCCTGCGCATCCACGGCGGTGACCATGTCGGTCACCAACATGGTGGGCGAGGTGATTCAGGCCATTGCCAGCGAGGAGCAGAAGCTGCGCTACCTGCCCCGACTGTGCGCCGGCGACTATCCTGCCGGGGCGTTCTGCCTGTCCGAAGCGGGCGCCGGTTCCGATCCAGCAGGCATGAAAACCACGGCGGTGAAGGACGGCGACGAGTGGGTGCTGAACGGCACCAAGATGTGGATCAGTAGCGCCGAGTACGCCGGTGTCTTTGTGGTTTGGGCGGTGACCGATCCCGGAGCGAAAAAAGGCAGGGGTATTTCCTGTTTCCTGATCGAGGCGGGCACCCCCGGCCTGATTATCGGCAAGGCCGAGGAAAAAATGGGGCAGCAGGCCTCCGCCACCAATACCGTGATCTTCGAGGACTGCCGCGTGCCGGCCTCCGCCCTGATGGGCAAGCTCAATGATGGCTTTCGCATTGCCGTGGGCGAGCTCGCCGGTGGTCGCATCGGTATCGGCTCGCTGGCGCTCGGGGTGGGGCAGGCCGCCATGGATTATGCCCGGCAGTACACCACGGAACGGGCGCAATTTGGCAGTGCGATCGCCAGCATGCAGGGCCCGCAGTGGATGATGGCCGATGCCTATACCCAATTGGAAGCGGCTCGCCTGCTGTTGATGAATGCCGCCTACCTGAAGCAGGAGGGGCTGCCCTACTCCAAGCAGGCCGCCATGGCCAAGCTGCATGCCACCGAGACCGCCAACCAGGTGTGCTATACCGCGATCCAGCTGATGGGCGGCCTGGGCTATACCCGGGAAGTCCCGCTGGAGCGTTACGCCCGCGACGCCCGGGTGACATCGATTTACGAAGGTACCAGTGAAATACAACGGGTCATCATCGCCCGCGAACTGCTGCAGGAAATCTGACAGCGCGAAAAGCACACCGCGAGAGGAGGAAACACATGGAATTGAAAGACAAGGTAGCCGTGATCACCGGTGGCGCCTCGGGACTCGGCGAGGCCACCGTGCGCCGCTACTGTGCCCAGGGTGCCCGGGTCGCCATTTTCGACATGAACGAGGAGCGGGGCCGGGCCATCGCCGAAGAACTTGGCGAGAGCGTCATATACTGCAACGTGAATGTCTGCGACGAGGCGTCGGTCAGCGCCGGGATCGAGACCACGCTGACGGCCTTTGGGGCGATTCACCTGTGCTCCAACTATGCCGGCGTCGCCGATGCCGCGAAAACCGTGGGCCGCAACGGCGCCTTTCCGCTGGAGCTGTTCCAGAAGGTCATCAATATCAATCTGCTGGGTACCTTCAATGTCCTGCGGCTGGTGGCCGAGGTGATGAGCCGGCAGGAACCGGTCACCGAAGACGGCACCCGCGGGGTCATCATCAATACCGCGTCGGTTGCGGCTTTCGAGGGGCAGATGGGGCAGGCCGCCTACAGCGCCTCCAAGGGGGGCATCGTGGGCATGACGCTGCCGGTGGCCCGGGACCTGGCGGCCTACGGCATCCGCGTCAATACCATCGCGCCGGGCTTGATCCATACCCCCATGTGCGATTCCCTGCCCGCGGAAACCGTCGCCGCGCTGTCGGACAATGTGCCCTTCCCGTCGCGGCTGGGCAAGCCGGACGAGATTGCACGGCTGGCCCAGAGCATCGTGGAAAACGAGTACATCAATGGCGAGGTGATTCGCTGCGACGGCGCTGTGCGCATGCAGCCCCGGTAATCAGGCAGGCCGCGCTCAGTCCACGCCAGGCGCCAATTGCCGCAGCTGAAAGCGGGTGCCGGCGCGGCCGCTGATTTCCACCTTGCACTCCTTCCAGCCGCCGGGCACGGACCAGGGCTCGGTGGTGGGGTAGGGCAGGCGCTTCTCGTTGCCCAGGCAGGCAAGATAGAGCCAGTCGATGTCGCCCCGCACGCCCTCGAGGCGAAAACGGTCCCGGGTAAGGCGCGCCTCCCAGCTGCCCGTGCCGCCCCGGTAGAGCGGTGTGAGTTCGCCCTGGCTGTCGGCCCTGGCCGTGGCCAGGAAATCGGCCTGGCCCGCCTGCTGCGCGGCCTGCACCCGTTGCGTAACCTCTTCCGAGGTGCCGCGCATCATAATGCGGTTGAAGGTGGCCTGGGCGTCCGCGAGCTGGTTATTCGCCAGCTGCAGGCTGTGGATGCGCTCCAGGATAAGCGCAAACTGGTCGGGGTCCACGTAGGGGTGCCTAAACCCGTTGCGCCCGGCCAGGTTTTCGAACTCGACGATGCGCTGCAGGTGCTGCATTTCCGCCGCGGGATCGTCCCAGCGACTGGCGATGGAAGCGGCCAGGATCTGGAATTTCACTTCCTCGAAACCGTTGCGACCGGGCATTTCCTTGAGTTGCGCGGCCAGCTTGAAGGCCTGGTCGTAGTCCCCGGCGCGAAAGTGCTCCCAGGCCCGGTCGTAGACGTCGCCGAAGCGGGGGCGCATTTCGCGGGGGATATCGAGAATCCAGGTGTAGATCACCGGTCCCACCGGTACCTTGACCGGCTGGCCGTTGCGGGTGGCGGGGCGGAAGCGCATGGCCTCGATCTGTTCCAGCATGCGCCGGTTCACCGCCTCCACCTGGTTGGAGCTGTGGATGGTGGCGTTGACGACCCTGCCATCGGTATCGATCTCGTAGGTGTAGACCAGCCAGGCCTCCATGTCGAAACCGGCATCCAGGGCGGGCTTGTTCTCCGGGTGGAGGTTCTGCGGCGGCACGAAAGCGGATTGGGCCCACAGCCCGCCAGGGAATAGCAGCGCGGCGACGCACAGCCAGCGGCACAGGGCCCGCCCGAGCGCGAAAGGGGGGTGGTGGGGGCGGCTAATGCTCATGAATCGCTTCCTTGTGGCTTGTTCTTGGGGGGTGGTTCAATACGCGCCCAGGCGGCGGTGATCGCTCGCTTCGAGGACCTCGACTTCCTCGCGCAGCCGCGCCCACACCGCCAGTTCCGGGGCGATCACCAGGCCCTCGTCGATCAGCGCCTGCGCGGTATCGTAGGACTGCACCTCGATGGCTTTCTTGACCCCGGCGGTGTAGGCGGCCAGCAGGCGCCGGCGCACGTCGCGGGTGACC
Source organism: Parahaliea mediterranea (assembly GCF_017255185.1). Classification (GTDB taxonomy): domain Bacteria; phylum Pseudomonadota; class Gammaproteobacteria; order Pseudomonadales; family Halieaceae; genus JAFKCZ01. Next base: position 34,652 of record NZ_JAFKCZ010000001.1, read on the forward strand.
TCCATGTCCGGGTATTCACTGGAGAGGGCGGTGTAGTGGCGTCGCGCGGCACCGAGATCGCCATCGGCGATCGCCCGCACCGTGGAATTGGCGCGGCGGTCGGCGTCCGCCTCGCGCCGGGCGATGGCCGCTTGCTCGTCCCTCCAGGCCCGCTCCAGCGCGGGCAGTTCCGCCTGCAAGGCAGCGGCGCCGGTGTTGTCGGGCTGCCAGGCCAGGGCCGCAGCCAGTTTTTCCCGCGCGCTGTCGTAGCGGTGCCGCTGCGCGTCGGCGCGAGCGGCTTTCAGTATCCCGGCGGCACTGGCCGCAAGCCCTTTTCGCGCCCCGGCCGACGCCGGGGCCTGCTCAAGCGCGCCGCGAAATTGTGCCGCCGCGCCTGTGAACTCCCCTTGCGCCAGCAGGCGTTGCCCCGCTTCAATACGGCGGGCCAGTGCCCACTCCGCCCGCTGCGCCGGCAGTGCCGCGCGCCGTTGGGCCAAATCCTCGCGATCGGGCGCCAGGGCCAGGGCCTGGGCCAGCGCGCTGTCGGCGCGGTCGAACGCCCCCACCGCCGCGGCTTCCGCGGCCGAGGTGGCCAGGCTCTCCACGGCCTCGTCCAGCTCGCTCCGTGCCGCTTCGCCATCGGGGCCCGACGCCGGTGCCGAGACGGATTTGCCGCCAGCCGCCGCGTGGTCGCCAGCCGCCGCCGGTTCGCCGACCGCCGGATCGCCGGCCGCTGGATCGCTAGCCGCTGGAACGCCAGCCGCTGGGACGCCAGCCGCTGGAAGAGCGCCCGCAGCGCCCGGGCCGGTGTGTTGCCAGTAGTAATACCCGCCGCCGGCCAGAAGTAGCGCCAGGATCGCGAGGGCGGTCCCGCCGGCACCGCGACGCCGCCGGCGGGGGGCGGTGACCCGCGGCTCGTTGCGGATGCCGCTGAGTACCTCGTCGTCGCGACAATGATCGCGCACCTCCGCAAGGGCCCGGTACATCTCCCCGCCGCTCTGGAAGCGATCCTCGGGGCGCCTGGCCAGGCCCCGGTCGAAAAAGGACCGGTAGACCGCGAGCTCCCCCGGCAGACGGGGTGCTTCGCCGGCCAGGTGCCCGGCCGCGGAGTCCGCTTCTCGGGGCACCTGTTTGGTGAGCATCTCGCGGCACACCACGGCCAGGCTGTAGAGGTCGGACCGTCGGTCGGGCACGGCGCCCCCGGCCTGTTCCGGACTCATGTAGCCGGGGGTGCCCGCCGGCGGGCCAGCCCGCGTTGTCCGCTCGCTGGCGCCCGCGGCCTCGGCGATGCCGAAGCCCGCCAGCACAAAGTCCTCCGGAGCGCGCATCAGGATGTTGCCGGGCCCGATATCGCCGTGCACATAGCCCTTGTCGGCGGCGTAATCCAGGGCCGCGGTCATTTGCCGCATCAGCAGGTGGATGGTGCGCTGGGGCATGGCGCCGCGGATGATCGCTGCCAGGTTGCCGTCGCGCGCCAGCTCCATGGCAATGTAGTTCAGGCTACCGTGCGCATTGACGTCGTAAACCCGCAGGATATGGGGGTGCGACAGCCCCGCGCAGACGCGGGCCTCGCGGACGAAACGCTCGGCGAGGGACGGGTCGGCGACGCGTTCGGTATCGATGACCTTGAGCGCCACCTCCCGGTCCAGGGTGATATGCCGCGCCCGGTACACGGTGGCCGGGCCGTCGCGCCCCAGCTGTTCGTAGATGTCGTATCCCGGAATGTCCATCGAGGCCATCGGTTCGGCTTGTCTGTGTGGTGCCGGCGCTATACCCGGCAGGGTGGGGGCCAGCGCGTATCCGTCCCTGCAAAATACCGGATTGGCCCTTTTCACGCCACAGGTGTGCGCGAAATCGCGCGCATGCGGGGTTTCTCGGTTGTCGGTCGCTCATTGACCCGCGCCGCCAGGGCCTGAATTGACTGGCTTTGACCTGGATCAATGCGTGCGCGACCCCGTCGACCCATGCTGCGGGAACAGACTGGCAGCGGTTCCCCGCGATGAGAGGGTAGGTATATGACCACACACCTGTTGCAGGAAGACACGCTCGAGGATCGGCGCACGCTGTGCCGGCTGGCGATGGTCATTGGGTGCTTTGTGCTGGCCACGGCCGCCCTGGCCGTCACTCTGGGCTTTGCCGTCGGATAATTTCGTCGCCGGCAGTATCGTAGCGCGGGGCAATGGATAAAGTCCGCCTGGCGTCCCGTACCCGCGGCGCGCCCGGTTCAGTCCCGTGACCGGAAGACAAAGCACAGGCGGCCCAGCTGCAGCCTGTCGCCATCCTCCAGGGGGTGGTGTTCCACGACCCTGCGGCCATTGACCAGAATGCCGTTGCTGGAACCGGTGTCGAGCACCTGCCATTGTCCGTCGGTGTGGCGCAGCTCGGCATGGCACTTGGATACGCTCCTATCCTCCAGGTGGATATCGCATCCGGCGGCGCGTCCCATGCGATAGTGTCGATCGAGCAATAGCGGCACATCCCGGGGGCCGGACTGGTCAGCCCCGGCGAGCAGGTGGAACCGGGCCTGTTCGGGCTCCGTTACCGCCCCCGAATCCGTCCGGTGACGGTGCTCCCGTGGTTCTTGCCCGCGGGAGTCTTCCCTGGCGGGGTCTTCCAGATCATCTCGCAACTGCGTGCGATCGGCGGCGTCTTCGGGCGCGCGGGCCACGGCCGGGCCGACCACCAGAAAGCGCTGTTGGTCAAATCGCAGTTCATCTCCGGGACGGGCGACGCCGGTGCTGATTCGTTGGTCGTTCACGAAGGTGCCGTTGGATGAGCCCAGGTCGACGACCCGGAGGTGGTCTCCCTCGATAAACAGTTCGGCGTGCCGGCGCGAGAGCAGGTTGTCGTCGATGGTCAGCTGGCACCCGGCTTCCCTGCCGACGACGGTATGGGCCTGCAGGGGGTGCAGCTGGCTGGCCAGCTCGCCCGACGCGGTGCGCAGGGCCCAGCCTTCACCGCGCTGCGCCTTGGGGTCGACTACCAGCAAATCCACGGCCCCAAGCCGAATGACATCGCAGGCGTTCAGGGTGTGGCGACCGGCCACCGGTTGCCCGTTGACGAAGGTACCGGCGGCGCTCAACAGGTCGACGATATAGGGCGCATCGGCCCCGCTTACGATCTCGGCGTGGAAGTCGGAGACCGAGGCTTGGTCGACGACCAGGTCGTTGCCGGGATCGCGGCCCAGGGTCAGTGTGCCCACCGTCAGTTTGATCACTCGTTCCGGGTTGTCGCGAAACTGCAGCTTTAGCATGGGGGCACCTCGGGCATGACCACGGCGGCACGCGGGAAGAGGGGGTCGTTTCAAGCCTGCGATATGTGCCCCCGCAAGTCAATGCGGGGCGCCTGGCGCCGCGTCCGACAATGCCATTATGGGCTATCCTGAAGCTAGGCGGTGCACGGAGCCGTGCTATGGGTAGGCACGAAGAACTCACTCACATTCTCGGGCAGCACCAGCGCTGGCTCCAGAGCGAGCGCCAGCAGGGCGCCAGGGCGGATTTGTCGGGCGCGGAACTGGACGGCGTGGAGCTGGCCGGCGCCGATCTGAGCGGCGCGGTGCTGCGCGGCGTGCTGTTGCGCAATGCCGACCTGTCCCGAGCGCGGCTGATACACGCCGACTTGAGGGACGCTTCCCTGCAGGACGCCAACCTGTCCGGGGCCAACCTGATGCTGACCGATTTCAGCGGCGCCGACATGCTGGGCGCCAATCTGACCGGCGTCATTTCATCAGGGGATTTGGGACAGGTTCGACGCGGCCCGCGGTTCCGGGACGCCGACTTGCGCAATGCCCTCCTGGCTGGCGCCCACTGCTATATCTCCGATTTCACCGGGGCGAACCTGGCGGGGGCCGAAATGGCCGGGGTGATGCTGGAGCGCGCCAAGCTGGCGGATACCGACCTGTCGGCGCTGGACTTTAGCGGCGCTAATCTCTGCCAGGCCGATCTGCGCCGCTGCAATCTCAGCGACGCCAATCTGCGGGGCGCCAACCTGATTCACGCCAACCTGGAGGAAGCGACGCTCAGCCGGGCGGACGTCTCGGGGGCGGCGTTGCAGTCGGCAAACCTGGCCAACGCCAAGGTGGACGGCATTCGCTACGACCGCAAGGCGCGGTTCCAGGGTATCCGTGTCGATAGCTGTTACGGTAGCAGCCGCTTCAAGCGACACGCGCAGGACCAGGACTATATCGAGGAATTCAAGGCAGCCCACCCGTACTACTACGCCCTGTGGCGTGGGCTGACCGATTGCGGCCGTTCGATGACCCGGGTCGTGGTGTGGTCGGCGACCCTGGCGGTATTTTTCGGCCTGGTTTTCTACAGCCTCGGCCGCGAGGCCTTCGCGCTCAGCCACCCGGATACGCTGCCCTGGAGCCTGTTTTCGATGATGTATTACAGCGTGGTGACCTTCACCACCCTCGGCTTCGGCGATATCACCCCGCGCACGCCGCTGGCGGCGGCGCTGGTCATGGTGGAGGTCGTGACCGGTTACCTCATGCTGGGCATTCTGATTTCCATACTCGCCACCAAGGTGGCGCGGCGCAGCTGATGTGCCCGGCGCCGGTGGTATAGGGCGCCGCGGGCGGGAGACCGGTATGCGACTGGTGCTGCGGGTGGTGGACGCGCGAACCGAAACCGATCTCGAGCTGGAGGGCGCGGCCTGCCTGCTGGACCGCGAGGCGCCGTTCGTCGGCGTACAGCCCGATGCCGCGCCGGCGGGGCGGGCCTGTGTCTACGAAGCGCAGGGTGCGGTGCTGCTGCAGCGGCTGGGCGCCGCCGATGCGATCCGGATCAATGACCGGCCGGTCGGCGAGACCCCCTGTCAGCTGTTCGACCATGACCTGGTGCAGGTGGGTGCGTGTACCTGGCAAGTGGCGGGCGCCGTCGATCGGGACAGCACGGGCGCCACGGAGATCTATCTCTACCCCGAGGAACAACCTTCCGGCACCGGGGCGATGCACGGCGAAAGCGTGGACCAGGCGCTTACCCGCCTGGCCCGGGGCGATGGGGAATACCCGGCGGCGACGGCGATCGCACCCGCGAGCGGGGGGGAAGGGGACGAGACCCGGCTAGTGACGGCGGAAGCGGATGAGCGGGAGGTCACACGGCTTTTGCCCGCGGAGGGGCGCGCGCAGATGCTCGACGGCGGTGACGCCACGCAGATGAACCGCGACACGGGCCCCCTGTTTGCGGTTCCCGGGGAAACCCGGTTATCCGCGGACCGCGGCGGGGATAGCGGAGCCACCGTTCTGGATAACGGATCCCCGGCGCAGACAGGCGCGCAACACCGGTCGCGCTCGCAAGCGCCTCTGGCGACACGCCTGCACCCGCCCCACGCGGGCGGTGGCGGCGGCAGGCGACGGCGCCTCAGGGTGTGGCTGGTTCTCGCGGGCCTGACGCCGGCGATGATCTATATCGCGTGGCTGGTTCTTCAAGGCAATGTCCCGCCGCCACAAACGCCCCCCGCGCCCGCCGCCATGGACCTGGTGCGGGAGCATCTCGCGACCGGCCAGGTCGCGGCCCTTCCGGCGCAATTGCTGCGCCTGCAACGGGCGCAACCCTCGGACGTGGAGACGCGGCGCCTGTTGGAAGATGCCAACCGGCTGCAGGACCTGTTGTACCTGCGCGACACGCGTCAGTGGGGAGCCTTTGCCGTGCTCCGCGATCGCTCTTTTCACACCGACCTGTTTGAACAGGCGGCCCGCCACCGGGTCGACCGGGAGGTCATGGGTGTTGACAGTTTGCGTCGCTACAACAGGGCCGCCGAAGCCTGGCGCGAGGGCCAATTGGTCGACGCCCTCAACGGCATGCGCGCGCTGGCGCGGGGCGCGTCCGGGTCGGCGGGGGTTGAGGCCCTGGCGCACTACCGGGGTGTTGTCGAGGGGTCGCACAAGCTGGCGGCGCTGAGGTCCGACCCGCGCTACGGAGCGGCGCTGGTCGCGCACTACCTGGATCTGGAGCCCGTGGAAGACGCATTTTACTGGGCGCGACTGCCCGCGGATCTCGCGGCCGCCAACCCACCGCTGGCCTCCGCTCCCGGTGAAGTGCTGGCCGAGTTGGCCGGGCTGTGGCGCGGCTACCGACAGGGCGGGGGAATCTCCAGCGCCCTGCGGCAGCGACCGGGAAGCAGCGAGGAGTTCCGCCAGCGTGCCGCGGAACTGGAAGGCGCCTGCCGCGCCCTGGCGCGGCTGGCGGCTCAATCCCCGGCGGTGGGTGAGCCGGCGGCGCTGTACTCCCGGTACCTGCCCCGCCGTTTGCGGGAGGAACGGGCCTACCAGCGCGGCCGCCTGCAATCCCTGCTGGCCGTGAACGCGGACCCTGACCTGAAGCGGCGACTGCAGGCCCTGCGGCCCAATCCGGGGTGCGACGATGTCTGAGCCCCGGCCGGATTGGGGGAGCGCTGGCGCGGCGGTTCTGGGTCTGGCATTGCTGCTGGGACTTGTCGCCTGCGCCACGCCTCCGGCGCGGGAGCTGGCGGCGCGCCACGGCCTGTCCGGCGAGGTGGTGAGGGGCGACCCCTTTCTGCACCAGGTGTATCGCAATCGAGCCGGGGGGCGGCGCTTGCATGTTTACCTCGAGGGGGACGGGACACCCTGGCAAACCCGCCACGAGGTGGCCATGGATCCGACCTCCAAGCGGCCACTGATGCTGCAACTGATGCTGCTCGACCCGCAACCCGCCTTGTACCTGGGCCGGCCCTGTTATCACCGTGTCGCGGATGTCCGATGCGAACCGCGGTGGTGGACCTGGCAGCGCTACGCGCCGGAGGTGGTGGTCAGCCTGAACCGGGTATTGCAGCACTATGCGTCCCGCTACGACGAAATCGTCCTGATCGGGCACAGTGGCGGTGGCACGCTCGCGATGTTGCTCGCCGCCCGGCGTTGCGACGTGGCGGCGGTCCTTACCCTGGCGGGCAACCTGGACCCCGATGCCTGGGCATTGGCGCACCACTACACCCCCCTGCAGGGCTCCCTCAGTCCGGCGCGGGAGCCGCCGCTGCCGGATTCGATCTGGCAGCTGCATGTTCTGGGGGAAGAGGATGCCAACATCACGCGGGAGATGATCGCCCCGGTGGTGGCCAGGCAGGGGCGGGCGCGCCTGCTTGTGGCGCCGGGCCAGGATCACGGCTGTTGCTGGTCGGCGCTCTGGCCCGCCCTGCTGGCGCGGCAGGAGGCCGCCCTGGCGGCGCCCGGGCGCCAGGCAAGACACTGCCCCGGCCCGCCGGTCGGGTGAATCAGCGGAGTGAATGGAATGAAATGGCAGATCGCGACCCAGACCCACCGCGGCAATGTGCGTCCGGGCAACGAGGATGCGCTGTTGGTGGACAAGCGCTTTCCCCTGCTGCTGGTGGCCGACGGCATGGGGGGGCACGAGGCGGGGGAAGTCGCGAGCCGGATGCTGGTGGACGGGCTCGGCGCCCTGGCCCTGCCCGTCGCACCGGGCCTCGCGGAGGCGCGCCGCGCTCTGGAGGACGCTATCCAGCGCTGTCACCGGGAGGTTATCGACTATGCCGCCCGGCACCAGGCGGGCCGGACGGTGGGCAGCACGGTGGTGACCATGCTGGTGGTGGAGGCGGGCGCGATCTGTGTGTGGGCGGGCGATTCGCGCCTGTACCGCGTCCGCCATGCGCAACTGCGGCAGTTGACCGAGGATCACAGCCGCGTGGCCGAGCTGGTGCGCGTCGGTGCGCTGAGTTCGGAAGAGGCCCGCCAGCACCCCGCCGCCAATATCATTACCCGGGCCGTGGGCGCCTCGCCGCGACTGGAGCTGGCCGCGGACGAGTTCGATGTTTGTCCCGGCGACACCTATTTGCTGTGTAGCGACGGCCTCTACAACGAGGTGAGTGCCGCGGAGTTGCTGCAGGCGATGGAGGCCGCGGATTTGTGGCTCAGCTCGCTGCAATTGTTGCAGCTTTGTCTGTCCCGGGCGGCGCGGGACAACATCACTTTCATCCTGGCGCGGCCGCTGGCATCCGCGCGCGATGGCCTGGATGAAACCCTGACGTTCTATCCCGGGGAGTGAAACCGTCAAGCGGGGGCGGCGTTTGCTCCCCCCGAGCCGTACTGGCCGTGCGCGCGAGCTGCCCCCGGCAAGCTATTTCACCCGGGCGCGATTTCCAGTTGCGCCAAGGCCTCATTGTCCGGGAACAGGCGGCGGGCCAGTGACAGCTGGCTCCTGGCGGCTTCCAGCTCCCCCTGCTCGATCATCTGCTGCAATTTCCGCAGCAGGCGATCCTGGATCTCGGCCAAGCCCCGTCGGGCCTCGGCATTGCCGGGGTCGACTTCCAGCACCATCTGGTAGGCCGCGTAGGCATTGCTACCCTCCGGCAGTATCAGGCGCCCTACCCGCAGGTGGATATCGGCGATTTTCAGCAGGCGTCCCGCGCGTTCCTGCTGCGCCGGCGACAGTACCTTGTCCCGCGGGTCCGTGTTCGCGGTGTTGCCATCCGCTGGCAGCCAGCCGACCACCAGGGGCCGCTGCCACCAGAGGAGTCCGGCGCCGATTCCCACAAGCACGGCGACGGCCGGTAGCCACAGGCGCTTCCTGCGTCGCCGCGGGCTGGTTTCCGGCCGGGCGATCAGCGGTTCCAGGTCGGCGAGAAATGCCGACGCGCTCTGGTAGCGGTCGGCTGGCTCCCTCTCCAGGGCCCGTGTCAGCACCGCCTTGAATTGCGGCAGTACGTCCGGCGGCAGGTTGTCCAGTTTGGCGAGGTGCTCCGGGGTGAGCCGGTGGTTTTTGCCCGGGTGGCTTTGCCCGGCGAAGGGTTTTTCTCCGGTGAGCAGTTCGTACAGTACCAGTCCTGTGGAGTACAGGTCACTGCGTGCGTCGGTTTTCTGGCCGGCGCGTTGTTCCGGCGACAGGTACTGAGGCGTGCCCATGACGCGGCCCGTCGCGGTGAATTCGGACTCCTCCATGCGCGCGATGCCGAAATCGGCGATTTTCACCGTATCCTCCTCGGTCAGCAGGATGTTGGCGGGTTTGACATCGCGGTGTACCACGCCGTGGCAGTGCGAATAGTCCAGCGCACTGAGCAGCTGCGAGGTAATGTGCAGGGTCATCTGCAGATTGAAGTGCATGCCCCGGGTCAGGAACTCCTTCAGCGAGCGGCCCTCGACGTACTCCATGACAAAATAGGGGGTGCCCTCGTCGTCTTCCCCGAAATCGTAGATGGCGACGATATTGGGGTGGAGCATGCGGCCCTCGGCCTGGGCTTCCCTGCGGAAGCGCTCCCGCAGTTCGAGGCCGGCGCGGCCCTGCAGCAAGCCGCGGCGAATGGTTTTGATGGCTACCGGGCGATTGAGGTCAGGGTCGATGCCCATGTAAACAATGCCCATTCCCCCTTCGCCGAGAATCCTGCGAATTGTGTACTTCCCGAGTTGGTCCGGGTCTCTCAAGGTGCCCTTCCAGTGCCCCACGGGCAGGAGCCATCCTGTTTATCCAGCCGCCGGGCAGGCCCGGTGGCAGTTCATACCGGTTTTATAGCACGAGTGTATGCAATGCGGGCGCAGTAGGGAAATGGTGATTGGGCCCCCGGGAGAACCGCAAGGGGGCGGTTCGCGGCTGGAAGGTGGTGCCGGCCGGCACCCCGGGGCGCCGGCCGGCGGGCTAGATTGCCTTGAAGAAAAACTCTCCCGATTCATGGCCGGCCAGGTGGACCGGTGCATATTGCGGTACCTGGGGCTGGTCGAGACCGGGGCTTTGGCGACTCATGCGCTCGAGGACATGGGTATAGAGCTGGTAGCCCTCGAGCAGGCCGTCGTTCTGTCGCAGGGCGGTGAGGAAGGCCCGGGAGAAGACCGAGTGTTGACCGCCGCCCCCGTCGAGAACCGGTTGCACACCGCCCGAGGTCAGGGTAATCCGCGCCCGGGTCTGGGCCATGACCTTGACCCATTCGTTGCGCAGGTCGTCATCCATGTCCTCTTCAAGCCTGGCGATAGGTGTCTGGGTCAGGGTGCCGGAGTAACAGGAGTCCGCCACCACCAGGATGTGCTTGGCCTCGATGGCATTGAGAATGTCGGTGATGGCCGTGTTGGAGATCCAGTTGATGTTGTTGTCCTGCTCGGCATCCACGGGTAACCAGTAACCCATGCCGTTGCGTTCGTCCAGCCGGCCGTGGCCAGCGTAATAGATCAGCAGGTTGTCGTCCTCGCCCAGGGTTTCCCGCAGCCGGTTGAGGGCGGCGAGAATCTCGTAGCGGCTGGCGTTGAGCAGCAGGGTGGTCTTGAACCGGTACTTGTCGCGCAGCAGGCGCTCGGTTTCCCGCGCGTCGTTCACCGCGGTGACCAGGGTGGACATGTGCTGGTAGTCGTTGTTGCCGATGACCAGGGCGTGGTAGTTGCCCAGCGGAACATCAAAGCCAACGCCCAGGGTGCTGTGGCGCTGGGTGGCGACAATCGGGGTGCGGGTGTTGCGCTCGCCGATGGTGTGCTGGTCGACAAAGGCGAAGGACACCGCGGCCCGATGGCCCTCGCGGTCAACCAATACCACCTCGACGGGTGTCGGGTCCTCGCCGATGGGCACCGAACTGCGAAACAGGTTGTTGTCGGTGACATCCACGGGTTGCCCGTTCACACTCAGGGACAACAGGCCGGCGGGCGCGGTAATGCGGCCGATGACCGGGCGCTCGCCCTCGAAGCTGCGCAGCCGCACCTGGGCCTGGCTGCGCGTCAGTACCACCGGGGGTTCGATGATCTCGATGGCGGGAACGTTGTCGGCCATGGCAATTAACTCGCCGGCTGGCGAGTCGACGCTGGACAGTTCGAACTGGTATTCGCGCGCCTGTTGCTCCAGTTCGGCAATCTGCGAGCGCTGCGATTTCACCAGGTCGTACTGGGACTCCAGCTGGGTCATCAGTTGTTCCAGCTCGCGCTGCTGGCGCTCGAGCGCCTTGCGGTGGGAGGCGTCCTGTCGCTCCAGCGCCTGCTGTCGTTCCGATTGCGCCATTTGCAGTTCGGCCCGGGTCAGCAGCAGCTGATGCTGCAACTCCTCGAACTGTTGTTCGCGGTCGGCGAGCATCGCCTGCATGCCGCTTTTCTCCCGCTGGTAGTCACTGCCCGCCGCCGCCATCCGCGAGGCGAGCTGTTCGGCGGACTCGCGCGCCCGCGTTAGCTGTTGCTGCTGGGCGTGGCTTTGGCTCTCAAGTTCGGCGAAGCGTATCTTTTCCCGGGCCAGGGCTTCGCTTTTGGCTTCCAGTTCACTCTGCAGGCGGGCCAGCTCCGGGGAGAGGCTGGCGTCGCGGGACTGCAGCTCCGCCAACTGCTGGCGCAGGCCCTCGACTTCGCCGCGTGACGCCGACAGTTCAGCGCCGGACGCGGCCAGGGCCTGTTGTAAGTCGTCCACTTGCCGGCGGTAGGCCTGTTGCCGCTGTTCGGAGGTGGCGAGGGTGGATTCCAGCGCCTGCCGCTGTTGCTCGAGCTGCCGATACTGGCGCTGCCGCTCCAGCAGCGCCTCGCTTCTTTGCGCCAGTTCCCGCTGCGCCGCCTGCAAGGCCTGGTTGGGTACAGCCTGGCTGGCGTGTTGATCCGCCAGGCGCGCGCGCAGGGCGCTCACTTGCTGCTTCGACTGATCGAGGCGCTGTTGTTCGGCGGCGATCCGCGACTGCAGGGTGTCCAGCTGGCGGCGATAGTCGGAGACCTGCCGTTCGCTGCTGGCCAGTTCGCCGGCCAGCGTATCCCGTTCCGTTTCGAGCTCGGCCTGCCGCATGCGCGCGTCGGTCAGTGCCGAGGTACTTGCCGTGAGGTCGCGCTGCAGTGCCTGCAGACGCGGCTCGGCGCTACTGCTGAGACGGGTCAGGGCCGCGCTGGTTTCGTCCCGGTCCTGCTCGGCACGCTGAACCTTGCGACGGGAGTCCCCCAGATGGCGCTGCAATTCCGCGATCTGCTCTTCGTAGCGGGCCTGCTGCGCTTCGCTGCGGGACAGTTCCGCCACCAGCGATTGCTGGCTGCTGCCCAGTTCCGCGTTTTGCCGGCTCAGCTGGCTCATCTGCAGTTCGAGTTCGCGGCGGTAGCCCTCCATTTGCTCGACCTGCGCCCGCAGTTCCCGCTCGCGGGCCGAGGGTTCGCCGCCGCCAGCCCCGAGGCCCTGTTGTGCGGCCAGGGCCTGCTCGAGACGGCCGCCGGTGCGCTGTAGCTCGGTGCGCGCGGATTGCAGGCGCGAGGACTGTTGTTGCAGCTGGGTCTCGACCCTGGACAGTTCGTGTTCCAGCGCGACGCTGCGCCGTTGTTCCTCGGCCAGCGCGGTCCGCACATCCTCATACTCGCCCCGCGGCACGTAGTCGCTGACCAGCGAGGACGCAAACATCAGGTTGTCGGAGACCAGGCCCGAGGCACTGCGGTAGAGATTGAGCGCCCGCTGTTTGTCCCGGGTAACGCCCAGGCCCTTTTCGTACAGGTGGCCGAGATTGATCTGGGCGCGGGAAAAGCCCTGGTCGGCCGCCTGCCCATACCAGCGGGCGGCGAGCTGGAAATCGGGCTGCAGGCCCAGGCCCTTCTCATAGATTTCGCCGACATAGGTCTGGGCGGCGGGATCGCCACTTTGCGCCAGTGGCATCCAGAAGCGCAGGGCGGTGCTGTAGTCGGCGCGGTCGTAGGCGACGTATTCGCCGCCCCGGATCTCGCAGTCGCTCTGGGCGGTCTTGATGGGGCGCCGCTGGGTGACGTAGCTAAAGCTGCCCCCCAGTTTGCGGACCTGGCCGGGTAGCAGGCAGTCGACGATATAGAACTGCCCGGAATCGCCGGATTGCCCCGCCCGACTCGCGCCGGTGTCGCGTGCCGCCGTGGTATCGCAGGCGCTGACTAGCAGCGCGCCGCACAGGAGAAAGGCCAGCCCCAGGGCTACAGGGTGTCCGGAGGCCGGTATGCATCTGCCAGTGACGTGACCGTTCATAGGAATTGCCCCCCTCGCGACCAGGAATCTAGGATAGCGCAGGCCCCGGAAGGCCGAAACCAAAGCGCTAGAGCGAAAAGTTTCGAAGACATAAAGCTTAATTGCCAACCAGTATAGGTACGGCCGGTCCAGGTACGGCCGGTCCAGGCACGGCCGCTGAGGGACCGGCACCCGGGCAGGGGGCGGTAGCGTCGGTATTGAGGTGGCAATCCTCATTCGGCGCTCGCCACAGTCGGTGGGCGCCGCCCGACCCGCGCGCCCGTTCGGCGCGCAAGATCGCGCGCAGCCGCGTACTCAACTCCAGGTAGTGCGTGAAGCCTATCCGGGGTGCCCGCGCACCCTGCATGCCGCTTGCGTAAAACTCGGCAAATCGTGCCATCCTGTTGCCTCCTCCTCGGGCGAGCTGTCCTGAGGGAATATGCAGGTGGCGTGCCAGGCTTCTCTCCGCCGCCGATGGCGACAGGCAAGTCTTTGAGATACCGAGGTTTTTCGGAATATGCCGAACGGTGCGACGGCGCGGTAACAGGCCCGTGTCGCGGTGCGCGTTGGCTTGGCGCCAACAGTTTTCTCCAGACTGTTGGCGCGGCGGCGAGAGCGTCAGAACGACACCCGGAAGCCCCCGGTAAAGATGTGCTGACTGACATCGTCCAGGCCCAGTACGGTGTCGTAATTGACGAACCACTGGGTGCCGTTGGCCAGTACCGAGCTGACACCGACGCTGAGTCCGAAGAAATCCTCGTCGGCGGCGCTGGAGCGGAAGCGCAGGACGTCATTGGTCGGGTCAAACACGTACTTCGCCGTAATGAGCCGCGAGTCGTCCTCGAATTCATGGTGCCAGGCGGCGGTGACATAGGGAGTTAATACCCCGTAGTCGACGCTTTGTACGTAAGTGAGATTGACGCCGAGTACACTCTGCCAGGATTCGATTTCCTGGTCGTCTACCTGCATGATCAGGGAGTCGAGATCCTGCGCCGGGTTGGCGGGGTCCGCGCCCTCGGCGCTGCGCTGCCGGGCGCGCTCGCGGTAGGCGTCGACCTCCGCGTCCACATAGTCGCTGCGCAGGAAATAGCGCGTATTCCAAGGCCCGCCGAGATGGTGGTTGAAACCGCCGCCGACACTGATGGCCAGCTGGTCGGAGTCGGTCGACATCTCCGCTGCCTGGTTGACGAAGCCGTACTGGATGGAGCGTTCGCCGTCGATTTCCGACTGGCTCCAGGCGACCGAGCCGTCGAAGTAAACATTGCCACTGTACCAGGTGCCGTACAGGGCGAGGGTGTGTGTCTCGGTGTCCTGCTCGCTGTCCCCGGCGCCGCCATTGCCGCTGGATACCGCGCCCTTGCCGTCGTCGATGTCGGCATCGGCGTCGACGTAGCCGTAGGCCACGCCCACCACCAGCGATTCACTCAGTCGGTAGTCGAGCCCGGTGGTGAGGCCGTAGGCGTCGAAATCGAACTGGTCCTCGTTTTCGTCGCCGTCCTTGTCGCCCGTGGAGTACACGCCGTTGAGGAAAAAGCCCCAGGGCGCCCCGTCGTCGACACCGGCGCTACCGCCGGTGTAGATGCCGTGCTCGGCCTGTGCCACGCCGCCGATGCTGACCCCGGTAACCCCGGCCCTGAGCGCCGAGAACCGGGTGCCCAGCTGGTCCTTGAGGGCGGTGTCGGTGTGATTGGAGCCGATGGTCAGGGTTTCTTCCGGTGACAGCCGCTGCAGTACTCCGGTGGCGTCGCCCTCGGTGAAGCCCTCGCGACCGATGTTGAATTTGGCCCCGCCGCAGCGATTGAGCAGGCGTTGTTGCGGCGCGTTGAGCTGGCCCTGGCGGTTCAGTTCCGCCATCTGCGGGCAGATCGTGTCGATATAGGTCCCGGTCTGGTGCTGCACCTCGTTGTCGGCGGGCACGTCGCCCAGCTTGCCATCGTCCCCCACCTGCTGCGCCTGTGCCGGCAGCACCAGGCCGGCAATACCGGCGGCGAGACAGAGCGTGGGTACAGTGCGAGCCGGCGTAGCCCCGCGCCACGGTCCTTGCAACGTTGTTGGAATTTTCATGGCGATCGTCCTTGTTTGATGATGTGAACAGACCATGGGTCAAGCAGAAACCACACCACAGCTGTTTGCGGCTCTTGCCCGCAAACATGGACACTGCATATCAATCACTGTCTCGATTGATGGCGTCATCGACCACCCGTGGCCAGTGACGCCGGCCGTTTTGCGACAGCCTGTTAAGAGTCTAGACCGGAAACGGCTCGCGTCCACCCCGACACTCCGGGGCGCGCGAGCCCGTCTGTTGGCGGGCCTGGATGGAAGGGGAGGGGCGGGACCGCGACCGCGGACGGGCGCGGCCTGTGTGCCGGCCCGCTAGCGCCGGGGTTTCAGCCGGAACAGCCGCAGGGGCTGGGGGGTCTTGCCCTGCCGGGCCTGCTGCCTGGCCAGCCGGTCGCGGGCGCTGCGTGAACCGCCGAGGATGGCGCGCATGGCCTCCCGGTCCAGCTCGAGGTCTTCGTTCAGGTCGTCGATGATGATTTTGGCCATGGTGCGAATCCGGATTTTCGAGGGGCGATCGCGGCCCGGGTTCATGAACAGTGTAGCACCCGCAACGGGAAAAGGAGGCCCGAGGGCCTCCCTGTGGTATCGCGGGCGGGGCGGCTAGACCGAGGTATTGCCGATGCCGCTCAGGTACATGTTGTTGTGCTGGTGCTGGTCCTGGTGCACCGGCGCGTAGCTCGTGCCGTTGCCGCCCAGGATCGCCTGGTTGTTGGTGACGGCGCCGGCGTTGGCCTGCTCCAGTTGCAACGCGAACAGCTGGTTCACATCCGCCACGCGGTTGTCGATGTGGGTGGAGGCCAGGACCGCGAAGGGATCAAAGCCGCCGCGGACTCCGGACAGTGCCTCGCGGTCCAATTCTTCGCAGTGTTGCAGTTCATTCAGTTTCAGCATGACGTCTTTCCTCGATGGTAGGGTGGGACCGCGCGGCATCGGCCGGCGCGGTCGGTGTTGCCCAGGGGGTTCAGCCGACGTGGATGTTGCCGATGTCGCTGACATCCATCCAGTTGTCCTGGTACTGGTCCTGGGTCACCGGCGCCCAGGTCGTGCCGTTGCCGCCCACCAGTTCCTGGTTGTTGGTCACGGTGCCCGCGTTGGCCTGGGCGAATTTGAAATCAAAGCCCTGGGTCGCGTCGGCAACCTTGCTGTGGATGCTTGTGGAGAAGTCCAGTCCGGGAAAGGGCAGGGCGCTGATACCACCGCGCACCGAGCGCATCTCGTCGCGGCCCATTTCCTTGCTCGTGCTCAGGTCAGTCATTTTCAACATGGTCGGTTCCTCTCGGATTGTGAAGCGGGTTGTCGGGGTGGAACGTACTGGCGTTCACGCCAAAGGTATTGCAGCAGCCGTGCCAAAAGCCGTGTTCAGCGGTAAAAAAACTTTAAGTCATTGAAATTTCGAAAGAAAAAATTTTCGATTCGATTCGGCATGGATTCCCCGGCCGTGTCGGCGTGCTTTATGTGGTGGTTCCAGGCAAACGCTACGGCAGAGCTGTTGGCTTGGGGCAAACGGGGCGCGCGCCGGTTCAACGGGATGTGCCCGCGGTTGATCGTCTTGCCGCGATGATGGGCGGGTAGGGGATGTCCCGGAGGAAGGCGACGCATCAGGTGGCGAGGGGGGGGTCGCGGGTCGCCTGGAGAGCGTTGTTGGCGGTGCGCGGGGCGAATGCGGGCGCCCCGGGGCGCAGGTGGGCGCTCCCGGGGCGGAGGGCGGGAAGGGGAGCGAGGCCCGGGGTCAGGCCACGTCGGTGTTGCCGATCCCCTCCAGCGCCATGCTGTTGGCCTGGGTCTGGTTCTGGTACACGGGGGCGTACACCACACCATTGCCGCCGTAGATCGCCTGGTTGTTGGTCAGCGTGCCGGTGTTGCTCTGCGCCAGGCTGAAACCGAATACCTGTTGGACGTCGGCCACCCGGTTGTAGATCGAGGTGGAGGCGTCCAGCAGGGCGGACAGCCGGGCCAGCCCGTCGCTGCCACCGCGCCGTTCGCGCATGTCGTTGTGGTCCAGTTTCTCGCAGTGCTTGAGGTCGGTCATGTGCAACATGGATGGGTCCTCGCGGGGATGGGTGAAATTGGCTTGCCGGAAGACCATTGCAGGCGGCGTGCCAAATCGAAGAAAACCCGCCCGAAAAATGACAAGCTATGAAAATCAAAGGGTTTTTTTGGGAGTGCCCGGCGGCGGGCCGCGGTCTGGATCGACAGCCGTCAACGGCTTGTGATCGCGTAGCCCCAACAGCTTTGTTGCCGGTGTTGGTTTTGGAAGAACACTAAGGCCAGCTCCGGGCGTCCGGCCGGGCGACCGGCGGCCATCCCGGCCCCGTATTGACGGGGCCGCGGGGAGATGCTGGACGCGGTGGTGTGTTTGGCACGCAATCTGCATCTGTACTTGCAGTAACGGTTTCTGGCGCGTGCGGAAGCCGCCCGCGGCAATGACGTCGCGGGGTGAAGCCCCGACCAGGGAGTAAAAACGATGAGCAGCCGAATCAACATTGATGACCTGTCCCTCAGCAGGGACCTCGACCGGCGCCAGCAGGCCGGTATTCGCGGGGGTGTGGCCGAGGCTTTCCTGTTTATGCGGCCGCCGGCCCGGCCCCAGGCGCCGGTGTTCAACCAGTTCGTGTCGATCGACACCTTCGAGGTGAACAACTACGAGACCCACAATTACATCGACCGCCTGATCAACCAGACGGTGAACCAGAACCAGCTCAACCTGGTCAGCGTCGAATCCGGCGGCGGCAGCGTCAGCGTCAGCGTTGACCAGGCACAGGCCGGCAGCAACGCCAATATCTAGCCGCGGTATCTCAGTCCGCCGAGGTACCCGACGTCTTTGCGTTTCCCGGGCGGTAATCCCGGGAGCGGATGCCGTGCTTTTTCAACAGTGTCTGCAGGTGCGAGCGATTCATGTCGATGCGGCGCGCCAGTTCCGCGACCTTGCCCTCCACCTCCCCCAGGGCGAGCTCCAGGAATGCCTTTTCCGCCTCGTCGCTGGCGGCCTTCTTGAATGCCGTCAGGGCGCCACCGGCGACCTCCACCGGGGGGCGGTCGCCGACTTTGACCGCGGCGGCGCTGGGGCGCAGGTGGTCGGGCAGGTGCACGATGTCCGCCGTGTCGCCCGCCAGGCAGGACAGGCGGAAGATGATATTGCGCAACTCGCGGATATTGCCGGGGTAATCGTGATGCAGCAGAAAACGCTGCAAGCGCGGGGTGATCTTGATCGGCGGCCGCTGCAGGCTCTCGGCAGCCTCGTCAAAAAAGAACTCGCACAGCAGGGGGATTTCGTCCTGGCGTTCCCGCAGCGGCGGCAGGGTCACCTGGATGACGCTCAGGCGGTAAAACAGGTCCTCGCGGAAAGCGCCCCGCTGGCTCAACTCCCGGAGGTTCTTGTTGGTCGCCGCCACGACGCGGGTATCCACCTGGGTGAGCTGGTCCGAGCCGACCCGCTGGATTTCGTTGGATTGCAACACGCGCAGCAGTTTCACCTGGCTCTGCAGGGGCAGCTCCCCCAGTTCGTCGAGAAAGATGGTACCGCCGTTGGCGCTCTCGAACTTGCCCCTGCGATCACTGGAGGCGCCGGTAAAAGCCCCCTTCTTGTGCCCGAACAGCTCCGATTCCAGCAGGTTGTCGGGAATGGCGCCGCAATTCACCGACACGTAGGGGCCGTCGACGCGACCGCCGTTGGCGTGGATGACCTTGGCCATCAACTCCTTGCCGGTGCCGCTTTCGCCGTCGATCAGTACCGGCAGGTCGGTGGGGGCGGCCTTCTCGGCAATTTCCAGGGCCTCCAGCAGGCGGGCGTTGTCGCCGAATACCCCCTCGAAAACGAAACTGCGGTCCAGCAGCGCCTGGCGGCGCTCGGCGGTGGTGCCGGGCTCGGGCGTATCGGCGCCGGTCGCGGCCTCGATGAAGCGCTCCTTGTGGGACAGGCGCATGACCTCGTCGCGCAGCGCGTTGCACTGTCCCAGCAACTTCTGGATTTCGGGACGCTCCAAGTGCGAGGCCCAGCGCAAGGTGGAGCTGAGAATTTCCACCTTCTCCAGCAGGCCCCCATAGGAAACCGACGCGGTGCGGTTTTTGACGTTGTACAGTTTCATCGGTCCGACATCTGCTTCTGCACCAGTTGGTAGTACATGCCCTGGCGGCTGACCAGCTCCTCGTGGTTGCCCTGCTCGACGATGGCGCCCTGGTACAGCACTACGATTTTGTCGGCGCCCATGATGGTGCTCAGGCGGTGAGCGATGACCACCGCCGTGCGGCCGTGCAGAATGTCGCGCATGTTGGCGAGGATGTTGCTCTCGGAGTGGGTGTCCAGGGCCGAGGTTGCCTCGTCGAAGATCAGTAGCTTGGGGTCGTGATACAGCGCCCGGGCGATACAGACCCGCTGCACCTGGCCGCCGGACAGGCCCATGCCCCGCTCGCCCGCGACCTGCTCGTAACCCAGGGGCATGTTGCTGATAAAGTCGTGGGCGTCGGCCATCTTGGCCGCTTCCACCACCCGGCGGCGGTCGGGGTTTTCCTGGCCGGCGGCGATGTTTTCGGTGAGGGTGCCGGAAAACAGCAGATTGGATTGCATCACGTAGCCAACCTGGGCGCGAAAATACTCCCGATCCACCTGGCCGATGTCGTAACCGTCGACCGTGATCCGGCCCTCCGTGGGCAGGTAGAAACCGACCAGCAGCTTTGCCAGGGTGGTTTTGCCGGAGCCGCTCTGGCCGACAATCGCCACCAGCTCGCCGGGCTGGATGTCCAGGCTGATCGCCTCCAGGACATAGGGTGTCTCGCTGCCGCCGTAGCGAAAGTAAACATCGTCCAGCTGGATGTGGCCGCGCATGTCGGGGAGCATCACCCGTGAACCGATATCCGCGGGCTTCTGCTCGGGCTCCATGTCGAGAACATCGCCGAGGCGTTCCATCGCGACCCCCGCGGCGTGCACCTGGTTCCACAGCTGGACCAGTCCCATCAGCGGCGCCATCACACTGCCCATCAGCGCGTTGAAGGCGATCAACTGGCCGATGGTCAGCTCCTGGGCCAGCACCAGGTTGGCGCCGACCCATAGAATGACCACCGTGGTTGCTGCGTTGAGGATCTGGCTGGCGAGACCGACGAAAATGCGGAACTTCTGCGCGCGGTACTGCACGCCCAGGGAGTGGGCGTACTTGCGTTCCCACTTCAGTCGCATGGCGCGCTCGATACCCATGCCCTTGATGGTTTCCACGCCACCGAGGGTCTCCATCAGCGCGGCCTCGGCCTCGGTGGAAGCGGTGAAGGCCTCCCGGGCGTACTGCTTCAGTCGCGGCGTTACCGCCACCGTCAGTACCAGGATCGGCACCACGAACGCCAGCAGCAACAGGGTCAGCTTGACGCTGTACAGGAACAGGATGGTGAGATAGATGAACACCATCAGCAGGTTGAGTATCGTGCTGATGGTGGATTCGGTGAGAAAGGCGCGAATGGTCAGGTTTTCCTGGAAGCGCGCGAAAATATCGCCGGTCTTGCGCTTGGCAAAAAACGACATGGGCAGTGACATCGCGTGCTTGAAGAAGTGCGACATCATCATGAAGTCCATGTTGCGCACCATGAACGCCGACAGGAAGGAGCGCAGCACCGCGGTGAGCTGGGAAAACAGGCTGGTGATGACAAGGCCGGCGATCAGCAGGTTCAGCAGCGGCACGTTCTGGTGCACGATCACCCGGTCGAGGATGTTCTGGATAATGATCGGGGGCACGACCCCCAGCAGCTGAATGACAAAGGTGGCCAGGAACAGGTTGGCGAGGATCTTCTTGTAGGGCTTGAGATAGCCGACAAAGCGCACCCAGGGCGAGCGGCTGGCGGCCACCTGCACCATGTCCGCCCCCGGGGAGAACAGCAGGCAGGTGCCGCTCCAGCCGCGCTCGAATTCCTGCACGGTCATCTTGCGAAAGCCCGGCCCGGGGTCCGCGACCCAGACGTGGCTCTTCGACACCCCGTATACGATGATGTAGTGGTAGCCCTCCCAATGCGCGATGAACGGCAGGTCGAAGCCCAGCAGGGAATCGAAGGTACACTGCACGCCGCGGGTGCTGAAGCCTAGCGACTCGCCCACCCGGGCCAGGCTGTCCAGGGTGGCGCCCTGGGTCGTGACATTGGCCATTTCGCGCAGTTTGCCCAGGGTGATGGGGATGCCGTAGTGCTTGCAGATCATCGCCAGGCAGGCGGCGCCGCAGTCCATCTCCTCGGCCTGCTCGATCAGCGGAAAGCGGCGGATCAGCCGTTCGCCCATGCCCGGGCGGTTTTTGAGGTCCAGCAGCAGTGGCCGGCGGCGCCGTTCGGCCAGGGTTTTCTGGCGCAGCAGCTCCCGGTCGAGATACTGGACGCGTTCTTCCAGGGCCTCGCGCAGGCGGGGATTGCGCTCCAGGATGAAGGCCACGGTCTGCGCCGGGATAACCAGCAGGACCGTGTCGGTGACCGCCAGCGCCGAGCTCATCTGCTCTTGCCCGAGCAGGCAGGCCCGCTCGCCGAAGACTTCGCCCTGGCGCAGGGTGGCGAGCGGGTATTCGCTGCCGTCCTCGGTGCGCTGGATCTTGACCTCGCCCCGTCGCACTACGTACAGCCGCCTGTCGTCGCGGTCGCCCTGGGTCAGAATCGACGTGCCCGCCTCGACCCGTTTGACTCCCACGCTGCTGATATAGCGCTCCAGTTCGTCCTTCTCCACCTTGCCGCGCAGG
The DNA here is from genome assembly GCF_017255185.1 of Parahaliea mediterranea. Lineage (GTDB taxonomy): Bacteria > Pseudomonadota > Gammaproteobacteria > Pseudomonadales > Halieaceae > JAFKCZ01. The sequence goes on from NZ_JAFKCZ010000001.1 coordinate 56,244, forward strand.
TCGAACAGGCGGGTCACGAAACCGCCGGCGGAGCTGATGGCGATGTAGCTGGTGACGAAGGTGCGCGCGGCCTCGTTGCGCTGCAGCAGCGGCTTGAAGGCGGCCCCCGGAATGTACAGCAGTTCGGTCTTGCCGGACGAGCGCGCGGCGGATTCCAGGCGATGCTGGCGGATGACGGACAGCTCGGCGAAAACCTCGCCGGGTTTGCGCACGCCGAGGCTGACTTCCTTGCCATGCTGTTCATTGAACAGACGAACGGCCCCGGTGCGGACGATATAGAGGCCGCTGGCTTCATCGCCGACATCGGCGATGGTTTCACCGAACTTGTAGTGCCGGGTCTCGGCGACCGCCGCAAGCTGCCGCAACTCCTCCGCGGAGAACGCCGACAGGAATTCCACGTCGTTCAGGAAGTCCTGGGGCGAGCCCGAGTGAGCGGCTTCATTCAATGTGGCATCTCCGGTCATTGTCCTGTCGCGCAATGGGCCTCACTGCCAGTGCCGGCTTCACAGCATCTCGATGCGATGCTCTTTGGCGCGCGCCGCCAGCCACTCGTCGCGCAGCATGCGGCGTATTTCGGCGGCGGTCTCCTCGTCCAGCTGCGCGCCCTGCCTGGCGTCGATGCGAAACAGCTCGAAGTGATCCTTGCCGGTGGCGAAGGGGCCCTGCACCGTGCCGACCTCGGCGTTGAAGACTTTGGACTCGATTTCCGGGGGCAGCGAGCCGCGCAGGACCTTGCCGATGCGCCCGCCGCGCTCGGCGGTATCGGCGACCGAGTGCTCCCGCGCCATCTCCTGGAAGCTGTCCGGGTCATCCTGCAGGTAGGAGAGCATTTCCCTGGCGCCGCCTTCCGAGTCCATTGCGATGTGGCTGATCTCGACGCTGTCGAAGCGCGGCGAATGCAGTTGGAAATAGTCCTTCACGGTGTCTTCGCCGACCGCCAGTGCCATCGCCTTTTCGTGGCGCAGCATGTCGACCAGAAAGGCTTCAAAGTCGTCCAGGCTCACGCCGAGGGCCTTGAAGTACTCGCTGGTGTCCTGCGCCCGGTGTAGTCCGTGAATTCGGCGAAACTCGTTGGCGCGCTGCTGTATCTCTTCGTCGCTGACCGTGATGCCCTGCCGCCGCGCGGCGTGCACCACCAGGCGTTCGCGCAGGATGTCTTCCATCAATTGCTCGAAGCGGCCGTTGAGTTTGAGCAGCTTGATAAAATCGTCGGTGGTGAAGACTTCGTCGTCGATCTTGACTATGTCTGCCATAGGCCTTTCTCCTTCAGCCCTTCAGGCGCCGGAAGGGGTCCAGCGCGAGGTCGATCAGGCGCCGTTCGCGCACCACCACCTCCGCGGTCGCGCGCATGCCATAGCGCAGCGGTATGTGCTCCTGCCCCACGTCGAAGTAGGTCCTGGCCAGGCTGACGCGCGCGCGGTAGGCGGCGGCCTGGCCCGCCCCGGAACTGCGGGTGACCGGCGATATGTATTCCAGGGTGCCGCTGATGAAGCCGTAGCGCTGGTAGGAAAAGGCATTGAATTTGATTTTTACCGGTTGCCCGACTTCCAGGAAGGCGCGATCGGCTTCGGCCACCTCGATTTCGAGGACCGGTTCGGCATCGGTGGCGGCGATGCCGCCGAGGGGGGTGTTGGCCTGCACCTTGTCGCCGGGCTGGGTGTAGGCCACCTCGGTGATCACTCCGGTCTCCGGGGCGAGGATACGCAGGAAATTATCCTCGTCGATGTTGTCGAAGGTCACGCGCGAAGCCGCCTCCGCCTCGAGTTCGGCCCGCCGCAGTTCAGTGGCGACCTTCTGCTCCTCGTAGGCCATGGTGTCCAGCAGGTTGTCGCGTTCGATCTGCAGTTCGGTGAGCTGCTGGTCGCTGCCCTCCAACGCGGCTTGTGCCTCGGCATATTCGCGACTGAGTTGAAACTCCATCTCCCCCAGGCGCGCCTCGGCCAATTGGTGATTGGCGCGGGCGGCGAGCAATTCGCTGCGCTTCTCCTCGACCTGGTTGCGCGATATGCCGCCGCCGCCCTCGCGCGCGAACAGCCGCTGGTAGCGCGCCAGCTCGTCCTCGGCGACCTCCAGGGCGCGGCGGGTTTTATCCAGATTGCCCCGCGCCTCCTCCAGTTTTGCCTGTTGTGACTGGGCCAGCTTGCTCATGCCCTCGGCGATGCGCTTCTCGTGTTCGGCACGGGCGATGTCGATCTGCCGCTCCAAGGCCCTGGCCTGGCGCTGCATCAATTCCTTGCGCGCCGGGAAGCGCTGGGTTTCACGGCGGGCGTTGGCCAACTGCAACTCGGCTTCCAGCGCATTGGCGGCCACTTGAATGGCGCCGCGCGCGTTGAGCCGCGCCAGCACATCGCCCTCGGACACCGGTTGCCCTTCCGAAACGAAGATGTCCACCAGCTCGCCCTCGATGGGGGCGTAAAAACGGCGGACCTCGGAGTTGGGCGCGAGTTGCCCCGGGGCGCTGACAATGACGTCGGCCCGGCCGACAAAGGACCAGGCGAGGGCGGACAGCAGCAGGCCCACCATCAGCGCAATCAGCCAGAAGATCATCCGCGAGGGCTCCGCGGCGAGGATGGCGATGCCCTCCGAGCTGTGATCCTCCAGTGCCTCGCTCAGGGGCTTGAGTCCCGTTCCCGTGTCCATTTACGGGTTCCGTTCCGGGGCCGCGGTTTGTTGCGCGCCATTGCTCACGGGCAGCAGGGCCAGCTTTGCATCCAGCAGGGCCGGCGGCAGTACCATGCTGAGTTGTTCCAGCGAGCGCCGTTGCAGGTTCAGCTCGGCGACAATGTCGGCGTATAGCGAGGTTTGTCCGGCGGTTTCGCGCACACTGAGTAGCCGATACACCTGCCGGCCAGTGGCGGCGGAAGAGAACGCGTCGCGCAGCAGGACAGACTTTTGCTCGAATTCGTCTGACACACTCTCCTCCAGCCTCAGCAGGCCACGTATGCCGCCGCGCTCGCGGTAGTCACGCCAGGCGCGGTCCGCGTTTTGCCATGCTTCATCCGCGCGCTGGCGGGCGGCGCCCCGGTGGGCGCGAAAGTCGCGGGACAGGGCGGCGACGAAGTGTCGGTCCCGGTCCGGGTCGAGGCGGCTGTAGAAACGCACCAGGCGGTCGCCGTACTCAGATCCGCCCCGGTATGTTTGCAGTGTAGCGTAATCACTGATGAGCTGCCGTTTGGCTTGCAACTGCCGCGCCGCGAAGTCACCTCCGGGCTGGTTTCGAAGCCACTCCAGCTGATCCAATGCGCGTTCGAGTTCGCCGTCGCGCCAGTCGCTCGCGGCGGTGGCATAGGCCGCGAGAATGTCGGCCGAGGGTAGCGTTCGGGACTGCAGGGCCTCTACCTGGCGCTGGAAGGGCGGGGTGGAAAACGCCGACCGCTCCACCAGCCCCGCGGCCCGCACCAGCTCGCCGTCATTGACCGCGGCCTCGACCGCCAGGTATTGCTCCAGGTCGGCGCGCAGGGTGTCGATGCCGCCCAGCCTCGGGTACTGGCGCTCGAAATCCGCGAGTTCATCGCGCAGCGACGCCGCATCGCCACTGGCCAGCGCCGCCTCCACCCGCTGTTTGAGCTTGTCGCCGGCGGCCAGGTAAACCGAACGGTCGTTGCGCAGGCTGCGCAGCTGGCTGAACACCTCCCGGTTCATCGGTTCGAACGTCGCCACCTGTTCGGCAATCATGCCCATGGCGCTGCGATGCGCCACCCGGTCGCGGTCCCACCACTCCAGCAGCTGTTCGAGGCGATCGCCGTCGTCGTACAGTCCCACCGGGGCGCCGAGCCCGCCGCGGCGGTCCACGAACTGCTGCAACTGGGTGATCCACTCCAGCAGGTCGAGCAAGCTGTCGTTGCGCGGGGAGTGGCTGGCCAGGGGAGCGGCCCCGTGCACCAGCTGCCGGGCGCCGGCGTAGTCCTGTTGCGACAGCCGTTGCTGCCAGTCCGGCACCAGGTGCCGCAGCAGCGCGCGACTGGCCAGAATCGACAGTGATTCCGAGTCGGGCGCGCGTGCCAGGGCCTCGTTCGCCCGGCGCGCCGCCAGGCCTGCCTGCCCGCTGTCCAGCAGTTGCCGGATTTCCGCCTCCTCTGGTTGCAGGTAGTGGTAGGCGATGCCGCCGGCCAGTGCCAGCGCCAACAGAAAGGGAAGGGCGAAACGCCCCCGTCGCGTGTGAGTGGGGGCGCCGGCCAGGGCCTCGCGGAATTCCCCGAGCAACAGGCGCGCGCGCCGAATGGGGCCGGCCCGGCGATGGTCGGCAACCGCGCCGGATGGCGCCGCTGGCTCGGCGGAGGCGGCGCCGGCCTCGGCCCGGTCATCCAGTTCGACGCAGAATATATCCAGGAATGAATCCGCCGCGGAGATAAAGCGGGTGTTACCCTCCGCCGCCGGGCCGGCGCCGGCGGAGTCATCGCCGGACTCCCCCGCGGCGCGCTCGCGCAGCCGCACCGTATACTGGAAGTGGTCGCCGCCAAAGCCGAGCAGGTCACCGCTCGCCAGCGGGCGCGCGTGTTCGTCCAGGCGCTCGCCGTTGAGGGTGGTGCCGTTGGTGCTGCCGAGGTCTTCCAGGTAGAGCTGGCCGCCGCGGCTGAATATATGGGCGTGGCGCCGGGAGAGGAAGTCGAGCTGCCGCGCGGCTTCCCCACCCCCGGTTTGGAAGGCCTGCTCGTGTTTCCCTACCAGGAAGGGAAACCCGGTTACCACGATGGGTTCCAGCGCCGGTTCCCCCGCCCGGGGCAGCAGCTCCAGCACCGGCGCAGGCGCCTCGTTGGCCGCATGTTGCTCCTGGTCCAGGATGTCCACCCGGTAGGCCAGTTGATTGGCGAAACAGAGAGTGTCCCCCGGAAACAGCCGCATTGGCCTGAACTCGACCTGTTTGTCATTGAGGCGGGTGCCGTTGCGACTGCCGAGATCGGCGATATAGGCGCCGCCATTCTCGATGAAAATGCGGGCGTGACGCCGGGACAGGTGCTCGGTCACCGCGGGCGCATAGGAGGCGAAGGGCTCTTCGGCGCGACCCACGGCAAACAGGCCGTTGTCGATGACAATGTCATCGAGGCCATCGCGCGACTGGGGTTTAAGTATCAGCCGCATCTAGTTCACGCTGCCCGGGGCGTCGGCGGCGCGAACTTGCTCTGCAGGCCAGCCACCGCCCAATGCCTTGTACAACTGGACGGTGTCATCCAGTAGCTGGCGTTGATTGGACAGCAATGCCAGTTCCGCCGACAGCAGGGAGCGCTGCGACTCCAGCACTTCCAGCTGTGATACCAGGCCCTCGCGCAGCTGCGCTTCCACCTCGGCGGCGACCCGTTGCAGCTTGTTGCGCAAAGCGACAATCTGTTGCCGCTGTTGCCGGCGGGCGTCGAGATTCACCAGCGCGTTTTCCACTTCCTCGAAAGCGCGGATCACGGTCCGCCGGTATTCCTGTTCCACCACCCTGGAGGAGGCCTCGCTGACTTTGATGCGCGCGCTGACCGCGGGATCGAAGATCGGGATGCTGATGGTCGGCCGCAGACCGAGGGTCCATGACTGCAGCAATCCACTGAGGTCACCGCTGGTGGTGCCGAGCCCGGAGGTCAGGCTGAAGGACGGCAGCCTGGCGAGCCGCGCCTGTCCCACCAGTTCGTGCGCCTGCAGTACGCGGTATTCCGCGGCCACGATGTCGGGGCGACGGGTGAGCAGGTCCGAGGGCAGGCCGCCGGGTACCGCGACCAGCGAAATATCGTCGCTCAGGTTGCCCGTTGGGACCCGCAGCTCGCCCGCCGGCATTCCGAGCAGGGTGGCGAGGGCATTTTCCGCCAGTGTGCGCAGGCGCTCCAGTTCCAGCAGGCCGTTGCGCAGCGCATCGATTTCCGCCTCCTGCTGCAATACACGGGTTTGCGGCGCGACCCCCTCGTCGTGCAGTGAGCGGTAGATGCCGGCGATCTGTTCGTTGCGGACCAGGGCCTGCCGCTGCCGGTACAGTTGTTCATCGTATTGGCGCAGGGTGAAATAGAGGCTGGAAAGATCGGAGATCAGCGTCAGGTAGCCCGCGCGCCAATCGGCGCCGGTGGCGCGCAACTCCGCTTCCTGCGCCCGCACGCCCTTTTCCAGCTTGCCCCAGATGTCCAGCTCCCAACCGATGGCGGTGGCGCCGCTGTAGCTGGTGACGGCCTGTCCGCCGCCGCTTTGCTGGGCGTTCGCACCCAGCGCCGCATCCACGGTAGGCAGGCGCGCGGCGTTGGCCTGCCCGATGGCCGCCTCGGCGACCCCGATCCGGGCGCCCAGTATCTGCAGGTCGATGTTGTTGTCGAGGGCCCGCTGTATCAGCTGGTCCAGGTAGGGATCATTGAACCCGCGCCACCAGTCCGGCCGCACCGAGTACTCGTCGGCCACCTCGACCCCGAGGCCGTCCCGCCAGGTGGATTTGCCCGGGGAGTCCGGGCGCTGGTAGTCCGGGCCGGCGAGGTTGCCGCAGGCGGCAATTCCCGCGATCAGCGAACCGCCAATGAATTGCCGCAGAAACCGGGCAGCGGATGCCCCCCGAAGGCTGGAGTTGGTCCGGGGTTCGGGTTGCCGCTGTACCATCACGTTTCCCATACTCCGATTCCGTCGATCTCTCGGTAAGGCGCGGGCCAGACAGCAAAAGACATAGCGGAAGGGCTACCAAAAAAAGCTAGACCATGGCCCCGACAGCGTCAACAGCGCCGCCCCGCGCGGGTTTGCACAAAAAAGCGCGAAGGCCCGGAGGCCTTCGCGCCACGGTCGCGGTGACGCCGGTCCTAGCTGACCCAGGTGTTGCCGATATCGAACAGGTCCATGTAGTTGCTCTGGGTCTGGTGCTGGCTCACCGGGGCGTACACGACACCGTTGCCGCCGCTGATGGCCTGGTTGTTGGTGACCGCGCCGGCATTGGCCTGGGACAGTCCGAAGCCGAAGGCCTGGTCCACGTCCGCCACGCGGCTGTCCACGCGGGTGGAGAAGTCCAGCAGGGCGGACAGTCGCTCCTGTGCCAGCGTACCGCCCTTGATGCCGCGCATGTCCTTGCTCTCGAGTTCCTTGCTGACGGAAAGGTCGTTGTATTTCAGCATGATCGTAATCTCCTGGGGGTGTGGGTCGGGGCGGCGAACCGCCCCGGCTTGTTCAGTTGCGCGGTGGGTTTACTTGCTGAAACCGCCGCCGACTGTGGTGTTGCCGATGTGGTCGAGGTACATGTCGTTGTACTGCGACTGGGTCTGGTCCACCGGCGCGTAGATCACGCCGTTGCCACCGCCGATGGCCTGGTTGTTGGTCACTTCGCCGGCATTGCCCTGGGCCAGTTTGAAGCCGAAGATTTGGTCGACGTCGGCTACCTTGTTGCTGATGGACGTGGAAGCCAGGATGGCGAAGGGGTCAAAACCGCCCCGCACCTCGTGCATTTCCTTGCGCTCCAGTTCCTTGCTTACAGTCAGATCGGTCATTTTCAACATGGTCGGTTCCTCTCGGTGTGCTTGAAAGCCTGTGTTTATGAACGTCTTTCCCGTTCACACCAGACTTATTGCAGAGGCCGTGCCAAGATGGGGCTGGTATCGAATAATTTTTTTAATTTATTGAAAAACAAGGAGAAATTTTTTACTGCAGTGGGTGCTTGCCCGGTGGTTGGCGGTGCCGGTCGGCGCTGCCCGGCCGGTTCGCCGTGTGAAATCCCAACACTTCGGGCGACGGTGTTGGTTCCCGGGCAACTAGTCGGCGGGCAGGTCGAGCTGGGTCGCCAGTGCCTCTTCGGTCGGCGCACCGTCCGCCTGGTAGATGAGGATATTGCTGGCGATGAAAATGGCGTCCCCGGCCCGCAGGCGGTGCGGGGCCGTTAGCGGCTCGCCGTTGACCCGCGTGCCGTTGCGCCCGAGGTTCTCGATGGTGTGAGCGCCCTGGTGCGCGGCGATGGTGGCGTGCCGGCGCGACACCCGCGCATCGGCCAGTTGTACCTCGCATTGCGGGTCGCGACCCAACTCGATGCGGTCGCCCTCGAGCTTGATCGAGGCCTGCAGGCTGTAGTTGACGTAGAGGTCCAGGCGCGCCATGGCAGTTTCCCGGGTACATTACCGTGGATGGTAGCACGCGAGCGGGGCAGCGGGTGCGCGGCGGGAGCGAGGCTATACTGGTTGGGAATCGTCCCAGGCAATTATGCCTCCCGCGGAGGGCGCCGTGGCCATGAGCGCAGATTCGATGTCCGATAAGTCCCCGCGGGACAGCCTGCGGCACTGGCGCCTGGAGCACCTGCAAATTTACCTGGACCGCCTGTTTGGCCCCTTTGGTCCGATCCTGCCCCATGTCATGCGGGACATCCAGGGGGAGCTGACCTGGATCAGCCTGCAAAGCGGCGACAGCCTGTACCGGGCCGGTGACGACTGCCGCGGCGCCTACCTGCTGTTGCTGGGGCGCCTGCAGATCGTCGCGCTCGGCGATAGCGGGGAGGAGCGGGTCGTGGGCAGCGTGCTGGAGGGCGAAACGGTTGGCGAAACCGCGCTGCTGACCGCCCGCGTGCACGGCGACACGGTCTACGCGGCGCGCGACTGCGAGTTGGTGCTGTTGTCGCCGGCCTGTTTCGAACTGATGCTGCAGCGCAACAGCAAGGCGGTCTACAAGCTGGCGCGTATCGTCTGCGACCGGGTATCCCCCGGCGGTCGGGTTTCCCATCCGGCGTCCAGCCCGCCGGTGCGCGGCATTTGCCTGCTCGGCGCCTCCGGCGAGGTGGGCTTGTCGAACTGGGTGGCGGAGCTCGAGGCCGCCTGTGGACACTACGGTTCCTGCCTGAGAATACGCCGCGGCGATGTGCTGCGGGAGCTGCGGGCCGACGACAGCGTGCTCCGGGACGAGCGCGGTGTCACCCGCCTGCAGCTCACCCAGTGGCTGCGCCAGCAGGAGGACCGCTGGCGCTACCTGCTGTACGAGGGCGAGGCCGGCTGGTCGGCCTGGAATGCCCACTGCGTGCGTCACAGCGATACCGTGGTGGTGGTGGCGGACACCAGCCGGCCAGCGGATTTGCGGGCGCTGGATGCGCACCTGGCCCGGCCGCGCATGCGCTGGCGCCTGGTGTTGCTGCACCCGCCCGGCACCGATCGCCCGCGACAGACCCAGCAGTGGTTGCGGTGCTGTGACGCGGCCGCCATCTACCACGTGCGCCGCGGCCATGCCGGTGACCTGGGGCGCCTGGCCAGGCTCTTGACCGGCAATGCCGTGGGTGTCGTATTCAGCGGCGGCGCGGCGCGCGGCTTTGCCCATCTGGGCGTGCTGCGCGCGCTGGAGGAACTCGGTATCGCCATCGACATGGTCGGCGGCAGCAGCATGGGCGCCACCGTCGCGGCGATGGTGGCCCAGGGCGCCGGCTATGACGAGGTGAAACAGCGCTGCCGGCAGGCCTACCGGCGCAAGCTGATTGATTACACCCTGCCCCTGGTGGCCCTGGCGAGCGGGCGGCAGATCAATACGGCTATTCAACGGCAAACGGGGGACTGGCGGATCGAGGATTTCTGGCTGCCCTTTTTCTGCGTGTCCACGAGCCTTACCCGGGCGCGGGCGGTGGTGCACGACCGGGGCAGCGCCTGGCGGGCGATACGCGGCAGCATCAGTATCCCGGGAGTGCTGCCGCCGGTGTCGTACCGCGGGGAAATCCTCGTGGATGGTGGCGTACTCAACAATCTGCCGGTGGACGTCATGCGCGAGATGAATCCATTCGGGCAGATTATCGCGGTGGATGTTTCCGCCCCCAGCGGTCCGGTTGCCGCGGCGGAACTCAAGGCCGAGGTCTCCGGTTGGCGGCTGCTGGCAAGCCGCCTTTGGCGGCGAATGGCGCGCGGTGGCTCGCCGGGCATTGTCCAGACCATCATGGACTCACTGATGGTCGGGTCGTCGTTGAATCGCCACCGGAATTTGGAGCGGGGCCTGGCGGATCTGTATCTCAACCTGCATTTGGAGGGTATTGGTATACTGCAGTTCGAGGCCCAGGACGAGGCCGCGCAACTCGGTTACGAGGGTGCCATTGAGCGTTTGCGGCAGTGGCGGGCGCGGCGGCGTAACGAGGAGGGGCGGCGGTGAGCTTACTGCCCAAATTGAGCCGGCTGATCGTGGAGCTGTCGCGGCGGCGGGTGATTCGTGCCGCGGGTGTCTACCTGGTGACCCTGTGGCTGCTGGCCCAGGGCGTGGCCGATATTTTCCCTGCCTTCGGGCTGCCGGACTGGAGCGTGCGATCCTTCGTCGGGGTGGGGCTGCTGTTACTGCCCGCGGTCATCGCGCTGGCCTGGCGCTACGATATTACCCCCGAGGGCCTGGTGCCCGATTACGGCCTGGACGATACCCAGTCGACGCTGACCGACGTCGGCGACAGCGGGATTATCGCCGTCAGCTGGACCGACTGGCAGGCCGGGCGACAGACCCGCCGCTTCGACAGCGAGTTTACCGTGGGCCGCGCCCCGGAAAACGTCATCCACCTCGAGGACAAGCGCGTCAGCAGGCAACACGCGCGGTTCTACCTCGACCACGGCCACTGGTGGGTGGAGGACCTGGGAAGCGCCAACGGCACCTTTGTCGACGGCGAGCGAATCCAGCGGCGGCGCCTGGAGGGCGCCGCGGTGGTGCGCCTGCACCGGCAGGGCCCCAAGCTGATGGTGGACGTTCGCACGCCCGGGCTGTCGGACTCCAGCATCGGCTGAGCCGGCACCCGTCCCCGGGCTCAGGCCGCCCGGCTGCGCGCCTTCGGCCGGGCCTTGCGCTTCAGCAGCGGCGCCAGGAATTGCCCGGTATAGGAGCCCTTCACTTTCGCCACGTCTTCCGGCTGGCCGGTGGCGATGATCTGCCCGCCGCCGGAGCCGCCCTCGGGGCCGAGGTCGACGATCCAGTCGGCGGTTTTGATCACGTCCAGGTTGTGTTCGATGATCGCCACCGTATTGCCGTGGTCGCGCAGGCGGTGCAGTACCTCCAGCAATTGCCGGATGTCCTCGAAGTGCAGGCCGGTGGTCGGCTCGTCGAGGATGTACAGGGTTTGCCCGGTATCGCGCTTGGACAGCTCGCGGGACAGTTTCACGCGCTGGGCCTCGCCCCCGGACAGGGTGGTCGCCGCCTGCCCCAGGCGGATATAGGACAGGCCCACGTCCATCAGGGTCTGCAGCTTGCGGGCGATGGCCGGCACCGCGTCGAAGAAGGCCAGCGCGTCCTCGACGGTCATTTCCAGCACTTCGTGGATGTTCTTGCCCTTGAAGCGGATTTCCAGGGTCTCGCGGTTGTAGCGCTTGCCCTTGCACACGTCGCAGGGCACGTAGATATCCGGCAGGAAGTGCATTTCCACCTTGGTCACGCCGTCGCCCTGGCAGGCCTCGCAGCGCCCGCCCTTGACGTTGAAGCTGAAGCGGCCCGGCTTGTAGCCGCGCGAGCGCGCCTCCTGGGTGCCGGCGAACAGCTCGCGCACCGGGGTGAAGATGCCGGTGTAGGTGGCCGGGTTGGAGCGCGGGGTGCGGCCGATGGGGCTCTGGTCGATATCGATGCACTTGTCCACCAGGTCCAGGCCCTCGATGCTCCCGTGCGGCGCGGGGTTGAGGGTGGTGGCACCGTTCAGGGCGGTGGCCGCGAGCGGGTACAGGGTGTTGTTGATCAGCGTGGACTTGCCCGAGCCGGACACCCCGGTGATGCAGGTCAGCAGGCCCACCGGCAGCTCCAGGTCCACGCCCTGCAGGTTGTTGCCGCGGGCGCCGGACAGCTTGAGCAGGCGCTCGGGGTCGATCGGCACCCGTTTGGCCGGCACCTCGATGGCCCGCTTGCCAGAGAGATAGGCGCCGGTGAGGGAGTCCTTGTGGCGGATGATGTCCTTGACCGTGCCCTGGGCCACGATGCGGCCGCCGTGCACGCCGGCGCCGGGACCGATGTCGATGACGTGGTCGGCGGTGCGGATCGCGTCCTCGTCGTGCTCCACCACCAACACCGTGTTGCCGAGGTCGCGCAGGTGGGTGAGGGTGTTGAGCAGGCGCTCGTTGTCGCGCTGGTGCAGGCCGATGGAAGGTTCATCCAGGATGTACATCACCCCCACCAGTCCGGCGCCAATCTGCGAGGCCAGGCGGATGCGCTGGGCCTCGCCGCCGGACAGGGTCTCGGCGCTGCGGTCCAGGGTCAGGTAGTTCAGGCCCACGTCCACCAGGAAGCGGTAGCGCGCCCGCAGCTCCTTGAGGATCTTGTCGGCGATCTCGCCCTGGCGCCCGCCCAGTTTCAGCCGCTCGAAATACAGCTCGGCGTCGCCCACCGACATGCCGGTGATGTCCGGCAGGCTGCGCTCGTCCACGAACACGTGGCGGGCGTCCCGGCGCAGGCGGGTGCCGTCGCAGTCCGGGCAGTGCTGGGTGGAGAGGTACTTGGCCAGGTCCTCGCGCACCGACTGCGATTCGGTGTCGCGGTAGCGCCGCTCCATGTTGGGCAGTATGCCCTCGAAGGGGTGGGTGCGCTTGAACACGTCGCCGCGGTCGTTGACATAGGAGAAGGCCACCTCCTCCTTGCCGCTGCCGTGGAGAATCACCTTCTGGTGCTTTTTCTTCAGCTTGTCGAAGGGCGTGTCGATGTCGAAGTCGTAGTGCTCGGCGAGACTGGTGAGCATGTGGAAGTAGTAGACGTTGCGCCGGTCCCAGCCGCGGATGGCGCCCTCCGCCAGGCTCGCCTCCGGGTGCAGCACGATGCGCGCGGCGTCGAAGTACTGCTTGACCCCCAGGCCGTCGCAGCTGGAACAGGCGCCGGCGGGGTTGTTGAAGGAGAACATGCGCGGCTCGAGTTCGTCGATGCTGTGGCCGCACTGGGGGCAGGCGAAGCGGGCGGAAAACATGATGTCCTCGCCGTCGCCGTCCATGTAGCTGACGGTGGCCAGGCCGTCGGTCAGGCCCAGGGCGGTCTCGAAGGATTCCGCCAGGCGCAGCTTGAGATCCTCGCGCACCTTGAAGCGGTCGACCACCACCTCGACGCGGTGCTTGCGCTTCTTGTCCAGCGTCGGCACGTCGTCGAGGTCGGTGACGATGCCGTCGATGCGGGCGCGCACGAAGCCCGCGGCCCGCAGTTCCTCGAATACATGCAGGTGCTCGCCCTTGCGGTCGCGCACCACCGGCGCCAGCAGCATCAGCTTGCTGCCCTCGGGCAGGGTCAGCACGCTGTCCACCATCTGGCTCACGGTCTGCGCCTCCAGGCTGACGCCGTGGTCCGGGCAGCGCGGCTCCCCGGCGCGGGCGAACAGCAGGCGCAGGTAGTCGTAGATCTCGGTGATGGTGCCCACCGTCGAGCGCGGGTTGTGGGAGGTGGATTTCTGCTCGATGGAGATCGCTGGCGACAGGCCCTCGATGTGGTCCATGTCCGGCTTTTCCATCATCGACAGGAACTGCCGCGCGTAGGTCGACAGGGATTCCACGTAGCGCCGCTGGCCCTCGGCGTAGAGGGTGTCGAAGGCCAGGGAGGACTTGCCCGAGCCCGACAGGCCGGTGATCACCACCAGCTTGTCCCGGGGAATATCCAGGTCGATGTTCTTGAGGTTGTGCGTGCGCGCCCCGCGGACGTGGATGGTTTCCATGGATCACCTGATACAGCGGCTGGGAGTCAAACGTGACAGTATATGCGGTGGCGCCAGCGTGGCAAAACCGCGTGGCTGTGATACGTCGCCTGAACGCACACGGATGCCCCCACCACCCCTGTAGGACCGAATTCATTCGGCCAAACGAACGCGCTCGGATGTCCCCTCCACCCCTGTAGGGCCGAATTCATTCGGCCAAATGAACGCGCACGGATGTCCCCACCCACCCCTGTAGGGCCGAATTCATTCGGCCAAACGAACGCGTCCGGACGTCCCCACCCACCCTGTAGGGCCGAATTCATTCGGCCAAACGGCTGGGCGTGCCAGTGTGGCCGAATGAATTCGGCCCTACAGGGAGAGAATGAATTTGGCTCCTTCAGGGCGCAAAGCATTGCGCCACGTAAACTTGCGCGACTCGCGCACGGATGTCCCGCGCCGGTGAAACTGGTACCATAGGGCGGCATTTTTTCAGACGAAACCCCGTGATTACCGAGCACCCGATGAACGCCCTCGAGCGGCGCGCCGTATCCGCGCTCGCCCTGTTGTACAGCTTCCGCATGCTGGGGCTGTTCATGGTTTTGCCGCTGCTGGCGCTCTACGCCACCGACCTGGAAGGCGCCACGCCGGCGCTGATTGGTCTCGCCCTGGGGATTTACGGCCTCAGCCAGGCCCTGTTGCAGATTCCCCTGGGCTGGCTGTCGGATCGCGTGGGCCGCAAGCCGGTGATTGTCGGCGGGCTGCTGTTGTTCGCCCTCGGCAGCCTGGTGGCGGGCCTGGCGGATTCGGTGCAGGGGGTGATCGCCGGCCGCGCGCTGCAGGGGGCCGGCGCCATCGCCGGCACCGTCATGGCGCTGGTGGCGGACCTGACCCGGGACGAGCAGCGCACCAAGGCCATGGCCATTGTGGGCGCCAGCATCGGCCTGGCCTTTACCCTGGCATTGATTTTGGGGCCCCTGGTGGCCGCCTGGGGCGGTCTGTCGGCGGTGTTCTTGCTGACCGTCGCCCTGGCCCTGTTGGGCATTGTCATCGTCCTGGGGCTGATTCCCGGCCCGGGCGCGGCGGCTGCGGCGCGCGAAGAGCCCGTCTCCGGGAGCCTGCGGCGCAGCCTGGGGGAACCGGAATTGCTGCGCCTCAACGCGGGGGTGTTCGTGCTGCACTTCGTGTTGACCGCCAGCTTCCTGGTGATTCCGGGCCTGCTGGAAAGCGGCCTGGGGCTGCCGCGGGAGCGGCATTGGGAGGCCTACCTGGCGGCGGTCCTGCTGTCGCTGCTGGGGGTGGTGGTGCTGATGCGCCGGGCCGAGCGCGGCGGCCGCCCGCGGCAGGCCTTCGCCACTGGAATCGGTTTGCTGCTGCTCGCCCTGGGCCTCTTGGCCGAGCTGCCCCGGCCCCTGGCGATCTGCGCCGGACTGTGGCTGTTTTTCGTGGGCTTCAATTACCTTGAGGCCACGCTGCCGTCGCTGGTCAGCAAGGCGGTATTCGCCGGGGGCCGGGGTACGGCAATGGGGATTTATTCCACCTGCCAGTTCCTGGGCGCTTTCGCCGGTGGCGCCGTCGGCGGTCTCATCGTCCAGCGCTACGGTGGCTCGGTCCTGCTGCTGACCTGCCTGGGCCTGGTGGTCGCCTGGCTGTTGCTGGCCCTGCCGCGCCTGGCCTCAGTGGCGGATGCGGCCGCCGGGGGCGAACTGTCCCGCCCGTGAACTGGCCGGGACGCGAACGCTTCCCCGATATCAGCCTGTGGATGGAGGCCCTGCCTCGCGCCGCGCCCCGCGCGCCCCTGCCCGGTGACCGCCGCTACGATGTGGCCATCGTCGGCGGCGGCTACACCGGCTTGTGGACAGCGTATTACCTGAAAACCCTGCAGCCCGACCTCGCCCTGTGCGTACTCGAGGCTCGGGTTTGCGGATTTGGCGCCTCCGGCCGCAACGGCGGCTGGCTGATGGCGGCCCTCGAGGGCGAGCGGGCCCTGCTGGGGGGTATCGATGGCGAGCGCCGGCGTCAGGCCAGGGAGGCGATCCTCGGTATTCTCCCGGAGGTCGCGCGAGTGCTCGATCGCGAGGGCCTGGAGTGCGATTTTCACCGCGGCGGCGGCCTGTTCGCCGCGGCCCGCTACCCGGAGCAGCTGGCCGCCCAGCGGGCGGAGCTGGCCGCGCGCCAGGTGTTGGGCTACGG
Source organism: Parahaliea mediterranea (assembly GCF_017255185.1). GTDB lineage: Bacteria > Pseudomonadota > Gammaproteobacteria > Pseudomonadales > Halieaceae > JAFKCZ01. Next base: position 71,944 of record NZ_JAFKCZ010000001.1, read on the forward strand.
CGAGGCGGACTACCGCTGGCTGGACGCGGACGCGCTGGCGGCAAGATTGCGTATCCGGCGGCCCCTGGGCGCGGTCTACACCCCGCACATCGCCCGTATTCAGCCGGCGCGGCTGGCTCGGGGGCTCGCCGACTGCGTGACGCGGCTGGGGGTGGACGTGTACGAGCAAACCCGTGTCACCGCCTGCGAGCCAGGGGCGCTGGTCACCGACCAAGGGCGGGTCGTCGCGCCGGTGCGGCTGATGGCGGTGGAGGGTTTCAGCGAGGGGCTGGCCGCCCAGCGCCGGCACGTACTGCCGGTGCAGAGCCGGGTGCTGGCCACCGAGCCGCTGGACGAGGCCCGCTGGCGCGAAATCGGCCTGGCGCGGCGGGAAGTGTTCTCCGACGCCAGCCCGTTGATCACCTACGCCCAGCGCAGCGCCGATGACCGCCTGGTGTTCGGCTCCCGCGGTAGCTACCGCTTCGGCGGTCGTTCGCGCAGCGACTTCCGCGGCGACGGCGCGGCCTTCGCCGCTATCCGCCGGCTGATGCTGGCCTGCCTGCCGCAACTGGCCGACGTCGATGTCACCCACTGCTGGGGCGGCACCCTGGGGATACCGCGTGGGGGCTGCCCGCACGCGGTGTATGATCCGGCGAGCGGATTCGGTACCGCCGGGGGCTACCTCGGCGAGGGCGTGGGCGCTTCCAACCTGATGGCCCGCACCCTGGCGGACCTGGTGTTGGAGCGCGACTCCGCGCTGGCGGCCACGCCCTGGGCCCATCGCGGCCTGCCGCGGCAGGTGCTGCGCCGCTGGGAGCCGGAGCCCCTGCGCTGGCTGGCCTACAAGGCCACCGACTGGGCGCTGGGGCTGGAGGAGGCCGCTTGCGCCCGCGCCGGGCCGCGCTGGCAGCGCCGGCTACTGGGGCGCGCGTCCGGCCTGCTGGCCGCCCTGCGCGGCTGAGGACGACGGCCGTATCGGGCCGACTTTGGCCCGCAATGCTGTCGCATTTGCAGGGCTGGATTGATATAGTCTCCCGCTCGATTCCCTTCTCGCACAGTCCACGACAGAGGAACAATTATGGCTTCACGCGGCGTGAATAAAGTCATCCTGGTGGGTAACCTCGGCGCTGATCCCGAGACCCGCTACATGCCCTCCGGCGGCGCGGTGACCAATATCAACGTCGCCACCAGCGAGCAGTGGAAGGACAAGCAGACCGGCCAGCCCCAGGAGCGCACCGAATGGCACCGGGTGGTGTTCTTCAACCGCCTGGCGGAGATCGCCGGCGAGTACCTGCGCAAGGGCTCCAAGGTCTACGTCGAGGGCTCGCTGCGCACCCGCAAGTGGCAGGGCCAGGACGGACAGGACCGCTATACCACAGAGATCGTGGCCAACGAGATGCAGATGCTCGACAGCCGCGGTGCCGGCCAGGGCCAGGGCGGCTACGCCCCGCCGCCGCCCCAGTCCCAGGGCGACTACGGGCAGGCGCCCGCGCCCGCTCCAGCGCCGCAGAAAGCCCCCTCCGGTGGCGGTGGCCAGAGCAGCCCGCCCGCCTCGGACTTTCCCGATTTCGACGACGATATTCCCTTCTAGCGCCAACTTCCGCCGGGCCCCGATGGCGAGGGCCCGCGGCGGGCCAGTCAAGCCCCCTTATCGACCGCCCCGGCCCCGCCGCTTAGTGGGGTGCCCGCTCCGGGCCCCTGTCCGCGGTCGCGGGTTCAGCACTCAGGCCGACTCCAGAACGCCCGCCTCTCGCACCTGCTGGAAGAGTTCGACATCCCGGGCCAGGGATTGCTCAAGCGCGTTTCTGATGTCGGGGCTCAACTCCATGGCCAGGCTCGGCGCCTTGTTCTTGTGAGGCACCTGGATGGATTTGCCGATTCGCTCGCTGAGAAATTCGGCGACCAGGTCGAGGCGGTCCATGCTGTACACCCGGTCCACGCCAATCTCGCCGTTATCCAGTAGCAGGAACTCACTCTGGGTGGGCAGGTTGGCGAAGGTTGGGCGTTCGCCCTCGCTCATGAAGGCCGTGGCAAATTCGTCAAAGCTCATGTTGCCCGTGTAGTTGTGGGCAAATGGGTGGTTCGGGTCCCGCAGGTCCTTGCGCTGCCGGTAGCGGTACCAGCTGAATAGCCAGTCGACCGGGTCGCGCATCAGGCAGAACGTGGTGATCCTCAGGTGCCGCTGTACTTTCCGGGTATAGCCCATGACGAAGGTCTGGAAGTCCTGGGCGTTGATGTGTTTGAAGCGGTCGTTCCCCGAGAAATTGATATTGCAGTGCTCGGCTATGGCGCTTTCGATGGAGGAGGAAGCGCATTTCGGCATACACAGAAAGGCGAAGCGATGGGCGGTGGACATTTGCATACTAGTTGGAGCTCCTCAGTTTGCGGGCGATTGCCTTGAGTTTGCCCGACAAACCCCCACTGGCATGCCGCTCGGCCCGGGCGAGACTGATGCCATCCAGCACTTTCGCGGCCCCGGCGGCGTCGTTCCGTTCCAGGCATTCCCTGGCCTCGGCCACCTTGTCCATCAGCCAGGCCGCCTTTTGCTGTTGCTTCTCTGCCCGGCCGGAGTGCTTTAACACTTCATTCTGGTAAAAGTTGATCCAGTTGTCGCGCTTGGCAATGCACCCCCGTAGCTCTCTCTCGTGTTCGGGCGCCAGGGTCAATCCCGCGCGGAATTTTTCCGGCAGGGGGGGTTGTACATAAAAGGTCGCGTGACGCGGTGCCTGCTCGCTTGCGGGCCGGCTGCGAGAGAACAGGTAAATGGAGATCGATTTTCGGCTGGTGCCCAATGCCGGTGGAATCTGGATTGGGTCATAGCCGTGCCAGGAGCGCTCAGAGGTTTCCATGATAATGCAGCGATTGAACAGCGGCGCATTGCTCACGGTCTGGTTTTGCGACCAGTCGCGCGGATTGGAGTGCAGCTCCAGGTTGCCGCCCCAGGCGCTGTCCCACTCCTTGTTCAGGTAGAACAGCACGTTCAGGCGCCGGTGCAGGGGCGGGTTTTCACCGAAGTAGTTGTAATCGATGTGGGGCGCGAGGGTGGCTCCGCTGCGGCTTTCGTGGGTGCCGCCGGTTTCGTCGGGCAGGGAGATAAGGTCGTCGATGCCGGTGATTTTCTCGATGGCACCGATAAAGTCCCGGGACACGAGAAAGTCGCAAAACTGGTTGTAAAAGGGGCTGATGGCGCGCATCTTCTTGTTGACCGCCTTGGGGCCGACCTTGCCCATATCGCCCCGGGCCAGTTCTTCATCGAAGGGCGGGAATTCCGACAACAGGCGTTCGGCGGCATCCTCGCTGAAAAAATCGTCGATAACCACGTGCGGAAAGGGCCGCGCCTCGCGGTAATGTGTGGCCCAGGTGCCGAGCCCGTCTGTAACCTGTTGCGAAAACATGAAATATCCCATTCAATTCTCCGCCCGGCCACTATCGCGTCGCGGTGACCTGCCCCTCGAGGAGGGGGCGGAACTTAACATGAAAATGGACATTGTATAGAATCTGTCGGCAGTGGGCGAAAAAATGCCCGCGGTCTCTTGCGCTCGCCTGGCGAGTACCCACCCATCACAGCGGGATTCAATTTTGCAAACAGCCTCCCGATGGCTCAACGGATAGATTCTGGTGCGCGTATTACTCATAGGGGCGGATACATCCCTGGGGCTGGCCCTGGAAAGCCACTTGCAGCGCTGGGGGCGCCACGAGCTGGAGACGGTGAGTTTTTCCGCCAGTCGCTGGAAGAGCGAGCGCCACGCCAAGAAAGCCGTGCGTCGCGCCCGCCCGGACATCATTGTCGACGCCCGCATCCAGGGCGCCGTGGACAGCGGCGAGCAGCTGTTCGACCTGGATGTCGACCGCTGCCTGTGGCTGGCCAAGGTCTGCCAGCGCAGCGAGGCCGCCTACCTGTTGCTCTCTAGCGCGCGCGTCTTCGCCGGTGACCAGGAGCGGCCCTACAACGAGCAGGACGAGCCGGACAGCGAGGAGACCGTGGGCGGGATGCTGCGGCGCAGCGAGGAGCTGGTGCGCGAGCGTTGCGAGAACCATGTCATTCTGCGCCTGGGGCCGGTGTTCGCGCACCGCGGCCGCAATATTCTCACCCACATGCTGGATCAGCTGATGCAGGGCGGGGAGCTCGGTCTCGACACCGGCTTGCGGGGCTGCCCGGTGGCCGCCCCCGATGCCGCGCGCGTGGTGTCGGGCATGCTCGACCAGCTGGGTGCCGGCGCCGAAGCGCGGGGGAATTTTCACTACTGCAGCGCGGACGCCACCAATTGCTACGAGTTTGCCGAGGTGTTGCTGGCCTCGGCCTCCCAGTTCCAGGAGTTCGGCCCGGGGGCCGTGGCGCTGCGGGAGCGGGAGGCCGGTCACAAGCTCAGCCGCCGGCTTGACTGCAATCGCCTGCGCAATACTTTTGCCATCAAGCAGGTGCCGTGGCGCGGCTATGTCGCGGATACGGTAAAGTTGTATTTCGAGCAGTTACAGAATTCGGAGCACTAGCCATGTCACAGCACGCGGATGCGGCCGCCTCCCTGGGGGTGGCGGTCCTCACCGTTTCCGATACGCGCACCCAGGGCAACGACACCTCGGGGCAGTTCCTGGCCGAGGCCTTGGTCGAGAGCGGCCATCGCGCCCTGGACCGGGTGATCGTCCGGGACGATATTTACCAGATTCGGGCGGTGCTGTCGGCCTGGATTGCCGACAGTGATATCAATGCCGTGCTGGTGACGGGGGGGACCGGCTTTTCCGGCCGCGACTCCACCCCCGAGGCGGTTGCGCCCCTGTTCGACAAGGCCATCGACGGCTTTGGCGAGGTGTTCCGCGCGCTGTCCTACGATGAAATCGGCTCCTCCACTATCCAGTCGCGGGCGCTGGCGGGCTTTGCCAACAATACCGTTATCTTCTGCATGCCCGGTTCCACCGGCGCCTGCCGTACCGCCTGGAACGGCCTGATCCGCGAGCAGCTCGACGGCGCCCACAAACCCTGCAATTTTGTCGGTGTGCTCAAGGTGAGCGCGGGGGCTTCGTGAGCCCGCTGTTGCCGGTGACGGAAGCGCTGGCGGCCATGCTGGGGCACGCTCCCGCCGCCCCCGCCGTCCGGGGCGTGGCCCTCGGCGAGGCCCTGGGCGCTATCCTGGCGGAGGATGTGGTCGCCACCATCGACGTGCCGGCACAGGACAATAGCGCGATGGACGGTTACGCCCTGCGCGCCGCCGATGCGAGCCGGCCGCTGTCTGTGTCCCAGCGCATCCCGGCCGGCACGGCGCCGGAGCCCCTCGCGCCCGGTACCGCGGCGCGGATATTTACCGGCGCGCCGATTCCAGCGGGGGCCGATACGGTGGTGATGCAGGAGGACTGCCGGGAGGAGGGGGGCCAGCTGGTCATTGAGGCGACCCCCGCGCCCGGCGACCATATCCGGCCCCGCGGCCAGGACCTCGCCGCGGGCTCCACGGTGCTGCGCGCGGGACGTCGGCTCAAGCCCCAGGATCTGGGCCTACTCGCCTCGGTAGGGGCCGCTTCTGTCGCCATCTATCGTCCGCTGAAGGTGGCTGTGGTCTCCACCGGCGACGAGTTGGTTGAGCCTGAAGACGGCGCCGCCCTGCGCCCCGGCCAGCTGTTCAACTCCAACCGCTATATGCTGGCGGCCCTGCTCGAGGGGCTGGGCATGCAGGTGATCGACGGCGGTATCCTGCCCGACGATGGCCCCGCCACTGGCGCGGCCTTCGAGCGCCTGGCGGGGGAGGCGGACTGTATTATTTCCTCGGGCGGTGTGTCGGTGGGCGAGGAGGACCATGTCCGCGCCCAGGTGGAGCGCCTGGGCGAACTGACCCTGTGGCGCCTGGCGATCAAGCCGGGCAAGCCCCTGGCCTTCGGCCATGTGCGCGGCACGCCGTTTATCGGCCTGCCGGGTAATCCCACCTCGAGTTTCGTGACGTTTTGCCTGCTGGCCCGGCCTTTCCTGCTGAAGTCCCAGGGGGCGAGCGATTGGGAGCCACTTGCAATCCCGGTGCGGGCGGGCTTCAGTGTCGCGCGGCCGGGTACGCGGCAGGACTACTTGCGGGTGAGCCTGGAACGGCAGGGCGATTCCCTGGTGGCGCGGCGTTTTGCCAACCAGAGTTCCGGGGTGTTGAGCTCGGTGTGTTTCAGCGATGCGCTGGCGGTGGTGCCGGTGGGGGCTACCGTGTGTGAGGGTGACCTGGTGGAGGTTCTGCTTCTGGACTCGTTGGCATAGAGCCGGGGGCCGGTCGAATGAATTCGACCCTACACGGGATAGCGTCTTTCCCCCTGTAGGGCGGACAGCGGGCCCCTCTTTTCGGGTCATTCATTCCGCTGGCGCAGGGGGCGAATGCGTTCTACCCCCGCAGGTTCACAGGCCGTCGCGGCCCCGGGATTGTTGCCCCGGAGGGCTCTTGGTCAATCCGCGTATTTCTGGAACACCAGCGACGCATTGGTGCCGCCAAAGCCGAAGCTGTTGGACATCACCCGCTGCAGGTCCACATTGTCGTGGCGCGTCACGGCGATGGGCAGGCCCTCGGCTTCCGGGTCCAGGTTCTCGATATTGGCCGAGGCGGCGATAAACCCGGCCTGCTGCATCAGCAGCGAATAGATCGCCTCCTGCACGCCCGCCGCGCCCAGCGAGTGGCCCGACAGCGACTTGGTCGAGCCGATCACCGGAATGTGGTCGCGGTCCTCGTAGGCCGTGCGCACCGCCTTCAGTTCCTGGATGTCGCCAGCCGGGGTCGAGGTGCCGTGGGCGTTGATATAGTCCACCGCGCCGTCCACCGTCGCCAGCGCCTGGCGCATGCAGCGGATCGCGCCCTCGCCCGAGGGGGCCACCATGTCATAGCCGTCGGAGGTCGCGCCGTAGCCCACCAGCTCCGCGTAGATCTTCGCGCCGCGGGCTTTCGCGTGTTCCAGCTCCTCCAGTACCAGCATGCCGCCGCCGCCGGCGATCACGAAACCGTCGCGGTTGGCGTCGTAGGCGCGCGAGGCGCGCTCCGGCGTGTCGTTGTACTTGGTGGAGAGGGCGCCCATGGCGTCGAACAGGCTGCTCAGGGTCCAGTGCAGTTCCTCGCCGCCGCCGGCGAACACCACGTCCTGCTTGCCCATCTGGATCTGCTCCATCGCGTTGCCGATGCAGTGGGCGCTGGTGGAACAGGCGGAGGAGATGGAGTAATTGACGCCCTTGATCTTGAAGGGCGTGGCCAGGCAGGCCGACACCGTGGAGCCCATGGTCTGGGTCACGCGGTAGGGGCCCACGCGGCGCAGGCCGCGTTCGCGCAGGATGTCCGCCGCTTCGGTCTGGCTGGCGGAAGAGGCGCCGCCGGAGCCGGCGATGATGCCGGTGCGCTCGTTGGAGATGTCGCTTTCGGCCAGGCCCGAATCGGCGATCGCCTGTTGCATGGAGATATAGGCGAAAGCCGCGGCGTCGGCCATGAAGCGCAGTTGCTTGCGGTCGATGTGCTCGCTGACATCGATGTTCGGCGCTCCGGCTATGTGGGAGCGCATGCCCATGTCGATCTGCTCCTGGCGCAGGCCGATGCCGGAACGGCCCTCGTACAGTGCTTCGGTGACTGACTTCGCATCGTTGCCCAGGCAGGAAACGATACCCAGGCCGGTGACTACTACTCGTCTGGTCATATGCCTAAAAAGACTCCGTGGAACTGAACAGGCCTACCCGCAGGTCGGCGGCGGTGTAGATTTCGCGACCGTCGACGGACACTGTGCCATCGGCAATGCCCATGATCAGCTTGCGCTCGATCACCCGTTTCATGTGAATGTTATAGACCACCTTGTGCGCGCTGGGCAGGATCTGGCCGGTGAATTTCACCTCGCCGGAGCCCAGGGCGCGGCCGCGGCCGGGGTTGCCGCGCCAGCCCAGGAAAAAGCCCACCAGCTGCCACATGGCGTCCAGGCCCAGGCAGCCGGGCATTACCGGGTCGCCGGGGAAGTGGCATTCGAAGAACCAGAGGTCGGGGTGGATGTCCAGCTCGGCGACGATCTCGCCCTTGCCGTATTTTCCGCCTTCCGAGCTGATGTGGCTGATGCGATCGAGCATCAGCATCTTGTCCGTTGGCAATTGCGCGTTGCCGGGGCCGAAGAGTTCTCCCAGGCCGCAGGCGACCAGTTCCTCTTTGGCGTATGCGTGTTTTCCGGTCATAGGGTTTCCGATCGTGCCCTGGATTGGGGTTGGGCGCCCCGGTTTGGGGCAGGGTAGCCGGCGGCGCCGGGTTATTGCGATGCCCATTCTAATGCCTGAGCCACACAAGTCCAGCGTGGGCGGTGGGGGCGTCGGTGGCCCTGGCGTGGGGCGATCGGCTACACTGTCCAGCCGTTGGCCCGAATCGGCGCAATCCTTGCAAGGCTCCCGGTCGGGAGTGCCGCAAAGGGGTGTCGTGGTGTTGCGAGGACGGCCGGGGAATGTATCCACCTGACAAAGGCAAACTATGCTAGTTCCAGTTCTATTGTCCGGCGGCGTCGGCAGCCGCCTGTGGCCCGTATCCCGCGAACTCCACCCCAAGCAACTGTTGCCCCTGGCGGGGGAGCTGTCGATGCTGCAGGAGACCCTGCGGCGCACCCGGGGGCTGGAGGCGGCGCCGCCGGTGGTGGTGTGCAACGAGGATCACCGTTTCATGGTCGCCGAGCAGTTGCGGCAGGTCGGCGCCGAGCCCGCCGCCCTGATCCTGGAGCCGGCGGGGCGCAACACCGCGCCGGCGGTGGCATTGGCGGCCCTGCAACTGCAGGCCACCGACCCCGAGGCGGTGATGCTGGTGCTGCCGGCGGACCATTTGATACAGCAAGTGGATGCCTTTGCCGAGGCGGTGGCCCGCGCCCTGCCGCTGGCGCAATCGGGGCGCCTGATGACCTTCGGCGTGGTGCCGGACCGGGCCGAGACCGGCTACGGCTATATCCGCTGTGGCAGCGAATTGTCGACGGGGGTGTTCGAGCTGGAGCAGTTCGTGGAAAAGCCCGATAGTGATACCGCGCAGGGTTACCTGGATAGCGGCGATTTCCTGTGGAACAGCGGCATGTTCCTGATGCGCGCCGCCACCTACCTGGAGCAGCTCGAGGCGCAGGCGCCGGCGATGATGGCGGCCTGTCGCGAAGCCATGGCCGGCGCCGCCAGCGACATGGATTTCGTGCGTCCGGACGCGGAGGCTTTTCGCGCCTGTCCCGCCGACAGTATCGACTATGCGGTAATGGAGCACACCGCGCTGGGCGGCGTGGCGGCCCTGGACTGCGGCTGGTCGGATATCGGGGCCTGGTCGGCGCTGTGGGAGGTCGCCGAGCGCGATGAGAGCGGCAATGTCGTTGCCGGTGACGTGCTGCTGGACAACTGCACGGGCAGCTACCTGCGCAGCGAATCCCGCCTGGTGGCCGCCACCGGGGTGTCCGATCTGGTGGTGGTGGAAACCGCCGACGCGGTATTGGTGGCGGACCGCAACAAGGTGCAGGACGTGAAGCGCCTGGTGAACGCGCTCAAGGCGCAAAGCCGTCCCGAGGCGGAGCTGCACGCCCGCGTCTACCGCCCCTGGGGCTCCTACGAAACCCTGGTGTGCGCCGAGCGCTTCCAGGTCAAGCGCATCATCGTCAACCCCGGGCAAAAACTGTCCCTGCAAATGCACCACCACCGCGCCGAGCACTGGGTCGTGGTCAGCGGCACGGCGGAAGTCACCTGCGAGGACCGGGTCTTCATGCTGGCGGAGGACGAGTCGACCTACATCCCGCTGGGCCACAAGCACCGGCTCGCCAACCCCGGGCGCATTCCCCTGGAGTTGATCGAGGTGCAGTCGGGCACCTATCTGGGCGAGGATGACATTGTCAGATTTGAAGACGTCTACGGCCGGGGCGAACAACCTTCCGGCCACAGCGAGGAGATCGACACATGATCAAGAAATGCCTGTTCCCGGTTGCCGGTTACGGCACGCGGTTTTTGCCCGCCACCAAGAGCATGCCCAAGGAAATGTTGCCGATCGTCAACAAGCCGCTGGTGCAGTACGGCGTGGAGGAGGCCATTGAGGCGGGCATGACCACCTGCGCCCTGGTGACCGGGCGCGGCAAGCGCGCCATTGCCGACCATTTCGATATCAGCTTTGAGCTGGAGCAGCAGATCTCGGGAACCGGCAAGGAAAAGTACCTGGAGAGTATCCGCGACGTGCTGGAGAAGGGGGTGTTCACCATGGTGCGCCAGCGCGAGATGCTGGGTCTCGGCCACGCCATCCTCACCGGCGAGGTGCTGGTCGGCAACGAGCCCTTCGGCGTGGTGCTGTCGGACGACCTTTGCCTCAACGACGGCATGGGCGTGCTCAGCCAGATGGCGGAGCTGTACAACCAGTTTCGCTGTTCCATCGTGGCCATCCAGGAGGTGCCCCGGGAGGATGTGCACAAGTACGGGGTCATTGCCGGCGAGAGTCTCAAGGACGGTATCTTCCGCGTCGACGAAATGGTGGAAAAGCCCGATCCCGACAAGGCGCCCTCCAACCTGGCGATCATTGGCCGCTATATCCTCACGCCGGATATTTTCGACATCATCCGCGAAACGCCCCCCGGCGCCAACGGCGAGGTGCAGCTCACCGACGCCCTGCAGACCCAGGCCCGCAAGGGCTGCGTGATGGCCTACCAGTTCAAGGGGCGGCGCTTCGACTGCGGCAGCGTGCCGGGCTTCGTGGAAGCCACCAATTTCGTGTATGAAAACATCTACCAGCAAGACTAGGGGGTTCCGTGGCTGAGTTAACCTGCTTCAAGGCCTACGATGTCCGCGGCCGTATCCCGGACCAGCTCAACGAGGATATCGCCCGCCGTATTGGTCGCGCCTACGCCGAGGTGGTGAAGCCGCGCAAGGTGGTGGTGGGGCACGACATCCGTCTCACCAGCGAGTCGATCAAGGCGGCGTTGACCGAGGGCCTTCTGGAACAGGGGGTGGATGTCTACGACATCGGCCAGAGCGGTACCGAGGAAATTTACTTCGCCACCTCCCACGCGGGGATGGACGGGGGTATCGCGGTCACCGCCAGCCACAACCCCAAGGACTACAACGGCATGAAGTTCGTGCGCGAGGGATCGCGGCCGATCTCCGGTGATACCGGCCTGTTCGATATCCGCGACCTGGCGGCGCAAGGCAGCTTTACACCGGCGGCCAGGCCGGGCCAGCGCCACGCGCTCGATACCGACCAGGCCTATATCGAACACCTGCTGGGCTATGTCGACCCGCCGTCGCTGAAGCCCTTGAAAATCGTGGTGGACGCGGGCAACGGCGGCGCCGGCCGCATCGTCGACCTGCTGGAGCCGCACCTGCCCTTCGAATTCATCAAGCTGCACCACGAGCCCGACGGCAACTTTCCCAACGGCGTGCCCAACCCGCTGCTGGAGGAGAACCGCGCCGCCACCATCGCCGCGGTGCGCGAGCACGGCGCCGACCTGGGCATCGCCTGGGACGGCGACTTCGATCGCTGCTTTTTCTTCGACGAGCGGGGCGATTTCGTCGAGGGTTACTACCTGGTGGGCCTGCTGGCGGAGTCCTTCCTCAAGCGCGAACCGGGAGCGGGCATCGTCCACGATCCCCGGCTGACCTGGAATACCGTGGCCATCACCGAGGCGCTGGGCGGGCGAGCAATCCAGAGCAAGACCGGCCACGCCTTCATCAAGGAACGCATGCGGCTGGAGAACGCGGTGTACGGCGGCGAAATGAGCGCCCACCACTATTTCCGCGACTTTGCCTACTGCGATAGCGGCATGATTCCCTGGCTACTGGTAACCGGGCTGATGTCGAGTCGCGGCCAGTCACTGGCCGCGATGGTCGCCGAGCGCGTGGCGGCCTACCCCTGCAGCGGCGAGATCAACCGCACCATCGACGATCCGGCGGCGGTGCTGGCGAAGGTGGAGGCTCGCTACGCCGGAGTCGCCGAGAGTATCGAGAAAATCGACGGTCTCAGCATGAGCTTCGGTGACTGGCGTTTCAACCTGCGTATGTCCAACACCGAGCCGGTGGTGCGCCTGAATGTGGAGAGCCGCGGCGACCGGGCGTTAATGCAGGCGAAGACCGGGGAGCTGCTGGACATGATGGCGGAGGCTGGCCAGCCGGCTTAGCGGCCAGGTGTGGCATGCCGGCGGCGGGGAGTGCTCGCCGGCAGGTAAACGGCGGCACCGGCTTGAGAGGCGGTGCCGCGCGCTGCGGGCGGGCTATTTTTCAACAGCCCGCCGGGGCCTAGAAAGCGGCGTTGATTCCCAGCATCAGGATGTTGGAGTCCGCGTCGGCGTCGCTGTGGGTCTGGCCATCGGGCACGTTGCCGCCGCTGATAAAGTTGAGCGGTACATAGCCCTCGGTCCTGATCAGCTCCGCAAACAGTTTGGTGGATGGCGTGAGGAAGCCGGCAACCCCCAGAACCCATTGGTCTTGCCGCTCCCAGGGCGAACCGCCGGGACCGGATTCGAAGCGGCTGAAATCCGCGGACCAGTCGACGCGGTAGCCATTGAATTCGCTGCTGATACGCCCGCCCACATCCCAGCTGCTGACCTTGGCCGGGTCAAACTGGGGGATGCTGGGGTTGTAGGTGCCCGGCCACAGCTCCTCGGTCTTGGCGTATTCCGCCTGTACCATCCAGTTACTGCCGATCAGTTGCGTGTAGGCATCGTAGGCGCCGTTTTCCTCCTCGCAGCTTTCGAAGTGCACAACCGGGTAGTCCTGGCAATAGGGGCTGCCCTTGAGATAGGAGGCGCCGACGACCCACTGGGTGTCATCCTCAACCTGGAAACGGTAGTTGATGTCGGCGGCAAAGTTATTCAGTTTGCTGGGCACATTGCTGCCATCGACCGGCACGTTGGCGGCGCGAAACTGGGCCCCGCCCTGAATCCCCATCAGTTTGATACTCAGGCCGTTATTGAGGTAGCCGGCGTTGATGCCATAGGCAAGGCCGCCAAAGGCGTGCCATACCGTGGAGGCGGTGAAGGGGTTGGGGGTGTCGGTCAGGCCAAAGGGTGTCGCCATTTTACCCAGGGACAGGTAGAAGGGAGACGCGTCCAAATTCCCCAGCATCACATAGCCGCGGCGCACCTGAACCTGGTTGCGATTGACGTCGGTGATGGTGCCGGCGCCGAAGCTCTGTTCCGGGTCGTAGAGCATCTCGATGTAGGCGCTGATCCAGTCGCCGAGATTGGCGGTCAGCGCGATTTGCGCCGAGTGCAGCACGGCCTCAGACACCGTCTTGGTGCGCTGGTTGGAGGAGGTGGGGTGGCGCATCAAATAGCCGAATTTACTCTCGGTGGTTGACTTCTGGTAGTTGGCTATGGGTGTCACCGCGGCGCTCAGGTACACGCTGTTTTTATCGATGCCGCCGTTCCTCTTGCTTTCCAGGATCAGCTCTTGCTTGCGGTTGATGTTGGTGGTGGGGTCGAGAATGGCGTAGCTGTAGTCGTGATCGAGTTTGATATACCCGCCCAGGTTTGGCGTGGTGCCGTCTTTTTGCCCACTCTGTTGCGTTGCCGTTGTGTCTGCGCCCTCTTCGAGCGCCGCGATACGCTGTTTGAGTTGGGCGTTTTCGCTGGCCAACAGCTCCAGTTTGGCGGCGAGCTCTTCCAGAGTGGGTGCGGCATGTGCAGACATGCTGCCTGCCAGCGTGGCGGCAAGAGCCAGTGATAGCCTGGTTTTTTTCATTGTTAAGTCCTTTTTTTGTGCTGAAATCTTTTTTTTTGAAGATATTCTTCCGTGAAGAATCTTGGCCAAAAAATGCCGAATGGCATGTATTTGTGCCATCGCATCGTTATCGGCGGTTGCGGATGATACTTGAGCCGGCGCGGGGAGGGGAAGAATCTTGGTGCCCGGACGGACGCTAGCCAGTCCGGGCACCTTTTCAGAATTGAGGTGAAGCCCTATTCGCGCGGTTGACGCTCCAGCCGCGCCAGGGCGATTTTTCGCTCGCCGTCGATCCGTGCCTACCCGCGGACGCGACGGGCGCCGTACCACCCGGTGAGTCCCGCAAGCAGGATCAGCAGCCACGGTGAAAGCACGGGGATCGGCTGGGTCGCGCCGGTTCCCGAATCTGTCGCCATGGCGGCGATGGTTACCGGGTCGCGGATCACTCCGTCGGTGGCGTCGACATCGTAGGGACCGTTGTCCACCACGGTGTAGGTGGCGGTCTGGCCGGAGATGCTCGCGCCGGCCACGGCAATCCACTCGTCGCCCATCAGTTTGTACAGTCGACCTCCCGCCGGGGGTGTTTCGCCGAAGTCGATGCTGACCTCCACGGATTCGGCGCCGCCACCTGTCGAACACCCGACCAGGGTAAAGGACGCCAGCCTCGACAGGGCACTGCCCGGCAGCGCCGGTGAAGCGGGCACCGGCGCGACATCCAGCGCATCGATCTCGCAGGTGGAGGCACCAAAGCCCGGGGTGATGGTCAGGGTGACACCTTTGGTGGCTACGCGATTGCGGACATGGGGGAAGGCGTCGCTGTTGTCGCCGATACCGTCGCCGTCGGTGTCGTGGGTTTCACCGGGGTCGTTGGGAAAGGCGTCGTCAGTGTCGCGCACGCCATCGCCGTCGGCGTCCGGGCAGCCTTGGGCGCTGGCGTCGCCGGCGGTGGTCGGGCAGGCGTCGGAGGCGTCGGGAATGCCATCGCCGTCGGCATCCGGGCAGCCATCGGCGCTGGCGTCGCCGGCGATGGCGGGGCAGGCATCGATGTCGTCGGTGATGCCGTCACCGTCGCTGTCGGGCTTGAAGATGCGGGCGACAATCCCCTGGCTGTCACCGGGGCCGTTGCCACTCCAGGCAACCGTGACCAGGCCGGCGTCGTTGATATCGACAACAGGCATTTCCTGGTCGCCGGCCGTTGTTTGGTTGACCCGTGTTTCGACTCCTTGCGGGTTCCCGTTTCTGTCGAAGGTGCGCATATAGACACCGGTCCCGGAAGCATCGGACCCCATCCAGACGATAACGAATTCCCCCGTCTCGTTGATGGCGACACGGCCGTGCTGTTGATCACCCGTTGTCACCGAATTGACCCGTACCGGCGCGGCATGCAGGGCGTTGCCGGAGGCGTTGAGGCGACGCATGAAAATGTCGGTGCCGTCGGCGCCGCTGTCATCGCTGTGCCAGACCACAATGGCGTTGCCGAAGCGATCTATGCCAACGGATGGCGAATGCAGCGGCGGTGGCTGGGTATTGGCATCGTTGACGATGACCTCATTGAATTTCGGGGTGTTCACGTCGTTGTACAAACGGAAGTAGGCATTGGCGTTGGTTTGATCCATCCAGGCATAGCCGATCTGGCCCGATGCGTTGATGGAGATGGTGGGGGCCCCCTGGTTGCCGGGGAGGGTATTGGTGTTGATCTTGGCCGAATTGGCTCGTTTCATCCCATCGGAAAACCGGTAGGCTGTGCGGCCCACGTCCTCGCCGTCACCAGTGAAGATGTTCTCGCCGCCGAAGGTCACGATAAACTCCCCGCCCCTGAAGTCCACGGCGGAGCTCCGCTGGTGTCCGTCCAGAATGTTGGGCACGTCGACGGCCTGCTCCAGGGGAATGCCATTGTGATCGAAGCGGCGCAGCATGACGCCATCACTATTCCAGTGGTTAAGGTCGCCACCGTTCGCCTCGAGGCGCGTAAACGTGAGCACCACGTTGCCAGTGTTGTCTATGGCGGCGTTGACCCGCTCGGCCTTGCCGACGCCACCGGAGAATTCCGGTGTGAGCGGGGTTCCGTCCGAATCAAACACCCGGGCACTGACGCCATTGTCGTCGGTCCAGCTCATCACCCAGTTGCCGGCAGCATTCATGTGCAGTGCCGAGCCACTGGCAGCGTCAATACGCTGTGCACCGGTGGCGTTGCTGTTGACCCTGAATTCCGTACCCCCCTTGAGCGCGGCGAAACCTGTGTCTGGCAGGAGGGCTATCAGCGCCGCGGTGGCGGCCGCGGCCATGGACCTGCCGCGGCCTTGTTGGGTGGACAGGGTTTGGGGGGGGCGAGACAACTGCATCTTGAATTCCTTGAACAGTCAGTTTTGGTGGTTGGAAGAGGTCGCGCGGGCGCGCAGGCGACGGAAGCCCAGTCCGCCCGACAGCGCCGCGAGAAGGGCGAGCGCCCACGTTGGCAGTGTCGGTACCGGGGTCGCGGCGGCGGGGGCTTGCGCGGGGGGCAGGGCGACAGTCACCGGGTCGCGGATCACACCCGCCGTGGGATCGAGGTCGTAGGGCCCGTTGTCGGCCAGGGTGTAGGTGGCGACGGAGCCACTGATGCTGGCGCCCGTTATCGCCACCCACCGGGAGTCGAGCAGCTTGTAGAGCACACCGTCCGCTGGCAGCGCCTCCCCGAAGTCAATGCGGATCTGCACCGTTTCGGGAGTGCCGCCGCCGTGGCAGTTTGTCAGTACAAAGGCGGCCATGCGCGAAAGGCCATCACCCGGCAACGGGGGAGCGGTGCCCAGGGGCGCGAGTCCGAAACTGCTCACGCTGCAGGTGGAAGCGCTGTCGGCCGGGCTTGTATCCAGGGTTGCCGCGCCGGCGGTGGCGCGGGTGATCGCGTGGGGATACGGATCGCCGTTGTCGCCCGCGCCGTCGCCGTCGCTGTCGGTGTGCTCGCCGGGGTCGTTGGGGAAGGCGTCGTCGGTGTCGCGCACGCCGTCGCCATCGGCGTCGGGGCAGCCGTTGGCGCTGGCATCTCCGGGCACCGCGGGGCAGGCGTCGCCGTTGTCGCCGATGCCATCGGCATCGCTGTCGGTGTGCTCGCCGGGGTCGTTGGGGAAGGCGTCGTCGGTGTCGCGCACGCCGTCGCCATCGGCGTCGGGGCAGCCGTTGGCGCTGGCATCCCCGGGCACCGCGGGGCAGGCATCGCCGTTGTCGCCGATGCCATCGGCATCGCTGTCGGTGTGCTCGCCGGGGTCGTTGGGGAAGGCGTCGTCCGCGTCGCGCACGCCGTCGCCATCGGCGTCGGGGCAGCCGTTGGCGCTGGCATCCCCGGGTATCGCGGGGCAGGCGTCGCCGTTGTCGCCGATGCCATCGGCATCGCTGTCGGTGTGCTCGCCGGGGTCGTTGGGGAAGGCGTCGTCCGCGTCGCGCACGCCGTCGCCATCGGCGTCGGGGCAGCCGTTGGCGCTGGCATCCCCGGGTATCGCGGGGCAGGCGTCGCCGTTGTCGCCGATGCCATCGGCATCGCTGTCGGTGTGCTCGCCGGGGTCGTTGGGGAAGGCGTCGTCCGCGTCGCGCACGCCGTCGCCATCGGCGTCGGGGCAGCCGTTGGCGCTGGCGTCGCCGGGTATCGCGGGGCAGGCATCGACATCGTCGGCAATACCGTCACTGTCGGTGTCGGGCTTGAACACCCGGGCGAAGATTCCATCGTCATCCCCCGGGCCCCGTCCGCTCCAGGCCACCGCGATGCGCCCGCTGTCATCGATGCCGACGACCGGATTGGACTGTTTGCCGGAAACGGTTTGGTTGACCGGAATATCCCCGCTTTTCGGCGTTCCGCTGGCATCGAAAAGGCGCATGCGGACCTCCTCGGGCTCGTAGAAGCCGTCGCCCTCTTCGGGGGTCGCCCAGGCAATCACGAAATTGCCCGCGGTGTTGACGGCCACGGCGGGTAGTGACTGATCGCCGGCTGTCGTTACGTTGACCCTTACAGGGGCGCCGTCGATCGGGTTGCCCGAGGCGTCGTAGCGGCGCATGTAGATATCGTATTTGTCGCTGCCAGAACCGAAACCCGACCAGGTCACGATAGATTCGCCCACACTGTTAATGGCCAGGCCGGGGGCGGCATCCAATCGGGTTTGCGTTGTCGCGGTGCTGACGATGGCTTCACCGGCAACCGGGTTGCCTCCGGCATCGTAGCTGCGGAACCGCACCGTGAGCGTGGTGTCGTCGAGCCACGCATAGGCGGCTTGTCCCGCCGGGTTTACGTCCAGTGAAAGCTGGGTCCGGTTGCTGAAGCCGTTGCTATTCACCGGGGTTGCCGCAGTGAGGGGGAGGCCGTCCTGGAAGCGGTAACGCTTGCGCCCCATGTCCTGGCCAGCGCCGCCGGCTATGCTCTCGCCGCCAAAGGCAACGATGATGTCGCCGCCGGCGAAGTCCGCCGTGGCCATGTATTGGTGGCCAGTGGTGTTGTCGGGTATGTCGATGGCCGGGCCGAGGGGGACGCCGTTACTGTCGAAGCGGCGCAGCATGGTGCCCTCGCCCGTCCCGCCGTTCAGGTCGCCGCCCCTGCCCGCGGTTCTCGAGAACGTCAGCACCACGTTGTCGGATGCGTCTATCGCGGCACCGACGCCGAAGGTGCCTAAGTTGATGCCGCCGTCCAGGATGCCGCCCAGGGCCTGGCCGTCGGCGTCATAGACGCGCGCGTATGGCCTGGCGTTGTCGCTCCAGCCTATCACCCAGTGGCCGCCGGGTGTCATGCGCAGGGCACCCTTGGTGCCGGGAAAGTTGACCTGCAAGCCGGAGGGCGAGTCGTTGACTCTGAATTCCGCCTGGCCCACGACCGCGGCGAAACTCTCAGAGGCCGAGAGGCCATATAAAAGGAATGCGGCGATGCCGGTGAGTCGTGGACGCATGGTGGTAACCTCCAGTGCAGATACGTAGAGTTGGAAATGTTGTCGGCAGCAATCTAGCCGGCGGGCGTATCGCCCGCAGGCAGGTTTTCTCGCAGGAAACGCACCATATTGCCGCCCATGACCTGGCGGATTTCGCCTTCGCTGAACCCGGCTTCCAGCATCCCTTGGGTCAGCGTGGCCAGTTCCGCGCTGTCGATATGGGTGGTGGTGCCGCCGTCGAAGTCGGAGCCGAGGGCGATATGGTCGATGCCAAAGCGGTCAATGCCGTAGCGCAGGGAGGCCACGATGCCCTCGGGTGAGGCATCGCAGATGGCCTTGGCCCAGAAGCCCACCGCCACCAGGCCGCCGGCATCGACGATACGCTGTACGAGGGCGTCGGGAATGTTGCGGGGTTTGTCGCAGTTGCCCCGAAAGCCGGTGTGGCTGACCACCGGGGGACGTTTGCTGATCGCCAGAACGTCGGCGACCACGGCTTCGGAGGCATGCGCGAGGTCGATGATCATATCGAGCGCGTCCATGCGCTCCACGACTTCGCGGCCAAAGGGGGTCAGCCCGCCTTTGGTCTGTCCATGCAGGGAGCCGCCCAGGGCATTATCGAAAAAGTGCTGCAGGCCGATCATGCGGAATCCCCGCTCGTACAGGCGGTCTAGCGAACCGATACGGCCCTCCAGCGCATGTCCGCCCTCGACGCCGAGCAGGCCACCGATTACGGCTTCGCCGGCGGCGCGACGCGCCAGCAGTTGTTTCAGGTCCTCCTGGCTGCGGATGACCATCAAGGCCTCCGGCGCCTGCGCCGCCACGGCCAGCAGGCGGTCGCCCTGCAGCAGTGTGCGCTCGGTCAGGTCGCTCCAGGCCCGGAGGGGCCAGGTCTGAAGCAGGGCCTGCAGGAGCATCGCGTCGGGTGTGTCGGCATTGTTGCTGACGTGGTCGCGGAACATCGGGACTTTCGACACCGTGGTAAACATCTGTAGCGCGACATTGCCCTCGCGCAGGCGCGGAATGTCCACATGCCCCGTGTCGGCCCGTTCGAGCAGGTCGGGGCGCCACATCAGCGTATCGGCGTGCCAGTCACCGACGACAAGGCTGGCGTGCAGGCGGCGCGCGTCGGCGGAGATGTCGGCGGGTGCATGATCGACCACCCGGTTGGTGCGGGCCTCGATAAAACTCCCCCCGTACTGGAACACCAGGGCAAGCGGCAGCGCCAGCAGGACTGCGGCGATACTGGTGCGGCGAAGTGTGGGGCTCACGTCAGATCCTCTGTCGGGGTTGAACAAGCCACCGCCCCCGAGGGGGCTCGCGGTGGCTGCGGTCCGGGTTTAGAAGTACTTTTTGATCGAAACGCCGGCCTGGCGGGGCGCGCCGTAGATCTCGTAGCCGACGCCGAGTCCGCTGGTCAGGAAGTCGGCGTTGACCCGGTAGGTCTTGTCGGTGAGGTTCTTGACGTAGGCCGAGAACTTCCAGTCGCCGGGGGTAAGGTAGTCAACGCGGGCGTTGACCAGGGTGTAGCCGTCGAGCTTGAGATCGGCCAGCGGTTCATCGGCGGGGTTGATCGCGGAGTAGGTGTCGCCCTGGTAGCTGAGATCGATGCGGGTATTGATATCGTGCCCGCCGGCCAGGTTGAACGCGTACTCGAGCCCCAGCGTCGCCGACCAGTCCGGCGTTCGCGGGAATACGGTCTGTTCATCGATATCCACGGCGGTTTCGCCGATCTGGGTGTACTCCGCGTCGAGATAGCCCAGGCTGGCGTCGATGCGCAGCGAAGGCGTCAGCTGGGCCAGGAGATCGATTTCGAGTCCGCGGATTTCCGCCTCGGCGGCGTTGCCCACGGTGTTTACCACGTCGCCGCCGATAACCTGGGTCGTCTCGGTCTGGATGTCGCTGTATTCACTCTGGAACAGGGTGGCGTTCAGGCGCAGGCGTTGATCCCACCACTCGGAACGCATGCCCAGTTCCGCGGTCCAGACTTCTTCCGGCTCATAGGGCTGGATGCCGCCGTTGGGGAGCAGGGGGTTGAGCCGTCCGTTGAAGCCGCCGCTCTTGTAGCCCTGGGCGGCGGAAACGTAGGTCATGAGATCGTCGTGCCACTGAAATTCCAGGCTCAGGCGCGGGGTGAGCGAGGTCCAGGTATCGCTGTTGCGCCCGGTGGCGACCACGCGCTCGTCGGGAAAGCCACTGGCGAAGGTCTGTACGCCCGACAGTGTCTTTTCTTCTTTTGACCAGCGCAGTCCGGCCGTGGTGCTCAGCCGGTCGGTAATACGGAAGGTGCCCTGGCCGAAGACCGCGCTGGATTCGGACTCCAGTTCGGTGACCATGTTGCGTCGGAAATCGGTGCTCAGTGCGGGGACGACCGCGGCCAGGCCGAGGTCCAGAAGCGAGCCCAGGCGCTGGCTGGTGACGTCGCGTTCGCCGTCCTCGGAGAAGTAGAACACCCCGGCGACCCAGTCCAGGCGCGTGTCGAAGGCACTGCCGCTGAGCTGAAGTTCCTGTCCCCACTGGGTTTGCTCGTTTTCCTCGAACTGGTCGAATATGCGGGCTTGCAGGCCGTCCAGGTCGATGCCGATTTCGTTCTCGAGCGAGCGGTAGGAGGTAATCGACTTGACGCCGATCTCTCCGATGTCCCACATCAGGGTAAGCCCGCTTCCCCAGACGTCCAGGTTGGCGGTTTCCCCGAAGGTGCTCGCGGTGGTGTAGGGGTCACCGGGCACGCCGGCGGCGTCGGCCAGTGGCAGTGGCAGGCCCGCGCTCTGCACGACCGCATTGTAGAAGCCGGCGAGATTCACCGGGTTGAGGGAAGGCTGCGGTACGAAGGGGTGGCGCGGTGAGCCGTTGCTGCGTGAGCGCGTGGTGTCGAAAGACCAGCGGGCCTCCACGCGGTCGCCCCGCCAGTCGAGCTGTACGAGGCCCGCGCGCAGGTCTTCGTCGGCCCGCTTGCTGCTGGCGGGCTGCGCGCCGAATTCCGGTGCGAGCGGTTTCGCCTGGCCCCAGCCATCGCTGCTCCGACGGGTGAGGGCGACCTTGCTGAACAGCTGGTCGCTCAGGGGCAGGCTGACACTGCCGCCGACATCCAGGCGCTGGTCTTCCCCCATGGTGGTGTAGGCGGAACCCTCAAACTGTTCGGCGGGGCGCTTGCTGTCGAGCTTGATCGCCCCGGCCACTGTGTTTTTACCGAACAGGGTGCCCTGGGGGCCCTTCAGGACCTCAATCCGCTCGACGTCCAGCACATTCAGCAGGCCGCCGACCGCGCGGGGAATCAACACCCCGTCCACGTACATCGTGACCGCGGGGTCGGTGAAGATACGGAAGTCCTGCTGGCCGACCCCCCGAATGTAGATGTTGGCGGCCGCCGAGCCGGCCTGGGCGTCCGGGGCGATGCTGACATTGGGCACCAGGGGGCCGATGTCTTCGATATTGCGGATCGAGCGCTGTTCAATGGCCTCTGCCCCGAAGGCGCTTACCGCCACCGGTGTGGCTTGAAGATCTTCCGTTTTGCGCCGGGCGGTGACGACAACTTCCTCCAGCATGGCGACGTTCTCCGTCGCTGCCGATGTCTGGGGCAAATAGGTGCCCAGCAACGCCGCGACCGTCAGGGACAGGGGGCGCCCAATGGCAGGTGGATATCTCATGGTTTTGTGCACCTCGGGTTGGCTGTTCGTTGTTATATGCGTCCCGGTGGGGACTGCGGGGAGTAGCCTATTGAGTCCAGGGCATAGATACCAATGATATTATTTGTGTTATATATAGCTTTTGTATATGGATGGGGAAAGCTCCGCCAATGAGTCGTCTCAACCTCAGGCGCCTGGAGATATTCCAGGCGGTCTATGAACAGGGCTCGGTCAGCGCGGCGGCGAGGCTGCTCAATATCACCCAGCCTTCGGTCAGCCGCATGCTGAAAGATTTCGAGCTGGATCTCGGCTTCAAGCTGTTTGAGCTGGAGCGCGGCAAGTTGCGGCCAACCCCGGAGGCCGATCACCTGCACGGGGAGAGCGTGCCGGTGTTTTCGCAGGTGGCGCATGTTGCGCAGGTGGTTGAGCAATTAAAGGGGGCGCCGGAGGGGGTGCTGCGGGTCGCCGTTGCCCCTTACCTGGGTTATGACATTCTGCCCAAGGCCGCCCTGAGGTTTGCGGATAGTTATCCGCGGGCGCGGCTGCACCTGGCAATCAAGAGTCTCGGCGATCAACGCAACGCCTTGAAGCAGGGCAGGATTGACCTGGGTATCGCCATGGTGCCCCAGGCGGTGCCGGGTATCAGCCATCAAACGCTGGGCAAGGGCGCATTCGTCTGTTTGGTGCCGGAGGGGCACCCCCTGGAATCGGCAGCCGTGATCGCGGCCGAGGACCTGGAGCGAGAGCGCCGTATTACGGGGGAAGCGGGCTCGCCATTGGTCAGGGCGCTATCGCGAAACAGCGGGCTGGACATTGAGCAGGACAAGCCGATTTCCGTGAGCTCGTCATACCTGGTCGCCCGCTTGGCGAGCCTGGATCGCAGTGTCATGCTGGCGGATATGTTCACGGCGGCCCACTGCCGGGGGCGCGGTAGCATCAGGCCGTATGAAAGACAGATAGAATTCAATATTGCCGTTCAGCACCTCAGTATCCGCTCGCTGTCCCACATGCAGCGTGTCTTTCTGGATTATTTCACCGAAGCAATGTCCGAGTTCATGCGCGAAAACAACGTGTACCCCACCCCGGGATAAAGTTGTCCGGTCGGGCCTGGTGTTGGCGGCGGGCCAGTCCGCGCCTGGCCCGCTAGCGCTGTGCTCGACGCCATGCCTGCAGCAGCCGTTCGGTCGCCGCGTCCAGCCCCGGTCGCGGCGCATCGTCATCCATGCGGGCCAGGATGCTGCTGCTGATTTCCTTGCCCAGTTCGACTCCCCACTGATCGAAGGGGTTGATGCCCCATAGCTGGCCGCTGCAGAAGGTGCGGTGCTCGTAGAGGGCAATCAGCGCGCCCAGGCTGTGCGGCGTGACCGCCTCGAAGCTGATCACGCTGTGGGGCCGGTTGCCCGGCATGACCAGGTGGGGCGCCAGGCGTGCGGCTTCGGCCTCGTCCAGGCCGCGGGCCAGCAGCGAGGTCCGGGCCGCTTCCTCGCTCCGGCCCACCAGCAGGGCGCGGCTCTGGGCCAGGCAGTTGGCCACCAGGCGGCGGTGCTGCCGCGCCATCCCGGTGTGGGTGGTCAGCGGCAGGATAAAGTCCGCCGGGCACGGCCGGGTGCCCTGGTGCAGTAACTGGTGGAAGGAGTGCTGGCCCATGGTGCCGGCGGAGCCCCACAGCACCGGGCCGGTGTCGTAGTCCAGTGCCGTGCCGTCGGCCGCCACCCGCTTGCCATTGCTCTCCATGGTCAGTTGCTGCAGGAAATCCGGCAGCCGCGCCAGGCCCTGGTCGTAGGGCAGCACGACGTGGTTGCCGGCGCCGAGCAGGTTGCAGTTCCACACTTCCAGCAGGCTCATCAGCATAGGCAGGTTGTCCGCCACCGGGGCCGTGGCGAAATGCGCGTCCATCGCCGCGGCGCCGCCCAGGAAGGCCTCGAAGTGCTCCCAGCCGATGGCGATGGCGCAACTCAGGCCCACCGCCGACCACACCGAGTAGCGGCCTCCCACCCAGTCCCACATGGGCAGGCAGTTGTCTCTGGAGATGCCAAATTCGGCCGCCGCCTCGAGATTGGTGGTGATTGCGAGGAAGTGCTTGTCGAGGTCCGCCGGCGCGGCTCCGGCATTCAGCATCCAGTCCCGGGCGGCGAGGGCGTTGCTCAGCGTCTCTTCGGTGCGGAAGGACTTGGAGCAAACGATAAACAGGGTGGTGGCCGGGTCCAGTTCGAGCAGGGTGTCCTGCAGGTCGGCGGGATCGACATTGGCCACGTAGTGGCAGGCGATGTTGTCGTGGAAGGCCTTGAGCGCGCCGCTGACCAGGCGCGGTCCGAGGTCCGAGCCGCCGATGCCGATATTGACCACGTCGGTGATGGCCTGCCCGGCGTAGCCGCTGTGCCGTCCCTGGTTCAGGCGCTCGGCCCAGTCGCGCATGCGCGCGCGGGTGTCGCTCACCGCCGCGAACGCGTGCTCCAGTCCCGGTGGCGCCGCGGGCGCGCGCAGCAGGCTGTGCAGGGCCGGGCGTGCCTCGGTGTTGTTGACCTCGTCTCCGGCGAGCAGCGCCCGCGCCCTGGCCGGCAGTCGGGCCTGCTCCGCCAGCGCGATCAGGGCGGCGAGTGCCGCCGCGTCCAGCAGTTGCTTGGAGAAGTCCAGGTGCAGGCCCGCGGCCTCGCGGCAGTAGCTTGTGGCGCGCTCGTGCTGGTCCCGTAACAGATCTTCAATGGCGGTGGATTGCAGGGCGGCCGCCAGCGCTCGCAGCTCCCCGAAGGCAGGCAAGTCAGTCAGTTTGGTACAGGGTGTCATGGCTTTTCCCGGGATGGAGAAAGCGCTCAAGTATAGGGAGGGCCGGCGGCGGGTGTCTAGCCGCCCGTCGGATCTGGGAGCGTGGCGGGCCTAGTGATCCCGGTTGATGGACAGCGCGGTGACCTCCATCAGCGCGTCTTTGGCCGGGCCCGGTGGCAGCATGGACAAATTGTCCAGGGCCCGGTCGTGGTAGGCCCGCGCCTGTTCGCGGGTATAGGCGCAGCTGCCGCAGCGCCGCACCGCGGCCAGTATGTCGGGCAGGGCCTCGGCGGATTTGTCGCTGATCGCCTTGCGCACCCGCGCCCGCTCGGTCTCGTTACCGTGCGCCATGACGTGGATCAGTGGCAGGGTGGTCTTGCCTTCGGTGAGGTCGTCGCCCACGTTCTTGCCCATTGTCGCCGGGTCGCCCTCGTAGTCGAGTACGTCGTCGATCATCTGGAAGGCGATCCCGAGGTCGAGGCCGAAGGCGGCCATCCGCTCGCGCTCCGCCTTGTCCCTGCCCGACAGGGCCGCGGCGCCGTGGCAGGCCGCGGCGAACAGTACCGCGGTCTTGCGGGTGATGACTTCCAGGTAGTCGGCCTCGCCGGTATCGGGGTTGCCGGCCCGGGCCAGTTGCAGCACCTCGCCCTCGGCGATGGTGTTGGTGGTGTCGGCCATGTGGCGCAGAATGTCCATATTCTCCAGCTGCACCATCAATTGGAAGGCGCGGGTATAGAGGAAGTCTCCCACCAGCACGCTGGGGGCGTTGCCGAATTCGGCGTTGGCGGTGGGGCGCCCGCGGCGCAGGCTGGAGATGTCCACCACGTCGTCGTGGAGCAGGGTGGCGGTATGGATGAATTCAATCACCGCGGCGAAGGTGATGTGGCGCTCGCTGCAACCCCCGAAGGCGGCGCCGCACAGCAGGGCCAGCAGCGGCCGCAGGCGCTTGCCCCCGGCGTCGACAATATAGTGGCCGATGTTTTCCACCATGGGGACGTCGGAGTGGAGCTGTTCGACAATCAGGCGGTTGACCGCCTCGAACTCCCCGGCGACGCTGGCGCGGATCTGCTGCATAGGTTGTGGGCGCTGTAAAAAGTCGTGGCATGCTAGGGTGCACCCGCGAAGCTGTCAAGAATGCCCCGGGGGACCGTCAGGCGCTGGTTTGCGTGGGTAAAACAGCCCTTGCCCCGAAGGGGTGATTTGAGTAAAATCGCCGCCCTCTGCACCTGCCCTGGGCCCCAGCGGACCGCGGCCGGCTTATTTCAACTGTTTGTGCCTGTCTCTGCCCCCTTGATTTATAAGGGTTTTTTTATACCGCGAGCAGGCTAATTGAACGGAGCGCGCAATGTACGCAGTAATTGAGAGCGGTGGCAAGCAGCACCGCGTGGTTGAGGGCGAGACCCTCAAGCTGGAAAAGATCGAAGTGGCCACTGGCGAGACGGTGGAGTTCGATAAGGTTCTGATGATCGGCGGTGAGGAAGTGAAGATCGGCACCCCGGTTCTGGAAGGCGGCAAGGTAACTGCCGAGGTGGTTGGCCATGGTCGTCACGACAAGGTGAAGATCGTTAAGTTTAACCGTCGTAAGCACCACCGGAAGGAAACTGGCCACCGCCAGTGGTTCACCGAGGTGAAGATTACCGGTATTACGGGGTAAGGGAGGTTATCGACTATGGCACACAAGAAAGCTGGTGGTAGTACTCGTAACGGTCGCGATTCGGAGAGTAAACGCCTTGGCGTGAAGCGCTTCGGCGGCCAGGAAGTGAGAGCGGGCAACATTCTGGTGCGTCAGCGCGGCACGCGTTTCCACGCGGGCGAGAATGTGCGTATCGGCAAGGACCATACGCTGTTCGCGACGTCTGACGGCAAGGTGGAGTTCGTGGTCAAGGGCCCGAACAACCGCAAGTTCGTTCAGGTGGTGAGCGCCTGAGCGACAGTTCACTCGAACTGAACAAAAGCCTCGTCGTTTGACGGGGCTTTTTTTTTGTCTGGTGAATCTGAGGGCTCCGGTTTGGGGATTGCACTTCGTAGCGTGGGCCTGAGGCGGTATCGATTGGGTGTGCTTTAGGGCTGGGGGCTCTGTAGCTCGGGCCCGGGACGGGCGCATGCCTCTCCGGACACGCTACAAGCATGACATCCCTGTCGCGCTCGGCAGCGGCCGTCCCTGGCCGCTGACGGTCCGGAGAGGCACGCCCCCGCCTCGGGCCCTCCTTACGAGCGAGATTCAGCATTTAGGACTTACTGAGTTTCTCTGATTGGGCGTATCTCGAATCGAAGTTGAAAGATTTGGATTTGCCTATGAGAGAGCGTGCGGGTTGTCCGGGCCCCCTTTCGGGACTGTGTGAGACATGGATGTCGAGCACAAGCCCCCATGGATGGGTTCACGGCGTGTCCCGGAAGGGGGCCCGGGCAGCCCGTGCGCGACAATTGGGCTCCTAAATCAGATAGGTCCATCACGGCACACGAACCACAACTGGTATAAAGTGCACCAACAAACCCGGTCGAAAGAGACCCCGAGCCATGAAATTCGTAGATGAAGCGACAATCAAAGTATTCGCCGGCAAGGGTGGCAATGGCTGCCTGAGTTTTCGCCGCGAGAAATACATCGAGAAGGGCGGTCCCGACGGCGGTGACGGGGGCGACGGCGGCAGCGTGTTCATGGAGGCCGACGAAGGCCTCAACACCATGGTCGACTACCGCTTCCAGCGCGCCTACCGGGCCGAGAACGGCGAGCCCGGGCGGGGGCGCAACTGCACCGGCAAGAGCGGTGAGGACCTCGTGCTCAAAGTGCCCGTCGGTACCACCATCATCGACGAGGACAGCGGCGAGATCCTCGGCGACCTGTCCGTGGCCGGCCAGCAGCTCAAAGTCGCCCAGGGCGGCTTCCACGGGCTCGGCAACACCCGCTTCAAATCCAGCACCAACCGCGCCCCGCGCCAGACCACGCCCGGTAGCGAGGGCGAGCAGCGCCACCTCAAGCTCGAGCTCAAAGTGCTGGCCGACGTCGGCCTGCTGGGGCTGCCGAACGCCGGCAAGTCCACCTTTATTCGCGCCGTCTCCGCGGCCACCCCCAAAGTGGCGAACTACCCCTTCACCACCCTGGTGCCCAACCTCGGCGTGGTCAAGGTCGACGCCCATCGCTCCTTCGTGGTGGCGGACATTCCCGGGCTGATCGAGGGGGCTTCCGATGGCGCGGGGCTGGGTATTCGCTTTCTCAAGCACCTGACCCGCAACCGCATCCTGCTGCACATCGTCGACATGGCGCCCTGGGACGACGTGCCGCCGGCGGAGGCGGCGCTGTCCATCGTGCGCGAGCTGGAGCGCTTCAGCCCCGCCCTGGCGGCGCGGCCGCGGTGGCTGGTATTGAACAAGGTCGACCTGCTGGACCCCGAGGAGCTGGCCGAGCGGCGGCAGGCATTGATAGACGCCCTGGGCTGGGAGGGACCGGTGTACGAAATCGCCGCGATCAGCGCCAGCGGCACCGAGCGCCTGTGCCAGGATATGATGGTGCAGCTGGAGATGCAGCGCGAGCGCGAGGCGACGGACCCGGAGGTCGCCGAGGCGGAGCGGGAAGTGCAGGCGCGCATGCAGCGCGAGGCGCGGGAGCGCATCGAGGCGCTGCGGGCCAGTCGTCGCAAGTCGCGGGACGACGAAGGCGACGATGACGACTTCGACGACGATGACGACGTGGAAGTGGAATACGTACACTGAGTATCAGTGAATAAGGAACGTGTGTGACTGAGCGCAATGAGGTAGCCGTCGCCCGACGCTGGGTGGTGAAGGTGGGCAGTGCACTGCTGACCGACGATGGCCGCGGCCTGGACGAAGGGGTGATCGCGCGCCTGGTGGCGCAGCTGGCGGGCCTGCGCCAGCGCGGCTGCGAGGTGGTGCTGGTATCCAGCGGCGCGGTGGCCGCGGGGGTGGTGCGCCTGGGCTGGTCGTCGCGGCCCTCGGCGCTGCACGATTTGCAGGCCGCGGCGGCGGTGGGGCAGTCGGTGCTGGTGCAGAGCTACGAGAACGCGTTCAAGGCCTACGATATCGCCACCGCGCAGGTGTTGCTGGGTCACGACGAT
Organism: Parahaliea mediterranea; assembly: GCF_017255185.1. Taxonomy (GTDB): domain Bacteria; phylum Pseudomonadota; class Gammaproteobacteria; order Pseudomonadales; family Halieaceae; genus JAFKCZ01. Next base: position 100,883 of record NZ_JAFKCZ010000001.1, read on the forward strand.
GTGATCGCCCGGGATCGCTACCTCAACGCCCGCGGCACGCTGGGCACCCTGCTCGGCCTGGGGGTGATGCCCATCGTCAACGAAAACGACACGGTGGTGACCGACGAGATTCGCTTTGGCGACAACGATACCCTGGCGGCGCTGGTGGCCAACCTGATTGACGCCGACGCGCTGTTGCTGCTGACCGACCAGCAGGGCCTGTTCAACGCCGACCCGCGCCACGATCCCGCGGCGGAGCTGGTGCGCCAGTGCGACGTGCACGCGCCGGAGCTGGACGGCATGGCCGGGGAGGGCGGCGCCCTGGGACGCGGCGGCATGGTCACCAAGCTGCGGGCCGCGCGCCTGGCGGCGCGTTCGGGTACCGAGACGGTGATCGCCTCCGGCCGGGAGGCGGATATCGTTGAGCGCGTGACCGCCGGCGAGGATGTGGGCACCTGGCTGCGCACCGGTAAGCGGCCGCAGAACGCCCGCAAGCAGTGGCTGGCGGGGATGGTGCGGGTGCCCGGCAGCGTGGAACTGGACGACGGCGCGGTGCGGGTGTTGCGCGAGTCCGGCCGCAGCCTGCTGCCGGTGGGGGTGCGCGGGGTGCAGGGCAATTTCCAGCGCGGCGACATGGTGGCCTGCCGCGACGGCAGTGGCCGCGAAGTGGCCAGGGGATTGATCAATTACAGCGCCGAAGAGGCCCGCCGCCTCCAGGGGCAGCCCTCATCGGCGATCGAAGGCATTCTCGGCTACCGCGGCGATGACGAGCTGATCCACCGCGACAACCTGGTGGTATTGTAGGGTCGAATTCATTCGACCAGCTTTTCCCCCCGATGGGGCTTGCCCTAGGCCAGCCACCGCCCCAGCGGCGTTTTGCGCCACAGGAAATCCATCATCTTGCGCATGCCCTCGGCGCTTTTTACGCTGTTGGGGTAGGCGTTGGGCATCTTGCCGCCGAAGCGGTCGATGACGATGGGCATTTCGTGGCAGTAGCCGCGCATGCCCTTCTTGCCGTTGACCTGGCCGAGCCCGGACTGTTTGCGCCCGCCGAAGGGCGCGGCGGGGATGCCGTAGCTCAGCGCCATGTCGTTGACGCTGCAGGCGCCGGTGTCGATGGCCGCCGCCAGGCGGTAACCCTTGTCCTTGTCCTTGGTCCACACGTTGCCGTTGAGGCCAAATTCGGAGTCATTGGCCAGGCGCAGGGCCTCCTCCTCGGAGGCGACCTTCTGGATGCACATGACGGGGCCGAAGGTCTCCAGGCGCATGATATCCATGTCGTGGTTCACGTCGGTCATCACCGTGGGCTCGTAGTACAGGCCCGGCAGGTCGGGGTTGCGGCGACCTCCCGTGTGAATGGTGGCGCCCTTGTCGCGGGCGTCCTCAACGTGGGCCTCGATGATGGCCATCTGGCGGTCCCAGAACACCGCGCCCACGTCCTCCGCCCAGCCGTGTTGATTGCCCTGTTTGATCTGTTTGCCCTTCTCCAGCACCCGGCGCAGAAACTCGTCGTAAACCGACTCCACCACGTAGATACGCTCGGTGCCGCAGCAGTAGTGGCCGGTGTTCATGCACGAGCCCAGCCAGGCGCCGTCGGCGGCCCGGTCGAGGTCGGCGTCGGCGCACACGATCATGGCGTCGTTGCCGCCCAGCTCCAGGGTGCAGGGGATCAGCTGGCTGGCGCAGGCCTCGGCCACTTTGCGGCCGGTGGCCACGCTGCCGGTGAAGGACACTTTGTCCACCCCGCCGCGAACGATGGCGGCACCGGTGTCACCGTCACCCAGCAGGACTTGTAAAACCCCCTCCGGCAGGCCGGCGTCGCGCAGGAGGGTCTCGGCCAGTTTGGCGGAGTAGGGGGTGACCTCGGAACCCTTGGCCACCACGGCGTTGCCCGCCAGGATCGCCTGCACCGCCTGGTTCATCACCAGCACGAAGGGCCCGTTCCAGGGGGTAATCAGGCCGATTACGCCGAGGGGTTTGTAGACGATGCGCAGTTGCTTGGCGATCCCCACGATGCCGGGCACCCGGCGCTTGCGCGGCCTGAGGAAGTCTTGTGCGTGCTTGGCGTAGTAGCACAGCGAGTCCGCCACCGAGAATATTTCCATGCTCATGGCGTCGGTGCGCGCCTTGCCGGTCTCCGCCACCACCGTGTCGATGATCTCGTCCTGGCGCTCCAGCAGCAGTTTGAGGGCGCGCTCGGCCACCTTGGCCCGCTCGCGAATGGGCGTGGCGGCCCAGGCCGGCTGCGCCTGGCGGGCCAGCGCGATGGCGGCCGCGACATCCTCCTCGTTGGCGCACACCAGCTCGCCGCTGGGCTCCAGGGTGAGGGGGCTGCGCAGCCGCAGGTGACGCCTCGAATCGTCGGATTCTATGGGTTCGTAGATCGCCATGACTCGGTACTCTGGATGGGGTGTCTGTCCAAACTAATAACCGTTAGTCTGGGTGTCAATGACCTCTCCGATCGCGGTGATGGCCGCTGTGGCCACTGTGGTTGTTGGGGTCGCGTGCTTCCTGGTTTTTTCGAGGCCGCAGGAGACACCGCACATTACAAGTGGTCGGCAATATGAAATAATCGCCCGCTTGCCCGCAGCTTGACTCCGGAAGATCCATGACCGCGTCCCCCGCGCTATTACTCAGCCTGTATTGCATCGCCATTGCCCTGTTCTCCTTCCTCGGTGGACTGCTGGCCGACCGGGTGCGCATGACCCACACCCGTACCCAGGTGATCATGAGTTTTGTGTCCGGCCTGATGTTGGGTGTGGCTTTCTACCACCTGGTGCCCCACAGCATGGCGCTCAGGGGAGGCGAGAACGCCGCCGATTTTACGGTGTGGTGGGTGATCATTGGCCTGATCAGCATGTTGCTGCTGCTGCGCACCTTTCATTTCCACCAGCACGATTTCAGCCACGAAGAGCACGAGCACCATCACCACGAAACACCCTCGGTGCACAGCCTCAGCTGGGTGGGGATTGCGCTCGGCCTGGCCGTGCACACGCTGATCGACGGCGTGGCGCTGGGGGCGGTGCTGCAGGGCGAGGTCGCCGGGCACGGCCTTGCCGGCCTGCTGGGCATGGGGGTGTTCCTGGCCATCCTGTTGCACAAGCCGCTGGATGCGATGTCGATCATTACGGTGATGGAGGCCGGGGGCTGGAGCCGCTCGGCGCGTCGCGTCGCCAATGTGGTGTTTGCGTTGATGTGCCCGCTGGGGGCGCTGCTGTTCTATTTCGGGGTGGACCTGCTGGGGGATGCCCGCCATTACGGCGTGGCGGTGGCGCTGGCCTTTTCCGCCGGCGCGTTCATCTGCATCGCGCTGAGTGACCTCCTGCCCGAGGTGCATTTTCACAGCCACGACCGGGGCAAGCTCACGCTGGCCTTTCTCGCCGGTATTGCCCTGGCCTACAGTATCGGTAGCCTGGAACCCGCCAGCGCCCACTTGGCGGCGGGCTAGCAGTCCGGGTAAACGGAACTCAACTGGAGCGAGCGATGCCGCGTCGAATCATCTATCCCCCGATCTGGCTGGTCATTGGCGTGATCGCCATATTCAGCTTCAATGAGTTCCTGCCGGGGCCGCGCTACACCGGTACCGCGAGCCAGATGGCAGGGGGCGTGCTGCTGGTGGCGGGCCTGCTCCTGCTGATCCTGGCGGGTGGTTTGTTCAAGCGCGCCGGCACCGACATGGTCCCCTTCAAGAACGTCAGCGCCCTGGTGACCACCGGGGTGTACGCCTGGAGCCGCAATCCGATGTACCTGGGCATGACCCTGGTGTTGCTGGGCACCGCGGTGACGGTGGGGGCCGCTACCGCCCTGCTGGTGCCGCCGCTGTTCATGGTGATCATCGAGTTGCGCTATATCCGCCCGGAGGAGGCGATGCTGCGGGGCCTGTTCCCGGAGGATTTTCCCGCCTACTGCCGGCGCGTGCGGCGCTGGCTTTGAGTTTCGCCCCGCGATCCCGCCCCTGAGGCGCTAGTTCGGCGCGCCCATGGCCCGGGCGCGCTCGCGGGTGCCTTCCCGCGGCGCCGGCCGCGCCAGCCAGTCGGCGATCTGTCCGTCGACAATTTGCCGCAGGGCCTCGATGTGCCCGCGCCCGGCGTTCAGGCAGGGAATGTAGTCGAAGCGCTCGCCCCCCGCCGCCAGGAAGACCTCCCGGTTTTCCACCGCGATTTCCTCCAGTGTCTCCAGGCAGTCGGCCGCGAATCCGGGGCAGATCACCTGCACCGAGCGGTTGCCGCTTGCGGGCAGGCCCTTGAGGGTTTCGTCGGTGTAGGGCTGTAGCCAGGGTTCGCGCCCGAAGCGGGACTGGAAGGCGCTCTGGTACTCGCCCTCCGACAGGCCGAGTTCCCCGGCCACCAGGCGCGAGGTTTTCAGGCATTGGCAGTGGTAGGGGTCGCCCTGGTCCAGATAGCGCTGGGGCTCGCCGTGATAGGAAAACAGCAGTTGGTCGGCGCGGCCGTGGTCGGCCCAGTGCGCGCGGACACTGTCGGCGAGAGCGCCGATGTAGGCGGGGTGGTCGTGGTACTGGTTGAGGAAACGCAGCTCCGGCAGCCAGCGCCGATGGCGGAAATTCGCCGCCACCGCGTCAAAGGTGGAGGCGGTGGTGGGACCGCTGTACTGCGGGTACAGGGGCAGGACCAGCAGCTGTCTGGCGCCGCGCCGCCACAATGCGTCGAGCCCGCTGGGGATGGACGGATTGCCATAGCGCATGGCGAAGTCCACCACCACGCGTTCCCCGTGGGTCTTGTGCAGCGCCTCTTGCAGGGCCCGGGCCTGGTCCCGGGTGTGCACCAGCAGGGGCGAGCCCGCCTCTGTCCACACCGTGCGATAGGCGCGGGCGGAGCGGGACGGCCGCACATTGAGTATCACCCCGTTGAGGATGCACCACCACAGCAGCCGGGGAACCTCCACCACGCGCGGATCCGAGAGGAATTCGCGCAGGTAACGGCGCAACGCGCTCCGGGTCGGTGCGTCCGGGGTGCCGAGGTTGACCAGCAAGACGCCGATGCGCGGGGTTTCGCCGTGGTCGTGGTTTTGGGTGCCGAGGTATTGCATGCGGGGCCAATATACGTGCGGGCGGCGGGATTGCCAAGCGCGTTGGCGCAGGTGACGCCATCGGCCGCCGCGCCGGCAACTCGTCGCCGCTTTGTCTCGCTTCGCCGAGGACAGCATGCAGCTCATCGAATGGCTATATCGCGCGCTCGCGCAATTCTCTAACTTGTTCTCCAAGGGCGCTGGCGAACACCGATACGCCCCTGGGTCAACGAGCTGTCACAGATGTGTAAAGGTAGGGAGAACTGCAATGAGCAAGGTGCGTATGAGCAAAAAATTCGTGGGACTGGCCGCCGCGGCGGTCGCCGTTCTGTCGCTGGAGGCAGCCGCCGACAACTACGGCGAGACCCTGGTAAAAAGCAAGGCGGTGCGCAGCGAGACCGTGAGCTTCGAAGACCTGGATCTCGGTTCCGTGCAGGGGCGGGAGAGCCTTCACTATCGCCTGCGCGATGCGGCGCGGCGGGTCTGTGGGTCGGATGATTACCGGGTGGCCGGCGGCCTTGGCGCCGCGGCGGACAACCGGGCCTGCTACGAGCGGGCGATGGGCGACGCCCTCAGCCAGGTCAACGCCGGCCAGGTCGCGGTGGTCATCGACTGACCGGATAGGGAATTTGCGCCCGTTACCCCTGGCGGGCGCGAATCGGGTGGCCGGCACCGCAGTGTCCGGCCTTCCGCGGCACCGGGATCCCATCCCCGGTGTCCAGGGCGGCGGCGCGGGTCAGGCATGCACCCGTCACGCCGCCCGGGGAAGCCCGCTCGGGTTTCTTTCTCCACCCTCAAGGGGGCTGTCTTTCGGGGCAGCCCCCTTGTGCTGTTTGTGCCGGGCAGTGGTAAGGTGTGCAGCGTACTCACCCAATTGAGGATTGCCATGCGCCCCATTGCCTCCCTGGCCGCCGGCCTGTTACTGGGCACCGTCGCTGCTACCGCCAGTGCCGCGAGCCCCGAACCGATGCTGGATTACCTCGAGCAGAACAGCGACCGCTACGCCCAACTTGCGCAGTCCATCTGGGACAAGGCGGAACTGGGCTACCTGGAAACCGAAAGCTCCGCCCTGCTGCAGCAGACCCTGGCGCAGGAGGGTTTTGCCGTGGAACACGGGGTGGCGGATATCCCCACCGCCTTCATCGCCAGCTATGGTACCGGCGGGCCGGTCATCGCCCTGCTGGCCGAGTTTGACGCCCTGCCCGGCATCTCCCAGAGCGTGGCGCCGCACCGGGAGGAAATCGAGGGCAAGAACGCCGGTCACGCCTGCGGCCACCACCTGTTCGGCGCCGGCTCCACCGCGGCGGCGGTGGCGATCAAGCGCTGGCTGGAAGACAACGACGTGCCCGGCACCGTGCGTCTCTATGGCACACCGGCGGAAGAGGGGGGCAGCGGCAAGGTGTATATGGTGCGCGCCGGCCTGTTCGACGATGTCGACGCGGTGTTGGTGTGGCACCCGGCGGATCGCAACGCCGCCGACCCGGCCACCAGCCTGGCCAATAAGTCCGCCAAGTTTCGCTTTCACGGCATTTCGTCCCACGCCGCGGTGGCGCCAGAGCGCGGTCGCTCCGCGCTGGACGGGGTCGAGGCGATGAATTTCATGGTCAACATGATGCGCGAACATATTCCCCAGGAATCGCGTGTTCACTACGTGATCACCAGTGGCGGCTCGGCGCCCAACGTGGTGCCGGATTTCGCCGAGGTGTTCTACTATGTTCGCCACCCGCGCGCGGCGGAATTGCAGAAAATCTGGGCGCGGGTGATGGCCGCCGCCGAGGGCGCGGCCAGCGGCACCGGCACCACGGTGGAGGCGGAGGTGATCCACGGCAACCACAGCATGCTGCCCAACGAGACCCTGGCCACGGTCATGCACCGACGCCTGGAACAGGTGGGCGGTGTCGAGTACGACGCCGCCGAGCGCGGTTTCGCGAAGCAAATCGCCGCCAGTATCGAGGGCGCCGAGAAACTCCGGGGCCAGGAGTCCCGGGTGCTGCCGATGGAGTTCGTGCAGGGCATGGGCTCCACCGACGTCGGCGATGTCAGCTGGCAGGTGCCGACGGTGGAGATGCGCGCCGCCACCTGGGTACCGGGCACCGCGCCGCACACCTGGCAGGCCATCGCCGCCGGCGGCACCTCCATCGGCCACAAGGGCATGATGGTGGCGGCCAAGACCATGGCCCTGACCGCGGCGGACCTGTTCCAGGATCCGGCGCTGGTGGCGGCGGCCAGGGCGGAGTTCGAGGAGCGCCGTGGCGAGGACTTCGACTACGAGCCACTGCTGGGCGACCGCGATCCACCCCTGGACTACCGCCGCTGAAACCCGGCGGGCAGACGAACGATTGAGGCATGGAGCAAGACGATGACCTTGCTGGATAGATTCAGGCAGGACGGGCAGATTGCCCTGGCCGCGGGCGGCGGCAGGGATATCGATGCCGGCCACGCCCTGGGTGGCGTGGCTTAGGGGCGCCGGGCATGGATGACAGACTCAGCCTGCGGCAGTTCCTGCCCTACCGCTGCAACAGCCTGGCCCAGCGCATCAGCGTCTCCCTGTCCAGAATCTACGTGCAGCGCTTTGGTATCACCGTGCCCGAATGGCGGGCGCTGGTGACCCTGGCGGAGTACGGGGAGCTGCAGTCCAAGCAGATTGCGGCGCAAACCGATATGGACAAGGTGCGTGTGTCCCGGGCGGTGGCGACGATGACCGACAAGGGCCTGATCAGCCGGCGCCCCTGCGACCGCGACAGTCGCGCGGCCTATCTCAAGCTGACCGACGAGGGCCTGGCGCTGTATCGCCGCATAGTTCCCGAGGCCCTGGCCTGGGAGGAGCAGTTGCTGGCGCCACTGTCGCCCGCCGAGCGGGAATCCCTGTTCGGCCTGCTGGATAAGCTGGACGGGCGCCTGTCGGAATTGTCCTCCGGCCGCTAGCGGCCCGGTTCCTGGGGCGCCGGGGGCTGTCCTGTCCGCGCCAATACACTCACCGCTTGCGCGGCCGCGCGAACGGGTCCACGTCGGCCCACTGGAATTGCCTCGGGTGGTCGCCAGGAGGACATTTTAAGTTGACACTGTCAATACTAGACACCTCCGGGGGCGGCTTGTAAGGTTTTTGGCTCGCGCGCCGGGCGGCATCCAGCCCGGGGCGGATAATTATCGAGCGAGGAGCTGTCCCGTGAGCGCCACCGACCAGGAACTGAAGGAATTTCGCGGCCAGGTATCCGCCTGGCTGTCCGACAACAAACCCGCCGACCCCGGCTTCCTGCTGCCGCAGTCCTTCATGGAGGTGGGCACCGAGCAGCAGCTGGACTTCCTGCGGGAGTGGCAATACCAGGTGTGGAACGCGGGCTACCTGGGCCTGGCCTGGCCCAGGGAGTACGGGGGTGGGGGTGTCGAGCCGGTGTACCAGAACATTGTCGACCAGGAGATGCGCCGCCACGGCGTGCCGATCTGCTTCAATGTGATCGGTCTTGGCTGGGCCGGCCCGCTGATCAATGATATCGGCACCGAGGAGGAGAAAGCCCGCTACCTGAAGGGTATTCTCACCGGCGAGGATATCTGGTGCCAGGGCTTCTCCGAGCCGGATCACGGCTCGGACCTGGGCAGCGCCCAGACCCGCGCGGTGCGCGATGGCGACGATTACGTGATCAACGGCACCAAGATCTGGACCACCCTGGGCAACTACGCCAAGTACATGATCCTGCTGGCGCGAACCAACCCCGATGCCGGGCGCAAGTACGATGGCCTGTCTTTCTTCCTGTCGCCCATGCATGTGCCGGGCATCGAGGCGCGGCCGATCCGCAAGTTGACCGGTGAGTACGGCTTCACCGAGACCTTCTTCACCGACGCCCGCATTCCCGCCGATTGCCTGATGGGCGAGGAAGGACAGGGCTGGAAAATCGCCATGCAAACCCTGCAGTACGAGCGTGGCGCCGAGGCTGGCGCCGCCGGCGGGCTGGCTTTTGAGCGCATCGTTATCGACGACATGATCGCGCAGCTGCGCGACATGACCCGGGACGGCGAGCCACTGCTGTCGGAGCCGGTGGTGCGGGACCAGCTGGTGCGCCTGATCATGGAGGAGAAGGCCATCGCCCTGGGTGACAAGCGCGCCGCCATCGCGCCCCTCAACACCGATTACCCCTTTTCGCTGCAGCTCTCCAACAAGTTGCGTTTTTCCGAGTACGCCCGGCGCATGCGCCAGACAGCGGTGGACCTGCAGGGAGCGGCGGGCAGTCTCTATGTGGGTGACGAACAGGCCCGGCAGGGCGGTTTCTGGCAGCGCGCCTACTTCAACAGTTTTTCCGCCACCATTGGCGGCGGCACCAGCCAGGTTCAGGCCAATATCATCGCCGAGCATGTGCTCGGCCTGCCGAAGTGAGGAAGCGACCATGAGTGTAACCGCCAATACCACCCTGCGCTTCGACGAGGAGCAGGCCATGATCATGGACGTGGCGAGAAATTTCTGCCGCGAAAAATCCCCCATCAGCGCGGTGCGCGCGCAGCTCGATTCCCCGCTGGGTTACGACGAGGCCCTGTGGCGGGAAATCGTCCAGCTGGGCTGGACCGGCATCGCCCTGCCGGAACATGTGGGTGGCGCCGGGCTCGGCGTGTCGCACGCGGTGGCCATTGCCGAGGCCATGGGCCGGGCCATGCTGGGTACCCCTTTCCTCAGCAGTACCCTGGCGGGACAGTTGGTGGCGCGGGCGACGCCGGGACTGCGGGTGGACGCCTTCCTGGCGGATGTCGCCGCCGGCGTGCCGGCCACGGTGGCCCTGCAGGAGAACCCCGACTGGGGCTCGGACGCCTGCGACTGCCTGTTCGACGACCGGGGTGTGCTGCACGGCAGCAAGTGTTTCGTGCCCGACGCGCTGGCGGCGGGCTGGTTCGTGGTGGTCACCCGCCACCGCGGCGCGCCGGCGCTGGCCCTGGTCAGGGCGGAGCAGTTGCCCGAGGGCGCCATCCGTCCACACACCCTGGTGGATGAAACCCGGCGCGCGGCCACGGTGGATTTCACCGGCGTGCAGCTCGAACCCGAGGCCATTATCGCCGGCGACCAGGTCACGGTGGCCCTGTGCGACCACTACCTGCTGGGCGCGCTGCTGGTGGCCGCCGATGCCTGCGGCAGCGCGGGCGCCTGCCTGGACACCACCGTGGAGTACCTCAAGACCCGCAAGCAGTTCGGCAAGCTAATCGGCTCCTACCAGGCCCTCAAACATCCCTGCGTGGACATACTCACCGGCCTCGACGCGGCGCGCTCCTTCGTCTACCACGCCGCCAGCCTGGTGGGCGACGGCTCCCTGGACCGCGATGCCGAGATCGCCTGCCGCATGGCCAAGGCCCAGGCCACGGACGCGCTGTGCCAGGCCGGCGACCGGGCGGTGCAGTTCCACGGCGGTATGGGCTTTACCTACGAGTGCGACGCCCAGCTGTACATCCGCCGGGCCCAGTGGAGCCAGCAGCAGTTCGGCGACGCCCTGCATCACCGCAAGCGCCTGGCGGTGTTGCTGCTGGATCAATAGGCATGAATCCGCCGGGCGCGGCCCGGCGGACCATGGTCATCTCGCGCGCGGCTTGCGCTGGTATAGTGTGGCGGTAGTTGAGCGGACAGCGGGCATGCCATGGCGAAAAAATCCTCCCCCTTCGGACGCAGCGGCCTTGGCCGGGGCCTGAGCGTATCCCTCGCGGGCCTGCGCGCCGGCGGCGCCTTCGCCCTCGACAACGCCATCGGGCGGCTGCGCGGGGGGGAGGGGGAACCGCTGGATTCGGCCTTCGCGCGCCGCGAGGCCCGGCGCTTCGTGTCCGAGCTGGGGCGGCTCAAGGGCACCTACGTCAAAATCGGCCAGATGCTCGCCCTGCTCGGCGAGCATTTCCTGCCCCCGGCGTTGACCGCGGCCCTGCACGAACTGGAATCCGCCACCGAACCATTGCCCTGGTCCGAGGTGGAGCCGCTGCTGCGCGAGGCCCTGGGCCCGCGCTTCGACGAGCTGGAGATAGAGCGCCGCGCGTTGGCGGCGGCCTCCCTGGCCCAGGTGCACCGGGCCACGGTGCGCGACACCGGCGAACAGATCGTGCTCAAGGTGCAGTACCCGGGCCTGGCGGGGGTGATCGACGCCGACTTCGACGCCGTGGTGCGCATGTTGCTGCTGGCCCGCTGGGTCCAGGCCGGGCGCGACCTGGACGACTGGCTGGGCAGCATGCGCGAGCAGCTGCACCACGAGATCGATTACCGCCGCGAAGCCGACATGATCGCCGAGATGGCGCGCCTGGCGGCGCAGGCCAACGCCGCCGGCGCGCGGCCGGTGCGCTATCACGTTCCCGCGCTGTACCCGGCGTACTGCGCCGATACCGTGCTGGCACTGGAATTCATCGAGGGCCACCTGGTGACCCGGGCCGAGGTGGCCCAGCTCAGCCAGGCGCGGCGCGATGCCCTGGGCGAAGCCATGCTGGAGCTGTTTTTCTTTGAGCTCTACGACTGGGGCCTGCTGCAGACCGACCCCAATTTCGGCAACTACCTGCTGCGCCTGTCGCCGCAGGGCGATGAGTTGGTACTGCTGGATTTCGGCTCGGTGCTGGTGCCCGACGACGCGTTCCTGTTGCACCTGGGCAACACCATCTCCGCCGGCATGGCCGGCGACGAGGACACCCTCGTCGACAGCCTTATCGGGCTTGGCTGCCTGCGCGAGGACAGTGGCGAGGAGGCCCGGCACAGCTTCGCCGCCTTCTGCATGCGCCTGCTGGAACCCCTGCAGGCGCCGGCGTCGCTGCCGCCGCGATACCTGAACCGGCAGGGCGAATACCGCTGGGGACACTCGCAGTTGATGCGCCGGGTGGGCAAGCAGGCCGCGAGTTCCGCCGCCACCCGGCACTTCGCCACGCCCACCCGGGAGTTTGCCTTGATCGCGCGCAAGCTGACCGGCGTGTTCACCTTCATTGCCGTACTGGGCGCGGAATTCAATGCCCACGGGATGGCGCAGCGCCACATCGAGGCCTGGTTGAAGCGCGACTGATCCGCGCTGGTCTGATCTTGCGCCGGTCTGTCCCTAGGCCTTCTCCCCGCTTTCTCCCGGCCTTTCCCCGGTAAATCAATGGCCTACGGCGCCGGTCGTGGCCGCGTGCCGCGCCGCGCCGAAAATTTCCGTCGCCGGGTGTTGACAACGTTGTCGCGCGCTCGTAGGGTAGTCTGCGACAACGTTGTCATAGGTTTGTCACACCAATGCGCTAGGGCGTGCCCGGATGGCCGGGACACCGTCGATTGAATAAGCAGAACATAGCGAGGGGGGAAATCCCGTGAACACGATCCAAACAGCAATTCGTCGCCTTGCCGGGGGCAATGCCCGGTATCTGCACAGCTCGCTGTCGGTATTGGCCCTGTGCGGCGCAGTCGGTTCCGCCCAGGCCCAGGAGGCCGACGGCGCCGCGCCGGCACTTGAGGAAGTGGTGGTCACCGGTATCCGCGGCAGTCTCCAGGAGTCGCTCGACACCCGCCGCTACGCCAATGCCATTGTCGACGCCATCAATGCCGAGGACCTCGGCAAGTTTCCCGACAAGAACGTGGCGGACTCCCTGTCCCGGATCACCGGCGTGTCGGTGACCCGCGGCTTCGGCGAGGGCGAAAAGATTGCCGTGCGCGGCACCTCGCCCGACCAGAACCGCACCCTGCTCAACGGCGCCGCGGTATCCTCCGCCGACTGGTTCGTGCTGGACAATCCCTCCCGCGCCTTTAACTACACCCTGCTGCCGTCCAACATTGTGTCCTCGCTGGAAGTGTACAAAACGCCGCAGGCGGATATGCAGGAAGGCTCCCTGGGCGGCACCGTGGTGCTGCGCACCCGCCGGCCCCTGGACATGGAGGCCAACGAGGGGGCGCTGCAGCTGCAGGGCATGTATTCCGAGACCTCCGAGGAAGTCGACCCCCTGTTGTCGGGCCTGTACTCGTGGAAGAACGACGCCGAGACCCTGGGTTTCAACGTCTCCCTGACCAAGCAGGATCGCACCCTGCTGCGCGAGGGCACGGAGATCCTCGGTTTCGAATATCAGGATTTCGGTCGCGGCAGCACCTGGACACCACGAGCGCTGGGCGACGCCTACTTTACCCAGGATCGCGAGCGCGAGACGGCGCTGGTCACCGGGCAGTGGCGCCCCACCAAGCAGGGCCAGTTCACCCTGACCTACCTGAACTCCGACCTGGAGGCCGCCAACACCAACCACAACAACTACCAGTGGCTGAACGGCCAGGCCGGGGGCGGCACCATCGACCCGCAGACCGCGCAGTTGCAGGGCGGTGGCGTGGTGGCGGGCCAGGTCAGCGACAACTACGCCGAGTATTACGTGATTGAGCGCGACTCCTACAGCGAGACCGAGTCCATCGATCTCGAGTACCTGCACGACTTCGACGGCGCGCGCATTACCGCGCGAATTGGTCATACCGAGGCGGAAGGGGGGACCTCCTCCGACAAGCAATACGGTTTTGACGCTGTCCCGCGACAGCCCGGCTCGTTGTCCGGCACCTCCTTTAACGGCCTCGATTCCACAGCCTTCGTCGACGGCAGCTCCCAAACCGAGGAGCAGCTGCTCTCCCGCGGCCTGGGCTGGATGATGGAAAACCAGCGCATCATGAGCGACGAGGAAGACTACGCCACCGTCGACTTCGAGTTCGACACCGATCTGGGCGTATTCCACAGCTTCAAGACCGGCCTGATGTACCGGGATCACGACAAGGGGCAGTTCCAGAACGGTGTGCGTTTCCACTGGCTGACCGACGCCATGCACTCCGACGACGCCGAGTCCTACGGCGGTGGGGACGACAGGTCCGGCTGGGATCGCTGGCTGTACGGCAACCTGGATGCCGGCACCCTGGGTGACTACGCCTACAACGAGTCCGGGGCCCCCTATCCCCTGCTGAATGTGGGGCGTGCGGAATCGGTCATCTTCTCCCGGGATGCCTACGCCAACGCGGCCACCATCCTGTTCCTGCCCGAGACCTGGGACGTGAACGAAAAGATCTACGCCGGCTACTTCAAGGGCGATTTCGAGGGCGAGGGTTTCCGCGGCAACATCGGCCTGCGGGTGGTGCAAACCGAGGTCGCGTCCCGGGGCTACAACTGGGACGGCGACTGGCTGGCCGCCAGTATCGACATGATCGGCGGCTACCAGCTGCTGGTTGACTCGATCGACTCCCGCGGCGATTTCAATGTGCGCCAGGAGACCGTTGACCACGAGTACACCGAGGTGCTGCCCAACCTGAACGTGGCCTTCGACCTGAGCGAGGACCAGATCCTGCGCCTGTCGGCGGCCAAGGTGATGGCGCGCCCCGATTATCTGCGCATCGCCAACCAGGAATCGGCCAACACCGAGACCCGCACCGGTACCCGGGGCAACCCGGAGCTGGACCCGGAAACCGCCAACCAGTTCGACGTGGCCTGGGAGTGGTACTTCGCCGACCAGTCGCTGCTGGCGCTGACCTACTTCACCAAGGACATCGCCGACACGGTGATCTCCAGCACCTCGACCGGCGTGCGTTTTGACGAAAAGACCGGCCAGGACGTGGAGGTACAGTTCATCCAGCCGGTCAACGGCAAGGGCGTCGACGTTCAGGGCCTGGAAGTCAGCTACCAGCAAACCTTCGGCAACTTCGGCGTGGTGGCCAACTACACCTACACCGACGCCGAGAGCCGCGACGATCGCGACCCGGTGAACCGCCCGGGGTCGGGCCTGGTGGAGGGCAACTCCGAGCACATGGCCAACCTCACCGGCTACTTCGAGAACGACTGGGTCAGTGCCCGGCTGTCCTACAACTACCGCACCGAGTGGTACGACGGCATCTCCGACTTCGGCTCGGAAATGTACATCGACGACTATGGCCAGCTGGACGCCAACCTCACCTTCACGGTCTGGCAGAACCTGGACCTGGTGCTCGAGGGTATCAATATCACCGGCGAGGAGCTGGAGCACTTCCACATCGACACCGGGCGCAAGGCGCGGCTGTACGACAACGGCGCCCGCTATGTGGTGGGGCTGAACTACCGATTCTAGCGTTGTGTGTCGGGCGTCGCGGTGGCGCCCTGCTTGATAGCCGGGCCAGTAGACCCTGCTTGACCTTGGCTGGTGTGCCAAACCGGGACGCCAGCTTTTTTTTACCTGGACACTTTGCAAGCGCGGCGCGCCGCGGTGGCGGGGAGTCCCCTGGACGAGTGACCATGAGCATGAACTGTGCACAGGCGGGCGCCGGCGCGCTGTTCCTCGGGATCGACGGCGGCGGCAGCAAGTGCCGGGCGCTGCTGGCGAACGAAGTCGGGCGTGAACTCGGCTCGGGAACCGCCGGGCCGGCGAACCCCTTCCAGAACTTCGAACAGGCCTGCGCCTCGATCCGGCAAGCCGCCGACCAGGCGCTCACCGACGCCGGCCTGGCGTCGGCGGATCTGGCGCGGGTGATCGCCGGGGTCGGCCTGGCGGGGGTCAACATCCCCAGGATTCACCAGCGGATGAGCCAGTGGCGCCACCCATTCGCGGCCATGTACCTGACCACCGACATTCATGTCGCCTGCCTTGGCGCGCACGGCGGCGAGGATGGCGCGGTAATCGTTGCCGGCACCGGGTCGGTGGGTTACGTGTGCCGGCATGGACGCAGCCACAGCTATGGCGCCCACGGTTTTCCCTTCGGCGACAAGGGCAGCGGCGCCTGGATCGGATTGGAGGCGCTGAAGGCGGCGCTGTTGGCGCTGGACGGGCTCGGCCCCGGGACCGCGCTGTTGCCGGCGATTGAGGGCCGGCTCGAAGTCGACGGCTTGGATATCGTGGCACACATGGCCGGCGCGCGCTCCCGGGATTACGCGGCGCTGGCGCCCCTGGTGCTGGAGTGCGCGGAGCGCGGCGATGCGGTGGCGCTGGACATCGTGCGTGCGGCGGCGGCCTATTTCGACCACCTGGCCGCTAAACTGCTGGGACACGGGGCCGACCGCTTTGCCCTGCTCGGCGGGCTGGCGCGGCGCATCGCACCCTGGTTGTCGCCCACCTCGCGCGCCGCGCTGGTGCCCGCTCGCGGGCAGCCGGACCGGGGCGCGCTGGCCTTCGCCATGGCGCGGGCGGCGACAGCCGTGGCGGAGCCGGGCTAAACTCGCCCTATGTCCTGTCCCGTCATTCCGCTCCCCGCCCGTGCGACGCCGGCTTCCGGCGGGTTTGTCCTGACCGCGGCGACCCCGGTGCGGGTCGCCAGCGGAGACCTGGAGCCGGTGGCGGCCTACCTGCGAGGCCAGCTGCGTTGCGCATCCCACGCGGCGCGCGCCGACGCGGCGTCGGCTGCCAGTCCGCCCGGCATTGACCTGCGTCTCGACCCGGCCCTGTCTGGGGCGGAAGCCTACGCGCTGCACATCGACGAGGCGGGGATTACCCTGGCGGGCGGCGCCGCCGCCGGTTGCTTTTACGCGGCGCAGACCCTGCTGCAGTTATTGCCGGTGGAGGTCGCGGCCGGAGGGCTCGTGGCCGGGCGCGACTACCACCTGTCCTGTGGCGAGTACCGGGATGCCCCGGCCCTGGGCTGGCGGGGCATGCATCTGGACTGCTCGCGGCATTTTTTCCCGCCGGACTTCATCCGCCGGTACATCGACCTGCTGGCCATGCACAAGATGAACCGCTTCCACTGGCACCTCACCGACGACCAGGGCTGGCGCCTGGAGATTGCGCGCTACCCGGCGCTGACCCGGATCGGGGCCTGGCGCGATCGCACGGTGGCGGGCCACACCTCCGATCATCCGCGGCGCTACCGCGAGGAGCGTCACGGCGGCTTCTACAGCCGGCGCGAGGTGCGGGACATTGTCGCCTATGCCCGCGAGCGGCATGTCGAGGTGGTGCCGGAAATCGATATTCCGGGCCACGCGGCCGCGCTGCTGGCCGCGCACCCGGAACTCGCCTGCCGGCGCCGGGAATTCCAGGTGGAATCCCATTTCGGCATTTTTCCCGATGTCCTGTGCCCGAGGGAGGAGACCTTTGCCTTTCTCGAGCAGGTGTTTACCGAGGTGGCGGAATTGTTCCCCGGCGACTACGTACACATCGGCGGCGACGAGGTGGTAAAAACCGCCTGGAGGGAATGCGCGCACTGCCAGCAGCTGATCCGCGACCGGGGTCTCGGCGACGAGGACGGCCTGCACGGCTACTTTGTCGCCCGCGTGGCGGAGATACTGCGGGGCCTGGGCAAGCGAGTGGTGGCCTGGGACGAGGTGCTCGCTGGCGCCGTGTCCCGCGACACCACCGTCATGTGCTGGAATAGCGACGCCGGCCGGCGCGCCCTGGAGGCGGGTTATCCGGCGGTGATGACCCCGGTGGACACCGTGTATTTCGACTTCTACCAGTCCACCTCCCGCGACGAGCCGCGCGCCATCCACGGCCTGTCCACCCTGGGCAGGGTCTATCACTACCGGCCGCAACCGGCGGGCCTCGGCGGCGGGGAGGGCGGCCGTGTGCTCGGCGCCCAGGGCAACGTGTGGACCGAGTACCTGCCCACCGGGGACGCGGTGTGTTACGCCGCGCTGCCGCGGATGTCCGCCCTGGCGGAAGCCCTGTGGTGTGGTGAGCGCCGCGACTGGGCCGACTTCTGCGGTCGCCTGCCGGGCCTGCTGGCGCGCTTCGACGGCCTGGGCGTCCCCGCCGCGCGCAGTGTCTACAAACCCATGGCCGGGGTGGCGGAATTCTCCATCGACAGGCTGCGCGCGACCCTGGATTGCGAGATGCCCGGGGTCGCGCTGCACTACACCACCGACGGCAGCGCGCCCCACGCGGGCAGCTCGCGCTATACGGAGCCCGTCGAGGTGAGCGGCTATACCATACTGCGCGCCGTGGGGATCGACGCGAACGGCGAGCTTCACGGCGACGAACGCCTGCACCTGGTGGCGCACCGGGCGCTGCGCAAGCCGGTGTACCGTTTTCGCGACGAGGGCCTGCAGCGGGCGCCGGAACTCGCCCTGCTCACCAACGGTTGCCGTGGCAACGAGCGCATTTTCCATTATCACGAGTGGGCGGCCTTCGACGGCGCTGAGGTGGACATCGTGCTCGACCTCGAACAGGCCCTGCCGGTGACCTCCCTGGCCTTCAATACCCAGGCCGGCGCCCACCGGCATTTGCCGCGCCCCGCGGGTGTGCGCCTGTGCGGCTCCGAGGACGGCGTGCACTGGCGCGCGCTGGCGCGCCTGGAGGGCGACGCGATACCCGCCGACGGCGGCGTCACCCTGTGTTGTGACGGCGAGCCCCAGCGCTACCTGCGCCTGCGGCTGGACAACAGCCAGGGGCACTACAGCCCGGAAACCCGCCGCGAGCAGCGCGCGACGCTCTACCTCGACGAGCTCGTGGTCTACTGAGCAAGTCATAACAAAGGGACATCATGAAGCTCGCCACCATCGACATCCTGATCATCGCCCTGTTCCTGGTCGGCACCATCGGCCTGGGGCTGTGGCTGTCGCGCCTGGCCAGCCGCAACCTGCAGACCTATTTCCTGGCCGGCAACGACATCCCCTGGTACATGCTGGGGTTGTCGAACGCCTCGGGAATGTTCGATGTCTCCGGCACCATGATCGCGGTGGCCTGGATGTTCGTCTACGGCGTGAAAAGCGCGTGGATTCCCTGGTTGTGGCCGGTGTGGAACCAGATCATCATGATGATCTTCCTCGCCCTGTGGATGCGCCGCTCGAAGGTGCTGACCGGCGCCGAGTGGATCAGTTTCCGTTTCGGCGACCGCGGCGGCGCGCGCCTGGCCCACCTCGTCACCGTGTTGTTCGCGGTGATCATCGTGATCGCCTTCATGGCCTACTTCGTGGAGGGGATCGGCAAGTTCTCGGCCCAGTTCCTGCCCTGGGACCTGGCTTTCAGCCTCGGCGGCGTGCGGTTCAGCAGCGAGGACAGCTACGCCCTGGTCATCATTGGTCTCACCACGCTCTACACCCTCAAGGGCGGCTTCTACAGCGTGGTTGGCACCGAGGTCATGCAGTTCCTGGTGATGACCGTGGCCTGCCTGATCGTGGGGGTGATCGCCTTCAACGCCACCACCGCGGAGCAGATACGGGCGGCGGTGCCGGAGGGCTGGGACAGCCTGTGGTTCGGCTGGGAACTGGGACTGGACTGGTCCTCGCTGCTGCCCGCGGCCGATGGCCGTATCGCCGAGGACGGCTACGGGGCCTTTGGTTTCCTGTTCATGCTGATGGTGTTCAAGGGCATCTTCGCCAGTTTGGCGGGTCCGGTGCCCAGCTATGACATGCAGCGGGTACTGGGCACGCGCTCGCCCTCGGAAGCGGCCAAGATGTTCGGCCTGACGCCGCTGGTGTTGTCCTTCCCGCGCTATTTCATGATCGCCGGCATTACCGTACTGGCCCTGGTGTACATGGACAGCAGCGCCCTGGTCGACGCCAGAGGCCGCCTGGACTTTGAACAGGTGCTGCCCTACGCCATCTCGGAATACGTGGACGCCGGTTTTCGCGGCCTGCTGCTGGCGGGCCTGCTGGCGGCCTTCATGTCCACCTTCGCCGCCTTTATCAACGCCGGTTCGGCCTACGTGGTCAACGATATCTACCGCAAGTACATCGACGAGAACGCCAGCGACCGGACCTATGTGCGTTTGGGCTACCTGGTTACCGCCGCGCTGGTGGTGACGGGCCTGTACTTCGGCTTTGCCGGTGGCAATATCCAGGCTCGCACCGACTGGATCGTGGGCCTGCTCTACGGCAGCTACGTGGCCTCCAACGTACTCAAGTGGCTGTGGTGGCGCTTCAACGGCTTTGGCTATTTCAGCGGCATGCTGGCGGGCATGCTGGGGGTGGCGCTGATTCCCCCGGCGCTGGAGGCGGCGGGCTACCAGCTACTGGCCATCCAGCAGTTTCCGCTGCTGCTGGCGGTGGCCCTGCTCGGCAGCGTGGCCGGCTGCCTGCTGACGGCGCCGGTGGAGTGGGAGCAGCTCAAGCTGTTTTACCGCCAGACCCGGCCCTGGGGTTGGTGGGGGCCGGTGGCGGCGGCGGTGGTGGCCGAGGCCCCGGCTTTTCGACCCAACCGGGACTTCGCCCGTGACATGGGCAACGTGCTGGTGGGTATCGTGTGGCAGATGACCCTGGTGGTGATCCCCATGTTCGCCATGATCCGCGCCACCGACAGCCTGCTGTGGAGCGTCGGGGTGTTCGCCCTGACCACCTGGCTGTTGAAGAAATACTGGTGGGATCGCCTGGAGGATTAAAAAGCGGCGCAATGAATTGCGCCCTACAGGAAGCGCACGCCACCCCTGTAGGGTCGAATTCATTCGACCAACAATCGGCGGAATGAATGGCCCGAAAAGAGGGGCCGGCCCTCCGCCCTACGCGTTCATCCCCGCCCCAAACGTGCCAGCAGCGCCTGGTTCTCGCGTTCGATATGCTTGAAAAAATCCGGCTGGCTCAGGTGGCTGGCGGCGTCCTCGTCCACCAGCACCACGGTTGCCGGGTGCATCTGCAGGATGGAGGCGGGGCACCAGGCGGACACGGGGCCCTCCACCATTGCCTTGACCGCCGCCGCCTTGCTCTCCCCGGTGGCCAGCAACACCACCAGGCGCGACTCCATGATGGTGCCAATGCCCATGGTGATGGCCATGTGCGGCTGGGGTTCGCCGGCGCGGAAAAAGCGCGCGTTGTCGTCGATGGTCTCCCGGGTCAGGGTTTTTACCCGGGTGCGGGAGGCGAGGCAGGAGGTGGGCTCGTTGAAGCCGATATGGCCGTTGCGGCCAATGCCGAGCAGCTGGATGTCGATGCCGCCAGCGTCGACGATGGCGCGCTCGTAGTCCTCGCAGGCGGCGATCGGGTCCGCCGCGTCGCCGGCGGGCACGCGGGTATTGCCCGGCGCGATATCGATGTGGTCGAAGAACTCCCGCTGCATGAACTGGCGATAGCTCTGGGGGTGCGTGGCGGGCAGGTCCAGGTACTCGTCCAGGTTGAAGCTGCGCACCTCGCCAAAGCCCAGCAGCCCGGCGCGGTGGCGGGCGATCAGCTCGCGGTACAGGCTCACCGGCGTGGAGCCGGTGGCGAGCCCAAGCACCGAGGCCGGCTTGCGCGCCAGTTGCTGCTGGAAGAGGTCGGCGCCGTAGTGGGCGACTGCCGCGGGATTGTCGAGAATCACGACTTTCATGCTTGTTGGTCCTGTTGTCCCCCTGCCTGGAGGTGTGACTGGTGTTGTCCCGCCGCCCAGGTGTCCAGCACCCGCAGGTCGTTGTCGAGATGCAGCAGGTCGGCGCGATATCCCGGGGCAATGCGCCCCAGGCGATGTTCTTCTCCCAGGAAGGTGGCCGGATAGCGGGACGCCATGCGCAGGCACTCGACCAGCGGCAGGCCGACCTCCCGGTGGCAGTAGCGCACCGCGTCGATCATGCCGATGGCGCTGCCCGCCAGGGCGCCCTCGGCATTGACCAGGCGGCCGCCGCGGACCTCGATGCGCTCGCCGTAGAGCTCGAACCAGTCGCGGCTGTCGCCCACGGTGGCCATGGCGTCGGTCACCAGGCACAGTTTGCCGGCGGGCAGCGCGCGCTGGGCGACGCGAATACTCGCCGGATGGACGTGGTGGCCGTCGGCGATGATTCCCGCCCAGCAGTCGCCACCGTCGAGGGCCGCGCCCACCGCGCCGGGTTCCCGGCTCGCCAGGGGGCTCATGGCGTTGAACAGGTGGGTGAAACCGCGCAGGCCCTCCGCGCGCGCCGCCGCGATCTGTTGGTAGCTGGCGTCGGTGTGGCCGGCGCAGACCCGCACGCCGGCGGCGGTGAGTGTGGCGATGGCGCCAGCTGGCAGGTGCTCCGGGGCCAGGGTCACCACGGTGGGCACCTCGCTCGCCAGCGCCGCCAGCCAGCGCAGGTCCTCGCTGGAGGGCTCGCGAATCATGTCCGCGCGGTGGGTGCCGCGGCGCGCGGCGGCGAAGAACGGGCCCTCGATGTGAATGCCCAGTACACCGGAGTTGCCCGCGGCCATCGCCGCCCGTACCGCCATCGCGGCGGCGCGCTGCACCGCGGGGGTGTCGCTGATGACCGTGGGCAGCATGGCGGTGGTTCCGGTGGCGCGGTGGGCGGCCACCATGCGCTCGATCCCCGCCCGGTCGGGGCTGTTGTTCAGCAGTACGCCGCCGCCGCCGTTGACCTGGATGTCGATAAAGCCCGGGGCCAGAAAGCCCCCGGCCAGCTCAAGGCATGGTGTGCCGGGGGGGATATCGTCCCGGCCGACGATAGCCCGCACCATGTGCCCGTCCAGCAGAACCGCGCAGCACCCGCGCCACCTGTCGCCGTCGAACAATCGCGGGGTGAGCAGCGCCCGGATCATTGCGCGGGGGGGCAGGTCGAGTCCCGCACCACGAGTGTGGGCAGGAAGCCGTTGTCGGGCAGTGCGTCCGTCGCTGTGTCGGTGCCCTGGCGCGCGGCGCGAATGCTCGCGATCAGGTGGCTGGCGGCGCTGCCGGCGATCGCGGTATTGGGCTGGTGCGCGGTGGTGAGTTTGGGCCAGGTCTGGCGCGAAAAGGGGCTGTCCTCGAAACCGACGATGGACAGCTCCTGCGGCACCGCCACCTCGCTGATGCGGGCCGAGAACAGCGCCCCCGCGGCGATCTCGTCGTTGGCCGCGAAAATCGCGGTGGGACGCGGGTCCCCGGTCAGCAGCTGCCGGGTGCGCTCGGCGCCGGAGTCAAAGTTGAACTCGCCCGGGACGATCAGGGTGTCGTCGCGCTCGATGCCCCTATCCGCCAGGGCAGCCAGGTAGCCGCGCCGGCGCTCCATGTTGGAGCGGTGGATGTCCTCGCCGCCGAGAAAGGCGATGCGCCGGTGGCCGAGGCCCGCCAGATAATCGGTGATGGCGAAGGCCGCCTGGTAGTCGTTGACGAAGATGCAGGGCTCGTTCTCGGCGGGGTCCGCGGTGCCGGATACAATACGCACAAAACTGAGCTTGCGACGGCGCAGCGCCGCCACCAGCTCCGGAGTCTCTGAAAATGGGGGTGTCAACACCAGGCCGGCGATGTGTCCGTGACTGAGCATCTGTTCCAGTTCTTCCTGCACCCCGTCGGATCGGGAGTTTAGCGGGTGGATCAGCAGCTCGTAGCCCTGGGCCCGGCACTCCGCCAGCAGGCCGTGCTGCATTTCGATGACGTAGTGGCTGTTGGGGTTGTCGTAGATAAAGGCGATGAAGCCCGGCGCCCCCCGCAGCTGGCGGGCGGACAGGTTGGGCTGGTAGTTGAGTTCCTCGATGGCCGCCCACACCCGGCGCTGCAAGTCCTCGCCCACCGAGGGCTCCCGATTGATGACCCGGGACACGGTTTTGAAGGAGACGCCGGCGAGCTTGGCGACGTCCTTGATGGTGGCTTTCATTCCGCGCGGTGTCCTCGTGCCTGCGTGGGCGGGCTGGTGAAATGCAGCCTATCGATGCCCGTGGTCCCAAAGGGGCAGTGTAACGGAAAGGTTCCGGTGGTGACAACGTTGTCATGGCTTTGTCACAATCGCGGGGCGAGTGTCGCCCCTGCGCGGTTTGGAGGCCGGATTCCCGTATGGCGCGTGCAGGGCGCCGGGGCTATAATCGCGCCGCCCCGAGCGTCCCGCGATCGCGAACCGGACCCGGTCACACTGGAGTCTCCCATGCAAACGCCCGCACCGCAGTCGCCCGTGTCCGCGACACCGCAGGACGACGGCGCGCTGTTCGACCGTATCGCCGATGCCTTGCGCGAGCGGGGTTACGCGGTGTGCCCCAACGCGCTGCCGCCTGCCCTCTGCGCGGCGCTGCTGGCGCAACTGCAGGCGATGAACAGCGCCGACTTCTCCCGCGCCGGCGTGGGTCGCGAGGAGGACTGGACGTTGAACAACTTCGTGCGTTCGGACGCCATCTGCTGGATCACCGGGGCATCGCCGGCGGGGGGCGACTGGCTGGATTGGGCGAGCCGCTTGCGACAGCACCTCAATCGCCAGTTGTTGCTGGGCCTGTTTTCCTTCGAGTCCCATTTCGCCCACTATCGCCCCGGTGACTTCTACCGCAAGCACCTCGATGCCTTTCGCGGCGACACCAATCGGGTGTTGTCCGTGGTGGCCTATCTCAATCCCGACTGGCAGGCGCCGGACGGTGGCGAGCTGCTGATGTACCTCGACGCCGAAGGCGGAAACACCCTCAAGGTCCTGCCGGGACTGGGCACGGTGGTGGTGTTTCTCAGCGAGGAGTTTCCCCACGAGGTGTTGCCCGCGCGGCGCGACCGCTACTCCATCGCCGGTTGGTACCGGGTCAACACCTCCCGCGGCGACCGCATCGATCCGCCGCAGTAGGCCTCGCCCGCGGGTCAGGCGACGGCGCTGGGCGCCAGGTAGGTGTGTACGAGGTAGGCCGAGTAGGCGCAGAAGCAGACCAGCAGGGCTGCCCCCTCGACGCGGTTGATGCGCCGCGTGCCGCGGCGGAAACTGAAGCCGATCACAAACAGCGACACCGTCAACAGGGCCATGATCGACATATCGCGGTTGACGATCGACTTCTCCACCACGAAGGGCTCAATGCTCCCGGCGATACCGACCACCGCCAGGGTGTTGAACAGGTTGGAGCCGATCACGTTGCCCAGGGCCATGTCGTGCTCGCCCTTGCGCGCCGCCATGATCGACGACACCAGCTCGGGTAGCGAGGTGCCCACCGCGACGATGGTGAGGCCGATGATCAAATCGCTCACCCCAAAGCCCGTGGCCAGTTCGACCGCGCCCCATACCAGCAGGCGCGAGCTGGCCACCAGCACCAACAGGCCCGCCACCAGCCACAGCCAGGCGTTTTTGAGGGGCATGACGCGGTCGGGCATTTCCTGTTCCAGCTCGGCCACCAGCGAATCGCCGTTGCCGCGCATGCCCAGGAAAATGGTCCAGGTCATCAGCGCGGCAAACACCGCCAGCAGCACCAGGGCGTCGGTGCGCGACAGGTGGCCGTCCAGTAACTGCAGGATGGCCAGTGCGGTGATACCGGTGAGGATGGGCAGTTCCTTGCGCAAAACCTGCGATTGCACCGCGATCGGGCTGATGAGCGCGGTCAGGCCCAGCACCAGGGCGATGTTGGTGATGTTGGAACCGTAGGCGTTGCCCAGCGCCAGGCCGGGGTTGCCCTGCAGGGCCGCCAGGGCCGATACCAGCATCTCTGGCGCCGAGGTGCCGAAGCCGAGAATCACCATGCCGATAAGCAGCGCCGGCATGCCGAAGTGGCTGGCGATGGACGCGGCGCTGTCTACGAATTTGTCGGCGCTCCACAGCAGCAGAATGAGGCCGGTAAGTACGGCGATGATGGCGGGTAACATGCGCGGCATTATACGTGGGCCGCCGGTTATGCGGTCAACCAATTTCGATTATCAGCGGAACGGACTTTTTCGAACCGCCTTTGACCGGTATGCTTTCGCCGCCAAATAAACGACGTAGAACAGGAATGCGTGTATGAATGCACAGCAGGTGGAAGACCTGACAAGCTTTATGGAGGCGGTAGTGCGCCGCAACCCCGGTGAACCCGAGTTCCACCAGGCGGTGCACGAGGTGGCGATGGATATTATTCCCTATCTCGCCGACAAGCCGCTGTACAGGGACATGATGGTGCTGGAGCGGATGACCGAGCCCGATCGCATCATCAGTTTCCGGGTAGTTTGGCAGGACGATCACGGGGGTGTCCAGGTCAATCGCGGCTATCGCGTTCAGCAGAACAACGCCATCGGCCCCTACAAGGGCGGGCTGCGTTTTCACCCCACCGTGACCCAGTCGGTATTGAAGTTCCTGGCTTTCGAGCAAGTGTTCAAGAACAGCTTGACCGGCCTGCCGCTGGGCGGGGGCAAGGGCGGCTCCGATTTCGATCCCAAGGGCAAGTCCGACCTCGAGGTGATGCGTTTTTGCCAGGCTTTCATGACCGAGTTGAGCAAACATGTCGGGCCCGACACGGACGTGCCCGCCGGGGATACCGGCGTGGGCGCGCGGGAAGTGGGTTACCTGTTTGGGCAGTACAAACGTTTGGTGAATCGCTTCGAGGGCGTGCTGACTGGCAAGGCCCTGGAGTTCGGCGGTAGCCGCATTCGTGCCGAGGCCACCGGGTATGGGGTGGTGTACATGATGCAGGACATGCTGGCCCACCACCACGAGAGTATTGACGGCCGTACCTGCGTGGTTTCGGGCTCGGGCAACGTGGCCACCTACTGTGCCGAAAAACTTATTCAACTTGGCGGCAAAGTGGTTACCCTGTCGGATTCCTCCGGATATATCCACGACCCCGAGGGCCTGACCCTGGAAAAACTGCAGTGGGTCATGGAGCTCAAGAACAAGCGCCGCGGTCGCATCGAGGAGTACGCCCGTGAGTATGGCGTGGAGTATCACGCGGGGGAGCACCCCTGGGGCGTACCCTGCGATCTCGCCTTCCCCTGCGCCACACAGAACGAGATCGATGGCGCCGAGGCCCGGACCCTGATCGAGAACGGCTGCCGCGCAGTCGCCGAGGGCGCCAATATGCCCACCACGCCGGACGCTATCAAAGTGCTGCGCGCCAGTCCCGGCCTGCTACACGCGCCGTCCAAGGCCGCCAATGCGGGCGGCGTGGCGGTCTCCGGTTTGGAGATGAGCCAGAACAGCCTGCGCATGCAGTGGAGTCGCGAGGAAGTGGACAAACACCTGCGGGAAATCATCGCCAGCATCCACGCGCAATGCGTGGAGTTTGGCACCGCCAGCGATGGTCATGTGGACTATTTCAAGGGCGCCAACATTGCCGGTTTCAACAAGGTGGCCTCGGCCATGCTGGCCTACGGGGTGATGTAGGCCCGCCCGCGGGGCGATAAAAAAACGGCGCCACCGCAATGGGTGGCGCCGCTCGCCCGACGGACAGCCGGCTTACTTCAGTTTACGACTCCACGTCGAAGCGATCCGCGGTCATGACCTTGGTCCAGGCCGCAACGAAGTCCTCGACGAACTTGCCCCCGCTGTCGCGCTCGGCGTAGAACTCGGCCACGGCGCGCAGCTCGGAGTTGGAGCCGAAGATCAGGTCCACCGGGGTGGCGGTCCATTTCTGCTTGCCGCTGGCGCGGTCCCTGCCGACGTAGACGCCCTGGCTGTCGCCGGATTTGCTCCAGTCCGTCGACATGTCGATCAGATTGACGAAGAAGTCATTGCTCAGGGTGCCGGGGCGGTCGGTGAAGACGCCGTGCTGGCTGCCGTCGGCATTGGCGCCGAGTACCCGCATGCCCCCGACCAGGGCGGTCATCTCTGGCACGCTCAGGTCCAGCAGCGCGGCGCGTTCGACCAGTGCCTCCGCCGGCGGGCGCGGGAAGTCGGGCGCCACGAAATTGCGGAAGCCGTCGGCCCTGGGCTCGAGTACCGCGAAGGCCTCGACATCGGTCATCTCCTGGGAAGCGTCGGTGCGGCCCGGCACGAAGGGCACCTCGATCTTGTGGCCACCCTTGCGGGCCGCCTCCTCAATCGCCGCGGCGCCGCCCAGCACGATGACATCCGCCAGTGACACCTGGGTCCTGCCGGCTTTCTTGTTGAAGTCGCGCTGGACCCCTTCCAGTTTGCCCAGAACACGCGCCAGCTCCGCGGGCTGGTTCACGGCCCAGTCCTTTTGCGGCGCCAGGCGAATGCGCGCGCCGTTGGCGCCACCGCGCATGTCGGTGTCGCGGTAGGACGCGGCCGAGGCCCAGGCGGTTTTCACCAGGTCCGAGGTGCTGAGGCCGGTGTCCAGGATCGCCGCTTTCAGTTTCTTGATATCGCGGTCGCTGACCTGTTTGTAGTCGGCGGCGGGCACGGGGTCCTGCCAAATGAAGGTCTCCTTCGGCGCCCAGTCACCCAGGTAGCGAGAGGTCGGCCCCATGTCGCGGTGGATCAATTTGAACCACGCCCGGGCGTAGGCCTTTTCGAACTCCTCGGGGTTGTTCAGCCAGCGCTGGGTGATCTTGCGGTAGCTGGGGTCTTCCTTCAGCGCCAGGTCGGTGGTGAACATCATCGGCGCGTGGCGTTTGTCGGGGTCGTGGGCGTCCGGGACCATGTTGGCGCCGGCGCCGCCCTTGGGTTTCCACTGCTGGGCGCCGCCCGGGCTGGTGGTCAGTTCCCACTCGAAGCTGTACAGGTTCTGCAGGTAGTTGTGGGTCCACTCGGCCGGGCTCACGGTCCAGGCGCCCTCCAGGCCGCTGGTGACGGTGTCGGCGCCCTTGCCGGTGCCGCACTTGTTTTTCCAGCCCAGGCCCTGTTCCTCCAGCGGCGCCGCCTCGGGTTCGGGGCCCACGCAGTCGGCGGCCTTGTGCGCGCCGTGGGCCTTGCCGAAGGTGTGGCCGCCGGCGATCAGCGCCGCGGTTTCCTCGTCGTTCATCGCCATGCGGCCAAAGGTGTCGCGAATGGCCCGCGCGGCCTCCAGCGGGTCGGGGTTCTTGTGCGGGCCTTCCGGGTTGACGTAGATCAGGCCCATCTCGGTGGCGCCGAAGGGGCCCTCGATCCTGCCCTGTTCATTGCGTCGCTGGTCGGTCAGCCATTCGCCCTCGGCGCCCCAGTTCACATCCTCGGGCTCCCACTCGTCGGCGCGACCGAAGGCGAAACCGAGGGTTTTGAAGCCCATGTCGTCCATCGCCAGGTTGCCGGCGAGCACGATCAGATCGGCCCAGGACACGGCGTTGCCGTATTTTTCCTTGATCGGCCACAGCAGGCGGCGGGCCTTGTCCAGGCTGGCATTGTCGGGCCAGCTGTTGAGCGGCGCAAAACGCTGCATGCCGCCGTCGGCGCCGCCGCGACCGTCAATGGTGCGATAGGTGCCGGCGGCGTGCCAGGACATGCGGATGAAAAACGGGCCGTAGTGGCCGAAGTCGGCGGGCCACCAGTCTTGCGAAGTCGTCATCAGTTTGCGCAAGTCCTTTTCGAGCTCGTCCAGGTCGAGTTCCTCAAAGGCCTGCGCATAGTCAAAGCCGGGACCCATGGGGTTGGCGGAGGCGGAGGAGTCACGCAGTGGCTCCAGGCTCAGCCGGTTGGGCCACCAGTAGTCGTTGTCGGGCATGTCCGCGGCGGCGGCGAGATAGGGGGTCGATCCAATCGCGCACAGCGTGGCGACCGTCAGTACCTTTCTTAACGTTCTGGGTTTGCTCATTGTGGACCTCTCATCAAAGTGCCTGCGTGGGTATCGCAACCTCGATGAGCAGGATTCAGCAGTGCCTCGATGCCGGCGTGGCCGTGAACCGATTGCCGCTTCCCTGCTATCGACCCGTTAAGTGTAGGCGGGCATTGGCGATCGATCTAATTCCCAAATTTGAATTTATAGTTCTATTTTTTGGAACGACTGTGCGTGGCTCGCCCGCGAGGGAGCGGCGGCGGAGGGGGTTGGTCGGCGGCCGCGAGGCGGGCGGCTGCCGACCGGGCAGGGGTCAGTGATTGTTGCCGATCCGGCGGTTGATGCGCAGCGCCAGCAGGGTGCAGGCGACGCCGGAGAGCAGGTAGCCGCTCACCGCCCACAGGCCGAATTCGATGGACAGGCCCAGCGCCACCAGCGGCGCGAAGGCCGCGCCGATCAGCCAGGCGAAGTCGGAGGTGAGGGCGGCGCCGGTGTAGCGGAAGCGGCGCTCGAAGTTGGCGGTCACGGTGCCCGAGGCCTGGCCGTAGGACAGGCCCAGCAGGAGGAAGCCGGCGACAATGCACAGGTCCTGCTGCAGGGCCGAGCCGCCCATCAGCAGGGGGGCGAACAGGCTGAGTACGCCGATTACCACCGCCATCAGGCCCAGGGTGGTGCGCTTGCCGATGCGGTCGGCGACCAGGCCCGAGGCGATTGTGCCCAGAATGCCCGCCACCGCGCCGAACATCTGTACCGTCAGCACCTGGTCGATGCCCTGTGAACCCTGGGCAACGATCCAGGACAGGGGGTAGATGGTCACAATGTGGAACAGGGCGTAGCTGGCCAGCGCCGCGAAGCCGCCGAGCAGGATATTGCGCCCCTGCTTGCGGATCATCTCCCGGGTACTGATCGGCTCCAGATCGCTCTCTTCCAGGGCCAGGGTGTACTCGTGGGTGAGCACCAGGCGCAGGCGGGCGAACAGGGCGACCACGTTGATGGCGAAGGCCACGAAGAAGGGGTAGCGCCAGGCCCAGCTGAGGAAGTCCTCGCTGTCCACGCTGAGTGTCAGGTACAGGAACAGGGCGTTGGCCAGCAGGAAGCCGATCGGGGCCCCGAGCTGGCCCAGCATGGCGAACCAGTTGCGCCGGCGGGGCGGCGCGTTGAGCGACAGCAGTGAGGGCAGGCCGTCCCAGGAGCCGCCCAGCGCCAGGCCCTGCAGCACGCGGAAGAAGGCCAGCAGCGCGATCGACCAGCCCCCAAGGGAGGCGTAACTGGGCAGGAAGGCGATGCCGGCGGTGGCGGTGCCGAGCAGGAACAGGGCGGCGGTCAGCTTGGTGCTGCGGCCCCAGTGGCGCTGAATGGTCATGAACAGCGCGGTGCCGAAGGGGCGGGCGATAAAGGCCAGCGGGAAAATGCCGAAGGCGTAGAGCATGCCCTGCAGCTGGTCGACGAAGGGGAAGAACACCGACGGGAACACCAGCACGCAGGCGATCCCGAAGACGAAGAAGTCGAAGTATTCCGAGGCGCGGCCGATGACCACGCCCACGGCGATCTCGCCGGGGGCGAGGGGGGAGTGCCCGGCGGGCGTGTCCATGCCGCCGTGTGGTGCGCCGGCGAATGCGGGGGAGTTGTGTCCGGTAGCGTTGGCCATGGGAATAAGGTCTTCCGGGAAAATTTGGTTCAGTAACCGCCAAGGCTACTCGCTTTGCGATGGGTCCACCATAGGACAAATTGTCCAATTCAATCCTCCGGTTGAATGTCGTAGAGTCCGCGCCACATTCCAAAGCCAGACCTGCGAGTGGCGATGTCTACTTCGAGAAACCTTTGCAAATTGTTACCGACCTCGGCCCTGGCGGCGACGCTCGCCGGTTGCGATATGGTGGTCATGTCGCCCTCCGGGGATATCGCCCGCCAGCAGGCCGATCTCATCATCTGGTCCACCCTGCTGATGCTGATCATCATCGTGCCGGTCATCCTGTTGATTTTCCTGTTCGCCTGGCGCTACCGGGCGTCGAACAGGGAGGCGACCTACAAGCCCGACTGGGATCATTCCACGACCCTGGAACTGGTGATTTGGGCGGCGCCGCTGGCGATCATTATCGCCCTGGGCGCCCTTACCTGGGTGAGCACCCACAAGCTGGACCCCTACCGGCCGCTGGATCGTATCGACGAGGAGCGACTGGTGCCCGAGCATGTGGAGCACATGGTGGTGGAAGTGGTGGCCATGGACTGGAAGTGGCTGTTCTTCTACCCCGAGCTGGGCATCGCCACGGTCAACGAGATGGCGGCCCCGGTGGACCGGCCCCTGCAGTTCAAGATTACCGCCACCACCATGATGAACGCCTTCTACATCCCGGAACTGGCGGGGATGATCTACGCCATGGGCGGCATGGAAACCCAGCTGCACGCGGTGATCAATGAAGAGGGCACTTTCGAGGGCTTCTCCGCCAACTATTCCGGCGAGGGCTTCAGCCAGATGCGCTTCGATTTCCTCGGGCTCTCCGAGGGCGATTTCGCGCAGTGGGTCGAGCGGGTCAAGTCCCAGGGCAGCCCCCTGAGCCACTCCGTGTACAAGGCCCTGGAAAAACCCAGTATCGACGACCCCGTGCGGTATTACAGCGAGGTCATGCCCGGACTCTACGACGCCATTCTCAATCGCTGCGTCGACCCGGGGGAGGTGTGCATGAAGGATCTCATGAAGAGCCATCACCACCACCACGGCGAGGGGGCTGGCGAATAGCCGGTCAGCGGAACTGAATTCGGCCGCAATCCAGCGGCCTCAGCGTTAAACACAAGGGCGCCAGCATGTCGTCAAGCTTTTCATCAACAACGTCTTCGGATCCCACCTCGGCCGTGTTCGGCCGCCTGAGCTGGGACTCCATTCCCTACCACGACCCGATCATTGTCGGCACCTTCGCGGTGGTGGCCATCGGCGGCGTCGCGCTGCTGGCCGCGCTCACCAAGTACAAGGTGTGGGGTTATCTGTGGAAGGAGTGGTTCACCAGTATTGACCACAAGAAAATTGGTGTGATGTACATGGTGCTGGGCATCATCATGCTGCTGCGCGGCTTTGCCGACGCCATCATGATGCGCCTGCACCAGGCCATGGCCTTCGGCGAGAACATGGGTTACCTGCCCCCGGATCACTACGACCAGATCTTCACCGCCCACGGCGTGATCATGATCTTCTTCGTGGCCATGCCCTTCGTGGTGGGCCTGATGAACTACATCGTGCCCCTGCAAATCGGCGCACGCGATGTGGCCTTTCCCTTCCTCAACAACTTCAGCTTCTGGATGACCGCCTCCGGCGCGGTCCTCATCATGCTGTCGCTGTTCGTGGGGGAGTTCGCCAAGTCCGGCTGGCTGGCCTATCCACCATTGACGGGGATACTACAGAGTCCGGGGGTCGGGGTGGACTACTACATCTGGGCGCTGCAGATCGCCGGGGTGGGCACGCTGCTGTCGGGGGTTAACTTCGTGGTGACCATCGTCAAGATGCGCGCTCCCGGCATGACCATGATGAAAATGCCGGTGTTCACCTGGACCGCCCTGTGCACCAACATCCTGATCGTGGCCTCATTCCCCATCCTGACCGCGGTGCTGGCGATGCTGTCCCTGGATCGCTACCTGGACATGCACTTCTTCACCAATGACATGGGCGGCAACGCCATGATGTACATCAACCTGATCTGGATCTGGGGTCACCCGGAAGTGTACATCCTGATTCTGCCGATTTTCGGGGTGTTCTCTGAAATCGTGTCGACCTACAGCGGCAAGCGCCTGTTTGGTTACTCCTCCATGGTCTACGCCACGGTGGTGATTACCATCCTGTCCTACCTGGTGTGGCTGCATCACTTCTTCACCATGGGCTCGGGCCCCACGGTCAACAGCTTCTTCGGCATCACCACGATGATTATCTCGATCCCCACCGGGGCCAAGATATTCAACTGGCTGTTCACCATGTACCGCGGGCGCATCCAGTTCGACGTGCCCATGCTGTGGACCATCGGCTTTATGGTCACCTTCGTGATCGGCGGCATGACCGGGGTCATGCTGGCGGTGCCCCCGGCGGACTTCGTGCTGCACAACAGCCTGTTCCTGATCGCCCACTTCCACAACGTGATTATCGGCGGCGTGGTCTTCGGGGTGTTCGCGGCCATCGCCTACTGGTACCCGAAAGTCACCGGCTACAAGCTCGACCCCTTCTGGGGCAAGGCCTCCTTCTGGTGTTGGCTGATTGGCTTCTACCTGGCCTTCATGCCGCTGTACGTGCTCGGCCTGATGGGCGTGACCCGCCGCGTGAGCCATTTCGAGGACGCCTCCCTGCAGATCTGGTTCCAGATCGCGGCGGTGGGCGCGGTGCTGATCGGCATCGGTATTGCCTGCTTCCTGATCCAGCTCTACGTGAGCTACAAGAAGCGCGATCAGCTGCGCGATGAAACCGGCGACCCCTGGAACGGCCGCACCCTGGAGTGGTCAACCAGCTCGCCGCCGCCCCAGTACAACTTCGCCTTCACACCGCGCGTGCACGACAACGACGCCTGGTGGCAGATGAAGCAGCACGGCTACAAGGCGCCCCGTGAAGGATTCACCCCCATTCACATGCCCAAGAACACTGCCGCCGGTCTCGTATTGTCCGGGCTCAGCACGGTCTTTGGCTTCGCCATGATCTGGTACATCTGGTGGTTGGCGGGCCTGTCCTTCGCGGCCCTGGTCATCTGTACGATCATTCACACCTTCAACTACAAGCGTGACTACTACATTCCCGTGGAAGAGGTGGAGAAGGTGGAGCGGCAACGTGCGGAGGTACTGGCCTGATGAGCAATACAGCGACAATCCCCGCCGGCAACGGCGACAAGCTGGACTTCCTGGTACGCGGCGAACACCACGTGCCCCAGGGTACCCTGCTGGGCTTCTGGATCTACCTGATGAGCGACTGCCTCATCTTCGCCGCGCTGTTCGCCACCTACGGCGTGTTGAGCTTGAACTTCGCCGGCGGCCCGACCGGCGGCGACCTGTTCGATCTCAAGCTGGTGGCCCTGAACACGGCGTTCCTGTTGATCTCGTCGATCACCTACGGTTTCGCGGTGCTGAAGATGCAGATGAACAGCCTGCGCGGCACCATTGGCTGGCTGGCGGTGACCGGCGTGTTTGGCCTGGCCTTCCTGGCGGTGGAGCTGTACGAGTTCTACCACATGATCCACCTCGGCGCCGGCCCCCAGCGCAGTGGTTTCCTGACCGCCTTCTTTGCCCTGGTCGGCACCCACGGCCTGCACGTGACCTTCGGCTGCATCTGGCTGGTCACTCTGCTGCTGCAATTGCGCAAGCACGGTCTGATCCAGGCCAACCGCCGGCGGGTGTTCTGCCTGTCGATGTTCTGGCACTTCCTGGATGTGATCTGGATCGGTGTCTTTACCTATGTCTACCTGATGGGATCGATGATATGAGCGAGCACGACCATCACGCCGAAGAGGCGCCCCACAGCACTTTCAAGGGCTATATGATCGGCTTTGTGGCCTCGGTCATCCTCACCGCCATTCCGTTCTGGCTGGTGATGAGTGATGTGCTCGATTCCCGCAATGCCACCGTGCTGGTCATCCTCGGTTTTGCCGTGGTGCAGATCGTGGTGCACATGATCTACTTCCTGCACATGGACTTCCAGGCCCAGGGCGGATGGACCATGTTGTCGTTGATCTTCACCGTGGTCCTGGTATTTATCACCCTGTTCGGTTCCCTGTGGGTGATGTACCACATGAACGTGAACATGATGCCCTCCATGATGGGGGGCTGACGGCGCGCCGTGAACGCCCTTGCGGAAAACGCCCGCCGGCCCGGCAGAGTGCTCCGGCGGGGCGTGCTGGCGGTGGCCGGCCTGCTGGCCTTTGCCGGCTTTCTGGCGCTGGGCAACTGGCAGCTTGAGCGGCGGGTGTGGAAACTGGACCTCATCGAGCGGGTCAACGCGCGGGTCGATGCGCCGGCGGTGACGGCTCCGGACCGGGCCCGCTTCACCCCCGAACACGATGAATACCGGCATGTATCGGTCCGCGGCCGGTTCCTGGCCGGGCGCGATACGCGGGTGGCGAGCGCCACCGAGCTGGGTACCGGCTACTGGGTGCTAACGCCGCTGAGTCGGATCGACGGTAGCCTGGTGCTCATCAACCGGGGCTTCGTCGGCCAGGGCGTCGAGCCGGCGCCGGTTCCCGCCGGCGAGGTGCGCGTCGAAGGGCTGTTGCGCCTGTCCGAGCCCGGCGGCGGCGTGCTGCGCGAGAACGAACCCGGCGCCGATCGATGGTATTCGCGCGACGTCGATGCCCTCGCCGCCCATCTGCGACT
Source organism: Parahaliea mediterranea (assembly GCF_017255185.1). GTDB lineage: Bacteria > Pseudomonadota > Gammaproteobacteria > Pseudomonadales > Halieaceae > JAFKCZ01. The sequence continues at coordinate 136,240 of NZ_JAFKCZ010000001.1, forward strand.
CGATGATGTCGCGCCGTATTTTATCGACGCCCACGCGGGAGCCCCGGGCAGTCCCGGCGGCGACGGGCCGGTGGGTGGCTTGACCGTGATCAGTTTCCACAATAGCCACCTGGTATACGCCCTCACCTGGTACGGTCTGGCGGCGATGGTGATCGGCGCCGCGGTGGTGGTGATCCGCGAGGAGCGCCGGCGTGGAGCGGGCGCCTCCTAGCTCTTCGAGCCATTTACCATAGCCCTTCGCCATAGCTCTTCACCATAGCTCTTCACCTTAGCCCGGCAAACGGCTGCGACCTTCCCGCTCCGTGCGTATACTGGGCTCCCCGATAAAAACAGCGGAAGACTGAAGAGGCCGCGCCCATGATCGCTTCTCCCGCGCCGGTCGGCGTCGGCCGGCAGTCCGCCGCCCCGTCGCTGGCTGGCGACAACGACGACATCGTCGGCAAGAACATGCGCCAGCTGATCCAGTTGCGTTGGATGGCCGTGCTCGGTCAGCTGCTCACCATTTTGGTGACTCACTACGGCTTCAAGGTCGCACTGCCCCTGCAGCTGATGCTGGGTGTCCTGGGCGCGCTGGTGGCGTTTAACTTTATCAGTCTGTTGCGCCTGCGTATCGGTTTCAGGGTCTATCCGGTCGAGCTGTTCGTGGCCCTGTTGGTGGACATGGGCACGTTGACGCTCCAGCTGTACTTGAGCGGCGGTGCCACCAACCCCTTTGTTTTCCTCTACCTGCTGCAAGTCGGCCTGGCGGCGGTGCTGCTGCCGACACCCTATGCCTGGACGCTGCTGGGGGTGGCGACGGCCTGCTTCCTGTGGCTGGCGGTGGCGGGGCAGCCGCTGGCCCTGCCCCAGGACTTTCACCGTGGCCTGGGCAGCGTTTACGTCGAAGGCATGCTGATCTGCTTCATGCTCAACGCGGTATTGCTGCTGGTGTTTATCACCCGCATTATCAAGACGCAGCGCGAGCGCGACGCGCGCCTGGCGGAGCTGCGACAGCGGGCGACGGAAAAAGAGCACATCGTGCGCATGGGCCTGCTGGCCTCCGGCGCGGCCCACGAGCTGGGCACGCCCTTGTCCACCATCGCGGTCATCCTCGGCGACTGGCGCTATATGCCGGCTTTTACCTCGGACCCCGATCTCTATCAGGAAATCCAGGAGATGCAGGCCCAGGTGCAGCGCTGCAAGAGCATTGTCAGCGACATTCTGCTAAGCGCGGGGGAAACCCGCGGCGAGTCGTCGGAGGAAACCACGGTCTGTGAATTCCTGGATGAACTGGTGGATGAGTGGAAGGCCAGCCGGCCGGTGACACACCTGAGTTACGACAATCACTTCGGTGAAGACCTGGATATCGCCTCCGACTCCGTGCTGAAACAAACCCTGACCAACCTGTTGGACAACGCGCTGGAGGCCTCGCCCGAATGGGTGGGGCTTGAGGCGGCGCGCAGGGACGATACACTGCAGGTGATTGTGCGCGACCGCGGGCCGGGCTTTTCCCCGGAGATGCTCGAGCGCTTGGGGCGTCCCTACCAATCCACCAAGGGGCGCGCCGGGGGCGGCGTGGGCTTGTTCCTGGTGGTCAATGTCACCCACACCCTGGGCGGCGAGGTGCGGGCGCGCAACAACCCCCAGGGCGGTGCCGAGGTCACCTTGAGCCTGCCGCTGGCGGCGCTGGAACTGGATGAAGACTGAGACGGCGCCGGTCATTGGCAACGACAAGGAGTGAGATGTGGCCGAGGTAGAGGCAGACAACAGTGGTCGCACGCTGATCCTGATCGAGGACGATGCCGCCTTCGCCCGTACCCTGGGGCGCTCCTTCGAGCGCCGCGGCTACCGCGTGCTGAACGCCAACAGCCTGGAGACGGCGCTTCCGCTACTGGAGGATCACCAGCCGGGGTACGCGGTGGTGGACCTGAAGCTGGAGGGAGAAGCCTCGGGCCTCGCCTGCGTGCAGGCCCTGCACAAACACGACCCGGAAATGTTGATCGTGGTGCTTACCGGCTATGCCAGTATCGCCACCGCGGTGGAGGCGGTGAAGCTCGGCGCCTGTCACTACCTCGCCAAACCCTCCAACACCGACGATATCGAAGCGGCCTTCAATGGCGCCGAGGGCAACGTCGATGTCGAAATCAGCGGGCGCGCCACCTCGATCAAAACCCTGGAGTGGGAGCGTATCCACGAGACCCTGGCCGAAACCGGCTTCAATATTTCCGAAACCGCCCGCCGCCTGGGCATGCACCGGCGCACCCTGGCGCGCAAGCTGGCCAAGCAGCAGGTGAAGTAGGGCTCTGGCCGGCCGCCGTCAGGCGCTGTAGCGCCGCGACCATAGCATGCACGCAAAACTGATCACCGCGCAGGCGGCAATGCAGGCGGTGACGCTGACCAACGTTTCCGGCAGCAGGTTGCTAAGGGCGCTGGCGACGCCCCCCAGGCCGAACTGCGCCGCGCCCATCACCGCCGTGGCGGAGGCCGCGCTGCGCGGAAAGTTGTCCAGGTAGGAGGCCTGGATATTGGGGCTGATCGCCCCCAGGGTGCCGGCGTAGAGCATCATTACCGGCAGGAAGGCCTCCACCGGCCAGGCGAGGAGGGCGGCGCACAGCAACAGCAGGCCGCTGCACGATTGCAGGCAGGTGGCGCCCAGCATGATCCGGGCTGGGGGTAGCCAGTTCAGGAGGATGCGATTGAGCAGGTTGCAGGCAAATATCGCGACAATATTGCAGGCGAACAGCAGGGTAAACGCTCCCCGCGACTGCTCAAAGTGGCCCTGGTAGATAAACGAGGCGTAGGTGACGAAGATGATGAGTCCGCCGAAGGACGCCGTTTGCCAGAAGATATAGGGTCGCGCGTCGGCGGTGCGCAGCACGCCCAGGTAGCGGCCCAGCACGCCCACGCCGTCCGCGCCCTGCCGCGGCTTGTGGGGGCCGCGAAACACCGTGGCCGCCAGCAGCGGCAGCAGGCAGAGCGCGTAGCTGCCGAGGCAGACAAACACCAGTCCCCAGGTGCCCAGCTCCAGCAGTGCGGCGCCGATGGCCGGGGCGATGGCCGGAGCGACGATGGCCACCATGCCGATCATCGAAAACAGCTTTGCCGCCTGCACGCCGTGCACCCGGTCGCGTACCAGTGCCGGAATCGAGACCCCGGTCCAGCCGCCACCCAGCGATTGCAGGAAGCGCCCCAGCAGGAGCATGTTCATGCTCTCCACGCTGGCCAGGAAAAAACTGGCCGCGGCGAAAATGCACAGTCCGGTCGCCAGTACGCGACGTCGGCCGTAGCGGTCCGATAGCGCCCCCCCCGTAAGCTGCCCCAGGGCGAAACCCACCATATAGATGGAAATACTGAGGGACACCTCGTGGATGGTGACGCCCAGGGACGCGGCGATCAGCGGAAACGCCGGGAGGTAGGTGTCGATGGCGAAGGGGCCCAGCATCATGGTGAGGCCGAGCGCAAACACCACCGACAGGGGTATGCTGGATGACTGGGTCATGATCCCGCCGGGGTCTGTGGTGAACGGTGGAGGGCCGGAGTTGCCGTGGCTGCGCCGGGCGACTGCCCTGTGCCCGCGTATTCTACTAGACGGGGGTGTCACTTCCGACCACTGGGAATGTGAAAGTTGCAGTCTCGGCTGCGGATCGTGGCCGCGGTGGCCGAATCGGGAGGCTTGTTCAATGAAGTGAACTATGGTTCACTTCTTGGCTCGAGATATGGAATCGGAACCTCATCATGGCCTATCGGGCAACCGCCAGGACCGAGGCGCGCCGCGCCGAAGTGCGCGAGCGCATTCTGCGCTCCGCCCGCGCCCTGGTGGGGGAGCGGGGCTTTGCCGGCGTGTCGATGCTCGCCCTGGCGCGTGGCGCGGGTATCGCCACCGGCACGCTGTACCGCTACTTCCCGTCCAAGACCGATCTCTGCGTGGAATTGTTCCGGCTGGCGACCCGCCGCGAGGTGGAGGCCGTGCGCGCGGCGATGGCGGCTCCCGGGGTGGCCACCGCGAAACTGGCCCGGGGGGTCGAAATGTACGGGGAGCGGGCGCTGCGCAGTGGGCGCCTGGCCTACGCCCTGATCGCCGAGCCACTGGCGCCCGAGCTGGAAACCGAGCGCCTGCGCTACCGGGCCACCTGGCGTGAGATATGGGCGGCGGTCATCGCCGCCGGCGTCGACGCCGGCGAGTTGCCGCCGCAGCCGGTGGCGTTCACTGCCGCGGCCATTGTCGGCGCGTTGGCGGAGGCGGTGGTGCCGTCGCCGGAAGTGCCGCACTCGGATGTGACGCTGTCGTCCCGGGCCCGTATCGAGGCCAGTGTCAATTTTATTCTCAATGCCGTGAACGGCAATTATGGAGTTGAGCATGGACAGAGTTGAATCCGCGACCCTGGCGGAAACCCACGAGGTGACCAACCAGGTCCACACCTTGCAAGATTACAACCTGTACCGCGCCGACCGGGCGCTGGTGGACGCGGTACAGCGGGAGGGCGCCGCGGCCGCCGACGCCGAGCTGACGCGGTTTGGCGAGCTGTGTGGCCGCCCCGATATCATCGAGTGGGGTTTCCAGGCCAACGAGCAGCCGCCGACCTTTCGCAGCCACAACCGGCAGGGACAGCGCACCGACGAGGTGAGCTTTCACCCGGCCTATCACCAGCTGATGGCGCAGGCTATCGGCCACCAGTTGCACTGCCTGCCCTGGACCTCCGGGCGCGGCGATGGTCACGTGACGCGCGCGGCGCTGTTCTACCTGCAAACCCAGGTGGAGGCCGGGCACGGCTGCCCGATTTCGATGACCCTGGCGGCCCGGCCCACGCTGGAAAAGCAGCCGGATATCGCGGCCGAGTGGCTGCCGCGTGTCTACAGCCGCGACTACGACCCCCGCAACATACCCGCCGCGGACAAGCGCGGCGTGACCATCGGCATGGCAATGACCGAGAAGCAGGGCGGCTCCGACGTGCGGGTGAATACCACGCGCGCCTTCCCGGTCGGGCAGCCCGGGGGCGGCCAGCCCTACGAGCTGGTGGGGCACAAGTATTTTGTCTCGGCGCCGATGTCGGACGCCTTTCTGGTCCTGGCCCAGGCCAAGGGCGGCATGTCCTGCTTCCTGGTGCCGCGCTGGCGCCCGGACGGCAGCAAGAACCCGATCCAGCTGCAGCAGCTCAAGCGCAAGATGGGCAATGTTTCCAACGCCTCCAGCGAAACCGAGCTGCGCGGCGCCCTGGGCTGGCTGGTGGGCGACGAGGGGCGCGGGGTGGCCAATATCATCGAGATGGTGGCCCTGACGCGCTACGACTGCATGATCGGTTCCTCCGCCGGCATGCGCCAGGCGGTGGCCCAGGCCACCCACCACTGCGCCGAGCGCAGCGCCTTTGGCAGGAAATTGGTGGACCAGCCCTTGATGCAGAACGTGCTGGCGGACATGGCGCTGGAGGCCGAGGCGGCCATCGCCCTGACCCTGCGCCTGGGCCGCGCGCTGGACAACGGTGCCGATGAGCACGAGACGAAGCTGACCCGTATCGCCACCGGCATCGGCAAGTACTGGATCTGCAAGCGCGCGCCGCAGCTGGCCTACGAATCCATGGAGTGCCTGGGCGGCATGGGCGTGATGGACGACACCATCATGCCGCGCCTCTACCGCGAGGCGCCGATCAACGCCATCTGGGAGGGCAGCGGCAACGTGCAGTGCCTGGATTTGCTGCGGGTGATGCAGCGCAACCCCGAGTGCCTCGAGGCCCTGTTTGCGGAACTGGGCGCGGCGCGCGGCGAGAACCGTCTCTACGACCGCCACCTGGAGCGCCTGCAAGGCGATTTGGCGGCGATGGACCAGGTGGAGTATCGGGCCCGCAACCTGGTGGAGCGGGCGGCGGTTGCCCTGCAGGCCAGCGTGCTGCTGCGCGGTGGCAACGATCGGGTGGCCCAGGCCTTTTGCGACGCCCGGCTCGCCGCCGACCGTGGCCAGCTCTACGGCAACCTGCCCACCGGTATCGATGCGGCGGCGCTGGTGGCGCGGGCGCGGCCCGGGGCCTAGAGGAGCCGGCTGCCTCCGCTGACCCGCGCCCCCGGCGCAGGTTTCAGGCGGGGGTGATATTACTGTTCAGGCGGAACAGGTTGCGTGGGTCGTATTGCGCCTTGACCCGGCGCAGTCGCGGGTAGGCGGGGCCGTAGTTCCCGGCGCTGTCGGCCCCCTCGAACTCGATGTTGTCGTAGTACCCGCCGGTAAAGGGTTCGAGCGCGGCAAACCAGCGGCGGGTTCCGGCGATGGCCGCATCGTCATCGCCCGGGTCGACCCACGCGCCGGCGGTGATGAGCATGGTTTCGGCATTGCGGTGTGGGAAGGCGGTATCGAGCTCTCCGACGCGCCTGACCGCGCCGCCGGCGGTGTGGGTGAAAAAGGCCAGCCGCGGGTCGGGAATGTAGGCCTCGATCATGGCGTCCACCAGCTCCTGGGTGATCGCCTTTGCCATGCCGCTCTTGGCGTAGGAGCGAATGCCGTGGTGGAACGTGGCGTCCTCGTGGGTCTGCAGGACCATGTAGTCCTGTGCCTTGACCCCGTCTTCCATGAGCGTGCCGATCTGGCGCATGGGCGCGAGCTCCCGTTCCCCGCTGGCGGGATTGCCGGCATAGACCACTTCCATGCCCACAATGCCCTGGCCCTCCGGCGTGGTGACCATCATCGGGCCCACGTAGAGGTCGTCCGACAGATCCTGGCTCCACTCGCCGTAGAATTCGAGGACGTCCCTCGCCTGTTCGATGGGCCACATCAGCAGCCCGCTCAGCACCTGACGCTCAAAGGGATGCAGCCGGTAATCGAAGCGTGTCACCACGCCAAAGTTGCCGCCGCCCCCGCGCAGGCCCCAGAACAGCTCTGGTTCGTCGTCGGCGCTCACCTGGCGAACCTCGCCGTCGGCGGTAACCACCTCCGCGCCCACCAGGTTGTCGATCGCGAGGCCGTACTTGCGGTTCAAGCGGCCAAAGCCACCGCCGAGGGTGAACCCGCCGACTCCGGTGTGGGAAACGACCCCCGCGGTGGTCACCAGGCCCCTGGCCAGGCAGGCGCTGTCGAGGTCGTGTAGCAGGGCGCCGCCGCCGGCCGAGGCCGTCCCGCGCTGCGTGTCCACGCCGACCGCGCGCATGTCGGCGAGGTCGATCATCAGCCCGCCGTCGCAAACCGACTTGCCGGGCCAGCTGTGGCCGCCGCCCCGGACCGCCACCAACAGCCCGCGCTCCGCCGCGAAGGTCACCGCGTGGCTCACGTCTTGCGGGTTGGCGCAGCGGGCAATCAGCGCGGGGCGTTTGTCGTGCATGCCGTTCCAGATACGGCGCATGTCGTTGTACTGAGGGTGGCCCGACATGACCACCGGGCCCTGGAGTTGCTCCCCCAGCTCCCTGAGCGCGGCCGCTTCCAGTTCGATTTCCGCGCCCGTCAGCGACACCGCCGGGATCGCGGTGTCGGCCCGGGCCGCGTGGAAGAATTGAAGGGAAAAACCGGTGGCGATACCGGCGCCGAGGGTGGCGCGGCAAAAGGTACGACGATCCATGGCTGTTCCTCCCGCAGAGGCATCGATCGAGCACTCACAAGGGTAGTACAGGCTGTTGGAAACGCCAGTGCGGGGCCGGTTGCAGCGCGACTGGCGAGAGGGCCGGGGGGGGCGGCCGGTCAGTCGCTTAGCCGGCCTGGCGCGCCTCGAAAAAGAACTGTTCTTCCCCGAGGGCGGGCTCCAGGTGATTCAGCCAGGTGGCCTCCTCGTCGTAGCGGGCGAAGAAAGGCCGCTGTACCCAGTTGGGGTCGCGGCCCTGGATCATGCGCAGCGCCAGTACTTTCTCGCCGCGCACCTCGGTGACGCCCTGGATTTCCACCTTGCCCGGGTGCGCGCTCATGCTCGGTCCGCGGGCCGTGCGCGCGATACCGGACACCTGCTGCATGGCCTCGCGGTAGATCTCCCAGGCCCGTACCAGTGGCACCTCGAAGTAGCGGCGCGCGCCGGTGTCGCGCTCCACGAACATGTAGTAGGGCACGATGCCCAGTTCCACCTGGGTCTGCCACAGTCGCGCCCACACCGCGGGGTCGTCGTTGATATGCGCCAGCAGCGGGCCCTGGGCGCGGATCTGGGCACCGGTGTCGCGAATGCGCCGGACCGCCTCACGGGCGATGGCCGGCTCCAGTTCGCGCCAGTGATTGTAGTGGGCCATCAGCGCCAGGTGCTTGCCGGCGGCCTGGATTTCGCGGAACAAATCAAGCAGGTCCTGAGCGTCGGCATCACTGACGAAGCGCTGGGGCCAGAACGTCAGCGCCTTGGTGCCGATGCGAATGGTGCGGATATGGTCGAACTCCTCGCCGAGCAGCGGCTCGAGGTAGGCCCGCAGGTTGCGTGTTTTCATCACCATGGGGTCGCCGCCGGTCACCAGGACATCGGTGACCTCGCGGTGCTCGCGCAGGTAGTCCTGCAACTGCCCCGATTCCTTGGCGGCGATCTGCAGGTCCTTGTCGCCCACGAACTGCGCCCAGCGGAAGCAGAATGTGCAGTAGGTGTGACAGACCTGTCCGGAGCTGGGGAAGAACAGTACCGTCTCGCGGTACTTGTGCTGCAGGCCGTCGATCGGTTCGCCGTTGACATGCGGGATATTGTGCTCCAGCTGGCCGGCCGGGTGCGGGTTCAGCTCGGCGCGGATATCGGCGACGATGGCGTTGAAATCCTCCCGCGGCAATTCGTCCCGCAGGGCCTGCGCCACGCGCTCGAAATACTCCGGCGCCAGCATCTCCCGCTGGGGGAAGGTCAGTTGGAAAATCGGGTCGTCGGGCACCGCGTCCCAGTCGATCAATTCGTCAATCACGTGTTCATTCACGCGGAAGGGCAGCACGCTGGCTACGACCTTCATCTCAAAACGCTGCTCTTCACAGAGCCGCTGCAACTGGGGGATCTTGTCCAGTTGTTTGGCGGTGTAGACCTTGAAGCGCTGGGGCGGGAAGGCCTCGCGCTCCGCCATTTCGGGCTGGTGGTCACCAATTGCAACAATAGTTTGTGTCGTCGGCATCGTGCTCCGTTCCGGTCAGGGGTTGATCGTCGGGTTCACGCGAATGGCGCAAAGGGCGGTAGCCGGGGGCTCCGCTAAGCCGGCCTGCGATGTTGCCGCCAAGCCGAAAGGGTCCGGGGCCCGTGAGCCTCGGGGGCACCTCTGGGGATGCCGTAGGGGCGCGCATTCTAGCCCAAAAAGGGTGCGAGGGTCCAATTGTGCACCCTAGTTGTGCAATCGCGCCGCCGTGAATCCAGGGGTTTTCACACTGGTGCCGCGGAAAGTCTTTATTGCGAGGAGGGTTGAAGAGAGTCGTGGTCCAGCTGGAAAGTGCGCTGCACAGGTTCCGCGGGTGCTTCGGCCATGGATTGTGCGGCGGTTCGGGTTTTGATGGATAGCGTGACGCTGTAGGGCGGGTCGAAGGGCGTTTTTACATCGATAGCCTCGATGTGGACCCGGTCGCCGAGAAACTCGCTGGCCAAATGACGTGTGTGTCCACTTTGTAGATCAATGTTGAACATGCCCAGGTACCAAAACGCCCCAGAGCCCTGTGTGGTGACGGCAAAAGGCGCCACGAACTGCATGGATCCGGAAATGCCGGGCAAATTCAGTGGCGTGATTAGCTGATAATCCAGCAGGACTTGCCCGCGAACCGGGCCATCCTGGTAGTCGCCAACGGCGAGTCGTTGCGGTGCATTAACGCCGCTGAGCGTCACGGGCTTGTCGCTGTCCGGCAGGCGAATGCGAAATGGCTCGCGGGTGTCCAGACTGAACAGGCACCTCATCACGCCGGCGGCCCCGGCTTCGCACGGCGCCGGGCGCGAGCCCCTGGCGCTTTCCTTGAGATGAAGGTCATCCGTTGTGAAATGAAATCTGTGGACTCCAAGAGCCACCACCGCCAACCCCGCCGCCAAGCTTGCCCGTATCAACAGCTTCATAGGTGATCCCTTCAGCGATTTCTTCCAATACAGCGTCCTGACCTGGCTTTCCGGGGGGCGGGAGCCCGGCGGCGCGGCACGCCAGCGCGCGGCTATACTGGTCGGAAGGGTATCACGCGGAGCACAGCATGAGCATTCGGCAGCGAGCCCGGGGGGCTCTTCGCGGCCCTCGGCGCGCGCAGGGAGCGATTTGTCTCGGGCGATGGCTGCTATGTACCGCGGCGCTGGTTGCGATGCCTGTTGCTCAGGCGCGTGACGCGCTGCACTGGCGCGCCGGGGACGGCGGCTTGCTGTCGGCGAGCTATCGATGGTTGTCTTCAACCCGTCTCGATGCCGGCGTCGGTGAAGTGCGGGGCAGGCGCACCGACCTGGTGGCGCAATGGGACAGTGAAGGCGGCCTGGTGGCGGGGCTGGGCCACGAGTACAGCGCGCTGGATGTTCGCGTGACTCCCGAGCGTGCAGCTCCGGTCACCAACGGCGACCTGCATACCCTGTACGCAGTTGTTTCCTGGGATCGCGCGCTGGAAAACGCGGCGTTGAGTCTGGCGTTCGCACCGGCGTTGTCAGCGTCCTCCAATGCATTCAGCGAGCCCGGCGAGTTGAACGGGGACAGCGTACAGGTCTGGGCGTCGGCGATGGCCCTGTTCCCGGCATCACGGGGTGAGTGGGTGCTGGGCGCCGCCCGCGATCATCGCTTTGGGGAAGCGACGATCTATCCGGTAGTGGGCTGGCGGTTGCGCACGGAGTCCTGGCGCGTGCGCCTGGTCTATCCGGACCTGTTGCTGCAACGGGAGCTGGGCCGGCACTGGGCTCTGGGTCTTACCCTGGCGCCGGACGGCAACGAATGGCAGGCCTTCGACGCCAACCTGGCGTGGGAGGGAGCCTTTGCTCGAGAGGCCTGGCAGGCGGAGCTGCAATTTTCCAGGCGCTGGGGTCAACGCCTGGAGACGGCGTTGACGGCGGCATCGGTCTGGGATCAGCATTGGCGGTATGTCGCGCGTGGTGGCCAGCGTCTTGATGTGGGTAGCGACGATAGCTACACCGTCGGTGTGCAAGTGCGCTGGCGACTCGGTGGCACAACCATGAAATAGCGGTATGCCGCTCCCGGGCTGGCGGTGGTCCGCGGTGTCAAGTGAATAGGGCCTGAAGTTGACAGCAAAGCCGGCAGTCGAAATACTTTCGCCGCCGGGGGGCGGAATCTGAGTGCTGGCCGATGGAGCTTTGGCCAGTTAATCGAGACCACAGGAGATGCATATGAATGCAAGCAGACTCGCCCTGCTGGCCGCCGCGGTATTCGCGGTTTCCGGCTGTGCCACCAAAAGTTATGTCGACGAGCGCGTGGCCGCCATGGAATCCAGGGTAAACGGCAGGATCGACGAGTGGAGCGCCACCAGTCGCGAGGCGCTGGAGCGGGCGGAAATGGCCGGCAAGCTTGCCGAGGGTAAATTCCTCTACACCGTTGTGCTGGCCGAGGACGACCTGAATTTCGCAACCGACCGGGCGACCCTGTCCGAGCTCGTGCAGTCGCGACTGACCGACCTCGCCGGCCGGCTCAAGGCCGACAACGCCAATGTGTATCTGGAAATCCAGGGCCATACGGACGCCACCGGACCGGCGGACTACAATCGGCAACTGGGCCTGCGGCGCGCGGAAGCCGTGCAGCGCTATTTGCATACCAAGGGCGTGGCTCTGGATCGGATGGCAACGATTTCCTACGGCGAGGACGCGCCCGCCGCCGACAACAGTACCGCCGAGGGGCGCCGCGCCAACCGGCGCGTGGAGGTTGTTGTACTGAAGTAGCCGGGGGCCAGGCGTAGCCGCCCCCTGGGCACGGGAAAGCGGGCCGCCTTTGCGCGGCCCGCTTTTTGGTCGAATGAATTCGACCCTACAGGGGTGTGCTGTGGGGTGTGTAGGGCGGAATTCATTCCGCCGCTTTTTGGTCGGGGCGTACGCTATATCGCCAGAGGCAAGGAAGCCCGCAGCGGCGAACGCCGGACGTGCTGGCGGTTGCTTACAGAAGCCGGCTTCTGGCGCCCGCGATCAACAGCGCGAGGACCGTCAGCGCCAGCCCCGCGGGACCCGTGACCGGGATGGCCCGCGCGGATGTTCCGGGGCCCGGAGTGGGTGGCGGTGGTGGCGCCGGCGCCGGTAGCACGGCGACGACGGTGGCATCGATCGCCGCGGCGGTATCGGGGTCGTCGGTGAGCAGGTTGGTCAGCCCGTCGGCGGATACCAGGCCCTGGTTGACGATCTGGGTCACGCTGGCCGGAGTCGAGGCGTCGATTGCCGCATCAAAGTTCACCGTGGCGGTGGTGCCGCCCGGCAGCGCGCCAAAGTCGATCTCCACGACCGTGTCGCCCGGATTGTTGCCGGACAGGACGGCGCCTTGGGTGGTGGTGACCGAGCCCGCGACCAGGTTGGTATTGCTGTCCAGGGTGTCGCGGAACACCACATTGTTCACCTGCCCGCTGCCCATGGTATTGGCGACTTGCACCGTGTAGCGCAAGACATCTCCCGGGTTAGCCACGCTGTTGCCATGGGTGTCCACCAGCAGGTTGCCCCGTTTGCTCGCGCTGAGCGTGGAGGTGGTCTCTACACGGCCGATGGCCAGGTTCTGGGACGGCGGTGAGTAGATTTGCAATTGCAGCGCGCCAATGCTGTTGAAGGTGGCGGGACCGTTGAACCCCAGTACGGAAAAGGCCGAAAACGGCACGATGAAGGTCTGGGGGGACGAAATACCGCCGGGGAGATTGAGCGCCGCCCGAGAAGAGTAGCCGAAGCTGGAATCGGCCACGATATACACGGTTGCCGGGTTGTCGCTGGCGTTGACGCTGATCGCGATGGCGTCGTGGCGGCCGCCTTCGGTCAGGTCGACACCGCCCAGGCCGCTGGTGTCCACGGTCCCGGTACCGTCGGCACCGTCCCAGACGACGAAGGCGTATGAGAAGGTGCCCGCCGTGGAGTCCTTGTTGTAGTTGTAGGCGCCTCCGGAGACATCCGCGCTGGAGGTAGTGCCGTCGGCTATGGTGGGGTGCAGGGTGAGCGTGAGCTCGCGTTCGCCGCCAAGGATACCGCTGCCCGATATCCAGTGGTCGACACGGGTGCCGGTATCGGCCGGTGCGGTCCGGCTTATCGCGGGTTGATCGGTTTCGAAAGTGTCGATAACAACGGCGTTGGCGGTGCCCGCCAGACAGCCCAGCGCAAGGCTGGTGGTTAGATAGCGTAAGGTGCGTCGCAAGTCCTGTTCCTCTTTTTTGTACGAAGACTCGGTATCCGCGCCCAGGCGATGCATGGGGTTGCCACCGGGGAGCGGGGCTTTTGTCAGAGATTGCCGAAACCCGGCGGGCTTCGGCCGGGGTATTCTAGTGGTAGAGAGGCTGACCGTACTACAAAAAACTGACCAACGGATTAAAAATAGACCGTCGAGCAGTTAAGCTGTGACACAGGCCTCGTTCGCAAGCCGGTTTGTCTTTGTTATCGACCCGGGCGGCGGGGCAACAGCCACCCATGGAGCCCGTCATCAATGCCCAGTATTTTCCGCGTGTTAACCGTATTCATGTGCCTCGCCAGCCTTGCCGCGTGCGATCGCGTGCCGCGGCAGCAGGCCGGCGCCGCGCCGCCGGGCGCGCCGGTCTATCTGGCCGACGAGCACGAGGCGCCGCGGGGCAAACTGCCGTCGCTGGCACGGCCGCTGGCCTACCGTCTCGATCTGAGGGTCGACCCGCGCGCGGAGGGTCTCTCCGGCAGCGCGCGCATCGACCTGGAGTTGCTCCGTCCGAGCGACGTGATCTGGCTGCACGGCAAAGATTTGGCCGTAAGCCGGATACGGGCGGTATTGGCGGGAGGCGAGGCCGTTGCCGCCACGTATGAACAGGTGCTGGACACCGGCGTGGCGGCAGTCAGGCTTGCAGCGGTGGTGCCGGCGGGTGAACTGTCACTGGAGATCGACTACGCCGCGCACTACAGCCGCACGCTGGTGGGCCTGTTCAAGGTGGAGGAGCAGGGTGACGCCTATGTCCTGGCCAAGTCCGAATCCATCCAGGCGCGCCGTTTCCTGCCGGGCTTTGACGAGCCGGGCCTGAAGGCGACCTTTGACTGGCGCCTGACCGTGCCGGCGGGATACCCGGTGATCGGCAACACCGCGGAACTGGATCGCGCACCCGCTGGCGAGGGCATGGAAACGGTGACCTTCGCCACCTCGCCGCCGATGCCGACCTACCTGCTGTCGCTGGCGGTAGGGCCCTTCGACGTGGTGGAACGCCCGGCGCTGCCCGCCAACGCCTACCGCGACGCGCCGGTGCCGCTGCGCGGTTTCGCGCGCCGCGGACGGGGGGCCGGGCTCGACTACATTCTCGATATTACGCCGCGCATGGTGGAAATTTTCGAGACCCAGCTGGAACGGCCCTATCCCTTCGGCAAACTGGATATCGTGGCCGCGCCCCAGTGGCCGAGCGGCGCCACCGAGTTGTCCGCCGCGCCCACCTACCACGAGCAGCTGATCCTGGTGGGTGGCGACCCCTCGCCGGGTGAGCGGCTGACACTGCTGAGCGAGCACGCTCACGAGATTGCCCATATGTGGTTTGGCAACCTGGTGACGCCGCCCTGGTGGGACGATTTGTGGCTGAAGGAGGGCTTTGCCACCTGGGGCACCCCGCTGGCGCTCGCCGCGATGGAGCCCGAAGCCGGCCATGAGTTGGCCGCCGCGGCCCGCGCCATCGACGCCATGCGCCTGGATTCACTGGCCAGCACCCGGGCCATTCGCGAGCCCATCGACGACAACGAGAATGTCCGCAACGCCTACGACGCCATTACCTACCAGAAGAGCCTGGGGGTGATCCGCATGGTGGATCGCTATTTCGGCCCGGAAACCTTCCGCCCGGCCCTGGGCCGCTATGTCGGACGCTATGCCGGGGGCAGCGCGGACGCCGCCCAGTTCTATGCGGCCATCGCGGAAGCGACCCGAACGCCGGCTTTGACCGCCGTGTTCCGCGATTTTGTCGAGCAAAAGGGCGTGCCCGTGGTCGATGTGGCCTTGCGCTGCGGCGAGGGCGCGCCCGCAGTTACCCTGCGGGAAAGCCGCTACAAGCCCCTGGGCTCGACAATCGATGCGCACGCGCGCTGGAGTATTCCCCTGTGCCTGCGCACCGATGACGGCGCCAGGCACTGCGAGATGCTGGTCGCGGCGGAACAGACCGTGACACTGCCTCGGAAGACATGCCCCGACTGGGTGCTGCCCAATGCCGGTGGCGACGGTTACTACCGATGGAACCTGCCACCGGCGCAGTGGCGCGCCCTGCTGGCGGATTTCGACCAGCTCGGTCCGGCGGAGGCGCTGTCGCTGGTCGACAGCGCGCTGGCGGCCTTCGAGGCAGGTCAGTTGCCCCCGGCACTGGTGTGGGAGGTGGTCGCGGCATCGGCGGTATCCTCGGCGCCGCGGGTGGTGAGCGCTCCCTTGCATCAGTTGCAGCGCTATAGCCGCCACTACCTCGATGCCGTGCAACGCACGACCCTGGCCGGGAATCTCCGGCGTTGGTACGGCCCGGCGATAGATCGCGCGAAAGCCAGCGAATCACCGGAGGCGCAGCTGCTCCACACGGAACTGCTGGGCTTGATGGCGCTGGAGGCTCAGGATACAGGCGCGAGGCGGGAATTGCGGACCAGGGCCGTGGACTTTACGGGCTTCGGTGGCCCACGCGATCCCGGGGCCCTAGCCTCGGAGCTCTACGAAGCCGCCCTGACCGTCGCGGTCCAGGACCTGGGACAGGACTTTGTCGAGCACCTGATCGAATTGCGTCGGGATCTGGACGACCCGCGCTTCGCTGCGGCCGCCGCCAGTGCCCTGGGGCGGGTCAGTGACCCCGAGCTGCTGCCGACGGTGTGGGCATTGGCGCTCAGCGGCGAGCTGAACCCGCGGGAGGTCTCCAGCCTGCTACACAGCGCCACCGCGCCAGGCGAGACGCAAGAAGCGAATTGGCAGTGGATACGGGACAATTTCCCGCAAATCGTCGCGCTGATCCCCACCCAGTGGCGCCGCCGCCTGCCCGAGCTGGCCGCGGATTTCTGCTCCGAAGCGGCATTGCAGCAATTGCGTGCGCTGTTTAACGAATACGCCGAACTGGCGCCGGGCCACCGGCGTGCGTTGACGCAAACCCAGGAGCGTATTCAGTTGTGCCTGGCGCAGGCAGGGCGGGGTGAGGTACTTGCCGAAACCCTGTAGGCGCAGCCTCGGTGCTGGACCGGGTGCCGGCTTCCCGCCCACGAGTTGCCCGCTTCTTTGCGCTTCGGGCTACTGCCGTCGTGACAGCTTGCGGGCACCGGACAAGAGCAGCAGTCCGGACAGTCCCAGCAGGAGGCTCTGTGGCAGCACGGGTATCGCTTGCGGAGCTGGCGGTGGTGCCGGCCGCGAACCATCGTCTGTGTTGATGCCCGCTACCGCAGTGATGGCAAGGTTGTTCCAGTTGCCATCCGCCGATGCGCTATTGCCAAACAGGATCTGAAAATTCGCGTCTCCATCCGCCACGCCGTCGTCCACGCCAGTCACGTTCAAGGTTTGCGGTATGTTCCAGTTGGCTGGTGTAAAGGTGATGGTCGAGGCGCTGGTCATCGCTTCCCCGGGCGCACTAACGGTAACACTGAAACTGACATCGCTTGCGGGTGCCGCGCTGAGTACCATATCGATGCTGTCGCCGCCCCCCGATTCGGAAGTTTGCAGCGGGTTGTTGGCGGGTGACAGGAGGACTTCGCGCACCGGAGCATCGACATTGATGGCCAGGCCTTGAATGTCATTCAGGTCGATACCGTTGTAATTGCCGTCGAGGCTAGACGCGGGGTCGGTGACCACAGTGAATGCCTGGTCCGCGTCAAATGCCGCGTCGGCGACCGCGGTGACGTCAAACGTGGCTGAGTAGCCGTTGCCCGCCTGCAGTGTGACAGTGCTGGTGGACACGGTTGCCTCCCCGCCGGCGATACTGACATCGATGGAGATGTCGCTGGTTGGTGCGCCGGTCACCGTCAGGGTGACAGTTTGGGAACTGCCCTCGTCCAGATAAAACGCCGTGCCACTGGCTGGGCTCATCAGCACGGTGTTTATCCCCTCGATATTCCGGTTGGTGACATCCACATCGAGCGCGAAGGCGCCGTTAAAGGACGCGGTGCCCCCTGTAGCGGTTGTGAATTGGGAAATGGTATACATGACATCGCCATCGTTACCGTCACCCGAGGCGCCAGGGGTGACGGTGACGCTCTGCGGGGTATCCCAGTTTGCGTCGGTAAATGTAAGGGGGCCGCCGCTCACGGTGCCTTCGGTGACATCACCGGAGGACGGGGTGACCGTGACAGTCTCGCCGGCACTGGGTGCCTGGTCGAGATACACCCAATAGGTCACGCTGCTGCCGTCTTCGTGGGTTATCAGCGTGGTGGGTTCTGTGTTTACCAGAACGGCGGCCTGGACCGGTACCGACAGGCATGCGGTGAAAAATAGCAGGTGAGCTGGACGCACGAGTATTCCTTTATGGTATTTGACTTGCACGGCAGTATACGAAAAAGACACAGCCTGCTGAAGAAGTAACGGTTTATTGCCCGGCGGCACTCAAGCGTGGTATTTATGACATCGGGCCTTTCCGTGTTGCGCTTGCTGGTTCCATCAGGAGCTGCATCACTTCCGCGCCGAATCGCAGCTCGGGCACCAGGCCAAATACTTGCCGGCGCAGTCTCCCCTGCCGGTCGATGAGCAGGAAGGTCGGCGTGCCCTGCATCCGGTACGCGGCCATGGTCTGGGGGATTGGGCGTCCATCCCGCGCCGGTGCGTCGATGCCCACGGGGCAGCGGATGCCATACTCGTGCAAAAACGCTTCCAGCACGCTGGCTGTTACCGCCTCGTGGTGCTCGAACACCGTGTGCAGGCCCACCACGCAAACCCCCTGCGGCGCGAATAGCTCGTGCAAGGCCTTGAGCTGGGGAATGGCATGACTGACGCAGCCGGGGCAAAGCATCTGGAAAGCGCAGGCGACAACAACCTTGCCGCGCTGCGCTTCCAGTGAGATGGGCGCCGGCGTATTGAACCACTGGGCGATGTGCCAGGCCGGCGCGCGTTCAGGCTCATTCATGGGCGGATCAATCCCTCAGTGCGCTGAATACGTAGTCGCGATCTTTTTGCGGCTGGTGGCAGGCGAAACAGGCGGTGGCGGCATTCCCGGCCACGACACGACGGGAGGGATCGCCGCCGGCAAAGCCTTCAAAACCCCACCCACCCGTAGCCGAGAACTTGTCTTCGTCTTTGTGCATGACCCCCAGGACTTTTCGGGAGCCTTCACCAATCGTGTTGCCCTCGTGGACGGCTTCCAGCAGGTCGAAAATAATCACCGCGCCGTTGGGGAAGCGTCCATCGCGATAGCCTTTTAGTGCTTCGTTATTGGCGTAGAGGTGATGAATCCCGCCAAAAGCGGTGTACAGCGGGTGCCCTTGTTCGATGACCATGCTTTTTACGTGCTGCCAGTCACGGTAACCGGTCGGGTAGGGGACTTCGGGGTCGGCTTGCAGTGACAGGGCGGTGGCGGCGATGCCGCATGTAACCAGGATCTTGCTTTTCATGATAGGACTCCTAACTATATGTGAGAAGCGAATACCCGTTCGTGTTGCAACGGGGTGGTGCAGGCCGCCCTCAGGCGGCGGGTTCGTGCTCCGCGCAATCCACCCGCAGGTGCCGCTCGGCCATTGCCGCGCCGACGAAGGCGCAGTAATGCGGCGTGTCGGTGCCCGGCGCGACATTCTCGCGAAAATACCGGCAGGTGACGCAGGTACGCTGCGGCGCGATCAGTTGGCGCTGCTGTAATTGCCGGATCATTTTAACCGTCAAGCCCAGTAGTGTTTGCTGTTCCGCGGGCGACAGGCCGTCGACAATCCTGGCGTAGTTACTGGGCCATTCCCGGGCGACGCGGTGGCCCTTTGCGGTGGCTTTCAGGGCGATGGCCCGGCCATCGGACATGTCGGCGCATTTTTTCAGCAGCGCCTTGCGCTCAAGCGCGGCGACCGCGTCGCTGGCCGTGGCCTTGCGTACCCCGACATGGGCGGCGGTGGCGGTGAGCCGGGCGCCCCGCGGACGCCCGGCGACAAAGCGCAGGATGTCGGCCTGGGTCGGGGACAGGCCGGCGCTTTCCGCCGCCTGCCAGTCGAGCTGGCGCGCTACGGCCGCCAGCCGGGTCAGGCCATCGGCCAGGCGGCGATCGAGCGGCTCTGTGATGTCGTCGAAATTCATAGGTAGGAATCCTAACCAAAAAGCCAGGGCTGTCAAGTTTTGCGATCGGCCGGGATTCCTGGGCGTGACTCGCTACCCTGAAATGCCTCGACACCCGTGTCCCGCTTTTGAATAATGCCCGGATGAATAACGAACAGCAGCCGTTCACTGTCGAGGTGCGCGACGTACTGGACCTGATGCACGAGTCCATCGAGCAGGGTATGTCCGTTGCCTGCCTGCTGCGGGAGCTGGGCCTGCCCGGGGATCACCTGGCCGATCCGTCGGCGCTGATCGACATGGATGACTGCTGGCGTATCATCGCCGCCAACCAGAACCAGATTCACGAAGAGTCCCATTTAAAGGCTGCCCGCTCCCTGCGGCGGGGCACTACCCGGATGATTTTTTCCAACCTCGGTCAGTGCCGGCAACTGCAGGAGGGGCTGCAGGCGCTGGCGGAAACCTACAACATTGTGCACGGCGGCGATTACAATTTCGTGCGCCGCCGCGGGGGCGTCCTCAGCTACATTGTGGACGACCGCGATTTCCACTACCGCGCCGCGCCCAGTCCCTTTGCCATTGAATTTGCCCTGCTCAAGATCCACTGCGCCCTGTCCTACCTCAGCGGGCGGCCGCTGAAGTTGTTGCGCGTGGCGACCCGGCGACCGCAACTGCCCGGCCACCACCATCACCTTCACCTGTTCGAGGCGCCGCTACAGGCCGGGCACGAGGTGTATGAGCTGGCCTACCGCGCCGACCAGGCGGAGCTGCCGCTGAATCCCGCTGGGGACATCGATATCGCGGGGAATATCTATGCGCACTATCTGGCCCTGCTGCAGCGCCGCGGGCCGCGGTGCTACGACGATGATTTTATCCATCAGGTACTGCAGGTGATTCGCCGGGGCTCGGCGCCGCGAGGTACGCGGCAGCAGGAGGCGGTGGCCTCTACCCTCGGCATGAGCGTGGCGACCTTGCGCCGGCGGCTGGCCCGGCAGGACACCAGTTTTCGGCGCTTGCTGGACCAAGTCAACAGCGAGCAGGCGGTCGACGCGCTGCATCAGCGGGTCGCGCCCGCCGATGTGGCCCAGATGCTGGGTTACAGCGAAGTGCGCGCTTTCAAGCGCGCCTTCCGGCGATGGTACGGGATGTCGCCGACGGTGTATCTCAAGCACCACGAACTGCTCCGCTAGCTGCGCGCCCGCGCGGCGACGGAATCCGGGGTGAGCGAAAATGACCCCCGTGATCGAGCCAATCGGTCATTATGCCGTGCCGCAAGACTCACTATAGTCAGGCCCATATCAATAACCAAAGAACGGTGGAGCAAGCGCCTGTGCAATGGCGGCCTGCCCCCGTAGAGAGGGCCGAACCATGCACAATTTCGCACCTATTCCCGTTATTCGCCGTTCGCCGCTGGCGCAACAGATTCGCCGCCTGGCCTGGCTGTCTGCCGTCGCCGCGATGAATCCGGCCGCAGCCGATACCCCGAATCGCGACGTGGCCGGGGTCATCGAGGAGGTGTTGGTGACGGCGGAGCGGCGCGAGGCCAATCTGCAGGACGTGCCGGTGGCGGTCAGCGCGTTTTCCCGCAACGATCTGGATGTGAGGCAGGTGGTGGATATCGGCGACCTGCAATCCCTCGTGCCCAACCTCAGCATCCACGTGGGGGACGCCAACAACGCGGTGGTCTATATCCGCGGCATCGGTCAGATCGACTCCATCGCATTCTTCGAGCCGGGCGTGGGCATCTACCTGGACGACGTGTATCTGGGGCGTGCGCAGGGGGCCTTCCTGGATGTGGTGGACGTGGAGCGTATCGAGGTACTGCGCGGCCCGCAGGGTAGCTTGTACGGACGCAACACGGTGGGCGGGGCCATCAAGTACGTGTCGGCGGCGCCCACTGACGAATTCTCGACATCCCTGTCGGCCACCGTGGGTAACTACGATCGACTGGATCTGCGCGGCACCCTGAGCGGCCCTATCATCGCCGATACACTGAGCGGCCGATTGACCGTCGCCAAGATGGATCGCGAGGGCTACAGCAAGAACCGCTACGATGGCGAGCGTGACGGTGACCGCGATATGGGCTTCGCGCGCGGCGTCTTGCAGTTTGATCCCACGGACAATCTCTCCCTGCAGCTGGCGGCCGACTACACCGACAGCGACCCCGACCGCTCCCGCACGCCGGCGAAGGAAACGCCGATCGATGTGTTGGTGATCGACCCCTACACCTTTACCCCCCGGGTCGAGCATTTTCCCGCCGACCGGGATCCCTTTACCGTGAACGCGGATTTCAACCGCACCGAGTACACCGAGACCCAGGGCTACAGCCTCAATGCGAGCTGGGATGTCAGTGACCGCTGGAGCCTGAAATCCATCACCTCCTATCGGACGCTGGACTATGGTACCGAACTGGATCTCGATGCCACTCCGCTCAATCCCTTTGGAATTTTCTATTTCAACGAGCAGGACCAGTTCAGCCAGGAATTCCAGTTCGCCTACCGCGGTGACCGCCTGTCCCTGGTATCGGGCCTCTACTACTACAACGAGGAGGGGGACACCTTCGATGGCGGGGTATTCGGCAACTTCCAGATTGCCGCCTCCGGTGAGGCCGCCTTCGAGACGGACTCCTATGCGGTGTTCGGCCAGCTGGATTATGATTTCAGCGAGCGACTCACCGGGATACTCGGATTCCGCTACACCGAGGAGGAGAAAAACTATCGGCGCCAGACCGAGGATTTCGACCTCACCGCCCTGGCGGGGATTGGTTTTGACCCGGACAGCGGGGCGGTGTTGTATGCCAATCCGGATCTGTTGAACCCGACCAGCGCCGATCTTCGGCTCGGCGGGGGCATCGGCGTGGCGCGCCCGCTGGCCGATCCCGACGCGGCCGACTTCGACAACTTCTTGCCGAAGATCGGGCTCAAGTACCAGTGGAATGACGATACCAACGTCTACGGCACCGTCTCCACGGGCTTTAAAAGCGGTGGCTTCAATGGCCGCCTGGCGGACGGCCAGCTGGAACCCTATGACGAGGAAACCCTGCTCAGCTACGAAGTGGGCCTGAAGAGCCAGTCCTTCGGCAACCGCCTGCGCACCAACCTGGCGCTGTTCTACAACGCCTACGACGACCTGCAGGTGAGTAGCTTCGAGGCCACCGCCGACGGCTCCACCTTCGTCCCGGTGTTCTCCAACGCGGGCGAGGCGGTGATACAGGGCGTGGAGCTGGAGCTCACCGCGCTAGTCAGCGAGCGCCTGACGGTCAATGCCAACATTGGCTACCTGGACGCCGAGTACAAGGAGTTTCTGGCGGGAATCGACCCGGTGAGCGGCGCGGTGATCGATGTCAGCGACCAGCGGGAAATGGTCAACGCGCCGCGCTGGGACACCTACCTGGGGTTCAGCTACGAGCTGCCGGTCGGCAGTCTGGGCTCGCTGAGCTTCACCGCGGACATGAGCTACCGCGGCAAGACCTATCTCGAGGTCAACAGCAGTGAAAACCTCGCCCAGGGAAGCTATACCCTGTACAACGCGGCCCTCGTTTTCGAGACGCTGGATCAGCGCTGGCAGGTTATTCTGGGCGGCAAGAACCTCACGGACGAGGAGTATCGCACCCACGCCTTCGACCTGTCGGCCTTTCCGGGGGTGGAGCTGGGCTATTACAATCCGCCGCGCACCTACAGCCTGGGCTTCACCTACAGCTATTGAGCGTGGCGTGACTTCCGCTTTTGCGCAACACCTGCCGGGCATCCGCCCGGCGCAAGTGGCCACGGCGAGACTGCGCATGCACCTGCTGGGCAGTGGAGCGGCCGACGGCGAGCCGGTGCTGTTCGTGCACGGCAATTTTTCCTCCTCGACCTATTTCGAGGAGTTGATGCTGGCGATGCCTGCGAGCTACCGCTGCCTGGCGGTGGACCTGCGCGGCTACGGCGATACCGAGGACCGGCCGATCGACGCCACCCGGGGCGCCCGGGACTGGGCCGACGACCTGGATGCCCTGCTGCGGGCCCTGGCGCTGCCGGCCGTCCACCTGGTGGGCTGGTCGGCGGGCGTGGCGGCGATCATGCAGTTCGCTATCGACCACCCCCGCGCCGCGAAATCCCTCACCCTGATCGCGCCGGTCAGCCCCTATGGTTTCGGCGGCACCCGGGACCCACAGGGCGCCCCCTGCAACAGCGATTACGCAGGCTCGGGCGGCGGCGTGGTGGCCGCGGAATTTGTCGAGCGGCTGCAGGCCGGGGATCTGGGGGAGGCGAGCGAGTTTTCGCCACGGAACGTGATCCGCAATTCCTTCTTCAGCCAACCGCTGGCGCTGGATCGGGAGGAACAGTTGCTGCGCGGCTCCCTGCGGCAGCGGCTGGGCGAGCGCCACTACCCCGGGGATTGCGAGGCCTCGCCCCACTGGCCCTTCGTCGCGCCGGGACGCTTTGGCCCCCTGAACGCCATCAGCCCCAAGTACTTCGATCTCAGTGCCTTTGCGGATATCTCCCCGCAACCGCCGGTGCTGTGGGTGCGCGGCGATCGGGACAGCATCATCGGCGACCAGTCCCGCTCGGACCCCGCGGTGCTGGGGCGGGAGGGGCTGATACCGGGGTGGCCGGGCGCGGAGCGCTACCCGCCGCAGCCGATGCTGGCGCAGACCCGGGAATTGCTGCGGCGCTACGCGGCCAATGGCGGCGACTTCCTGGAAGTGGTGATGCCGGGGGTGGGGCACAGTCCCTTTCTCGAAGATCAGGCGAATTTTTTGCGTGCTTTTCGGGGCTTTCTGGAGGATGCACGGTAATCTAAGTGGCCCTTGCCATCGGCGAGACTTGTTAAGTAAAAAGGGGGCTCACTCCTTTCTGACTGGATCTGGGTAGGAGGGGAATGCTGAGTTTGTTTGACCTGAAATCCCGATTCCATTGGGTTTAGATATGAGTGGCTGGCTTGATGGCCAGTAAACTGGTTTCGAACCGCTCCCTGGCGGCTTTCACACTGGGGCTGTACTTGCCATTGCGCGGAGTGAGCTTTATGTATTCACTCAGAATTAGCGCACAGCGCGCGGATTTATAGGAAAGCAGGTAAGGACCAATTTGCCGGATCAGCTGTAGGGCTTGCCGGTTGTAGACCGCATAGGCAAAGCTGTCCTGATGATGGGCCTTGGAGCGGCGCTTATTGGTGATTTTGCCCACACCGGTGCGAGCCAGTACAAAGTCCAGCATGCCGCGTTCCGTACTGCTGATGGTCAGGGCCAGTTGGCGATTCTCGTTGCGGTGTTTACGGGTCAGGGTAATGGTGCCCTCGCCATCGACGAGGCCGGCGATGTAGGCAGCTTCGGTATCACTGAGCGTTTGCGCGCGTTTATAGGTCGTCATCCTTGACTCCCTGGAGTCCGCTCCCGGCAGGCGCCGGGAGCGGGGGATTGGTGGAGGCGGCGGGACAGCTGATCCATGCCTTTCGACATGGGCTGGACTATTCCTTCACCTGCGATGCTGCTGCAGGGGAGAGCGTATTGTGGGCGTTTGCCCACCCTAGTACTCCGTAGGGCTTGCCCTTAGGAGCCTATGAGTCTCTAGCCGGCTTACTGGTTTCCCATTCACCGGACGGCGTTGGCATAGGGCGGTGCCCCTTAGCGTTCACCGTATGAGCTCTCTTTTTCCGACAGGGATCACTCCCTGTGGCGACCATGGTGTTAATCGAACCCGCGTCCGCCAGTACTCTGCCATCGGCTCTACATGCTTAGTTTCCGTCTATTGTTTTAGCCGCACACAGCCCGACGGGCAGGACGTGGTTGGCGATCCCTGTTAGTGTTTAGCAGCGCGGCCCAGGGCGTGCGTTACTGCGATCCAGTTCTGTATGACAGTCAATAGCGCGATACTGGCACCTTGCTAAAGACCGCTAGGGCCGAAGCCACTAGATGGTGCTTTCATCGCTGCTTACGCAGCCAGTTGGGCACCGTAGTTGTCGTCATTGGCAACTATTTAGGTTACAGCTTTGGATTAACGTGATTCGCTGTCATCACGGCATGCACCTCAGGTTTCGTTACCGTCGTCGAATCCTAATCGCCCCCGTAGGTGGACTGCGCAGTATACCCTACTGCGCAAATACTTCGACCGTGAATTTTGCGAAAGTTCCATTCCCCTGGCACCCGCTCTCCGGCCAGCCTTGCGGGTCGGGAGGGCTATGCTTTACGGTGAAATGCCACCCAAGCCAATGAGAGAGGAGATTGCCATGGGAGCGCGCTATGCCGCCGCCGACCTGACCGACTTTGCCAGCGAGCTGTTCCAGCGGGCCGGCCTGCCCGCCGAGCGCGCGGCGGTGATGGCGGAGGTGTTCCTGGAGGCGGATCTGATGGGTTTCAGCACCCACGGCATGAACCGGGTGCCGCACAACCTGCAATGGCTGGTGGACGGCGACAGCCGGGCCGCTGGCGAGCCCGAGGTGCTGGTCGACCGCGGCAATCTGTTCAACTGGGACGCGGCCTTCCTGCCCGGTCCCTGGGTGGTGCGCCAGGCCCTCGACACCGCCATGGCGCGGGTGCCGGAGCACGGGGTGGTGATGGCCACGATTCGCCGCAGCCAGCATATCGCCTGCCTGGGGGCCTACCTGCCGCGGGTGGTGGAGGCGGGCTACGCGGTGCTGATGACCTGTTCCACGCCCTCGGAAAACACGGTGAGCGCCCACGGCGGTATCGACCCGATCTTCTCCGCCAATCCGATCGCCATGGCGGCGCCGGGCGAGGACTATCCCCTGCTGTTCGATATCAGCATGTCCATCACCGCCGGGGGTTATGTGGCCCGCGCCGCGCGGGAGGGCAAGGCGATGCCCGAGCCCTGCCTGAAGGATGCCCGGGGGGAGGTCACCGCGGACCCCAAGGCGCTGGCGGAGGGCGGCAGCATCATGCCGATCGGCGGCGCCGGGCACGGCTACAAGGGCGCGGCCCTGGCCATTCTCACCGAGGTGTTGAGCATGGCGCTGGGGGGCTACGGCCGGGCGGACGCCGCCGCGGCGGGGGACGGTGAGGCGAACTCGGTGTTCCTGCAGGTGATCGATCCGGCGGCCTTTACCTCGCTGGAGAACTTCAAGTGGCAACTGGGCGCCCTACAGCGCCTGTGCGAAGACAGCGCGGTGGCGAAGGACGCGCCGGGGGTGCGCTTCCCCGGGCACCGGGCCTGGCTGGCCCGGGACCAGCAGCGCCGGGACGGGGTGGAACTGTACCCCAGCATCATGGGCGACCTGGAGCCCTGGGGCGAGCGCCTCGGGGTCGCGTTGCCCCGGGCCCTGTAGGGCATCCATCGCCAGGCGCCGGACCGGCGCCTGGCCCCCGTCGCGGCGTGTCTGGGCGCCGGCGGCCGGTAATCACCCGACTTGGCCTGATTTGACCCTGTGCGGCCCCAACCGCCTTGTCTAGACTTTCCCCACCTTCCAATAACAGGCGGTGAACACGCCGAGCCACCCGGAGAGCATCCATGGACTACGACTTGAAAATCATCAACGGCAGTGTCTTCGATGGCCAGGGCAATGAGCCGATCCGCGCCAACGTGGGCGTAAAGGACGGGGTCATCGTGGAAGTCGGGCCCTGCGTGGGGGAGGCGGCCCAGGTGATCGACGCCGCGGACCACATCGTGACCCCCGGCTTTATCGACCTGCACACCCACTACGACGGCCAGGTGTCCTGGGACGCGGATATGCAGCCGAGCATCAATCACGGCGTCAGCACCGTGGTGATGGGCAGCTGTGGCGTCGGCTTCGCCCCGGTGCGCCCGGGGGACCGGGACAAGCTGATCCGGCTGATGGAGGGTGTGGAGGACATCCCCGGCACCGCCCTGGCCGAGGGCATTACCTGGGATTGGGAAACCCTGCCGGAATACATGGACGCGCTGGACGCCAAACCCCACAGCATCGACTACGCGGTGCAGGTGACCCACGACCCGCTGCGGGTCTATGTGATGGGTGACCGCGCGGTGTTCAACGAGCCCGCCACCAGTGCCGATATCGAAGCGATGCGGCGCCTGACCCGGGAGGCCCTGGAGGCCGGCGCCATCGGCTTTTCCACCGGCCGCTCCGACGTGCACCGCAGCGCCGACGGCGAGTGGACCCCGGCTTCCGAGGCCTCCGCCGCGGAGCTGGAGGGCATCGCCAGCGCCTTTGACGGCCTGTCGCATGGTGTTTTGCAGGCGGTGAACGACTTCAATCTCGAGCGGGTGGCGCAGGACGGCGACCGCTTTGACGAGGAATTCGACCTGCTCGAGGGCTTCGCCAGCGCGGCGGGCGGGCGGCCGTTCTCGCTGTCGCTGATGCAGCGGGATTTCGCTCCCGACCAGTGGCTGCGCATCATCGACCGCGCCGAGAAGGCCGTGGACAAGGGCCTCGACATGCGCCTGCAAACCGCGCCCCGGGGTATCGGCGTGACCGTGGGCCTGCAGTGCACCTTCCACCCCTTTATCGGCTTTCCCAGCTACAAGCGTATCTGCCACCTGCCCCTGGCGGAGCGCGTGCAACACATGCGCGACCCGGCCTTCAAGGCGCAACTGCTCGGCGAGAAATCCGAGCCGGTGGCGGGGGATGGCACGCCGGTGCCGCCCATCGCCGACGCCCTGCTGGCGGCGGTGGACTTTGTGGCCAGCAAGACCTTCCGCCTGGGCGAAAACCCCGACTACGAGCAGACCGAGGAAACCTCGGTGCTGCAGATGGCGAAGGACAGGGGGGTACCGACCCTGGAAATGATCTACGACCTGATGCTGGAAAATGACGGCCGGGAACTGCTGTATTTCCCCATCTACAACTACACCGAGATGAGCTACGACAACGTCTACACTATGATGCGGCACCCGCTGTCGATCATGGGGCTCTCCGATGGCGGCGCCCATGTGGGCACGGTCTGCGACTCCAGTTTCCCCACCTACCTGCTCAGCTACTGGACCCGGGACCGCGAGCGCGGCGGCCGCCTGGAGCTGCGGGACGCGGTGCGGCGCCTGACCAGCGATATCGCCGACTACTGCGGCATGCGCGATCGCGGCCGCATCAAGGTGGGGCTCAAGGCCAACATCAATGTGATCGACATGGGTCGCCTGCGCCTGCACGCGCCGCACATGGAACAGGACCTGCCCGCCGGGGGCCAGCGCCTGCTGCAAGAGGCCTCCGGGTACCGTGCGGTGATCGTCGATGGCGAGGTGGTGTTGGCAAATGATCGTCTCACCGGCCGCTATCCGGGCCGCCTGGTGCGGGTCAACCAGCTCGCCCTGCAAAGCGCCGCCTAAGCGGTCGCGGGGTGACGGGGCCGTAGCGCCGCGAGCGTGAGTATCCTGGCGGACCTGCTGTCGGGTATCCCGCTCTCCCAGCTTGCCCTGGTGTGGGCGGTGGTGGTGTTCGCCGCGGTGATGCGCGCGTTCACCGGTTTTGGGTTCGCGCTGACCGCGGTGCCGGCGTTCTCGCTGATCATGGCGCCCACCGACGCGGTGGTGCTGAGCGCCAGTCTTACCCTGGCGGTCAGCCTGTTAACACTGAATACCTATTGGGGCCGCTTTCCCCTGCGTCCCATGCTGCCGATGCTGGCCGCGGCCCTGTTGGGGAGTTTTGCTGGCGCCGCCCTGTTGAGCGCTATTTCACCGCGCCAGTTCCAGCTGTGGATCGGTCTGGCGGTGATTGCCGCGTCCCTGGCGTTGAGCGTATACCGCCCCGGGCGGCAGCCGCCCGGGTCCTGGCTGGGCGGTGCCACCGGCGCCGTCTCGGGCCTGCTGAACGGCGCCTTCGCCATCCCCGGGCCGCCGGTGATCATCTACGCCATGGCCACCGAGCCCGAGCCGGCACGCAGCCGCGCCCTGCTGATGACCTTTTTCCTGTTCGCCGCGGTGATGGCGCTGCTGTCCTACGCCGCCGCGGGCTTCGTCTCCGCGCGCTCGCCCTTGCAATTCCTGCTGGCGTTTCCGGCGATGTACCTGGGGGACAAACTGGGCTACCACCTGTTCCACCGTTTTGGCGGCGCCCTGTACCGCCGCGTGGCGGTGAGCGTGCTGTTCGCGGTGGGGCTTGTCATGACCGGGCGGGCCCTGATGCTGGGCTGAGCAATCGCTGCCGGAGTCGGTGGCCGCTAGCGGGCGCGGGAATGATATCGGGGCAAATTAAATGGCCGCAGCCGGCTGGCGGATGCCACCCGAATGCGGCCGGGACGGTTTGTCAGCCTATGGCGAGGGGTTTGCATCGCGCTAGTGCCCCTCGCCCGGCGCCCTCCTCCATGGGAGAGTATTGCGGTACTTCAACCGTATTACCTGTGCCCGATTGTGTTTGCCGGTACCTGATGGACGGTATCGACGGTGGTGCCGGGCACACTTTAAATATGGGTGCGGGGCGGCCTTTTTGCAAGTCGGGGTTTAGATCGATCCCGAATAAGCAGTATTGTCGCGGCCTATTGCTTGACGTTGTCGCGGATGATGCGTTGTTTCTGCCGGCCCCAGTCGCGCTCTTTCTGGGTGTCGCGTTTGTCGTGCGTCTTCTTGCCGTGGGCGAGGGCGATGCGCGCCTTGACCAGGTGACCTTTCCAGTAGAGCTGGGTGCACACGCAGGTCTGGCCCTTCTGCGTGGTGGCCGCCAGGATTTTGGCCAGCTCCTTTTTGTGCAGCAGCAGTTTGCGCGTGCGCGTGGGGTCCGCCACGAAATGGGTCGAGGCGGTTTCCAGCGGGGTGATCTGCGAACCCAGTAGCCAGGCCTCGCCGTTTTTCATCAGCACGTAGGAATCGGTCAGCTGTGCCTTGCCGGCGCGCAGGCTCTTCACCTCCCAGCCAGCCAGGGCCACGCCGGCCTCGAAGGTCTCGAGCAGCTGGAAGTCGAAGCTCGCGCGTTTGTTGCGCGCGATCACGTTGTCGGGGTTTTTGGGTTTCTTGCTTGCCATGGCGCGCATTATACGGACCGGGAGCGCCGCGGGAAGGTGAATCTTTCCCTTTTCAAGCGCCGGTGGCTGGGGCAATCTGGTGGCCATGACAACCAGCTGTATCCTTTCGTGTTTGTGAGCGCTGCCGGGGCACCGGGGCAATGGCGTTCGCGTATGACCTTCGTTCTGGCACTGGCCGCCGCTGTCGTGGGGCTGGGAAACCTGTGGCGGTTTTCCTACCTCACCGGCGAGCATGGCGGCGGCGCCTTCGTGCTCCTGTACGTGCTGTGCCTGTTCCTGCTCGGGGTGCCGGTGTTGATCGCCGAGGTGGCCCTGGGCAGTTACGGGCGGGCCAGTCCGCTGATCGCGGTGCGCGAGGCCGCCGACCGCTCCCTGCGCAGCCGGGCCTGGATGTGCCTGGTGGCGCTGGCCAGCGGCGCGGCGCTGGCGGTACTGAGCTTGTATGCGGTGGTGGCGGGGTGGTCACTGGCCTTCGCCAACAATCTGCGTCGCGGTGAATTCGCCTCCGCCAGCGTGGTCGACGTGGCGGACTTTTTCGATGCCCTGCTGCTCGATTTGCCCGTGCAGGTGTACTGGCTGAGCGTGTTCCTGCTGGTCGCCATGGCGGTGGTGTGGGCCGGGGCGAGGCGCGGCCTGGGCACCCTGGCCTGGTTGGCGGTGCCGGTGTTGATCGCCTTGCTGGGGGTGCTGGTGCGTTTCGCGCTGGAGCACGGCGATCTGGCGGCGACGCGCGATTTCCTGTTTTCGGTACAGCTGCTGGATTTCAACTGGCAATCCCTGGGCGCGGCCATGGGGCACGCCTTCTACACCGTCGGCGCCGGCGCCGCGGTGGGCATTTGCTACGGGGCCTACGCCCCGGAGCGGATACCCATCGGCCGCGCGGTGATTGCGGTGGCCCTGTTCGACACCCTGGTGAGCATCGCCGTCGGGCTGGCGATATTTCCGGTGCTGTTTGCCCAGCACGTGGCGCCGGCGTCCGGGCCGGGGCTGATGTTTATCGCGGTGCCCTATGCCTTCGGCAACAGCGCCGCGGGGGAGTTGTTCGGGGCGCTGTTCTTCCTGATGGTGGTGGTGGCCGCCCTGGGTACGGCGGTGGCGCTACTGGAGGCGGTGGTGTCCTCGCTGGTGCAGTGGCTGGGCCTGCGCCGCTTCACCGCGGTGTTGCTGGCCGGGGCTGGCTGCTGGCTGCTGGCGTTGCTGGCGGTGGAGTCCCTGGGCACCACGTCGCCGGGGGCGGCCAATCTGCTGGTGCGGCTGGATCACTGGGCGGCGGGTGTGCTGCTGCCGCTGGCCGCGCTGCTGGGCTGTGTGTTCGTGGGTTGGCGGATGCGCAGCCCCCTGCTGCGCGCGCGACTGTACCGCGAGTCGGACGGATTTTTTTCGCTTTGGTATGCCCTGATACGGTATATTGCCCCGCCGGCAATTGTGCTGGTGCTGGCCGCGGCCCTGTGGTCGGACTGGAGCCGGCTGAACTAGGGCTCGGGCGAAACAGGAACTATGACGAGCATCAACCGCAGTGCGCTGCTGCCCTACCAGGTGCGGCAGATATACGATCTGGTGAATGACATCGAGTCCTATCCCGCATTCATGGACGGCTGTGTCGGCGCCGAGATCCTGCGGCGGGAGGCGGATATCGTCGAGGCCCGCCTGGACCTGTCCAAGGGGGGCATCAAGCAGAGTTTCAGCACCCGCAACTTCCTCGAGGAAAATCGCGCCATTCGCCTGGAGCTGCTGGACGGCCCCTTTGACCGCTTCCACGGCACCTGGCTGTTCAAGCCCCTGGGCGAGGCCGCCTGCAAGGTGAGCCTGCAGCTCGAATTCAGTGCATCCAACGCGGTATTGGGCATGGCGGCTTCGCGTCTGTTCGACAAGGTGAGCAGTGACATGGTGGACGCGCTGGCGCGACGAGCACAACACATCTATGGCTGATCGAGCCCGGTAGGACTATGAGCGAAGCGCAGACAATTCACGTGGAGGTGGCCTACGCGCTACCCGACAAGCAGGCCATCATACCGCTGCAATTGCCCGAGGGTGTTACCGCGATCGAGGCGGTCAGGCAGTCGGGTATCGAGCGGCAATTCGAGGGCCTCGAGACGGAGCACGCCCGGCTCGGCATTTTCGGCAAGGTGGTGGGGCCGCAGACCGCGCTGCGCGACGGGGACCGGGTGGAGATCTACCGCCCGCTGGTCGCCGATCCCAAAGAGGTGCGCAAGGCCCGGGCGGCCAGGGTCAAGGAGCGCCGCGAAGGCAAGTCCTGAGCGGGTGTCAGTCGCTGCTGTCGCCAGCCGCGGGTTCCGCGTCGTCCCGGGCCCATTCGGGCAGGTAATCGCCGCTGATTTCACTCAGCGAGTCGCCGTCGAATCGCACGGTAACCTGGGCCTTGCGGATGACCTCTTCGCCGTTGCGAATCACATAGGGGTAGTCCCAGCGCGCAGCGTTGAAGGGGTCCTCCACCAGCGGCGTGCCGAGGATAAAGCGCACCTGGCGCCGGCTCATGCCCGGCTGTAGCTGGTCCACCATCTCCTGGTCGACAAGATTGCCCTGTTCGACATCGATGCGGTACACGCCCGGAAAGCCGAGGGCGCCGCAACCGCTCAGAAAACAGGCAACTATCAACAGGCAAAGGGCGCGCATGGGGATTAAACTTCCACTTACGAAACAGGGGTGGCATCATACCCCTACTGAATCGCAACGAGAACCCCTGCCACCATGGCCGCTGAAAACCAGGAACTGCGTAAAGCGGGTCTGAAAGTTACCCTGCCGCGCGTAAAAATCCTGCAAATACTGGAGTCGACGGGAGAGAGTGCCCAGCACCTGAGTGCCGAGGACGTCTACCGGGCCCTGCTGGAGGCCGGCGAGGACGTGGGGCTGGCCACGGTGTACCGCGTATTGACCCAGTTCGAAACCGCGGGTTTGGTGACTCGCCACAACTTCGAAACCGGCCACTCGGTCTTTGAACTCGCCCGCGGCGAACACCACGACCATATGGTGTGCGTGGACAGCGGCGAGGTGGTGGAATTCAACGACCCGGTGATCGAGCAGCGCCAGCGCGAGATTGCCGAGGAACACGGTTTCGAGATCGTCGATCACTCCCTGGTTCTCTACGTGCGCAAGCGCGGCGGCGAGAGCGACTGAGGTTCCGTTTCGCGGCCGGCTGTTGGCTGGCCGCGCATGGCTCCCAGCTGTTCCACCCTGCCTGATCCCAACAATCCCCCCGTAACAGCTTCGCTACCCAAACCGCCCGGCGGCGCCTCTTCGCCAACAGGGCGCGCCCGCGGCTTTTCCGTGCCGGCCCGCGCCGCGCTGCAACACACCCGCTGATACCGCTGACGGCCCGTTCGGGACCGGGACCTTCCAGTGCGTGCGATTCTTGCCGTTTTGTCATAAAAGTATACTTGTGTGTAATTATTGGCGGGTGTATCTTGAGGCCTGTTGTCCGCAATCCAGTGATAAGAGGTGAAGGCAATGCAGGCCGATGCCGTGACGCAGGCGCCCGTCGAGGCGGTGTTCAACCCGGCTTCCCCGGAATACCTGGCGGACCCGTTTAGCCAGTGGCGGGCTCTGTCGGCCCGGGGGCGACTGGTGTGGTACGAGCCCTGGCAGGCCTGGATCATGACCCGCATGCCCGACATCATGGACTGCTGGCGGCGGGAATACCTGTCGTCGGACTTCTACGACTGGGAGTTTGCCCCGCCGCGGCCGCCGCAGGACCAGTGGAGCAACTACGAGCGCGCCATGATTGGCCACAGCCTGCTGGCCGATCACGGGCACCACCGCCTGGTGCGGCGCATCGTGTCGCCCGCCTTCTCGCGCAATGTGGTGGACGAGATCCAGCGCCGCATCCGTCCCGACGTGGTGCAGCTGATCGCCGATCTCGAGGGGCTGGACAGCTTCGACTATATCGAGCGGGTCGCCAACCACATTCCCTTTATCTCCATCAGCCGCATGGTCGGCCTGCCGGAGAAATACTGGCCCGATATCAAGCAAGTGGTGCTGACCTTCACCGAGTCGTGGAATCCGACCATCTCCGACGAGCGGCGCGAGGCCGCGCGCCAGGACAGCAATCGCGCCATCGAAATCCTGCAGCGGGTGATCGCCGAGCGGCGGGCCAATCCCGGGGAGGACGACTTCCTGTCGGAGCTGCTGAAAGTGGAGGCGGAAAACGAGGCCTTCTCCGACTGGGACATTATCACCCTGATCCTCGCCCTGATCGGTGCCGGCGCCGACACCACGCTGGTGGCGCAGCAGTGGACGCTCTATGCCCTGCTCAAGCACCCGGAGCAGATCGAGACCGCGCTGTCGTCGCCAGAGGCCTTCGCCAATGCCTTCAGCGAGATCATGCGCTGGTCGCCCACCTCGAAGATGGGCTTTGCACGCTACGCGCCGCAGGACATGGAGTTGCTGGGCCAGCAGCTGCGCAAAGGGCAAATGGTGCTGCTGATGCCGCACCTCAAGGACCGCGACCCGGATTACTACCCCGAGCCCGAGCGCTTCGACGTCCAGCGCACATTCGACCCGGACGTGCTGTTCGGCTACGGCCCGCGCTACTGCATCGGCGCGGCGATGGCCAAGCGTCAGCTCTACCTGACCATGGTGGAGTTGTTCAAGCGCTTCCCCGACCTGCGGCTGGACGGCGAGCCCGAGAAAGACAATTCCGACCACAATGCGGTGGTGTTCAAGTCCCTGCGCGTGCGCACGGGCAAAGGTGCCTGAGAGGGGGCGAGCATGAACAAACGCTACGACAAACCGATACCCTACGGCTGGTACGCGCTGGAATACAGCCATGCGCTGGCGCCCGGCGATGTGCGCCCGTTGAGCTACTTCGGCCGTGAACTGGTGTTGTTTCGCACCGAGGCGGGCCAGCCGGCGCTGCTGAACGCCTACTGCCCGCACCTGGGGGCGCACCTGGGGCATGGCGGCCTGGTCAAGGGCGAGTCGATCAGCTGTCCCTTTCACGCCTGGGAGTTCAACGGCGAGGGCCGCTGTACCGCGGTCCCCTATGCCAAGCGCATGCCGCCCCGGGTGGACGGGCAACAGGCCATCGGCAGTTACCCGGTGGTGGAGCGCAACCAGATGATCTGGGCCTGGTACCACCCCAGGGGCTTGGCGCCGAGTTTCGAGATCGATGAAATTCCAGAGCTGGTGTCGACGGAGTGGTCGCCACTGGAGACCTTTGACTGGACGATCAACACCATCGCGCAGGAGACCGGTGAAAACGCCGCCGATCTCGCCCACTTCATCACCGTACACGGCAATCCGGCCATGCCCGAGGGGGATGTGCGCTGGGAGGGGCCGCGCCGGATCACCGAGTTTGATTCCGAGACCCATGTGATCGACGGGGAGGGCAAGGTCGATTTGAGCGGGGAGCAGCACGAGCCGATTCACCTGGTGTCGTCCAGCGTGGGCCCCGGCTTCACCTTCCAGCGCTTTTCGCGCACCTTCGACGTGGTGATGATGGGGACTGTCACGCCCATCGACGAGCAGCGTATTCACCTGCGTTTCAATTTTTCCGTGCCGCGGGCGCAAAGCGAGATCAACGCCATGTACACCGACGGCGTGGTACAGGAGATCGTTCGCCAGGTCGAGCAGGATATCCCGATCTGGGAGAACAAGGTGTACGTGGAGAGCCCGGTGCTGTGCGACGGCGACGGGCCGATTGCCAAATACCGCAAGTGGTTTGGCCAGTTCTACGCCGGGGAGGCGGCCTAGCCTTCCACCGTTTTCGAGCATCCAAATAGCAATAAGGAGAACAAGATGGATCTAGAGCAGCAATTGCACTCCACCCCGGGCGACCACGGCAACTGGCCGATGTTGAAGCTGCGCTACCGGGCCGCCGAGGGGGATGTCGCGGCGGTTTTGCCGCCGGGTTTCGAGCCGGGCGCGGCGCCGGAGGTGACCCTTACGGTCTACAACGTACCGGTGAATGGCGAGCCGGAGCACGGCCTGCTCACGACGGTGCGCTGTGCCCACCGGGGGCGCGAGGGCGAATTTGCCCTGGGCTACGCCATCGACAAGGAAGCCGAAATCTTCATCAGCCAGGAAAAGTTCGGCCAGCCGAAATACCCCGCCGAGATCAAGTACTACCGGCTGGGCGACGAGTTGGGCGCCCGGGTGACCCACCAGAACTACACCTTCCTCGAATACTACGGCAGGGTTTCCGACGTGCTGGACCCGGGACCGGATTTCGATGAGTACGAGTTCTGGGTGAAGTATTCGCGCCGCGCGTCCTATACCGAAACCGGCTTCGACTTCCCGCCCCACGTGGTCAACGTGGTGAGCAACTACGGCACCGCCCAGAAGCTCAAGGTGGACGGCGAGCTGATCCTGCGCGACAGCCCCTGGGACCCGATCGCCGCGCGCCTGCCCCGGCAGTCGGAGGTCGAGGCCTGGCTGTGGACGCCGGTGTTCCGCGGGCGCGAGGTCGCCCTGGGCGAGCCCCTGGACGCCCAGGCCTACGAGCCCTGGGCCTCGACCATCGGCAACTCCCGCTGGCGCGGCAGTCATGGTGGCCCTGCCCGCTAGACGGGCCAACGGTTTACCGTACGGAAGCCGTATAAGCAAGAACATATAAATCGATCCTATTGGAGTGGGACATGATTGCTCGAGTCAAGACATTGGCCGGGCCGCTGCTGCGCGTAAGTCTTGCCGCCGGCCTGCTGGTTGAAACTGTATTGCCGCAATGGGCGCTGGCCCAGGGGGCGGTGCTGGAAGAGGTGGTGGTCACCGCCCGCAAGCGGGAGGAGGCGATCCAGGATGTGCCGGTGTCCATCACCGCACTGACGGACAGCCAGCTGCGGGACGCCGGTATCACCAGTATCAAGAACCTGGGTTACCAGGTGCCCGGCCTGCAAATCGACCAGGCCAGCACCGCGCAGATCTGGATTCGGGGCATCGGCCAGCGCGATGACGGAGCCCGGGTCGACGGGCCGGTGGGCGTGTATTTCGACGGCCTGTACCTGCCGCGCAAGGACGGCCAGCTGCTGGACCTGGTGGACGTGCAGAGCGTGCAGGTTTTGCGGGGGCCGCAGGGCACCCTGTTTGGCAAAAACACCACCGGTGGCGCCCTGCTGGTTACCAGCCAGCCGCCCACCGAGGTGCTGGAGGGCTTTGTCGAGACGCGGCTGGGTAATTATGGGCGCAGCGACGCCCGCGCCGCGCTCAACGTGCCCCTGCTCGATGGCGATCTGCTGAGTCGCCTCACCGTGGGGTCGCAGCGCCGCGACGGCTATTTGACCAATGTCGTGACCGGGCAGGAGGCGGCCTCGGAGGATCGCCAGTCCGCGCTGTTGCAGTTGCGCTGGGCCGGCAGTGAGCGCTGGAGCGCCGATGCGCTGGCCTACTACGGCGAGACCCGCGAAGTGCAGCCGGCCACCAACTGCGGGCCGATGGCCAACAGCAGCTACAACGGGGAAGACTCGCTATTTGGCAACCGCATCAACGCCGGCGACACGGTGGGTGTGGATGCCTTCAACGACGACGACACGCCGGTGATGCCCGGCTTTGTCGGCCAGAGTCCGGTCGGAATGGCGGCCTGCATGGAGTCGTATGAACTGATCGACGACCGCAAGTTCGCCTCGGAGGTACCCAAGCTGGCCTTCAACGTGGACAACCTGCTGCTGGGATTGACCCTCGAATGGATGCTCAATGACCAGCTAACCCTGAAGAGCATCACCGGCTACGGTGACCAGAAGGTGTTTGGCCAGCCGGGCAACCCGGACAACGACGCCACCCGCCGGCCCCTGTCCGGCCGCTACCGCGCGTCACCCAGCGAGCGGCAGCACTGGTCGCAGGAGCTGCAGCTGGTGGGCTCGGCCTGGGACGAGCGCCTGAACTATACCCTGGGCCTGTTTGCGATGAACGAGGATATCGACGATGGCACCGACACCAATGCCGGCCTGGTCACCGGCAGTTTCATACCGGGTGTCAATGTCATGGTCATCAACAGCCCCACGGCCGAGGACCAGACCTACCAGCTGGAAAATACCACCTACGCGGCGTTCTTCCAGGGCAGTTACAGCATCACCAACAACCTGGAGCTGACCGCGGGGCTGCGCTGGACCAGCGAGAAGCGCGAGCAGCGCGTGGACGTGGAGCTGCTGGACGAGGCGGCATTCCGCGAACGCGCGTTTGCGGCCCTGGAGGGGATGCCCGGCGTGCTGCTGCCGATCGAGTCCCAGGGGGTCGCGCTGGTGGATCCCGCGGTGATTTTCCAGCAGGACATGTTCACCGCGATCAACGCGCAGTTCGGCGCCAATCCGGCCAACGGCCTGCCGCACTACGCCTTGCTGCCGGCCACGCGCTACGACGCGCAAAACACCTGGGAAGAGCTGACACCCATGCTCAGCCTGGCCTATCACCTGCCGGACAGCCTGCTGGGTGACGGGCCGCTGACCCGGGGCATGGTCTATGCGACCTATTCCGAGGGCTTTAAGTCGGGGACCTTCGAGCCGGTGGGCAGCGACGGCCTGGCGACCGTCGACCCGGAGCTGGTGGACAGCGTTGAGTTCGGTTTCAAGCTGGATATGTTCGATGCCACCATGCGCCTGAACGGCGCCCTGTTCAGCACGGATTTCGACGGCATGCAGTTGCGGCAGGTGCAGGCCGACTCGGCCGGTTTGCCCCGCGTGGTGCTGCGCAATGCATCGAGTACCCGCATCCAGGGGGTGGAGCTGGAATGGAGCTGGGCGCCGCTTGATGGGCTGCTGCTGTCGGCGGGAGGCAGCCTGAACGACTACGACTACCTGGAGTTCGACGAGTACCAGTTCAGCACGCGCGCGCTGCTCAGCCAGCAGCCCCTGCCCCTGGTGGATCGCAGCAGTGAGCCCTTTGCCGAGGTCCCGGCGCTCAGCTACAACCTGTCGGTGCAGTACCGCTTCGACACCGAATGGGGATCGCTAACGCCCCGCATTGACTACAGTTA
Organism: Parahaliea mediterranea; assembly: GCF_017255185.1. Lineage (GTDB taxonomy): Bacteria > Pseudomonadota > Gammaproteobacteria > Pseudomonadales > Halieaceae > JAFKCZ01. Next base: position 175,176 of record NZ_JAFKCZ010000001.1, read on the forward strand.
TGTCGACGACGTTTTCATGGGGCTCGACGCGGGCGCTGGCCAGAATCGCGACCAGTCGACTTTCGACGATTACGGCCTGGTCAATGCCCGGCTCGGCTGGGTAAGCCGCAATGGGGCCATTGAGGCCGCCGCCTACGTCACCAACCTGACCGACGAGCTGTACTTTTTTGGTGCCGCCGCGGTGGCCGACAGCAGCGGCCTGTTCCAGATTACCGCGGGGCCGCCGCGGATGTACGGTTTCGAGTTGCGCTATAACTACTAGCGTCGCGGTACCCGCTCACCTTCATCAACAGGGAGTCATCAAGTGGAAGATTTCAATAACAAAGTGGTGGTTATCACCGGCGGCGCCAGCGGCATCGGCAAGGCACTGGCGCGTTCCTTCCTCAAGCAGGGGGCCCGGGTGGTGATCGCCGATGTGGAAGTGGGGGCGCTGGAAGCCGCGCGCGAGGACCTGGCCAGCGATGGCGGCACGGTGCGCGCGGTGGTCACCGACGTCTCCAAGCCCGAGTCGGTGAACGCCCTGGCGGACGCGGTGTTCGATGAGTTCGGCGGCTGCCATGTGCTGTGTAACAACGCCGGGGTCAGCGTGACCAACGCCAATGTCTGGGATACCACGCCCAACGACTGGCTGTGGGTACACGGCGTCAACGTGCGCGGCGTGGCCCACGGTATTCAGGCCTTTGTACCGCGCATGCTGGCCGCGGGCGAGGAGGGCGTTGTGATGAACACCAGCTCCGGCGACGGCGGCATATCCCCCCTGGCCGATCAGTCGGTGTACGCCTCGAGCAAGGCCGGCGTGTCGATCATGACCGAGTGCCTCCAGGCCCAGCTCGCGGGGCAGGGCTCGCGCCTGAGCGCCTGTATTTTTTACCCGTCAGGCGGCATCCTGCCCACCGGCATCTGGACCACCCGGCGCAACCGTCCCGCGGAGCTGGCGCGGGAGAAGCCGGTGCCCGAGGGCGGCGAAATGACCTTCGATGAGTTCATGGCCGGGATGAAGGAGATCGGTGTCGATCTGCCGGTCCAGGATCTGGACGAGCTGGCTGACTTTGCCCTCGACGGCCTGCGCAAGCGCGACTTTGTGATCATGATCGGCCGCGAGGACATGGAGGCGACGCTGGTGGAGCGGGCGCGCAAGCTGGCCAGGGGTGAGTGCCCGATTGCCCACGGTTTGCACGGTTAGTCGGAGCGCTTGGTGTGGGTGAGCGCGACGGCTCCGCGGATCAGTCGCCGCGCACCATGCTTTGCAGCAGGAAATCGCGCAATTCATTGTAGCGCGTGCTGCTGTCGTAGTCGGCCTGGTGGATGGCGTTGAGGATGACCGAATTCACCATGCCGACGGTCATCTCCGCGCAAAAGTCGGCGCAGAGCCCGGGGCGGATTTCCGGCTGATGTTCCCGGAACAGGCGCAGGAAGTAGTCGTTCATGAGTGACAGCAGGGTGCCGCCACTGCTCAGGCTGTGGCCGATGCTGGTGATGGAGTAGCGGGCGAACTCCATCTCGACCTCCGAGCTATCGCGCAGGTGATCGCGCATGCTGTTCAGTACATGACCGAGACGCGCCGCCAGGCCCTGGTGAGCGGCCATGGCCTCGTCGATGCTGCCTTCGATCAGCTCCACCAGGCGGGCGACGCAGATGTCGAACAGCAGCTCGTCCTTGGTGCCGTAGTAGTTGTAGAAAGTCTTGCGCGAGATGTCCACCGCTTCGCAGATGGCGTCGATGGTAACCTCTTCAGTGCCCTTTGCGGCGATCAGCTCCTGCGTCTCGGCTTTGATTTTGTCGCGCAGTTCACGCTTCTTGCGTTCTCGGCGCGAGAGGCTGGGCGCAATCGCATTCAAAACTGGGCTCGCTTTGCTGTCATGGGTAGCACTTTACATGATATGCCGCGGGGCGGCTATTCGCGCCCACTAGGCTGGTTCCCGGGCCGCTTCCTCCAGCATCTCGCGCGCGTGGGCCAGGGTTTGCTCGGTCAGTTTCACGCCGCCGAGCATGCGCGCCACTTCCCGGGTGCGGTCATCGCCGCCCAGTTGCGACAGCGTGGTGTGGGCGGACTTCTTGTCGCTGACCTTGGTGACTTGCAGGTGTTGCTGGCCCTGGGCCGCGACCTGGGGCAGGTGGGTCACGCACAGCACCTGGGTGTTCGCCGCCAGCTTGCGCAGCAGGCGCCCCACCACCTCCGCCACGGCGCCGCCGATGCCCACATCCACCTCGTCGAAGACCATGCAGGGCAGGGCGCTGCCGTGCGCCGTTACCACCTGGATCGCCAGGCTGATGCGCGACAGTTCGCCGCCCGAGGCAATCTTGGCCAGCGCTTGTGGCGCGCCGCCGGGGTTGGTGCTGATCAGCAGCTCGACGTCCTCCCGCCCCTGGGGGTGGGGATTGGCGCTGTCCCGCCGTGGCAGGGCGACCTCGAAGCGGCAGTGCTCCATGGCCAGGGTGGCGAGCACGGCGCTGGCCTCTTTTTCCAGCTTGCGCGCGGCCTTCGCGCGCTGTTTGGATAGTTTCTGCGCGCCTCTTTCGTAGTGCGCAAAGAGCTCGTCGAGGCTGGCTTGCAAGGCCTCGATGCGTTGGTCGCCGCCGGCGAGCCCCTGGGCCTCCTCCAGCAGCTCGGCGTGGGTTTGCGCCAGCGCCTCCGGCTTGACCCGGTGCTTGCGGGCAATGTCGTAGATCGCCTCCAGGCGCTGTTCCACGTCCCGCAGTCGCTCGGGATTGATGTCCACCCCGTCGATATGCTGCTGAATCTCCTGGCGCGCCTCCTGCAGCTGGATGGCGGCGGACTCCAGCAGCTCGCGGGCACTGTTGGCGGCGCGGGTGCTGTGGGTGTCGTCTTCCATTAATTGCAGCGCGCGGCGGCTGCCGCTTTCGTGTTCCTCGCACAATTCCAGCGCCTGGTGGGCGCTGCGCAGGATATCCTCGGCGTTGGCCAGCTGCTTGAGCTCGGCTTCCAGGGCCTCCAGCTCGCCCTCGCCCAGGGCCAGTTGGTCCAGCTCCTCCAGCTGGTAGTTGAGCAGCTGGGCGCGGGCGGTCTGCTCGTCCCGCGCGCTGGCCAGCAGTTCCAGTTCCCGCTGCTGGCGCAGCCAGTCGGAAGCGGTTTGCTCCAGGGAGCGGGCCAGGTCGCGGTGGCCGGCAAAAGCGTCCAGCAGCTGCCGCTGCACGCCCCGTCGCAGCAGCGACTGGTGGGCGTGCTGGCTGTGGATGTCGATCAACAGACCGCCCAGCTCGGCGCAGTCCTGCACCGTGCAGGCGCTGCCGTTGATGTAGGCCCGGCTGCGGCCCTCGGTGGTCACCACCCTGCGCAGCAGGCACTCGTCGCCCTGTAGCAGGTCGCGGGACTTGAGCCACTCGCTGGCCACGGTATTGCCGGCGAGATCGAAGCAGGCGGTGATCTCCGCCCGCCCCGCCCCGTGGCGCACCGCCTTGGGGTCGGCGCGGTCACCCAGGCACAGGCCCAGGGCGTCCAGCATGATCGATTTGCCGGCGCCGGTTTCACCGGTGATTACCGTCATGCCGGCGCCGAATTCCATCTCCAGCGATTCGACGATGGTGTAGTTCTGGATGTTGATGTGGGTGAGCATAGGCGTGCGCGTTGGGGTTTTTCCCATTTATACCGCAGTTGCCCCGGCGGCGGAAACCGCCGCGCGCAGGTGTGTCTATTTTTTTGGCGGGTGGGGCGTTTTGTATTTTACGGGCGGTGTGATACAAAACGCCCAAAAGGACTCATATCAGTGGCAATGGCAACACCCGAACTTTCCGAGCGTGCGCGAGCGGTCCTCAAGGCCCTGGTGGAGCGGCATATCCGCGACGGACAGCCGGTCGGCTCCCGCAGCCTGCTGGAGGAGGCCGGGTTGCCGGTCAGCGCCGCCACCATTCGCAACGTTATGTCGGACCTGGAGGAGCGGGGTTTCCTGCACTCTCCGCACACCTCCGCCGGCCGCGTGCCCACGGCCCTTGGCTACCGCCTGTTTGTTGACCAGCTGCTGCAGGTGCAGCCGCTGGAGTCCGAGGCGGTGCGGGTGCTGCGGGCCGAGCTCAACCCTGATCGGTCCGCCGGCGAGCTGGTGCAGTCCACCTCCAACCTGCTGTCCGCCATTACCGCCCACGCCGGCTTGATCACCGTGCCGCGGGCGGAGTCTAGCCAGTTGCGCCAGGTGGAGTTCTTGCCGCTGTCCGGCGATCGCGTGCTGGTGATCCTGGTGGTCAACGAGCGCGAGGTCCAGAACCGCATCATTCACACCCAGCGGCCGTTTTCCGAGAGCGAGCTGCGCCAGGCGGCGCAGCTGGTCAACCAGCGCTTCGCGGGCCAGCCCCTGGTGTCGGTGCAGGAGCAGATACTGCGTGAAATGGAGGAGGCCCGCAGCCGCATCGACAACTACCTGCAGGCCACCCTGGATCTCGCCTCCCGGGCCCTGGACCAGGACGAGAACGAGGAGGATTACCTGGTGGCGGGAGAGTCCCGGCTGCTGGACAACGCTTCCGCCGAGGAGCTCAGCCGGCTGCGCGAGCTGTTCGACGCCTTCGAGCAGAAAAAAGACGTGCTGCACCTGTTGGAGCGCTGCGCCAGGGCCCAGGGGGTGCAGATTTTCATCGGCGAGGAGGCCGGTTACGAGGCCTTCGGAGACTACAGCGTGGTCACCGCGCCCTACACCGACGGCGCCCGTACCCTGGGGGTGCTGGGGGTGATCGGCCCCACCCGGATGGCCTACGAGCGGGTCATCCCCATCGTGGATGTCACCGCGCGGATGTTGAGCGCGGCGCTGTCTCACTAGCGGTCCCGCCCCGCGGCGGGTCGCTCGTCACGGCAAATCCGCCGGCGCTCTTGAATTCCCCGCCACTGGCCCCACATCCGCTGAATGAGAAGGTACGCAGGGGCATCTGCGCTCCCGCCTATTTGTCGTAAAAAGCCAGGAATGGAGTGAGATCGTGGCCGATCAAGACCAGAAAAAGCCAGATATTGACCCCGCCCCCGAGACCGGGGAGCAGGCAGGCGCCGCCGCGGAGCAGGTGGCGGGCGCCGCCACTGAACAGCCGGCAGCGGCCAACGGCGACAGCGCCCCCGAGGGTGTCGAGGCCGAGGTGGACCAATACGCCCAGCTCGAAGAAGAGCTGGCGCAGATGAAGGATATGGCGCTGCGCGCCCAGGCGGATGCCCAGAACATCAAGCGCCGGGCGGAAATGGACGTCGAAAAAGCGCGCAAGTTCGCCCTGGAGTCCTTCACCCGCGAGCTGTTGCCGGTGGTGGATAACCTGGAGCGCGCGCTGGAAGCGGCCGAGGGCGGCGACGAGCAGGCCAAGCCGATCGTCGAGGGCGTGGAACTCACCCTCAAGAGCCTGATGGACGCCTTGAAGAAGTTCAACATCGAGCCGGTGGACCCCCAGGGCGAGCCCTTCGACCCCCAGCTGCACCAGGCCATGAGCATGGTCGAGAACCCCGAGGTGGAGCCCAACACGGTGATCGCCGTGATGCAAAAGGGCTACACCCTGAACGACAGGCTGGTGCGCCCGGCCATGGTCATGGTCAGCAAGGCGGCCAACTAAAAGGGGTCAGATCCCTTTTTGGTGGCAAACAAAGGGCTCTGACCCCTTTTTGGCCTTGAAAAGCTGTGATCCGGGCCAATATACAGAGCAACGCATAGAACATGGCCGGCGCTGCCGGTCATAAGAAGGAGGCAATACAATGGGAAAGATTATCGGTATCGACCTGGGTACCACCAACTCCTGTGTCGCGGTGTTGGACGGCACCCAGTCGAAAGTGATTGAAAACTCCGAGGGTGATCGCACGACCCCCTCCATCGTCGCCTATACCGAGGACGGCGAGATTCTGGTGGGTCAGAGCGCCAAGCGTCAGGCTGTCACCAACCCGAGCAACACCCTGTTCGCGGTCAAGCGCCTGATCGGTCGCAAGTTCAAGGACGATGTGGTGCAAAAAGACATCAGCATGGTCCCCTACAAGATCATCGAGGCCGAGAACGGCGATGCCTGGGTCCAGGTGAAGGACAACAAGATGGCGCCGCCCCAGGTGTCAGCCGAAGTCCTGCGCAAAATGAAGAAAACCGCCGAGGAGTACCTGGGCGAGAAGGTCGATGCCGCGGTGATCACCGTGCCGGCCTACTTCAACGATTCCCAGCGCCAGGCCACCAAGGACGCCGGCAAGATCGCCGGCCTGGAAGTGAAGCGCATCATCAACGAGCCCACCGCGGCGGCGCTGGCCTATGGCATGGACAAGTCCAAGGGCGACCGCACCGTGGCGGTCTACGACCTGGGCGGCGGTACCTTCGACATCTCCATCATCGAGATTGCCGAAGTGGACGGCGAGCACCAGTTCGAGGTGCTGTCCACCAATGGTGACACCTTCCTCGGTGGCGAGGACTTTGACCTGCGCCTGATCGAGTACCTGGCGGCTGAGTTCAAGAAGGAAAGCGGCATCGACCTGCACAACGATCCGCTGGCCCTGCAGCGCCTGAAAGAGGCGGCCGAAAAGGCCAAGATCGAGCTGTCCAGCTCCCAGCAGACCGAGGTCAACCTGCCCTACATCACCGCGGACGCCTCCGGGCCCAAGCACCTGGTGGTCAAGCTGTCCCGCTCCAAGCTGGAGTCCCTGGTGGAAGAGCTGGTCAAGCGCTCCATGGAGCCGGTGAAGGTTGCCCTGAAGGACGCCGACCTCAGCCCCAGCGAGATCGACGAGGTGATCCTGGTGGGCGGCCAGACCCGCATGCCGCTGGTGCAGAAGGTGGTGACCGACTACTTCGGCAAGGACCCGCGCAAGGACGTGAACCCGGACGAAGCCGTGGCCATGGGCGCCGCCATCCAGGGCGCTGTGCTGGGCGGTGACGTCAAGGACGTGCTGCTGCTGGACGTGACTCCGCTGACCCTGGGTATCGAGACCATGGGCGGCGTGGCCACCCCGGTGATCGAGAAGAACACCACGATTCCGACCAAGAAGTCGCAGACCTTCTCGACCGCGGAAGACAACCAGACCGCGGTGACCATCCACGTGGTGCAGGGCGAGCGCAAGCAGGCGAGCCAGAACAAGTCGCTGGGCCGTTTCGACCTGGCGGACATCCCGCCGGCGCCGCGCGGCATGCCGCAGATCGAGGTGACCTTCGACCTGGACGCCAACGGTATCCTGCACGTGTACGCCAAGGACAAGGCCACCAACAAGGAGCAGTCGATCCGCATCACTGCCTCCGGCGGTCTGTCCGAGGAGGATATCGAGAAGATGGTGGCGGACGCCGAGGCCAACGCCGAGGCGGACAAGAAGTTCGAGGAGCTGATCACCGCCCGCAACACCTGCGAGGGCCTGATTCACGCCGCGAAGAAGACCATCGAGGAAGCCGGCGAACACGCCACGGGCGAAGAGAAGGCGGCTATTGAAGCCGCGGTTTCCGAGGCCGAGGAGGCGATCAAGGGCGACGACAAGGACGCCATCGACGCCGCCGCCAACAAGCTCACCGAAGCCACGGGTCCGGTCGCCCAGAAGATGTACCAGGCCCAGGCCGCCGCCGGTGAAGGCGCGGCTGGCGCGGGCGAGGCCGGCGGTGAATCGGCTTCCAAGTCCGCCGACGACGACGTGGTTGACGCCGAGTTCGAGGAAGTCAACGACGACAAGAAGTAAGCACGTAGTTGGTGCTCGCCCGCCGCCCTCCCGGCATTGCCGGGGGGGCGTCGAGGCGGAATCGAGAAGCGATTTAACGCGGGACACAAGGGCCCGCGTAGTTGTTTGTAAAAGGGATTAACCAGGGCCACGGCCGTCTATGTCAAAACGCGATTATTACGAGGTGCTCGGGGTAGAGCGCGGCACCGACGAAAAAGAGATCAAGAAGGCCTACCGCCGGGTGGCGATGAAGTACCACCCGGACCGCAACCCAGACGATCCGGACGCGGACCACAAGTTCAAGGAGGCCACCGAGGCCTACGATGTGCTGATGGACCGCGAGAAGCGGGCGGCCTACGACCAGTTCGGCCACGCCGGTGTCGATCCCAGCATGGGCGGTGGTGCCGGCGGTTTCGGTGGCGGCGGCTTCAGCGATATTTTCGGCGACGTCTTCGGCGATATCTTCGGCGGCGGCGGCCGGGGCCGGGGTGGCCCCCAGCGCGGCTCCGACCTGCGCTACACGCTGGACGTCTCCCTGGAGGACGCGGTGCGCGGAACCACTGTGGAAATCCGCGTGCCCACCCTGGCGAATTGCGAGGAGTGTGACGGCTCGGGCGCCCGCAAGGGCAGCTCGCCCACGACTTGCGGCACCTGCGGTGGCATGGGCCAGGTGCGCATGCAGCAGGGCCTGTTCGCGGTGCAGCAGACCTGCCCCACCTGCCGTGGCCGTGGCAAGACCATTACCGATCCCTGCCGCAAGTGCCACGGCCAGGGCCGCGTCGAACAGAGCAAGACCCTGTCGGTGAAAGTGCCCCCGGGTGTCGACACCGGCGATCGCATCCGCCTGTCCGGCGAAGGCGAGGCGGGGCCCGAGGGCGGACCGCCCGGGGATCTGTTCGTGCAGATCTCGGTGCGCCAGCACCCCATTTTCGAGCGCGACGGCAAGCACCTCTACTGTGAGGTGCCCATTACCTTTGTCGACGCCGCGCTGGGCGGCGAGTTGGAGGTGCCCACCCTGGACGGCCGGGTCAAATTGAAGATCCCGGCGGAGACCCAGACCGGCAAGCTGTTCCGGCTGCGCGGCAAGGGTGTCAAACCGGTGCGCGGCGGCAGCGTGGGCGATTTGCTGTGCCGCGCCGTGGTGGAAACCCCGGTCAACCTCAGCAAGAAGCAAAAGGAACTGCTGCGGGAGTTCCAGGAGAGCCTGGGCCAGGGCGGCAACGCACAGTCGCCGCGCCAGACCAGCTGGTTCGAGGGCGTGAAGAACTTTTTTGAAGATATGAAGCCATGACAGTACGCGTAGGAATTACCGGTGCCGCCGGCCGCATGGGCCGGACCCTGGTGGAGGCGGTGGCCGCCGCCGAGGGTTTACAGCTTGCCGCGGCCCTGGAGCGGCCCGACAGCAGCCTGGTGGGGGCCGACGCCGGCGAACTGGCCGGGCAGGGCAAGAACGGCATCGCCGTGGCGGGAGATCTCGCCGATGTGGTTGGCGATATCGATGTGTTGATCGATTTCAGCGTGCCCGACGCCACCCTTGCCAACGTGGCCCTGTGCGCCGAGCACGGCGTGGCGGTGGTGATTGGCACCACCGGATTCACCCCGAAACAGCAGGCGCGGATCGATGCCGCTGCGTCGCGGGTGGGGGTGTGCAAGGCCTCCAATTTCAGCACCGGCGTCAACCTGTGTTTCAAACTGCTGGATATGGCCGCGCGGGTGCTGGGTGACGATGTCGACGTGGAGATCGTCGAGGCCCACCACCGCCACAAGATCGACGCCCCCTCGGGTACCGCCCTGAGCATGGGCGGCGTGGTGGCCAACGCCCTCGGCCGCGACCTCGCCGAAGTGGCGGTCTACGGCCGCGAGGGGCAGACCGGCGCCCGGGACCGGGATACCATCGGCTTCGCCACCGTGCGCGCCGGCGATATCGTGGGTGACCACACAGTGCTGTTCGCCGCCGAGGGCGAGCGGATCGAGATTACCCACAAGGCTTCCAGCCGGATGTCCTTCGCTCGCGGCGCGGTGCGCGCGGCGCGCTGGCTGGCCGGCCGCGATGCGGGCCTGTACGACATGCAGGATGTGCTCGGTTTTAAAGAGATGGCTGGGGAGGAGCGCCAATGAACGCTGCCACGGACTACATTGTCGATATCGACGAAAGCAATGCCGCCCAGCTACTGATCGAGGAATCCCACCAACGCCCGGTGGTGGTCGATTTCTGGGCCGACTGGTGCGAGCCCTGCAAGGTGCTGATGCCGGTACTGGAGAAGATCGCCCACGATTACCAGGGCGCCTTCCTGCTGGCCAAGGTCAACGCCGACCAGCAGCAGATGATTACCCAGCAGTTTGGCGTGCGCAGCCTGCCCACGGTAATGGTGATCCAGGGCGGCCAGCCGGTAGACGGCTTCGCCGGCGCCCAGTCGGAAGCGCAGGTGCGCGAGCTGCTGCAGAAATACCTGCCCAAGCCCTGGGACGGCCTGCTGCAGCTGGCCCAGGAGGCCATGGCCCGCGGCGATTTCGCCGCCGCATTGACCCCCCTGCGCCAGGCCTGGGAGGAATCCGGCCACCAGCACGAGATCACCCTGGCCTACGCCCAGGCCCTGATCGAGGCCATGCGCCTGGACGAGGCCGAGCAGGTGCTGGGCACCGTGCGCATGGCGGACCAGGACGCAACCTGGGAGCAGCTCACCGCGCAACTCAAGCTCAAGCGCGAGGCCGCCAAGTCTCCGGAAATCGAGGCCCTGGAAGCGCAACTGGAGCAGGACCCGGACAATCACGACATCCGCGCCCAGCTCGCCGTGGCCTACTCCGACGCGGGTTACGCCAAGGACGCGCTGGAGAACCTCTTCTCCATTCTGCGCACCGACCTCAACCACGCTGATGGCGCCACCAAAAAAGCTTTATTGGACGCCATTACCAGCCTAGGCAAGGGCGACCCCCTGGCCGCCGAGTACCAGCGCAAGCTTTACAGCCTGTTGTATTGATCGAGGGCCTGGCCGAATGAATTCGGCCCTACACGCGAGGCAATCACTCCCCCTGTAGGGCCGAATTCATTCGGCCAACCCCCGGCACGTTCGCCCAGCCCCCGTCACATTCGACCCTCCGCCATGCCGCTTTACCCCGAGCGGGCTGTCATCTCCAGCTTGTCTCGCGCCCCCAATCCGGCTATCGTACATGCCCGCTCAATAAAAAACATACCGAAAGGTCAAATCCAGCACCCAGGAGGTTTTCATGGATACCCGTTTCGCCCCCGAGGACATCGCCTTTCGCGACGAAGTCCGGGCTTTTTTCGACAAGGCCTATGACGAGGAATTGCAGGCCCGCCTCGCCAACCTGGATACCTTCAAGGACGCGGTGATCGACTGGCAGAAGCGCCTGTACGAGCAGGGCTGGGTGGCGCCCAATTGGCCGAAGGAATACGGCGGGCCGGGCTGGAACCACACCCAGAAGTTCATCTTCGACAGCGAGCGCGCCGCGCGCGGCATTCGCGATGTGATCCCCTTCGGCCTGCAGATGGTGGCCCCGGTCATCTATACCTTCGGCAACGACGAGCAGAAGGCGCGCTTCCTGCCGCGCATCCTGAGCAGCGACGACTGGTGGTGCCAGGGCTACTCCGAGACGGGCGCGGGCTCCGACCTGGCCTCCCTCAAAACCAAGGCCGAGCTGGACGGCGACGAATACGTGGTCAATGGCGCCAAGATCTGGACCAGCTATGCCCAGTATGCCGACTGGATTTTCTGCCTGGTGCGCACCAACAGCGAGGGCCGGAAGCAGGAGGGCATCAGCTTCCTGCTGATTGACATGCACTCACCGGGCATCAAGGTCAACCCCATCGTCTCGATCGATAACCACCACAGCCTGAACGAGGTGGAATTCAACGATGTGCGGGTGCCGGTGGCCAACCGCATCGGCGAGCAGGACAAGGGCTGGACCTACGCCAAGGCCCTGCTGGCCCACGAACGCACCACCATCGCCGGCGTGGCCGATAGCAAGCGCAACTTCAACGAGGTGCGCGAACTGGCGGCGGCGGAGGTCAACGGCGGCAAGCGCCTGATTGACGACCCGCTGTTCCGCAAGCGCCTGTCGGATATCGAGATCGAGCTGATGGCGCTGGAGTTCACCGAACTGCGGGTGCTGGCCACGGTGGCGGCGGGGGGCGCGCCGGGCGCGGAGTCTTCCCTGCTCAAGATCAAGGGCACCGAGATGCAGCAGGCGGTGCAGGAGCTGCGCATGGACCTGGCGGCCTACTACCAGGGCGTGCTGCCCACCGACCTGTCGCCGGAGCAGCTCGGCCACGCCTTCGGCAGCGCCGCGCGCCAGTCCTACATGTACGGTCGCGCCGCCACCATCTACGGTGGCTCCAACGAGGTGCAGAAGAACATCATCGCCAAGGCCGTGCTCGGCCTGTAATCGCGTAACCGGAGATCCAGTCCATGAATTTCGATTTCACTGAAGAACAGACCATGCTCCGGGACAGCGTGGCGCGCTATGTCCAGGACAGCTACGATTTTGAAACCCGGCGTAAAATCGCCGATTCCGACGCCGGGATCAGCCGCGAGCACTGGCGGACCTTCGCCGAGCTCGGCTGGTTGTCGGTGCCCTTCGCCGAGGAGTTCGGCGGTTTCGGCGGCAACCATGTCGACACCATGGTGGTGATGGAGGAGCTGGGCAAGGGCCTGGTGCTCGAACCCTATCTTGCCTCCGTGCTGCTCTTTGGCGGCCTGCTGCAGCGCAGCGACAACGGCCCCTTGCAGGGCGAGTACATTCCCCGCGTCATCGAGGGTAGCTGCTTGGGGGCTTTCGCCTACCTGGAGCGCCAGAGCCGCTTCGAGCTCACCGATATCAAAACGCGCGCCGAATCGGCGGGCGATGCCTACACCCTCAACGGCGAAAAGGTCGCGGTGTTCAACGGCGCCAACGCCGACACCCTGATCGTGTCCGCGCGGACTGCCGGCGGGCAGTCCGATCGCGAGGGCATCAGCTTGTTCCTGTTGCCGGCGGATGCCGCGGGGGTCACGGTGACCCCCTACGGGATGATGGATGGCCAGCGAGTGGCCAACATCGTGTTGGAGAATGTCAGCGTGCCCGCGGGCAACCGGCTCGGTGCCGAGGGTGACGGCATGGCCCTGATGGAACCGGTGGTGCGGGACGCGATCCTGGCCCTGTGCGCCGAGGCGCTCGGCATTATGGCGCAGCTCAACGCCAAGACCCTGGAATACACCAAGACGCGCAAGCAGTTCGGGGTGGCGATCGGCAGCTTCCAGGCCCTGCAGCACCGCATGGTCGATACCTTCATGGCCTACGAGCAGACCAAATCCCTGTTGTATCGCGCGGTGTGCGAGGTGGAGGAGGGCGCCGATACCGCGGCGAGCACGGTCCACGCCCTCAAGGTCCAGGTGGACAAGGCGGGACGGCAGGTTTTCGGCGAGGCAATCCAGCTTCACGGGGGCATGGGGCTCACCGACGAGCTGGATATCGGGCACTTCGCTAAGCGCCTGATGATGATCAATACCACCTTTGGCAATGCCGACCATCACCAGGCGGCCTTTAACGCAGCGCGCTATGGTTAATGAACGTTCCGCGCCCGGTTTGTTTTGCGCTGCGGCCGGGCGTGGCGTAAGTTAGGAAGCATACCGCCAACCATTCAATTCCGCGGCCGCCCCCTCCGGGGAGGTGGCGTCACCTGGAGACCTACTATGAAACTCGGCTTTTTGCTCGGCTACTCCGGCAAGCAGATTCACATCCCACTGGACCTCATCCGGCAGGCGGAATCCATGGGCTTCGATTCGGTATGGACCGCCGAGGCCTACGGCAATGACGCGGTGACGGCGGCCTCCTGGGTGTTGGCCCAGACCGAGAAGATCCGCGTGGGCACCGCGATCATGCAGATGCCGGCGCGGACGCCGGCGATGTGCGCGATGACCGCGATGTCCCTCGACCAGCTGTCCGGCGGCCGTTTTATCGTGGGCCTGGGCGCTTCCGGGCCGCAGGTGGTGGAGGGCTGGCACGGCGTGCCCTACGGCAAGCCGGTGACCCGCACCAAGGAGTACATCCAGATACTGCGCAAGATCTTCGCCCGCGAGGGGCCGGTGTCGTTCGACGGCGACATGTACCAGCTGCCCAACACGGGTCCTGGCACCACTGGCCTCGGCAAGCCGCTGAAGTCCATCCTGGAGGGCAACCCCGACATTCCCATCTACACCGCGTCGATCACCCCCGCGGGCCTGCGCTGCGCCGGCGAGGTCGCCGACGGCGTGTTCCCGGTGTGGATGGACCCGAACAAGTTCGATGTCCTGGGCGAGCATATCGAGAAGGGATTCGCCAAGGCGGGCAACGGTAAGAGCCTGAAAGACTTTGATATCGCCCCCTTCGTGTCGGTGGCGATGAACGACGATCTCGACGCCGCCTATGACTCCCTGCGCCCCTGGCTGGCGCTGTATATCGGTGGCATGGGCGCCAGGGACAAGAACTTCTACAACGATTACGCCACGCGTCTGGGTTACGGCGACGCGGCAAAACAGATCCAGGAGCTTTACCTGTCCGGCAAGAAAGCCGAAGCGGAAGCCCAGGTGCCCAAGGAGCTGCTGGATGACGTGGCGCTGGTGGGTCCCAGGGAGCGCATCATTGAACGCCTCGCCCCGTGGAAGGAGGCCGGCAAGCGCGGTGAGGTGGGCACCATGCTGTTGGGCGTGCACGACCCCGAGGTACTGGAGCTGTTCGCCCGGGAGCTGCTCTGATGCAGCTGGCGGGCAAGGTTGCCGTGGTCACCGGCGGTGCCAATGGCATCGGCAAGGCCCTGTGCGAGCGTTTTCATGCCGAAGGCGCCGCCAAGGTAGTGGTCGTTGACCTCGAGGAGGACAACGCCCGGCGGGTCGCGGAGGCCATCGACGGCGACGCCTACGGTGTGGATGTGCGCGACGAAGCGCAGGTCGCGGCGATGGTGAAAGACGTCGAGCAGCGCCTCGGCCGCATCGACCTGTTTTGCAGCAATGCCGGCATCATCGCCGGGGACGGCGAGCCCTGGTGGGCCACCTCCGCCCCCAACAGCACCTGGCAGGCGATGTGGGACATTCATGTGATGTCCCATGTCTACGCGGCGCGGGCTTGCCTGCCGGCCATGATCGAATGCGGCGAAGGCTATTTCCTCAATACCGCCTCCGCCGCCGGCCTGTTGAACCAGGTTGGCGACGCGGCCTATTCCACCACCAAGCACGCCGCCATCGGCTTTGCCGAGGCGCTGGCCATTACCCATGGCGATGATGGCATCAAGGTATCGGTGCTGTGTCCCCAGGCGGTGGCCACGCGCATGATCGGCGATAATAAAGACGGTGGCACAGCGGGCGTGGACGGCGTGATCAGCGCCGAGGACGTGGCCCAGGCGGTGATCGAGGGGCTCGACACGGAACAATTCCTGATTTTGCCGCACCGCGAGGTGGCCGACTACCGGGCCAACAAGGCGGAGAGTTACGATCGCTGGTTGGGCGGTATGCGTAAGCTGCGCCGTAAATACGGCAACCCCAAGCTGTCATGAACAAGGGAGACGCCACCGCGAGTTGGGGAGTGGAAAAGCAGGAACGCTTTGCCCGCTGCATCCTCAACGGCTTTGAATCCTATTTCGCCGAGTTCCAGAACATTACCCTCGCTGCGCGCACGCGCTTCGAAAATGCCGACTGGCAGGGCATGCACCGCGCCTCCATCGAGCGCATCGACCTGTACAAGTCGAAAACCACCGCGGTGCTCGACGTGGTGCAGTTGATTGCCGGTGACCAGCTGCGCGATTTCGAGTTCTGGACCGAGACCAAGGCGGTCTATGCCGAACTGATTCGCGGCCACGACAATTTCGAGATGGCCGAGACCTTCTTCAACTCGGTGTACTGCGCGGTGTTCAAGCACCTCAAGATACGCGATGAGCACGCTTTTGTGTTCTCCCCCCAGGGCGATATGCCGCCATCTGATTTCACCCGCGTGGTGCGGCGCTACCCGCTTGAGGGTTCGCTGCCGTCGGTTTTGCAGCGCCTGTTTGACGATTACGCCTTCAGCTTGCCCTACGAGGATATCCAGCGCGATATCGGTCACATCGTCGAGGCCATGAACAACTACCTGCCCGGGCGCTTCGACCTGTCGCGCGACGAGGTGGAGTTCCAGATCCTCGAGCACTACTTCTTCCGCAACAAGGGTGCATATATCGTCGGCCGGATAGTCTCCGGATCCGATTCGATGCCCATTGTATTTCCCATCCAGCAGAGCGAGACGGGAGAAGTCTTCGTGGACACGGTGCTGTTTGGCGCCGACAAGTGCAGTGTGCTGTTCAGTTTTACCCGCTCCTACTTCATGGTGGATGCAAGTATCCCCTCCCAGTATGTGTTGTTCCTGCAGCAACTCATGCCCGCCAAGCCCATCTCGGAGATCTACAGCGCGATGGGTTACAACAAGCACGGCAAAACCTACTACTACCGCTGCGCGCATCGGCACATGACGCGCACCACGGACAAGTTCATCATCGCCCCGGGGATCAAGGGCATGGTGATGAGCGTATTTACCATGCCGTCCTATGAGTTCGTGTTCAAGATCATCAAGGACCGCTTCACTCCGCCCAAGGAGATGACCCACGAGCAGGTGAAGGAGAAGTACCGCCTGGTGAAGCGCTGGGACCGGGCGGGGCGTATGGCCGATACCCAGGAGTTCACCAACCTGGCCTTTGCCCGGGAGCGCTTCTCCGAGGAGTTGATGGAGGAACTGCACAAGGTGGCGCCATCGGTGATCGAGGAACACGGCAAGGCCTTGATCATCAAGCACGTCTATGTGGAGCGGCGCATGACGCCGCTCAACCTCTACTTGCAGGACGCCGATGAAGAGCAGGTGGCGGCGGTAATGGATGAGTACGGCAACGCCATCAAGCAGCTCGCCGCGGCGAATATTTTCCCGGGCGACATGCTGTTGAAGAATTTTGGCGTCACCCGCCACGGTCGGGTGGTGTTTTACGACTACGACGAGATCCAGCCCCTGACCGACTGCAACTTTCGCCGGATCCCAGAGCCCCGTACCGAGGCCGAGGAAATGGCCAGCAAACCCTGGTACACGGTGGGGCCCAACGACATTTTTCCCGAGGAATTCCGCCTGTTCTTCTCGGGCAATCAGCGCGCGAGAAAGGTGTTTGACGCCATGCACAGCGATATCTACGAAGCGGAGTTCTGGCAGGGACTGCAATCGCGCATTCGCGATGGCCATATCGAGGACTTCTTCCCCTATCGCCGGAAACTGCGGTTCCCGCGCGAGCCCCGGTCAATGCGGGAGGTGGGTTGATGGCCACGTTATACCTGATCCGTCACGGCCAGGCGTCCTTCGGCGCCGAGGACTATGACAAACTGTCGGAACTTGGCTGTCGGCAGGCAAGCGCGGTGGGCCGCTACCTTGCCGCCCACGGCATTTACCTGGACGCCGCCTACAGTGGCAACTTGTTGCGCCAGCGGGAGACGACTGAGCTCGCCCTCGCGTCGCAGCCGCAAGCCGTGCCCCATCAAATCGACTCGCGATTCAACGAGGTGCGCAACGACGAGCAAATAGAGCACCTCGTGCCGCGGATTGTCGAAAGCAACCCCGCAATCCGCGCGTTGATGGAAAAGGGCTTGAGCCAGAGCAAGGACTACCAGAAAGTCATCGAGGCTGTGTTCAATTACTGGGTTTCGCCGCAGTGCGACGCGGCGGGCATCCAGAGCTGGGAGGATTACGCCGGCGGGGTTCGCGATGCGCTCGGGGACCTGGTGCGCGAGCAGGGCTCGGGCAAGACGGTGGCGGTGTTCACCTCTGGCGGCACCATTGCCACGGCAGTGTCGCAGGTACTCGGGCTCGGCGGCGAGCACGCCTACAAGTTCTACGAGCCGGTATTCAACTGCTCCATTACCCAGCTGTTTTACAGTGGCGACAAAATTTCCCTGTCCTACTTCAACGACCGCTCCTTCCTGCAGCTGATGGGGCGCGAGACTGACGAGAACCTGGTCACCTACCGTTGATGGACATTATGCTGGTGCGTCACGGGGAAGCGTCCGCCGAGTGGGGGCAGCACGAAGACCCCGGTCTCAGCGCCCTGGGGCGGCAGCAGGCCGCGGAAGCCGCCGAGGCCCTGCGGGTGACGGTGAATCCCGATTGGGGCTTGTACAGCAGTCCCCAGGCCCGGGCGATGGAAACCGCGGAGCCGCTCGCCCGCTCGCTTGGCGTAGCGGCGCGAATCGAGGAGGCATTCCGCGAAATTCCCGCGCCAGTGCCGTTGGCCGGCCGCAAGGCGTGGCTGCGCCAGTTCATGCGGGAATCGTGGCGGACTCAACCCGATTCCCTGTGGCAGTGGCGTGAAGGTATCCTCGGGCGCTTGCGCGAACTGGGCGCCCCCGCAGTGGTTTATACCCACTTCCTGGTCATCAATACCGTGGTGGTTGCCGCCGAGGAGCGGGACGATACCCTGTGTTTCTGGCCGGATAACGGCTCCATTACGCACCTGCGCCTGGAAGGGGGACGCCTGTCCGTGGTGACGCTTGGCCGGGCAATGAAAACCGTGGTGAACTGAGCCCGTCACACCGTCACACCGTCACACCGTCACACCGTCACACCGTCACACCGTCACACCGTCACACCGTCGCATCGTCGCATCGTCGCATCGTCGCACCACCGCACCACCGCACCACCGCTCCGTGGCGCCTGGAATGTAGGGTCGAATTCATTCGACCAATACCACCCAAAACCACTAAAAAACCGCCCCGCAAACCCCCTGCCTCCTCAACGCGGTGTACGCATCAGCGACTCCTGCGCGGTGGACGCCACCAACTCGCCCTCCCGAGTGAAGAAGGTGCCGCGACTCAGGCCGCGGCTGCCGTGGGCCGTAGGGCTGTCCATGCTGTAGAGAAGGTGGTCGTCCGTCCGCGCCGGTCGGTGGAACCAGATGGCGTGATCGAGGCTGGCGACTTGCATCCCCGGGGTATGGTCGCTGTAGGGGTGGGGCAGCATGGCAGTAGCCAGCAGCGCGAAATCGGACATGTAGGCCAGTAGTATCTGATGCCGCACCGGGTCGTCGCCCACTTCTCCCCTGGCGCGGAACCAGCAGTGATGCACGGGTTCCTGGGGCTCCGGGGCGTCGTAGTTACGGCGTTTTACCGGCCAGCGGTCCAGGGGGTTTAGCAAGAATGCGTTGGGCTCCTCGTCCGGTCGTTCCGCACTGCGCCGGCCCCAGTACTGTGCATCCGATTCAAGTTCTTCCGGTGGTGTGACCGCGGGGGGCGTCAGCTGGTGCTCCAACCCGTCTTCCAGCGTATGAAAGGATATCGCGGCATTGAAAATCGCGGCGCCGTCCTGCTTGGCGACGACGCGGCGGGTGGTAAAACTGCGTCCGTCCCGTATCGGGTCCACTTCGTAGACAATCCGTTTGTCTGGGTTTCCGGGCCTCAGGAAGTATGCGTGCATCGAGTGGGCGGGGCGGCTGGCTTCCACGGTTTGACTAGCCGCGTACAGGGCCTGCGCCAGAACCTGGCCTCCAAACACACGCTGTGGAAAACGCGGACTGTCGCCGATAAACAGGTATTTATCTATTCGCTCGACTTCGAGAAGCTCAATCAGTTCGGCCAGGCGGTCGGTCACAAGGTTACTCCGTCGCTGTTGTGCACCACCGGGATTACTCGCGCGGTAGTACACCGTTGTAGAAGATATCAAAGTAGTCGTTGGCGGCGCTCTCCAGGTCGTCGACGCGGCGCCAGAGGCCGATGTCCATGGATGCGTTGATGGCGCCGGCAATCAGGTTCTGCGCAATCACAGTGTCGATCTGCCGTACGCTACCGTCATCAATCCCCTCGCGGATAAAATCCCCGAAGCGGGCGTTGGAGGCTTCGGTGCGCTTGAGGATTTCCCGGCGTCTGTCTATCGGGAGTGCGGTGATGGTGTTGTAGCGGATCAGCGGGCCTTCGTCCGAATTCTGTACGCGGAAAATGCCGCGACAGACCTGGGCGACTTTTTCCAGGCCGCTGCCGTCGATCTTCTTCGCCTCGGCGTGAATGCGGGCGGTGGCGTCCTGTGAATAGGTGTAGCAGTTGTACAGCAGGTCTTCCTTGTTCTTGATGTGGTAGTAGAACGCGCCCTTGGAGACGTTGAGGTGCTCGGCAATCTCGTCCAGTGAGGTGCCGTTGAACCCCTGCTTGTTGAAGAACCAGGTGCCAGCCTTGTAGAAGGCCTGCTGCTTCAGGCGGTTTTGTTCCTCCCGGTCGAAGCCCTGCACGAAACTGGCGGGCGCGCGCGGAATGCCGCCCCGGGTCGGAGTGTACTGCCCCCTGCCCGCATACAGGCCGTGGGAGAGTATGTCGGCGGCGCTATTGGCGGCGTCCATCACCTTGTCCCGCGGTATGCTGTGGAGCCAGGAAAACGTCCAGTCCACCGAGCCGATGATGGCGCGGGTCGCGGAAGTTGTGTCGAGCTTGCGAAACTTGCCCTCGGCAATGCCATCGCGCAGGTATTGTCGCAATCGCTTGAACATGGTGATATAGACCGCCTCGACCTCTTTGCGGTGTGGCTCTTTGAGAGAGGCGATTTCGAGCAGGGCGGCGATGTATGGGCCTCGCCCTTCCTGGGCGGCCAGCCAGTTTTCAAAATGTCGGAGGAAAAAAGCCCGGGCGCGCAGGAGGGGGTCGTCGGTCTGGGCTTCTATCTCATCCATCTGCCGCAAATGGTGTTGCAAGGCAGCCATGTAGCATTGGTAGATCAGCTCTTCCTTGGTTTTGACATAGTAGTAGAGGCTGGTCTTGGTGAGCCCCAGAGTAGCCGCGATGTCTTGTAGAGTCGTGGCGCGAGAACCCTTGGAATTGAAGAGCTTGGCTGCCTGGGAGAGGATGGCGGCCCGCTTGGCGTCGTGCTGCGCGGAGCGATTGAAGGGCGAAGATGTCGGTTTGTCGTTACTCATGCCAACCCCCGCCCCGGTCTTGGCGGAGGGGCGAGCATACTCGTTCGTCTAAAATTCAAACTTTAAGTATTTTTTTTGGTACTGTCCAGTCCCGCGCATGCGCTATGGCGGAAACAATTCACCGTGTGATCATTCACCATACCGGTCGCCTGCATATGGGCGTAGATGATGGTCGAGCCGACGAAGGTGAAGCCGCGAGCCTTCATGTCCTTGCTGATTTTGTCGGAAAGCGGGGTGGTGGCGGGCACCTTGGACAGGGATTTCCAGCGGTTCTGGATTGGCCGGCCATCGACGAAACCCCAGATATAGTCGCTAAACGAGCCGTACTCCTCGCGGACGGCCAGGAATGCGCGGGCATTGGTGCGCGCGCCGAAGACCTTGAGACGGTTGCGGACAATGCCAGGGTCCTGCAGCCGTTTTTCCAACTGCTTGTCGGTAAAGCGCGCCACGCGCTCCGGATCGAATCCAGCGAACTGCTTCCGGTAACCTTCGCGCTTGCGCAGCACGGTTATCCAAGACAAGCCGGCTTGCGCTCCCTCGAGAATCAGGAATTCGAACAGGGTGGTGTCATCATAGACCGGCACGCCCCATTCCTCATCGTGATACTGTACGTAGAGCGGGTCCTCGCCACACCAGCCGCAGCGTTGTTCCATGGTTATTCTCCGGTGATTTCTGCCGCAGTATGTGTGCGGCGATGGCGGGTGTCCAGCAGTGACTGGCAGCCTCCGTCACGCTGTGGGAAAATCGCAGGCTTTTCGGGGCTCGAACAACATGACCGATACAATCAAGTACTCCAGTGATGGCCGCATTGGGCGTTTGCTGCTCAACAACCCGGGCCGCCATAATTCCCTGGGCGAGGAGCAGCTATCGGCGATGCAGCAGCATCTGCGAATGCTTACTCGTACAAGCGGGCCCCGTGTACTGGTCATTACAGGGGCAGGTGATCGTACGTTTTGCTCCGGGGCCTCGTTACAGGAGATGAACAGCGGCAAGATTAGTGGTGAATTGTTCCAGGATACCACCGATCTGATAGCGGCCTTGCCCATCCCCACCATCGCCGCGTTGAATGGCAATGTGTTCGGCGGCGGCGTGGAATTGGCGTTGAGTTGCGATTTTCGTATTGGCCTGGAAGGTACGCGCATGCGGGTGCCCGCGGCGGCTATTGGCCTGTGTTATCCGACGAGTGGTATCGAACGTTTCGTGCAGCGCCTAGGCGTGTCCGCTGCCAAACGCCTGCTCATGGCGGCCGAGGAAATCAGCGGTCGTGACATGGTTGATATCGGTTTCCTTGATTACCTGAGCGACCGGGAAGGTTTTCAAGCCGCTGTGGAAAACATCGCCAACAACCTGTCGGATCTCGCCCCTCTTGCCGTTTGTGCGATGAAGGAGATCATTCAGGGAGCCTCGGCCGGCGCACTGGATCCGGAGCGTGTCCGTGTACTTGCTCAACGCTGCCTGGAATCCGAAGATCTACAGGAAGGTTTCGCGGCGCAGCGCGAGAAGAGAAAACCCGACTTTAGCGGGCGCTAGACAATCCCGCACTCCGTGCCAGCGGGCCGTGGCACCCCCTTGATCTATCGATACTCAGCCAAGGCAAGTTCAGGGCGGAGAGCCAGTCCAGGGCTTCCTGTTCTGCCCGAAAACGGGCGACCGTGGCGGCGGCACATGCTTCCAGGGCTTGGGGGGCGGCTACAGCCACCGACAGCGGACCCGGTATGGGGTAGCCATCTGCTGGGCTGAAAGCCTGGCCGAAGTGCTCGCCATTGATCATTAGTCGACGCTCGAAGTTTCCGCGCTGGGAATAACACGCATTGTTTAGCTTCATGCGGTGAATGGCCGTGCGCGAGCCGTGCGGATAGCGAATGCCCACCAGCCAGTTGGCGCCGTCGGGCTGGCGACCGATGGTGCCGACATCCCTGTCCAGGTCGATGAGCGCGGAAGTTACCCCTTCTCTGAGCAGCAGTCTTCTCAAACTGTCGACCACATATGGACAGATGCAGCTGTCGAGATTGAGCATCAACTCACTGGTGTCGCTGCGAAGTGAGTTGCCGTCGTGCCGAACATGGTGCCAACCAGTCATGGTCAGTGCGGTTTGGATTGCCTGGTCCGTCGGGGGCAAAGGGGCTGTTGACCGCCAAAGCTTGTCTACACAGACGATACTTGGATCGAACACATTATTGGTTTTTTCCCGTATGGCGGAGATGTATTCCAGCAGTTGGCGAACCTCGCCATCAATCGCTGCGCTGGTTGACGGACTCAGTGAATGGTTAAAGGCGTGAACCAGGCTGCCTTGCCTATGTGCCCCGAGACGGCCCTCAATGCGTCGTAGTTCACCAATGGCAAGCTCTAGCAGCGCAGGACCGCGCCCGTTGAGATCGCCGACGACAATATGGCAAGCCCTTCCGAGAGCGTGAAACCTTTTTTCGACCAACCTGTTCAACTGCGTACTCGGATGGCGGTATCAGGGTGATGGAAGCCCTGCTGACGGTAATCTGACCTGTACCTCGGTGCCTTGTCGGACGTTGACAGATATCGCCCCACCAAGAACGGCGACTGTTTCAGCCACCGTGGCAATACCGGCAGAGCGCGGTGACTGGAAATCGACTCCCTCGGGTAGTCCGAGCCCGTTGTCGGAAACGGAGAGAAACAGAAAATCACTGTCATCGGAGGGATCGCCTTTCCGCTTGACTTCTATCCTAATAAAGCAGGAATGTGAGCCTGGGTCAAAAGCATGGTCTACGGCGTTGCTGAAAAGCTCGTAGAGTACAATGGAAAGTGGCAAAGCAAACTCAGCGCTAAACAGTTCATCACATACGTCATTGATAACCGTAATGCGCGAATTGCCCTGCAGATCCCTGGCGGAAACCAGCTCGCCAGCAAGTATGTCGGTGAACTTATGCAAATCAGCTAGTAGAGTGTCGTGCTTGTAGAACAATGACTTTTCCAGGCAGGCCAGCGCGACAAGCCGTCGTTCCTGATTGGCGGCGTAAGTTGCGTTGACCGAAGACGGGAGGTGCTCTGCATGCCTTGCAAAGCATTCATTGACCAGTGTCAGCTTGTCCAGGTTAAAGCGGTGTATGCTTTCCACGAGCCGAGACTGATGATCCAGTTGCTCTTGTACATCGTCCATGGCCCTGTCCGCGGTTTCCTGCATCTCCTGGGCCAGTTGAATGGCTCGACGCCGAATAACCGCATTGTCATAAGTTTTCTTCGCGTGCCAGGCGATAAGTATCGCGGAAACTGCGTACAGGCAATACGCCCACCAGCTATTCCATGGGGCGGGATTGACTTTGAGCGATGTTGAGATCCCATCTCGATTCCAAACACCCGCCGAACTCGCTCCCTGAACAAGAAACTGATAGCTACCGGCTGGTAGGTTAGTGTACGTCGCGGTATTGCGATTTCCAACATCGATCCAATCGGGATCGAATCCTTCTAGTTTGTAACGGTATTGATTGTTGGCGGTATCTAGATAGTCGAGAATGCTGAATTCGAAGGTTATGTAGTAGTCTAGGTAGTCCAGTTCAAGAGACTGTAGATATTTAATCGGCTTTGAAAGAGTAGCGCTCGAGCCGGCGATTGTTACGTCGGTTAGAACAAGAGGAGGTGGATTGGTATTAACTACAATATTTGAAGGATTGAATCGGTTGTAGCCGTTGCTGCCGCCGAAATATATACGACCCGACGTATCTTTATATGAAGCTCCATACTCGAACTCCATACTCTGAAGTCCGTGTGTTTTTCTAAAATAACGAATTTCTTCTAGCTCCCTCACCCAGGCCAGGCCAGAATTTGTCGCCAGCCAAACACCTCCTTCTCGATCTGATTGAATCGCATATATAGGTGTATCGGCGAATTCATTAAATCCATATGGGGTGATTTGAGCTGTACTAACATTACGTTTTTTCGAAGCGGGTGAAAAAAGCAACCCATTTCTTAACGTTCCGAACCAAATGTTTCCATCGTTATCTTCAGTAGCGCACAAAATGATAGATTTTTCCAGGTTCTGATGCTGCGCGTTACGAAATGAGGCCGAAAGAAAAGTTTCAGATTCAAGATCAAAAATCTGAAGTCCTCCTTCTGTCCCAACCCAAACTCTTCCTGCGCTGTCTTGAAAAAGTAAAATTACTCTATCGTTGGCGATAGACATACTATCGGCAGTTGTAAGGTAACTACTAATAGAGTTATTTTGACGGATTATGTTCAAGCCTCCACCGTAGGTTCCGACAAGAAGTTCTCCAGAGCTTAAGCGTAGCAAAGCACTAATACTGTTTGCTGATAACTTTGGAAAAGTTGTTGCTGAATAATTTGTTGTTGAACGGGTTGATAGATCAACATTTAGTAGTCCTCTATTCCTGCTACCAAGCCAAATCGAATTCTCCTCAACGAGAAGTGTCATTAAGCGATCGGTTTCTAGTTCAAGGTCGGGGTAGAGGTCTCGAAATTCCACGTGAGTATTGTTTGTTTCGGAAAAGCTAAACAAGCCGTTGTAAGTTGCTACCCAAAGGCCGATCTCTTTGGATCCACCTATTGCCGTAATAGAGTGCATTTTAGAATTATCTTTTATGTCATACAGATCAAAAAGTGGCTCAGTTAAAACATTTACGCCATTGTAAGTTCCTATCCAGCTAGGTCCTTCGGCAAGGCTAAATATTGAGGTTACTTCATCATTGGTTAATTCTGAATTTTCCATGTAGAAATGTAGTTGCGTACTTCTGTTATAAACTATGTATAGACCTTGGTCCGTGGCAATTCGATATTCACCTTTAGATGCAACATAATCGATACTATGTATCGTTGAGCGACTTGAGTCAGAGGAGCTTTGGCTTATTAGCGGGTATTTGGAGCAGGTCTCGTTATTCGTATCAGCAGAGTATAAGCCTGACCCTCTTGTCCCAATTAAAAATACCGAATCATTCTCGGTGAATATCTCTTCAACCGGGATATTCTTAAAGCTACATGTTTTATGTGTCTTTACTTTTGAGTATGCGGCTTTCTTCTTCTCGTATGAAGCGAACCGTCCATCTTCGGATGCAATATGAATCTGCCCGCTTGGGCTTTCTACGATATCTGAAATTCTCGCCGAGCCGACGGAATTGAGTAAAAGTTCTTCATTATTTCCCTGTCGAATAATAGAGACGGACCCATCTTCGTGGCCGATCCAGATAGTACCTGAACTATCAACCAGGAGGCTTGATATGCTGGCTTTTTGTTTCGATAGGTGGTGAGCGATGTATCTGGGATGAGTGGAGAACCTGTTTAAAGTTTCGTCAAAGATAAGTAGTCCGGAGTCTCTTGCCGCGGCGAGTATGGTTCCATTTGGTGACTCTACTAGTTCAATAGCATTCAGTTGGTGAGTTGTGCCAGAAGAGTCTACCCAGTCGACAAACTGAACTAAATGATGCCCGTCATACTTATGAATTCCATTGAATGTTGCAAGCCATAGAAGTCCTGATTTGGTTTGTACAACGCTGAGGATAGACTTCTGGGTTAGCTTTTGAGTAACACTTGAATTTGATAGTAGGTACTTGATTCGATCATGGGTGGTTGTTGAGCTACCAAAGCATGTAGGGGCTAGCAATACTATTACGTATAGGAACGTTATAATAACCAGGTTCTTCTGACTTAATTTATATCTAGGTGATGATAACAATGAGATTTTCAGGCAGCGATTCACGGCCAATGCATGTTGTTTTTTGATTAAAGTAGCTTTTTTTGAGACGTCCATGTCAAGCTGGGTTTTAACTAACTTTTTTTAGTGAAAATTCTGCGCAGAATTCTTCGACAAACACTTTGTACTCATCTTCTAGCTCAACAATTAAGGACTTGTAAGGAGCGTTTTCTCTGCTTCTTCCTTTTCTTTCGATATCAGCAGCGATAGACCTTACGCGTTCAGCGCCAATGTTTGCACTCATTGACTTGATTGCGTGTGCAGTTTTGTAGATTGCCTCGAGATCGTTGGTGCCGTCATGAATATATAGTTCATCTACTTTTTCATTCATTTGAGAAATAAAGCCGTCGAAAATGGCAGGTAAGATTTGATTTCCGGTTTGCCTTTCGACTTCTCTGATGTTCTCGATAGCGGACAAAAGAATTACTCCACGAACAAGAGACTGTCCGGTATTTGATTTGATTGATGTGCTTGTCGGAAAACTTTGACTAAGCATTGGAGTGTTTTGCAGAGAAGTACCTAAAAACTGGTGGAATACTTTGTTTAGGTCCTCCGTCGTGAACGGCTTAGTAACGAACAAATCCATGCCTGCATCTTCTGCAGCAAACTCTTCGTCTTTGCTTGATCCGGCAGTCAAGGCAACAATTGGCGTTCTTGGGAGATTTTTTTTGCTTTCGTGATCTCTAATTGACCTAGCTGCTTCATAACCGTCCATAATTGGCATCTGACAGTCCATAAATACCAAGTCTGGAAGGTTTTCAATGTATGAGCGTACGGCTTCTTTTCCATTGTTGGCTAAGGAAACCTCATGGCCAAACATCTGAATCATCTCTTTTGCAATACGTTGGTTTGTTTCTACATCCTCTGCAACTAGAATTCTAATAGATTTAGTAGGGCTGTTTTTAATGGCAGGTTGAATCTTGAGCGGTTGAGTGTCTATGGAGGAGGCTAGGGTTAATGCTTCGTGAATAGAGTCGCTGGAAATTGGTGCTCCCACTATAGGAAATCTTGAAAATTCATCTGCTACTGATGTTTGATCTATTGGCGTGATTAATACGGCATTCTTAATATCATTTAAAGCGTGGGAACATTGCTGTGTTGATTGAAGGCTTGAAAAATCTACAACTAATATTTCAAACTGAGATGCGTCATTAATAAACTTATCAAAAGAGCTGTAGCTTTCGACATTTAATCCAAGTCTAACTAAGTGTGTGGCGATCATTTCTGATCTGTATATATCTTTGCAGTAGATAGAGGAATTTTTCCCGGCCATATCTGGCTGCTTGATATGATTCTTTTTGATACCAAATGGAATTGTCAAATTAATGGCTGTACCTTTTTCAGGTTCTGAAGTGACTGCAATGGTTCCGCCCATGAGTTCGACGTAGTGACGAGAGATTGATAGCCCCAATCCTGTGCCGCCATATTCTCTTGTTGTGCTTGCGTCTGCTTGAATAAATGGATCAAAAATCTTTGAAATAGTCTCTGAGTCCATTCCAATTCCGGTATCTTCTACAACAATAGAGGTCGTACCTATTTTACGGTTTTTGTTATTTATTCTTGTTGATACTCGAACATTTATATGTCCGTTATGAGTGAATTTAATTGCATTGTTAAGCAGATTTATGACTATTTGGCGAAGCTTTGTAGGATCTCCATAGCTGAGTTCTGGTGTTAAATTGTCAATGATATTGTTTAACGACAGACCTTTTTTCCTGGCTGGTTCAGCCTGTAGATAACAAGTTTCCTCTATTAGCTTTGGCAAGCAGAATTCGGTTACATCTAGTTCTACCTTGGCCGCCTCAACTTTTGAGTAGTCTAGAATTTCATTTATAAGCTTTAGTAGCGATTCGCCGCTACGATGTGCGGCTTCAGCAAACATTTTCTGTTGATCGGTTAATTTAGTATGTAATAGTAGATCGGTCATGCCTATCATGCCATGCATGGGCGTCCGTATTTCATGACTCATCGTTGCAAGAAATTTTGATTTTGCTTGATTAGCTTCCTCGGCAGTTTTTCTTGCTTTTTCTAGATCAACTGTTCTTTCTGAAACTTTTCTTTCAAGTTCTTCTTGCCGTTGCTTTGCCTGTAGAGAAGCTCGCTTTTGTCGTGACACTAGTAAAAATATCGCTACACTAATAAGGCCCAAATAAATGAAGTACGCGGGAAGGCTCCTCCAGGGTGGCGGATTGACTACAATCGGTAGTGAGGCGCCATTCCAGTTCCATGTGCCGTCAGGGGAGGCGGCAGCTAAACGCAATCTATAATTTCCTGACGGTAATGTGGTAAATGTTGCGACTCTAGAGGAGTCCGAAATTACCCAATCTGGATTGATACCTTCTAACTTATAGGCATATTGAATCAGATCCGGGTTGGAATAGTCTGCGGCAAAAAATTCAATAGATACCATTTTGTCCTGATAGCCAAGTGTGAGCTCAGAAATATTGCTATATGATTCTCCGAGTTCGCGCCTGATATTCATTACCCTAATATCGGAAATGCTAACTTGAGGTGGTGGCTTGGCAGTGGGTAAAGTCTTTGTGTCTATTTGGTTGTAACCATGATTCCCTCCAAAATATATTTGGCCTCCTTTCGATTTAAAGGACGCCCCCATGTTAAATTCGGTATCCTGAAGGCCATCTCTTACACCATAGTGCTTAATATTTTCAGTTATTGGATTGAGTTTTGTTACGCCGCTATTGTGCGAAAGCCATAAATTTCCGTGTGTGCCAGATTGAATCCCGTATATATGTGAACTTGGAAGCGAAACGTTTTCAGCATAGTGCTCAAATTTTTCAATACCTCGTGCTCTATCCTCTAGTTGCCAGCGATTTAGTCCTCCGCCATTAGTTCCTAGCCATAAATCTTGGTTTTCATCTTCAAAGAAAGCCCAAACCATATCGTTCGAAATTCCATCTGAATCTCCCCTCTTGGAGAATATTCTTGTAAATCTCTTGGCGCCTGGTTCAAGTTTGTTTAGGCCACTTTCGGTGCCAACCCATATGATTCCTAGAGAGTCTTCAAATAGCGCGATGACACGATTGCTACTTATGCTATTTGCATCGAGTGGGTTGTGTGTCAGGTTGGTGAAGCTTCCAGAGTTTTCATCGAGAATGCTAAGCCCTCCACCAAAAGTGCCAGCGTATAGCTTTCCATCAGATGCGCGCACAATAGAAGTTATGCCATTTGCTGCAATGGAGTTCTTCTTTATCGGAGAATGCCTGAATACGGTAACTTCATTTGTGTCTAAATCAATTCTATTCAGGCCGCCATTAAATGTCCCAACCCAGAGAATAGAGTCTTCACCAAGAAGGCTCATTACGATTGAGCTAGAAATTCCTGGATATGTATATTCGTTAATCCATTCGAATGTTTGGTGGCCGCTCCTCAGGCGGTTAAGCCCTTCATCCGTGCCTACCCAGAAGCTGCCATCACCTGTTTCGGCAAATGCATTAACTGAGTCGCTTGCCAAATTGTTGTTCGCAGAGTCGAATTTTGGGAAAAGGGCGATTGCTCCCGATGCGAGCCCATTGTATGTGCCTATCCAGTATTGACCATCACGTGATTGAAAGACGCTATAGATTCGATTGTCGGGTAATTGCGAGTTGCTTATTGAATAACGAGAAAATGTCTCTGTTATTGGATCAAAAAGATTAAGCCCTTCCTGGGTTCCTACCCATATATTCTTGGCGTTATCCTGGAAGACGTCGTAAGTTTTATTCGAGGAAAGAGAGTTCAGATCGGTGCCTGTATGTTTATAGTTGTTGACTTCAAGTGTGCTTGAATCGATCACACTCAGACCTGACTCAAGGGAAGATGCCCAAATATAGCCGTTGTCATCTGCAAGTAGTTTCAAGAAAGTGTTTGATACAGGGGATTTTTCGGAGTTTTTGGCGCTTTTGATAACCTTGATACTATGATTGCCGGGTAAAACTCTCAGTATGCCAGATGCTGTGGTGGCTACCCAGATAGCGCCATCCGAAGACTCAGCGAAGCTTCGAACCTCTCCTAGAGCAGGGATATCGTTTCCGTTTGGAAAAAAGTGTTTAAATTGGTTGAGCTTTGGGTCGTAAGAGCTGAATGCGTTTTCGTAACCTAGCCAGATACGACCAGATTTGTCCGCAAATACTGTGTATATGTTATTTGAAAAAACAGATGTATTTGAGCCGTCACTAGTTAAGGCAGAAAATGTATTTTTTACTGGATGATACTGATTGAGTCCACCGCCTATAGTAGAAACCCATATGCGTCCGTTTATATCTTCTGTTATATGTGTGACGTTATCGGAACTTAGTGTGTGGGGATTGGCAGCAGAGTATCTGTAATTTTCAAGCTCGTGGCCATTGTATCGGTTTAATCCTTCTTGGGATACAAACCACATTGCTCCTGTTGAGTCCTGAAAAGACTGACTTACACTTTGCTGAGTTAAATCAGATGAGAAAGCTGCTTTTCTGAAATTTATACTCGGTGGTAAATTTTGGGCACTAGCGCTCCCAGGGGCGGAAAGCAGCCCGAATACACCTATTAGTAAAATTATAAGTACATACTGCCGCATGTAGTTAGCCCAAGCTCGATAGATTTTTCGAGTCTAAATGATTGTGGGCTTTCAGACTATAAGGGAGGGTAAGGGGGGGGAGGGTGGCCCAGAATGTAGACCCCTGGGCCGCTATGCACGAATGCTACCTGACTAGGTATGACGCGGTCTTACCGAATGCTCCATTTGTAACCTGCTTGTTCAGGTTGGGAGCGAATACTCCATTTGTAGCCAGCCTGTTCAGAAAAGCTTCGGATACTCCACTTATAACCGGCTTGTTCGGCGAACGAGCGGATGCTCCATTTGTATCCGGCTTGTTCGGCGGTGGACCGGATACTCCACTTGTAGCCAGCTTGTTCGGGGAAGGAGCGGATGCTCCATTTGTATCCGGCTTGTTCAGCGGTGGACCGGATACTCCACTTGTAGCCAGCTTGTTCGGGGAAGGAGCGGATGCTCCATTTGTATCCGGCTTGTTCAGCGGTGGACCGGATACTCCACTTGTAGCCAGCTTGTTCAGGGAAGGAGCGGATGCTCCATTTGTATCCGGCTTGTTCAGCAGCGGATCGGATGCTCCATTTATATCCGGCTTGCTCAGCCGTAGACCGGATGCTCCACTTGTAGCCAGCTTGTTCAGGGAAGGAGCGGATGCTCCATTTGTATCCAGCTTGCTCGGCTACATTTTTTGTACTCCACTGATAAGGAGTGGCGCCGGCGTACTCTGCGCTGCTAGGTTTCTCAATCGAGTCAGCGCCCCATTTGTAGCTCTTGTTTCGGTCTGTGGTGGCTGACCAGTGGGCGCTAGAAGCGGAGTTTTGCTCTGCCGCATTCCACTTGTAGCTATTCCGAGCGGCATAAGTGACTTCTGAAGCAAGCGAGTGGCTAACTTTGTGCACTTGGGTGGCGGCATCTTGAATCTCAGCTTCCTGAGCAGAGTTTGCACTCATTGCGACCATGGGGGCAGCTGCAAGAGAGATAAAGGCTACCGAACGTCCCAGTGTACTTTTGATAGATTTCATTTTTCCGCCCACCTTAAATAACCACTAAAAATTTCTGTCACTATCACCTGTGACCTATATCCCGAAACTGAGAATGCCCCTGCGATGCAGATCACACCTTTGTTTCCGAGTGCTTGCAAACTTTATACGTTTCGGGCTCGGGGGGAGGAAGGGTTGTATATACCCATTTTGGGTTAGCGCCCCCGGAGTGGGGGTGGGGAGTGTGGCGCCGAGGGGGGAGGTGTGGCGCAAGCTCCTGATTTAACAGCTAAAAGTATTAGCCTTTCAAGGGGGGTTGTATATGCCCCGAATGGGGTGTCTGGGGCTGGCCGGGCTTGGGTTACTGCCGGTCCGGAGCCTTGCCGGGATGGGCGGGCCGCTGGCGCGCAAGCCGGTCAATGGCTGACTTTTCCTCGAGGTAGTGCTGGGTCCAGTCGATCGGCGAGGCCTCTTCGGGGGAGGGGCCGTTTTTGCGTTCGATGTGGGCTTTTACCCCCCATCGCCGATCGTCACTGGGTCCCTTGGCGGAGGGTTTGCCTGCGTAGAGTTCCGATAGCCCGGGCAGGGTGGCGCTGCCGTCTTCGGTGATGATGGCGGGGCCTTCGTAATGCTGGATGTTGTCGATTTCCTGCGCCAGGTCCATATCGACGTTGCCACAGCCCCGTTTGCCGAGCGTGACTGCCCGTGTGGCGCTTGCGTAGCCGTTACCCTGCTGGAATGGGCTGTAGGCCAGGCGGCCGTCGCGATTGATGGCAAACTCTGCGCTGGAGATGAGCTTGCATTTAACATCGTCTGGGGTCAGGTCCGGTTCCAGTTGCAGCAGCAGGGATGCGATGCCACTCACCAGGGCGCTGGCCTGGGAGGTGCCTGTCATCACAAATTCGCCGTTGTTTAGCAGATAATCGGGGTGCTCCTGGGTAAGTGTCGACCCCGGGCGGGTAATGCCGGAGATATGGCCGCCCGGTGCGACAATATCGGGCTTGATGTGACCGCTCGGCGTGGGGCCGCGGGACGAAAAATCCGGAACGTAGTCGTCATTGCGGTCGTTGGGGGTCCAGGAATCGGTGACTGCGCCGACGGTGATGATATACGGCAGGTTACCGGGAGAGCCCACCGTCATGGCGTCGGGGCCCTCATTGCCGGCGGCGGCAACCACAACGATGCCCGCTTGCCAGGCGCGCATCAGGGCCTGGTTGATTGGGTCCAGCCAATACGGCCAGCGCGGGCGGGCGGCGAAGGAAAGGTTGAGTACCCGGATGCCGAGTCTTTCCCGGTTATCCACAACCCACTGGATGCCGCGCACAATATCGAGAAAGTCCCCCTTCCCTGTTTTGTTGAAGGCCTTAACCGCCACGATGTCGACGTCAGGGGCTATGCCCATGAAGCTGTTTTCCGGTGCGCCTTTCCGGGTCACCGCCCCGCTGTTGGCGAGTACGCTGGTCATGTGCGTGCCGTGCCCGCTCTCGTCAAATACCTCGGAGTCGGCAATATCCGCTATGGCGTCGTAACGTCCCGCAATGCGCTGTCGGCCCCGGGTGTCCCTGGTGAGGTTCTCGTGTTCCCAGAGCCCGGAGTCCAGTACCGCAACGGCGACTCCCCGGCCGGTAACGCCGTGCTGGTGCAGTTCGGCGGCGCCGGAGACCGTGGGATAGTAGGTGTCGCTGCCGTATTCGGCGTATCCAGGGATGAGTTCGGTGACACAGCCGCCAGTGAATTCAGCCTCTAAATCGATTTCATGTTGCTCAATGGATGGCGGTGAGCCTTTGAAATGGCTGAATTGAAACGTAAGTAAATGCTCACTATTGATGCGTGCCTCAATCCCTTGCGGCACCGTCAATTCGACTTTGTCGGGGCCTGGCGGAAGGCTTTGCCCCGGCATGAGGTCAGTGCCATCGAGGGTGGCTTTGCGCAACTCGCCGAGCCGCCCGGGCCAATGCATGCGCAGTGTTTCCAGGGCCACTGTGTCACTGCCTTTGTTGTACAGGCGCCAGTGGAGTGCGTCCTTGTCGAAGTCCAGTTCAAGCGCTCCGCCTACATTGCAGGCCTCCTGTACCGGCGGTGGAGGGGTCAGGGAGAGATCGTCAATGTGCCGGCTGACCAGGGGGGAGTCGACAATGGCCTCGAGCTGCTGCCGGCTGACCAGGGCGCCCACCGCGTTGATGATATGCAGGTTGTGGGTGACGGTCCCCCCCTTGAGTTCAACCAGGGTAGAGAGCTGGCTGCTGGATTCTCCCTGGAGCATCACTCGTAAGGGGGCTTCGTCCGCCTGGCCGGTGAGCGGGGATAACGCCAGCACTGCCAATAGCGCAAGGGCAAGGTTGTGTTTGAGCATTCCCGAAGCTATTCCGCCACCGCCACGCTATTCAGCAGTGACTTGTAATCCTGTCTGAGCAGGGCGGGAACGTCCTCCGGGTAGGCCGGACGTGAAAAGTAGTAGCCCTGCAGCAGTTCGCAACGTTTTTCCAGGAGGTAGCGCAGCTGCTCCTCGGTCTCGATTCCCTCGGCGATCACGCGCAGGTTGAGGGTGCTCGATAGCGCGAGGATCGCATCGACGATGGCGGCGCCGTCGGGACTGTCGAGATCGGCGACAAAACTCTGGTCGATTTTCAGGGTATCGATGGGGAAGCGTTTCAGGTAGCTGAGGGAGGAATAGCCGGTGCCGAAGTCGTCCACCGCCAGTGCCAGCCCGATATCCTTGAGCTGCCGCAGTTTTTCGATATTGGTTTCCGCATCGGTCATGATGGCGCTTTCGGTAAGCTCCAGTTCTATGCGATGGGGGGGCATGCCGGCCCGCTGCAGGATGTCCGCCATGCGCTGTGCCAGCCCGCTCTGGCTGAACTGAATGGGCGAGATATTCACGCTGACGCGAAAATCAGGCAGCCCCTGGGCCTGCCAGCGCATACAGTCCCGCGCGACCTCGGCCAGCACCCATTCGCCGAGCTCAATGATCAGCCCCGTGCGCTCCGCAACCGGTATGAATTCGTTGGGCGGCACCATGCCCCGCTCCGGATGTTTCCAGCGCACCAGGGCCTCCATGCTCACCACGGTGCAGGTGTCGGTGGATATCTGGGGCTGGTAGCGCAGTTCCAGCTCGTGGTTTTCCATGGCGTGGCGCAGCTCTTCCTCCATCTTGAGCTGTTCCACTGCCTTGGCGTTCATTTCTTCGTTGTAAAAGCGATAACAGGCGCGCCCCTCGGCCTTCGCCACATACATGGCGGTGTCGGCATTGCGCACCAGGCTGTCCGGATCGGTGCCGTCCTGGGGGTATAGGGCAATGCCGATGCTGGGGGTCACCACCGGGTTGTGGGATTGCAGGGCAATCGGTGCGGACAGGCTGCGCAGGATACGGCGCGCCACTGTTTCCACATGCGAGGTATCGGGAATGTCCGAGAGCACTACGGTAAATTCGTCGCCGCCAAGGCGGGCGATTTCCGTCCCGTATTCGTTCTGGTTCTCCGCGTTCCTGTCGGAGAAATAGTTGATCGCGTCGTCTTCGCGCAGCTCCATGCTCAGGCGCTTGGCAATTTCCACCAGCAGGCGGTCGCCGCGGCCGTGACCGATGGAGTCGTTGATGCGTTTGAAATGATCCAGGTCGATAAACAGCAGCGCGGCATGGGAGTTGTGCCGTTGGCAGCGCTTGAGGATGCGATTCAGCTGTTCGTTGAAGCTGCGACGATTGGGCAGGCTGGTAAGCGGGTCGTAGTAGGCCAGGTAGCGAAGCCGGTCCTCCTGCCGCTTGAGGGCGTTAAAGGCGTTGCTGGCGCGCAACATGTACTGCACGTCGCGCCCCAGCAGGGACCAGTTCACCGGCTTTGTCTTGTACTGCGTGGCACCCGCCTCGAAGCCCTGGTCGATGGACTGCCGGTCGTCGGAGCCGGTTACGATCATGATGGGGATCGATTCGCCCTGCGGCATCTGGCGAATGCGCTTGCAGACCTCCAGGCCGCTCATCCCCGGCATTTCCACGTCGAGGAATACCAGGTCCGGCCGCTCGCGCACGAACATGTCGATGGTTTCGGGCCCGTTGCTGGCCTCCACCACCGTCATGTTCTCTGCCTCGAGGCACTGCCGGGTCAGCAGGCGCACGTTGGCGTCGTCGTCACTGACCAGGATCTTTGCGCGGAGCCTGGGCTGGATGTTGGCTGACATGTTTGTTCGCTGACCGGCTGCGATTGACGCTAGGCTAACACCAGCCGCGCCCGGAGCCTAGGGTATTGGGTGTTAATGAGGCCCAGTTCACGAGGGGATGCGCTCGCTGCGTTTGAATCGTTGCTCCTGGACAAAGCGCGGCAGCTGCTGCAGGGGAATGGCCGGACTGTAGTAGAACCCCTGTACCTCATGGCACAGTTGTTGGCGCAGGAACTCCACCTGCTCGAAAGTTTCGGCGCCTTCGGCGATAACCTTCATCGATAGCCGGCGTGCCATTTCGATGATCATCGTGCACACCGCCACCTGCTGCGGGTTATGCGGTAGTTCGCGTACGAAGGCCGCATCCACCTTGAGCGCGGCAATGGGCAGCTCGGTGAGGTGGGACAGCTGGGAAAAGCCCGTGCCGAAATCGTCCAGCGAGAACGAAATACCGAGCAGGCGCAGCTCGTCCATCCGTGCCTTGATGGCGCCGGGGCTTTTGAGAATGGTACTTTCGGTGAGTTCCAGCTCCAGGCGCCCCGCGTCCGCACCGGTGCGCTCGAGAATGTCCTTGATCACTCCGAGGAAGCGTTCGTCCTGGATCTGCGAAAACGAGACGTTCACCGCCACGTCGACATTGCCCAGCCCCTGTTCCTCCAGCCAATTGATGGCAAAGCAGGCGTGCTGGATCACTTGGTAGCCGATGGTTTTCATCAGCCCCATATCCTCGCACTCGGCGAGGAATTCCCCCGGGCAAAGCAGACCGCGTTCGGGGTGGTTCCAGCGCAACAGGGCTTCGAGGCCGGCCAGTTGACCCGTGGCCAGGTCTACCCGGGGCTGGTAGTGCAATTCGAACTGGTTCTTGCGCGCCGCGGTGCGCAGCTCCGCGGCCAGACTATTGCCGCCCGCGGCGTCAAACTGGATTTGGCCGCAGTAGCGGATGAACTTGCTGCCAGCCACCGATTTGGCCTGCAACATGGCGCCGCGGGCGGCCTCGACGATGTCGGAAAACTCCAGCCCGTCCTCGGGGAACAGGGCGGCGCCGATACTGACGTCCACCGAAACCTGATGCTCATTGAGAATGACCGGTGTCGCCAGGGACTTGAGCATTTTTCCGGCGATTATCTCCACGTCCGCGGCGGAGCTCACATCCTCCAGCACCACGGCGAATTCGTCCCCGCCAAGCCGCGCCAGGCTGTCGGTGTTGCGCAGCTTATTGGATAGCCGGCGCGAGAGGGTCTTGATCAGCAGGTCGCCGTTGTTTTCGCCGTAGTGGTCGTTGATATTGGAGAAGCGGTCGATGTTGACGTAGAGCAGGGCGGTGTTGAAGCTGTAGCGCCGCGAGCGCTCCATCGCGCGCTCCAGGTGGGCGCGAAAGCCGAGGCGGTTCAGGGCGCCGGTCAGGCTGTCGCGATTGGACAGCTGCTCGATCTGCATCCGCGCCTGCTTCAGCTGGATGCTGTAATCCAGTACCCGGTGCACCAGCGCGTCCTGCAGCTGTCCCCGCGCCAGATAGTCTTGGGCGCCGTAGTCCCGCAGGCGGTTGGCCATGTCGCCGCTCGGCTCTTCCAGCAGCATAATGATGGGGGTGGAGACATGATGTTTCTGGGCCAGGCGCAGCAGGTACTCGGTTTCCGGCCCCTCGGCCATGATCACCGCGTCGATGTTGGGGTCCAGCAGGGCCTCGAGCGGGCGCTCCATGGAGTCGGCGCTGGCAAGTGAGAAGCGGGAGGGCTGGGCGCGCTCCAGGCAGGCCGACAGAACCAGGTGATCCGCCCGGTTCTCGGATATGATCAGAACGGTGTGCTGTTCCACTGGTGCCCCTGCATCGTCCTCTCCCGCAGCGATTTGTTACTGTTGTCCCGCCTGGGAGTCCCGGATGGCTTGCCCGCTAATTCTATATATAACATGAAGTTATACGCGGGTTCTTAGCGAAATTCTAGTGAATGTTTGTTAAATAGTGCCGTGGCCGAGAGTGCTGGCAGGGAA
The DNA here is from genome assembly GCF_017255185.1 of Parahaliea mediterranea. Classification (GTDB taxonomy): domain Bacteria; phylum Pseudomonadota; class Gammaproteobacteria; order Pseudomonadales; family Halieaceae; genus JAFKCZ01. Next base: position 213,009 of record NZ_JAFKCZ010000001.1, read on the forward strand.
CAGTTGCCCGTTGGGATTGATTGATTGGTGCCTGAGGATACTAAAAGGCGGGTGGCGCCGAAGGCCGGAATAGCGCCGGTTTTCGCCGCCATTGCCCGGCGTGGAACACCGGGCAATGGCGCGGCGGGCGCCGTTCGCCCGGTGGGCGATGCCGGTCCGGGAGGCGAAGCCGTGTGAGCTTGCGCGGCTACCGACCGGTCAGCTGGCGACTGCGTTTCAGGTAGTCCAGGCCGTTGTGGCGCACGCGATCGCCCTGGAGTTGCTCCGACCCGAGGTGGACCTCCTCCAGTGTCGCGGCAATGTCGTCCAGTTCCTGGTCCAGGCGCTGGAGGGCGTTTTCCAGGGTGTAGCTGAGTTGGTGGATCTTGCCCATGTCCGCGTCGCTCAATGCGTCTTTGGCGAGCAGTGTCGCCAGGTATTCATTGTAGGCCTCGAGGTTGCTCAGGGCCTCCGTCACCGTGGCCGAAGGCGCCCCCTGGTAGTGGTCGAAGCGCTGTTCGTCGGCGCCGGCACCGGCGGCGAAAAAAAGAAGGGGGGCGGAAATTGCCAGGGCGGCCGCGGTTGCTTTCATGGGATACCTTGAAATGTAAATGGGAATCATTGCTGGTTGCGGCAAGGTAAGCGATTCGCCGTCGCTTTACAAGTCTTCGGCTATTGTGCGGCCTGGGCGCTGTGGGGCGGAGGTCGGTTATCGGACGCTGCGCTTGGCCCGCTAGCGGCAGCGGGTGCAGCGAAATACCGGGATGTCGCGGTCGGTGCGGGCCTGGTACTCGTCGAAATCGGGGTACAGCGAGAGCAGGTGAGGCCACAGTTCGGCTTTTTCTTCGGCGCTGACCTGGCGCGCCTCGTATGCGTGTTCCTGGCCGTCCACCATAATGTGTACCCGGGGGTGGGCTTTCACATTGTAATACCAGGCGGGATTGCGCGGCATGCCGCCCTGCGAGGCGACCATCAGCTTGTCGTCCCCGTGGGGCAGGTGGATCAGGGCAATGCGTCGCGGCTTGCCCGATTTCGCTCCCGTGGTGGTGACCACGCACACGGGGTAGCCGCCGGGGAAGGTGTTCATGATGCGGCCCTTGCTGGCGCGGAACCCGGCCACCTGAATACGTGTGGCCCATTTCAGGAAGAAGCGTACCACGGGGACTTGCCGGTCTGTTATGGGGCGCACGTCTTCGCGCCGCGTGTTCACGTAATCGTATTGTTTCACTGCCAAAGCCCTTGTTATTGCTGTTGTTGTCCCCACTTTACTGTACAAGAGGCAAATTTCCAGCCCGCCAAACTGTGGTAAACTGGGCAGGCCCAACTGTATGAACCCTCCGCAGTACATCCTATGAGTCTAGCTTCCGAAAAACTGGAATCGATCCGCCAGCAGGTGCAACATCATCTGGACCGCGCCGAGCGCAGCCAGCTCTCCCCCGACCAGGAGGAGGCGCTGAAGGCGCGCATCAAACAGCGCCTGGCCGCGGAAAACGCGGTGATCGTGGCGCATTACTACACGTCGCCGGCCATCCAGGCGCTGGCCGAGGAGACCGGTGGCTGCGTGTCCGACTCGCTGGAAATGGCGCGCTTTGGCCACGATCACCCGGCCCGCACCCTGGTGGTTGCCGGCGTGAAGTTCATGGGCGAGACCGCCAAGATTCTCACCCCCGACAAGCGGGTGTTGATGCCCACCCTGGAGGCCACCTGTTCCCTGGACCTGGGCTGCCCCGCGGATGAGTTCGCCGCGTTTTGCGACGCCCACCCGGATCGCACCGTGGTGGTGTACGCCAATACCTCCGCGGCGGTGAAGGCGCGCGCTGACTGGGTGGTGACTTCCAGTATCGCGCTGGATGTGGCGGAGCACCTGGCCGCCCGTGGCGAGAAAATTATCTGGGCGCCGGACAAGCACCTGGGCGACTACGTGCGCAGGGAAACCGGCGCCGACATCCTGATGTGGGATGGCGCCTGTATCGTGCACGAGGAGTTCAAGGCCCGCGGGATCGCCGACCTGAAGCAGGTCTACCCGGACGCGGCGGTACTGGTGCACCCGGAGTCCCCCGCTCCGGTATTGGAGCTGGCCGACCGGGTGGGTTCCACCACCCAGATCATTCGCGCCGCCCAGGAGATGGACAACGAGCGTTTCATCGTCGCCACCGACCAGGGTATTTTCTACAAGCTGCAGCAGCAGGCGCCGGACAAGGAATTCCTGATTGCGCCCACCGCGGGCAAGGGGGCTACCTGTCGCAGTTGCGCCAACTGCCCGTGGATGGCGATGAACGAGCTGGAGGCGTTGGCCGGGGTGTTCGACCGGGACGACAACGAAGTTTTCGTCGACGCGGCCCTGGGCGAGCGGGCCATGGTGCCCCTGCGGCGCATGCTGGATTTTGCCGCGCAGCTCAAGGTTGCGGTCAAGGGCAAGGCCTGAGGCCGTTCGCTTTTTGGTGGGGGCGCCGTCGCCTTTGGTCGAATGAATTCGACCCTACATGGGTGAGACCGCACCTTGTGCGGCGGAGGGGAGGCCCCTTTTTTAGGGCCGTTTATTTCGTCCGCGCCGTGGCCGGGTGACGCCGTGCATCGGTCGAATGAATTCGACCCTACGCGGGCGGGCGCGCTCCCTGTAGGGCGCAATTTATTGCGCCGCTTCCTATCGTCGCCCCTCATTGCAGCGCTTTGCGGTTGAATCCGTCCCGGCAGGCCGGTTGCAACCGGCCCGACGGGTGGCTTTGATCGCTACAGGTCCATCTGCTCGCGCAGCTTGGCGATATCCTGCAACCGCTGGTTGATTTTCGCCGTGGTGGGATAGTCGCTGCGGGTCAGTTTCAGGGCGTAGTTCAACTGTTTTTCCGCCTGGTCCAGCACGCCGTTGAGGATGAAGTACTCGGCCCGGGACTGGTGCAGGCCGACAATGTTGCCCGACAGCCCCTGCACTTCAGCCAGCAGGTACCACAGAGAGGGGTCATTGGGCCTGCGCTTGCTCTGTTCCACCAGCACTTCCTCCGCCACGTGGGCCTGCTGGTCGCGCATCAGCGCCTTGGCGTAGGTCATGGTCAGCGGGTGGTTGCCGGGCGAGCGCTTCAGTCGTTTGGCCAGCTTTTCCGCGGCCTGGTCCGCCTGATTGCGGGCCATATCGATCTCGGCATCGGCAATCAGGTATTCCAGCCGCGAAGGGTCGTCGGACCAGATGGTGTCCAGTTCCAGGCTGGCCTCGTCGGCCCGGCCCGCCGCGGTCAGGGCCAGCACCAGGCCGTAGCGCGAGGCTTCGGGGGAGCGGGTCGTGCCGTCGAGTTCGCTGCGGAACTTCTGTACCGCCTCCTCTGGCGTGTCGGCCAGCTGATTCACTACCCGGGCGCGCATCAACTGGTATTCCAAATTGACCGCCGGCGGCCGTTCAGGGTATTGGCGGGCCCGGTTGCGGGTGTCGGCGATCCGGTTTTCCGACAGCGGGTGCGTGCGCAGGAATTCCGGTATCCGGTTGCCGCTGGTATAGCGGGTGGCCTGTAGCATGCGCTCGAACATGGCGGGTGCCGCGCGTGGGTCCATGCCCGCGTCGACCAGGGTCTGCATGCCCACCCGGTCCGCCTCCGCCTCGTTGCTGCGACTGTAGCGCAGCGCGGAGTCCTGGGCCGCGGCCTGTGCCGCCGACAGCGCCGCCATGCCGGCGTCGCCGCCCGCCGTGGCCATGAGTACGAAGCCCGCGAGCATGGCCGCCAGGTTCAGCGGCGTCTGGGCCTTCTGGAATTCCACCCGGCGGGAAAAGTGCCGCTGGCTGAGGTGGGCGATCTCGTGGGCCAATACGGTGGCCAGTTCGTCCTCGGTCTGGGCGTAGAGCAGCAGGCCGTTGTGTACCCCGATGACCCCGCCGGGCACGGCGAAGGCATTGATCGTGGGGTTGTCCACCACCACCAGGTCCACCCGGCGGTCCTGCAGCTGGCTGTGCGTGACCAGGCGATAGATCAGGTTCTCGAGGTAGTCGAACAGCAGCGGGTCATCGACGGTGGGCACCTGGCTGCGGAAGATGCGCAGCCAGGTGCGCCCCAGCTGGTGCTCGTATTCCGCCGAGAACAGGCTGGTGCTGGCCTCGCCCAGGTTGGGCAGTTTCAGGTCCTCGGTGCGCTGTGCCGACGCCGGACCCGACGCCAGCGCGAGTGCCAGGGCAAGGCTCAGCGGGCGCAGGGCGGATTGTAGGGAATAACGCTTGGGCACAGGGAGATCACATCAAAGGGCTGCGGGGTCGCCTCTATTGTACGTCATGGGCCACACCTCGCGGAATTTGGCTTCTCACCAGCTCGAATCTGGGCTTTCATCAGCTAAGAGTGGCCCGCGGCGGAAAAGTTCAGACTCTGTTGGGCGGGCAGGAGTGAATGGATATACTGGGCGCCGCATTAATTGATGGTAGTGCCCTTGATGACCGAGCCCGCAGTACAGGAAGTGGACGCCACAGGCCTGCAATGTCCCATGCCGCTGTTAATGGCAAAGCGGGCCCTCAACGGCCTGGCCAGTGGCGAGCAGTTGCGCGTGATCGCCACTGATCGCGGTTCGGTGCGTGACTTCCAGGTCTTCGCCGAGCAGTCCGGCCACCGGCTGCTGGCCTCCGGGGAGCAGGATGGGGTCTACATCCACCTGCTGCAGAAGGCCTGATCGCCATGCTGGAAATATTCAACAAGTGGTACCAGCGCTACCTGTTCGAGGAAGAATCGATCCTGCTGCTGGTGCTGCTCACCGTCAGCGTGGTGTTGCTGATGACCATCGGCGACATCCTGGCGCCGGTACTCGCCGCCATTGTCCTGGCCTACCTGATGCAGGGGGTGGCCATCCAGTTGCAGCGCCACGGCCTGCCGCAGTGGGTGGGGGTGAGTGTCGCCTTCCTGGTATTTGTCGGCGCCTTTTTCGGCTTCATCTTTGGCCTGCTGCCGCTGGCCTGGCGCCAGTTGCTGGCCCTGGCGGCGGAGATGCCGCGCATGCTGGAACAGGGCCGCGACCTGCTCGGCGTGCTGCCCGCGCGCTATCCCGAGTTCGTCGGCGAAAAGCAGTTGAACCAGGTGATGTCCATGGCCCAGACCGAGCTGGCTGAGTTTGGCCAGACCCTGGTCACCCGCTCCCTGGCGACTATTCCCAGCATCCTTACCGTGCTGGTGTACGTCATTCTGATTCCCATACTGGTGTTTTTCTTTCTCAAGGACCGGCAGCAGATCCTCGCCTGGTGCGGCAGTTTCCTGCCCCGGGAGCGCCCCCTGTTGCGGCGTATCTGGGGTGAAATGAACATGCAGGTGGCCAACTACGCCCGCGGCAAGGTGCTGGAAATCCTGATCGTCGGCGCCACCAGCTACGTGTGCTTCGTGTGGATGGGGCTCAATTACGCCGCGCTGCTCGCCCTGTTGGTGGGCCTGTCGGTGATTATTCCCTATATCGGCGCGGCCCTGGTGACCCTGCCGGTGGTGATCGTCGCCTATTTTCAATGGGGCTTTACCAGTGAATTTTATTACCTGGTGCTGGTCTACTTCATCATCCAGGCCCTGGACGGCAACGTACTGGTGCCTCTGCTTTTTTCCGAAGCCGTGAACCTGCACCCGGTGGCCATCATCCTCGCGGTGCTGTTCTTTGGTGGTATCTGGGGGCTGTGGGGCGTGTTCTTTGCCATTCCCCTGGCGACCCTGATCAAGGCAATTATCAACGCCTGGCCGACCCGGACGGAAGAGCCGGGCCAATCCCTACAAACAACGGAGTAAGCGATGCCGGTGATACACCCGCTGCGGGGTGGCAGAACCCTGTTGACCCTTTTCCTGGCCCTCGTGCTGGCGGCCTGCGCCGCAAGTCCCGCGCGCGAAACTGGCCCGCTAGACGTCAGTCCGGTCCAGAGCCCCAACGACGATCACGCCTACCGCCTGCTGGTGCTCGACAACGCCATGCAGGTGCTGCTGGTCTCCGACCCCGACGCGCCCAAGGCGGCGGCGGCGCTTGACGTGATGGTCGGCAGCGGCGACAACCCCGAGGGGCGCGGCGGCCTGGCCCATTTCCTGGAGCACATGCTGTTCCTGGGAACCGACAAGTATCCCGATCCCGCGGAGTACGAAGCGTTCATTACCGAGCACGGCGGCACGCGCAACGCCTACACCAGCTTCGAGCACACCAATTATTTCTTCGACGTCAATGCGTCATTCCTGCCCGGCGCCCTGGATCGCTTTGCCCAGTTCTTTATCGCGCCGCGCTTCGATGCCGAATATGTCGAGCGCGAGAAGAATGCGGTACAGGCGGAGTACCAGATGGGGCTGAAAAGCGACCCGCGCCGCGGCCTGGACGTGCTGCAATCGGTGATGAACCCCGAGCACCCCTTCAGCCAGTTCGCGGTGGGTAGTCTGGATACCCTGGCGGACAAGCCGGACTCCGCCATTCGCGACGACCTGCTCAGGTTTTACGACCGCCACTATTCGGCCAACGCCATGCGCCTGGTGGTGCTGGGCAAGGAGTCCCTCGACGAGCTGGAATCGCTGGTGAGGCCGCTGTTCTCGCAGGTACCCAACCGCGGCTACGAGCCGGAGGACATCGAGGCTCCCCTGTTTGCCGCCGGTGACCTGCCGATGCTGGTAAAAGTAAAGCCCCAGGCCACCCTGCGCCAGCTGGAGCTGTCCTTCCCGGTGGCGGACTACCGCGAGGACTATCGCGTTCAGCCGCTGTCGTATCTCGGCAACCTGGTGGGACACGAGGGCGAGGGCAGCGTACTGTCCCAGCTCAAGGCCGAGGGTTTGGCCGAGAGTCTGTCCGCGGGTTCGGGGCTGGCCTGGCGCGGCGGCAGCCTGTTCAGTATCAACATCGCGCTCACCGAAAAGGGCGTGGCCCAGTACGAGCGCGTGTTGCAGCTGTTGTTCGCCTACCTGGACATGCTGCGCGAGGAAGGGCCCCAGCAATGGCTGTACCAGGAGCAATCGCAGCTGGCGGCGTTGCGCTTCCGCTTCAAGGAGGAGCCCGAGCCGATAAACTACGTGAGTGGCCTGGCCAGCGGCATGCACTACTACCAGCCCCAAGACGTGCTGCAGGGGCCCTACTTGATGAGCGATTACCAGCCCGCCGAATTGCGGGAATTGCTGTCGGCGGTAGTGCCCGGCAACGCTTTGGTGACACTGACCGATGGCAGCGTGCAGACCGATCGGGTCAGTGAACACTACCAGGTGCCCTATGCGCGGCGGGTCGCCGGCGGGCCGGCGCTGCAACGCTGGACCGGCGCCGGTGACGAGCCGGAATTGCACCTGCCCGCGCCCAACGAGTTCATCGCCGAGGATGTGTCGCTGGTGCCACTGGAAGAGGCGGTGCCGGCGGCGCCGCAGCGGGTGTTGCAGTCCGGCAGGCAGGCGGTGTGGTTCCTGCAGGACGGCGAATTCCGCCTGCCCAAGGGGGCAACCTACATCAATTTCCGGTCGCCGACGGTGGGCCAGAGTGCGGAACAAACCGCCGCTGCGGTGCTGTACACGGCGCTGCTCAAGGATGCGGTGAACGAGTTCGCCTATCCCGCCCTGTTGGCGGGATTGAGCTTTGATCTTTATAAGCACGCCCAGGGCATCAGCCTGCGCATCAGTGGCTACAACGACAAGCAGGGCCTGTTGCTTGAACGCCTGCTGGAAGCGGTGCGGCGGCCGGATTTCGACCCGGGGCGATACGCCAATATCCGCGCGGACATGATTCGCGGGCTGCGCAACGTGGTGGCCAAGCGTCCCTCCAGCCAGGTGATCGACGACCTGCGCGAGGCCTTGCTGTACGGGGAGTGGGGCGAGCAGGCCCTGATCGAGGCCCTGGAGGGCATGAGCCTGGCGGATGTCGAGGCCTACGCCGGGGATTTCTGGCGCGGGGCCACCGCGGAAACCATGATCTACGGCAACTACACGCCGGCGGCGGTTGAGGGCGTCAGCGAGCAGGTGGGCCGCCTGCTGGCCAATGGGGCGACGCCCCCGCTACCGCCGCTGCGGGTGCTGGCGCTGGCGCCGGGCGAGTCGCTGCAGTACGCCGTGGACGTGCCCCACGACGACTCGGTCATCGCCTGGTACCTGCAGGGCGCGGGGGATACCTGGCACGATCGCGCCGCCACCGCGCTCAGCGTGCAGGTGATCAAGTCGGGCTTTTTCCAGCAGCTGCGCACCGAGCAGCAGCTGGGTTACGTGGTGGCCGCCATTCCCTGGTCCCAGCTGGATGTGCCGGGGATGGTCCTGCTGATCCAGTCACCCAGCGCCTCCGCCCCCGATGTCGCGGCGGCCATCGACCGCTTTATGGACAGCGTGCCGGCGGCGACGGACGCACAGCAGTTTGCACGCCACAAGGGGGCGCTGATCAGCGAGATTACCAAGCCGGACAAAAATCTTTGGGAGCGCGCCGAGTTCTACTGGCAGTCCATTGCCAAGAAACAGTACGACTTCGACGGCCGCGACCGCCTGGCGGAAGCGGTGCGCGCCCTCGACCTGGAGGATTGGCGGAGCTATTACCAGCGCGTGTTCCGGCAGCAGCCCCATTCCCTGCAGGTGGTGGCCCCGGGCCGCTGGCAGCGCCTGCCGGAAGGCGCGGGCACGGTGCTGCGCGACGCGGGCGCCATCAAGGCCGGGCACGCGACCTACAGTATCGATTGAGTGCGCATGTTAGCGCTGTAAATTTACTACATCGAAAGCCCGCCCAGTCCAGCTGGGCGGGCTTTTTTATGGGCTATTTCGGGGTATTTATAGTTCCCATATAGAACTCTTATTCCAATCCGCCGGTGGTTGCTGTAATATTTTTACATCTCTGGTGTAAAAAACGGGCCGGTGGCCGGCATTGTTGCCGTCGGCGGCCTATACTGCAGGAAACGCCATGCAATATTAGTCCCATTTTGGGACTTATGTGGCGGCCACACGCGCAATGACTTCAGGAGCGACATCGGTATGACGGAAGACAAGGATCCCATCGAAACCCGGGAATGGCTGGAGGCGCTCGATTCTGTCCTGAAGTTCAGCGGCCCCGAGCGGGCCAGCTGGCTGCTGAGCGAGTTGGCCAAACACGCCACCGAAACCGGTGTACGGCTGCCCACCGCGATTACCACGCCGTTTCGCAATACCATCTCCCCCGCCGATGAAAAGCTCATGCCCGGGGACCTGTTCATGGAGCGGCGCATCCGCTCGCTGGTGCGCTGGAACGCCCTGGCCATGGTCATGCGCGCCAACGACAACGACGAGGGCCTGGGTGGGCATATTTCCAGCTTCTCCTCCAGCGCCACGCTCTACGATGTCGGCTTCAACTATTTCTTTCGCGGCACCGAGGGCGGCCACCCCGGCGACCTGGTGTTCTACCAGGGCCACAGCGCGCCGGGCATGTACGCCCGCTCCTACCTCGAGGGGCGCCTGAGCGAGGAGCAGCTGGATAATTTCCGCCGCGAGGTGGATGGCAATGGCCTGTCCTCCTACCCCCACCCCTGGCTGATGCCCGACTACTGGCAGTTTCCCACGGTATCCATGGGGCTAGGGCCGATACAGGCCATTTACCAGGCTCACGTGATGAAGTACCAGCAGAGCCGGGGCCTGCTGGATCACGGCGATCGCAACGTGTGGTGCTTTATGGGCGACGGCGAATGCGACGAGCCCGAATCCCTCGGTGCCATCTCCATGGCCGGCCGCGAGAAGCTGGGCAACCTGATTTTCGTGGTGAACTGCAACCTGCAGCGCCTGGACGGACCGGTGCGCGGCAACGGCAAGATCATCCAGGAACTGGAGGGCGTGTTCCGCGGCGCCGGCTGGGATGTACTCAAGGTGATCTGGGGCCGCAAGTGGGACCCCTTGCTGGAACGGGACGAAACCGGCTTGTTGCAGCAGCGCATGGACGAGGTCTGCGACGGCGAGTTGCAGAACTACAAGTACAATGGCGGTGCCTACACCCGCGAGCATTTCTTCGGCAAGTACCCCGAAACGCTGAAGCTGGTGGAGGACCTGTCCGACGACGACATCATGTACCTCAACCGCGGCGGGCACGACCCCTACAAGGTGTACGCCGCCTACGCCAACGCGGTGGCCCAGCACGAGCGCCCCACGGTGATCCTGGCGATGACCGTGAAAGGCTACGGCACCGGCGAGGCCGGGGAGGCCAACAACGAAACCCACTCCCTGAAAAAGCTGGACATGGACAGCCTGAAGGCCTTCCGCGACCGCTTCGGTATCCCCATTTCCGACACCGAGCTCAAGGACGTGCCCTACTACCGCCCGGCGCCGGACAGCCCCGAAATGCGCTACATGAAACAGAGCCGGGAAGAGCTGGGCGGTTCGATACCCGCCCGGCGCAGCCAGCCGGAACTGCTGACCACGCCGCAGCTGTCGGCCTTCGACAACCAGCTCAAGGGTTCGGGCAAGCGCGAGATCTCCACCACCATGGCCTTTGTGCGCCTGCTGTCGAGCCTGGTGAAAGACAAGGAAATCGGCGAGCGCGTGGTGCCCATCGTGCCCGACGAGGCGCGCACCTTCGGCATGGAGGGGATGTTCCGCCAGCTCGGCATTTACTCCTCGGTGGGGCAGCGCTATACACCCCAGGACGCCGGCCAGATCATGTTCTATAAAGAGGACCAGAAGGGCCAGATCCTGGAGGAGGGTATCAACGAGGCGGGCGCGTTCTCGGCCTGGCTGGCGGCGGCCACCTCCTACAGCACCAGCAACTACCCCATGGTGCCGTTCTATATTTTCTACTCGATGTTCGGCTTCCAGCGCATCGGCGATTTGGCCTGGGCCGCGGGCGATTCCCAGGCGCGGGGCTTTTTGATCGGCGCCACCGCCGGGCGCACCACGCTCAACGGCGAGGGCCTGCAGCACCAGGACGGCCACAGCCACCTGCTGGCCAGCACCATCCCCAACTGCGTCAGCTACGACCCCGCCTACGCCTACGAACTGGCGGTGATCATCCAGGACGGCCTGCGGCGCATGTACCAGGAGGGCGAAAACAAGTTCTATTACATCACCACGATGAACGAGAACTACAACCAGCCGGAAATGCCCCAGGGGGTCGAGGAGGGCATCGTCAAGGGCATGTACCTGCTCAAGCGCGGGCCGAAGAAGAAGGGGCCGCGGGTGCAGCTGATGGGCGCCGGCACCATCCTGCGCGAGGTGGAGGCCGCGGCCCAGATCCTGGAGCAGGAGTACAAGGTCATGGCCGATATCTGGAGCCTGACCAGCGTCAACGAATTGCAGCGGGAGGGCAAGGCCGCCCTGCGCTGGAACATGCTGCACCCGGAAGACACGCCGCGGGTGCCCTATGTGACCCAGCAGCTGGAGGGGCAGCAGGGCCCCGCCGTGGTGGCGACGGATTACATGAAGTCCTACGTCGACCAGTTGCGGCAGTTTGTGCCCGGGCGCTACACCACTCTGGGCACCGATGGTTTCGGGCGCTCGGATACCCGCGACAAGCTGCGCAAGTTCTTCGAGGTGAGCCGGGAATACGTGGTGGTGGCCGCGCTCAAGGCCCTGGCCGACGACGGTGAGCTGGAGGCCTCGGTCGTGTCCGAAGCCATGCGCACCCTGGGCGTTTCCCCCGACAAGGTGGATCCGCTGTCCGTCTAGCCGATGGCAAGCAACCCGCAATTCCAGGTTTAAAAGGATACCGCACGTGGCGAAACAACAAGTGACAGTACCGGATATCGGGGGCGCCGAGGGCGCCGAGGTCATCGAGCTGCTGGTGGCCGTTGGCGACTCGGTGGAGGTGGAGCAGGGGCTGATTGTGCTCGAGTCCGACAAGGCCTCCATGGAAATCCCCTCGTCCCACGCCGGCAAAGTGGTGGAACTGCTGGTCGCCGAGGGCGACGAGCTGGCCGAGGGATCGCCCATCTTGGTGCTCGAGGTCGAAAGCGAGAGTGGCGGCGACAGCGGTGATTCGGGCGACGAAGCCGACAAAGCCGACGAGGCGGGGGCGGCGCAAGTGGCGCCCGCGCAGGCCGGTGCTAAGGCCGATGACAGTGCCAGTGACAATGCCAGCGATGGCGGGGCCGTCGGGGGCGGGGAGGCCCCCGCCGAAGCCGTCGCGCAGGCGCGTGAAACCGTGGTGCCGGTGCCGGATATCGGCAGCGACGACGCGGTCGACCTGATCGAGATCAGCGTGGCGGTGGGGGACAGCGTCGCCGAGGGCGACTCGCTGGTGGTGCTGGAGTCGGACAAGGCGTCGATGGAAGTGCCCTCGCCGGAGGCCGGGGAGGTGGTTGAGATCCTGGTCAAGGAAGGTGGCAGCGTCCGCCAGGGCGACGACCTTTTGCGTCTCAAGGTCGCCGGTTCCGCACAGGTGGAAAAACCGGCGAAAAAACCGGAGCCAGACCCGCAGCCTGCCGAGGCCGGGGGCGGGCCCCGCAAGCCCGCGGTCCCGGACAGGGCCTCCGCGGCGGGTGCGTCGCCCGCGGCGGGCGCCGCCAGTAACGGCGGCGCGGTGTACGCCGGCCCGGCGGTGCGCAAGCTGGCCCGGGAGCTGGGTGTCGAGCTGGAGAATGTCAGTGGCTCCGGCCCCCGGGGGCGCATTCTCAAGGAGGATGTGCAGGCCTTCGTCAAGGACGCCCTGACCGGCAAGTCCGGCGCGGCGGCCGGCGCCGGTATCCCGCCGATCCCCGAGGTGGACTTCGCCGCCTTCGGCGAGGTGGAGGTGGTGCCGCGCAGCAAGCTCGATAAGCTCACCGCCCGCAACATGCAGCGCAACTGGCTGAATGCGCCTCACGTGACCCAGTTCGACGAGGCGGATATCACCGAGATGGAAGCCTTCCGCAAAGCCATGAAGGGCGAGGCGGAAAAGCGCGGCACCAAACTGACGCCGTTGCCCTTCCTGCTCAAGGCCTGTGCCGTGGCGCTGCGGGACAACCCCAAGTTCAACGCCTCGCTGTCCGTCGACGGCGAGGAGCTGGTGTACAAGAAGTACATCCACATCGGCATGGCGGTGGATACCCCGGCGGGCCTGGTGGTGCCGGTGATCCGCGACGTCGACCGCAAAACCCTGTGGCAACTGGCGGAAGAGGTGTTGGACATGGCCGCGCGGGCCCGCGACCGCAAGCTCAAGCCGGCGGAGATGCAGGGCGGCTGCTTCTCCATTTCCAGCCTGGGCGGTATCGGCGGCACCGGCTTCACGCCCATCGTGAACGCGCCGGAAGTGGGCATCCTGGGGGTGTCGCGCGCGGAGACCAAGCCGCGGTGGGATGGCGCGGCCTTCCAGCCCCGCACCATGCTGCCCCTGTCGCTGTCCTACGATCACCGGGTGATCAATGGCGGCGACGCCGGCCGCTTCTGCACCCAGCTGGTGGGGCTGTTGGGGGATATCCGCAAGCTGCTGCTGTGAGGGCCCGGTCCCTTAGGGGCATTCTCGGCGCCGCGGGAGATTGAGTTCAAACCCGCACCGGGCTGGATGCGCTAACCCTGTTGGGCACAATGCATGGCGTCGCGGTCGAATATATTCGACCCCACCCCGGGGAGAGGGCGTGCTCCCTGTAGGGTCGAATTCATTCGACCTTACAATGCCCCGGCGGGACTCTCTGCAAGGCGCAAAGCCGCGGTCGAATAAATTCGACCCCCACACGGGGAGAGGGCGTGCTCCCTGTAGGGTCGAATTCATTCGACCTTACAATGCCCCGGCGGAACTCTCTGCAAGGCGAACAGCCGCCCCGCAGGGCATTTCACACTTGGCATGAATAGTGCTGCTGCAATACTGTGTGTAATGGAATCGGCGGCAATCGGGTGGCGAGGGTGGCCAACTACGGCGGTGAAAGGGGCCCGGACTGGCAACAGGCCTTTCTGCGGGAGCACCAGCTCGGTGCGGCCTATCTCGAGGCCGCACAACAATGGTTCGCCCCCCTGGCGGCCCGTCTTGCCGCGCACCAAAAAAGCGCGGCCCGACCGGTGCTCTATGGGCTGAACGGCAGCCAGGGGTCGGGCAAGACCACCCTGGTCGACTATCTCCGCCAGTCTCTCGAGCGGGATCACGGCTTGCGCTGCGCCGCCCTGTCCCTGGACGACTTCTACCTGACCCGCGCGGCGCGCCGGACCCTGGCCGACACCGTGCACCCCCTTTTCGCCACCCGGGGAGTACCCGGCACCCACGACAACGCATTGATGCTGCGCACGCTGCGGCGGGCGCTATCGCCGGAAGCCGGCGAGCTGGCCATTCCGCGCTTCGACAAGGCCAGGGACGACCGCTGTCCGCAAGCCGACTGGGAGCGGGTGGAGTTGCCGCTGGATGTGGTGCTGCTCGAGGGCTGGTGTCTCGGCGTGGAGGCCCAGCCGGCGGAGAGCCTGGCGCGGCCGGAGAATGCGCTGGAGCGCGACGAGGACGCCGCGGGTATCTGGCGCAAGCACGTCAATGCGGTACTGGCCAGGGATTTTCCGCCCGTCTACCGTCTGGTGGACCAGTGGATCATGCTCAAGGCGCCGTCTTTTGACTGCGTGCTGCGCTGGCGCCGGGAGCAGGAGGACAAGCTGCGCCAGCGGCTCGGCCCGGGAGCGCTGGAGAAGACCATGGATGCCGCCGCCGTGGCGCGCTTCGTCCAGTACTACCAGCGCCTGACCGAGGTCGCGCTGGCCACGCTGCCCTCTCGCGTGGACTATCTCTATGTCCTCGACGAGCAGCGGCAGGTGCTGCGGGAGGGTCATTGATGCCCGGCGACGATCGACAGCGGCTGGTGTTTACGGATCTGGACGGCACCTTGCTGGACCACCACAGTTACAGCTACGCGGACGCGATGCCGAGGCTGCGCGCCCTGGACCGCATGGCGATACCGGTGATCCCGGCCACCAGCAAGACCCGGGCGGAGGTCGAGCAGTTGCGCCGGGAGCTGGGCAATCGCCATCCCTTCATCGTGGAAAACGGCGCGGCGGTGTTTATCCCCGAGGACTATTTTGCCAGCCGGCCCGACGGCACCCGGGTCAGCGGCGGCTACTGGATACGTGAACTGGCACCCCCGCGGGCCCGCTGGCTGGAGCTGTTGTCCGCCCTGGAGGGGGACTACGGTGGCGAATTCCAGCACTTCTTTCGCCTGGGCACGCCGGGGATCATGCAGCTCACCGGCCTGCCGGAGGCCCGCGCGCGCCAGGCCAACGAGCGCGAATACAGCGAGCCGGTGCACTGGCTGGGCCGCGAATCGCGCAAGCAGCGCTTCGTCGCGGCCCTGGAGGCCGCCGGCGCCACGGTGCTGAGGGGCGGGCGCTTCCTGTCGGTGAGCGGCGACAGCGACAAGGGCCGGGCCCTGCAATGGCTGCGTGCGTGCTACCGGGAGCGCGAGCCGGGCTTGCCGGTGGATGACCTGGCGGCGGGCGATGGCGACAACGATCGCGCCATGCTGGAGGCCGCCGGCACCGCGCTGTTGGTGCGTTCGCCGGTGCACGACTTTCCCCAGCTGCGGCGCGGGTCGCGGGTGATTCGCTCCCGCGCCACCGGGCCCGCGGGCTGGGCCGAGGGTGTCGCCACCTGGCTGCGCGGCGATACCGGCAACTGACGAGGACTATCCCATGGGCGATTTCTACCAGAACGGTATCATCACTACCCTGCACAACATGTCCGATCGCCCCCTGTCGGCGCTGGAGGAGGAGTTGACCGGCTTCGCCCGGCGCCGGCCGATGGGCCTGATCCTGCCCTCGCTCTACTCCGAACTGGAGGGCGAGGCCCTGCCGCGTATCCTCGACCACCTGGAGCTTGTCCCCTACCTGTCGGAGGTGGTGGTGGGCCTGGACCGCGCCGACGAGGCGCAATACCGCAAGGCCCTGGCGTTCTTCGCCCGCCTGCCGCAGCATCACCGGGTACTGTGGAACGAGGGTCCCCGGCTCAAGGCCCTGGACGCGGAGCTGCAGCGTTTCGACCTCGCTCCGCGGGAGCTGGGCAAGGGGCGCAACGTCTGGTACTGCATGGGCTATACCCTGGCCTCCCAGCGCACCGAGTCGGTGGCCCTGCACGACTGCGACATCCTCACCTACGACCGCTCGCTACTGGCGCGGTTGATCTACCCGGTGGCGCACCCGCAGTTCAACTACGAGTTCTGCAAGGGTTTCTACGCCCGGGTGGCGGATGGCAAGATCAACGGCCGGGTCAGCCGCCTGCTGGTGACGCCGCTGCTGCGAGCGCTGAAGAAAACCCTGGGAGACATGGAGTTTATCGAGTACATGGACAGCTTTCGCTACCCGCTGGCGGGGGAGTTCTCCTTCCGCCGGGACGTGCTCAATGACATTCGCATTCCCAGTGACTGGGGGCTGGAGATCGGTGTGCTGTCGGAGATGTACCGCAACTACGCCAACAACCGCCTGTGCCAGGCGGACATCGCCGATGTCTACGATCACAAGCACCAGGACCTGTCGGCGGAGGATGCCAGCAAGGGCTTGTCCAAGATGTCGACCGACATCGCCAAGGCCCTGTTCCGAAAACTGGCCACTCGCGGCGTGACCTTCAATACCGAGACTTTCCGCTCCCTCAAGGCGACCTATTACCGCATCGCGCTGGATTTTGTGGAGACCTACCACAATGACGCGGTGATGAACGGTCTCACCCTGGACATCCACAACGAGGAGAAAGCCGTGGAGCTGTTCGCCCAGAACATCATGAAGGCCGGGGAGGCCTTCCTCGACCGCCCCATGGAGCGCCCCTTCATTCCCAGCTGGAGCCGGGTACAGAGCGCGATCCCCGATATCCTCGAGCGCCTGCTGGACGCGGTGGAGCGGGACAACGCTGAATTCGCGGCGTGAGGCGTGGAGTGAAGTGATGCAGGGGGAGACGGGAGCCGCGCTGCGCGACCGGGTCGCGCAGCACATCCAGGCTATCTATCACGACAGCCCGCTGGGTGCCTCCCCGGAGGGCCTGGCGGCGGCATTGCTGGATATCATGCGCCTGCCGCCGGAGCAGGCGCCGCCGCTGCAGCACGTCAATCACTGGAACCAGTGCGACGCGGTCCTCATAACCTATGGCGACAGTCTCTTGGGGCGTGACGAAAAGCCCCTGGCCACCCTCAAGCGCTTCCTGGATGAAAACACCGACCGGCTGCTCAAGGGCGTGCACATCCTGCCTTTTTACCCCTGGAGTTCCGATGACGGCTTTGCGGTGCTGGACTACTCCAGTGTCAACGAGGCGCTCGGCGACTGGAGCGATATCGAGGCGATCGCGGCGGATTACGACTTGATGGCCGATCTGGTGATCAATCACTGCTCCAGCCGCAGCCTGTGGTTCGAGAATTTCGTCAAGGGCCAGGATCCGGGGCGCGGCTACTTCTTTACCGCCGACCCCGGGGAGGACCTGTCTGCGGTGGTGCGGCCGCGCACCTCGCCCCTGCTGCGGGAGGTTGAAACCAGTGAGGGCACGCGCCATGTCTGGTGCACCTTCAGTCACGACCAGGTGGACCTGGATTTTCGCAACCCCGAGGTGCTCAAGGCTTTTGTCAGCATTGTGCGTCAATACCTCGACGCGGGGGTGCGGATCTTCCGCCTGGACGCGGTGGCCTTCCTGTGGAAGGTGCCGGGAACCAGCTGCCTCAACCTCGAGGAGACCCACGAAGTGGTGCGGTTGCTGCGTACCCTGGTGGAGCACGCCCGGCCGGACGCGATGTTGATCACCGAGACCAACATCCCCAATCGCGAGAACCTGTCCTACTTCGGCAACGCCAACGAGGCCCACTGCGTCTACAATTTCTCGCTGCCACCGCTGTTGCTGAATACCCTGGTCACCGGCGATTGCAGCTACCTGAAGCAGTGGGTGATGGCGATGCCGCCGGCCCAGAACGGTACCGCCTATTTCAACTTCATCGCCTCTCACGACGGGATCGGCCTGCGGCCGGCGGAGGGCCTGTTGTCGGACGAGGAGCTGGACCGCTTGATCCAGGCGATGCAGCGCTTCGGTGGGCACGTGTCCTACCGCGCCCTGGAAAACGGCGAGTCCCGGCCCTACGAAATCAATATCGCCCTGTTCGACGCCCTGCAGGGTACCGTGGCCGGGCCCGACGAGTGGGGGCTGGAGCGCTTTGTCTGCGCGCACGCGGTCATGCTTGGCCTGGAGGGCATCCCCGGGATTTATCTGCACAGCCTGCTAGGTACCCGCAACGACTACCAGCGCGTGGAGCACACCGGGCACGCACGCTCCATCAATCGCCACCAGTGGGACCTGGACCTGCTGCAGGAAGCCCTGGCGGACGGCGATAGCAGCCACAGCCAGGTATTTCGGCGGCTGAAGGCGCTGCTGGCCATCCGCCGTCGCCAGGCCGCCTTTCACCCCAACGCCACCCAGTTCACCCTGCACCTGGGCACCGCGGTGCTGGGTTTCTGGCGCCAGAGCATGGACCGCCGCCAGAGTGTGTTCTGCATTTCCAATATCAGTCGCGAGCCGCAGGCGCTGAACCTGATGGACATCAACCTGATCGACTCCCACCAGTGGATGGACCTGATCGGCGGCGAGGTCTACGGGTCGCGGGACCAGCAACTCGAGTTGCGGCCCTATCAGACCCTGTGGATCACCAACCTGCCGGATCACTGCTGAGGTCGGTCGCAGGGGGCGGGCCGTGGGCAACGCCGGAGGGGTCGGTCGAATGAATTCGACCCTACAGCGGGCAGCTCAAACCCCCATGTAGGGTCGAATTCATTCGACCAAACCAGCCCGACCAAACCAGCCCGACCAAACCAGCCCGACCAAACCAGCCCGACCAAACCAGCCCGACCAAACCAGCCCGACCAAACCAGCTCGACCAAACCGGCTCGACCAAACCGGCTCGACCAAACCGGCTCGACCAAACCAGCCCGACCAAACCGGCCCGACCAAACCGGCCCGCCTTCACTGCCCGCGCGCGATCCACTACCAACCATCGGGTTCGACATCCCCCTGTGCTAAACTCGCCAAAACCGGTTCTAGCCCGGTGATCCGACAAGTTTGGTATCAGGAAGCAATCGATGATCATAAAGCCCCGCGTCCGCGGTTTCCTTTGCACCACCACCCATCCCGCCGGCTGCGACGCCAATGTGCGCGCCCAGATCGACTACGTGAAAGCCCGCGGCCCGATCGACGGCGGTCCCAAACGGGTACTGGTGATCGGCGCTTCCACCGGCTACGGCCTGGCCTCGCGGATTAGCGCCGCCTTTGGCGCCGGCGCCTCGACCCTGGGAATCTTCTTCGAGAAAGAGGGCAGCGAAAAGAAACCGGGCACCGCCGGCTGGTACAATTCCGCGGCCTTCCACCGGTACGCCGAGGCCGAGGGCCTGTACGCCAAGAGCATCAACGGCGATGCCTTCAGCGACGAGATCAAGCAAAAGACCATCGACACCATTCGCGCCGATCTCGGCCAGGTGGACCTGGTGGTCTATAGCCTGGCGGCCCCGCGGCGCCTGCACCCGGTAACCGGCGTGGTGCACAACTCCACCCTCAAGCCCATCGGCCAGGCCACCACCCAGCGGGGGGTCAATACCGACAAGGGCGAGATCCAGGATTACCACCTGGAGGCGGCCACCCAGGAGGAGATCGATAACACCGTCGCGGTGATGGGCGGCGAGGACTGGCAGATGTGGATCGAGGCCCTCGATGAGGCCGGTGTGCTGGCGGAGGGCGCGAAGACCACCGCCTATACCTATATCGGTGAAAAAATCACCTGGGACATCTACTGGCACGGCACCATCGGCGCGGCCAAGCAGGACCTGGACAAGCGGGTGATCGATATCCGCGAGCGCCTCGCGCAAAAGGGTGGCGACGCCCGGGTCTCGGTGCTCAAGGCGGTGGTCACCCAGGCCAGTGCCGCCATTCCCGCCATGCCCATCTACCTGGCCATCCTGTTCAAGGTGATGAAGGAGCAGGGCGTGCACGAGGGCTGTATCGAGCAGGTCGACGGGCTGTTCCGCGACTCGCTCTACGGCGGTGAGCCGCTGCTCGACGACGAGGGCCGCCTGCGCGCCGACGGCAAGGAGCTGGCGCCCGCGGTGCAGGAGACGGTAGCGGATATCTGGTCGCGTATCGATACCGACAATCTTAACGAGGTCTCCGATTTCGCCGGCTATAAACGCGAATTCCTGCAGCTGTTCGGTTTCGAGGTAGACGGCGTGGACTACGAGGCCGACGTCGATCCCGTGGCGCCAATCCATAACCTGGTCTCGTAGCGATGCTGGAGCACGGTAAACCCTTCGCGCTCAGCGAGCGGGTACGGCGCCTGGTGGCGCCCAATCCCGGGCTGATGACCGGCCCGGGCACCAACACCTACCTGCTCGGGCGCGACGAGGTCGCGGTGCTGGACCCCGGTCCCGCCATCGACGAGCACATCGACGCCATCCTGGAGGCCGGAGCCGGGCGTATTCGCTGGGTCATCTGCACCCACACCCACCCGGACCACTCCCCCGCCTGGCGCGCGGTTGCGGAGGCCTCCGGCGCCGAGGTTCTGGGCGCCCTGCCGGCGGATGACCGCTTCCAGGACGACAGCTTCGCACCCACACGGGTACTCGAGCACGACGACCTGCTGCGCGCCCCGGAGTTTTCCCTGCGCGCGCTGCATACACCGGGCCATGTCAGCAACCACTTCTGCTTCCTGCTGGAAGAGGAGGGCATGTTGTTTGCCGGGGATCACATCATGAAGGGGTCCACGGTGGTTATCGTGCCGCCGGGAGGCGACATGAAAGCCTACATCGACTCCCTGCGCCTGTTGCTCGACTATCCGCTGCGGCACATCGCCCCGGGGCACGGCGAGCTGATCCTCGATCCCCGCCAGGAAGTCGAGCACCTGGTGGAGCACCGCCTCAAGCGCGAGCGCAAGGTGGTGGCGGGGCTGGGGCAGCTGGGCCGGGCCGACACTGACGCGCTGGTCAAGGCGGTGTACGACGATGTCGACGAGGCGCGCCACGAGTGGGCCAAGTTGTCGCTGGCGGCGCACCTGATCAAGCTGCGGCAGGAGCAGCGTGCCCATCACCATGCCGACGACACCTGGGAATTACGTCGCCCAAGCGACAGTTAGCAGCCGTCCCGCCTGAGATAATCGACGTTTCAGCCTAACAATTACAGAAAACCGGAGCACCTTCCATGAATGGTCTAATGATGGACACCCCGCTGACGGTCACCGCGATAATGGAGCACGCCGAGCGCTTCAACGGCGGCGGTGAGATTGTCTCGGTGACCCGTGACAACCCGCGGCACCGCTACACCTACCGCGAGGCCTTCGCCCGCGCCCGGCAGCTGGCCAATGCCATGGCCGGCTGGAACCTGGCCCGCGGCGATCGTATCGCCACCCTGGCCTGGAACGACTACCGCCACTTCGAGACCTATTACGCCTCGGCCTGTAGCGGCTATGTCTGCCACACCATCAACCCGCGCCTGTTCCCCGAGCAGCTGGTCTACATCATCAATCACGCCGAGGACCAATACGTCTTCTTCGACCTGGATTTCCTGCCCCTGGTCGAGGGTGTCGCCGCGCAGTGCCCGGGAGTCAAGGGCTGGGTTGCCCTGACCAGCGAGGAACACATGCCCGAGACCCGGCTGGAGGGGGTGCTGTGCTACGAGACCCTACTGGCGCAGCACGGCAGTGAATTCGAGTGGCCGGCGCTCGAGGAGAACGAGGCCTGCGCCCTGTGCTATACCTCGGGCACCACCGGCAACCCCAAGGGCGTGCTGTACTCCCACCGCTCCACCCTGCTGCACGCCTACGCCTCGATGATGCCCGACGCCCTGGGCCTGTCCCGGGAGGATGTCGTGCTGCCGATCGTGCCGATGTTCCACGTCAATGCCTGGGGCATTCCCTACTCCTGCCCCATGGCCGGCGCCAAGATTGTTTTCCCGGGCGCCAAAATGGGCGACGGCGAGACCCTGGCCGACCTGATCAACGAGGAGGGGATCACCCAGTCCGCCGGCGTGCCCACTGTGTGGCTGGCGTTGCTGGCCTACCTCAAGGCTTCCGGTAGAACGATCGAATCGCTCCAGCGCGTGGTTGTCGGCGGCGCCGCCTGCCCGCTGTCGGTGCAGGAGGATTTCGAGCGCTATGGCGTGGAGGCGAGGGTCGGTTGGGGCATGACCGAAATGAGCCCCCTGGGCTCGGTCAATGCCAGCGCCGCCACCCGCGACCGTCACAGCCCCGAGGGCTTCGCCAAACTGCGGCTCAAGGCCGGGCGGCCGGTGTTCGGGGTGGAGATGAAGATCGTCGATGAAAAGGGTGATGAGCTGCCCCACGATGGCGTGGCCTATGGCTCGCTCAAGGTGCGCGGTCCGTGGATCTGCTCCAGCTATTTCAAACTGGAGGGCAGCGATGCCCACGCCGAGGAAGGCTGGTTCGAGACCGGGGACGTGGCCACCATCGACCCGGATGGCTACGTGGCCATCACCGACCGCACCAAGGACGTGATCAAGTCCGGCGGTGAATGGATCTCGTCCATCGAGGTGGAGAACGTGGCCACCGACCACCCCAAGGTGGCGGAAGCCGCGGTCATCGGCCACTACCATCCCAAGTGGAGCGAGCGGCCGCTGTTGGTGGTGGTGCGCGGCCCGGAGGGCCAGGACCTCACCGCCGAGGAGATGCTCGCCTGGTTCGATGGCAAGATCGCCAAGTGGTGGGTACCGGACGCGGTGCAGTTCGTGGACGAGCTGCCCCACGGCGCCACCGGCAAGATCCAGAAAGTCGAGCTGCGCAAGCAATTCGAAGACTTCCAGTTCCCCGGCGCCTAACCCCAAAACGGGGGCGGGTACCTATTTCCTGGATAGAAAATAGGTATCCGTCCCGAATGGTACTTACTTAAGTCAAGGACAGGGTATGTTGCCCTCTGTAGGGTCGAATTAATTCGACCAAAAAGGGTGCTGACGGCATCAATGGCCGAATAAATTCGGCCCTACAACGGTTAAGTAGGTGCCATTGGTACCCGTCCCCCTTTGTTTTAGTAGCGCAATTTCAGGTCCACACCCCAGGTCCGCGGCTGCAGGTAGGTGGTGGAGGTCTGGCCAATGCGGTAGTTGACGTTGTCTTCGTCGGTCAGGTTCTTGGCCCACACCGCGAATTGCCACTCGCCGCCCAGTAGCTGCACGTAGTCCAGGCTGATCCGGGCGTTCAGCAGGCCGTAGTCACCCACCAGTACCTCGCCGGCGTCGGTATTGGCCAGGGCGTACTGCTCGTCCTGCCAGGCGTAGTCCAGGTGCGCCTTCAGCTCGCCCAGCGAATCCAGCTGCAGGTAGTAGTCGGCCACCAGGCTGTAGGCATTTTCCGGCGCCCACACCAGCACGGTGGTGTCGGTGCGGTCGGAGCCGTCGGGGAATACCGCGTCGGAGATGTCCGAATCCAGGTAGGCGTAGTTGATGCCGATCTGGAAGTTGTCGGTGATCGCCGCGAGTATGTCCAGTTCCACGCCGCGAATCTCCGCCTCGCCGGAATTGAAGATGTCCACGATGTTGGGTGCGTTCACCGGGTCGGGGAGGTAGTCGAGGATGATGTCCTCGATTTCGGTCTGGTACACGGCGGCGTTGAGGCGCAGTCGGTTGTCGAGCAATTCGGATTTCAGCCCCAGCTCGTAGCTGACCAGTGTTTCCTCGTCAAAGGTCTGGGAGAAATCCAGGGATTTGGGGCTGGAGCCCCCGGAGCGGAAGCCGGTGGAGACCTTGGCGTAGGTCGAAACCTGGTCTGTCCAGCGGAAGTCCGCGGTGGCGCTCCAGTCCGGTTGGTTGATGTCCGAACCGTTGTCACCCGGGTTGAAGGCGTTCCACAGCAGGCCGTCGGTGGTACGGGTAGCGGTGCGTTCGTCCTGGGTGTAGCGCGCGCCGAAGGTCAGGTCCAGGCGGTTGTCGAGAATATCCGGGGTCCAGGTAGCCTGGCCGAACAGGGCGTAGGACTCCACTTCGCTATCCACCGTGAACTCGCCGAGGTAGGCGGGGTAGAAGCTTGGATCGAGCACGTTGCACACCGGCGGCGGAGCGCCGAAGGCGCCGGATACACAGGGGCCGCTGCTGTCGAAGGCGATGATGCCGGTGGATTCCACCAGCGTGCGATCAAGGTACTGTCGCTCTGCCGCACTGCCCTCTTCTTTTAGATAGTACAGGCCCCCGACGTATTTCCAGCTGGCGCTGGAGCCGGAGAGCTGGAATTCCTGGGTGTACTGCTCGTGCTCGGTAACTGTATTCACCTCCAGGCCTGAGGCGCCGCCAAAGGAATCGGCGAAATTCTGCGACAGGTTGTCGTCGAAGGCGCGGTAGCCGGTGATCGATTTGAAGGTGAGGAAATCGTTGATGTCGTAGCTTACGGTCAGCGAGTGACCGCGCGCCCGGGTGGTGGTCAGCGGCAGGTGATAGGCGCGCCGCTGGCCGGTCTTGGCGTCGTAGGTTTTCTCCACCCGCTCGCGGTAGCTGGCCACGATATCGCCGCCAGCGGCGCTGATGCCGGCGCCGGTTGCACCGGAGTACTGGAAGTAGGGGGACGTGGTGTCCATGTCGGAGTAGTCGAAGCTGTAGTCCACCACCAGCCGGTCGATCTGGTCGTAGCGCAGGGCGATGCGAATTCCCTGTTTGTCTTCCAGGTAGAAATCGTTGTAGTCACCGCCCGGCACCTGGCCGGCGCCGCCGTTCTCCACCCAGCCGTCGCGCTCGGTAAACGTCAGGTCCACGTGTGATTTGACGCCGGCAACCGTTGGCAGGTCGACGCTGGTCACCGAGCGCTGGTAGCCGTAGTTGCCCAGGCTGAAGGTCTGGTCGAGGCTGAACTCCCCGCTCGGTTTCTTGGTGATGAAGCTGATGGCGCCGGCGGTGGTGTTGCGGCCGTACAGGGTGCCCTGGGGGCCGCGCAGGACTTCCACGCGCTCCAGGTCGGCCAGGTCCGACAACACGCCGGTGTGGCGCCCGGCGTAGACGCCATCGTAGTAGACGCCGACAGTGTTGTCCTTGGTCAGGATGATGGAGTCGGCGTTGCCGATGCCGCGAATGAAGAAGCCGAGGTTGTTGCTGGTGGTGGGGTAGGCCGGGGTCTGCAGGCTGGGGCTGGCCAGGCCGATGTCCTTGGCGTTATTGAGCCCCATGTTCTCGATGGCCTCGCTGTTGAAGGCGCTGATGGCGATGGGGGTGTCCTGCAGCGATTCACTGCGTTTCTGGGCGGTGACGATCACTTCTTCGAGCCCCTGTGCCAGGGCGGCGATTGGCAGCAGAAGGCCGGAGGCCACGGCGACGGCGGAAGCCAGTCTCCGGCGGACGGTTGTTGGGTTCATGCAAACTACTCCTTTTGTCGTGATCCGGCTTTTTTACGCCGGCGCTTGCGAGGCATTCATGGTGCCAGAGGGGGCGTGGGGGCGGTATAGGCGGGTATACAACTATTTGCACTATGCGTAGATTATTGAGAAAAATATTACGCATTGTGCTTGTTGGGGCCCGGAAGGCCATCTATATTTGTCATCTACAACCCGTCACATTGGCTTGGGAGGCCGCAGAATGCGCGCAGCGGGTGCTGAATCACAAAGCGGTGGAATGAAAACCGTACCGCAGTTGGTCGCCGAGGCCGCCGCCATCCACGGCGAGCGGGTGGCGATCCGCGACGGCGAGGTGGAGCTTAGCTACCGGGCCCTGGACGCCGCGCGCAGGCAGGTGGCCGGCGCACTGGCGGCGATGGGGCTGCAAAAGGGCGAGCGAATCGCCATCTGGGCCCCCAATATGTATCAGTGGATCCTGGCCGCCCTGGGCGCCCAGACCCTCGGTGGGGTGATGGTGCCGCTGAATACCCGGCTAAAGGGCGGTGAGGCAGGCTATATATTGCGCGCCAGCGGCGCGCGCTGGCTGTTTACGGTGCCGGATTTTTTGGGTGTGAATTACCCGGAAACCCTGGCCGGAGAGTCTTTGCCGGACTTGCAGGGCATGGTCATGCTGGAGGGGCGGCACCCGGGGAGCCTGTCCTGGGATGATTTCCTGGCGCGGGCGGCCCAGACACCGGATGCGGAAGTGCAAGAGCGGGCGGCGGCGCTGAGCCCCGACGACACCCTGGATATCCTGTTCACCTCCGGCACCACCGGCAAGCCCAAGGGTGTGGTCACCGCGCACGGCCAGAATATTCGCGCCTTCGCGACCTGGAGCGACACCGTGGGGCTGCGCGCCGAGGACAACTACCTCATCATCAACCCCTTCTTCCACACCTTTGGCTACAAGGCCGGATGGCTGTCGGCCATTATTTGCGGCGCGAAAATCCTGCCGGTGCGCCAGTTCGACCTCGACGCCGTGCTGGAGCAGATCGCCCGCGACCGGGTGTCGATGATCCCGGGTCCGCCCACCATTTACCAGTCCTTGCTGGCCCACCCCCAGCGCGCGGAGTACGACCTCTCCAGCCTGCGCCTGGCGGTGACCGGCGCCGCGCCGGTGCCGGTCAAGCTGGTGGAGCAGATGCGCGAGGTGCTCGGCTTCCAGGCGGTGGTGACCGCCTACGGCCTCACCGAGACCTGTGGCGTGGTATCGATCTGCCGGCCGGACGACAGTGCCGAGCGCATTTCCCACAGCTCCGGTCGCGCCATGGCCGGGGTGGAGATGAAATGCGTGGACGCTGGAGGCGACAGCGTGCCCCCGGGTACCGAGGGGGAGATCTGGTGCCGTGGCTTTAACGTGATGCAGGGTTACCTGGACAATCCCGAGGCGACGGCCCAGACCATCACCGCGGACGGCTGGCTGCGGACCGGCGATATCGGCGTGCTGGACGAGGATGGCTACGTGCGCATTACCGACCGCCTCAAGGATATGTTCATCGTCGGCGGCTTCAACTGCTACCCGGCGGAAATCGAAAACACCCTGTGCGACATGCCGGGGGTGGCCCGGGCGGCGGTGATCGGCGTGCCCGACGAGCGCATGGGCGAAGTGGCCCGGGCCTACATCGTGGCGGCCTCCGGCGCCGACCTCGACGAGGCGGCGGTCATCGCCTGGTCGCGCCAGCACATGGCCAACTACAAGGTGCCCCGTTCGGTGCGCTTCCTGGACGCCTTCCCGATGAACGCGGGGGGCAAGGTATTGAAGAACGAACTGCGCGAGCTGGCCGCCGGGGAAGCGAAAGCGTGAGTACCGCAGCGGCCGTTGAGGCTCACCCGCAGCTGGACGAGGTGGATCACCGCATTATTGCGCTGCTGCGCGAGGACGGGCGCATGCCCTTTCGCGCCATCGCCCGGGAGCTGGGGGTCACCGAAACCACGGTGCGGGCGCGGGTGCGGCGCCTGGAGGACTCCAACACCATGCGCGTGGTGGCGGTGACCGATATCGAGGCCGCTGGCTACAACATGCTGCTGGCGGTGGGCGTGCAGGTGGAAAACCGCACCCCGGAAAGCGTCGCCCGCGATATGGCGGAGATCCCCGAGGTGTTCTCGGTGAACGTGGTGGTGGGCACTCACGATATCGAGGCATTGGTAGTGGCCGAGGATCAGGGCGCCCTGCATACCCTGCTGTCCGAGCGCCTGGCGGGCCTTCCCGGTGTGCGCCGGCTCACGCCCTCGCTGGCGGTGGACGTGCTCAAGAACCAGGCCGACTGGGTGCCGCTGTGAGCCGCCGGCAGCTGGACGGACTGGATCGGGACATCGTGCAGTGGCTGTCGCGGGACGCGCGCATCAGCAATCGCCAGATCGCCGCGGAGCTGGGCGTCACCGAGGGCACCGTGCGCGCGCGAATCAAACGCATGGAAGAGCAGCGCCAGATCCGCATCACCGCGGTGACCAATATCGACCGCTTCCGAGACGCCAGCCTGGCCTATATCTGGATCGAGGTGGAGCGCACCCACCAGGTGCGCGCGGTGGCGCGGGAGCTGGCGGCGATTCCCGAACTCGGTTTCGTCGGCGAAATGCTCGGTCGCTCGGACCTGCTGGCCATCACCATGGTGCGCAACAACGAGCACCTGGCGGAGTTTGTGCACAGCCGCATCGGCACCATCGAGGGGGTGCGTCGCACCGAGAGCACCCTGGGGGTGAATTTTGTCAAGCACGACTACCGCATGGCGCGGATCGTGAAGTGAGGAACTCAGTCTCCGTGTAGGGCCGAATTCATTCGGCCAGCCAGTGCGTACTGGCCTGGCCTATTTGGCCGAATGAATTCGGCCCTACAGGGGCGTCATTCCGGCAGGAATGGCAGTTTGGAAAGTCGGAACCCTTTTAGGTAACGGGAATTATTATGGACAAGCGTATCAGCCCCGCCGAGGCGGTGGCACAAATCTCGGACGGCATGACCGTGGGCATTGGCGGCTGGGGACCCCGGCGCAAGCCGATGGCCCTGGTGCGTGAAATTCTGCGCTCCGATCTCAAGGATCTCACCATTGTCGCCTACGGCGGCGCCGACGTGGGCATGCTCTGCGCCTCGGGCAAGGTCAAAAAGGTGATCTTCGCCTTTGTCTCCCTGGACTTCATCCCATTGGAACCCTACTTCCGCCAGGCGCGGCAAGCCGGCGCCATTGAGGTGATGGAAATCGACGAGGGCATGATGCTGCTGGGCCTGCGCGCCGCCGCCTGGGGCCTGCCCTTCATTCCCACCGAGGTGGGCCTGGGCACCGATATCCTGACCCACAACCCCGACATCAAGGTGATCGACAGCCCCTACGACGACAAGGAGTGGGTCGCCATGCCCGCCCTGAACCTGGACGTGGCGCTGATCCACGCCGACCGCGCCGACGCCCGGGGCGTGTGCCAGATCGAGGGCCCGGATCACTACCTGGACGACTGGATCGCCCGCGCCGCGCGCAAGACCATCGTGTCCTGCGAGGAGGTCGTGGACACCAGCTACTTCCAGGACCCGGCGCGCGCGCGGCAGGTGTTCTGGGAGCGTTCGATCACCGACGCCGTGGTGGAAATCCCCGGGGGCGCCCACCCGACCTCCTGCAACCCGCAGTACGGCTTCGACGTGCCGCACTTCAAGGCCTACACCGGCACCGCGAAAGACGGCGGTTTTGCCGCCTACACCGAGCAGTTCCTGGGCGCCTCCGAGGCCGAATACCAGGAGCGGGTGGGTGGCCTTGACGCCATCCGCAACATCGCCCTGCCCACTTACTGATCGGCCGAGGAGAGACACCATGACCGCAGCAACTGACTACACCCTCGCCGAACTGTGCATCGTGGCGGCGGCGGAGGCCTTCCGCGACGACGGCGAGAAGCTCGCCACGGGCATCGGGGTGGTTCCGCGCCTGGCCGCCAGCCTGGCGATGAAGACCTTCAACCCGGACCTGATGATGACCGACTCCGAGGCCTTTATGCTGTCGGAGCCCAACCCGCTGGGCAAGCGGCCCGACGATTTCGTGCAGGCCAACGAGAGCTGGATGGGCTTCTCGCGCATCTTCGACAACGTGTGGAGCCGCAAGCGCCACGCCATGCTGGGCCCGACCCAGATCGATCGCTTCGGCCAGTCCAACACCTCGGCCCTGGGCGGCAGCTACCAGCAGCCCAAGGTAATGATGCTGGGCGCGCGGGGCTTCCCCGGCAACTCCATTTCCCACCGCAACAGTTTCTTCGTGCCGGCCCATAACACCCGTGTGTTTATTGACGGCGAGTGCGACTACGTCTCCTCCATCGGCTACAACCCGGCGCGCCTGCCCAAGGGGCACAGCCTGGACGACGTGGACATCCACCGCGTGATTACCGATTTGTGCGTGATGGACTTCGGCGGCCCCGACCACCAGCTGCGCATCCTCTCCCTGCACCCCGGGGTGAGCGCGGATCAGGTGCGGGAGAATACCGGCTTCGAATTGTGCATCCCGGAGGGCATTCCGGTGACCCCGGCACCCACCGAGGAGCAACTGCAGATCATCGCCGGCCTGGACCCGCACAACCAGCGCGCGTACCAGATCAAGGACAACCCGCCGGGAGTGCGTTGAGCCGATGAGCCTGGATACACGCCTGACCGAGTTGCTCGGTTGCCGCTACCCCATCGTGCAGACCGCGATGGGGTGGGTGGCGGACCCGAGGTTGGTGGCCGGCAGCTGCAATGCCGGGGGCTTCGGCTTCCTCGCCGGCGCCACCATTCCGCCAGCGGAGATGGAGCGCGACATCCTGCGGGTCAAGGAGCTGACCGACCGACCCTTCGGCGTCAACTTCCACATGTACCAGCCCAACGCGGCGGACATCGTTGATCTGGTGATCAGGCACGGCGTGCGGGCGGTGAGCTACTCCCGCTCCCCCGGCCCGGAGTTCATCAAGAAACTGAAGGACGCGGGCGTGGTTTGCATGCCCACCGTGGGTCTGCCCAAGCACGCCGTCAAGGCGGTGGAGCTGGGCGCCGATGCGGTGACCGTGCAGGGCGGCGAGGGCGGGGGGCACACCGGCGCCGTGCCCACCACCCTGCTGATCCCCCAGGTGATCGACGCGGTGGGAGACAAGGTCCCGGTGGTTGCCGCCGGCGGATTCAAGGACGGCCGCGGCCTGGTCGCCGCCATGGCCTGGGGCGCGGACGGCATCGCCATGGGCACGCGTTTCCTGCTGACCCGGGAGAGCCCGGTGCCGGATGCCACTTTGCAGCGCTACCTGGCCTGCAAGGACCCGGCGCAGATTATCCGCTCCACGGCGATGGACGGCTTGCCCCAGCGCATGATCATGAACGAGTTGCTGGCCGACCTGGAAAAAGCGGGCGGCCTGAAGAAGTTACTGATCGCGGTACGCAACGGCCTGGCCTTCCGCAAACACACCGGCGCCAGCATCGCCAGCCTGCTGAAATCCGCCGTGGCCATGCGCGGCGCCGGCGACCTGACCGCCGCCCAGGCCATCATGTCCGCCAATGCGCCAATGATCATCCAGAAGGCCATGGTGGACGGCCAGCCCGAGCAGGGCGTGTTGCCCAGTGGCCAGGTGGCGGGGGTGATCGATGAACTGCTGAGCTGCGAGGAGCTGATCGGAAGTATTGTCGCCGAGGCGGAACAGCGCCTGGCCGCCCTGGCTTCCCGCGCAACCCGGCTGGATAAACCCGGCCCGACACCGTGATGGATACCCGGCTCTTAAATCGATACATGCGCCCGGCGCGCGGGATGTTCCCCTGTTGGGCGGAGGGCCTGCCCCTCTTTTTCGGGTCATTCATTCCGCCGCGGTCGAATGAATTCGACCCTACATGGCCAGGGCGCACCCCTTGTGGCGCCGAATCCATCCAACCCACGCGCGAAACACCTCGCCCCTGTAGGGCCGAATTCATTCGGCCAACACGCGAAACACCTCGCCCCTGTACGGCCGAATCCATCCGGCCAACACGCGAAACACCTCGCCCCTGTAGGGCCGAATTCATTCGGCCAACGCGCGGAACACCTCTTCCCCGTAGGGCCGAATTCATTCGGCCAACGCGCGAAACACCTCTTCCCCGTAGGGCCGAATTCATTCGGCCAACACGCGAAACACCTCTTCCCTGTAGGGCCGAATTCATTCGGCCAACTGCGCCGGCAAACCGAAAAGGTTCGAGGACATAACCATGACCGCAGTATTCAACACCACTATCACCGATGGCGTCGCCGAGATGGTCCTGGACCACCCGCCGGTCAACGCATTCAGCAGCGAAGGCTGGTTTGCCATCGCCCGCGAGATCGATGCCCTGGGCGCCAACGACGCCGTGCGGGTGATCCTAATCGCCGCCGAGGGCAAGGGCTTTTGCGCCGGGGTGGATATCAAGGAGCTGGCCTCCCACCCGGAACGCATCGTGGACGTCAACAAGGGCAACTACGAGACCTTCCGCGCCATCCACCGCAACCCCAAGCCGGTGATCATCGCCCTGCACGGCTTCGTGCTGGGTGGCGGTATCGGCATGGCCGGCGCCGCGGACATCCTGGTGGCCTCGGACTGCGCCCGCTTCGGGGTGCCCGAGATTGACCGCGGCGCGATGGGCGGCGGCGCCCACCTGCAGCGCATGTTCCCGGTGCAAAAGGTGCGCTATATGTACTTTACCGGTGAGTTTATCGACGCCGCCGAGGCCTACCGCCTGGGCGCCGTTGAACGCGTCGTGCCAAAGGAAGCACTGCGCGCCACCGCCCGGGAGATCGCCGGCAAAATCGCGGATAAATCCCCCGCCATGGTCAAGCTGGCCAAGGAGGCGCTGACCGGTATCGAGGACGGCAACCTGGAGGACAAGTACCGCTGGGAGCAGGGCTTCACCCTGGAGGCCTACACCGTGGGCGACTCCCAGGAGTCCCGCGACGCCTTCGTGGAAAAACGCGATGCCAAATTCTAACAGGGACGGATACCGATTCTCGCCCTGTGGGCTGGGAACTCTCGCCCTGTAGGGCCGAATTCATTCGGCCACCACCGACACAACGAATGACCGAAACACTATGAACCTGACCTACACCGACCAACAAAACGCCTTCCGCGAGGAAGTTCGCGCCTGGCTGGCCGACAATGTCCCGGCCGAGCCGCTGCAAACCTTCGACACCGAAGAGGGCTTTAAACAGCACCGCGAATGGGAGGCCACCCTCAACAAGGGCCGCTGGGGCATGGTCACCTGGCCCGAGGCACTCGGCGGCCGCGGCTGCGACCTGATCGAGTGGTTGATTTTCGAGGAGGAGTACTACCGCGCCCGCGCCCCCCTGCGGGTGAACCAGAACGGCATCTTCCTACTCGGCCCCACCCTGATGGAGTACGGCACCGAGGAGCAGAAAGCGCGCATCCTGCCCAAGATGGCCAACGGCGAGGAAGTCTGGGCCCAGGGCTGGTCCGAACCCAACGCCGGTTCCGACATGGCGGCGATTCGCTCCACGGCGAAGCGCGAAGG
This sequence comes from Parahaliea mediterranea, assembly GCF_017255185.1. Taxonomy (GTDB): domain Bacteria; phylum Pseudomonadota; class Gammaproteobacteria; order Pseudomonadales; family Halieaceae; genus JAFKCZ01. The sequence continues at coordinate 245,574 of NZ_JAFKCZ010000001.1, forward strand.
CGACAAGTACATCATCAACGGCCAGAAGACCTGGTCCACCCGCGCGGTGTGGGCGGATTGGCTGTTCGGCATGTTCCGCACCGACCCCGATTCCCAGCGCCATCGCGGCCTGACCTTCATCCTGGTGCCCCTGGACAGCCCCGGCATTACCGTGCGCCCGATTCCCCAACTGGATGGGCTGCCCGGCTTCGCCGAGATCTTCTTCGACAACGTGGAAGTGGATGTCAGCAACCGCCTGGGGGACGAGGGCGCCGGCTGGAGCGTGGCCATGGCCACCGCCGGTTTCGAGAGGGGCTTGATGCTGCGCTCGCCGGCCCGCTTCCAGGAGACCGCCCGACGTTTGGTGGAGTTGTACCAGGCCAACCGCGAGCAGGCCGACCGCGACCCGGCGGTGCGCGACGCGGTAATGCGCGCCTGGATGGACGCCGAGAGTTATTGCCTGACCACCTACGAGACCGCCTGCCGCCTCACCCAGGGCGGCAAGATCGGCGCCGAGTCCTCCACCAACAAGATTTTCTGGTCGGAGCTGGACCAGGCCATGCACGCCACCGCCCTGAGCATCCTCGGCGCCCGCGCGGAACTGCTGCCCCACGCCCCGGACGCCGGCGACGTGGGCGCCTGGCTGGACGGCTGGCTGTTCGCCCAGTCGGGGCCGATCTACGCCGGCACCAATGAGATACAGAGAAATATCATCGCCGAGCGCATGCTGGGCATGCCGCGATAGGAGGGGGAATGCGCTATTCACCGCAGCTCTTTGTCAGCTCCCTGCTCAGTCGGTCACGTATTGACGTATACGCTCCCTCCCTGCGCGGGGTGCTTCCTCAATCTGCGACGAATATCGCATCCCTGTCGTTCGGTGGACGAATTAGAGAGTTTTGATCATGGATTTTACCTTTAGCGAAGACCAGCTCCTGTTCCGCGATTCGGTGCGGGATTTCCTGGTGAACGAAGTGACCCCGGAGCGCATTCGCGGTACCTGGGAGAGCGACAGCGGCCGTGACGACGGTCTGTGGCGGCAACTGGCCGAGATGGGCCTGACCGGCATCACCGTGCCCGAGGAGCACGGTGGTCTGGGCATGAATGAACTGGACTTCGTACTGCTGGCCCAGGAGTGCGGCTACGTGGCCCTGCCCGAGCCCCTGGTCAACACCGCCCTGGTGGCGGTGCCGGTACTTACGCAACTGGGTGGGGAGCTTGCCGCCGAGTGGTTGCCGCAGATCGCGGCCGGTGACACCCGCGTTGCCGTGGGCTGTGCCGAAAACGGTTTGGCCGAGGACGCCGCCCAGTGTGGTTTGTTGCTGTGGGCCGAACCCCAGGCTCTCTACTTGCTGACGCCGGAACAGTTCGAGGCGCGTCACAACGCCTCGGTGGACCCCTCGCGCAAACTCTACGCCATCGATATCGCCGAGGGCGTCCCGCCGGTTGCCACCGGCGAGCAGGCGGCGGCCCTTTACCAGGCGGTGCTCGATCGCGGCGCCCTGGGGGCGGCCGCCCAGGCCCTGGGCCTGGCCCAGCGCATGATCGATCTCTCGGTGCAGTACACCAGCGAACGCCAGCAGTTCGGCAAGCCCATCGGCACCTTCCAGGCGGTCAAGCACCACATGGCCAATGTCGCCGTGCGCCTGGAATACGCCAAGGCCCCGGTAACCCGCGCGGCCTATGCCCTGGCCGGGGACGAGTCCCGTGCCGCCCACGCGGTGTCCCACGCCAAGCTGGCGGCTTGCGAGGCGGCCAACCTGGCGGCCAAGAACAGCATCCAGGTACACGGCGCCATGGGCTATACCTGGGAGGTGGATTTGCACATCTTCATGAAGAAGGCCTGGGCCATGGCCGGCACCTTCGGCGATACCGGCTTTCACAAACAGCGTGTGGCGGAGCACATCTTCGCCGACGGCGCCGTCCTGGGGGCAGGTACAACATTTTGAAACCTGCGGGGGCAATAGGCCGAGTGAATTCGACCCTACAGATGTACCGGTCTACCCCCTGTAGGGCCGAATTCATTCGGCCACCGGCGGAACGCCCAAGCCCCCGTAGGGCCGAATTCATTCGGCCAACCGACCACCGAATAATTGCACAGCGAGGAAACACACCATGCCAGAAGCCTACATCGTAGACGCCGTACGCACCCCCACCGGCCGCCGCCGCGGCAGCCTGGCCGAGGTGCACGGCGCGGACCTGGGCGCCCACGTGCTAAAAGCACTGGCCGAACGCAACGCCATTCCCGACAACGAATACGACGACGTGATCTTCGGCTGCGTCGACACCATCGGCCCCCTGGCCGGCGATATCGCCCGCACCTGCTGGCTGGCCGCCGGCCTGTCCGACGAGGTGCCCGGCACCACCGTCGACCGCCAGTGCGGTTCTTCCCAGCAGGCGGTGCACTTCGCCGCCCAGGCGGTGATGGCCGGGGTCAACGATGTGGTCGTGGCCGGCGGTGTACAGACCATGACCAGCATCCCCATCTCTTCCGCGATGCTGGCCGCCGAGCCCCTGGGCTTCAAGGACCCCTTCTCAGGCAGCCAGGGCTGGGTGGCCCGCTACGGCGACACCCCGGTGTCGCAGTTCAACTCGGCGCAGATGATCGCCGACAAATGGCAGTGCAGTCGCGAGGACATGGAGGCCTTTGCCCTGGAATCCCACGCCCGCGCCCTGCGCGCCATCGCGGAGGGCCGCTTCGATCGCGAAATCGTGGCCATGGACCAATTGGCGATGGACGAGACGCCGCGCAAGACCTCGATGGAGAAGATGGCGGACCTGGATCCGCTGGCGGAGGGCGGCACGATCACCGCCGCGGTATCGAGCCAGACCTGCGACGCGGCCTCGGCGGTGCTGATCGTGTCGGAGGCGGCCCTGAAGCGCTACAACCTGACACCCCGGGCGCGCATTCACCACATGAGCGTGCGCGGCGCGGACCCGATCTGGATGCTGACCGCGCCGATCCCGGCAACGGCCTACGCATTGAAGAAGGCTGGCATGAAGCTAGAGGACATCGACCTGGCGGAGGTGAACGAGGCCTTTGCGTCGGTGCCGATGGCGTGGATGAAGGAGACGGGATTCCCGTACGAGAAGATGAACGTGAACGGCGGCGCGATCGCCCTGGGCCACCCGCTGGGTGCGACGGGCACGAAACTGATGACGACGCTGCTGCACGAGTTGGAGCGCACGGGCGGGCGCTATGGATTGCAAACCATGTGCGAGGGTGGCGGGCAGGCCAATGTCACCATTCTCGAGCGCTTGTAATTGGTTGGGTATCGCTCTGGAATCGCATTGAATGGCGCTCCGTAGCAGGGCGCGCCACCTCGGGGGAGGCCGGCGGGACACGCCGTGAACCCGACCATGGGGGCTTGTGTTGCGGGGGGCCGCCCCCGGCATCCATGCCTCTCACAGTCCCGCCAGCCTCCCCCGAGGCGTCACGCCTTCTAGCGTGCCAACTCGAAATGCGTAGCCCAGGGTAACTGAGTTGGAAAATGTGGCTGGCAGTAAACGGGAGTAACCGATTTCGGCAGCTCCGAAGGTAGCCTGTAAAGGGGTCAGAGCCCTTTTAGCTATGGTGCTCCGGCACACGGCCCGGCGCCCACGGACCTCTTCTTGCGCGGCTCGGAGATTGGGCTGCCGGAAACACTGGGGTGAAGGATGGAAGTTAAAGCCTATTTCGACAGCACTGCAGGTAGCCCAGGGGGCGTGGGGGCGTTTTTCAGGACCGTGTGCAGCATGGATGCTGCGCACGAGCCTACATGGACGTATTCACGGCGAGTCCTGAAAAGCGCCCCCATGTCCCCGGGGCGGAATGTTAACCCCGAAGCGACGCCAATGCGGAAAAGGGGTCAGACCCCTTTATTAGAAAAGGGTTCTGACCCCTTTATTGGCCCCCTGTATTAAAACAGAGACACAGAGCAAAGACAGGAACTGAACAATGAGCGGAATCTGCGAAGGACGAGTAGTCATCATCACCGGCGCCGGTGGCGGCCTGGGCGCGGCCCATGCGAGGGTGCTGGCCAGCGAAGGCGCCAAGGTCGTCGTCAACGACATCAACCAAGAGGCCGCGGCCAAAGTCGTTGAGGAGATCAAGGCCGCCGGCGGCGAAGCCGCGGTCAACACCTCCGATATCACCAACTACGACGACAGTCTCAATGCCGTCAAACAGGCCATCGACACCTTCGGTGGCCTGCACGCCGTGGTCAACAATGCCGGCATCAACCGCGACCGCATGTTCGCCTCCATGACCGAGGCCGAGTGGGATGCCATCATGGCCGTGCACCTCAAGGGGCATTTCTGCATCAGCTCCCACGCCGTGCACTACTGGCGCGGGCAGGCCAAGGCCGGTGAGTCCGTCGATGGCCGCATTATCAACACCACCTCCGGCGCCGGACTGCAGGGCTCCATCGGCCAGTCCAACTACGCCGCCGCCAAGGCCGGTATCGCCGCCCTGACCCTCAATCAGGCCGCCGAGCTGGGCCGCTACGGTATCACCGCTAACGCCATTGCCCCCTCCGCGCGCACCGGCATGACCACTGCCGTGCCGGAAATGGCCGAGCGCATGGCCGCGCCGGAAGACGGCGGTTTTGACCACTTCGCACCGGAGAATGTCTCCGTGCTGGTGGCCTTCCTGGCGTCGCCGGAGTCCGCTGGCGTTACCGGCAAAGTGTTCGAGTCCGAGGGCGGCCGCCTGTGCATCTGCGATGGCTGGCGCACCACCGAGGGTCTCGACAAGCAGGCCCAGTGGCAGCCCGCCGAATTGAAAGAGGCGGTGGCCAAGCTGATCGAGAACGAAGTACCGGCACAGAAAGTCTGGGGGACCTGATGGACTTCGCTTTTACCGACGAGCAACAGATGATCCGCGACACCGCGGAGAGTTTTCTGTCCGAGGTGTCCACCAGCGAGGCCGTGCGCGCCGCCATGGCGACCGAGCGGGGCTACGACAGCGCGCTGTGGGAGCGGGTGTGCCAGGAAATGTTCTGGCAGGCGATTCACATTCCCGAAGAGCACGGCGGCATGGGCCTGGGCTATGTGGAACTGGTGGCCATGCTGGAGCAGATGGGGCGCTACCTGTTCTGCTCGCCGTTTTTCTCCACTGTCTGCCTGGGAGTAAACGCCCTGCTTGTGGCGGGCAGTGAAGAGCAGCGGGCCCAGTATCTGCCGGAGATTGTCGCCGGCAAGACCGCGACCCTGGCCTACGCCGCCGCCAACGGCGGTTGGGGCAGCGACGCGGTGACCGCGACCTGCGCCGCCGACGGCGAGGGTTATCGCATCGACGGCAGCTACCGTTACGTGACCGACGGCCACACCGCGGAGTTGCTGATGGTTGCGGCCCGGGCGGACTGCACTGCTGGCGATGAAGGCATCAGCCTCTTTGTCCTGCCGGCGGATACCCCCGGCATCACCCGCACCTGGCTGCCGACCATGGACCAGACCCGCAAGCAGGCCGAACTGGTGTTCGACGGCGTTACCGTGGGCGGCGACGCGCTGATGGGCGAGGCCGGCCGGGCCTGGCCGCAGCTGGCGCGGGTGCTGGATCTGGCGCGGGTCGCCGTCGCAGCCGACCAGGTGGGTGGCGCCCAGCAGTCCCTGGACATCACCGTCGACTATTTGCAGGAGCGGGTGCAGTTCGGCCGAGTGATCGCCTCCTACCAGGCAGTGAAGCACAAGGCGGCGGACATGATGCTCAAGGTGGAAGCGGGGCGCTCCGCCCTGTACTACGCCGCCTGCGTGGCCGACGAGGCGTTGCAGGGCGGCTCGCTGGGCGAGGGCCTGGTGGAGGCCGCCAGTATCGCCAAGGCCTACTGTTCCGACGCCTATTTCTTCAACGCCGGTTGCGGTATCCAGCTCCACGGGGGCGTGGGCTTCACCTCGGAGTACGACATCCAGCTGTACTTTAAACGTGCCAAGTCTACAGAGACTTTTCTGGGCGACGCCAGTTGGCACCGGGAGCGTATCGCGCGGCAATTACTGGACGGGGAGGCGGTAGCATGAAACTGAGCTTCAGTCCCGAGGACGAGCAGTTCCGCGAGGAAGTCGCCAGCTGGCTGGCGGACAACCTCAGCGGTGAATTCGAGTGTGTGAAAGGCCGTGGCGGCCCCGGCGACGAGCACCACCTGGTGGAGGAGCGCAAGGCCTGGGAGCGCAAGCTGCACGAGGGTGGCTGGACCTGTATTGGCTGGCCGAAGGAGTACGGCGGTCGCGGCGCGAGCATCGAGCAGCAGGTGATCTTCAACGAGGAATACGCCCGCGCGGGCGGCCCCGGCCGCATTGGCCACATTGGCGAAACCCTTGCAGGGCCCACCATCATCGCCTTCGGCAGCGACGCGCAGAAACAGAAATACCTGCCCGGTATCCTGCGCGGCGAGGAGTTCTGGTGCCAGGGTTACTCCGAGCCCAGCGCCGGCTCGGACCTGGCCAATGTGAAAACCAAGGCGGTTTTTGAAAAGACAGACGAGGAGGGCGCCGGCACCTGGCGCATCAGCGGCCAGAAGGTCTGGACCTCCCTGGCCCACGAGTCCGAGTTCTGCTTCGTCATCGCCCGCACCGACCCGCAGTCGGTGGCCCACAAGGGCCTGGGCTTTTTCCTGGTGCGCATGGATCAGCCCGGCGTCACCGTGCGGCCGATCGAGCAGCTGACCGGCACCTCCGAGTTCAACGAGGTGTTCTTCGACGAGGCCGAGTGCGACGCTTCGGATATCGTCGGCGCCCCCGGCGAGGGCTGGAAAGTGGCCATGGGCCTGCTGGGCTTCGAGCGCGGTGTGTCCACCCTCGGCCAGCAGATGCTGTTCCAGAACGAGTTCGACGCCATCGTCAAACTGGCGAAGGCCAACGGCGCCGCGCAGAACCCCGCATTGCGCCAGCGCATCGCCGAGGCCCACATCGGCCTGCGTATCATGCGCTACAACAGCATGCGCATGCTTTCCGGCGGCGAGGATGGCAGCCTGCAGAAAGAGGCGATGATCTACAAGCTTTACTGGGCCACCTGGCATCGCAACCTGGGCAAGCTGGCCATGGATGTCATGGGCCAGGAGAGCGAGATCCTCGAGGGCGCGCCCTACGAGCTGGGTCGCCTGCAGTCCATGTACCTGTTCACCCGCTCCGACACCATCTACGGCGGCACCAACCAGATTCAGCGCAATATCATCGCCGAGCGCGCCCTGGGCATGCCCCGGGAGCCCCGTGGATGAGGCATTACCCCATCGCCCGGACGACGGCCTCTCCATCGGCTGCCGGCAGACTCCCCTGTAGGGCCGAATTTATTCGGCCAATGCGCCTCCCGGCAGCCCGGGCCGGCGCACTCCCATACAGGGCTGAAAGTTTGTCCCACTTTTTTGGGCACAGCGGGCCCCGCTTTTCAGGTCATTCATTCGGCCAATGCGCAAGCAGACTTTCTTGGCCGAATGAATTCGGCCCTACACGCTATCTGTCGAGGATTCCAATATGGCTTTGAAAGAACCCCCACCCTACGTCCCCGGCCACAACCTGCTGGCCGGTAAGTCTGTACTGGTAACCGCCGCCGCCGGCGCCGGCATCGGCTTCGCCGCCGCCACCCGCGCCGCGGAAGAGGGCGCTCGCGCGGTGACCATCAGTGACATTCACGAGGGCCGGTTGGAAAAAGCCGTCGCTGCCCTCAAGGAAAATACCGGCCTGGAAGCGGTGTACGGCAAACTCGCCAACGTCACCGACGAGGCCGATGTGCAGGCCCTGATCGACGAGGCCGAATCCCGCATGAACGGCGTCGACGTGCTGATCAACAACGCCGGCCTCGGCGGCACCAAGCTGCTGGTGGATATGGAGGACGACGAGTGGTCCCGGGTGCTGGATATCACCCTTACCGGCACCATGCGCATGACCCGCGCCATGCTCAAAAAAATGCAGCCCCGCGGCGCCGGCGTTATCGTCAACAACGCCTCGGTCCTCGGCTGGCGCGCGCAGAAGGAGCAGTGCCACTACGCCGCTGCCAAGGCCGGCGTCATGGCCCTGACCCGCTGCGCGGCCCTGGAAGCGGCTGACCATGGCGTGCGCATCAACGCGGTGTCGCCCTCCATCGCCTTCCACGAGTTCCTGAAAAAGACCACGCCGATGGAACTGCTGGAGGAGCTGGCCGGCAAGGAGGCCTTCGGCCGCGCCGCGGAGGTGTGGGAGGTGGCCAACGTAATGATGTTCCTGGCCTCGGACTATTCGGGTTACATGACCGGCGAGATCGTGTCCTGTTCCAGCCAGCGGGCGTAGGCGGCGGGATGAATCCAGCCCGGCATGACCTGGGTAGGCACTCCCTGTAGGGTCGAATTCATTCGACCAGGCCGGATGAATCCGGCCCTACATGGATCGTAGTAGCCCTCCCTGTATGGCCGGCACCGAGTTAAATGCGTCAATTGCCCGGAAAATTGGGAATATTTCACAAATTCAAACGTAATCACATTATTAGTAGAGGCTAGCAATGAGAGAAGCAGTCATCGTCAGCACCGCGCGTACCCCCATCGGCAAGGCATTCCGCGGTGCCTTCAACGACACCGAAGCGCCCGCCATGGGCGGTCACGTGGTGCGCGCCGCCGTCGAGCGCGCGGGTATCGACCCGAGCATGGTCGACGACGTCCTCATGGGGGCCGCCGCCCAGCAGGGCACCCAGGGCTACAACCTCGGGCGCCTGTGTGGCGTCGCTGGCGGCCTGCCCGACACCACCGCCGGGATGACCATGGACCGTCAGTGCTCCTCCGGCCTGATGACCATCGCCACCGCGGCGAAATCCATCATCTGCAACGAGTACGACGTCGCCGTCGCCGGTGGCCTTGAGTCCATCTCCCTGGTGCAGAACAAGCACAAGAACAGCTACCGCAATGTCTCCAAGGCGGTGCTGGAAGTGTCGCCCCAGGCCTATATCCAGATGATCGAGACCGCCGAGGTGGTCGCCGAGCGCTACGGTATTTCCCGGGAGGCCCAGGACGAGTACTCCCTGCAGAGCCAGCAGCGCACCGCCCGGGCCCAGGAAGCCGGTGCTTTCGACGACGAAATCGTGCCCATGACCAGCACCAAGGCGGTGTTCAACAAAGAGACAAAGGAAACCACCTACGAGACGGTGACCCTGGAGAAAGACGAGGGCAACCGCCCCGGGACCACGCTTGAGGGCCTGCAATCCCTGGAGCCGGTGTTCAAGGACGGCCAGTTCATCAAGCAGGGCCAGTTCATCACCGCCGGCAATGCCTCGCAGCTTTCCGACGGCGCCTCCGCCTGCGTGCTTATGGACAGCCAGCTCGCCGAGCGCCAGGGCCTGGAGCCCCTGGGCATCTACCGCGGGCTGTCGGTGGCCGGTTGCGCCGCCGATGAGATGGGTATCGGCCCGGTATTCGCGATTCCCAAGCTGCTGCAGCGGCACAATCTCACGGTGGACGACATCGGCCTGTGGGAACTCAACGAGGCCTTCGCCTGTCAGGTGATTTACTGCCGCGACCAGCTGGGCATCGACAACGACAAACTGAACGTGAACGGCGGCGCCATCGCCATCGGTCATCCCTTTGGCATGAGCGGCGCGCGCATGGTCGGGCACGCCCTGATCGAGGGCAAGCGCCGTGGCGCGCGCTATGTGGTGGTGACCATGTGCATCGGCGGCGGCATGGGGGCGGCGGGCCTGTTCGAAGTGGCCTGACCTGTAGGGCGGACAGCGGGCCCCTCTTTTCGGGTTAGTTATTGCGCCGCTTTTGGTCGAATGAATTCGACCCTACAAGGGAGCATCGCCCCTGTAGGGCGGAATTCATTCCGCCAACCCCAGTGGGGGCGGGCTTGTTCCGCCATCGGGCGACCCCGCCCCTGTGCTACAATGGCGCCGTTTACCGCCCGGGGAAATCCCCGGGCCCTGACAACATTGCAATATTTGCAACGACAGACGGCGTGGAATGACCAAGATTGGCGAGCTGCTGGTGCAGCAGGGCAAGATCTCCGAGCGGGATGTGGAGCGTACCCTGCTGGCCCAGAACGAAATGGGCGACCTGTTTGGCCAGGTGCTGGTCAAGCTGGGCCTGGTTTCCGACCTGGATCTCGCTCAGGCGCTGAGCCAGCAACTCGATATCCCCCTGCAGGCGCTTTCCGACTACCCCGAGGAGGCGATCAAGCTCGACGGGGTGTCCCAGGACTTCCTGTTCAGTAACGCCGTGGTGCCGGTGACCGCCAGCGAGGAGCGCGTCACCTTCGCCGCCACCGTGCCCCAGGACCCCTTCCTCGCCAAGGCCCTGGCCCTGGCCCTGGACAAGCCGGTCAGCATCGTCCTCGGCCTGGAAGCCGATATCAACAAGACCCTGCAACTGCACCTGCAGGCCGAGGAGGGCGGGGACGACGAGGAGCTTTCCGACCAGTTCGCCGGCCAGAGCGACGACGAATTCATCGAGCACCTGCGCGACCTCGCCAGCGAGGCGCCGGTGATCCGCCTGGTCAACCAGATCATCCACCGGGCGGTGGATATGGGCGCCTCCGACATCCATGTCGAGCCCTTCGAGGACGGCCTGCACCTGCGCTACCGGGTGGACGGCGTACTGCAGGACTCCCGCGATGCGCCCTCACCCAGCCTGGCGCCGGCCATCGCCTCGCGCATCAAGCTGCTGTCGCACATGAACATCGCCGAGCGGCGCCTGCCCCAGGACGGCCGCATTATGACCCGGGTCAAGGGCCACGAGCTGGACCTGCGGGTGTCCACCATTCCCACCGTACACGGCGAGAGCATCGTCATGCGGGTGCTGGACCGGGGCAGCATCCGCCTCAGCCTCACCGAGATGGGTTTCAGCGACGATACCCTGGAGCGTTACCAAACCCTGCTGGCCCGGCCCCACGGGGTGTTGCTGATGACCGGCCCCACCGGCTCCGGTAAAACCACCACACTGTACGCCTCGCTGGCTTCCCTGGACTCCGAGCGGCTCAAGATCATCACCGTGGAAGACCCGGTGGAATACCAGCTCCAGGGCGTCAACCAGATCCAGGTGCAGTCCCAGATCGAGTTGAGCTTCGCTCGCGCGCTGCGCGCTATTTTGCGCCAGGACCCCGACATCATCATGATCGGCGAGATGCGCGACACCGAAACCGCGCAGATTGGCGTGCAGTCCGCGCTTACCGGTCACCTGGTGTTGTCCACCCTGCATACCAATACCGCAGCCGGCGCCATCACCCGCCTGGAAGACATGGGGGTGGAGCGCTTCCTGATTACCTCCTCGGTGAACGGGGTGCTGGCCCAGCGGCTGGTGCGCACCCTGTGCAAACACTGCAAAACTGAAGTCGAGCTCTCCGGCGAGGCCATCCGCCGCTACGGCCTGAAGCCCTTTCTCGCGCCCGGCCAGACCACGGTTTACCAGGCGGTGGGTTGCGAGCACTGCCTGGAATCCGGCTACGCGGGCCGTACCTCCATCCACGAGTTGTTCGTGCTGGATGAGGAGATGCACCGGGTCATCATGTCCGGCGCCGACGCGACCCTGCTCCACGCCGCCGCGCGCAAGCAGGGCATGATCACCCTCTATGAGGACGGCCTGCGCAAGGTGGTCGCGGGCAAGACCTCCCTTGAGGAAGTGCTGCGGGTGACCCAGGATCAGACCGAATCCGAGGACGAGGCCGCGGAGATGGAAGCCCAGCTTCAGCAACTGGCCTCGCCGGCCGCCTGAACCCATGGCGCATTTCAGCTACAGGGCCATCGGCCGCGACGGCAAGCCCCGCAATGGCAGTATCGAGGCCGACGGCCTCGAACTCGCCTCCCGACAGCTGCGCAGCCAGGGCCTGACCCTGCTCAAGCTCGAACCCGGCAGCGGCGTCGCCGGTGGCGACGAGGCGGTGGCCGGCAAGCCTCCGGGGCGACAGGAAGTACTGTCCATGACCACCGAGCTCGCCGTGCTGCTGCGCGCCGGCCTGCCCCTGGACCGCGCGCTCAAGGTGCTGATCGACATGGCGGCGGAGCCGGGCATCAGCGGCCTGCTCAACGACCTGCTCAAGTCGGTGAAGGGCGGTAAGTCTCTCAGCCAGGCGCTGGCGCCACACGACAAGGTGTTCGGTTCTTTCTATATCAATATGGTGCGCTCGGGGGAGGCCAGTGGCCACCTGTCGGCGGTGCTCGACCGCTTGGTGGAGTACCTCGAAAACGCCAAGGCCAACCGCGATGCGGTGGTTTCCGCGCTGATTTACCCCTGCATTTTGCTGGTGGTGTCGGTGCTGTCGGTGATGGTGATGCTGGGCTTTGTGGTGCCCCAGTTCGAGAGTCTGTTCGAGGACATGGGCGAGGCCCTGCCCGCGCTCACCCGCATGATCATTTCTGCCGCCGATTTCATCAAGGCCTGGGGTTGGCTGCTGGCAGTCGCCGCCGTGGGCGCGGGCTTCTATCTGCGCAGCTGGGCGCGCAGCGAGGCGGGGCGAACTACCCTGCACCGGCGCATGCTGAAAATGCCCCTGGCCGGGAGGATCGTGTTCGAGTTCGAGATGTCCAAATTCGCCCGTACCGTGGGTACCCTGGTGGGCAATGGCGTATCCCTGCTCAAGGCCATCTCCATCGCCATCGACACGGTCGACAACACGGTGATGAAAGAGGCCCTGCAGGTGCTGCCGCCCGCGGTCAAGGCGGGCAAGCGCATGTCGGTGGCGCTGGAGGAGACCAATATGTTCACGCCGATGGTCATCCAGATGACCCGCGTCGGCGAGGAGTCCGGTAGCCTCGACAAAATGATGCTGGAGCTGGCCAAGGTCTTCGACGACCACGTACAGTCCGGCGTGAAGCGCGGCCTGACCCTGCTGGAGCCGGTGCTGATTTTGAGCATGGGTGCCATCATCGCGGTGATCATTATCGCCATTTTGATGGGCATCCTGTCGGTGAACGACCTGGCGATGTAGCGGGGAGTTTTCTCCCCGGACGCCACCAACAAACCTGCTGAAGGAAATCACTCTATGAAGCAACACAAGCGCAACGGGCGGCAGTCCCGTCAGACCGGTTTCACCCTGATGGAGCTGCTGGTCGTGCTGGCCATCCTCGGCCTGTTGATGAGCCTGGTCGGCCCGGCTGTCCTGAAGCAGCTCGGTGGCGCCAAGTCGAAGACCGCCGGCATCCAGATCAAGGACCTGGAACAGTCGCTGGAAATGTACAAGCTGGACGTGGGGCGCTTCCCCACGACCGAGCAGGGCCTGGAGGCCCTGGTGCGCAAGCCCTCCAATGCCGCCGGCTGGAACGGCCCCTACCTGAAATCCAAGGAAGTGCCGCTGGACCCCTGGAACCAGGAATACCACTACAAATATCCCGGTGAGAAGGGCGAGCTGGATATTTTCACCTATGGCCAGAACGGGGTTCCCGGTGGTGATGGCGAAGATGCCGATGTGGGCAACTGGCGCTAGCACCCCGCATCATCGCCGGGGCTTCACCCTGGTGGAGCTGATGGCCGCGTTGGCCATCGCCGCCGTGGTGCTGGCGGTGGCGGTGCCGTCCTCGGTGCGTATGTACGACACCATCCGCTACCGGGAGGCCGTGCGGGAGGTGATTACAATGCTGGCCACCGCCCGCTACCGGGCCATCGCCAGCGGCCTGCCCCAGAGCGTGGAGGTCGTGCCCGGCGAGCGCCGCCTGCGCTTTGACGACAAGAGCACCGTGCTGCCGGCCAACGTCAAGATGGCCGTCCACTCCGCAAAGGAGTTGAACCGCGGCAACACCGGGGTGATTCGCTTCTATCCGGAAGGTGGCTCCTCTGGCGGCGGCGTGGATATCGAATCGGATCGCGGTCGCGGCGTCAGCATCCGCGTCGACTGGTTGATGGGCGGTGTTACCCAGCAGACCTATGCCGCTCGCTAAACGTGCCCAGGGTGGTTTTTCCCTGCTGGAAATGGTCGTTGCGATGGCCATTCTGGCGCTGTCGCTGGGGGCGCTCTACCAGGCCACAAGCGGCGCCACCCGCAATATCCGCAGTGACGAGCGTTACGCCTACGGCGTGGAGTTGGCGCGCTCACTGCTGGCGGATTCTTCCCAGGTGCCATTGAGGGGGCGCAACGACGGCGGGGAAACCGAAGGCGGCTTTCGCTGGCGCGTGGAGACGCAGCCACTGGATATCGACAACGCGGGCCTGGAAAAAGGCCAGCTGCAACGTATCCAGGTGACCGTGAGCTGGGCCGACGGCGGCCGTGAACGGCAGGTGGTGCTGGACTCTGTCGTGGAGGGCCGGCGGTGGGAGTGAGCTGTCGTACCCCGGCCCGCTCGACGCAGCGCGCCTTCACCCTGGTGGAAGTGATGGTGGCGCTGGCGGTGTTGTCGTTGATCATGCTCGCGACGGTGACGGCGATGAGAACCCTGGCCAATACCCAGCGCACGCTGGATGCCAGTGTCAGCCGGATTGACGAGGTGCGGACCGTCACCAGTTTTATTCGCGACCAGCTTGAGGTCGCTACGCTGGGATCAAATTCCAGTGGGTTAAGCCTGGGGGCGGGTGCTAACGAGGGTGCCTACTTCCGCGGCTACAGCAACAGCATGGAGTGGAAGGCCACCATAAAATTTGGTGAGTCCTACGGCGGACAGTACCTGCTGAGAATTGTTCGCAATGACGATACGTTGTGGTTGCAGTGGCGGGAAATGCCGCAGGTCACAGCAGAGATTGACTGGAGCGGGGCCCAGTCGCGGCGTTTGATCGATGGTGTGCAGGATTTTCGCCTGGCCTACAGGGCTACTCATGTGGACCCCTGGGAAGGGGCGGCCGAGCAAGGTGTGGTGCCTGCTCTGGTGCGGCTGCGTATTAAAACGCGTGAGCGCTATTGGCCAGACCTGATAATGGCGGTACCACGGTAATGGAATACGATACCGGAACAATTCGTCTGTCAGATAAACAGTCCGGCGTGGCCCTGGCGATTGTATTGTGGTTTTTGGCGGCGATGTCGCTGCTTGTCGCGGGTATTGTGCACCAGGGGCGGGTGGATGTACGCCTGGCGCAGGCGCATGTGGCTCGCGCAGAAGCGATAGCATCCGGGGACGGGGCCATTCACTTGATGCTGGCACGGTTCACCGCCGCGCCGCTAGAAGGCGGGGGGCGCCGTGGAGAGTTGCCGCTCAGCGGGGTGTTCGATCTGGGCAATACGCAGGTTTGGGTAAAGATGGTTCCAGCCTCCGGCCTGGTGGATGTCTTTGGTTCGCCACCGCAGTTGCTTGCTGCGCTCTTTGCTCAGCGGGGCGGCCTTTCGCCCGCCGATGCGCAACAGTTGGCCGACAGTGTGGTAGAGTTGCGCTCGCCCCTGGCCCGGCGCCAGCAACTCGGCATGCAGCGGGCCGTACGTTTCTCCACACCCGAGGACTTGCTGAGGGTGCCGGGCTTCAATCGCGCCTTGTTGGACGCGATTCAGGACGATATACGCGCCGTACCCGGGGGGAGAGATAATTTGAACTGGTCTGCGGCGTCACAGGGTCTGCTTCAGGCAGTCAGCAGTACCAACCCCAGGCGTGCGGCTTACCTCGCGGACCGCCGCAGTGAGGCGGCGGGCGCCCGGCTATGGAACGTCCAGGTAGAGGAGCTGTTCCGCGTTGATGCCGTGATACAGTACGGCGACCAATACTGGATGCGTCGTCGCTGGATCAGGTTGGAGCAAGGGAGAGGGTCGCAGTTACCCTGGTATGCTGTAAGGAGCGAAGCGCCGCGCGCCGTGCCGCAAATTATGAACAGTGGGGTGGAGTGATTTGATCCTCGATAGCAGTAGTCAGCAGTGGCAGCTGTTTGGTTTTGACGTGCGTCACATCGGCCGGCACTGGCAGCACGCGTGGGCGGAATTCCTGTGGGGCGACCAGTCGCCGGTCCGTGCTCGGCTCGATGAAGTGGTGCTGTTGCACAGCGAGTCTGGCAGCGAGTTCTACCACAGCGGTCGTACCGTGGAGCCGACAGATGCAAAGTGCGAAGCTATTCTGCTCCCTGCTGAGTTGGTGCTCACCAAGAGCTTGCGCTTGCCGAGGGCCGCAGAAGCGGAACTCGAGGCGGCGATGGCCCTGGAAGTAGGCAGTAAAAGCCCGTTTCCAGCCGATGATACCGCCTCAGGTTGGACGCTACTGGGGCGAGACGACGACAGGTTGGAAGTGCAGTTGGCGATCGTTTCTCTCAGCGCCACCATGCGTTACCTGGGGCGGCACTACGATATTCACGATGTTGGTGCGCGCGAGGTGTGGGCACGCCTTAACGAGCGGCCCATCGTATTGCAGGGGTTTGGTGAAGATAGGCGTCTGGCGCGCTACAAGCGTCGTTTGCTGCGCATGGGTGGGCTGTTGGCCGGAGGTCTTTGCCTGTTGCTGGCGATGGTGCTGCTGTCGGTGGGGGGTAAATACCTCGTGATGAAGCAGTATCAGGACCTGTCTGCCAGGGTGACGGCGCAAACCCGGGATGCCGCTGAACAGCGCGAGTCACTGTCGTCCGCCAACCAAATCATTGCCTCGGTGGAGGCTGTGTCGCAGGCGTTTCCCAGCCCTCATGTCGAGCTGGCGCGGTTGACCCAGCTGCTTGGTGATGATGCCTATATCGCCCAGTTCGCCATGAATGGCAATGAAATACGACTGCGTGGCCGCTCCGCGGATGCCGCGGCGGTAATGGAAAGGCTCACTGCTGTCCCGGAGTATGCCGAGGTGTCTGCGGCGCAGGGTGGTATTACCAAGCTAGGTAATACCGGGTTGGAGCAATTTTATGTGTCGATTCGCTTGCGCGGCGAGGGCGACGCGTGAATTGGCTGAGCGAAAACCGCCGGGACGCAGCCTTTATTCTGGCGACCATGGCCCTGCCGATTGTCCTGTTGTTCATGTTGGTGCTCAATCTATTCGCCATGCGTGGAGAGTATCAGGCCGAGATCGATCGTCTTGAGCCGCGCATCGCCCGGCTGGTCGGTTTGAGGATGCAGGAGGATGTGCTAGCTGAAGCCGCGAGTCAGGTGGATTCGAAAGTTTATGACCTTATCTACCCGGCCACTGACGATAGCGCCTCCGTGGCGGCCTCTTTGCAGAAAAACGTGCGGGACATATTCTCTGGCGCTGGAATGACCGTCAATAATAGCCAGATTTTGCCGGCGAAGCAGGAGGGAAGCCTGGAGCATATCGTCGTCAAGATTACTGCCACTGGCTCTCTCGATGCCCTCGATTTGGCTTTAACGGAAGTGGCCTCTTACCGTCCCATGCTGGTATTGGAGTCGCTGGATGCCTACCCCATGCGCGGCGCCTCGGCCCGGGGTGACCGCAAGCCGCAGCATGTAACCACCAATATCCAGGTGCGCGCCCTGAGGTTGGCGCCATGAGCTGGTTGCTGGATTTGCGAGAGCGCTACCGCGTCACCTCCGACCCCTTGCTCAGCGAGCGTCGGCTGGAGTTGGGCGTGCTCCTGTTGGTGGTTTTACTGGCGCTGCAATTGATCGTCAGCGCGGTGGGCTTGGCAATGCCGCCAGCGCCCGAGCCCGTGCCGCCCGCGGCGGAATCCCTGCGGGTGGGCAAGATTGAGCCGCGCCAACTGGTCAGTGGCGAGCAGAGCGCCCAGATTCGGGCGCGGCCGGTATTCTTCGAAAGTCGCCGGCCACAGGAGCCTGAAAAAGAGACCGAGGCTCAAAAGCCGCCACCGAAGGTGAAAAAAACCAAGGCGCCCGAACTTAAGTTGGTGGGGGTATTCGGGGCCGCCGAGGCCAAGGGTATCATTGCCCTGCACAAGGGCAAGCGTATGCGCCTGCTGGTAGGCGAGGATGTATCCGGCTGGGTGCTCCAGGAAGTCAGCCGTGACCGGGCCAAGTTGCAAAACAATGGCGAGTCCCTGTCCGTTGTGCTCCAGCGCACGGATACGGGGATTAGCCCCGGTAGTGAGCCCGAGCAAAACGAAGAGGCCGGCGGCGAAAAATCCGGCGCTCCAGAGCGAGATACCGACAAACCCAAGCCGTCTGGCGCACTGGTGCTAGGCGGTTGATGAAAACTGGGACCAAGGAACTAAAGGAATGCCACATTTGCCGCGGATTGTAACTCCGCTTGTGTTGCTGCTGTCGCTCAGTGGCTGCGCATTACTGGAGAACCAGTACAAGGGCTCGGTTGCTGAGAGCCCAGAGCCCGATGAGGCGACAGCGGAAAACGGTGACAAGACGGCAGGCGGCATTTCCCGTTCCGCCGCCGAGCTGGCCCAGAAGCAGATCGAGGAGCGCGACCGGGTGGCCCCGGTGTTGTACCGCGGGACCGACCGGCAGTTCAAGGACGTCAAGGCCAAGGAGCCGGTGAAATTGATCGGGGACGCCGCCAGCCTGAATTTCGAGGAGGCGCCCCTGGGCGAGGTCCTGCACGCGGTAATGGGCGAGATCCTCGGCCTCGACTACATAGTCGATCACCCGGTGCAGGGCAAGATCACCCTGCGCTCCCGCACCCCCATTCCCCGGGATCAGTTGCTGCAGGTGCTGGAGTCCCTGCTCAAGGCCAATGACGTGCTGATGGTGCGCGATGAGCAGGGGCGCTATCTGATTACCGGCTCCCAGCAGGCCTCGCGCCTGTCACCGGAGATTTCCAGTGCGCAGGCGACGGGTTCCGGCTATAGCGTGATCGTGGTGCCGCTGCAGTACATCAGTGCCGGCAATATGGCGGAAATCCTGCGCCCCGTAGCCGAAGAATCCGCTTTCGTGCGGGTGGACAACGTCCGCAATCTGTTGATGCTGGCCGGCACCCAGGCCCAGTTGGCTGGCTGGCTGGACATGGTCAATACCTTCGACGTGGATATGCTCAAGGGTATGTCGGTGGGCCTGTTTCCCCTGGAGCACAGCGGGGTAGAAGAGACAGCCCAGGTGCTCAACGGCATGTTGAGTACGGGGGGGGAGAAGGGCAACTTCTCTCAGCTGGTGAAAATCATTCCGATCAAACGCCTGAACAGCCTGCTGATCGTCACCCCGCGCGCGCATTATCTGGATACCGTGGATACCTGGATCCAGCGCCTGGATGCGGCGCCAGATTCCAATTTCGCCAAGAGGCTGTACGTCTACCCGGTGCAAAACACCACCGCGACCCGGCTGGCGGACCTGCTGACCAATATCTATTCCGGTGCGAGCGGTGGCAGTGGCGGCGGGGCTCCTGCGGGTTCGGGCTCAAGTTTTGGCCAGGGAGGCGTGGCGCCAGGCCTGGGTGCGGAATCGATTGGCGGCGGCGGGCTAAGCGCGCCCGACGTCTTCGGTGGTTCCGGATCCGGTGGCGAAGAGGGCAATACCAGCAAGGGCATCGGTGGCGTGGCCGCGATGGTCGATACTGGTACCCCGGAAATCGAGGATGTGCGGGTGGTGGCCGATGACGAGAACAATGCGCTGATGATCTATGCCACCGGCAAGCAGTACAACATTATCGCCGATGCCCTGCAGCAGCTGGATGTGGTGGCCACGCAGGTGATTATCGAGGCCAGTATTCTGGAGGTGACGCTGACAGATGAACTCAAGTATGGCCTTGAGTGGACCTTCAAGGGCGGGTTCGGCGACGATTATGCCGGCGAAGGCCAGCTTTCTATTGGTGAAGAGGGCATCGCTGCACTCTCGGGGTTTTCCTACACGCTGCGTAATTCGACCAATGGCATTAGCGCCGTGCTCAATGCCCTGGCGAGTGACTCATTGGTCAACGTAATATCCACACCGTCGGTCATGGTGCTGGATAACCACGAGGCTTACATTCATGTGGGCGACCAGGTGCCTATTGAGCAGGGTTCCCTGGTCAGCGATGGCGGGGTTGTGACGGAGAACTACCAGTACCGGGATACCGGGGTGAAGCTTACCGTCAAGCCATCGGTCAATGCCGGGCGCCTGGTGACCATGAATATCGAGCAGTCAGTGACCGATATTGGAGGTGAAGCAGGTATTGGCGGGCAGCCCACCTTTCTTGAGCGTACCATTTCCAGTCGTGTGGCGGTGCGCTCCGACGAGGCCGTGGTGCTGGGTGGGCTGATTCGTGAAAATGCTTCGGCCAGTGATAGTGGTGTGCCGATTTTGCATCGATTGCCGGTCGTAGGTAGCTTGTTCGGTACCACCTCCAACGGGAGTAAGCGAACGGAACTGATCGTTATTATCACACCTCGGGTCATTGCGGACGAGACGGAACTGCGCGACGTTAGTCGTGAGCTGCGCTCCAGGGTGCGCAAGATGGAACTGATCCGGGGCGGCGTGGACCAAGTGAGTGGTTCGGAGTAAGGTCGTGCGCCGGGATTGGGCAGCGGTTTAAGACGGGAATTCGCTCTGGCGAATGCGGGGTGTAAATCCCCGGGGCCGTGAAATATCGGCCCAAAGTCAGAAATTGAGAACTTTTTACGTTTTTTGTCGTGCCCTGGCGGCAGTTCCCTGGGAATCAGTCGGCGCGATTCGGGGAGTGGGGCGGTTCTCGCCGCCCGGCCTGGCTTCCGCTCCTTTTCATGTGGCGTAAAAACGGGTGCTGCCGGGTGGGCTGAATGGCCTTTCTGGCGTCGATCGGACCACTGGGTCAATGGCGGCTTCCGGCTTGGTAATCACCGCGGGTGCCCGTATAATCGGCGCCCGCTCGGATAAAGGTAAGTAATACAATATGTTACGACATGGTTTCTGGCGAGTGGCGGCTTTGTTACCGCTGTTGACACTGGTTTTCACCGGCTGTGGTCTCAGCCCCAGGGCCCCCGAAAAACTCACCCCGGAACTGTCCGCCCAGCTTGAGCAGCGGGTGCGTGACAGATGGCAAACTTTGTCCGACAGGGAGTTCGACAAAGCCTGGGAATTTTCCACACCTAACTTCAAAGAAGTTTTCCCCAAGCACCTGTTTGTGCGTGGTTTTTCCTATGGAGTGGAATGGGAGTTGACAGGCGTCGAAATACTTAACTATGATGGCCGGGCAGCTGTGGCAAGTGTGGCGGCTAGGGTCATGTCCAAGCCTGTCAAACCTACCTCGGAAGCGTCTAAAGCCTTGGGGGCTATCCCTACTACAATTAATGAACGCTGGATCTTCATTGATGGTCAGTGGTGGTACAGCTCAAGGAATTAAATGTGTAGTTGATCCGTCAACGTGATGCACAGAGGATGATAAGCCGGGTTGACAGCTGGCTGCAGCTAGCAATAATAGCGCTAGCAATCTGTTTAATTTGGTTGTGACGTAATACATTAGGAGTCTCCTTTTATGAAAACCAATTTCAAGCCCTTGGGTATTGCTGCTGCAGTTGCTGCTGCAACCGCAAGCTACTCCAGCGTTGTATCCGCGCAGGCAGTGACTGTCGACGCCAGCGACCTGGGTAGCATGGCCGTCGTTCCCTACTACACCGTTCGTGAAGGTTTCGGTACTGGTGTTCACCTGACCAACACCAGCGAGCGCACTCAGGTGGTTAAATTCCGCCTGCGTCGTGGCGCCGACTCCATGGACGCCCTCGACTTCAACATCATCATGTCACCGAAGGACGTGTGGACCGGCTTTATCAACAACGACGGTGATGACATCGTTATCGCCAGCCAGGACACTACCTGTACCGCTCCGGCAATGTCTAACGGCCGGTTCGTTATGCCCGCCATCTATCGCGCTGGCGCCGAGGAAGGTTATGTCGAGCTGATCGGCATGGGTACCCCGGTTGACGAGGGTGAGCCCATCGCGTACTGGGCCGAGCACACCACCGAGGGCGTACCCCGTAATTGTGACTATGTGCGCTCCAACTTCTTCCGTCAGGGCGAAGGTCCCTCCGGCACTGGTATCGTTAATGCCAGCGGTGGCGCCCAAACTCTGGGTCTGACTCTGGATACTGATGGTAAAACCGTAATTACCGGTACCTCAGACTATGTGGCGCCCGAGAACTTCCTGAAAGCTTCTTTCTTTGTTCGCGACGCGGATGCCGGCCTTGAGTTTGGTAACAGCGCTGTGCATGTTAAGGACTTCTTGACTGCGCCTTCTGTTACCAACCAGCAGAGCGGTGTGAACTCCGGTGACATCCTGGGCTTTGACTTCCCGGACCTGGATGGTGGTGTTCCCGGCGTTGAGCGCGGCCGCTATGTCGAACTGCGTAACGCTATTGGTGGCGCGTCCGTAATCAACGACTGGTCCGCCAACGGCGACCTGAATGTAGGTACCGACTGGGTGATCACCGTGCCCGGCCAGTACACCATGGTTGACTTGCCGGCTTACTTTGCGTCGCTGAATGCAATGCAATCCGAGCCGAACGCCACCAACACCAACGCGTGGAGTGGCGATGACGGCGACGGTGATGGTGTGACCGACTACTGTACCCGTACCGGTATTGCGCCTTCAGCTGCAAACCCGGCGGGTGTGGCGCCATGTGACTTCCGTGATATTCCGCTGACCGCCACTTTCGATGTCTACGATCGTGAAGAGCAGCAAATTCAGGAAGAGCAAGGCGATCTGGTTGTGTCTCCCTCGCTGCCGGGCGAAACCGTGCGCACCATCCTGCCCGCGGAAGTGAACGTGGTAAGCTGGGGTGTAGAGCCGGTACTGGATAGCCCGCAGGCCATCACCGTCGAACAGCCGGGCATTTACGGCTGGGCTGAGTTGAGCGTAGTGGGTGCCACCTCTGGCACACGCGAAGTTTGTAACCCGGTGACCACGGACACCGCAAGCCCCATCGGCACCGATATCGTTTCCGGCTTGGTTTGTACCGATATCACTGCTAGTGCTGATGCGACCATCCCCATGGTCGGCTTCGTGGCCTGGGAGCGTAGCTTCGCATCTAACCCCGATGCCAACTACGGCCGTATGGTTGAGCACAGCTACGGCGTAACTTCTTCCTAAGCTGAATTCTAAGCTCTAGGAAGCCAAAACAAAGCCGACACCCACGGGTGTCGGCTTTTTTGTGCGTGTTTTTCCAGGTACCATCGACCGTCGTCTTCCATATTGCCCTTCTGTAGCGCCGGAAGGCGAACTACAGTGTGGTGCGACTGTCATAAGGCGTAGCAAAACGTCTGACTAAGTGAGTTAATTCGAAATGCATAGAAATTTTTTATCTTTCATCAAGCTCCTGACGTTAGGACTGTTCCTGAGTGGCGCTGTGGCTCTGGCTCAGGAGCCGGACTTCGCGCAGTCTAGCGATAGGGTAGTGGTCGTCTCCGACCAAGGCGCCAGCATTACTGAGCAGGAACTGGCCTACATCATCTCCAAATGGCCACCCGATATGCAGCAAGCCGCCGCCAACAGTAAAGGTGAGCGCCTGGAACTGTTAAATGCCAGCCTTGCCTCCCGCAAAATGGCTGCGGAAGTGGATGGTTTGGCTATTCCCTCAGCTGCTGATGAAGCCTACTGGAAACTTCAAACCAGTATCGTTAATGCCAAACGCAATTATCTGTTGCAACGGCATCTCAGTACCTTGGAACTCCCGGATATGGATAAACTCGCCCGGGAGCGGTATGAGACCGACAAGCGTAAATACGCCCTGGTGCCGGAAAAGCGTCTGACCTCGCATATTTTGTTCCGATGTGTGGCGGGCGAGTGCGACCGGGATGAATTGCGCCCCAAGGCTCAGGAGGTTCTCGAGCAATTGCGCGCTGGGGCTGATTTCGAGTCCATGGTCGAGGAGTACTCCGAGGATCCCGGCAGCAAGGCCCGGGGTGGGCGCTTTGATCGCTGGATGCAGCTCGGGGAGTTGGGTGTAGAGCCCCACTACAGTGGTGGTGCCTTCGAGATTGAGAGCAAGGGAGATTATTCCGACCTGGTCGATACCCGTTTTGGCCTGCATATCATCCGGCTGGATGATATGCAGGAAGAGCACTTCGAGCCCTACGAAAACGTGCGTGAGGATATCATCAAGGACCTAGTGGCTGAGTATCGCAAATTGGCGCTAAAAGAGTTCCAAGCCCAGTTCCAGATTAGTGACGACGCTTATATCAACGGTGATGTCGTCGATGGGTTATTGACCCCCTATAAAGGGAAGTAGTCAATTAGCCGGGCTGCCAGGGTTTGCAGATATGCCGAAAGCTTGTCTTCCATTTCTGCGTATAGTCCTGGCAGTTTATCCCTTTTGGTGGGGGCGGTGAAGCCACTTGATTGTCCGTTTGCACTGATGGTGCAGCACCCAATGCAATCCAAACGGTTTGCCTGCCTTGTAATTCAGCTCTTTAGATAAGACCATGACCCGAAATATCGTCATCCTCGGCATGCACCGCTCCGGTACCTCCATGGTCGCGGGAGCCCTATGCCGCGCGGGTGTCTACGCCGGTACACCCGGGGAATTACTGGAGGACCAGGAGGATAACCCCCAGGGTTTCTGGGAGCGGCGCGATGTCGTCGAGCTGGATGACGCCATTCTGGAGTCGCTGGATAGCACCTGGTTCAGGCCGCCGACTGGCGATCGTCTCGACCCCCAGGCTTGTCTCCAGCGTATTGAGAGTGTGCTGGGGCGCTTGCCCGGGGATTCAAGCTGGCTGCTGAAAGACCCGCGCATGGTGTTGACCTGGCGGGCCTGGGACGCCGCACTGGCGGCGCGGGGCGACAATCCGCTGCTGCTGTATGTGTACCGTGATCCGCGCGCGGTGGCGGTGTCCCTGGCGCGGCGTAACCACTTTCCCCTGCAGCTGGGCCTGGCCCTGTGGGAACACTACAATCGCCTGGCGCTCGAAGCCCTGCGTGGGCGCGATTACCTCGCGGTCGACTTCGCCCGAATCCAGGCCGACCCGGCGGGGGAGCTGGGTAAACTGCTGCGACAGCTCGACGGTTTTGGTGTCCAGCTGGAATCCCTGCCGGAACAGGGCGGCTTTGACCCCTCGTTGGTGCGTTCCTCGCGGCAGAATGCCTCGATTCACAGCGCCGGCCAGTTGATGACGCCCTCGCAAACCGCGCTCGAGGGTGCCTGCCGGCAATTGTGTGAGCAAGGGAGCCTCGAACTGCCCGCGGCGGATCCCGGGCTGCAGGGGCGCATGAGCGACCTTGCCGCGGCGATGGCGCCTCTGGCCGACGCCTATGAGACGCGCCTGGCGCTGGAGGAATATACCCGGCTCTGTGACGACCGCACCCGGGAGCGGGATCACTCCCTGCAACAGCTAAAGAGCATGGAGGAGAGTTATGAGTCCCTGGTAGGGGCTCATGACAAAGAGGTCGGTTTGCACAAGTCCCTGCAGCGGCAGCATGAAGACCTGCAATCGCAACACAGTGCTCTCGCGGAAGCGCACCACAATGAGGTGAGCGAGCACCGGCAATTGGCCACCGAGTACGTCGAGCTTAAAGAAAAGGCGGAATACCTATTTACCGCCCTGACCCACGCCTACCGCAGCCTGTTGTCCTTTGAGCAATCCCACCTGGCGGCGATCAATCGCAATGTCGGCCGCGCCTACAAACTGTTGACCCGCCGCCGGGGCGTGCGCACCAGCTACGAGGATGCGCTGGCGGATGCGCGTGAGCATTTCCGCGAATTCGAGCTCGAGCTGCCGGAGAAGCCGCCCGGCAAGCTCGCTCATTTGCGGGGCGTCCTCAAATACATGCGGGAAAACCCCGCCGCGTCCGCGCGCAGTTTCAGCTTGCCAAGGTTGAAGCGCGGCCTGTCCGTGATGTTGCGTTCCTCCCCCGAGGATTTCGAAACCTGGGTCAACAGCCGTTTTCCGGACAGGGACGCTCCCGGGCTGGATTTTGATCCGGGTGAGCTGGATGCGTCCCTGGACACGCGGGAACTGGACTTTCCCCGCTTTGAAACGCCCCGGGTGTCGATTGTCGTTCCGGTGTACAACGACTACCGGGTGACGATGAACTGCCTGGTCGCGCTGCTGGAGAATACGCCGGACATCCCCTACGAGGTAATCCTGGCCGACGACTGCTCCACTGACCTGACGGCGAGCATCGGCGAACGCGTGCGCAATATCGTGATCTCGCGCAACGAGACCAACCAGCGCTTCCTGTTGAACTGCAACGCGGCGGCGGAGCACGCTACCGGCGACTATATCCTGTTTCTCAACAACGACACCGCCGTGTGCCCGGGCTGGTTGGAGCCGATGGTGGAGTTGTTGGACAGCCAGGAGGATGTCGGAATCGTCGGGCCCAAGCTGATCTATGCCGATGGACGCCTGCAGGAAGCCGGCGGCATCATCTGGCGCGACGCCTCGGGCTGGAATTTTGGTCGCATGGACGACCCGGCCAAGCCGGAGTACAACTACGTCAAGGAAGTGGATTACATCTCCGGCGCCTGTTTGTTGGTGCGCAGCGAGCTTTGGCGCCGGCTCGGGGGCTTTGATACGCGTTTTGTACCGGCCTATTACGAGGATTCCGATCTGGCCTTCGCGGTGCGTAGCCTGGGGTACCGGGTGCTGTACCAGCCAGCGTCGCAGGTGTATCACTTCGAGGGCGTGAGCAATGGTACCGACCTGGCCAGCGGCCAGAAACAATACCAGGTAGTGAACCAGGCCACCTTCCGCGAGAAGTGGGCCGCCGAGCTGGATGCGTTTCATTTTGACAATGCCGAGCACGTATCCTGGGCCCGGGATCGCTCCCGCGATCGCCGTACCATCCTGGTGATCGACCACTACGTGCCGCACTACGACAAGGACGCGGGCTCCAGATCCACCTTCATGTATCTGCAATTGATGTGCGAGATGGGTTACCGGGTCATGTTCATGGGGGCAAACTTCTTCCCCCATGCGCCCTATACCCGGACCTTGCAGCAAATGGGGGTCGAAGTACTGGTGGGCGAGTCCATGGCGCGCCACCTGAACCGTTGGCTGGCGGACAATGCGCCCTATATCGACGCTATTTACCTCCACCGGCCCCATGTCGCCGAACAGTTTCTCGCTCAGCTGCACAAGATGAATCCGCGGCCGCCCATCGTGTTCTTTGGCCACGACCTGCACTACCTGCGTATCCAGCGCGAGCTGGCGATAACCAGCGACGCGAGTCTGGCGCAAACAGCGGAATCCTGGCGCAAGCGGGAGTATGCCGTGTTCGACCAGGTCGACAGGATCTACTATCCCTCAGAGATTGAAATCGAGAAAATCCGAGCCGAGCGCCCGGATTTGAACCTGCGCGCGATTCCCCTCTACGTGCTGGAAGACAAGCAGCGCCCCCCGCACGACCCCGACAGTGCCAGGGATATTCTTTTTGTGGGTGGTTTCAACCACCCGCCCAATGTCGACGCCGTCTGCTGGTTTGTTGCGGAGGTTTTGCCGGATATTCGCGCCAAGTGTCCCGATATCCGCCTGCATGTCGTGGGGTCCAACCCCACCGCGGAAGTTGAAGCCTTGCACTGCGGCGAGGTGGTCGTGCATGGCTATGTTTCCGATGAGGAACTGGATGCCTTGTACCGCGGTATCGCGGTTGCCGTAGTGCCCTTGCGCTATGGCGCGGGGGTCAAGGGCAAGGTGCTGGAAGCGGTTCAGCAGAACGTGCCCCTGGTGACCACGGCGGTGGGTGCCGAGGGTATTCCCGATGCCGAGGAGGTGATGACCATTGCCGATAGCGCGCGGGATTTCGCCGACCGTGTCGGCGAGGTACTGGCCGGCGATGCCGCGACCCTGGCTAAGCTTGAGCATTACCCCCAGTGGTTGGCGCGGCATTTCAGCAAGTCTCGCGCCGCCGCCATGCTGGCCGAGGATTTTGGCGAGCCGCGGCGTGGCCAGCCCAAGCCCGCGGAGGCGGTAGCGGCGGCCCCATGAGGCATATCCTGCTGCACGCCCATATCTTCAAGAACGCGGGAACCACCCTCGACTGGGCGCTGCAACGGTATTTTGGCGACGGGTTTCTCGACCACCGTGATGAAGAGAGCATGCGGGAGCAGGGCGTCGCCTGGCTGCGGCAGCTGGTGGAGCAGGGCCCGGGCCTGAGGGCTATTTCCAGCCACCATATGCCCGCCACCGCACAGGCCCCGGGTTGCGCTTTCCACGCGCTTTACCTGTTGCGGCACCCCTTGCGTCGCGCGCTCTCGGTCTACGCTTTTGAGCGTCGCCAGGACGCCCAGAGTCGCGGTGCGCGTGCAGCCAAGGAAATGGATCTGCAGTCCTACCTGGCCTGGCGCATGCGGCCGGACGTCCCGAATGTGGTGCGCAACTACCAAACCGCCTACCTCGCGGGTTGCCATCGGCCCATGATCGGCGAGCAGGAGATGGCGGAGTTGTTTGGCCGGGCCCTGGCCGCGTTGAACGCGGCGCCACTGGTTGGACTGGTGGAGCGCTTTGACGAGAGCATGGTGCTGTTCGAGGCCTTGCTGGAATCGCGGTATCCGGGGCTGGACCTGGCGTACAAGCCGCAAAATCGCACGCCGGGACACGAGGGAGGTGATCTGGCGCGGGTGTTTTCGACCCTCGGCGACATGGCCCCGGACCTGGTGGCGGAAAACAGCTACGATCTGGCGCTCTACCGTCTCGCGCAGGCCAAGTTTAACCGGGCGATAGCCGCGATCCCCGGCTTCGAGGGCAGGTTGAGGGAATTCAGAATTCGCTGTAACGTCATACAACAAGAATAAGGCGTCGCTGTGAGATCAAATATTGACCAGGCAATTCAGCCAGCTGCCGTATTACGATCGTTTGCACAAGCAGCTGCAGTCGCTCAACGAGTTTGTGACGCCTCGGGCCGTGCTGCGTTACCAGTCGGGGATTGTATCCACGGGGAGTTTTACACTGCCTTCGCCCTGGACCGGCGAACCCCTGCGTTCGCTGGATTGTTACCTGGCCAATATCAGCCCCCTGGGCTTTGGCGACATCCCGATAGCCTATCGCTTTAAGTGCGAACATACCTTCTGGCTGATCAGTGGTATCGTCAAGGATGGGTTTCCTCTCAATGAATTGTATGTGCCGGAGTGGGATTGCAGCCCCTGGAGTATTCTTGCGGAGCAGGAGCGGGATCGAAACGCGGCAGTCAGGCAGCAGCTGCGGGAAATTGACGATGGCCCCACTGAACACCCGCTACCGGCCGGGCCGCCGGTCCTGTTACTCGGTCACCCGAATTTTGCCCATAATCTCTGGAATGAACTGCCGGGCCTCGCGGTGCTGGAAGAGAGGCTTTCGCAGAGCTGTCCAGGCCTTGAAGTCATGACCCTGTGCCAGCCAATATTGTCGATCGAACAGGGTTTCGCGTCGTTGGGCTGGCCCCACAAGCCCGTGGAGAGCCTGTCGGCGCTGTTGGGTCGGCAGTGGCGGATTTTTACCCGCGTGGGCTCGACCCAGGTGAGCGATTCGGTGCGCGCAAGGCTGGCCCGTTCGTTGCGGGTATGCCGTGATGAAGCGGTAACCGAGCCAATGCGGCGGCAACTGGAGGGCTGTTTTCCTGTCGTATGGATGTCGGCGAGACTGGATTGCCGGACCGCCCAGAACCAGGAAGACATGATCATTGCCGCGGTGCTTGCCATGGCGGATGAATACCCCGAAGCCGGCTTTATACTCGATGGTTTTGCCTATCCGGATGATTTCGACAATCCTGTCTATATGCTGCCCAGCGGCACGCATCTGGAAAATGGTTTCCGGGGCGCGACCGGTGATTGCGTTTCCAGTCTGGGAGAGTCACTGGTGGCCCGCGAGCGGGAAATCACCTCCTACATCTCCCGGCTTCAGCGAAGGCTGGAGAGTCGGGTGCGCAACCCGGTTGCCAGTACGTCCGGCCTGCGCATGACAGATACGCTATTTCTGGGGAAAATGGCGGATTACTACATCTGTCACGCCGGATCCCTGCAACACAAAATGGGCTGGATTCACAATGTTGCGGGTATCGTTCACTCCAACAGCACCGGCCTGGGGCGCGGAGCCGCGCGCTGGATGGCCCGGCAGGTGGAGAACGGTGTTGAGCCAACACTGATCGACAGTGCCCTGGTGACCGACCAGGGCAGTATCCGCGGCATCAATCAGGTTGAGCGAAACCGGGACTATCGGTTTGTCGATATTCCCGGGGTGGTATCCCAGATCCTGGAGGATATGGCCCGGAGGCTGCCCGATCCCCAGGGCGGCGGGGAAGGAGGGCGCCCGCGAGGGTGGCGACTATGGAGAAATTGGTTGGGACGGCGTAATGATCGATGATTTAGCGGTATCGCCCCAGCCTTACGCAGGCGGTCTGAAGTGCGATGTGTGTATCGTCGGGGCCGGTCCGGCGGGTATAAGCCTGGCGCTGACGTTGGCGCGCCTGAGGCCCGAGTGGCGGGTAGTCCTCCTGGAGGCGGGCGGCCGCGACAATGCCAGCGAGCGCGAGAGGGACATCTATCGGGTGAGCCAGAGTGGCAGGGATTATTCGGTACTGGATATCTCGCGACGCAGAAAGCTGGGTGGCACCACCGCGCATTGGGGGGGGTGGAGCAAACCCCTGGACGACAGCGATTTCGAGACCAACCCGTCCTGGGATATGCCCGCCTGGCCAATCGGCCCGGCGGATTTAAAGGCCTATTACCAGCGCGCGTGCGACTGGTGTGAACTCGGCGGCAGTGATTTTGAGGCGGAAGCGGTGGCCGGGCGTTTTCCCGGCGCGATGCTCGAGTACGGTGACCTGCAAGGGATCGGCCAGCGTCTCTTTCGTTTTTCGCCGCCCACGCGCTTCGGGGCGCGCTATGCGCCGGAACTGGAAGCGCAGGACAACCTGACCTGCCTGCTGCACGCCAATCTTCTGCAGCTGGTTAGAGCGCAAGGCAAGCTGGTGGAGGCGGTCGTCGCGCCGCTGGACGGTGATACCCTGCGCATTGCCGCCGACCGGTTTGTCCTGGCCATGGGCGGTATGGAAACCACGCGTCAGCTGCTGCACCTGCGAGAGCGTGATGTCGACGACGGGGAGGGTGTGTACTCGCCCCACCTCGGGCGCTATTTTGCCGACCATTTCGGTTTCAGCCCCGCGCGTTTGCTGGCTCCCGCCGGCCTGAAGTACCACATGTTCACCGAGAGCCAGGAGCGCTTGATGCCGGTGCTCACCTTCTCCAACGAGGCGCTGCGCGGGGAAGGGCAGAACAATGCCTGCATGCGCCTGTACGCCAATGCGCCGGACCCACTGCTGTCACCGGCATACGCGGAGCATGCCGCCTTTGGCTTCCGCCCGGGAGAGTATTGGCAGTACGACGTGAAAATGACCGTCGAACCCCGGCCCCATCGCGACAGTCGACTGGCGCTGACGAACGAGCGCTGTGAATTGGGCCTGCGGCGCCTGCACCTGACCTGGAAGATTGACGAGCGCGATTTTACCTCGGCCTACCAGTTGCTCGACCGTCTGGGGCAGGCCTGCAGTGTGGCGGGCCTCGGTCGCCTGCAGATCACCCGGGAAAATTCGCCGGAATTACGTGCAAATGTGAGTGGTGGCTGTCACCACATGGGCACCACGCGGATGGCCGCCCGGGTCGGGGATGGAGTGGTGGATCCCGATCTCAGGGTCTTCGACCTGGAAAACCTGTATATTGCCAGTTCGTCGGTTTTCCCCCGCTACGGCTATTCCAATCCGACCTTAACCATCGTTGCCCTGTCACTGCGTTTGGCCGAGCACCTGGCGGGCGTGTCCGCGGGAGGGCGCCCATGATTTCCCGGCGCAGGCTTCTGGTGGGCGGTGGCGCGCTTGCGGGGACGGGGCTGGGCCTGCTCTGGTTGCGCCAGGGCGGTGATTCGTCGTTGCCTCCGGATACCTCCGCTACGGGTGGATTAAGGCTGGACAGCGGCCTGGGCAAAGGGTTCGACCGATTCCTCGCCTCCCTGGCGGGAACCGACCCGCTCGGCGCCGCCTGGGTGGAAGCCGAGGGAGTCGAGCATATCGGCTCCCTGGTCGATGCCCTCGACGGCTCGATACATACCGCGCAGAATGCCCGGGAGCTGGCTGACGCCGTGGCCGGGCGGGTGCGCGCCGACTTCCAGGAGGGCTTGACCTGCCGGGTGGGCGGCTGGGTGCTCAGCGGCACCGAGTGTCGCCTGGTGGGCCTGCGCCACCTCCTGCTTCGCCTGGAGCCCGGCAACGCTCAACTGGTCGCGGCGGAGACCAAGGTGCCATCCGTGGCGGATTATGCGGAGGGTCACATTGCGCCGCTGGCCAACTGGGGGCCGAAAAGCACCCGGGTGGGAGAGAAGTTCAACGTTCAAATCGATGGTCACAGCGGGTTGTGGTTCCAGTTCAGCGGCGCTCCCGCCCATGCCCGCATTGTCATTGACGGCGAGTTGGTGAAAACCAGCGTCAGCGCCAAGGTGGTCACCTCCGGTTTGTTCGGGGAGATGCAGGAGCGAATACTGGCCACGCCGGGCCGTTACGATATCGCCCTCGTGGATCCCGTGCGCGGCATCAGGCAGCCGGTCGGGCAATTCGTGGTCCGGCCGCGCAAGGCCGCCTCGGGGCCGGGCAAGGCGGGATTCTGTGAAATCGAGAAATGGGGGCCGCAATCCACCCGGGTCGGGCTGGCCAAGAATGAGCAGCCCGACGGCGCCATGGGGCTGTGGGTGCGCAGCGCCTGCATGCCCCGGGATGCCCAGCTAATCGTGGGGGACGACGTGGTGAAGTCGAGCGTGAAGAAATTTGGCCTGTCAGCCGCAATCCCGGCGGTTTTCCTGGAGGCGCCGGGTGAGCTGGAACTGGTGCTTTACAGCCCGGCGACCGGTCAGCGCCAGCCTGTGGGTGTATTGGTTGTTGAGTAAGTCGAGTCGCTTGAGTAGAAAGTGGCTCTACAAGCGCAAGCCACTCAGCTTCTATCTTCGCCGGGCAGCTGCCAAAGCCTGTCCTCAAAGGCGGCCACCGCGAACCGATACAGGCGGTGATCCACTCCGGTACGGCGCCGGATTTCGGCCAGGGCATTGTCGCTGAGCGCGTAGTCCCTGGGTTTGTTCCGCGATCGGTTGACTTGCCCGATTTGCAACTGTTTGCGGGTTGATACAACGCTTTGCAGAAGCCGCATGGAGCTGTCTATTTGCTCCGTTATACCGAAGAAAGGCAGGTCTATCAGCAAGCGCTCGGCAATCGGTAGCAGCGCTTCGTCGCTCATGCCCGGGTAATCACTGCTCAGGCCTTTTACCAGGTAGCGTGTCTGGAAGTTGTCAAAGATGTGCGCGTGCTCATAATCGAAGAAGTCCTCGATGGGCCTGTTCTCGACGAACTGGTGAATCTCCCTGGCCAATTCCGGTTGCTGGCACAGCCGGGTCGTGTAGGTGAAAGTGGGGTCGATTTTCAAATGAAAGAAGGTCGAGATGTAGTGCGCCACCGGGTCGCGAAGAAACGTGAGGATAAAGCTCGGTTGCTTCGGGAGGCGCTTGCCGTACACGTCATGGGTGAAATGCCCGTGCAGAAACCTGGCCCCGAGATAGATGTCCCGCGGGTGCTTCCGCACGTTGTTCATCTGGTAGTGAGTCAGCACCCGATCTTCGGGAAACAGGGGGGAGAGTGACTTGGATACCGCGGTTCCCGCTGTCTTGGGAATGTGGAGGAAGAAAACGAAATCCTCGTCGGTGCACTTCTCGGGGTACTGTTTCCGGGGCATGTTCGGTGCATTGGCATCAGGGCCCGCGTCGGCTTTGGTCGCGGCTTGATCTTTCCGGGGTGTCGTGGGCGCTTGAGTTTTCAATGGTCGTTGGGTGCTGTTCAGGTTGAGGCTGTTGGGCCACCCTCGCGAGGGCGGTGAGAGCGGGCTGCGGCCGCGGCGTAGCCGTCCATTATACCAGCAAGCGCGCTTTTCCCGCTACGCCATCT
Source organism: Parahaliea mediterranea (assembly GCF_017255185.1). Classification (GTDB taxonomy): domain Bacteria; phylum Pseudomonadota; class Gammaproteobacteria; order Pseudomonadales; family Halieaceae; genus JAFKCZ01. The sequence goes on from NZ_JAFKCZ010000001.1 coordinate 279,046, forward strand.
TGGGACCTGCCGCAGCCCGAAAGCGGGGGTTTTAGACGCCGCCGGGGTGTGTTGGTACACTGCTCCCCTTCCGGTTACCTCGCGGGCTGTTTCTGCCGGCTTTGGGGCCAAACACCAGCGAGACCCTTCTTCATGGAACCCGCCTCGGACGAGAACTGGCGCCAGGCCCTGCTGAACCGCCGCATGCTGATCTGCGTGTTCGTGGGCTTCGCATCGGGCTTGCCGCTGTATGTGCTGTTGCAGCTCGTACCCGCCTGGCTCAAGGACCAGGGTGTCTCCCTGACCGAGATCGGCCTGTTTGCCCTGGTGGGCATCCCCTATAACTGGAAATTCCTGTGGGCGCCCTTCATGGATCGTTGGGCGCCCCCGGTTCTGGGGCGGATGGGGCGCCGGCGGGGCTGGATGCTATTCACCCAGCTGGCCCTTGTGCTCTCGATCGGGGTGCTGGGGCTGTTCCAGCCTGCCGCGTCCACGGGCGTTATCGCCTGGCTTGCGCTGGCGGTGGCGTTTTTCAGCGCCAGCCAGGATGTGGTGCTCGATGCCTATCGGCGGGAAATCCTCCCCGACCCGGAGTTGGGCCTGGGCAGTGCCATCCACGTCCAGGCCTACCGTATTTCCAGTTTGATTCCCGGGTCACTCTCGCTGATTCTCGCGGATTTGATGCCCTGGGAAAGCGTGTTCTGGATAACCGCGGCATTTATGCTGGTGGGGGTGGCCATGACCCTGGCGGTCCGCGAACCTGAGTCGGAGGTACCGCTGAGTCACGGGCTGCGCGAGACCGTCGTGGCGCCCTTCCAGGAATACCTGGGCCGCCGCCAGTGGTCGGGCGTGCTGCTGGTGTTTGGCTTCATGTTTCTCTATAAGCTGGGCGACAACATGGCCACCGCGCTGGCCATGCCCTTTTACCTGGACATTGGCTTTACCAAGACCGAGATCGGGCTGGTGGCCAAGCACGCCGCCCTGTGGCCCGCGATCGTGGGCGGGCTGCTGGGCGGGATTATCATGGTAAAACTCGGTATCAATCGCAGTCTGTGGGTGTTCGGGGTGGTCCAGCTGGTCAGCATCCTGGGTTTCGCGTTGTTGGCGGCCAGTGGCGCCCACCTCTGGTTGCTGGCCGGGGTGATTGCCTTTGAGTACCTGGGCGTCGGCCTGGGAACGGCTGCTTTCACGGCGTTCATCGCCCGGGAGACCAGCCGGGCATTCGCCGCCACGCAGTTTGCGCTCTTTACCGCCCTGGCGGCCCTGCCGCGGACCTTCGCCAACGCCAGCACCGGGGCGATCGTGGAAAAAACCGGATGGGTCGATTTTTTCTACCTGTGCGCTTTATTGGCGATTCCAGGTATGCTACTGCTTTTCAAGGTCGCCCCGTGGCGCACCCGGGCAGGTGAATCGCCGGCGGCGTCCCCCGGGTAAAGGTTGTTGACAGGCCTCCTGATCCTATTGGATAGTCATTGTTCGCTATCTTCCCCCCACTATAACAAGCCCGTGCCCGCCAAATGAATGTTTTGCATGTATATCGGACGTATTTTCCCGACACTCAAGGGGGGCTGGAAGAGGTCATTCGGCAGATATGCCTGGGGTGTATCGACCGCGGTATCCACAGCCGCGTTTTCACGCTTAGCGCAAACCCGGCGACCGGCGATATACGCCGACCCGAGGCAGAGGTCGTGCAGGTGCGCAAGACCTTCGAAATCGCCTCTTGCAGTGTCGCCCTGACAGGATGGACCCGGTTCGCGCGGGAGATTGAGTGGGCCGATGTGGTGCATTACCATTTTCCATGGCCATTTTCAGATATCCTCTACCTCCTCGCCGCCCGGCATAAGCCCTCGGTGTTGACCTATCACTCGGATATCGTGCGCCAGCGCGTGCTTGGCGCCATTTATCAGCCCTTGATGAAGCGCTACCTGGCGGGCATGGACCGGATCGTCGCGACTTCGCCCAATTACTTCGCCACCAGCAAGGTCCTGTCGGATTTTGCCGACAAGGTGGAGGTCATTCCCATCGGGATCAATGAACAGTCCTACCCGGGAACCCGGCTGTCCGAGACCGATTTACAACGGGCCGAGGCGGTATGTGGTCGCGACTTTTTCCTGTTTGTGGGCGTGCTGCGCTACTACAAGGGTCTGCATATACTGCTGGATGCCATTCGCGGTGCGCCGTACCAGGTCGTGATAGTCGGTTCCGGGCCGGTGGAGCGGGAATTGCGCGAACAGGCCGCCAGGCTGGGTCTCGACAATGTGCACTTTACCGGCTTCGTGAGCGACAGTGAGAAAATGGCCCTGTTCAAGCTGTGCCGGGGCGTGGTATTCCCGTCCTATTTGCGATCGGAAGCCTTCGGCGTCACCCTGCTGGAGGGGGCGATGAGCGGCAAGCCGCTAATCTCCGCGGAAGTGGGCTCTGGTACCAGTCACGTCAACATCGATGGCGAAACCGGGTATGTCGTACCGCCGGGCAGCGCGCCGGCCCTGCGTGCGGCCATGGACCGGCTGTACCGTGACGATGAGATCGCCGGGGCGATGGGGCGGCGTGCCCGACTGCGCTATGAAAAGCTGTTTACCGGCTCCCTGATGGCGCAGCGCTACGCAAAAACCTACAGGGAAGTGTTGGACGAAGGGCTTGTCGCGGTAAAGTCCGAGGCCTGAACATGAGCCAGCCCGAGATCGCTTTTCTTCACATACCCAAAACGGCGGGTACCAGCCAGCACCAGTCCTTTAACCGGTGGTATGGGCGCGAGCAGATATTCTGGTTCGGTGACGACTGCCCGGCGGATGTTGCGACCTTTCCTCGGGAAGCCCTGGGTTCGCGCCAGGTGATTGGCGGGCACAAGCCCCTGGGGTTCTATCCCGGGGATTTCGACCCATTGTTCTGCGCGGTGTTGCGGGAGCCGATCGAGCGCGCGGTGTCCCTGTTCGCGTACTACACGCGCCCGGACCTCGCCGGCCAGCCCGGCGAGAAAGCCGCCAGGGAACGAGCGCTGAGTCGCAGTCGAGAAGTGGGCATGGTGCCGGACGACCTGCTGGCGAGCCTCAAGCGCAGCCGGCAGTTTCGCGCGGAGGTGTCGAATGTCCAGTGCGGCTATCTCAGTCGGCGCGCGGCGACCTTTGCCGGCGTCCTGCGAACGCTTGGCAAGCGGGACGCCGTCGTCGGTACCTTGAATGAATACCCGCGCTTCCAGCAGCGGCTGTCCGATTTGCTTGACTGGCCCGTTGCAACTGTCGGCTCGGCGAACCGTTCGCGCGCCAATTACCTGGATGAATACCTCGATGACAAGGAGCTGGTGGCGCTGCTGCGTGAACTGAATGGCGAGGACCGGAAACTGCTTGATCATGTGAACGGGGAGCATGGCGGACTGTGGGTTAACCTGCGTGACGAAGCCCGCCGGCGCGAGCGTTTGCAGGCCATTCCGACCCGGAGATTCGCGCTGACCCAGGCAGAGGCGAGAAAGGCCGGGCTTTGGCCGCGCCGCGACAATCACTTGCCCTGGCCCGCCAGGAATTACCTCGCCTTGCCCGGGCGGCGCCAGCTCTTTGTGCCCGTGCCCGGTGGGGCCAGTATGCTGGTGGTCGACCTGCTGGCCGCCACGCTGCCGATTGTCGACAAGCAGAGGTTGCCAACCCAGAACCTGTACCCGTGGATGGTTCGCTTCAACCTCGGGCAAATGTTGAAGGACTGGCCGGCCGCCGATGCGCAGGCCTACCTGGGGCGAGGGGATGTTTCCGGCGCGGCCCTGATTCAGGACCCCGTCAGCCGTTTGCTCGGGGTGTATCTCAAGCACCTGGTGCGCGAGCCAGAGTCCCTGCGTGGGCAGATGTTGTTCCTGGACAGCCTGGCGGCGGTGCAGGGGAAAGAGCATCCCGATCTCGCGCTAGGTATGACTTTTCGACAGTTTGTCGAAAACATCCGCGCCACGCCGGTAGAGCGCTTGGGGCTGGCCAGGGCCCCGCAATCACACTTCCTGGCCTCCCTGTGGCCGGGTAACGAAGCCCTGTTCAGCACCCGGAGTTTGCCGGCACTCATGGATTTTCTAGGCATCCCGGAGAGCGTGAGACAACTGCATAACCAGAGAATCGAGGTGCTATCCCGGGAGGAGCCGGTTCCGGCCCCGCTGGGCGACCTGGCGGATGCGATGCCGGAGGAGCTGCGGGCGATCCCCCAAATCGATCCGGCGAGGTTGCTGGATGCCGGTCTTGAAGCCTCGTTGCGCGAATACTACGCCGAGGACGATGCCCTCTACCGCCGCGCCGCCAGCACCTCGAGCGAACCCGCGAAGCGAGTTCACCGTGCCTGAGCAAGTGAGGCACCTGCAGCGCCTGGTTGCCGAGCGGGTAGCGCTGCGGCAGATGGATCAATCGGTATCGGGACTGGCAGGCTCTGGTGCCGGGCTCAGTCTCCCGCCGCGCGCGGCTTTTCCGGTCGTCGATCCGGATCGGCGCCATTTTCGATTGTCGGAGCTGTTGGCCTACTACGACCGCGATTTCGTGCAGTTTGCCTATCTCGTCGTCCTGGGGCGCGATCCCGACACCGCGGGCCTGGATTCGAGGCTACAAGCCCTGCAGCAGGGGCGCAGGAGTCGGGTGGGCTTGCTGATGCGCATGCGGCACAGTGCGGAGGGAAAGGTACGGGGTGCGCGAATCAAGGGATTGTACCGGGCCTTTGCGGTGGAGTGCGCGGGCGCGGTTCCCGTGCTGGGGTACCTGGTGCGGGGCTTGCGCGCCTTGATCAGCCTTCCTCGCCTTCATCGGGAGCTTGAGGATTTGCGGGCCAATCTGGTCATGCAGCGCAATGATATGGACGACCGTCTGGCGCGGGTGGTTGAGTACCAGAACAGGGTGTCCCGCGATGCGCGATACGCCAATATTTCCCCGGAGTCGACGGACGGTCAGTGAATATCCTCATTCTTAATACCCAGGTTCCCTACTGCCGGGGCGGGGCGGAAGTGTTGGCGGAGGATCTATGCCAACAGTTACACATGGCGGGACACCGTGCGGAGATTGTCACGATACCGTTCAAGTGGTATCCGCAGCAGACGCTCATCGACAGCATGCTGAGTGCGCGGCTACTGGACCTTGACAGCTTTAACGGCGTTACCATCGACAAGGTGATCGCGCTGAAGTTTCCCCTTTGGCTGGTGAGGCACCCCTCGCTTTCGCTCTGGGTTTTACATCAGCACCGGACGGCTTATGACCTCTGGGATTCCGGGTTTTCGGATGTAGCCGGCATGCCCGATGGCCCGGCGGTGAGGGAGATGATCCGCCACGCGGACAACGAGGCGTTCGAGCGCGCCGAGAGTATCCATACCATTTCCAGAACCGTTTCGGCCCGCCTGCTGGCCCACAACGCTACCGAGTCGGGGGTGCTGTACCCGCCGCCGCGCGATATGGAGGCCTTTTTTGGCGGGGAGTACGGCGACTACTTTTTCTTTCCCAGTCGAATCACGCCCCTGAAGCGGCAGTCACTCGTTCTCGAGGCGCTGGCGCACACCCGCGAGCCCGTGCGCGTCGTCTTCGCTGGCGAAGCCGATAGTCCCGAATACCTCGCGACGCTGCAGGCCCGTGCCGCGGAACTGGGCGTGGACGCCCGGGTGGAGTGGCTGGGGCGAGTCACCGAGGAACGCAAGCGCGAACTCTACGCGGGCGCCCGTATGGTGATTTTTCCGCCGGTCGACGAGGACTACGGCTACATCACACCGGAGGCCATGCTGTCGTCGCGCGCGGTGGTGACGCTCGAGGACGCCGGAGGGCCGACGGAGTTTGTTTCCCATGACCATACCGGGCTGGTGTTGCCGGCCGATGCCGAAGCCATCGCCGCCGGCCTCGACGGTGTGTGGCGGGATCGCTCCCGGGCCCGGCAAATGGGCAGGGCCGCTCGCGACTATATCGATGGCATTGGCCTCAACTGGGATACCGTCCTGCAGGGGCTGTTGTGATATGGGCTTGCACTGGTATTCGCCGCTGGAAGTCGATAGCTCCGAAATAGCCCGTTACAGCGCGCAGGTGCTTCCCGCGCTGGCGGAGACCGGGGAGCTGGCGGCGGTATCGAATGGCGAGAGCGCGGGGCGGAGCTTGCCGGCCTGGGCGCGGGAGCTATCCCTGCCGCCGGCTGCGACTAGCGGTGATCAATTGCCTGTCTACCACATTGGCAACCACGCCCAGCATGTGCCGATCGTGGAGCGGGCGCTGCGTGAGCCGGGTATCGTGGTACTGCATGACCTGAACCTCGTCGACCTCGCTCGCTCCTACGGCGTGGCGCGAGGCCAGCCGGGCTGGTGGCGGCAGATGTTGCGCCTGCAATACGGCGATCGTTGCGAGCCACTGCTGCGCGAGAGCCGGTATTCCCCGGAAGCGGAGCAGGCGCTGATCGCTGGTTTTCCCCTGTTCCTGCCATTTATCGCCAACGCCCTGGGTGTCGTCGTCCACTCGCGGATCGCGGAGGACTCCCTTGAGGGGCAGTACCCTGGCCGTTTCCGGTTGCGCAGAATGTCGCTCCCTTATCTGGCGCCCGGCCGTCTGCCAGCCCGCGATTATTCGGAGCGCCCCCTGCGCGTTCTGTTTTGCGGACACCCCGGTCCCAATCGACGGCTGGAGCAGTTTATTGCCGCCTGGGGACGTATGCCGGAACCCGGGTCCCTGAGTCTGGAACTCTTTGGCAACCTGGGCAATACCGCCATGTTGCGGGCGGCGGCGCTGGAAGCCGGTGTGGACGACTGGCTGACCTTTCGTGGTTTTGTGGCCGACGCCGAACTGGACGAGGCCTTGGCGCGCGCCCATTTCGCGTTGAACCTGCGCTGGCCTTCGATGGGGGAGGCTTCCGCCAGTCAACTTCGATACTGGTCGGCGGGGCTGCCGACCCTGGTGACCGCCACGGGCTGGTATGATGAATTGCCAGCCGAGGTGGTGTGCAAGATCGATCCGGAACAGGAGTCAGCCGAGCTCGACCGGTGCCTGGCGCACATGGTGGGGAGCGCTACGGGGTATGCCGCGATGGGGGAGGCCGGCCATCGCCGTTTGCGGTCCGAGCATGCCATATCAGCCTATGTGTCGGGGCTGACCCGCTTTGCGGGCGAGCTTCGCGATGGGCGCCTGGCAACGCAGTACCTCGAGCATCGCCTGGTGGGGGCAATCGCCGACCTGTGTCCCGATACCCGCTGCGCGGCGCTGTTCGAACGGCCGCTGCGGGCGGCGACGGACCTGTTGCGTGTGCCGGAAGAAATTACCTAGAAACAATTGCCTAGAATCAAAGGAAACGTGAACTCAATGAAAAATGCCATTGTTACCGGCGTACTCGGCCAGGACGGCGCCTATCTCACGCGATTGCTGCTGGACAAAGGCTATCGCGTCTGGGGCGCCACGCGGCGCACGAGCACGCAAAACTACTGGCGTCTGGAAGAGCTGGGGGTCGCCGGTCACGACAATCTGGTACTGGTTGACTATGATCTCACGGACCCGGGCGCGGCGGTGCGATTGCTCCAGCGTAGCGACGCGCAGGAAGTGTACAACCTGGGCGCGCAGAGTTTTGTCGGCGTTTCCTTCGACCAGCCGGTAACGACCGGGGAGATCACCGGCTTGGGCGCGGTGCACCTGCTGGAGGCCATCCGCATGGTGAATCCCGGGGCGCGCTTTTACCAGGCCTCCACCTCGGAGATGTTCGGCAAGGTGCGCGAGATTCCGCAGACGGAGGCTACGCCCTTTTATCCGCGCAGCCCCTACGGCGTTGCCAAGCTGTATGCCCACTGGATGACGGTCAACTACCGGGAATCATTCGGCATCTTTGGCTGTAGCGGCATCCTGTTCAACCACGAGTCGCCGCTGCGTGGCCTGGAGTTTGTTACTCGCAAGATCACCCACGCGGTGGCCCGCATTGAACTCGGTCTCCAGGACAAGGTCAGCCTGGGTAACCTCGATGCCAAGCGGGATTGGGGGCATGCCTCGGATTATGTCGAGGGCATGTGGCGCATGGTCCAGCAGGACGAGCCGGATACCTACGTACTGGCCACCAACAGGACCCAGAGCGTGCGTGACTTCGTCGAGATGTCCTTCGCCTGCGTGGGCCGGGAACTGGAATGGCAGGGCGAGGCCGAGAACGAACGCGGCTACTGTCGTCGGACGGGGGCGCTGCTGGTCGATGTCGATCCCCGGTTTTACCGGCCGGCCGAGGTGGAGTTGTTGATCGGGGATGCCACCCGCGCCCGGGAAAAACTGGGGTGGGTTGCCGAGACCACACTGGAGAGCCTCTGCGATGAAATGGTGCGGGCCGACCTGAAACGCTGCGAGACGGGTCGCGCCTTCTGATCATGGCAAAGAAAGTACTGGTAACCGGGTCGAGGGGCTTCACCGGCCGCTACGTGTCAGGCGCACTGCAACGCGCGGGGTATGTTGTGTGTGAGCTGGGCGGTGGGCCCGGCGGTGAGCCCGCGGCCGAAACGCTGGATCTTTTGGATGGCGATAGCGTGTGCCGCTCGGTCGCGGCCCTGGCGCCTGACTATGTCATTCACCTCGCTGCCGTCGCCTATGTGGGGCACGGTGACGTGGAAGCCTTCTACCGCACCAATGTGGTTGGCACCCGTAACCTGCTGGCGGCGCTGTCGGCGCAACAACGGGGCCCAGACAGGGTCGTGCTGGCCAGCAGCGCCAACGTTTACGGTACCGCCACCGCGGGCCTGGTGGACGAAACGGCCACGGTGTCCCCGCAGAACGACTACGCGGTCAGCAAGTACGCTATGGAGCTGATGTCGCGGCAATTCAATGATCGCCTGCCGATCGCCATCGCGCGGCCTTTCAACTATACCGGCAGGGGGCAGTCGGAATCCTTCCTGTTGCCCAAGCTCGTGGCCCATTTCGCCCGCCGTGCGCCGGTGGTCGAGCTCGGCAACACCAACGTGTATCGCGACTATTCCGATGTGCGGCGAACGGCCCAGGCCTATGTTGGGCTGTTGCGCGGCGCCGAGGCGGGGGAGGTCTACAACATCTGTTCGGGTACCGAGCACAGTATTGCCGATGTACTGGATATGCTCGCGGCGATTGCCGGCTACCGGATTCAGGTGAGGGTCAATCCCGATTTCGTGCGCGAGAACGATGTGATGCGCCTGGTTGGGTCTCCCGCCAAACTGGAAGGGGTGACGGGACCGCTCGAGGCCATTCCCGTCGCCGACACGCTGGACTGGATGTATCGGGGTTTTGCCGGCGCGTGAAGCTCTTGTTGGACATATCCGCTGTACAGGCGCCCCTGTCGGGGATCGGTCGCTACAGTTGCGAGCTCGCCGCCCACCTGCCGCGGGTTGAGGGCATCGACAGCGTGCTGTTTGTCCGCGGCACCGGGGTGGATGCCCATTTCGATCCGGCGCAATTGCCCCGGCAGCGCCGCGATGGCGGACTGCGGCGCTGGTTGAAACGGCTTCCGGGGCTGCGCCGTGGCCTGTCCACCTATCGCCGGCTCAAGGCCGGACGCGTGGCCGAATCCCTGGATCGTTTTGCGGACCATGTTTACCTGTCGCCCAATTTCAGTATTCCCCGGTTCAAGGGGCGGTCGGTGGCCACTATCCACGACCTCTCGGTATTTCGTTATCCCGAGTTTCATCCCAGGGATCGGGTAGAGCACCTGCAGGCGGAGATTCGCTACAGCCTTGCCAATGCGAACCACCTGCTCACGGACTCGCACAGCGTGCGCGATGAATTGTTGGCGCGGTTTCATCTCGAACCGGGACGCGTTTCCGTCGCGCCACTGGGCGTGGACAGCGCCTACCGTCCCCGGCCGGCGCACGAGCTGCGTGCGCCCCTTGCCGCGCACGGCCTTCAGGCGGGTCGCTATGTCCTGACCGTCGGCACCATCGAACCGCGGAAGAACCTCGATGCGCTGCTGGACGCCCACGCGCGGCTCGATGCCGGTTTGCGCCGGCAATACCCGCTGGTGATCGTCGGCGCCTACGGCTGGAGCAGCCGCGCAGTACTGGACAGAATTCGCGCGGCACCCGCTGGCGAGGTGATCTACCTGGATTATGTTCCGGAGTCCGAACTGCCGCTGATCATCGGTGGCGCGGCCATGTTCTGCTGTGCCTCGCACTATGAGGGTTTCGGTCTTCCGGTACTGGAGGCCTTCAGCTCGGGCGTGCCCGTGGTTTGCGCCGACAATTCGGCGCTTTCGGAGCTTGCCGGCGGGTGTGCCCTGATGTGGCCCGGCGGGGACCCCGAATCGCTCGCCGGACTGATTGCCCGCGCGCTGGAGGATGGCGAGTGGCGCGAGCGCGCTGTGGCGGATGGCTTGGCGCGCAGCGGGCAATACCGCTGGCGTAACACCGCAGAGGCCGTGGCCGAGGCCCTGCGGGGGATGGTCGACCGATGACGCCCGAGCCGCTTCGCATCGCGGTTGACGCCCGTCCCCTGTGTCATCCCGGCACGGGGATCTACCGGCACACCGTCGAGTTGTTGCGCCGGCTTTGCCGGCGCGGTGGGCAATGGTATTTCTATAGTGTTCAGCCTTACGATGACGGTGACTTTCGCCTGCCGAACGTCAGCCACCGCACCCTGCGCCTGCCCCGGTCATTGCGCGCCAGCCAGCTGGCCCACGTGGTGTTTCCCTGTTGGGCGCGCAAGGACGCGGTCCAGGTATTTTGGGGCACCCGTCATCAGCTGCCGGCGGGTTTGCCGGCCGGCGCGCGCCGCATTCTCACGTTGTACGATTTTGTCTGGCGCCGGTACGGCGAGACCATGCGATTTCCCGGTCGGCAGATCGAGGCGTTGTTTACGCCACCGGCGCTCGCGCGGGCCGAGGTCATCGCCACCATTTCCGAGTTCACCGCTGGCGAGTTGAGTCACTTCTACCCGCGCTTTGCCGACAAGGCGGTTACCGTTCCCTGCGCCAGTGTTCTCGGGCCAGGCGTCGGCGAGAATGGCCTGGCGCAGGGGTCCGGGCGGGGGTATTTCCTGGCGGTGGGCACGCTCGAGCCGCGCAAGAATTTGCGCCGAGTGCTTTACGCCTATCGCGACTATGTGAAGCAACAGCAGGCGGAGGCCCGGCCGCGGCGCCTGAAAATCGTCGGAGGCGAGGGCTGGGGCGGGGAGCGCTTGCCGGAGCTGGTGAGTGAATTGGGGCTGGAGAAGCTTGTCGACCTGACCGGACGTGTCAGCGACGAACTGCTGGTGGGACTGTATCGAGGCGCGCACGCACTGTTGATGCCCTCACTCTACGAGGGCTTCGGGTTGCCGGTGGCCGAGGCAATGTCCGCGTCCCTGCCAGTGATAACGTCGCGGAACTCCCCCATGGCCGAGGTCGCGGGCGAAGCCGCGGTGTTGGTGGACCCGTTGTCCGAAGCCGAAATCGCCGCCGCGATGACCCGGCTCTGCGTCGATTCGCAACTACACGCCAGCCTGAGGGCGGCCTGCGCCGGCCGGGCTCGCCGCTATAGCTGGGAGCGTTCCGCCGACGTCATGTGGCGTGTTCTCCACGGGCCTCAGAGATCGGGTAGTGATCGCAAGCCGGCCGAGCAACCGGAGGTATCGTCTTGAGGCTATTTCTGGCTTACGCGGAATTCAACAGCCGCAGTATCCGCGAGGGCCTGGGTAAGGCGGATTACAGTTACTATTTCGTCCTGCGGCGCTATATCCCCTTGCTGGAGGAGTTCGGAGAGGTCGAGGTGCTCGATGCCCCGCCGACCGACGATCTGGTGCGCCGCCGCAAGGCCGCCGGCGGCCAGGTGTACTTTTTCTCGTTTACACCGCCAGACAAAGCCGTGCAGCTCAGCGAGTGCCCGGTCATTCCGGTGTTCGCCTGGGAGTACAGCTCGATTCCCGACGAGCCCTTCACCGGGCCGGGCGACGACTGGGTGTCGATACTGCGCGCGTCCGCCGGGGCGATAACACACTCCAGCCATGCCCTGAACGTTTTGCGTGAACAGGTTGGCGAGGGGCTGCCCGGCGCTTCGATTCCGGCGCCCCTGTGGGACGATTTCAGTGACTTGCGTGCACGAAGGGGCAGGGCCGCGCCCGGGGGGCTGTCCGCGATACAACTGGCGGGCACGGTGATCGACAGTGCGAGCTACGACATCAGCAATACGGCGGTGAAGCCGCGTCTCGGGGGCGGGTCCAATGAGGTGGACTCGCTGCGCCCCCAATGGGGTGGCGAGCCCCTGCTGATGCCGCTGCGCAAGGGAGTTGCCGATGACCGCGCGACCTTGATTGGTTTCAACGACTGCGAGGACTGGGGCGTCTGGACCCGTTCGGGCTTCCCCTGGATGATGTTGCAGGAAACCGTGCAGGGTGAGGTCGAACTGGTCATTGAAGTCTGTGGTTACGCTGAAAATATCGGCAAGCCGCTGTATATCGAGCTGGGCGAGGCGCGGGCCTGCATCCTGCTGTCGGAAACCCTGCGTTGCCATCGCCTGCGCTTGCAGGTGGAATCACCCACCAGCTTCCTGACGTTCCAGGGGGTGGGGGCCAGGGCCGAGGGCATGCCCGATCCGCGCGATATTGGCATCGGGCTCTCCCTGTTGGAGATCCGCCGGCCGGAGGGCGCGGGCGATGCCGGCCTGGAGTTGGATCTTCGCGCGGGCGGTGTCGGCGACAGTGTCGTCGCGCATGGCTTTCATCCGGCGGAGGCACAGGGAAGGTGGACGGCGCAGCCCTGGTGTTTACTGGAGTTGCCACGGTCGGTGGCGGGGCCGTTGGCGCTGAGTATCGAGTTTTTTCACAGTTTCCAGCAGCCCGGCTCCCCGGTGCGCCTGTCATTGGGCGGTGTCGAAGTCGAACTGGAGATCGCCGAGGGGGCGACGGTGGCTCACTGTCAGTTTGACGGGGTAGCGGCCACCGACTTCCTGGTGTTTGATGGCGTCAGTCTCCAGCCCAGCGGGAATCCGGAGGATTCGCGCCAGTTGGGCCTCGGAATTGCGAGGATCACGCTGTCGCGGGATAGCGCTCGGCCTCGTTCCCGGTTGCCCACGCTGAAGCCGCCCGCTCTTCCGGCTGGCGCAATCCTGTACACCGCGGTCCTAAATCCCAACGATGGTCGCAAGAACTGGGAGGATATTGTCACCGCCTTTGTGTACGCGTTTCGGCAGCAGCGGGATGCAACGCTGCTGATCAAGATTGCCAGCCAGGACATGAGCCTGTTTTTCGAGGACATTTTTACGTTCTTCATGGAGTTGCATCCCTTCGATTGCCGGCTTGTTTTCCTGCAGGGGTATCTGGACGACACACAGTACCGCGATATGGTCGCCAACACGCATTTCGTAGTGAACGCTTCCCGGGGAGAAGGACAGTGTCTGCCCCTGATGGAGTTCATGTCCAGCGGGGTGCCGGCCATCGCTCCAGGGAACACCGCCATGGGGGATTACCTCGACGCCGGCTGCGGTTTCCCGGTGCGCTCATCTCCCGAGCTGACCTATTGGCCGCACGACCCCCGGCAGGTCTACAGGACCTGTTGGCACCGGATCGATTGGGAGTCGCTCCGCGACGCATTCACAGCCAGCCGCAAATGCTGGAAGTGGCGCCGTTGGCGCTACAACGCCATGGGCCGCGCGGCAGCCGAGTCCCAGCGGCACTACTGCGGCGGGGAGCGCGCGCGCGAATCGCTGGGGCAGTTCCTGGAGCAGGTGGACAGGCGGATGGGCGATTGATGCGGATTCTTGTCTATTCAGAGACCAGCGGCGCCAGTGTGGCGGCGAATCTCGGCATGGCGGAGTACAGCTACTTTTTCATTCTGGACAAGTACCAGCCAGTACTCGAACAACTGGGCCGCGTGCAACGGGTAGAAGACCCGGAGCTCGAAGTCGATGCCCTGTACGAGGAGGCCAGGCGCGAGGGAGAGCGCTGTGTCTTCCTGTCGTTTACCCCGCCGCACAGGACGGCTCGCAACCTGCGGTGCCCCACCGTGGCGGTGCTCGCCTGGGAATTCGACCGCATTCCCAACGAGAGCTGGGACGACAATCCCTGGAACGACTGGGTGCGCGCAATTCGGGAAATCGGCGCCGTGGTCACGATTTCCGACTACGCGACCCGGATTATACGGCGGCAGGTGGGGCGGGGAGTACTGGTGGAAACGGTTCCCGCCCCCATTGCTGCGGTGGGCGAGGGCCTCGGCGGGTGGCGGTCCTTGCTGTCAAATGTCGGCCATCGCGCCCACGCGTCCGCGCATGTCCCCGGCACAACGCGTGAGCTGGATCTCGAAGCCGGTATCATTGATACGCGCGCCCTGGCCATTGACGCGGAAGGCGTGTCACCGCTGTCGGAGACCGGCAGTGGGGTCTACCACGCCGGGCGGCGCTGGGAGGGCGATCCGGTCAGCTGGGACTTCAGCCTGGAGGGCGGGGGCGACAGCCAATACCTGCTGGGCTTCTACGAAGAGGAACACTGGGGGAGCTGGTCGAAGACGGCGCGCCCCAGTGTCATATTGCCGTGGTTGCTTACGGGGCCGCTGGTGCTGGATCTGGAGGTCCAGGCCTATGGCGATAATGTCGACAGGGAACTGCGCATAGTGATCGGCCGCTGCGAGCAGCGCTTGATCCTGCCGGCCAGCCTGCGGCGTTTCTCCCTGGCGTTCGAGGTGCCGGAAGACGGGGCCACGCGTATCCAGTTCTACGGGTTGGCGGCGATCGCGGCTTCGGGGGCCCGCGACCACCGGACGCTGGGCCTGGGACTGGCGAGCCTGCGCCTTCGGCGACCCGAGGGAAGCGGCGGCAGCGCGGCGCCGTCGACGGCGGCTACGGGGCTGATCAACGCCGCGGTTCAGCGGTTACAGCTTGACGGTACTGTCTATACCTCCGTATTCAATCCGGTCGACGGCAGGAAGAACTGGGAGGACATGGTCACGGCGTTTTGCTGGGCATTCCGCGACGATCCGCGCAAGACCCTGGTGTTGAAAATGTCGCACCACAATCGCTCCACCTTCCTGGGCAAATTGCTGCTGTTGTTTTCACGCCTGTCGCCGTTCCGCTGTAGAATCGTGGCACTGCACGGCTTTTTGCCGGATCAGCAGCTGCGGGAATTGATGTCCGCCACTGATTTTTTCGTCAATACCTCGCTGGCGGAAGGCCAGTGCCTTCCGCTGTTGGAGTTTATGGCGGAAGGCGTGCCCGCCATTTCCCCGGACCATACGGCGATGGCAACCTATATCAACGATCGCAATAGCTACGTTGTCAGGTCCAGCGAACAACCGCACATTTGGCCCAACGATCCCCGGCGCGCCTACCGGACGGTGTCACACCGTATCGATTGGGATGACCTTCGCCGTTGCTACCTGGCCAGCGCCGAGGTGACGCCGGATCGCTATCAGGCGATGTCGCAAGCGGCGAGCAGCGAGGTGCGCAGGCATTACTCGACGGACAGGGTCTACCGGCAGCTGCGCCGGGTGTTGCGCAAAGCCTCCGCGAGGCGCGGGGCGTGAACGCTTCCCGGGGCCAGATCCAGGACATCCAGATCCTGCGCGCGGTGGCGGTCCTCGCGGTGATTTTCCAGCACCTGCGCGGAAACCTGCTGCCCAAGAACGCCTTCGAGGGCGCGTGGTGGCACCTGTTCGGTGGCGGCTGGGTAGGGGTGGATCTGTTCTTCGCCATCTCGGGCTTTGTGATAGCGCGAAGCCTGTTGCCGCGCTTTGACGCGGTGCACGGCGCCGGCGACTTCCGCCGTGTGGCCCTCGGGTTCTGGACCGCGCGGCTGTTCCGCCTCGCCCCGTCGGCCTGGTTGTGGTTGTTTATTATTCTTTTGTTGTGCGTGTTCTGGAATCGTTCCGGCGTATTCGGCACCCTGGAAACCAACCTGTGGTGGACCCTGTCCGGGGTGCTGAACTTTTCCAACTACCTGTTCGTGCAGTATTTCGGCGTGGCCAAGCCCGGCGCCAGCTTCGTGTACTGGAGCCTTTCGCTCGAAGAACAGTTCTACCTGGTGTTTCCCTTCCTCGTCTGGCTGTTCCGGCGACGGCTTGTTTGGCCCCTGCTGCTGCTGGTCGCGGTACAGCTGTTCTCGGCGAGGGGCCTCTATGGCATGATGTTCCGCACCGACGCGGTCGCACTGGGTGTCATCATCGCGCTGGCCCAGGATATGTCCGGTGGCACATTGGGTGTCGATCGAGTGCCGCTGGCGTTGCGGCGTCTGCTGGTGGTGGTATCGTTGGCCGGCCTGGTGGCTGTCGGCAACATTCCCCAGGACCAGTTGCCGACCCGCGTGGGGCTTGTCGCCCTGCTTTCCGGGCTGTGTGTCTGGCTGTGCAGCGGGCGCGATGAATGCCTGGTTTCGCGCCGCTGGCTTGCGGATGCATGGCTGTGGATAGGCGCACGATCGTATGCGCTGTATCTTGTTCACGTGCCCTCGCTGTTTTTCACCCGGGAGCTGTTCTATCGCCTGGACGTCCCTCTCGGCGAGTACAAAGTGGTGGCGATTGGTATCGCGTTGGCGCTGATGTTTGTCGCGGCGGCACTGAACTACGGTTTGGTTGAGCAGCCCCTGCGATCCCGTGGCACGGCCCTGGCCCGCGGCATTGAGTCGGGCGGCAGGAAGTCTTCTGAAACCCCCTTAGCGGAAGGTAATTGAATGGCAACACCCGAACAGCGACCCAGTGCCTCGAAGCTCGGTTTGCACGACTGGTTTTTGGAAGGCTGGTTTAATGGCGAGACCGGGGAGTTGACCCGGGGCTTTCCCATCCGTTCAACCGATACGGTGATTGATGTCGGTTGCGGCAACGGCGGATTTACGCGTTTTTGCGGCATGCAGGGGGCGGAGGTCATCTTCGTCGATAGCGACCCGGAGAAAATCGAGGCAACCACGGAAAAGGTTCGCGATTCCGCGGCCAGGGCCTACCGGGGAATTCTGTCGCAGTGTGATCCCATTCCGCTCGATGACGATACGGCGGATGTCCTGATCTGTACCGAGGTGCTAGAACACGTCCCCGACCCGCAACAGTTCCTCGGCGAGCTGATACGCGTGACGCGTCCCGGGGGCAGTATGCTGATTACCGTGCCGGACGCGAGGTCAGAGGCCTTTGTTGCCGCGACGGCGCCGCTCGAGTATTTCCAGGTGCCCAATCATATCCGCGTCTATAACAAGGAGGGATTCCGGGCCCTGATCGATGAAGCGGGACTGGAAGTGGTGGATCACCGGTTCATTGGCGGCTTCTGGAGCGTATATTGGCCCCTGGCCTGGCTCAACGCCAAGGAGAGCGACGGGGAGCTCCCGTTTAATTCCGATCACCCCATGGTGCAGCACTGGGTTGCCACCTGGCACGAAGTCCAGAAGCATCCCCAGGGCCACAAAATCCGCGATGCGCTCAACCAGTTGCTGCCCAAATCGCAGTCCATTCTGTGCCGGAAACCACAGCGCTAGGCTCATGACGCAGCGTGTCGATTTTTTGGTACCCGGTTTCAGTAAATGCGGAACCACCACGCTGTGCGCATTACTGGCGCAGCACCCCGGTATTTTTATTCCGTCTCTGAAAGAACCCTGGTATTTCAGTGCGGATGACTTCGAGGAACGCGGTTCCATGTACCGCTCACTGTTCAGTCCTGCGGAGGAAGGGCAACTACTGGGTGAAGGTAGTGTGAATTACAGTGGATACGAGAGGGAAGCTATTTCCGTTGAAAGAATCCACGCCAACAATCCGCACTGTCGTTTTATCTTTATCGCGCGCAATCCCATCCAGCGGATCGAGTCAAGCTATCGGGAAATGCACCATAGCGGCGTTCGCTTTGGACTGAATGCCCCCTATTCGCTGGAAGCCTGCCTCGAGGTCTTTCCGCAGATGATTAATGACTCCTGCTATATGAGCCGGATTCGCCGCTACCTCGACAGGTTTGGCGAGGAGGCGATTCACGTGTTGTTTCTCGAGGACCTGCGTCGCGATCCGCAAGGGGAGCTGGACAAGTGCTTTGCACATCTCTCCCTGCCCGCGCACGGGGTCAGCAACTCCCTGACGCTCAACCGTGGCTCAGAGAAGCTGAAGGATAGCCGGCTGATGCGTTTCCTGCGGACCCGGGCCTGGTCGGGCGTTCCACTTTCACGCATCCGGCCCGAGCGACAGGATGAGCTGTTCAAGCCCCTTGGTCTGCGTGTGCCATTCAGGCGCAAAATTGTCTGGGACGGGGATTCCCGCAAGCGCTTTGAGGAAGAGGTGGCACCGGATGCCCGGGAGTTTCTGCAGCGCTTTGGCAAGCCGGAGGAGTACTGGGCCCTGTCATAGCGCCGCGACTGTCACCGTGTTTGTCCTGATAGCTTGCTGTGTTTGTGCGGGGCCTTTATTCGGCCCCGCGGACTCGCTACCGGCCAGCCTGATGGTACAGCTGCACGTCTTCTGAGTAGTAGCTGGCGAGCCTGTCGCGTATGGTCTCGTCCAGCAGGCTCGCCGGGTCGATACTGCCCGCGGCTTCAATGTCTCCGGGCAGCATACGGGCCGCTCCGTCGAGCATTGACGTCGATTTTTCGGTGCGGTTCTGGTGGTCCAGGGTGATGCCGCGGCCCAGGTGCTCCCCGAGGTCGCTGGCCAGCTGGTCGATGTGCTCCAGGCGATAGATGCCGTGAAAGTGGGGGACGCCCTTGATGTACAGGTACTGCGGCCGCCAGTGGCTGTCGAGGTCGTGAGGCGAGCACTGGGTAATGTGCGCGACGAATTCCTCGAAGGTGATACCGCGTTCAATATCGATATCGGCGCTCTGCTGCACCTGCTCCAGTACCGGGCGGGTATGCAGGAGGTTGCGCGGGTTGTGGCGCTTGTAAACAAACTTCTCCAGATACGCGCTAAGGATACGTTCGACCGGGTCGCGCACAACGGTAAATTTGAAGTAGTCCTGCGACGCGAGAATTTCCCGCGCCGCCGCCATCGGTTTGTCTTTCAGCTGGACCCCGGTATTGAAGCGGTCCGTTACCCAGTGCACGCCCATGAGTGAAGCCAGCTCCCGGTGGGGAATGTCGGCCAGTTCGATCATCAGGGTCTTGAGTGTCGTGCAAGCGCACTTTGCGATGGGCACGTAGAGCAGGCGCTGCGACTCCGACACCATCATGGCGCTGTAGGGCCAGCGCAGGAGATTGTTCGCGCCCCTGGGCCAGGTGCTCTCCGCTATCGCCATTTCCAGCTTTGCCGGGGCGTCCGGCGATCCCGTCTCCAGCGCCAGCTTCTGCGAGTGGGCGGGATGCAGGTTTTCCACCCAGTATTCTCCCTGCAGCAACAGCCCCACCCGCAGTTCCCTGACCCTGGAGAAGTATTCAGGTGGCACGTGAACTGTCACCCACTGGTAATGCTCCGCGCCGCCGGCGATGCGCGCCGACAAGGGGCTGCGCACGCTTTCCACCGACAGGCGCTCGCCATTGGCCGCCCACAGGCTGACGCCGAACACCAGGCCTTCGCCGGTGTCCGGGTCGATTTCCGTGCACGAGCGGTTATGCACGATCACGGGAATCCGGGCGGTGGGTTCCTCGGGGCTCAGGCGGATCGAATCGCCGGCCACAATGTTGACTTGCGACCAGTCCGGCGTCGCATTTGGGGTTTGTGCGTGTTGTCGGTTGGGAGTGTTCACGGTAACTGCCGGTAGTGGGGCGACCTCGATGGGGTCGCAATCGGGTGAACAGGGATGTTATGCGAGTTTGGGCGGGTTGGCTATGTTGAAGCCCCGGGATGCCATCGGTAGCTGCGCAGCGGAATTTTGCCGCCGATGAACGCCACGCCCTCTGCCTCCAGCCGCTCCCTTTGGGTATACTCGCCCCCAGTGCCCGCCGGCAGTGATATACGCCCCTGGGCATTGATTACCCGGTGCCAGGGAATGCGGGAGCCGGCAGGTAGTTGGCGCAGGGCGTAGCCCACCCGGCGCGCGGCGCCCGGGAGGCCGGCATGGCGAGCCACATCGCCGTAGGTGGCGACCTTGCCTGGCGGTATCAGGGCCACCACCTGCCAGATACGCTGATTCAGGTCGGGTTCATTTTGATGCATTGGAATGAATGCCGGGTTCTGTTGTCAGATGTCGCTTGAATCGCATCAAAATCACGCACGTACCTTAACCAGAAAAACGAGTATCTTGAAAGTTCATCGCTCCCACAAGTCGCTTCTGGCACTTTTCACCTGTCTGCTTGCCCTGGCCGGCGCCGCCGGCGCCGCCCGCGCCGACCGTCTCTTCACCACCGATGGCGAGTCCATTCCCGGTACCCTGGTCGGCCTGAAAGAGGGCAACCTGGTGTGGTCGTCGGAGGTCTTTGGCGACCTGGTGATCGACCAGCATCATATCGCCCGCATCGAGTCCGGCGACCACTTCGATTTCAAGCTCAGCAGCCGCGAACTCAATAACTGCTGGATGTTCGTGCAGGACGACCACCAGCTCCTGCACTGCGACGAGGGGGTGGAAGTGCTTTCCGACTGGAAGCTGGTGGTGGCAGCGGGGGAGGCGGTCAATGACCCGAAGCCACTGCTGACCCAGAAGGGCAACGTCAATGTCGCCGCGGAGGATTCATCGGGTAACAACGACATCAACAAGGTGGACGTGACCGCGCGCTCGGAGATGCGTTTTATCGAGTCCCGGCACACCCTGGCCCTGCGCTACCAGGAGGAGCAGGTGGACGACACCAATGCCCGTAACATGTGGCGCAGCGGTTACCAGTACGACCAGTTTTTTACCGACCAGTGGTTCGTCGCCGGCAATGCCTCCTACGAGGAGGATGAATTCAAGCAGATCGACCAGCGCACCCTCGCCGGGATGGGTATGGGCTACCAGTTCCTGGAGACCAGCTACTTCGACCTGCTGGGCAAGGGCACCGTCAACTACGTGGACGAGCAGTTTACCTACGGCGAGGACCGCGCCACCCCGGCCTTCCTGTGGAACCTGGACTTTGCCTGGCGCTTCAATGACAAGGGCATGGAATTTTTCCACCGCCACGCGATGTTGCAGGCCTTTGAAAACAACGACGACTTCGAGATCACCAGCACCACCGGCCTAAAGTACCCCATCAATGGCCATTTCAGCTCGGTGATCCGTTTCGAGTACGACTACGACAATTTGCCCGCCCAGGACGCCGTGGACAAGAAGGACCAGAAGTGGTCCATCGGCCTCACTTACGACTGGTAACCCCCACCGCGTCGCTATCGCTTGCATTCGGGATTTTTACCCCCATACACTGGGGAGAGGAGAATTCCATGCGTATATTGTTGTTGCTCCTGCCCTGGCTGGAGCTGGCCACCCTGATCCAGTTGGGTGTTGAAACCGACCTGTTCACCGCCCTGCTCTACGTGCTTGCCACCGGCGTGCTGGGTTTGTTGATCCTGCAGCGCCAGGGCGTCGGCATGTTCCGGCACTTGCGCGAGGCGCAGGCGGGCCGGGTTTTCGGTACCCGCCTGCTGCTCGATGATATGGCGATGGGCCTGGCTGGCCTGCTGCTGATGATCCCCGGAATGATTACCGATTTCGCCGCCCTGGTGGTGCTGATCGGGCCCCTGCGGCGCAAACTCGCCCGTTTTTTCACCGGTCCCCAGGCCGAACCCTACGCGCCAGAGCGGGATTCAGGCACCCGCAGCACCATTGAGGGGAACTATCGCCGGCTCGACGACTAAATTGGTCTGCTGATATAACTCATTGAAATATAAACCTTTATAACTGCTTTGATCGGTCTCGTGGACGCTTGACTGCGGGCCGTCTCCAACTAGAATTAGCACTCTCTTGCAAAGAGTGCTAATCGGGCCTTGAAATCGTTTTTCACCGCCCCCATACAGCTAGCTAACCCCATACTGGGGCTTGCATAACATCGTTACTAGGAGAGCTTCACAAATGAAAATCCGTCCGCTGTACGACCGTGTGGTCGTTCGTCGCAAGGAAGAGGAAGAAACCACCGCCGGTGGCATCGTTCTGCCCGGCTCCGCCAAGGAAAAACCGAACCAGGGTGAAGTGGTGGCGGTTGGCGAAGGCAAGGTCCTGGACAACGGCGAAGTGCGCCCCGTGGCCGTCAAGGTCGGTGATCGCGTTGTGTTTGGCCAATACGCCGGCGGCAACACCATCGAGATCGACGGTGACGAACTGATCATCATGGGTGAGAGCGAAATCTACGCTGTTGTCGAGTAAGCGACACCCCGAATTCAAGATAACTGTTTGAAAATCAAGGACATATACAATGGCAGCTAAAGACGTATATTTCGGTGACGAAGCCCGCCAGCGCATGCTCAGAGGCGTGAACATCCTGGCGGACGCAGTCAAGGCCACCCTGGGCCCGAAAGGCCGCAACGTAATTCTGGACAAATCCTTCGGCGCTCCGACCGTGACCAAGGACGGTGTGTCCGTGGCCAAGGAAATCGAGCTGGAAGACAAGTTCGAGAACATGGGTGCGCAAATGGTCAAGGAAGTGGCTTCCCAGGCTTCCGACCAGGCTGGCGACGGCACCACCACCGCTACCGTACTGGCCCAGTCTATCGTGAACGAAGGCCTGAAAGCGGTTGCCGCCGGCATGAACCCGATGGACCTGAAGCGCGGCATCGACAAGGCCGTGGCCGCGGCCGTGGCCAAGATCGAGGAAGCCTCCATCCCCTGTGAAGACAGCAAGGCGATCGCCCAGGTAGGCTCCATCTCCGCCAACTCCGACGTCCAGGTAGGCCAGATCATTGCCGACGCCATGGAGAAAGTGGGCAAGGAAGGCGTGATCACCGTCGAAGAGGGCACCGGTCTGGACAACGAGCTGGACGTGGTGGAAGGCATGCAGTTCGACCGCGGCTACCTGTCTCCCTACTTCATCAACAACCAGGAGAACATGACCGCCGACAACGAGTCGCCGTTCATCCTGCTGGTCGACAAGAAAATCTCCAACATCCGCGAGCTGCTGCCCCTGCTGGAGCAGGTAGCCAAGGCTTCCAAGCCGCTGGTTATCGTTGCCGAGGACGTGGAAGGCGAAGCGCTGGCCACCCTGGTGGTCAACAACATGCGCGGCATCGTGAAAGTAGCCGCCTGTAAGGCGCCCGGCTTCGGCGACCGCCGCAAGGCCATGCTGCAGGACATCGCCGTGCTGACCGGCGGTACCGTGATCTCCGAGGAAGTGGGCCTGGACCTGGAGTCCGCCACCCTGGAGCACCTGGGCACCGCCAAGCGCGTGACCATGGACAAGGACAACACCACCATCATCGACGGCGCCGGCGAAGCCGCTGCCATCGAGGCCCGGGTGAAGGAAATCCGCGTCCAGGTCGAGAACACGTCTTCCGACTACGACCGTGAAAAGCTGCAAGAGCGCGTGGCCAAGCTGGCCGGCGGTGTTGCGGTGATCAAGGTTGGCGCCGCCACCGAGGTCGAGATGAAGGAGAAGAAAGCCCGCGTTGAAGACGCCCTGCACGCGACCCGCGCTGCTGTGGAAGAGGGTGTTGTCGCCGGTGGTGGCGTGGCCCTGGTACGCGCCGTGGCCACGATCACTGGCCTGGAAGGCGACAACGAAGACCAGAACGCCGGCATCGCCGCTGCCCTGCGCGCGATGGAAAACCCGCTGCGCCAGATCGTTGCCAACGCTGGTGACGAGGCCTCTGTTGTCCTGAACAAGGTGAAAACCGAGGGCGAGGGTAACTTCGGCTACAACGCGTCCACTGGCGAGTACGGCGACATGCTGGAAATGGGCATCCTGGATCCCGCCAAGGTGACCCGCACCGCGCTGCAAGCCGCTGGTTCCGTGGCCGGCCTGATGATCACCACCGAGGTGATGATCGCCGACGCACCGGAAGACAAGGCCGCTGCTCCGGCCATGCCCGACATGGGCGGCATGGGCGGCATGGGCGGCATGATGTAAGCCCAACCCAGGTCCTTTGCGAAAGCCCCGCCTCTTTGAGGCGGGGCTTTTTTTGTTTTCAGGCCTGGTGATGGGTTTTTTATTTCGTCGAAGTAGGGCTTTTGAGGGCGTTGGATAGCTCTTGGAGTCCTGGTGTCGAGGAGCATTGGAGGCTCAAGGCTCAAGGCTCAAGGCTCAAGGCTCAAGGCTCAAGGCTCAAGGCTCAAGGCTCAAGGCTCAAGGCTCAAGGTCTAAATCTGGAGGC
This sequence comes from Parahaliea mediterranea, assembly GCF_017255185.1. Taxonomy (GTDB): domain Bacteria; phylum Pseudomonadota; class Gammaproteobacteria; order Pseudomonadales; family Halieaceae; genus JAFKCZ01. The sequence goes on from NZ_JAFKCZ010000001.1 coordinate 302,992, forward strand.
GGCCTGCGGCCGCTGCGTCGCTCCGGCGCAGGCCAGGTGCTTTTTGGCCCTCTGCTACGGGGCATGCGGTGCGTTTGCCTGTTGGCTTCTCGCAGGGGGCGTTGTTTTGGGGACCTTGCTGGTTGGTGTGGTGGGTACTGATGATGTGGAGTGGTTGTTTGGCTATCGTCCGGGCGAGCGGGCTGAGAGGCTGCTGCCACTAAGCGGATGCGGTGGTCGCACCGACCCCTGCGCGCCGGGCCAAAAAGACCTGACCTACCCCGGATCAACGCGGGGTGCCGGCGATCGACTCCTGATGGAAATAACCTCTCCTCCTCAACCTCCGCCGGCCCGCTCTCCTTGAGATGGTTATTTGCAGGCATGCGGCAGCCGCCCATGAACTGCATGCTGTCTTATTTATGAAATTCTTATTGAAATGGCCTGACTGTCAACTTTTTTTACAGCTGGATCACGTTTTGCGCCGCAGTTGGGCGGTAGAAGAATGCTGGTGCATAAAATCAAAGACTTATACTTTGGTGGTACAAACTGTGCTTATTTAGTTCCCGCTATATTATTTTGCCTTAAACCATCGGAAGGTATATATGAAAAGAATAGTTTTTGCGGGAAGTATCTTGTTATACAGCTCTTTCTCACCAGCGGGTGTATTTGACGATATCCTAGATAGTGCCAAGGACGTCATCAAAGAAACGTCCGATGCTGTGATGAACAGTGCTGGGGATGCGGTCACGAAGTCGGCCACTGATGGCATCAATGGTAGTGACACTGTTCAGTCGGAACCCGCACCTGACGTAGCCCAAGAGGCTTCTCCAGCGACGGTTCAGTCAGAACCCGCACCGGACAAAGCCCACGAGACGTCTCCAGCGGCGAGCCAGCGACCCTCGCAGGTTGTTGATTCGGCAGGTGGCCCTTACGATATTCTCGGTATTCGGCTTGGGATGACCGTAGAAGAAGTGCAGCAGGTATTGGCTGCTACTGATCAGGGCTATGAAATCACAGTAATCTCGAGTTCAGCCTTGAATGACCGTGATAGTCGTTTGTTGCTCAAGGATCAGGAATACCCATTGATGCTCAGAGCGCAAAAGGCAGAGGAGCGGATGGATATCGCGCTCTCGGCACCACCCAAGGGCGGCCGTGCATACTTGGTGAAAAGATCGATAACGTTTAGTGAGCCCGTTGCAACGCAAACCATCGTTGATTCGTTGCACTCCAAATACGGTTCATCTGTGGAGTCAGTCCCGCCTAATTATTATAACTGGAGCAGGAGTGCCCGGACGAAAGTTAGCTCATGCCGCCCTAGTCCGGACATCTCGGCCCCTAATCCTATGGGGCGCGTTGGAGAATGCGGAGAAGTTGTCATTGGGCGCATCGATTTGAATAGGGACCAAGCTGTGAGTTCGCTGGAGATTACACTGTATAATGGTGGTTTGCATCAAAATCACTTCGAGCAGACTATGGAATATAAAAAACGGCTTGCACAGGAGGAAAAAGAAAAGGCTCAGCAAAAGGCGCAACAACAATCAGCGCCGGTTTTGTAGTTCCTTTGGGCCGTTCCGGCAGCTCGATATGCGAACATGTAATACCATGCAGCGGTACGGCTTCCCCATCACTTCCGAGGTGGTAGTGCGGGGATGCTAGGCATAGGGCAGTAGTAGATAGGTCTAGGGTTCCTGCTTCTTTGCCTTTGCGGTTCCGAACTAAGAGAATGGCCCCGATGCATGTCCAACGTTATGAAGTCCTGTAGTCAAGCCATTTGAAATTAGGAGCTGTATGTTGTGTTCTGCCAGGGGGGCCCGCGTGGCAGCAGCTGTTAGGTCGCGTCCCGGTAAGAAGCGCCACTCCCAATCCCATGCTCCCCGGCATAAAACCCCCGGTTGTTAATCACTCACCCATCGGGTGTACAATCCCCGAGGGATCATAACGAGAAAAGGAGCGATCCATGGCTGTCGTCGAATTTATCTTCCGGTGGTTTCACGTTATTTTCGGCATTACCTGGATAGGGATGCTGTACTACTTCAACTTCGTCCAGACCGAGTACTTCAAGGAGGCAGAGGCCGACGCCAAGGCCGATGCCATGAAGAAGCTTGCGCCCCGGGCGCTGTGGTGGTTCCGCTGGGGGGCCATGTTCACCTTCCTCACCGGCCTGGTGCTGCTGCATTTTGTGGGAGCCTTCAACAACTTCGTCGCCGGTTCGCTGATCTGGATTGGCGCCCTGGCCGGCACCCTGATGTTCCTCAACGTGTGGCTCATTATCTGGCCCAAGCAGCAGATCGTGCTGGGTATGAAGGAGGGCGACGGGCCCGCGGCCGCGGCGAAGGCCGGGCTGGCCTCGCGCACCAATACCCTGTTCTCCGGTCCCATGCTGCTGGGCATGCTGGGTTCCAAACACCTGTACATCCCCGACCTCAGCGCCAATGGCCTGATCGCCTGCGCGGTGGTGATCCTGCTGCTGGAAGCCAACGCCCTGTTTGGCAAGACCGGGCCGATGACCAGCGTGGTGGGCGTTATCCACTGCAGCCTCGGCCTGACCGCGGTGCTCTGGGCGCTGCTGGCCTTCCTGTAACACGGCCGCGAGCGGTCAGTTCTGCCAACCTGCCGGGGCGAAGCCCCGGCAGCTAATATGGCCCTTCCGGGTATCCGGTTTCTGCCCCTGTGGCCGCTATGTATAATGGCGGCTCTTATCCAGGAATCACCGCTGTTTTATGCCGCAAGACGATTTGGAACACATCCCCTCGATTGTTCCCTCGAGGGACACCGAGCAGCATTACGCCACCAGCAAGGCCCGTGGCAACAACAAATCGGGCTCCCGAAATGGCCGGGGCAAGCCGCCATCGGGGGGCTCCGGTGGCGGGGCGGGGCTGTGGGCCCGTCTGTTTATCACCCTCTCCCTGGTGGTGGCCGCGGTGGCCTGTGCCTGGGCCTGGCAATTGCAGGAACAGCTGGGCCAGGCCAATCACCAGATGGAGCGTTACGCCGAGCGCATTGCCGACCTTGAGGCCCGGTTGTCGGATACCGATGAGGGCTTGAGCCAGAATACCCAGGCGATGGCGGTAAAAATCAAGGAGTTGTACTCCGAGGTGGACAAACTGTGGGCTTCCGCCTGGCGCCGCAACAAGGCGAAAATCGAGGAGCTGGAGGTGGCCCGCGATAGCCAGGCCAAGAAGGTTGCCGCCGCGGAGAAGTCGATCAGCGCGACCGAGAGCCAGCTCAAGGGCGCCACCGCCGACCTGGCCAAGCTCAAGGGCGTGGCGGGTGACCTGGAGCGGTTGATGGACAGCGCCCGGGCCAATGGCGCCGAGGTGGAGCGGGTGGCCGACAGCCTGAACAAGATCAATTTGGAGCTCGCCAAGCTCAACAAGCGGGTCCAGAGCAACGAGGAGTGGGTCGGCTCGATCAACGCCTTCCGGCGCCAGATCAACGCGACCATCTCTGACTTGCAGGCCTCGATTCGCAGCCTGCAGGCGTCGCCGGCGGCCGCGCCGGCGCCTTGATCCCGCCCCTCGTAGGGGCGCGTCGCAGGCTGAGTCCCGGTCGAATAAATTCGACCCTACACGCACCGCACCCCTGTAGGGTCGACAGCGGGCCCCTCTTTTCGGGTCATTCATTCGACCTGGGTTTGCTCGGGTGAATCCAGCCCTTCAGGAGGTATAATGCCACCCCTGATTTTGCCGCAGTAAAGAAAAGGTATCTGCCATGACCCTCATTCGCCAGGACGATTTTATCGACAGCGTCGCCGATGCGCTGCAGTTCATTTCCTACTACCACCCGCTGGATTTCGTGAAGGCGGTGCACGAGGCCTACGAGCGGGAGCAAAACCCGGCCGCCAAGGACGCCATGGCGCAGATCCTGATCAATTCGCGCATGTGCGCCACCGGTCACCGCCCGATCTGCCAGGACACCGGCATTGTGACCGTATTTCTGAAGGTAGGTATGAATGTGCAGTGGGACGCGACCATGTCCGTGGCGGACATGGTCAACGAGGGCGTGCGCCGGGCCTATACCCACCCCGACAACGTGCTGCGGGCCTCGATTCTGGCGGACCCGGCCGGCGCGCGCAGAAACACCAAGGACAATACCCCCGCGGTGATCCACATGGAGATCGTCGAGGGCGATACCGTGGACGTGCAGGTGGCGGCCAAGGGCGGCGGTTCGGAGAACAAGTCCAAGATGGTGATGCTGAACCCTTCCGACAGCATTGTCGACTGGGTGGTGAAGACGGTGCCGACCATGGGCGCCGGCTGGTGTCCGCCGGGCATGCTGGGGATCGGCATCGGCGGCACCGCGGAGAAGGCGGCGGTGATGGCCAAGGAGTCGTTGATGGACCCCATCGACATCCACGAGCTGCGCGAGCGCGGTCCTGTCAACCGCGCGGAAGAGCTGCGCCTGGAAATCATGGACGCGGTCAACAAACTGGGAATCGGCGCCCAGGGCCTGGGCGGCCTGACCACGGTGCTGGACGTCAAGATCAAGGACTACCCCACCCACGCGGCCTCCCTGCCGGTGGCGATGATCCCCAACTGCGCCGCCACCCGCCACGCCCATTTCGTGCTGGACGGCTCCGGCCCGGCCCTGCAGACCCCGCCGGACCTTGACCAGTGGCCGGATATCACCTGGGAAGTGGGGGACTCGGTGCGCCGGGTCAATCTCGATACCGTGACCCCGGAAGAGGCCGCCCAGTGGCAGCCCGGCGATACCCTGTTGCTGTCCGGCAAGATGCTGACTGGCCGCGATGCCGCCCACAAGAAGATGAAAGAGTTGATCGAGTCCGGCGAGGGCCTGCCCCCGGAAGTCGACCTCAAGGGCCGCTTTATCTACTACGTGGGCCCGGTGGACCCGGTGCGCGACGAGGTGGTCGGCCCCGCCGGCCCCACCACCTCCACCCGCATGGACAAATTCACCGACTTCGTACTGGAGCATACCGGCCTGCTGGGCATGATCGGCAAGGCCGAGCGCGGTCCCACCGGTATCGAGGCGATCAAGAAACACCAGGCTGTGTACCTGATGGCCGTGGGCGGCGCCGCCTACCTGGTGTCCAAGGCCATCACCTCGGCGCAGGTCGTGGCCTTCCCCGAGCTGGGGATGGAGGCGATCTACGAGTTCGAGGTCAAGGACATGCCGGTGAGTGTGGCGGTCGACGCCAAGGGCACCTCGGTGCACGAGATAGGGCCGAAAATCTGGCGGCAGAAGATCGAAGAAGAAGCCATCGAGCTGATCTGAAGCCCTCTTCGAGTCGCCCCCGCGTAAGTGGGGGCCCATTGTTCACAGCGCTTCGGAGAACGTCGCATTGTCCCAAACGTTCTACTGGCACGACTACGAGACCTTCGGCGCCGATCCCTCCCGGGATCGGCCGGTGCAGTTCGCGGGCCTGCGCACCGACGCCGACCTGAACCCGATCGGCGAGCCGCTGGTGATCTACGCCCGGCCCGCCGCCGATGTCCTGCCCCAGCCCCAGGCCTGCCTGGTGACCGGGATCACGCCCCAGGAGGCCCTGGAAAAGGGTGTCCCCGAGTGCGAGTTCATTGCGCGTATCCACGAAGAGCTGGCCCGGCCCGGCACCTGTGGCGTGGGCTACAACTCCCTGCGCTTCGACGACGAGGTCACGCGTTTTACCCTGTACCGCAACTTCTTCGATCCCTACGCCCGGGAATGGCAGAACGGCAATTCCCGCTGGGATATTATCGACATGCTGCGCGCGGCCTACGCCCTGCGTCCCGAGGGCATCGAGTGGCCGCTGCGGGAGGACGGCCAGGCCAGTTTCCGCCTGGAGGAGCTCACCGCCGCCAACGGCATCGCCCACGAGGCGGCCCACGACGCCCTCTCGGATGTGCATGCGACTATCGCCATGGCGCGCCTGGTGCGGGACAAGCAGCCCCGCCTGTACGACTACGTGCTCAAGCACCGGGATAAGCGCGCGGTGCAGCAGCAGCTCGATATCGTCAATATGAAGCCGGTGCTTCACGTGTCGGGCATGTTCGGCGCCGAGCGCTTCAATACCGCCCTGGTGGTGCCGCTGGCCCAGCATCCGGCCAATCGCAACGAGGTGATCTGCTTCGATTTGAGCGCGGATCCATCGGTGCTCGCGGAATTGACCCCGGATGAAATCCGCCAGTTGCTGTACACGCGGACCGAGGACTTGCCCGAAGGCCAGCAGCGCCCGGGACTGAAATCGATCCATATCAACCGCTGCCCGCTAGTGGTGACCGCGAAAATGGCGAGTCCGGCGGTGGCGGCGCGCATTGGCCTGGACGGCGATACCTGTCGCGCCCACCTGGCGGCCCTGCGCGCCCAGCGCGAGGCGGGGCCGCAAGCCTTTGCCGCGAAGCTGCAGGCGGTGTACGCGGAGCGCCCCTTCGAGCCCATCGAGGACCCCGACCGCATGCTCTACAGCGGCGGTTTCTTCCCCGAGCAGGACAAGCGAGGCATGAACCGGGTGCGCGAGGCCTCGCCACAGGAACTGGCCGAGCAGAGTTTCGTGTTCGAGGATCCGCGCCTCCCGGAAATGCTGTTCCGCTACCGGGCGCGCAACTACCCGGACAGTCTCAACGCGGAGGAGCGGGCGCAGTGGGAGGAGTACCGCTTCCAGCGCCTGACCGAGCCGGAGGCGGGGGCGAGCATCTGCATGGAGGCCTTCCACGCCGAAATCGACGCGCTGCTGGAGAGCGGGGAATTGCCCCCGGCGAAGGAGCAGGTGCTGCACCGGCTGCTGGAATACGGCGATTCACTGCTGGCTTGAGGGGCGGTTTTTATCGGCGGGTATCTGGTCGAATGAATTCGACCCTACAGAACCCGCCCAAGCCCCTGTAGGGTCGAATTCATCCAACCGAAACACCCCACACCCCCCTGTAGGGTCGAATTCATTCGACCGAAACACCCCAAACCCTCTGTAGGGTCGAATTCATTCGACCGAAACACCCCGCACCCTCTGTAGGGTCGAATTCATTCGACCGAAGCAGCACTCCGTGGTCCCGTCCCGCAGAAACAACTACCCCGGCTTGCGCGCGATGATGGTTTTCACCACGTCCAGGAAAATGTGGTTGACCTCCACCAGCTCGAAGCCCGCCGCCACCACATTATCCACGGTCCTGCGGTTCATCGCCGGCCCGAGTTTCTCGGTCAGCAGGCTCATCAGGTTCATCATGCCGCGAAAGGGATAGAACCGGCTCCCGGTGTGCTCGAACATGCACAGCTCCGCGCCGGGCTTCATCACCCGGTACAGGGACCGCAGGCCGTTCACCGGGTCCGGCACCGAGCAGAAGGTGCAGGAGGTGAAGACCTGGTCGAAGTGGTTGTCGTCGAATTCCAGTTCGTGCACATCCATCACCCGGGCCTCCAGCTCGCCGTCATAGGCCGCCACCCGTGGCGCGGCCACCGCCAGCATGGCCGGGCTGATGTCGATGGCGGTGATGCGCTTGCCCGGCGGGAAGGCGGCGATGTCCAGCCCGGTGCCCAGGGCCATGAACAGGATGTCGCCGTCGCCCATGCGCCCGAACAACCTTTCCTTGTGCGGCCGCCAGCGCACTTCGGCGCCGCGGCCGGCCATCAGGTCGAAGGTGGGCGCGGCCTTGTCCCACTTGGCCTGTGTCAGCGTATCAACCATTGCGGCTGTCCTCCCGCGCTGGCGGCTGGACGCCGCGCAGGCTGTTATTGGTGATCCACACCGCGACAATGCAGGCGAGCCCGCACACCGCGCCCTCCACCAGGGCCTGGCCGCCGCCGACGGCGCCCATGGTGGCGCGCATGCCCACGACCATGCCGGCAACCATGCCGGTCAGCATCAGCGGCACCATCACCTCCATCGCCCCGAAACAGGCGCCGAATGGCAGCCACAGCAGGGTGGCCAGCACCATGCCCAGGGCCATGGCGAGCAGCATGACCAGCCACATATTCCAGTCCTGTGGCGTCAGCAGCCACACCAGCCAGCCGATGATGGCGCCGCCAGCCACATTGCTGAACAGATCGCCCAGCACGAAAAACAATCGTTGATCCACGGAGGGCCTCCTTGAGCCGTTCCCGAGCTATCCCCAAGTATTGCCGTCACCTATAATGCACCGGAATCCCCATTTATTGGAGCCCCTTCGTGCAGTTCGCCGGCAGCCATATTCTCTCCGTCACCCAGTTCGAGCGCGCTGATGTCGAACGCATTTTCGCCGTGGCCGATCGCATGCAGCCCTACGCCCATCGCGAGCGCGTGACCAAGGTGCTGGACGGCGCCATTCTGGGCTCGATGTTCTTCGAGCCCAGCACCCGTACTCGGGTGAGCTTTGGCAGTGCCTTTAACCTGCTGGGGGGGGAAGTGCGCGAGACCACCGGTTTCGAGAACTCCGCTATCGCCAAGGGCGAGTCCCTGTACGATACCGCGCGGGTGCTCAGCGGCTATTCCGATGTGATCGCCATGCGCCACCCGGCGGAGGGCTCGGTCGCGGAATTCGCCGCCGCCAGCCGGGTGCCGGTGATCAATGGCGGCGACGGCGCCAACGAGCACCCCAGCCAGGCCCTGCTCGACCTGTACACCATCAAGAAGGAGCTGGCCGGTCGCGGGCGCGGTATCGACCAGCTGCGCATCGCCATGGTTGGCGACCTGCGCTACGGGCGCACGGTGCACTCCCTGTGCAAGCTGCTGTGCCTGTTCAAGGGTGTCCAGGTGGTGCTGGTGTCGCCCCAGGAGCTGTGCATGCCGCCGGCGATCGTCGAGGAATTGCGCGAGGCCGGACACGACGTGATGACCTCCGAGGTGCTCGAGGCCAGTATTGCCCATGTGGACATCGTCTACTCCACTCGCATCCAGGAGGAGCGCTTCAGCTCCCAGCAGGAGGCGGATTTGTACCGCGGCCGCTTCCGTCTCAACCAGTCCATCTATACCCAGCACTGCGAACCCAATACGGTGATCATGCACCCGCTGCCGCGGGACTCCCGCGATACCGCCCGCGAGCTGGACGACGATCTCAACGACAACCCCAACCTGGCCATCTTCCGCCAGACCGACAACGGGGTGCTGGTGCGCATGGCGCTGTTCGCCCTGGTGCTGGACGTGGTGGAGCAGGTGGACGCGCACGCCCGGGACGTCAACTGGTACACGGCGGGCCGTTTCTGATGGCCTTTGCCTTGCGTTTTGGCGCCGACGCGGTGCGTGTTCTGGAGCAGGAGGCGGTCTACGACGGCCACTTCTCGGTGCGCCGCCTCACCCTGCAGCACCGCTGCTTTGGCGGCGGCTGGAGCGCACCCCTCAAGCGCGAGGTGTTCGACCGCGGCGACGCGGTGGGTGTGCTGCCCTACGACCCGGAGGACGACAGCCTGGTGCTGATCGAGCAGTTCCGCCCCGGCGCCCTGCGCGGCAGCGACTCGCCGTGGATGCTGGAGCTGGTGGCGGGGGTGGTGGAGCCCGGGGAGACCGATACCGACGTGGTCCACCGCGAGGCCATGGAGGAGGCCGGCTGCGAACTCAGCGAGCTGCTCCCCATCGCGCGCTATTACCCCAGCGCCGGCGCCTGTTCCGAGCAGGTGCGTTTGTTCTGTGGCCGGGTGACCCGGGCTGGCGTGGGCGGTATCCACGGTGAAGACAGCGAGGGCGAGGATATCCTGGTGCATTCGGTGCCGCGCGCCGACGCCCTGCGGCTGCTGCGGGAGGATCGCATAGCCAACGGCCACACCCTGGTCGCGCTGCAGTGGCTGGCCCTGCAGGGGGATGAACTGCGCCGGCGCTGGACCTGACACCGGCCCCGCATGAGCGACGCGCCAAGCCAGCAGCCCGGCCCCGACCGATCCCGGCCCCGCCCCGGCCTGTTGCGCTCCAGCGCCCTGGTGGGCGCCATGACCATGTTGTCCCGGGTCCTGGGGCTGATCCGCGATATCGTTATCGCCGCCACCGTGGGCGCCAGCGCTTACGCGGACGCATTCTTCGTGGCGTTCAAGATACCCAACTTCCTGCGCCGGCTGTTCGCCGAGGGGGCTTTTGCCCAGGCCTTCGTGCCGGTGCTGGCGGACTACCGGGAGCGGGGCAGCGCGGCGGCCGTGCGCGAGCTGCTCAATCGGGTGGCCGGAGTGCTCGGGGGGACCCTGGTCATGGTGACCGCGGTGGCCGTTGTCGCGGCGCCGCTGGTGGCGGGGCTGTTCGCCCCGGGTTTTGTCGACGACCCGGGCAAGTTCCGGGCCACCACCGATATGGTGCGCATTACCTTCCCCTACCTGGCGCTGATTTCAATGACGGGGCTGTGCGGCGCCATCCTCAACAGTTACGGCCGTTTCGCGGTGCCCGCCTTCACCCCGGTGTTCCTCAATCTCTCGCTGATCGGCGCCGCCATCCTGGCGGCGCCGCACTTCGCCGAGCCGGTCTACGCCCTGGCCTGGGGGGTGATGATCGCCGGGGTGGTGCAGTTGCTGTTCCAGCTGCCCTTCCTGTACCGCCTGGACCTGGTGCCGCGACCGGTCTGGGATACCCGGGACGCGGGTGTGCGGCGCATACTCAAGTTGATGGTGCCGGCCCTGTTCGGGGTGTCGGTGAGCCAGCTCAACCTGCTGCTGGACACGGTGTTGGCCTCTTTCCTGCCCACCGGCAGCGTGTCCTGGCTGTACTATTCCGATCGTCTCGCCGAGCTGCCCCTGGGGGTGTTCGGCATTGCGGTGGCCACGGTTATTCTGCCCAGCCTGTCGGCCCACCGCGCCGCCGCCCGCAGCGAGGACTTCACCCTCACCCTCGACTGGGCGGTGCGCATGATCCTGCTGGTGGCGGTGCCGGCGGCAGTGGCCCTGGTGGTGTTGGCGGAGCCCATCCTGGTGACCCTGTTCCAGTACGGCGAACTGGGGGCGCGGGACGTGCGCATGGCCAGTTACAGCCTGCAGGCCTACAGCCTTGGCCTGATCGCCTTCATGCTGATCAAGGTGCTGGCCCCGGGTTACTACGCCCGCCAGGACATGGTCACCCCGGTGAAAATTGGCATTCGCGCGATGGTGGCCAATATGGTCCTCAATCTGCTGTTCGTGGTGCCGCTGTATATTTACTTCAACCTGGGGCATGTGGGCCTGGCCTTGGCCACCAGCGCCTCGGCCTGGCTCAACGCGGTACTGTTGCTGCGCGGCTTGCTGCGCGAGGGCGTGTTCCGTTTCCAGCCGGGCTGGGGGCGTTTTGTCCTGCGGCTGCTGGTGGCTACCGGGTTGATGGCCCTGGTGGCGGCGGTCCTGGTGCCCGGCGTGGACCAGTTGCAGGCCATGACCTGGCCGTTGCGGGCGCTGTGGATCGGCCTGGTCTGCGCTGGCGGCGGTCTCGCTTACCTGCTGGCCCAGCTGGCCCTGGGCACGCGCCTGGCCCAGCTGCGCACGCCCCGAGCCTCTTCCGCGGTCGAATAAATTCGACCCTACAGGAGAGCGCTAACCACCCGCAGGGCCGAATCCATTCGACCAACCACAAGAGCCGCACCCCTGTAGGGTCGAATTCATTCGACCAACCGCGAGACCCGCCCCCTGTAGGGTCGAATTTATTCGACCAACCGCGAGATCCGCCCCCCCGCAGGGCCGAATTCATTCGACCAACCGCGAGACCCGCCCCCCGCAGGGCCGAATTCATTCGACCAACCGCGAGACCCACCCCCTGTAGGGTCGAATTCATTCGACCAACCACAAGAGCCGGACCCCCCGCAGGGTCGACCCATTCCGCCAATCATCCTGCAGCAAACCATAGGATAAGCCCGCCGCTTTCCGTATAATCGCGGGTTTGAGTTGATAATGGGCCGTCAACGGGCCCTGATACCGGTGCCATGGAGCTGATTCGAGGCCTGCACAATTTACGGCCCAGACACCGCGGGTGTGTGGCCACGATCGGGGCCTTCGACGGGGTGCATCTGGGCCACCAGGCGGTGATCCGTCACTTGCTGGACAAGGCCCGGGAACTCGGGTTGCCATCGGTGGTGATCGTGTTCGAACCCCTGCCGCGGGAGTACCTGCTTCCGCTCAAGGCCCCGGCGCGGCTGATGAGTTTTCGCGAGAAGTTCCGCGCCCTCGAGGCCCTGGGCGTGGACCGGGTACTGCGCATCCGCTTTACCGAGGCCTTGCGTAATATGACGGCCCAGGCCTTTGCCGACACAGTGTTTGTTGCCGGGCTCGGGGTGCGCGCCCTGGTGCTGGGGGACGACTTCCGCTTCGGCAACGATCGCGAGGGCGATCTCCAGTTCCTGCGCGAGCAGGGGCGGCGCCACGGTTACGAGGCCGGCCCCACCCCCACTTTCGAGCTGGCGGGCGAGCGGGTCAGCAGCACGCGCGTACGCAAGGCCCTGGCGGACGCCGATTTCGAGTTGGCGGAGCGGCTGCTCAGCCGGCCCTACAGCATCGCCGGCAAGGTGGTTTACGGCCGCCAATTGGGGCGCGAACTGGGTTTTCCCACGGCGAACATGGAGCTACACCGGCTGCGCGCCCCCCTGTCGGGGGTGTACGTGGTCTCGGTTCGCGGCGCGGGCCTGGAGCAGACCCACGGCGTGGCCAATGTGGGCACGCGGCCCACGGTCAACGACAGCATCAAGGCCAATCTCGAGGTGCACCTGCTGGATCGGAACTGCAACCTGTACGGCAAGCACATAGAGGTCACCTTCCTGCACAAGGTGCGGGACGAGCAAAAATTCGACGCCATCCCGCAGTTGCGGGAGCAGATCGGCAAGGACATCGCCACGGCCCGGGACTGGTTGGCCGGGCATGCGACACAGTGAATGACGGGTTAGACGACGGAATGAGCGAGTACAAAGACACCTTGAACCTGCCCCAGACGGCCTTCCCCATGAAGGCCAGCCTGGCCCAGCGCGAACCGCAGCGCCTGAATCAGTGGCAGGAGATGGACCTGTACGGCAAGATACGCCGGGCCGCCGCGGGGCGCCCGAAATTCATCCTCCACGACGGCCCGCCCTACGCCAATGGCGAGCTGCATGTGGGCCACGGCGTCAATAAGATCCTCAAGGACATTATCGTCAAGTCCCGTGGCCTGGCGGGCTTCGACGCCCCCTATGTGCCCGGTTGGGACTGCCACGGCCTGCCCATCGAACTGAACGTCGAGAAAAAGGTGGGCAAGCCCGGTGGCAAGGTAACGCCCGCGCAGTTCCGGCAGAAGTGCCGCGAGTACGCGGCCAAGCAAGTGGATGCCCAGCGCGAGGATTTCGTGCGCATGGGGGTGCTGGGCGACTGGGACAATCCTTACCTGACCATGAATTTCCGCTTCGAGGCGGATATCGTGCGCACCCTGTCGAGGATCATCGACAACGGTCACCTGCACAAGGGCTTCAAGCCGGTGCACTGGTGCATGGACTGCGGCTCCGCCCTGGCGGAGGCCGAGGTGGAGTACAAGGACAAGCACTCTCCGGCTATCGACGTGGCCTACGTCGCGCTGGACCCGGCGGCGGTCAACGCCGCCTGCGGCAGCGACTACACCGGCGAGATCGCGGTGCCGATCTGGACCACCACCCCCTGGACGCTGCCGGCGAGCATGGCCGTCAGCCTGCACCCGGATTTGGATTACGTCCTCATTGAGGGCGATGGCCGCGCACTGCTGGTGGCCGAGGAACTGGCACCGGCCTGCGCCGAACGCTTCGGCCTGCCGGGGGTGACCGTGCTCGGGCGCTGCAAGGGCGCGGCGCTGGAAAGGCAGTTGCTGCGGCACCCCTTCCTGGAGCGGCAGGTGCCCGTGGTGCTGGGCGAGCACGTGACCACCGACGCCGGTACCGGCGCGGTGCACACCGCCCCGGCCCATGGCCAGGACGACTTCGCGGTGGGCCAGCGGTACGGTCTCGAGGTGTACAATCCCGTTGGCGGCAACGGGGTTTACCTGCCGGAAACGCCGCTTTTCGCCGGCCAGCATGTGATGAAGGCCAATGCCGCGATCGTGGAATTGTTGCGGGACAAGGGCGTCCTGCTGCACCACGAGGACTACGAGCACTCTTATCCTCACTGCTGGCGGCACAAGACGCCGATTATCTTCCGCGCCACGCCGCAGTGGTTCGTGAGCATGCAGCAGCAGGGCTTGCTGCAGGGAGCCAAGGCGGCGGTGGAAAACGTGCGCTGGCTGCCCGAGTGGGGCAAGGCCCGCATTGACGCCATGCTCGCCAACCGCCCCGACTGGTGTATTTCGCGCCAGCGCACCTGGGGCGTTCCCATCGCCCTGTTTATCCACGTCGAGAGCGGCGAGCTGCACCCGCGTACCGCCGAGCTTATGGAGCAGGTGGCCCAGCGCATCGAGGAACAGGGCATCGACGCCTGGTTTGACCTCGAGCCCGCGGAATTGCTGGGGGAGGAAGCCGCCGACTACGAAAAAGTCACCGATACCCTGGATGTCTGGTTCGACTCCGGCGTGACCCACGCCTGCGTGTTGCGCCAGCGCGAGGGCCTGCAAGCCCCCGCGGACCTCTATCTCGAGGGCTCCGACCAGCATCGCGGCTGGTTCCAGTCCTCCCTGCTGACCGGCATCGGCGCCTACGGCGAGGCCCCCTACAAGAGTGTGCTCACCCACGGATTCACCGTGGACGGGCAGGGCCGCAAAATGTCCAAGTCGCTGGGCAATATTATCCCGGCGAAGAAGGCAATGAACGACCTGGGCGCCGACATCCTGCGCCTGTGGGTGGCGGGGGCCGATTTCCGCGGCGAAATCGCGGTGTCGGACGAGATCTTCAAGCGCACCGGCGACGCCTACCGGCGCATCCGCAACACCGCCCGCTTCCTGCTGTCCAACCTCAACGGCTTCGATCCCGCGCGGCACGCCCTGCCGACGGGTGAACTGCTGTCTCTGGACCGCTGGGCGATCGACCGCGCGGCGCAGTTGCAGGCGGAGCTCGAGCAGGACTACGAAAACTACCAGTTCCACCTCATCTTCCAGAAGCTGCACGCTTTCTGCGCCAATGACCTGGGCGGTTTCTACCTGGACGTGATCAAGGACCGCCAGTACACCACCCGCGCCGACAGTGTGGCCCGGCGCTCGGCGCAGACCGCCATGTACCATATTGGCGAGGCCCTGGTGCGCTGGGTGGCCCCCATCCTCAGCTTCACCGCCGAGGAGATCTGGGAGAACCTGCCCGGAGAACGGGGCGAGTCGGTCTTCCTGGCCCAGTGGTACGACCAGCTGGCGTCTCTCGACACCGGTGCGGCCATGGGCCGTGAATACTGGGAGCGGGTCATGACGGTACGCGCGGCGGTCAACCGCGAGATCGAGGTCCAGCGCGCCGCGGGCGCGGTTCGCGGCTCCCTGGATACCGAGGTCACCCTGTATTGCAGCGACGACCTGCTGGCCGACCTGGAAGCCCTGGGCGACGAGCTGCGTTTCGTGTTGATTACCTCCGGTGCCGCGCTGGCATCGCTGGCGGATGCCCCGGCCGATGCCGCCGCCACCGAGATCGAGGGCCTGTGCCTGCAGGTGGCTGTGTCGGGGAGCGACAAGTGCGAGCGCTGCTGGCACCGTCGCCCCGACGTCGGCAGCCACCAGGCGCATCCGACCCTCTGTGGGCGCTGCGTGGAAAACATCGAGGGGCCCGGCGAACAGCGTCGGTTTGCCTGATCGACATGACGACTCGCAATGGCGTGGCCGCCTGGCGCTGGTATCTGTTGGCCGTGGCGGTCATTGCGCTGGACCAGTACACCAAGTCCCTGGCTTCCGGCGCTTTGCAGTACGGGCAGCCGGTGGAGATATTTTCCTGGTTCAACCTTACCCTGCAGCACAATACCGGTGCCGCCTTCAGCTTCCTCAGTGACGCCGGCGGCTGGCAGCGCTATTTCTTCACCGGCATCGCGGTGGTGGTCGGCGCCGTACTGGCGATCTGGTTGTACCGCCTGCCGCGCAACCAGCGCCTGCTGGCCCTGAGCCTGGCGCTGGTGCTGGGTGGCGCCGTGGGCAACCTTTGGGACCGATTGGTGTTGGGCTACGTGGTGGACTTCATTTCCCTCCACTATGCCGGTTATTACTTCCCGGCCTTCAACGTGGCCGACTCGGCCATCACCGCCGGCGCCGTCGGCATCATCCTGGACAGTTTCCCGGCTCGCGAACCGGCGGGCGAACAAGAGGAGTAGGGCGCTATGGGCACCCTGAATGTACCCGTTAGCGAGGGTACCCGCGTATTCCTGAATTTTTCGGTCAGCCTGGAGGATGGCTCCGAGGTGGACTCCAATTTCGGCGGCGAGCCGGTGGACTTCGTGGTTGGCGATGGCAGCCTGCTACCCGGCTTCGAGCGCCTGATCTTCGGCATGTCGCCGGGCGAGCGCCAGCTGTTCACCGTGCCCCCGGAGGACGCCTTCGGCCAGCCCAACGACAACAATGTACAGGAAATCCCCCGCAGCCATTTCGACGACGAGGTGGAGCTGGAAATCGGCCTGGTGTTTTCCTTCGCCGACGCCGGCGGCGGCGAGCTGCCGGGCCTGGTCGTGTCCTTCGACGACAAGGCGGTCACGGTGGACTTCAACCATCCCCTGGCGGGGCGTACAATCCTGTTTGACGTACTCATTCACCGGGTGGAACCCACGGAGCTGCACTAGTGGACATCCAGTTGGCCAACCCGCGCGGCTTCTGCGCCGGCGTCGATCGCGCCATCGATATTGTGAACCGCGCCCTCGATCTCTTCGGCGCGCCTATCTACGTGCGCCACGAAGTGGTGCACAACAAGTTTGTTGTCGATAACTTGCGCGATCGTGGCGCCATTTTCGTCGATGAGCTGGAAGAGGTCCCGGACGATCGCATCGTGATCTTCAGCGCCCACGGCGTTTCCCAGGCCGTGCGCCGGGAGGCGGCGGACCGCGGCCTGAAGGTCTTTGACGCCACCTGCCCGTTGGTGACCAAGGTGCATATGGAAGTCGCCCGCTACAGCGCCCAGGGCCGTGAGTGCGTCCTTATCGGCCACCGTGGTCATCCCGAGGTGGAGGGCACCATGGGCCAGTACGATCGCGGCGCCGGCGGCGATATCTACCTGGTGGAGGACGAAACGCAGGTGACGCAACTCGAGGTGCGCGATCCGCAGCACCTGTCCTATGTGACCCAAACCACGCTGTCGATGGACGATACGGCGCGGGTGATCGACGCGCTGCGGGCCAGGTTTCCCGCCATCGAGGGACCGCGCAAGGACGATATCTGCTACGCCACCCAGAACCGCCAGGACGCGGTGAAACAGCTGGCGGCCCGCTGTGACCTGATGCTGGTGGTGGGCTCGCCCAACAGCTCCAACTCCAACCGCCTGCGGGAGCTGGCGGAGCGCATGGGGGCCCAGGCCCACCTGATCGACGGGCCGGGGGATATCGACCCGGCCTGGCTGCAAGGCAAGGCGAACATCGGCATTACCGCCGGTGCCTCGGCGCCGGAGGTGCTGGTGCAGGAGGTGGTCGAGGGCCTGCGGGCGCTCGGGGCTAAGGCGCCGGTGGAAGTCGAGGGGCGGCCCGAGAATGTGACCTTTTCCCTGCCGCGCGAATTGCGGATCGAGGCGAAGAACATCTAGGTTCCAGGTTCTGGTTATGTCGCGAGTGGCGGCCTGGCGGCCGCTGCGTCGTGCCCCGGCAGGCGGTGCCTCTTTTGTTCCGCTCCGGGGAGCATGCGGCGCGCCGGCCTCCTTGCTTCTTGATGAGGCGAGTTGCTCCTAACTTCGAATTGCCTGAATGCCGGGCAGGGCTCTTGGGCTTCGTAACCTCGGTAGTCCGCTGGAGGGTGCTGCGGTCGCGTTGCCACTAAGCGGTTTTGAGCTCGCACCGACTCCCCTGCGCTGCACAAAAGAGGCTCCACCCAACGCGGGGGACGTTGACGATGCGTTCAGCGCGAACGTTGCTCCTTTCCGTGTAGGGTCGAATTCATTCGACCAAAAAGCGGCGGAATAAATGACCCGAAAAGAGGGGCCCGCCGTCCGCCCTACAAGGGCAGGCAGCCCCTCCCCGTAGGGCGAATTTATGCGACCAAAAAGCGGCGGAATAAATTCCGCCCTACAATGGCAGGCAGCCCCTCCCCGTAGGGTCGAATTCATTCGACCAAAAAGCGGCGGAATAAATGACCCGAAAAGAGGGGCCCGCTGTCCGCCCTACAAGGGCAGGCGCCCCCCCCTGTAGGGTCGAATTCATTCGACCATAAACCGGACAATTACATCCTCACCCGTCGATTGCCACCCCGCCACCCCACTCCTACTTCCACAATGGAAGGCAAAACGCCCCATCCCAATCACCCACAATTCGTCAAATTCCACTGAAACCTGGCCCCCCGGGACTCAGCGCCTAAGCTGGCAAATAACAGGGAGGTGCGCAGTGAACAGGATGTTCCCCCAATCCCGGCGCCCGGGGTTTACCCTCGTCGAGTTGCTGGCCGTTGTGGCGGTAGTCGCCATCACTCTGTTCTGGGGGCTGCCGTCCTTTTCGCGCCTCGTTACCGCCAGCCAGTTGCGCTTCGAGGCCGCGCGTATCCAGCGCGCGGTCAACCTGGCCCGGTCCGAAGCCGTCAGCCGCAATACCCCCGTCACCATTTGCCCCTCCCCGTATGCGACTAGCGGTGCCCTGGAATGTGGGGAGGCTTTTGGCGTCGGGTGGATTGTTTTCAGTAACCGGGATCGCGACGACGAGTTCGATGCCGGCACCGATAAACTGCTTCGTGCCTTTGGTCCCATGCCGGATGGTTTTCGCGTCATGAACAAGGCGGGCACCAAGGTGATCGCCACCGAATTGACTTACTGGGCGGATGGCGCCTCGCGGCGAAACCTGACGTTCATGGTCTGCCCTCCGTCGGGTGTGGCCCTCGATTCCTGGAGTGTGGTGATCAACCTGGTGGGGCGGCCGCGGCTGGCAAAAGGGTGGGGAACCTGTTGATGCCAATAGGCTGGTAAAAAAACGATGCATGGCCGCCCTGCCCGGTGTTGGGCGGCAGGTTTCATTCAAGCCGAAGAAGTTTGGACGGAAAATGCAGGAGGGGAATTGTGCCACGCTGCCCCGTTCGAGTTAAGTTCCATGGTGGCCCGCCCGGAGCCAGCAGGCAGTCGGGTGCGGGACTGGTGGAGGTATTGATTGCGGTACTCGTTCTGGCCATAGGCTTGTTGGGCCTGGTGGGCATGCAGCTTGCCGCCAAGCGGGCCAGCTATGAGGCGACCCAGCGGACCATTGCCACTGGCCTGGTGCGCGATTTGATCGAGCGCATGCGCAGCAATCCCGGGCAAATGAATGCCTACGTCGTGAGTGAACTCGGTGACGAAAGCAATCCTCCGGCGGCGGCGGATTGCATCGCGTTCGATTGCCCTCCCGGGCATTTGGCTGCCTTTGATATCCACGACTGGTACCGGCTGCTGATTGGTGTCACCGAGACAATTACCGTGGAGGGTAGTGCCGGCAATGCGGGTGGACTGGTCAATCCCCGGGCCTGTGTCACCAACAACGGCGGCAATATCAAAGTGGCCATCGCCTGGCTGGGGGCGGGAGAACAGGATAGCCCCACCGACCCCGGCGACGTTTTTGGGTCCGCTTGCGGTCTCGGCAAGGGGCTCTACGGCGATGGCGATAAACAGCGTCGCCTGCTGGTGTTGACCAGCTACGTGGGCGCGCCGTGATCATTGCGTGGAAACGATGCACGCGAGCCAGTCGGTTGTCGGCGGACTTGCACCGAGTGGCCGCGGGGGGCTTTTCCTTGATCGAGCTGATGGTGTCGATCGTACTGGGTTTGCTACTCACCTCGGGAATTGTGGCAGTCTATCTCGAGAGCAAGCGCCACTACCTGATCGAGGACGAAATGGCCCGGATGCAGGAAAACGGCCGTTTTGCCCTCCACCTGCTGAAACGGGAACTGACCCTGGCGGGTTTTTACGCCGGCGACCTCACTATCCGGGCAATGACTCCGCCGGGCGTCGCGCCCGATTGCGGCAGTGCACTTGACTGGTCTCTGGATCCGAACCCGCCGCTGGAGCTGATCAACGATTTTTCCGGCAGCGCGGTCACCGCCCAAGGGTCCACCCTCGACTGCCTGGATACCGACGACATCCTCGAGGCCACCGACGTGGTTAGCGTCAAGCGCTCGGCGGGAGAGCCCACGCTGCGCAACGGGGTGTATCGGGCGGGTACCGTCGCGGCGGACCAGAACCAGTGGTACCTGCGGGTAGCCGATTACGGCGACGATGTCACCTGGGAATATATCGGCGAGGCCGACTTCGATGGCGCCGACGCAACCGCCGGTTCCCGGGTGGACTACTGGGAGGTCTACGCCAACATCTTCTTTATCCGTGAATACTCCGAATCCGGCGACGGTATACCCACTCTGTGCACCGAGCGCCTGTCCGCCGACAGCATGGGGCCCGTGGAATGTATTGTCGAGGGTATCGAGGACTTGCAGGTCGAGTTTGGAATCGATGCCGATGCCGATGGGGTACCCAACCAGTACAAGGCAGATCCCACGGCGGCGGACATGCCGGCGGCCGTGGTGGCGCGTGTTTACCTGTTGGTGCGCAGCCTCAACGAAATCAGTGGCTACACCAACAGCAAGAGCTTTCAATTGGGACAGAAAACCGTGGCCCCCAAGAACGATGGTTACCTGCGCCGTGTGTTGACCACCGCGGTGCAAATGCGCAACGCCACCTTGCCGCCGGGGTGACACTAGAGTGAAGGCAGAACCAGGGATAAAGGATACGGCGCATTGTCACGGCGCCGTGGGACAGCGTGGCGCGGTGCTGTGGCTTGCCATGATTTTTCTGCTGCTGCTGGCGATGATCGCCAGTACGGTCACCCGCACCAGCGTCCTGGAGTTCCAGATGGCCGGTAACGATCAGTTCCGTGAAGAAGCGTTCCAGAAGGCCCAGGCCATTGCGAGCGCGCTGGCCGAGGATGAAGACAACTTCCCGGTGGCGGGCTCGGTGGGTTCACGCATCTGTGAGCCGACGGACCCCGACCCCAACTCGGTGTGTAATTTTACCTCGCTGGCGGTGAATGCCGAGACCCGGGCCGTGCCGGCGGGGGTCGATGTGAGTTTCCACATCGAACGCCAGGGCCCCCTGTTTATCGAGAGCCTGCCTTTCCGTCAGAGAGAGAGTGAAGCGTCGAGTGCCCAGGCCTTCGGCGCGGCGGTATTCGAAACCGTGGTGGAAGTGGATGGCAGTGACGCCCGGCTGGGCCGGGCGTCGGTCGTGGAAGGTATTGTCAGGAGGGTTGCGGCCTCCGCCCAGTAGGGCAGGGAATGGTGCTTATGAAGAACTTTATTGGCATGGTCGTGCTTTGCCTCACCCTTGGGGTGGGCAAGGTGTCGGCGGACGATATCGAAATCTACCTGAACAGCTCGGCGGGTGGCACGCCCTATGTGCTGCTAGTGCTTGATTTACGCTCCAGTACCTTCAGTACAGCCTGTAACAAATTCAGTAGCTGCGGGCCCCCCTACATGTCCGTGAAGGCCTATGAAAAACTGACTGAGTTCGGCAGCTTTGGTCCCAACGACAAAGTGTCATTGTTCGAGGTATTTCGCGCGGTACTCGCTGGTGTGCTGGAGAACACCGATTTTAACGGCATCCAGTTCGCGATTGCGGGTTCAAATTGGGCGGACGGCGGCACCATGCTCGATGGCTACAAGCTCCTTGAAACCCACCGTGCCGACCTGGTCGCCACCCTGGCCGCCATGCCGGGCACCATGAGTGGCAAGGACGCCCACGAGTTCGGCGCCAAGGAAACCTACTACGAGTGGTTTCGCTACATTACTGGCGGCAATGTGCTCTACGGCGATGAAACCGGCGGCAACTTCAAGGGCACGAAAACGCCCGACTTCGACGATGACATTATCACGGGCAACAAGTACGACTCCCCGTTCCAGGACCCCCAGGCCTGCTCGAAGCTGTTCTCCATTGCGGTCGCCATGCAGGGCCCGCCCAAGGGGCAGGATGGTTCCGCCGACAATGCCATCAAGAACGACCCCTATCTCAGCGCCCAGCCCAATTTCCCCAGCAAGGGCTTTAGCAAGATCGAGGACCTGTTGCAGTTTATGCACGCCTCGACCACCGATCTGTTGCCCGTGGTCAACGGCATACAGCCCCTGGAAAAGAGCTGGGTAATATCGGACGACGGCAGTGTCGGCCAGACCCGGGATATGGCCCAGGCCGGCGGTAGCGGCGCGCCGCTCAGTCTCAGTGATCCCCAGCAACTGGAGGAGGACCTCACAAATATTTTTAAAGAGGTGATCAGTGTCAGCAGCACCTTTGTGGCGGCCTCCGTTCCGGTGAATGTGTTCAACCAGGCCGAGTCGCTCGATAACCTGTTTATTGCCCTGTTCGAGGCCCAGTCCGAGGTGAGTTGGCCGGGGAATGTGAAAAAGTTGCGGCTTGCGGATACCTTCGATCCGGGGGACCCGAACAACCCCGCCGCGCGAGATGGCATTTTTGACGAGATCGTTGACGTGAACGGCAATCCAGGATTTGAATCCACCGGTGATAACCGGGGGAGGATTACCTTTGATGCCGTGACCTTCTGGACCGATGTAGCCAGTTTGCCGCCGCCCGGGGCCAATCCGACAATCCCCTTGAACGCCGATGGCCGGGTGGTCGCCCGTGGCGGGGCGGGGCAGAAAATTCCCGGGTTTATCGACGACGGCATCCATACCATCGGCGATAGCAACAGCGGAACCACTCGCAACCTCTACGTCGAGCCGGACACGGTGAACAACGGCTTCAACAACAGCTTCGTCGAACTCAATGCCACCGACGCGACTCTCGCCACGGCGGGCTATCTGGAAACCGCGCTGGGGGCGGCGAATTCAACCGAGGCCAAGGCCTTGATCCGGTGGGCGCGGGGCCAGGATGTCGATGACGAAGATGGGGATGGCAATACCGCCGAGGCGCGCTCATGGATATTGGCCGATGCCATTCATTCGCGTCCCTTTGCCCTTAACTACGGAGCCACCGCCGGCTATAGCGACGACAACCCGAATATTCGCCTGTTCCTGGGTACCGGGGACGGTATTTTTCATGCCATCGAAAACACCGACACCTCCGGCAATGAAACCGGCAGGGAACTGTACGGTTTCCTGCCGAGGGATGTTCTGGGAGTGGTGCCGGTAAAACGCGCCAATACCGAAACCAGCGGCAAGATGCGCTATGGCGTGGACGGGCCGCCCGTGGTGATGACCAACGATGTTAACGGCGACGGCAACCTGATCGCCAATGACGGCGACGAGGCCTATGTCTACTTCGGCCTGCGGCGTGGCGGTATGAGCTATTACGCGCTGGACGTCAGCAATCCCTCGGCACCGCCGGTGCTGAAATGGAAAATCTCCCAGACATCGGGTGGTGACTTCGACAACCTGGGCCTGACATTCTCCGAGCCGGTCGTCGGCAAGGTGCGTTTCGGCAGTGATTCCACCGACGTGTTAATTTTCGCCGGCGGCTATAACGGCGGCTGGAACGCCGGTTATACCGCGCGGGTGGGCAAGGACGCGGGCGACGCGGACGATGCGATTGGCAATGCAATCTACATTGTCGACGCCCGAAGCGGCGGCCTGATCTGGAAAGCAGTTTACGGGGGCGGCACCGGCAGCGTCAGCAACACCGAGTATACCCACACAGGGCTGGTGGACAGCATTCCCTCCAAGGTGGCGGCCTTGCGGGATAATAATGGCAACATCCACCGCCTCTACGTGGGCGACACGGGAGGCGCGATCTGGCGGGTGGACCTGCCGGTGGGCAGCGACACCGACCACCGTCTCGACAACTGGTTTATCACCAAGTTTGCCGAATTGGGCACTGACGGCACCACCACCGATCGCCGTTTTTTCCATGCCCCGGACCTGGTGGAGGTAACGGGCTCGGATGGCGTGCCCTTTGATGGCGTGTTGATTTCCAGTGGCAATCGCGCGGATCCGAACGAAACCGATGTGACCAACTTCCACTTTTACCTGAAAGACTTCAAGATCTCCTCGGGCGATACCACGGTCAAAAGCCGTTCGCCACTGACGCTCGCGGACCTGGCGGACCAGACCGCCTGTGTGATTGGTACCGAGCCGGCCTGTGCCGCGGCGCTGCCCAAGGGCTGGAAGATCGAGTTGGAACGCGCTGGCGAGAAAGGCCTGTCGACGCCACTGACCGATGGCGGACGGGTCTTTTTCACCATCTTCGTGCCCTCGTCCGGCGCCGCGATGTGCGCGCCCACCGAGGGTGAGGGCTCGGTATATGTGGTGAACCTCGCCGATGGCACCGCGGCGGAGAACAACGTTCGTATCTATGATATCGGCCCCGGCATCCCGCCTGGGGCCATTCTGGTGGGCGACGTGATCCTGCTGCCCGGTGGTGGCATCGATCTCGAGGACCTGGACCAGGACGGTGATCGCGATACTTCCAAGCTGCCGCAGGTCAAGGGCTCGCGACTGTTCCGGATCTACTGGCGCGAGCCGGGGATCGATAAACTGTAGCCTGGCGGGTTGATGAAAACAGCGCTCGGGAGGAGAGCCACTATGCAGCACAGTCAACGCGCCGGGCGCGGGTTCACCCTGATCGAAGTGATGATCGTGGTGGTGGTGGTCGGTGTGCTCCTGATGGTGGCCCTGCCGAGCTACCAGCAGCAGGTGCTGAAAACCAAGCGCAGCGTGGCCAAGTCGACCCTGGAGGCCCTGCGGGTCCGGCAGGAGCAGTTTTTTGTCAATAACCGCCGCTACGCCACCGATCTGACCACACTGGGTTACGCCACCTCGCCCTACGCCATCGACGAGGAGGGCGAGCCGGTGGCCGTGGGCAGCACGGCGCGTATTTACACCATTTCCATCACCGGCGCTTCGGCCACCGAGTTTACCCTGAAGGCGGATGCACAGCTGGGGCAGGCCAAGGACGGCAATTGCAAGACGCTGACCCTGAGCCACACCGGGAATCGCGGGGCCAGCCCCGGTAGCGCCGGTGACTGCTGGTAGCGGGCTGGCCTAGTCTTCCAGTTTGAGCTTTTGCAGCCGGTAGCGCAGGCTGCGGAAGCTGATGCCCAGCTGCTTGGCGGTGGCGGTCTTGTTCCAGCGGCACTGTTCCAGCGCCGCGCTGATGATCTGTCGCTCCACGTCCTCGAGGTAGCCCTCCAGATCGCCCATCGCGGCCTCGATATCGGGGGAAATCGCCGCGGGTCCGGAGCCGCCGGGCGCGCCGGTGCTGCCGCCCGCGAACTGCAGATCGTCGGCGGTGATGCGCGGGCCTTCGCTCAGTGCCCAGGCCCGTTCCAGGATGTTTTCCAGCTCCCGCACATTGCCGGGAAAGTGGTAGCGCCGCATGGCGTCCAGGGCCGAGGCGTCGAGTGCGGGCGGTTTGTCGCCCTCGGCGCCGACGCGGCGCAGTACCGCGTCGACCAGTGCCGGCAGGTCCTCCAGGCGATCGCGCAGGGGCGGCACCTGAACATCGATGACGTGAATGCGGTAGTACAGGTCGTTGCGGAAACGGCCGGCGGCCACCTCGGCGGCGAGATCCTTGTGTGTGGCGCTCAGCAGGCGCACGTCGGTGGGTTGTTCCGCGCTGCCGCCCACCGGACGTACGGCCTTTTCCTGAATGGCGCGCAGCAGCTTGACCTGCATCGCCAGGGGCAGGTCGGCCACCTCGTCGAGGAACAGAGTCCCGCCCTGGGCGGCCTGGAACAAGCCCGGCTTGTCCTGGATGGCGCCGGTAAAGCTCCCTTTTACATGGCCGAACAGCTCGCTCTCCATCAATTCGTGGGGGATGGCGCCGCAGTTGACGGCGACGAAGGACGCGTTGGCGCGCGGACCGTGGTTGTGGATCAGGCGGGCCACGACTTCCTTGCCGCTGCCGGATTCGCCCTGGATATGTACCGGGGCCTGGCTGCGGGCCAGTTTGAGTGCCTGCTGCCTGAGGGTGGCAATGGCCGGGCTGTCGCCTATCAGGCTGGGGCCCCGCGCGGGGTCCTGGGGTGTGGCGCGTGCCTCCCCGGCGTCGCTGAGCTTGAGCGCGGAACTCACCAGGCTGCGCAGGCGCTCCAGTTCGATGGGTTTGCTGATGAAGTCGAAGGCACCCGCCTTGAGGGCCGAGATTGCCGTCTCCACGCTGCCGTGGGCGGTGATCATTGCCACCGGCACCTCGGGGAAATCCCGTTGGATGTATTCCACCAGGCTGATGCCGTTGCCATCGGGCAGACGCATGTCCGTCAGGCAGAGGTCTGGGTGTTCCTCGCGCATGCGTCGCTCGGCTTCACCCAGGCTGGCGGCGCTGCAGGTGTTGAGCCCCATGCGGCTGAGGGTGATGTCCAGCAGCTCTCGGATGTCGGGTTCGTCGTCGACGATCAATACGGTCTGGGTCATATGCGGCTAGTCTAAAGTGCGCGCTTGTTCAGCGCCAGGCGGAAGCAGCTCTCGCCCTTGTTCGTGGGGGCGTAACGCAGGGAGGCGTTGTTGATCTCGCAAAGCTCCTGGCACAGGTACAGCCCCATCCCGCTGCCGGATTCCACGGTGGTGTAAAAGGGCTCGAACAGCTTGTTCTGGTCCTGGGGCGGTACCCCGGCGCCGTAGTCGATGACATCGATCAGGCACTGGCTGGACTGGAAGTCCAGCGCCACCTCGATGCGCGCTCGCTCGTGACCGGTTGCCAGCTTGCTGTGGCGCAGGGCGTTGTCGAGCAGGTTGCCAAGCACCCGGCGCAGGTTTTCCGGGTCGAACTCCACCAGCAGGTCGCGGTAGCTGCAGTCCACGGTGATGTCGGCGGGGCGGTTGAGGGTGTCGAGGTAATCGCCGACAAACTTCGCCAACCACTCGGCCAATAGCAGGTACTCCGGTTTCGGGGGTTCGCGGCGGGAGATCTGCATCACGCTCTCGACGATCTGGTTCACCCGCGCGCTGTGTTCCTGGATGATCTCCGCCAGGCGGCGGTCCGGGGCTTGCAGGTCGGGGGATTCCTGCAGCAGTTGCGCGGCGTGGCTGATGGCTCCCAGGGGGTTGCGAATTTCGTGGGCGATACTGGCGGTGAGCCGGCCCAGGGATGTGAGCTTAAGGGCCTGGGCGTACTGGGTAACGGGGGTGTAGTCCTCCACGAACACCAGCGCCTCGCCCTGGCTGCCGGGTTGCAGTTCGCGGAAGTTGGCGATCACCGGGGGCGCGCCCTCCTGCACGGAAAAGGGCTGTGCCCGGTGCAGGCCGCTGTCGCGCCAGTGTTCGTACTGGTACGCCAGTTCCTCGCTGTATTCCGCCAGTTGCCGCCCCTGTTCCACGGTGAGGGGGCGTTCCGGCGCCAGCAGTCCGGTGGCGGCCTTGTTCATCACCCGTACCCGACCCTCGCTGGATACCAGCAGGATGCCGGTCTGCATATGCTGCACAATCTGCTCGTTGAGGCGTTGCAGGTTGTACAGGTCGCTGGCCCGGGTCCGCGCCAGCTCCTCGGCGCGTCCCAGGCGGTTGGCGATGGCCTGTACCATCAGCGACACGCCGAACAGCAGCAGGCCGAGCAGGCCCGCGGGGAACAAGGCATTGATGGCGAGCTTGTGGACCACCACCAGGCGCGCGGTGTCCAGCAGGATGGCCAGTACGCTCAACGCCGCCACCAGGGTCGCCAGGGTTCGGTTGGTTATCATCACCGCGCTGGCCGCGACCGTGATCACCAGTAGAATGGGCAGGCCGCTCACCATGCCGCCGCTGGCGTCGGCCAGCAGGGTGATGGCGGCGATATCCACCAGGAAAACCAGGAACAGGTAGCGGTGGTTCTGGTGCCAGTTGGCCGACAGAGAGCCCATCAGGACAACGCTGGTGGCGACATAGGCGATGGCCACGCCAATGTACAGCGGCGGGTTCAGCCCGCCCACCAGCTGCCGGGTATTGGGGCTGACCAGCATGATCAGCAACACCACCGACAGCAGTGAGCGGTAGGCCACGTAGATGCGGAACAGGGTGGTGTTCTGCTTGCTGCTACTGGTGGTGACGGGGTTGGTCAGTATCGAAGGCCGGTTCAAAGTCGCCCTGCTGTCGTTGTATGCCACCCGGGCCCTGCCCGGGCCGGTTCGCGGTAGGGCACAGTGTAACGTAAGCCGGGAGCAGGGTCCCCACGGCCCGTCGGGTCGCCACCTGCGGCCCGTTGATGTCTTGTCCGGAACTCTCCAGTCCGGGACTCTCCAGTCCGGGACTCTCCAGTCCGGGACTGGCCATGGTGGACGCTTTCCCGGAGAATACGGGGCCCGGCGGTTTGAGCAGATTTTAACCTAGATGACGACCCTGAATATTCTCATGGCCCAGATGAACACCCTGGTGGGTGGCTTCGAGGGCAATACCCAAAAGGTGATCGAAACCATCCAGCGCGCCGAGGCCGAGCACGCCGCGCCGGTGGTGGTGTTCCCCGAGCTGACCCTCAGCGGCTATCCGCCGGAAGACCTGCTGTTGCGGCCCAGCATCGAAATCCGTGTTGCCAAGGCCCTGGACCAGGTCCGCGCGGCCATGACCGGTGGCGCGTGGGTGATCCTGGGTTATCCCCGGCGCATCGGCACCGCCCTGTACAACGTGGCCGGCGTGCTGCACCGCGGCCAGGTGGTGGCGGAATACCGCAAGCAGAGCCTGCCCAACTACCAGGTGTTCGACGAGAAACGTTATTTCGAGGCGGGCGATGAGCCCTGCGTGGTGGACATTGACGGCGTGCGCGTGGGCCTTACCGTGTGCGAGGATATCTGGGAGCCCGGTCCCGCCCGACAGGCCGCCCGCGCCGGTGCCGAACTGTTGCTGAACATCAATTCCTCGCCCTATCACCGGGGCAAGCGGGGCGAGCGCTGGCGCCTGGTCGGCGAGCGCGCCCGCGCCGCGGGCATTCCCATCGTCTACGTCAACCAGGTGGGTGGCCAGGACGAGCTGGTGTTCGACGGCGGGTCCTTCGCGGTTTCCGCGCGCGGCGACGTGTGCGGCGCGGCGCCCAATTTCGAGGAGGGGGAATACTGGCTGCAGGCGCGGCGTGGCGACACCGGTATCGAGCTTGAAGGCCTGGCGGCGGCCCCCCCCATGGACGAGCTGGAAGCCACCTGGCAGGCCCTGGTGCTGGGCGTGCGCGACTACGTCAACAAGAACCGCTTCCGCGGCGTGGTGCTGGGGTTGTCCGGCGGGGTCGACTCCGCGCTGACCCTGGCGGTGGCGGTGGAAGCGCTGGGGCCGGACCGGGTGGAAGCGGTGATGATGCCCTTCCGCTACACCGCCCAGATGAGCGTGGAAGACGCCGCCGAGCAATCCGCGACCCTGGGCGTCAAGCACAAGGTGATCTCGATCGAGCCCATGTACGAGGCCTTCATGACGGGCTTGCGGGAGGAGTTCGTCGGGCTGGAGGCGGATACCACCGAGGAAAACCTGCAGGCTCGCTGTCGCGGCGTGCTGTTGATGTCGATTTCCAACAAAAAGGGCCTGCTGGTGCTGACCACGGGCAACAAGAGCGAGCTGGCGGTGGGTTACTCCACCCTGTACGGCGACATGGCCGGCGGTTTCGATGTGCTCAAGGATGTGCCCAAGACCCTGGTCTACGAGCTGTGTCGCTATCGCAACCGTCTCGGTCCCTGCATCCCGGAACGGGTGATCGAACGCCCGCCCTCGGCGGAGCTGCGTCCCGACCAGCAGGACCAGGACAGCCTGCCGCCCTATGACGTGCTCGACCGCATTCTCGAATTGTATGTGGAACAAGATTGCAGCGCGTCCGCGATTATCGCATCGGGGATGGATCCGGACGACGTGCACCGGGTATTGCGCCTGGTGGACCTGAACGAGTACAAGCGGCGCCAGGCGCCCATCGGCGTGCGTATCACCCAGCGTGGCTTCGGTCGCGACCGGCGCTATCCGATTACCTCGGGGTGGACCCTGGGGGACTAGGGTTCGGCGGGTTGTGGCCGAATGAATTCGGCCCTACGCGGTGAGATGCCCTAGCTTGGGTTTGGCCGAATGAATTCGGCCCTACAAGGTCTGGTGCCTGGTCTGGGTTTGGCCGAATGATTCCGGCCCCGCAGGGTGTGGTGCTTGCCCCCCTGTAGGGCCGAATTCATTCGGCCGATGTGCCTTATTCGAAGGTTTCCCGGTTGTCGAACTGGGGCGGCTCCGGCGGATCGAACAGGCCGAAAGTCGCCTTGTTGACCCAGGAGCGCTGCACGCCGTCCAGGGTGTAGACGCTGTCGAAGTTGCCGTCCTTGTCCAGGGAGGGGTGTTCCGGGTAGTTCAGCGCCAGCACGTCGATGGCGTCCTCCGCCAGGTCGTTCATACCCAGCAGAATATAGCCCTGGGCCATTACCGCCAGGCCGTCGGCCACCGCCGGGGTGCGCTGGAAATGCTCCACCACATAGCGGCCGCGGTTGGCGGCGGCCAGGTAGGCGCCGCGGCGGAAGTAGTAGTTGGCCACGTTGATCTCGTGGCGCGCCAGCAGGTTGCGCAGGTGGACCATGCGCGCCTTGGCGTCGGCGGCGTAGGGGCTATCGGGATAGCGGGACACCAGCTGGGCGAATTCAGCGAAGGCCTCCCTGGCGTGGCTGGTGTCGCGCTTGGTGTCGTCGGTGGGCAAGAAGCGCGAGAACAGGTCCTGGCTGCCGGAGTAGGCCGCCAGGCCCTTCATGTAGTAGGCGTAGTCCACGTTGGGATGCTGGGGGTGCAGGCGGATAAAGCGGTCCGCCGCTTCCACCGCCGCCTCGTGCTCGTAGGCGCCGTAGTGGGCGTAGATCAGCTCCAGCTGGGCCTGCTCGGCGTACTTGCCGAAGGGGTAGCGCGATTCCAGCAACTGCAGGCTGCGCACCGCGAGGTCGTAGTTGCTGTTATTGAGGTAGCGCTGGGCCTCCCGGTACATTTGCTGCTCGCCGGCATCGGCGGCGATGTCGGGGCTGTCGTTGCCGGAGCAGGCGACGAGGCCGCCCAGTAGCAGGAGTGTTGCGACGATTCTGAGTGATTTCAACAAGTTGGCGACCGCTGGCGTGATAGACTGTATTCGGGATTGTGGGAGCGTATTTAACCACAGTGGCGCGGGGGCATAAACAGCTCCCGCCAGTTGCATTTCAAGGGAGCACAATGGCGGAAACGGTCAGCGAACAGGCAGTGATCACCCCGGAACTGAACGGCGAGCGCCTGGACGCGGCCGCGGCGCGCCTGTTCCCGGCCTATTCCCGCTCGCGGCTGCAGGCCTGGATCAAGAGCGGCGCCCTGCGCCTGGACGGCGAGAGCTGCCGTCCCCGGGACAAGGTGCGCGCCGGGGCGACGCTGGCGCTGGAGGCGGAGCTGGAGGCGGAGGTCACGTGGCAGCCGGAGGCCATCGCCCTGGATATCGTCTACGAGGACGACAGTATCCTGGTGTTGAACAAGCCCGCGGGCCTGGTGGTGCACCCCGCGGCGGGGCACGCCGACGGCACCCTGGTCAACGCGCTGCTCAATCACGTCCCGGCGATGGAAAACCTGCCCCGGGGCGGCATCGTGCACCGCCTCGACAAGGAAACCTCCGGCCTGATGGTCGCCGCCAAATCCCTGCCGGCGCACCACAGCCTGGTGGCCCAACTCCAGGCTCGCAGCGTCAAGCGCCAGTATTGCGCGATTTGCGTGGGTGCCATGACCGGCGGCGGCACTATCGATGAGCCCATCGGGCGCCACCCGCGCCAGCGCAAGAAGATGGCGGTGGTGGCGGTGGGGGGCAAGCCCGCGGTGACCCACTACCGCATCGCGCAGCGCTTTGGCCACCACACCCGGGTGGCGGTCAACCTGGAGACCGGTCGCACCCACCAGATTCGGGTGCATATGGCCCACCGCAAATACCCGCTGGTGGGCGATCCGGTGTACGGTGGCCGGCCGCGCATTCCCAAGGGCGCCTCAAGCGACCTGATCGAGGCCCTGCGCGGTTTTCCCCGCCAGGCCCTGCACGCCGAGGCGCTGGGATTGGTGCATCCGTTGACCGGCGAGGCGATGCAGTTCGAGTGCCCGCTGCCGGCGGATATCGCGGCCCTGTTGGCGGTGCTCGCCAGCGAGGATCCGGTGGATGCCGGTGCCGCCAGCCCTTATTGAGGCCGACTGGCCCGCTCCCCCCGGGGTGCGGGCCTTTTGCACCACCCGCCGGGGCGGTTGCGGCGCACCGCCCTTCGACAGCTTCAATCTCGGTCACCATGTGGGCGATCCGGCCTGTGCACAGAACCGTCGCTGTTTGCAGGCGCTGCTGCCTGGTGGCGCCCGGCTGCAATGGTTGCAGCAGGTCCACGGCACCGCGGTGGTGGAAGTCCCGTCGAGGGTTTTCACACCCGAGGCCGATGCCAGCTGGACTCGCACCCGCGGCGCGGCCTGCGCGGTACTGACCGCGGACTGCCTGCCGGTGCTATTTTGCGACCGCGGCGGCACCCGGGTCGCCGCGGCCCACGCCGGCTGGCGCGGCCTGGCGGCGGGGGTGCTGGAGGCGACGGTGTCAGCGATCGGCGTGGCGCCCGCCGAATTACTGGCCTGGCTGGGGCCGGCGATCGGCCCGCGGGCCTTCGAAGTGGGACCGGAGGTGCGCGCGGCCTTTTGCGCGGGCGCCGATGACGCCGAGGCCGCCTGTTTCGAGCCCTCGGGTCGGCCAGGGCACTACTTTGCCGACCTCTACGCCCTGGCCCGCCTGCGCCTGGCGCGCGCTGGACTGACCGCGGTCCACGGCGGTGGACATTGCACCTTCAGCGACGCCGAGCACTTTTTCTCCTACCGCCGGGACGGCAATACCGGCCGCATGGCCTCCATCGTCACGCTCGCCCCCTGACTACCGCCGCGCAACGCGGCATCTCGGGGTATTTCACGCCCGTTTACGGCCGAATTTGACGCCCTGTGTAGGGTCGAATTCATTCGACCAAAAGCGGCGGAATGAATGACCCGAAAAGAGGGGCCCGCTGTCCGCCCTACAGGGTGGTTCCTCCCGGCCTCTGTAGGGTCGAATTTATTCGACCAAATACGCCCCTGGAGCTATAACCCCACTTGAAACAGGGCCATTCCTCCCCCATATCTGCAGGCAGAGTTCAAACAACCGCTCCCGCCGCAAGCCGGAGGTTGAAGGAGAATCACACGCATGAGAATGGACAAACTGACCAACCAGCTGCAGGGCGCGCTGGCCGACGCCCAATCATTGGCCCTGGGCAAGGATCACAACTTTATCGAGCCGGTACACCTGCTGGCGGCCCTGCTGCAGCAACAGGGCGGCTCGACCCGCCCGCTGCTGCAGCAGGCCGGGGGAGACCTGGTGGGCCTGGCCAACAAGGTCAAGGCCGCGCTGGACGCCCTGCCCACGGTGAGCGGCGGCAACGCCGGGGACGTGCACCTGTCCAACGACCTGGGGCGCATCCTCAACGTGGCCGACAAGCTGGCCCAGCAAAACGGCGACGCCTACATCTCCAGCGAGGTGGTATTGCTGGGCATGCTGGAAACCAAGTCCCAGGCCGGCGAGTTGCTCAAGGCCCACGGGGTCACCCAGGAATCGCTGAAGGCCGCCATCGACCAGGTGCGCGGCGGCGAGGCGGTGAACAATCCCGAGGCCGAGGAATCCCGCCAGGCCCTGCAAAAATACACCATCGACCTGACCGAGCGCGCCGAGCAGGGCAAGCTCGACCCGGTGATTGGCCGCGACGACGAGATCCGCCGCACCATCCAGGTGCTGCAGCGCCGCACCAAGAACAACCCGGTACTGATCGGCGAGCCCGGCGTGGGCAAGACCGCGATTATCGAGGGCCTGGCCCAACGGGTGGTGAACGGCGAGGTGCCCGAGGGCCTGAAGGACAAGCGCATCCTGTCCCTGGACCTGGGCGCGCTGCTGGCCGGTGCCAAGTTCCGCGGCGATTTCGAGGAGCGCCTGAAGGCGGTTCTCAACGAGCTCTCCAAGCAGGAGGGCCGCATTATCCTGTTCATCGACGAGCTGCACACCATGGTCGGCGCCGGCAAGGCCGAGGGCTCCATGGACGCGGGCAATATGCTCAAGCCCGCCCTGGCCCGCGGCGAGCTGCACTGCGTGGGCGCCACCACCCTGGACGAGTACCGCCAGCACCTGGAGAAGGACGCGGCCCTGGAGCGCCGTTTCCAGAAGGTATTGGTTGACGAGCCCAATGAAGAGGACACCATCGCCATTCTGCGCGGCCTGAAGGAGCGCTACGAGGTGCACCACGGGGTGGATATCACCGACAGCGCCATTATCGCCGCGGCCAAGTTGTCCCAGCGCTATATCACCGACCGCCAGTTGCCGGACAAGGCCATCGACCTGGTGGACGAGGCCGCCAGCCGTATCCGCATGGAAATCGATTCCAAGCCGGAATCCATGGACCGCCTGGAGCGGCGCCTGATCCAGCTCAAGATCGAGCGCGAGGCGGTGAAGAAGGACAAGGACCCGGCCTCCCAGAAGCAGCTGGACCAGCTCAACGAGGAGATCGACAAGGTCGAGCGCGAGTACTCCGACCTGGAGGAAGTGTGGAAGGCCGAGAAGGCCACCCTGCAGGGCGCCGCCCACATCAAGGGCGAGCTGGAGCAGGTGAAGCTGGACATGGAGGCGGCGCGCCGGGCCGGCGATTTGACCCGCATGTCGGAACTGCAGTACGGCCGTATTCCCGAGCTGGAGAAGCAGCTGGCCGCCGCCCATGAGGCGGAGACCACGGAGCGCACCCTGCTGCGCAACAAGGTCACCGACGAGGAAGTGGCGGAGGTCGTGTCCCGCTGGACCGGTATCCCGGTGGCCAAGATGCTGGAGGGCGACCGCGAGAAACTGCTGCGCATGGAAGAGTCCCTGCACCACCGGGTGGTGGGCCAGGACGAGGCGGTGACCGCGGTGTCCAACGCCGTGCGTCGCTCGCGCTCCGGTTTGGCCGATCCCAACCGTCCCAACGGCTCCTTCCTGTTCCTGGGCCCCACCGGGGTGGGCAAGACCGAGCTGTGCAAGGCCCTGGCGGAGTTCCTGTTCGACTCCGAGCAGGCCATGGTGCGGGTCGACATGTCCGAGTTCATGGAGAAGCACTCCGTGGCGCGGTTGATCGGCGCGCCCCCCGGTTACGTGGGCTACGAGGAGGGCGGCTACCTGACCGAGAAGGTGCGCCGTCGCCCCTATTCGCTGTTGCTGCTGGACGAGGTGGAAAAAGCCCACCCGGACGTATTCAACATCCTGCTGCAGGTATTGGAGGACGGGCGCCTGACCGACGGCCAGGGCCGCACGGTGGACTTCCGCAACACGGTGGTGGTGATGACCTCCAACCTCGGCTCCGACCTGATCCAGGAAATGGCCGGCGAGGACAACTACGCCGCCATGAAGTCGGCGGTGATGGGGGTGGTCGGCAAGCACTTCCGGCCGGAGTTCATCAACCGTATCGACGAGACGGTGGTGTTTCACCCCCTGGCGCAGTCGCAGATCCGCGGTATCGCCGATATCCAGCTGGCGGCCCTGCGCAAGCGGTTGCAGGAGCGGGAGCTGGGTCTGGAGATCTCGGAGGCCTTTATGGAGCATCTCTGC
This sequence comes from Parahaliea mediterranea, assembly GCF_017255185.1. Classification (GTDB taxonomy): domain Bacteria; phylum Pseudomonadota; class Gammaproteobacteria; order Pseudomonadales; family Halieaceae; genus JAFKCZ01. The sequence goes on from NZ_JAFKCZ010000001.1 coordinate 338,307, forward strand.
GCCGCGGGCTTCGATCCGGTCTACGGTGCGCGGCCGCTGAAGCGGGCCATCCAGCAGGAGCTGGAAAACCCGCTGGCCCAGCGCATCCTGGCGGGGGATTTCGAGGCCGGGCAGACCATAGCTGTCGATATGGAGGGCGAATCGGCGGTGTTCAGTCACCGTTGAACGCGTTCCGATAGCCACCTATAAAAATGGCCCCGAAAGGGGCCATTTTTATATCAGTTGAGGTTGTCCTTCGCGTGTCAGGGGCAGTGTACGTCGATCATTTGCTCGGCCTTGGCAACCTCAGCCGCTTTTTGTTCGTCGCTCAGGAACACCAGTTCGCCATTTTCATCGCGCAGCCTGACGCGGGCGGCGGAATTCAGTGTACTGAGGTTTGAACGCGCCAGCTCGCACAGCTCGGGGTTTTTCTCGAACTGCTCTTCCTTCGCCTTGGTATCCACTTGCTCGAATTCATTGCCCACCCGCGGTTTTACTTCCGGCGGCACGGCTCCCTCATCGGGTGTCACCACGCGCTTGAGGCTGCTGCCGGCGGAGATTACCTCGTAGGGGGTGCCCGCGGGGGGAGGCCGGTCGCTGTGCACGGGATTGCCGCGGTCGTCGAGCCAGCGGTAATAGCTTTTATCGGCACTGGCGCCCGGACTGGTACAGGCCAGCAACAATGACAACGCCAGCAACAGCGGAGCGTGGTAACCCTTGGCAATGTGCACGCGCCCTTCCCCTTGTGTGCGGTATATCGTGCTAAAAGTAACCCAGAAGCTCACAGGGGTGCAATGCGCGAACCGCAGGCATATTTGGCCGTATTCCGCTGCGTGGCGGTTGACTTCCGCGGCGCGGCGGCGAACAATAGCCCGGTCTTACAGGTGGCAACGGCTAACGTTGAGTACCCTCAACCCCTGGCCCACTGCCGCGATGCGATGATTCGCGCCAGCTGCCTGTGAGTCCCGTAACCAGCCAGAGCCGCATGGGCCGGGCTGGGGGCCAGATACTGCGCTACCCCGCAGGGCGACCGATACACGGGTTCGTGATCGCTTTCCCCTTCCTCGCCAGCCATGGCGAGCGTGGAAAGAGCCTTTGAGGATAGCCTCTCCGTGCGCTCTTTCCGCTTTCCGCAGAAAGACCCTGGAGGGCTTCCGGCAATGCCGGGGGACGAAGGTTTCGTAGAAGGTCTCGTATCTTCTCGCACTGTATCTCGCCCGTACCGGGAGTGGCGTCGCCCTGCGGTGTACCGGGCCAGGTATTTCACAGTGCTTCTCCACACAGACGATCGGAACTGCCGCCGGCGAGGGTAACGCGTCGGGGCGTTTTGCAATCAGGAGATAATCGTGGAGATGTTATCCGGCGGTGAAATGATCGCCCGCGCCCTGGAAGACGAGGGAGTCGAGTATATCTTCGGCTACCCGGGCGGCGCGGTGCTGCATATATACGACGCTTTGTTCAAGACGAGCAAGATTCCCCATGTGCTGGTGCGGCACGAGCAGGCGGCGACCCACGCCGCCGACGGCTACGCCCGCGCCACCGGCAAGCCCGGTGTGGTGCTGGTGACGTCCGGCCCCGGCGCCACCAACGCGGTCACCGGTATCGCTACCGCCTACATGGACTCCATTCCCATGGTGGTGCTGTCGGGCCAGGTGGCCAGCCACCTGATCGGCGAGGACGCCTTCCAGGAGACCGACATGGTGGGCATCTCCCGGCCCATCGTGAAACACAGCTTCATGGTGCGCGAGCCGGAGGAGATCCCGGCCACCATCAAGAAGGCCTTCCATATCGCCGCCAGCGGCCGTCCCGGGCCGGTGGTGATCGACATTCCCAAGGACGCCACGCGCCCGGATGCCAAGTTCGAGTACCACTACCCGGACGCGGTGAAAATCCGCTCCTACGCCCCCGCCCAGCGCGGCCACACCGGGCAGATCAAGAAAGCGGCGCGCCTGCTGCTGTCCGCCAAACGGCCGGTGATCTATGCCGGCGGCGGCGTGGTGCAGGGCGAGGCCAGCGGCCTGCTCACCGAGTTGGCGCGCGAGCTCAATTACCCGGTGACCAATACCCTGATGGGTCTCGGCGCCTACCCGGGCACCGACCGCCAGTTCCTGGGCATGCTGGGCATGCACGGTCTGTACGAGGCCAACATGGCCATGCACCACTCGGACGTGATCCTGGCGGTGGGCGCGCGCTTCGACGACCGCGTCACCAACACGGTGTCCAAGTTCTGCCCCGGGGCCAAGATTATTCATATCGATATCGATCCCACGTCCATCTCCAAGACCGTCAACGCGGACATTCCCATCGTGGGCCCGGTGCAGTCGGTGCTCGCTGACCTCACCGAGCAGGTCCGTCAGCTGCGGAAGAAAGACACGGAACTGCCCGATCCCGGCGCCCTGGCGCGTTGGTGGCAACAGATCGACGAGTGGCGCGGGGACCACGGCCTGTGGACCGGCCGCCGCTATGGCGAGAGCGACCGGATCATGCCCCAGCAGGTGATCGAGAGCCTGTACCGGGTGACCGGCGGTGACGCCTACATTACCTCCGACGTGGGTCAGCACCAGATGTTCGCGGCCCAGTACTACCGCTTCGACCAGCCCCGGCGCTGGATCAATTCCGGGGGGCTGGGCACCATGGGCTTCGGCCTGCCGGCGGCCATGGGCGCCAAGTTGGCCTTCCCGGACAAGGAGGTGGCCTGTGTCACCGGCGAGGGCAGTATCCAGATGAATATCCAGGAGCTGTCCACCTGCACCCAGTACAAGCTGCCGGTGAAGATCATCAACCTGCGCAACAACTACCTGGGCATGGTCAAGCAGTGGCAGGACATGCAGTACGAGGGCCGTTACGCCATGAGTACCTACGAGGACTCGCTGCCGGATTTCACCCGGCTGATGGAGGCCTACGGCCACGTGGGCATGCAGGTCACGGATCTGGCCGATCTGGACACGAAAATGGAAGAGGCCTTCGCGATGAAGGACAAGCTGGTGTTCCTCGATGTCTTCATCGACCCGATGGAGCACGTGTACCCGATGCACGTGGCGCCCAACGGCGCGATGAAGGACATGTGGCTGAGCAAGAACGAGAGGACCTGAGATGCGACGTATCATATCGATCCTGATGGAAAACGAGCCCGGGGCCCTGTCCAGGGTGGTCGGCCTGTTCTCCCAGCGCGGCTACAACATCGAGACCCTGAACGTGGCGCCCACCGACGACGCCACCCTGTCGCGGCTGACCCTGACCACGGTGGGGGATGACCGCATCATCGAGCAGATCACCAAGCAGCTGAACAAGCTGGTGGATGTGGTCAAGGTAGTGGATTTGACCGAGGGCGCCCATATCGAGCGCGACATGATGTTGATCAAGGTGCGCGCCAACGGCGGCGCCCAGCGCGACGAGGTCAAGCGCACCACCGACATCTTCCGCGGCCAGATCGTGGATGTGGGCCCCAACGTCTACACCATCCAGCTCACCGGCACCGGCGAGAAACTGGATTCCTTCGTGGCCGCCATGGCCGAGGCGGAGATCCTGGAGGTGGTGCGCTCCGGCATCGCCGGCATCTCCCGCGGCGAGAAGGTCCTGCGGTTGTAGAGTCTACAACAGGCCCGCTGTCCGCCCCACACGGATAGGAAGTGCCCCCTCCCTGTAGGGTCGAATTCATTCGACCAAATACCCGCAATGGCCGGATGAATCCGGCCCTACAGGGGGCAGTCAATGCCCCCGCTTTGCTTCCATCCGTTTTAGCAGGGTGGACATAATCATCCGGTACAGCTCCGTTCCCAGGTAGCGATCCTCGACGCCGCTGTCGATGCTGGGATTGTCGTTGACCTCGATCACGAAGCCCTTGCCCTGGCTCTCCTTGACGTCCACGCCGTAAAAGCCGTCGCCGATCGGCCGGGTGGCGCGCACCGCGGCTTCCAGCACCGCCGGGGGCACCTCGAATGTGGGCAGGGTATCGAATCCGCCGGAATCGGTCTTCTGACCGTGGCGGTAGATCTGCCAGTGGTCTTTCACCATGTAATAGCGGCAGGCGTAGAGCGGTTTGCGATCGAGAATGCCGATGCGCCAGTCGAAATCGGTGTACAGGAACTCCTGGGCCAGCAGCAGGGTGGAGTGCTGGAACAGGCGCTTGCAGATCGTCTTTAGCTCGCCGGGATCGGCGGCCTTTTCCACACCCTTGGAGAAGGCCCCGTCGGGGATCTTGACCACGATCGGGTAACCCAGCTTTTCGCCGAGTTCATCCAGCTGTCCCGGCTGGTCCTTGTACAGCACCACGGTCTTTGGCGAGGGCACTTTGTGGGTGCGGAACAGGTCCGCGAGGTAGATCTTGTTGGTGCAGCGCAGGATGGAGTTGCTGTCGTCGATGACCACCAGGCCCTCGCTCTCGGCCTTCTTGGCGAAGCGGTAGGTGTAGTGATCGATATTGGTGGTGGCGCGGATGAACAGGCCATCGTACTCCGGCAGGCGCAGGTAGTCTCGCTGGGTGATCAGCTCCACGTCCACACCCAGTTCCCGGCCCGCCTTGACGAAGTGCTTCAGGGCCTTCGCATCCGAGGGCGGCAGCGCCTCCGCCGGGTCGACCAGCACGGCCAGGTCATAGCGGGCGGATTTTTGTTCCCGCTGCCGGCGCCACACCTTGCGGCTGAACTCGTCCAGCGCCTCGGCAAAGCTGCTCTCCTCGGCGTCGCCGAGTCCTTTCGGCGAGCGCGGGCGCAGGCTGGCGATTTCCCACTGTTTGCGGTAGCGCAGGGTGATCTCCAGGATCGGGCAGGGGAAGACCTCAAACAGTTTTTGCGCCAGCTCGTCGTAGCGCGGGTCGCCGGTGTGGCCAAAAAAGCTCAACAGGGGAATGTCGCGCGAGGTGTCGGCGTCCTTCAGCGCCTTGTACACCCGCTGGCTGAAGTCATCCAGGTGGATGCGGTACAGCGAGCGTTTGCTGAGGTCGTTGAGGGTGCGCACCGAGGGGATGACCCGGTGCCCCCGGGCCTCCGCCAACAGGGAGCAGTAGTAACCCTGGGACAGGTAACCGAAACTGCGACTCAGGTTGATGACCCGGGTGCGCGCCGCCCCGGAAGGGTAGTGGCCGCCCAGGTAGTCGGCGAAGGTGATGACCTGTTCGCTGGGGTAGTAGGGCGCCCAGTCGGCGCGGTTGTCGATGACGATCAGGGTTTGCGACATGTCGCGGTGTCCGCCGTGACTCAAAGGGGCGAGTATTCGCCACCCGGGCGTGGCGCGTCAATTGGCGCCCGTGCCTTAGCCCATGAATTAATACCAAAGATCCGAAAAAGAAAAATAGGTATCCGTCCCGAAAGGTACTTGCTCAACCGTTGTAGGGCCGAATTTATTCGGCCATTGATGCCGTGAGCGCCTTTATTGGTCGAATGAATTCGACCCTACAGAGGGCAAAATACCCTGTTTTTCACCTAAGTAAGCGCCATTCGTATCCGTCCCCCATTTTTTATGTCCCCGTTTAGGTGGCGCCGAGGAAGGCTTTCAGGTGGGCCTCCACGCTGCGGGCCAGGGCGTGCAGTTCATAGCCGCCCTCCAGGCAGGACACCACCCGGCCCGCGGCGGAGGTCTCGGCCTGCTCGCAGATGCGCCGGGTGATCCAGTGGTAGTCGGTGTCCACCAGGTTCAGGCCCGCCATGTCATCCGCCTGGTGGGCGTCGAAGCCCGCCGATACCAGTATCAGCTGCGGCGCGAAGTCAGCCAGCGGCCCCAGCCAGTGGTCTTCCACCGCGCGGCGGAAGCCCTCGCTCCCGGTGCCCGCGGGGAGCGGGGTATTGATGACATTGCCCGCCCGGCAGGTGTCGCCGGTATGGGGGTAGAAGGGGTGCTGGAAGGTGGAGCAGAACAGGATGCGTTCGTCGCCCTGCACGATGTGCTCGGTGCCGTTGCCGTGGTGGACGTCGAAATCCAGGATCGCGACGCGTTCCAGGCCGTAGTGTCCCAGCGCGTGATAGGCGCCCACCACGACATTGTTGAACAGGCAGAAGCCCATCGCCCGGTCGCGCTCGGCGTGGTGTCCCGGGGGGCGCACGGCGCAGAATGCCCGGTCGACCTCGCCCGACATGACCAGGTCCACCCCCAGCTGCGCCGCGCCGGCGGCGCGCAGGGCAGCGGGCAGGCTGTGTGGGTTCATGCTCGTGTCGGGGTCCAGCGGGTGGTAGCCGCTGGTTGGCGCGGCGGCGAACAGGGACTGTACGTAGGCCGGGTCGTGAACCTGCTCCAGCAGGGAGCGGCTGACTTGTGGAGCTTCGTGGTGCCGCAGCACCGCGTCCAGGCCGCAGGCAATCAGGCGGTCGGCGATGGCGTTCAGCCGCGCGGGCTGCTCGGGGTGGGGGCCCATTTCGTGCAGCAGGCATTCCGGATGGCTGATATAGGCGATGGTCATGGTCGCAATTCCCGTGGCGGCCGTCGCATTGTGGCTGCGGCGTCGCCCTGTTGAGGTCTATACTGCGAGCAACTGTAGTACAGGATGCACCACAGGTTAAGCGAATGAGACCACACAGGCTGCACCGCATATTCGAACCGCGCTCGGTGGCGTTGATTGGAGCCTCGCCGCGTGAAAATTCCGTCGGCTACCAGGTACTGCGCAATATCCTCGACGCTGGGTTCAGCGGCGCGGTGTATCCGGTCAACCGCAACCACGAATCCATTCTCGATCGCCAGTGCTACCCCTCGATCCGGGATGTCGGGGAGCCCGTGGACCTGGTGGTGATGGCCATTCCCGCCCAGCGTATCCCCGAGGTCATGCGCGAGTGCGTGGACAGCCGGGTGGGCGGCGTGGTGGTGATTTCCGCGGGTTTTGGTGAGGTGGGCCCCTTCGGCCAGCAACTGCAGGACGAGATCGTGGCCCTGGCCCGGGGCGCGGACATTCCCCTGGTCGGCCCCAACTGCCTGGGTGTTATCCGGCCCACGGCGGGGCTCAACGCCACTTTCGCCCACAGCGGCGTGCGCCCGGGCCAGGTGGCGCTGGTGTCCCAGTCCGGGGCCTTTTGTACCGCGCTGATGGATGCCGCCGAGTCCGGCGGTCGCGGCTTTTCCGCCGTGGCCTCCCTGGGGGCGACGGCGGACGTGGGCTTTGGCCAGGTGCTGGACTACCTCTCGGTGGATGCGCGCACGCGCAGTATTCTGCTGTACATCGAGGGCATCTCCGATCCGCGGGCCTTTCTCAGCGGCCTGCGCGCGGCGGCGCGGCTCAAGCCGGTGATCGTGGTCAAGCCCGGGCGGCACGAGGCCGGGCGCCGGGCGGCGGTTACCCATACCGGCGGCCATTTCGGCAGTGACGAGGTGTTCAACGCCGCCCTGGAGCGCGCCGGCGCGGTGCGGGTGCTGACCGCCAACGAATTGTTCGCCGCCGCCAATATCCTGTCGTCGAAGGTACGGGTGACCGGCCGGCGGCTGGCCATCATTACCAACGGCGGCGGCCCCGGGGTGATGGCCGCGGACCGCGCCGACGAACTCGACGTCCCCCTGGCGACCCTGAGCGCGGAGAGTATCGACGCGTTGAGCGCGGTGCTGCCGGCGCACTGGTCCCACACCCACCCGATCGACCTGTTGGGGGACGCCGATAGCGCGCGCTACGAGCAGGCGGTGCGCATCGTGCTCGCCGACCGCAATGTCGACGGGCTGTTGGTGCTGCTGACCCCCCAGGGCATGACCGAACCCACGGCCTGCGCGGAGGGGCTGGTCGAGGCGGCCCGGGGCGCCCGCAAACCGGTGCTGGCCTGCTGGCTGGGCCAGAACCAGGTGCGCGAGGGGCGGGCGCGCCTGGAAGCCGCGGGCATTCCCCACTTCAACAGCCCCGAGGCGGGGGTCAACGGTTTCGGTTACCTGGCCGCCTATCGCCGCAACCAGGACAAGTTGATGCAGGCCCCGCCGCCCCTGTCCAGCCACCGCCCGCCGCGGGTGCAGGCGGCGCGGGCGATCCTGGGCACGGCGATGGCCGAGTCCCGCCGCGCGCTGGACGGCGTGGAGGCCCGGGAACTGCTGGCGGCCTTCCACATACCCGTGGCCACCTGCGTCAATGCCCGCGACCCGGAGCAGGCGCGGGCCGAGGCGGAGGCGATGGGCCTGCCGGTGGTGATGAAGATCAACTCGCCGGACATCTCCCACAAGAGCGATGTCGGTGGAGTGCGCCTCAATGTGCGCGAGGCGGCCTCGGTGCCCATCGTGTACCGGGAAATTGTCGCCGCGGTGGCGGCGGGGGCGCCGGCGGCGCGCATTCGCGGCGTGACCCTGGAGCGCATGGCGGAACGCCCCCACGCGCGCGAAGTGGTGGTGGGCATCGACCGGGACCCGGTCTTCGGGCCGGTGATCCGCTTTGGCACCGGCGGCATGGCGATGGACATCTACGCCGACACCCAGGTCGCCCTGCCTCCGCTCAATGTGTTCCTGTGCGAGGACTTGATCCACCGCACCCGGGCGAATCGCGCTCTGCGCGGCTTCCGCCACCTGCCGGGGGCAGATGTCCAGGGCCTGGTGGATATCCTGATGCGCGCCTCGGAGATGGCCTGCGAACTGCCCGAAATCGAGCAGCTGATTATCAACCCGGTGCTGGCCGACGAGCACGGGGTGCTGGCGGTGGATGCCTGGGTCGCCGTGTCGGCGCCCGCCCGAACCGGCGCGCGCTATGCCCACATGGCGATCCACCCCTATCCGCCGGGACTGGAGTACAGCCTGAATACCCGCGACGGGCGGCCCCTGTCGGTGCGGCCTATCCGGCCGGAAGACGCGGCCATCGAGCAGCGTTTCGTGGACGGACTGTCGCCCCAGAGCAAGTACTTCCGTTTCATGTACGGCATGGGCCATATCACGCCCGCCATGCTCGCCCGCTTTACCCAGATCGACTACGACCGCGAAATGGCCCTGGTGGCGGTCGACGGCGACGGTACCGCCGAGGCCAGTCTCAAGGCGGTGGCGCGCTACGTGGCCAATCCCGGTGGCGACTCCTGTGAGTTCGCCCTGGCGGTGGCGGACGAGATGCAGCGCCAGGGTATCGGCAGCCAGTTGATGCAGCGCCTGATGGCGCTGGCGCGGGAGCACGGCTTTCGCGAGATCGAGGGCGAGGTGCTGGCGGAGAATGCGAAAATGCTGCAACTGTGCCGCCGGCTGGGTTTTTCGATTCACCGCAGCGCGCAGGACGCGGAGGTGATGGCGGTGCGGCGCGCGCTGTAGCGAGGCGTCTTTCCGGGGTAGTGGTAAGATCCCCGTAGTGAATCGCAACCGGAGATCTCCACATGACATCGCCCATGCAACTGCCCGCGCTGACCCTCGCGCTGTGCCTGTCCGGCGCCGCGGCGGCTGGCCTGGATTACCCTGACACCCGTCAGGTGGACCAGAAAGACGACTTTCACGGCACCGTGGTGGCCGACCCCTACCGCTGGCTGGAGCAGGATGTGCGCGAATCCGCGGAGGTGGCGGACTGGGTGGCATCGCAGAATGCGCTGACCTTCGACTACCTCGGGCAGTTGCCGGCGCGGCAGGCAATTGCCGAGCGCCTTACCACCCTGTGGGATTTCGAGCGCTACTCCACCCCGGAGCGGCGCGGGGAATACTGGTTCTACCTGCACAACGACGGCCTGCAGGACCAGGCGGTGCTGTACCGCAGTAAAACGCCGGGGAAGAATCCGCAGGTCGTGCTGGACCCCAACACCTGGTCCGACGACGGCACCGTGGCCCTGGGCGGCTTCGAGGTCAGCCCCGACGGGCGCTACATCGCCTACGGTATCCAGGACGGGGGCAGCGACTGGCGCACCTGGCGGGTGAAGGACCTGGCCAGCGGCGAGCTGCTGGCGGAGGAACTGAAATGGATCAAGTTCTCCGGCATCAGCTGGGCCGCGGATGGAACGGGCTTTTACTACAGCCGCTATCCCGCGCCCGAGGAGGGGGCCGAGTTCCAGGGGCTGAACAAGAACATGGCGGTGTATTTTCACCGCGTGGGCACGGCGCAAACCGCCGACCGGCGGGTGCATGCGCGGCCCGATCACCCAGAGTGGGGCTTCAACACCTCGGTCAGCCGCGATGGCCGCTACCTGTTTATCGCCACCTGGATCGGCACGGATGCCCGCTATCGGCTGGAGTTTATCGACCTCGAGCAGGCCCCGGGTGAAGTGGTCGTGATCGAGGATGAATTTCGCGCGGATTTCAGCTTTGTGGCGGTGGCCGACGGGCTCGCCTATTTCCGCTCCAGCCTGGATGCGCCCCGCGGCCGGGTACTGGGCTACGACCTCCGGCAAGCCGGGGAGGCCAGCTGGCGGGAAGTCATACCCGAGCGGGAGCCGGTGCTGCAGGATGTGAGCCTGGTCGGCGGCCACCTGGTTCTGGAATACCTTGAGGACGCCCACGGCAAGGCGGAGGTGTTCACCCTTTCCGGCAAGCGGGTGCGCGAGGTCGCGCTGCCGGGGTTGGGCAATGTGTCGGGCTTTCCCTCGGATCCGGGGGCAACCGGCACCTACTTCAGTTTTTCCTCCCTCAATCGCCCAGCCACGATTTACCACTACGATGTCGCCAGCGGCGACATGGAAGCGGCCCTCGCGCCGGAACTGGCCTTCGATCCCGAGGACTACGTGGTCGAGCAGGTTTTTTACCGCTCGAAGGACGGCACCCGGGTGCCGATGTTCATCGCCCACCGCAAGGACCTGAAACTCGACGGCGGCAATCCGACCCTGCTGTACGGCTACGGCGGTTTCAATATTTCGCTGACGCCGCGGTTCTCGGTTACCCGCCTGGCCTGGATGGATATGGGCGGCGTGTATGCCCAGGCCAACCTGCGCGGTGGCGGTGAGTACGGCGAGGCCTGGCACAAGGCCGGTACCCGGCAAAACAAGCAGAACGTGTTTGATGATTTCATCGCCGCGGGTGAGTACCTGGTGGCGCAGAAATACACCAGTCCGCAACACCTGGGGATCTACGGTGGCAGCAACGGCGGCCTGCTGGTGGGGGCGGTGCTCAACCAGCGTCCGGACCTGTTTGGCGCCGCTATTCCGGCGGTGGGCGTGATGGACATGCTGCGCTTTCACCGCTTTACCGCGGGCCGCTTCTGGGTGGACGATTACGGCTCGGCGGAAGACCCCAAGGAATTCGAGGCTCTCTACGCCTATTCGCCCTATCACAATATCGCCAGGGGGGGTGACTACCCGGCGGTACTGGTAACCACCGCCGATACCGACGACCGGGTGGTGCCGGGCCACAGCTTCAAGTACATCGCCCGCCTCCAGGATTACCAGGACGGCGAGGCCCCGGTGCTGATTCGTATCCAGACCCGGGCCGGCCACGGCGCTGGCAAGCCCACGGCGATGGTGATCGAGGAATACGCCGACATGTGGGCCTTTATGGCGCGGCACCTTGGATTGAAGGTCGGCGGCCCCGGGGGAGCGGTACCGGGGGCGCGGCAATAAGACGTATAAACAGGCACGAGGAGCACGGCAATGGCAAATCCCACAACCATCCAGGAATGCATGCACCGCAATCCGCTGACGATCCACCCGGAGGAAAACCTGGTGCAGGCCATCTCCATGATCGTGGAGTACAAGCTAACGGGCATCACCGTCACCGACCACGATGGCGCGGTGGTCGGCATCCTGTCGGAGCTGGATTGCATCCAGGCGGTACTCGCCGCTATCTACAATGAAGGTGACCCGGAACATGTGCTCGTGGAAGACGCCATGAAGTCCGACGTCAATACCTGTGTCTCAACGGACAGTATCGTGGAAATTGCGCAGGACCTGGTAAAAACGAAGCAGCGTCGGCGTCCGGTGGTGGAAAACGGCAGACTCGTTGGCCAGGTCAGTTCCAACAATGTGTTGTGGGCATTGATGGAACACTCGCGGCGCAAGTACCTGGGGCGCTCCTGAGGGGGCGACCAACCGTTCCCCGGGGTCGCGACGCGGCCCTGGTGGTATCCGCGGGTGGGTGGATTGCCCGGCGGTGTACGCCCGCGCCGCGAAATGCCCCGTGTTCGACTCCGGCGGGGACGGGCTCGCCGGCGGAGGCCGGTGACCTATCTCTGTAAGCTGTTGCTCCGGCACCGATAGCTGTCTGGATTTTGCGACAGCGTAACTGCCTGATTTGCGGGGTTTATGGACGAGGCGAGGGTTTTGCTGTCGCCATAAGCAGACAGCTTTTGTTGATTTTCACGCAGAGCGCCTCGCGTTCGCACAGCCTTTTTTTCGTAAGTAGCTGATATAACTAAATATAAATAAGCATGGCGCGGTTTATGCTAAAGGTGATTCTGTTGTCCGCTCGCCCGGTGAAGAATGGCTGTGCGCAAGTCACGACCAGGCAGTTTCACCGGCTGAGGGCCAATCGGTTTACGTTTTCTGGGCTTTTCTCAAGAAATTCCTATGAGGAATGAAAAGTTCGATATTAACTTTCGTTTACGGAATGCCTGAGCGAAGGCCTGGCCGCGATACTTCCAGTTTTCTTGCGTATGAAAATCACCGCAGAGTCTGCAGTGGACAGGTTTGTAACAGGCAGCACGGTCATGGGCGAAGCAACCCGGAAGTCGGGATGCAACGCCGAAAGCCGTGATAGTTCGCCTCGGGCGTTGACGTCGAAAACGTACCCGGCAGTGCCGGAATCGGTCGGCGAAGGTCCGAGTCGCCACCGGTACTCGCAAGCCCCCGCTTGTCCTGGGCGCGTAGCCTGTCTACGCTCAAGGGCAGTCTGGTTTTTTGGGCTTGTGGGTTTCGCTGGCGTCAAAGTACCCAAACACTGTTCGCGAGAACAGCTCCTAATCCCCATCATCCAAGGCTGCAAAATGTTTCAACTTTTTCTGGTGTTGTTCGGCTTCACGCTGCTGCAAGCATCAAATGCCAACGCCGCAGATTTGACGCTCGACTGGGACGAAGTCGCTGATCCCACCGTTGATCACTACCAGGTAGCCTGGGGCTACAGCAGCGGTAACTATGCCAATTTTAGAGATGGCAATACGCCTCCGCTGACCCTGGAGTCGCTTGCTGAAAAGCAGACCTACTATATTGCCGTCAGGGCATGCACGGCGGACAAGCAGAGCTGTAGTGACTATTCGAACGAGATAATCGTCGATACGACGGGAGAAGACGCGGGCGAGTCCCTCGGCGATGCCGTGCTGACATACTCTTTTGATGAGGGCCATGGCTCGGTGGTAAGGGACGAGAGTGGCAATGGTTACGACGGCCGACTGATCGGTAATCCCGCGTTCGAGAAGGTATCGGAAACCGGGGAAGGCTATGCGCTGCGTTTCGATGGCGTCGATGACTCTGTCGATGTGGGGTCGCTGGATCTGCGGGGGAATGAAATGACCCTGGCGGCCTGGTTCAAGGCCGATACCTTTCCTGGTGACTATCGCGATCCGAGGATTATATCGAAGGCCTCGGGCGTGGCTGACAACGATCACATCTTTATGCTGGGTACTATCCGTTCGGGTGACCGAACCCGGCTGCGTGGCCGTGTCAGGGTAGGCGGACGAACCACCACACTGATCGCGAGCAGTGGCGATATCGGTGCGGGCAACTGGCATCATGCGGCGCTAACCTACAATGGAGCGTCGCTTCGACTCTATCTGGACGGACAGGTTGTCGGCAGCACGGCCCTGTCTGGCACTATCGATACCGATGCATCCATGCCTGTCGCGATCGGCAGTCAACCGCTTGGAAACACCCGCTGGTTTGACGGACTCATCGACGGCGTACATATTTTACGGCGCGGTCTCGATGCCGCCGCAATTGCCCAGCTGGCTTCCGAATTCGGCAATTCAGGAGATCCCGATGATTCGGGTGACCCCGAGCCCGAGCCCGAGCCCGACCCCGAGCCGGAACCGGAACCCGAGCCGGAACCCGAGCCGGAACCCGAGCCGGAACCGGAACCGACTGCGCCGACGGCCGAGTTTGGCGCCAATGTAACCGCGGGCCAAGTGCCGCTGCAGGTAAGTTTCGACAACACATCTACAGATGCAGACTCGTTCCTATGGGATTTTGGCGACGGCAGCGAGAGTACGGCGGCTTCGCCCACTCACACCTATACCCGCCCCGGCGTGTATTCGGTCAGCCTGTCCGCTACCGGTAAAGGCGGTACCGCGGTGAATTTCAAGGGGAGCTACATTACCGCTCTCTCCCCGGAACTGGACGCCGCGTTCAGTGCAAGTGTGACCCGCGGGCAGGCGCCATTGAAGGTGCGGTTTACGTCCACTTCCTCGGGTGATATTGACGCCTTCCAGTGGAGCTTTGGCGACGGCGGCAGCGGCGCCGGGGCCAATCCGGAGTATGTATACGAGAAACCCGGCACCTACAGTGTATCGCTCACGGTCTCGGGCCCGGATGGATCGGATTCGGTGGAAAAGGCACAACTCATTCAGGTGACGGAAGCCGATGAAGAAAGCGCTGGACTCCAACTGGAAGCGGGGGAGATCCGGGTGAATCATCGCTGGAAGACGATCAAGTTCCGCGAGACATACAAGAACCCGATTGTGCTGGTCGGGCCGCTGAGTCTTGAGGATGCCAGCCCGGCCGTTGTGCAGGTCAAAAATGTCACCAATGACGGTTTCACCGTGCGAGTGCGGGAATGGGACTATCTTGGACATGTCTGGCATCGTTTCGAAAAAGCCGGTTATATCGTCGTTGAGGCTGGGCGTCACCAATTGCCGAATGGCGGCTGGATAGAGGCAGGCAGTGTGGATGTCGACTCCTCCACACCTGCCTACCCGGTCAGTTTTGAAGGTGTGTTCCCTGTGCCCCCCGTTATCTTGAGCACGATTGCAAGTAACAACGACCCCAGCGGGACAGCGGTTACCACGCGAATCAACAATGTCGATGACTACGGTTTTGAGATCGGTCTGCAAAAAGAGCAGGCTCTGCCCCAGGTTCATGCCAAGGAAACGATCAACTACCTCGCCTGGCAGCGCTCGAAAGGCGTCGTAAACGGCTATGAATACACCGCCGACCACACCGCAAAGCGGGTGACGGAGCGAGGCTACAAGATAGCGTTTTCCGACGCGCCGGAGGAACCGCCCGTCTTCTTGTCAGACATGCAAACCATGAATGGTGGCGATACAGCCAACCTTCGCTGGCATTCCAAAAGCCAAGCCTCGGTGACAGTTCTGGTGGATGAAGAGCAGTCCCTTGATCGGGAGACCAGTCACGTCAAGGAGACGGTTGGCTTTCTCACCCTGTCTGAATCATCTGCCGAAGATTCGACGGATGACGATGACAAACCGGCGGAAAAAGCCGCTCTTCTGTTGGTCTATACTTTCGATGACGGTAGTGGCTCGAAGGTCCAGGACATGAGCTCTCAAGGCAATGATGGCCTGCTGAACGGTGGCCCGGAATATGAGTGGAGCTATACAGCACCGGCCGGGTATGCGCTTGATCTCGATGGCGTTGATGATTATGTCGACGCCGGCAGTGTCGATGTGTCGGGGGGTGGCCTGACCATGGCGGCATGGTTCAAGGCTGAAAGTTTCCCTGGAAGTTCGCGCGACCCCCGGCTGATCTCAAAGTCCTCTGGCACGGCCGACAACGAACATATTTTCATGTTGAGTACGATTGCGGTCGGCGGTGATACGCGCCTGCGCGCTAGGGTTCGTGTCGGTGGAAAAACCACGACGCTTATAGCCAGCAAGGGAAATCTCGAAACTGGCGTCTGGTACCACGCCGCGGCGACTTACGATGGCGCGACGCTGCGCCTGTATCTGGACGGAGCGGAGGTGGGACAGGTCGGCCTCTCGGGCAGCGTGGATCGCGATCCAAGCATGGGCTTGGCGATTGGAAGTCAGCCCCATGGCGCGGCGCGATGGTTTGACGGCTTGATAGACGACGTTCGCATCCTTGACGGCGGCCTGGACAGCAGTGAGGTGGCTGATCTGGCGAAGCCTGTCGAAACGAAATAGGTAGTGATGCCCTGTCTTGCAAAGCACGGGCGTCAGTTTGAAAAGCCGTTTGATTCGGGAATTGGCGCGATATCGGAAGCTGGTTTTTTCCACAGCGCCACGAATTCACCGGCGGTGAGTTCTTCGACGGAGTACTCTTTGAGCTGACCCTGGTTGTGCAAGCTGGCTGCGACCGCGGTGCAATCAGGTACATAGGGCGGAAGCAGGACTTTGACTTCGGGTGCCTTCTGTGAAAAAAGACGCCGCCAGTCAGGGATGCGGAGTTTGTTCAGATAGGCGTTGGACCGGACCAGGCCACTCGATTCGGAGCGCAAATGAGGCCACATGCCAAGGGCGGCGATGTCGCCGGACAACAGCCTGGTATCCAGGCAGCCCGTCGGGTTTGTATAGGGATGAAGCGCAATGTAAGCCGCTCCGCCGGGGCGAACGATGCGATTGATCTCCGCTACGGCCTTTGCCGGGTCTGGCAAGTGATGAAAAACGGCGCGGGAATAGACGAGGTCAAAGGTGTTGTCCGCAAAGCTCGTTTCGGTGGCGTCCATCTGCATGACTTTGAGTTCGGGGGCGGAGGTGCATCCGAGTTGCCTGAAGAGCTCGGACCGGTAACGTCGATCGATTCCCATCGTCCGACGGCCGAGGGTTTTCAGTGTGCGTCTCGCGCCGTTTACCCGCAGCATCCTGGCGTAGCCCGAAAGCTTCGGGTTTTGGATGATGACGTCGAGATCGATAGCGGTTACTCGGTTGTGCAACGCAAAATAGATCGTTTGGCTGAGGTACTGGCCGGGACCTATTTCAAGTACATCCAGGTTGCCGGTGTTTACTCCAAGAAGGTCCTTCAGTCTTCTCTCAACTTGCCGGGCATTGTCGATAGAGCGTTTAACGCTGCCGGCTATGTCGTGTGAATGAACATGGTATGAATAGAGTGATTGGCGAAAAATATCAAACCATCTGGAATGAGAGGTATACGAACCCTTGTTTTTTCGCGCTTTCATGAATTTTTTTTACTCCATTTATCCAGCAAATCCAGGGATACCGTCATGCTGAATTGGAAAAGTCTATTACTGAATATTGTAGTACCGATAGTCGCGTTTTCTACCGCGGCTGGGGCTGGCGCGGCCACCTACTACATAGATTATGCGGGAGGTGCCGACGGCAACGATGGCCGCTCCCCTGACACCGCTTGGAAAGCGCACCCGTATATGGCGTGCTGGTCCGGCGGAGAGTACACCCACGCCGCTGGTGACCGTTTTATATTCAAGGGTGGAGTTACGTGGCCCAATCGTTGTTTCCAGATGTCCATCTCTGCGGGGGGGCAGGCCGGGAAAGTCGATTACTACGGTGTAGACAAGTCCTGGTTCCGGGGTAGCTCCTGGGAAAGGCCGATATTCAACGGCGAACACAAATCGCTTGCCAATGGCGGCAACATCGTCAATCTGGGAAGCCAGAAATACGTGCGCATGGATAACCTGGACATCAGGGGCCACCGGACTTTTGTTGGAGGTGACCAGACGGCGAGCATTCGCTACAGCTGCCCCAAAAACGTAACCATGTCGAATCTGTGGGTTCATGACTGGTCGGTGGCTCCGTCTGTTACCAAGGACAATGGCCAGGGCGGAATCTATGGTCATATCGCGGGCTGTAGTCCCGCCACGGTATGGGTTGAACATTCCAAGCTGTCAAACGCGGAATGGACTGGGTCCGGTCGGCAGAGCGGTGCGGCGCTGCGGGGCGGGAATTGCCGTTTCTGTGAAATCCACGATGCCAACACGGGTATTCTCCACGGCACCATGCATGACTCTCACATGTATAACATCTCCAACGAAGGCAATGGCAGTTTTGACAGCTCCTTCCACACCAACTCGCTCTACATCGACAACTGGGCGGGGGTAGGCGTCAATCCCGGATCGACCCCCGCACTCATTTACAATAATTATATTCATCACGTGGGAAGTGGTTCGGGAGCTATCTATCCAAATCCGCGATTTGGGGCCGATAGCACTATTTATATCTACAACAACCTTGTGCACGATGTTTCCTGGTTGGGAGCCGTCAACATTGACACCTATTGCTATGGGTGCAGCCATGATTCCGTGGGCAAAGTGTACATCTGGAACAATACCTTCCAGGTTGGAGCAAATGGCAATGGCTTCAAAGGGGTAAGGGTTACGCCCACGGGTAACAGTCGCCCGCCGTTGAACAAGCTTGTAATGCAAAACAACCACTCCATCAATGACAATGGCTTTTGGGGTGGCGGCAATGTGAAACAGCGGATAATCGAGCAGAACCTGTCGCAAACCAACGCACAGGCCAGCGCTTCCGGATACAAGACGGCGAATCAGTTCCGGCCTCAATCGTCGAGTAGCCCGACTGTCGATGGCGGAGCTGAAATAAGCTGTCCGTCCTGCTCCTCGATCAATGCCGACAGGTTGCGGTCGGCGCGAGGCCAGGGGCAGAGCTGGGATCTTGGCGCCTATGAGTTTGGCGGCGCTCCCGTGGCGGAAATCCCCAAGCCCACCAATCTTACGGTCAAGAGTCTCAAGCTGGATAGCCCCTGAACACCGTGGCAGTCAGAGCCGGACGCCGGACAAGCTCATTTCGGGTTCCCGCCTTGCGGTGACCCGAATGGCTTTCTTCCACTATCTTCCCCGCCCCGAGGTGGTCGTGGAATGGGCATCGGCGTCCGTCTTTTTTCGGGGAAGGTGACATAGGTGCTTGAGAGTGTGGCGAGCATTGCCAGTTGGAACAGATAGATAAAATGGAACTGATCGTAGTAGACAAGCCCGAACCAGTTGAACACGTGTATGGTGAGTACGATTCCGAAGGCCCATACGAGTCGTTCGGCTTCGGGCGTTAGGCCGGGGTCAAGGCGTATTGCACGAAGCGCTCGCCCGACGTAGCTGAACGCTTTGTAGAGCATATAGCAGAATAGCCCGATAGCGCCCAGGCCGGCTGCAACGCCAAAATCCAGGTAGTAATTGATAATGTCGGCCCCGCCAGTCACTACAATGTAGGGGAACCAGTCCTTCGTATTCAATACCGACATCCCCGCGAGCCACCATTGGTCAAGTGACCTGAAAGCCATATCCATCAGATAGGACCTGTGCCAGCCGTCGCCACCGGTGATCGCGCTTACTTTCGCTGGCAGATACCATAGCGGCGCTTTCATTGCCAGGGATAACAAAACGAGCAGGCAGGCGAATGTGATACGGACAACATGCATTCTCGTTCGAACTATCCACAACAGCCATCCCAGGATTCCGAGTGCCGCGCACATTAGCGGGCCACCCGAGTTCGAGAAAAAAACAATCGCCGAACACAGCATGGTTCCCAGCAGGCCGATAATGCGAAAGCTGTGTGTGAGAATCAGTGCAAAAAACAAGGGCATGAAGCTCGCGCCAAAGGATCCCAATAGCGTGGCATGGCTGAAGCTTCCCATTGAGCGCGGATTGCCGTTGCGAAAGCTGTGCTCATAAATGCCCCCTACAACGGCAAAGGGGTTGTTCCAGGTCGAATATTCGATAAATACCAGTATTGTGTAGGGAATTAGCAATAAGGCCAATGATCCGAGCAGCCAGAGCATGTCTTGCGGTGATCGGAGCAATCCTCTGCCCGCGAGATATGCCAGGCTCGTATCGATCATCAGGCCGACAGCGCTGATTGTCGCGCCGTTGCCACTGGCGATATAGATTACCGTCCTGTAGCCATAGGCCAGCAAAAGTGCCTTATCCAGGCCGTTGAATTCAGACAGCGGGAATTCCCGGCGAGCGATAATGCGAATAATGGCCGCCAGGGTCAGGAAGCGCATGGGATAGATTGCGATGCCCGCGACCTCGATCGCCTGCCCAAGCGTCATGAACAAGGCGCCGCCGAAGAGCGCAAGCATTGCCCAGCGGGCGGGTCCAGCCACTACCAATGTCAACAATATGGTGAGTGTCGCCACCCCCAGGCCGTTCACGTCTTCTCCGCTTGTACAACGAGGCACTCGCCGATCAGTGGACGTAGCGGTAGAGCGGCCTGTTCGATAGCTGTGAATAGCAGTGCGCGCATCTTCTGGCTAGAGCTCAGAGTGTGGTTGGGGCCGCAATTGCCGTTCTCGAGCCAGATGCTTTGCTGCCACATGTAGAGCGAATTCGTGGTTTTGATGTCCGGATTGCAAAATCCCGCGGTTGCGAGTGCGGCCTGCATGGCGCGTTGGCTGAACAAGTAAAGATGTCGCGGTGGTTCCAGTCCACGCCAGGACTGCTTGAAGACACGGTGGCCCATGCTTTCACTGTTTGGCGTGTACAGCATCAAAACCCCGCCAGGCTTCAAAATACGGTGGCACTCGCTGAGTGTACGAAGCGGGTCGGGCAGATGCTCGATAACGTGGTTCAGGGTAATCGCGTCAAAGTGGTCTTGAGGATAGTGTTGTGTCTCAAGCGATCCCTGGTCGATCCGCAAGCCCGCGGCTTTCGCGACCTCTACGGCATCGCTGTCAAAATCGATGCCGCGGGTTTCCCATCCAAGTTGCTGCATCTCGACAAGCCACTTTCCAGAGCCGCAGCCAACGTCCAGCAAGCGGCCGCCCGAAACCGCGTGTAGATGCCGGACCTCTTCGTCGATCTCGGAGCGTCGACGGGGAAAAAGATGGAGTAGTCTGCTCAAGTAGCCAAGTGAGGCGCTTGTTGATAACTGGGTGTAACCGAAACGGGTCGCCAGGTAATGTTCCTTTAGTGATCGATAGAGTCGTTTGGGCACGCTGGCCGGTTCGGCGGAATGCGAATTGGCGTGAGTATAGTAATTGTTGTAAGCCTTTGCGGTTTCACCGGCTTCTGGTGTCGGGTCGAGCCACAGTAGCTTGCAGGAAGGGTTGGTGCACTGGGAAATTCTCCACGAGCCGGAAGCGCCGAATAGCCGGTCCGTTAGGACGCCGTAGCGCAGTTTGCCGGTGCCTCCGCAAAGAGCGCAACTGGAGGTTCCGGCATTGGCTGTCGTGGCCGCGGTTGCTATGTCCATTGGGACCTGACGCTCCAGGACGAGTTTGCCCGGGTAGAGAATACGATATCGGGCGCGAGCAACGTGTTGTCTGTGCGCTTGGCGATAAGGCTCCGGACCGATGAAGATGGGTTCCTGCGATAGCGTATGTCGGAGTGAGGCAATCCACTTGCCCGAAGCCAGCAAAGCAGGCGATTTGCATTGGTTAAATGTAGCTTCGATTGGGTGAAGGGCTGTTCCATAAACCTGAATTTATTGCGGCCAGAGAGCTTCGCAAGGAAACGTCGCTGCGTACCGAGGTTCGGCACAATCCCTACCATGACGCCGTCCTCCGTCAGAAATTCAATGAGCTGACGAAGGGTGCGCATTGGATCTTCGATATGTTGAAGAACGTTCAGCAGAACTATTGCGTCGTACTTTTTACCTCTGATTTTCTCGAAAGCCAGATTGAAATCGGGAGGCAGTACCTTGACTCCGCGTACCTCCGTGATTTTTCCGATGATCGAATCCAGGGGTATGACCGTAACATCCTTGCCCAGGTCGGTGAGCGCGGTTTCGGTTTCGCCACTCCCGCAGCCAACGGAGAGAATACGTGTCGCCTGTGATGGGATCTGATCAATAATGTCTGTGTGGCACGACTCGTAGTAGTGCTTGTCCCATTCTGGAGTTTGCAGGTTTTTCTGCGCACACAGTAATGTCGAGGAACACAGTCGCTTATCCAGAATGCCGAACATGGTTTCGATCTGTAGCTGGTAGTCCTGCTCGGAAAGGCCCACTTTGCCGAGATAGGCATTGGAAAGGTGATATAGCTCAAACTCGGCCAAATGTGAAATACAGATTACCTTGGACATGCCACACTGTGTATATGGGTCCGTCGCGGCCGCGCACAGCATATCGTAGCGCCCCTTGTGTGGTTCTACCAGGTAACCCCCGGATGCTATTGCGCGACCGAGCTGTTGTTGAGTGAGCATGTAGCAGGCCGAGTGTTCATTGGACAGGCTGGCCACCACGTACTGATTGATACGCCGTACCGAGCCGGCAATCCAGTGAAAGGGGCCGTGAAAATCCAGATAGTTACGTCGGCCGTCCGGGTATTCCTCGTATCGTACGAACCCGGGAATAAGATCGGGTGGCAGCGCGCTGGATGCTTTCAGGAAGGCTTCTATATGTCCTTCAGTGATCAGCATGTCGTCTTCCGTATATATAAACAGGTCGTAGTCCGTGGCGCGATCACAAAACAGTCTTCGGTGAGCAAACGGCAGCGACCAGGGGTCCGAATTGGGCAAGCCTACCAGCTCGCTGATATCGGGCCCAAGATTCTTTGGGGTCTCGCAAAGCACAACGATATCCGTTTCATAACGCATCGATGAGTATTCATCGATAATCCGCTCTACAAGCGACCTGTTTTTTGTCCCGTAATTCGCTATTGCTACCAGTACTTTCATGATGATTCCCGTCTGGCGGATAGGCTGGGTATCTGGTTATTCTGCCGTACGCTGACATCTGCGGCGCGCTGCACCGGATACTTTCCCTGTTGGAAAACGAATGCCTTTTCTCGCGTTCGGCGGCAGCCGTTTAGTCCTGTGTTATCGAGTCCGCTATTTCTCATTGCGTCATGCGGTGCTTTTGGCGGCGGATCTGAACGGGGACGCGAGCCGGGTCAGTCGAAGTTTCTGCTCGCGACGGAGATAGTCGACGGTTTCGGGGGGTAGTAGTGGCGTATCCATGCTCATGCTGCCCCTGACGTATCCATAAAACCGAATCAGGCTGGCGATGACATAGGGCTTTTCGCGGTATCTGCGTGCGCACTTCAATATCTCGAATACAGGATGCGAGCCGAAAGAGGCATCCATCATGCCGAGACGCACCAGCCCGCGAAGGCGGCCATCGGCGCTTGATGTGGGTCTGTGATGAAAGGCGGCCAATGTGGTGAGCGCGCGAATATGCCAGCCGAACCTCTTCGCTTCTATCTGCGCCAGCCAGTCTTCTCCGCCGAAACGCAAAGGGGTATAGCCACCGATATCCTCGAAACAGCGGCGTCTGAACATCTGAAGACCGCCCGCCACTGCTTGCGGCGAGTTTGCCGGGCGCGATCGCCAGCGCCCATGATTCTTTTCGAAAATGTAGCCTCCGGCCACGCCGAGCGAAGAATCCGCTGTGAAGGCCGCCAGTAGGTTTTTGAAATAGTCTGTACTCTGCAGGGCGATGTCGGCGTCGTGCATGCCGACAAAATCGTAGTCTAGCCCGGATTTTCGCGCCGTTTGATATGCCATTGTTATTGCCCGGTATTGCGCGCCGAAACTTCTCTCGCCTCCGGACTGGTTGTGGAGCAGATGTATGAAGGGATAAGCTAGCGCATAGCGCTCCACGACATGTGGCGTACTGTCCGTCGAGCCATCGTCGACAATGTACCACGCCAGCGGGTGGACGCTTTGCCGCACGACAGATTCCAGTGCGAGCCCTATATATTTCTCTTCGTTTTTTGCCGCTGTCAGGAGTACGAAGCCGGAATCCATTGTAGTTGTGCTCCCCCTGGACCTTGAAGGCCAGGCTGTGCTGTCGAAAACGTCAATGCGTTGCGTGCCCAAACAGTGTGGCGAGGCATGCGGCGCTTCGCCGGACCTTGTACCAGGGCTTGATTCCGCGGCCGCGATACGCGATGGTTTTGATGGAATAGCCGAGCACGCGAATGGAGTGATGGCACACGGCGATGATCGAGTAGAGGGCA
This sequence comes from Parahaliea mediterranea, assembly GCF_017255185.1. GTDB lineage: Bacteria > Pseudomonadota > Gammaproteobacteria > Pseudomonadales > Halieaceae > JAFKCZ01. The sequence goes on from NZ_JAFKCZ010000001.1 coordinate 361,853, forward strand.
GAAGGCAGTCCAGGGTGGTGCTTTCGCCAGTACTGCAAGTCGGCTTTCTGCTTTTCAACGAAGAAGCGGGTAGGTGAGTTGCTCGAACTGGCTCCGCCATAGTGAATGGCTTTTGCCTGCGGAATGAATACGACGTCCCAGCCTGCATCGTGAAATCGTTTGCACCAGTCCATGTCTTCGCCGTAGATAAAAAAGGATTCGTCGAGCACGCCGACGCTATCCAGGGCGAAACGCGACGTTAGCCAAAAACAGCCACTTAGAATATCTACCGAAGCAGTGCTGGCATGGTCCCAGTCGCCCATGAAATACCTGTTGAAAAGCCCGCTTTTGGGGAAAATCGAGTCGAGCGCCAAGGCGCGGCATGTCATATTCCAAAGGGTTGGCGCCGCCCGACAGGAAAGCTGTTGCCTTCCGTCAGCGCCAATGATGAACGGACCCACCAATCCAACCGATGCATGGCCCTCCAAAAACTCAACCAGGGTTCGCAGGCAGCCGTTCAGGATGTGTACATCAGAATTTACCAGGGCGATATAGCGGCCCTGGCATACGTTTATGCCGAGGTTGTTGGCCTTGGCGAATCCGAGGTTTTCAGAATTACACAGGAGTACGGTTTCGGGAAACTGTTCCTTGACCATGCCAACAGAGTTGTCATCGGATGCGTTGTCGACAACGATGACCTCAATTTTTCCCGAAAGGCCTTCCTCGCGGATGGATTGAAGGCATTCCCTGAGATAGTCGCTTGCGTTCCAGCTGACTATAATAATGGACAGGTCAGGTGGTGTTTCCGCTTTCATGATTCGCAACTCGTTGCCTGGTGTAAGTCGAAGTCCGAAAACCCCCCAAACCCTACCCGGTCCCGATGCTGTGCAATGTACTTCAGCAGCGGGCGCATTGAACGCGCGTTATAGTCCGTAAATAGCTTGGAATGGCCGATAAGCACAAAGGGGATCGGGGTGGGGGAATCTGTAATACCTGATTCCGCGCGTTTTAATGCCGATATCAGTTGCCGGCCGGTACATTGATTGAAATCCGCCTTCCACGCGTGTTTGGCAAACAGCTTGCTCGCCTGCGTCGCCAGGCTGGAGGTTCTTGTTCGACGACTGGCGGACTGTTGGCTTGCTGGTTCCTGGATGCGGTGATGTCTGCCCAGTACGGCCCTGTGAAGGCGTCCGGCCGTGGCAAAGGCCGCGATCGATCGGTTTTCCGCGTAGATGGGGAACTCCCAGATGGGTCCGTCCGGTGTGCTGCGGCAAATGTCTTTCCTGTTCACCCGCCAAGGGCGAAGCGCGCTGTACGCGGAGCGATAGTCAAAGTTCACCCTGCCTTCGCGACGGCCGTACTTGAAGACGGAGGTATCAATACGTATATCGTTGTTTTCCAGTGTCTTAACCACATTTTCGGACGGCGATACAGACCAGTTCGCCGCGCGAAATACGTAACATCGATAGTTGCTGTCGACAGGGCGCAGCATTGACTCGAGAAAACGCTTGCCTGTGTCGACCATGCAGTCCATGCGCCCGGGAGGCAAGCTGGCGAAGTCGTATTCGTCCCAGTTTTGCTTCCATCGCTTACCATCGAAACGGGCGCCAAAGTACGAGGAATGTATATGCAGCTGGACATCGTGACCGCATTTTATGGCGTCGCGAAGCTGCTGCTTGATGCTTTGGTAATGAAAGCGATCATTGCCCGTATCCCGGAAGTAGTCCCGGTATTTTATTATCTCGGCAACGTCGGCCATGATCGTGAGTCTGGCGCCGTATTCGCTGAAGAGACGAAGCAGGCGATCGGTAGGGTCGACCATGAGTGCCATGGGGCATCCGTCGCCGTTTCCGTGAATTTCGTAGTCCAATGTGAATATCGATGAGAGCATGTTAAAACACTTCGTGTTATGTCCCGATTGCGAAAATTACCATGAACTCACCCAGGGCCTGCTCATTGAACGTGTCAACTCTCAGTCGCCCTTTCACACGGCATGCGCCTGCGAGCACAGGTTTTCCTGCCGCAAGATCTCTTCGATATGCTCCAGGATCGTTGTGAGGGGAGTGTTCTGAGTTTCCTCGATTGGCCTGGACGTTTTTTTTCGCAAGCCGATCTCTTGCACTGCGCTCACACTGTCGACCATTACCAGGCGCCGCTGTCGAGCCAGCTCTTTGTCTACGAGGCCGGCCGGGCCCCTGAAGATGCTGTATACAGGCACATTGAGTGCCGCCGCTTCCCGGTTCATCGTGCCGCCACCGCTCACCACGAGGTCCGAGTGCCACAGCAGGTCCAGCCCGTTTACGGCGATTTCCGGTACAATCACTCGTTTACCGATGAACCACTCAGGGTGAGAGGCTCGATAGAAAGCCTCCTGCTTCCGGTTTCTGGGAAGTAAAATGATCTGCAGTTCACTGTTTGAGCAAGCCCGGTCCATGAACGCCTCGAACAGCAAATCGCTTTCAGCTTGATGGTAGTGAGATTCTGTCGCGGGCGGCCTCACGGTGACGACGATTTTGTCGGTATTTATCCCCAGCGCCCCCGGTAGTGAAGGGTCCACGACAAAGTCGTGGGCATAGACGTCCTCCTTGATGCCGTCGTATGCGAGGATGCGTTTCCTGTTTCTGCATTGCAGGCGCTCGCTCCAGATCGCGCTGGGCACTATCTGCCAGCGTGGCCTGAGTAGCAGTGGTGTTTTTGCATGTTCGTAGTCCATCAGCATGACAGTAGGTATGCGCAGGAGATTACAGATCAGGATTTGCGATCTGGATCCGTGCGAAAGCGCCAGGGACGGACGCTTGCGCAGCACAAACGGAATCATTTGCACGCTGCGCCAGACGAGCCCCGTTATCTTGAGGAATGGGTTTTTCCCGTAGTGGCGCCCGATTTTCTGGTAGCGGACACCCAATAGGTCAGCCAGTTGGCATACCTGAAAAGCTTCGCGTGCCGTCACCGCTACCTTTTCCCCCCGGTCGGTGAGTTGTGCGATGATCGGCCGGAAGAAGGGGACGTGGGGCGTATTGTCCAGGTCGATCCATATTCCGTTGTTGCTGGCCACAGTCTGTCCTGATTAAGTGGTGGATGGACGCTGTTCGTCGCGCCTTTTGGCTCCGTCGGCTCGTCCTATCCGCGTTACGATTTTTTGCCGGCAGGCTCGTCGGCAAGCTGTCATGCGGTTTCCTTTAGCGCAGAGCGCAGTACGTTATTCACTTGCATTGCCTCGTGTTTTCCCAGCTCGGCAAAGATTGGCAGCGAAAGAAGTTCTCCCGCGGCGCGTTCTGTAACCGGCAGATCGCCACTGACGCAACGGCTGGTCGCGTAGGCGGCCTGCAGGTGAACCGGTATTGGGTAGTGAATGCCCGTTTGTATATGGCTTTTATCGAGGTGTTGTCGTACGCGATCCCTGTCGCGAACACGTATTGCATATACGTGGTACACATGCCTGGTGTTGCTTTGCTCCCAAGGGCATGTGATATCACTGCCCGCGAGCAGCTCGTCGTAGTAACTGGCGATATCGCGCCTGGCCGTGGTCCAGGCGTCAAGATGTCGAAGTTTTACGCGAAGTATGGCGGCCTGAAGACCTTCCATGCGATAGTTGAACCCCTTGTGCACATGGTGGTATTTCCGCTCCTGTCCCCAGTCGCGCAACATGCGTATTTTTTCGGCATACAGAGGGTTGTCTGTCAGTACGATGCCGCCTTCGCCACAGGCGCCGAGGTTTTTTCCAGGATAGAAGCTAAAACAGCCCATGTCGGCCAGGGTGCCGACCCGCCGACCCCTGTATTCGGCGCCGTGAGCCTGCGCTGCATCCTCTATGACAACCAGGCCGTACCGCCTGGCTATTTCCATAATAGGGTCCATGTCCGCCGGCTGGCCATGAAGGTGAACAGGAACGATTGCTTTCGTTTGCGTTGTTATGGCTGACTCTATCAGGCCGGGATCGATGTTCAGGGTGTGTTCGTCGACGTCCACGTATACAGCCTGGGCCCCGGTGTAATCGATCGCCGCCACGGTCGCGACAAAGGTGTTTGCAACGGTGATGACTTTATCGCCGGGCCCGATACCGGCGGCCAGTAGCGCGAGGTGCAAGGCGCTGGTGCCGGAATTCACGCCGACTCCGATACCCGCCGAGCAGTACTGTGCGAACTCATTCTCAAACGCCGTCACCTGATCGCCCAGAATCCATTGCGTGCTCGCCAGCGTCTCACTGACCGCCGGCATGATTTCATCCTTGATGCTTTCGTATTGAGCCTTCAGGTCCAGAAACGGTATCATGCCACTTTCATGCCTCTCCCGTTCCAGCCGAGTTTAACGGGCCTGCCCCGTTCCGAGAGTGACACTGTCGCCGCTTCGAGAATTCGCAGCACGCGCAGGCCAGCCTGCCCGTTACTGGGCGAAGCTATATTCTCGTTGATACAACGCAGGAACTGCTCGGCTTCAACCTGAAGCGCTTCCCTGATGTCCAGTTCCGGTGCAAGCATGTCGCCGCTGCGATAGGCCACCCTTTGTTGATAGGCTTTTTCCTTGTCTTCGTGCAAGGTAATTCCCTTGTCATAGATTTTTATCTTTTCGCTCGGTTCAAGGTCGTCGTACACAATCATCTTGCGACTTCCGCCGAGCAGGGTTTTGCGCAGCTTGACTGGTGATAGCCAGTTCACGTGCAGGTGGGCGATACAGTTGTCTTCAAAGAAGACGGTAAGATATGCGACGTTAGCGGGTTGCCCTTTGAGATGACTCACGCCCGACGCCGAGACAGCCGTAACCTTGGACGGCAATACATAGTCCATTATGGACAGGTCGTGTACAGCCAGGTCCCACATTACGTTGACGTCGGACTGGAACAGGCCGAGATTGACGCGGGTCGAGTCGTAGTAGTAGATATCACCAATTTCGCCGTCTCGCACTAGATCGCGCATTTTTCTCACCGCACCTGTATAGATAAAGGTGTGGTCGACGTGCAGCACGAGATCGCGCTTTTCGGCTTCTTCGATTAGGTGCTCGGTCTGCTCGGAATTTTCGGCGATCGGCTTTTCGACAAATACGTGCTTGTTTGCACGCAGGGCCTGCAATGCAAGTTCGTAATGCGTGGAAACCGGCGTCGCAATAGCAACGGCGTCCAGGTCGGGATTGGCGAGGAGGTCCTGTATATCCGCCGTTACTTCAATTGCCGGGTTCAGCTGCTTTACCCTGGCCAGCCGCGCGGGGTCGAGATCGGCGACGATTTTGACTTCGGCTCCCTGTGTTGTGGAAAAATTCCGGACCAGATTCGGGCCCCAATACCCATAACCGACGATACCTATCCTTAGCAAAGTGGCCCCCTATTCATTGGCTAGGTGGAAGCAAGGACTGCAACACTTCGATCCGCGCTGCGAAGTCTCGCGAGTCGCTGCAAGATGCAGGCCAATTTCATGGCCCGCTTCGCTGGCGCACTGCGGTATGAGGCTTTCAGCCGCCCGCTCCTTGCAATGGCTTGCCAGGTGTTGAGTCGTATCAGTCGGCGGGCCCCAATGCGGATTCCCGGCCCGTCAGTTGGTGGCGCGTTATTTGCAAAAGGAATAGAGATATACGGAATCAATTCACTGGTGGAGGAAATTCATTGTTCAAGCACTCGGTGGGGCGGGCGCCTGGTTTAACGGGCCATTCAGAATACTGTCCTTTTGTTAAGTAAGCCGAACACTTTGAAGTACCACGCTATACACCGAGTCATGTCGGGCCGCGCCATGAACAGGAACTGTCTATGAGGACACCCGCGTCCATTTTCGGCGTCTTTCTCCTGGGGCTATGCTGCATCTGGTCCACGCCGGGTTTCGGCGCCAAGGTTGTGCAGCTGTCCCTCGACGAGGGCAGTGGCACCCAGGCGCTGGATGGCAGCGGCCAGGGCAACCACGGCGAGCTTATCGGCGGCCCGGCTTATGAGTCCGGCACGGCGGACGGCAGCGCCTACGCGCTGCGGCTGGACGGCGTCAACGACTGGGTCGATCTCGGCAACCTCGACGTGGCCGGGGCCGGCCTGACGCTGGCCGTGTGGTTCAAGGCGGACAGTTTTCCCGGCGCCGCGCAGGACCCGCGGCTGCTGTCCAAGGCCGTGGGATTGTCCGACAACGAGCACGTGTTCATGTTGAGCACCATCCGCTCGGGCGACGCGGTTCGCCTGCGCGGCCGGGTGCGGGTGGGTGGCAGCACGCGGACGCTGATTGCCGATACCGGGAATCTGCTCACCGGGGTGTGGCAACACGCGGCCCTGACCCACGACGGGTCGACGCTGCGGCTCTACCTCGACGGGCAACTGGTTGGCAGCGCGCCGCTGGCGGGGGCGATGGACGTGGACCCCTCGATGGGCGTTGCGGTGGGGGCGCAGCCGGGCGGGGGCAACCGCCTGTTCGCGGGCCTGCTGGATCGGGTGCAGATCCTGGACCGGGCGCTGGATGCCGGCGAGGTACTGGCGCTGGTCACCGGGAACGGGGCTCCGCAGGCCGCGGCGGACGAGTACGCGGTGTCCGAGGATACGCCGTTATCGGTGGTGGCGGGTGGCGGCGTATTGAGCAACGACACCGACCCGGAGGGCGACCCGCTGCAGGCGGAACTGGTGGACGATGCCGCGCATGGCGGCCTGGTGCTGAACGCGGACGGTTCATTTGACTACACGCCCGGGGCCGACTATGTCGGCACCGACACCTTTACCTACCGGGCGAGCGATGGCTTGCAATTCTCGTCCCTCGCGCAAGTCTCCCTGGTTGTGGGGGATGTCGCCGACGCGCCTTTGGCGGTGGACGATACTTATCTCGCAGTCCCCGGAGAGTCTCTGGCGGTCGCCGCGGGCAGCGGCGTGCTGGCCAACGACACGGATGTTGACAGCGTGACTTTACAGGCAGTGCTGGAGGCCGGTGTCAGCAACGGTCAGTTGAGCCTGAGTCCGGACGGTTCCTTTACCTATTCACCCGACGTGGGCTACGACGGCAGCGACAGCTTCCGCTATCGAGCCAGTGACGGCGAACTGGAGTCGGAGTCCGCAACGGTGACCATTATTATCGCCACTCCGCCCGTGGCGATGGCGGATGCCTATACAGTGAACGAGGACGAACTGTGGCTGACCACGGCGCTGGACGGCCTGCTGCTCAATGATATCGATTCCAGCGGCGCACTGGATTTAGTGGCTGAACTGGTGTCGGGGCCGGTCCACGGAACGCTGCAGAGCCTCGGGGCGGACGGTGCCTTCAGTTACCTGCCCGCGGCGAACTTTGTCGGAGACGACAGTTTTGTCTATCGGGCGGTGGATGGCGGCACGGGTGCCAGCGCCGAGGCGACGGTGACGCTGACGGTGCTGGCGGTAAACGACCCCCCGGTGGCCCTCGCGGACAGCTACCAGATCAGCGAAAACGGCGCGCTGGTGGTCGGGGTGGCCGACGGCGTGCTGGCCAACGATACCGATGTGGATGGCGACTCGCTGCAAAATGCGACCCTGGTGGACGATGTCGATCACGGCACGCTGGCGCTGAATGCCGACGGCTCCTTTACCTATATGCCGGAAGCGGGTTACCGCGGCGCAGACCTGTTCAGCTATACCGTCGGGGATGGCCTTGCCCTGTCGAACACGGCAACCGTGACGATCGACGTTCAGGCGGAGCTGCCGGTGATCTCAGGTTCGGTGGTGCAGTTGTCCCTCGACGAGGGCAGTGGCACGCAGGCGCTGGACGGCAGCGGCCAGGGCAACCACGGCGAACTCGTCGGCGGCCCGGCCTACGAGTCCGGCACGGCGGACGGCAGTGCCTACGCGCTGCGGCTGGACGGGGTCAACGACTGGGTCGATCTCGGCAACCTCGACGTGGCCGGGGCCGGCCTGACACTGGCCGTGTGGTTCAAGGCGGACAGCTATCCCGGCGCGGCGCAGGACCCGCGGTTGCTGTCCAAGGCCGCGGGATTGTCCGACAACGAACACGTGTTCATGTTGAGCACCATTCGCTCGGGCGGCGCGGTTCGCCTGCGCGGCCGGGTGCGGGTGGGCGGCAGCACGCGGACGCTGATTGCCGACGCCGGGAATCTGCTCACCGGGGTGTGGCAACACGCGGCCCTGACCCACGACGGGTCGACGCTGCGGTTGTACCTCGACGGGCAACTGGTTGGCAGCGTGCCGCTGGCGGGGGCGATGGACGTGGACCCGTCGATGGGCGTCGCGGTGGGAGCGCAGCCGGGCGGGGGCAGCCGTCTGTTCGCTGGCCTGCTGGATCGGGTGCAGATCCTGGACCGGGCGCTGGATGCCGGCGAGGTGCTGGTGCTGGCCTCGGGGAACGGGGCGCCGCAGGCCGTGGCGGACGAGTACGCGGTGTCCGAGGATACGCCGCTGTCGGTGGCGGTGGGGGGCGGCGTGTTGAGCAACGATACCGACCCGGAGGGCGACCCGCTACAGGCGGAGCTGGTGGAGGATGTGGCGCATGGCGGCCTGGTGCTGAACGCGGACGGCTCATTCGACTACACGCCCGGGGCCGACTATAGCGGTTCCGATACCTTCGTCTATCGGGCGGTGGATGGCAGCACGGGTGCCGGTGCCGAGGCGACGGTGACGCTGACGGTGCTGGCGGTAAACGACCCCCCGGTGGCCCTCGCGGACAGCTACCAGGCCAGTGAAAACGGCGCGCTGGTGGTCGGGGTGGCCAACGGCGTGCTGGCCAACGATACCGATGTGGATGGCGACCCGCTGCACAACGCGACCCTGGTGGAGGATGTCGATCACGGCACGCTGGCGCTGAATGCCGACGGCTCCTTTACCTACATGCCGGAGGCGGGTTACCGCGGCGCGGACCTGTTCAGCTATACCGTCGGGGATGGCCTTGCCCTGTCGAACACGGCAACCGTGACGATCGACGTTCAGGCGGAGCTGCCCGTGATCCCAGGTTCGGTGGTGCAGTTGTCCCTCGACGAGGGCGGTGGCACGCAGGCGCTGGACGGCAGCGGCCAGGGCAACCACGGCGAACTCGTCGGCGGCCCGGCCTACGAGTCCGGCACGGCGGACGGCAGCGCCTACGCGCTGCGGCTGGACGGGGTCAACGACTGGGTCGATCTCGGCAACCTCGACGTGGCCGGGGCCGGCCTGACGCTGGCCGTGTGGTTCAAGGCGGACAGCTATCCCGGCGCGGCGCAGGACCCGCGGTTGCTGTCCAAGGCCGTGGGACTGTCCGACAACGAGCACGTGTTCATGTTGAGCACCATCCGCTCGGGCGGCGCGGTTCGCCTGCGCGGCCGGGTGCGGGTGGGCGGCAGCACGCGGACGCTGATTGCCGATGCCGGGAATCTGCTCACCGGGGTGTGGCAACACGCGGCCCTGACCCACGATGGGGCGACGCTGCGGTTGTACCTCGACGGGCAACTGGTTGGCAGCGTGCCGCTGGCGGGGGCGATGGACGTGGACCCGTCGATGGGCGTTGCGGTGGGAGCGCAGCCGGGCGGGGGCAGCCGTCTGTTTGCGGGCCTGCTGGATCGGGTGCAGATCCTGGACCGGGCGCTGGATGCCGGCGAGGTGCTGGCGCTGGTCACCGGAAACGGGGCGCCGCAGGCCGTGGCGGACGAGTATGCGGTGTCCAGGGACACGCCGCTGTCGGTGGCGGCGGGTGGCGGCGTGTTGAGCAACGACACCGACCCGGAGGGCGATCCGCTGCAGGCGGAGCTGGTGGACGATGTGGCGCATGGCAGCCTGGCGCTGAACGCGGACGGTTCATTCGACTACACGCCCGGGGCCGGCTACATCGGCACCGACACCTTTACCTACCGGGCGAGGGACGGTTTGCAGTCATCGAGCCCGGTGGCGGTTGGATTGACGGTGGGCGGCCTGGTCTCGGATGACTTTGTGGGGACCTCGCTGGACCCCGGTGTCTGGACCCTGGTGGACCCGCTTGGCGGTGGCCAGGCCAGCGCGGTTGGCGGCCGGCTGGTGATCGATGTCCCGGCCGGGCAGAACCATGAACCCTGGGTCGGAGGCAACAGCGCGGTACGTGTCATGCAATCGGCCGCGGACGAAGACTTCCAGGTCGAGGTGAAGTTCGACAGTGTGGGGAGTCAGGTCTTCCAGATGCAGGGCGTGCTGGCCGAGCAGGACGGCGCGACCTTTGTTCGGGCCGGGTTCTATCACGATGGCTCCCAAATCCGGGTTTTCACCGCCGTTATCGACGGTGGCAATTCGGTGGTGCAGGCCAATCTGGCGCTGCCCGGCGCGGTGCCGCCGCTGTACGCGCGCCTCGCGCGCGAGGGCGATAGCTGGACGCACAGCTACTCCATGGATGGCGGTGACTGGCAGGTCGCGGCGACCTTCACACAGCCCCTGTCGGTGTCCGCGGTGGGCATCTACGGCGGCAATAGCGGCAGTCCGGCACCGGCGCACGCGGCCCTGGCCGATTACTTCATGAACCTGGCCGCCCCCCTCGAGCGCAGCTATGTTCTGTCGCGGGAGACAACCGGCCGGGGCGCGGTGGTGGCGACCCCCGACCAGGGCAGCTATGCGCCGGGCTCCGCGGTGACCGTTGAGGCGAAAGCGGACCCCGGCTGGCTGTTCCACAGCTGGAGCGGTGACCTGGCCGGGGCCGGGAATCCGGCGCAGCTCACGATGGACGGCAATGTCGAGGCGCTGGCGAATTTCGTGCAGGACTGCGGTGGCTTGGCGCAATACAGCCTGGGTATCTCGACCTCGGGCTCCGGGCTTGTTGCCGCCGATCCGGCGGTGGGCTGTTCTCCGGGCAGCGCCCTGTATCCGGAAGGGGCGGTGGTCACGCTGACGGCCCTGCCGGACACGGGCTGGATGTTCGAGGGCTGGAGCGGCGATCTGGCGGGCGCGGTCAGTCCGGCGAGCATTACCATGAGCGGTGATGCGGTGGTGCAGGCGCACTTTAGTCCGGTACCGGTGCCGGAGTACACCCTGACGGTGGCCACCAGTGGCGCCGGTGCCGTGACACTGGACCCGGCGGGCGGTACCTATGAGGAGGGAACGGTGGTCACGCTGACCGCGGCACCAGAGGCGGGCTGGCTGTTCGAGAGCTGGGATGGCGACCTGGCCGGGACCGTCAATCCGCAAACGCTGACGGTGACAGCGGATGCGCTGGTTCAGGCGAACTTTATCGAGCCGGGCAGTGCCAGTGGCCTGGTCTCGGATGACTTTGTGGGGACCTCGCTGGACCCCGGCGTCTGGACCCTGGTGGACCCGCTTGGCGGTGGCCAGGCCAGCGCGGTCGGCGGCCGGCTGGTGATTGATGTCCCGGCCGGGCAGAACCATGAACCCTGGGGCGGGGGCAACAGCGCGGTACGTGTCATGCAGTCGGCCGCGGACGAAGACTTCCTGGTCGAGGTGAAGTTCGACAGCGCGGGAAGTCAGGCGTTCCAGATGCAGGGCGTGCTGGCGGAGCAGGACGGCGCGACCTTTGTTCGGGCCGGGATCTATCACGATGGCTCCCAGGTCCGGGTTTTCACCGCCTTTATCGACGGTGGCAATTCGGTGGTGCAGGCCAACCTGGCGCTGCCCGGCGCGGTGCCGCCGCTGTACGCGCGCCTCGCGCGCGAGGGCGATAGCTGGACGCACAGCTACTCCATGGATGGCGGCGACTGGCAGGTCGCGGCGACCTTCACACAGCCCCTGTCGGTGTCCGCGGTGGGTATCTACGGCGGCAATAGCGGCAGTCCGGCACCGGCGCACGCGGCCCTGGCCGATTACTTTATGAACCTGGCCGCCCCCCTCGAGCGCAGCTATGTTCTGTCGCGGGAGACAACCGGCCGGGGCGCGGTGGTGGCGACCCCCGACCAGGGCAGCTATGCGCCGGGCTCCGCGGTGACCGTTGAGGCGCAAGCGGACCCCGGCTGGCTGTTCCACAGCTGGAGCGGTGACCTGGCCGGGGCCGGGAATCCGGCGCAGCTCACGATGGACGGCAATGTCGAGGCGCTGGCGAATTTCGTGCAGGACTGCGGTGGCTTGGCGCAATACAGCCTGGGTATCTCGACCTCGGGCCCCGGGCTCGTTGCCGTCGATCCGGCGGTGGGCTGTTCTCCGGGCAGCGCCCTGTATCCGGAAGGGGCGGTGGTCACGCTGACGGCCCTGCCGGACACGGGCTGGATGTTCGAGGGCTGGAGCGGCGATCTGGCGGGCGCGGTCAGTCCGGCGAGCATTACCATGAGCGGTGATGCGGTGGTGCAGGCGCACTTTAGTCCGGTACCGGTGCCGGAGTACACCCTGACGGTGGCCACCAGTGGCGCCGGTGCCGTGACACTGGACCCGGCGGGCGGTACCTATGCGGAGGGAACGGTGGTCACGCTGACCGCGGCACCAGAGGCGGGCTGGCTGTTCGAGGGCTGGGATGGCGATCTGACCGGGACCGTTAATCCGCTAGCCGCGCCCGTCGACGGGGATATGACGGTTACCGCGATATTCCGGGAAATCGGGGGGAGTGGCCCGATACTGAGTAATGTCGTGGTCCAGCCAACCGGACCGACAACGGCGACCGTCACGTGGTCTACCGACGTTGGTGCCGTATCCCGCGCCGACTATGGAATTACCACCCAATACGGTGCCAGTGCGTCGAGCGAGGTATATGAGTTCGAGCACAGCCTCGAACTCGACTGGCTGCGCTGTGAGCAGAGCTATGCGCTGCGCCTGACCTCGGAGGCGTTTAGCGGAGACAGCGGCACGGCTTCACTGGTATTCACGACGGCGGATTGTCCGCACCCGGGTATTGGTAGTGCGCCCTCGATTACGCTGTTCGACGACAATGTGCTTACCTTTGGCGACCGGGGGCGGGCGCAGCGCTGGATCAACGTTCGGGGGCGCGTGGCCACCGCCCACGCCCTGAATTCGCTGACCTACGCCCTCAATGGCGGCAACCCGGAAAACCTGAATGTGGGGCCGGACAGCCGGCGTCTGGCTGGAAAGGGCGACTTCAATGTCGAGATCGACTATACACAGCTTGTTCCGGGCGCCAATCAGCTGGTGATCCGGGCGGAAGATGATTCCGGGCGTAGCACGAGTGAGACGGTGACGGTCGTCCTCGACACAACGACGCTCGACCCCGATTACACCGTCGATTGGTCACTGGATGGAACGGTTGAAAGATGGGCGTATCCCGTTGATGGCGAGTGGTCGGTCGAGAACGGAGAAGTGGCGTCGAGAACACTGGATTACGACAGGCTGTTGGTGATAGGTGATGTCGGCTGGACCGATTACGAAGTCACTGTTCCCGTTACGGTACATGAACACGGGCCGCACGCCTATGTCTGGCAGAGCGGCAGCCCCCTGGTCGGCCTGGCGATCAGGTGGCCCGGACATACACCGCTGGGGTCGGAGCAGCCGAGCCAGTACTGGTTCCCCGCCGGCGCCTTCGCCTGGTATCTATGGGGATCGGGGTATGAGCTCATCGGCAGCGACAACTCACGCTATGACAGTCACGTGGCGCCGCTTGTGTTCGGCGTACGATATGTGTTCAAGGTGCAGGTGGAGACGCTCGACGCCACCGACACCCGCTACCGCTTCAAGGTATGGGAGGAAGCCGAACCCGAGCCGCTACAGTGGCACATGGAATTCGTCACGGACCAGGGGCCGGTGTCGGGGGCTATCGGCCTGCTCGCTCACCATGCGGATGCGCGATTCGGTAACGTCGAAGTCAAGGCGCTCGTCAATCCGGAGATTCCCAGCACACCGGAAAACCTGGTTGCAGTACCCATGGGTGCGTCCCGCGTCGACCTGTTCTGGGATGCCTCGATTGATGATGTCGGTGTAACGGAATATCAAATCTACAGGGATTCCATTCTCGTGGCCACGGTGACAGATACGCGCTGGACCGATGGCAATGCAGGCGGGGGGCCCTACCTCTACGAGGTGCGGGCCGGCGATGAGGCGGGCAACCAGTCGGAAGCCGCCGTGGCGACAGTGACCGCTATCGGTAGTGACAGCGGGGCCTGGTGGGACAGTAACTGGCGCTACCGTACCTTGCTCAGTGTCGGGTCCGCGGAGTTCCCTCGCGAGGGGCGGGTCGCGGAACTCGACGTGAATTTCACCCAGTTGATTGCGGATCTTGGGGCAAGCGGAGAAGTCGACCTGTCGACGCTGCGCTGTCATGAGGTTGACGCCAACGGGGCGGTAGTGTCAGCCGACATCCCCTTCCAGTTCGTCCCGGCGATCAATTTCGATCCGGTTTCCAATGCCGTCGGTGACATCGTGATCTACATGAGCGGCTTGACTCCGCAGCGATCCGCTCGCTACTTCCACTTGTATTTCGATACATTGGGTGGCGGCAGTACACCCTCGCCGGGCAGTGCGCCACTGGTAGCGCTGACAGACGATGTGTTCGACGAGGATCAGTACGCCTATGAAATTCAAACCCAGGTCGGCACCTACCTTTTCCAGAAGCAGGGAGGCGCGTTCTCAAGTGTCCTGGACAATAACGGTAACGACTGGGTTGACTATCATCCGACCGGCGGTTCTGCGGGCAATTTCCGGGGCATACCCAACCTGGTGTATCCAGAGGGGCATTTTCACCCTGGCTCGCTTGGCGCCACGAGCTCCCTCGTACATCACGGTCCCGTGAAGGTTGTCGTGGATTCCCAGACCAACGACGGGCTGTGGAAAACACGTTGGGAATTCTACCCCAACAGGGCGACAATGACCGTTCTGGCCGCGGCAAGGCCGTACTGGTTCCTGTACGAGGGGACGCCCGGGGGCGTGTTTGATGCGAATAGCGATTTCTCGGTAAGGTCGGACGGCAGCACTGCACTGCTGTCTTCGAGCTGGTCGGGCGATCTGCCGGCCGATCAGTGGGTCTATTTCGCCGACCCGGTCGCGGGCCGGTCACTGTTTCTCGCGCAGCATGAAGACGATCTCGTTATCGACTCCTATCGACCCCAAGAAGGCGTGATGACGGTGTTCGGTTTCGGCCGGAACGAGCTGGAAAGCTTGATTACGTCGGTGCCGGCCAGCTTCTCGATGGGGCTAATCGATGCCACGGATTTCAGCGATGCATCTGAATTGATCGAGTCGGCGATCAAGCCCCTGGAATTGTCGGTTTCAGTTCCGGCCGCCCTCGATTGACCGAAACGCTCGGGAAAGGCGTGTCGGCGTATTGCCTTGAACCTGAATCCCTGCCGGTCCGGGTTTGGAGACCAACGTTCAGGATCGCTGTATTTTCAGGAACAGAAATACATCCTCGATCGCCGAAATCCGCAGGGCTCTGGCGGCGATCGCATAGGCCAGTATCGCCAATCCACTTGCCAGCGCCACCACCAGCAGCGCGGAGTCCAGCAGTTCGAACAGGATCGATTTGGCCAGTATGGCGACACTGACCATTAAGCCCGTGGCCGCCGCGGTTGGCAGCAGCGCCCTCCAAAAGCCGGATAGCTGCGTGTTTAGCAGCCGGAATGGAATCATGAAAGTAGGGTAGGCAAGTATCAGCGTAACGGTGGCGTAAGCGGCCACGATACCCTCGACTCCCCAGGGCAGGCCGATAAAAAACGATGTTAGCTGGGCGACCCCCGCAAAGACCTGCCAGGCCAGCAGCAGGTGTGGTTTATCCTTGGACATGTAGATACTGCCCACGGTTCTCGCAAGGCATTGAATCATGGTGGGAACAGTAAAGAGAATGATCAGCGGTATCAGCGGTGCCCACTGCTCGCCGAGCAGTACCCGGATCGCCGGTTCCGCCATCGCACCCATCAAGGCGATCATTGGGAACGCGATTAACGAGATGGAGACACAGGCCCGGGTGTACATCGCGGCTATCTTGACGTTGTCGTGGCTCATGCTGGAAAAGGCAGGGAAAAGAACACTGGATACCGGCGTGGCGATGCAGCTCAGGACCAGCTCCATCAGGCGTTGTGCAAAGGCATAGAGGCCGAGAGCGACCTGGCCCAGGAACACACCCAGTAGGAACTTGTCAGCCTGGGTCACGATATAGCTGAATATGTGAGAGCCGGTCATGCTCATACACCAGCCCTTGATCTCTCCGATGTCCGCGAAAGTGAGTGCGAGGGAGGGGCGCCAGGAATGCGAGAACCAGATCAGAATGGAATTGAAGAAAGCCGCGGCTACAGTGGCCAGCGCCAGGCTCCAGACCTCGAACCCCCTAAGCGCGAGACAAATGGCAATGAATCCGTAGAGTACCGCGGATAGAATGTCTATGATTGCCAGGCATCCGAACCGCAGTTCCCGTTGTAGAAGCGCGCGTTTGCTCAGGCTCAAGGAAGTGATGGGCAGGGTGAGCGCAATGACGCCGAGAATGTCCGTGACGTCCGGTTGTGAGTACAGCTTGGCGAACAGTGGCGCCAGAAGCAATATCACGGCATAGATAGCCGCGCCAACCATGAGGTTCAGATAGAATACGCCATTGACGAGTTTGTTCTGCAAATGTTCAATCTTGATCATGGCCGAGCTGGTGCCGAGATCCTTGAACAGGTCGGCAAAGCCCACAACAACCATGGCCATTGCTATCAGGCCGAACTCGGCGGGCCCCAGCAGCCGCGCGAGCAACAGCGATATGCCCAGTCGAAGAATTTGGCTGACGACCTGGCCGATGGTCGCCCACCGGGTAGCCGATATCATGTATCGACGCGCACCAGCCGCGGATGCCCGTTCTCCCGATTTAAGCGGCGGGATAAACACGGGCGGCCTGGTGTTTTGATCGGGAGCCCGGGGAAAGCGACAGCGGAATGGTTGGCGGGTTGGTCCCATACCCTGGCAGCGCTAGGCGGCTCATCCCCTAGTTACCCAGTGGTCGCAGTAAGTGGGCTTTAATATTGCCCGCGAAGCAGCGAAACCGCGCATAGCCGTAAACGACGGGTACAGACAAACCGCAGAGTATGCTGTCATAGCGGGAAATGCCGATCGTTTGTGTCGATTTTATCCACTCCGTCAACAGGCGGACGCGAATGGACGTGGTCGGAAACCAGGTGTGAAACCTGGTGAATGTTAAGCGCCTTGAAGGGTCGAACCACGCCTGCACCGCTTGGTTCGAGGTATTGGCATATTGCGACGCGCCGTGGTGTATGCGGCGTAGATACAGCGGTTCGCGCACTTCCCAGAGCTCTCCGAGCATTGCCAGCTCCGCAAGCAGTACATAGTCGGAAGCGATAAAGGAATCGATGAGTCGCGTCTTGCGAAGTGCTTCGCACCGGATAACACCAAAAATGGCGTTGGCCATACTGACATGACAGAGAATACGAGAAAGGCGCATATACGGCTTGCTGTGTCTTGTCTCCAGGATATCGGCGTCTTCGGATAGGTGTTCGCCCTGGTCATCGATGAATCGCGATTGCGGATAGACGAGGACGACGCTCGAGGGAGCCTTGTCAATAGTGGTGACGCACCGACGGAAATGGCCTGGAAGGCAGATATCGTCGTGCGTTGCCCATTTGAAGTACTTTCCCCGGGCGAGCAGGAATACTTTGTTGTAGTTGCGAGCGGCGCCGATATTGCGCTCGTTTCGGTGATAGCTGATGCGCTGGTCAATGGCGGCGAATTCCAGACAAATCGATTGCGTGTCGTCTGTTGAGCAATTATCCGAAATAATCAACTCAAAATCGGTAAAGTCCTGGGAAAGGATGGCTTCCAGTGCCTGTCTCAGAAAGGGCTCGCCATTGTAGACCGGCATGCCCACGGAAAGTATCGGGGTGTTCATCGAGCCGTTGCCTTTTCATCGTCCTGGAGATTTTCAGCTTCCGTACCGGGGCCGGGAGCGAAGCATTGCCACTGACGCAGGCTGCTTTTCGTCAGCCTGCTAGGCGGGCACAACCTGCGCCCTGCTTCCCAGCTCCCTCAGCTGGGACTCAATTTCCTGTGTATACTGCGGATTCATCACGACCACATAGGCGCTATCCCGGAGCGCACTGGCTGAAACGCCTGAGATAGGCAGCCCGGTTCCGGCGATGTAACGGTCATGCTTCTTGGGGTTCTGGTCGATCAGGCCCGCGATTCTCCCCTGCGGGTCCACCAGGTTGCTGAATGTTATTCCCTTGGAACCGGCTCCCCAGATATGGGTGCGTTGCAGAAAGTCCGCGTTGGCCGACATCCAGGCGGTATACGTTTCCATCTTGGCGTGGAACCTGCCGCTGAATTGCCGGGCGATCCCGGTTTCCGTCTCCGAAACCGAAGCTGCCTTTTCCGCGCAAGACCGGCCGCCGGCTACCGCCTCAACATACAGATACTGGCCGCCGAAGGACTCACCCATGTCGAGGATTTCCAGCCCGCAACTCTTCACCAGGCGGCTGATGGATGATGGGGTGAAATATGACACGTGTTCATATATCAAATCCCATATACCCAAGTCCCTGGCCGTATACAGTCCGTTGGGAACTTCGATGTAGATGATTGGCCTGCCCACCCTGAATGTCCGCGTCTGGCTCAGGCGGTTGAGGAATTCCAGCGGGTTATCGGTGTGTTCCAGCACCTGCTGGCAGACGATGAGATCCGCTCTGATCTCTTCATGTTCCGGGGAGAAATAGTCGCGAACGAAGGATACATTGGGTAGGCTCGGGTCGGCGCCCTCGAAAGGCGCGGAGGTATCGAAGCCGATACCGCAATTGTTGCCTGCTTCGCAGATGCTGCGAAGAAAGTCGCCCCGGCCACAGCCAATTTCAAGCACTTTCTTGTCCTGAATGCCGTAGACCGATACGAACCTGTCCACCAGTGACGAAGCATGGTTGCGGAATACATGTGACGCGTAGAGCGACGTTTCGTAGTTTTTCGAGTAATAAACGAGCTCCGGCTTGAAGGAGCGGTTGAAATAGTGGCCACAGCTTGTGCAGAAACTGAGATCTATTCGGCCGGTGGGGGCGTCGCGCCCATCCCGTGAGGTCCGATGCAGGTCGTTGCACAGTACGGGAACGCGATCAATAGTGACAAGCCCTATTGTTTGGCGGCCTCCACAACTGATGCAGTTGGACATGAGGGCTTCGCACGCCTAGAGAGTAAGAACGGTCGGCGACAAACCGATGCTGGAAAGGTCCCTGGTTATTTCGCGCTTGTAAATCGGGTTCATTGCTATGACCAGGTCCGGCCGCGACTCGGTGAGCTCAGCGGGGGATACGATCGGATGCCCGGTGCCAGCCATGTAATGTCCCCAGCGGTGCGGATTGATATCTACGATTTGTTCAATTTCCGACGTTAACTCCAGTGTGGTCAGGAAGGAAACCGCCTTGGAACCGGAGCCCCACAGCGCCACTTTGTCACCATTGGTCGCCGCCCTGTCGAGAACGGAGCGCCATTGTTCGAGCTTTTTCCGTACCCGCGATGAAAAATCCGCGGTGTAACGGCGCAGCGTGGCAAGATCGTCCTCTTGATCGAGGGGCGGTGACTCGTCACCGGCGGCACGCGGCCTGGCTTCGATGGTGAGATACTGGCCGTCGTATTCGGTTGAAAGCTTCGTTACGGTGAAGCCCTTGCTGCGGAACAGGCGTGCCAGGGAGCCTGGCGTAAAATAGGAGCAGTGCTCGTAATAAATGTCTTCAAAGGCGCAGTCGGCCAGGATTCGTGTTGCCTCGGGTATCTGGAAGAAGACATCGCAACGGTATTCGCCGATGGCGCGACGGACACCAGCGACGAAGTCGCCAGTTTGCGAAATATGCTCCAGCGTCATCTTGCTACATACAAAATCCGCCTTTTCATGGGCATACTTGTCGCTGTAAAAATCCTGTACAAACGTGATGTCGGGCGAACTGTCGCTGCCTATTCGTTCAGGTCGAAAGCCCGGGTCGAATCCTATTCCGGAATTATTGCCCTTCTGGCATATCAGCTTCAGAAACTCGCCCTTGCCACAACCAATTTCGAGGACGCGCTTTCCCGTCAGTCTGTAGTCACGAATAAGCCGTTCGACCAGGGCGATGTGGAATGCGTTGAACGTGCCGGAGAAAGCCTGGGTTTCCTCGTAGCGTTGGCTGTATTCGGTGAGTCGCGGATCAAAAGACAGGTTGGATATGAATCCGCAGCTGTCGCAAAAACCCATGTCCATTCGCCCGCGGGGATAGGCTATCGCTTCCTTTGGGGAGGACAGCAGTATGCAGCTGTTTGAAGGCACGCTATCCTGGGAATAAAAGATGCTCATCTGGCCATCGAGGCAGCCTGGGCAGGTATGTGTTTTCATCGGGCAGCCTTTCAAAGCACGCGGGGTTCGGGCACCGGAACGATAAACCTGCCGCCGCCCTCGAGATAGCGCTGTTGCTGCGCCAGGATTTCATCCGCAAAATTCCAGGCAAGCATCAGGACATAGTCCGGCGCACTGTGGATCAGCGCTTCGGGGGCTTTTATCGGAATGTGGTGTCCCGGCATATAGCGTCCCTGCTTGTGGACGTTGCGATCGACAACAAAATCCAGGGTGTCCGTGCCAATCTCCATGTAGTTAATGAGCGTGGCGCCCTTGGCGGCCGCGCCGTATGCGGCGATGGATTTACCCTCCGCCTTGATGTCGGCCAATAGTGTGTTGACGCTATTTTTTAGCGTGGCGACGCGTTGGGAGAACTTGTGATAGTAGTCACTTCTATCCAGGCCCACCGCGTGTTCGGATTCCAGCATGTTGCTTACGTTGTCGCTGACGTTTTCAGACTTCTCGCAGTAATATCGCAGCGAGCCACCGTGAATGGGCAGCCATTTCACATCATTGAGATACAGGCCGTGTGCTTTGAACAGCGCTTTTGCCGAAGTGACGGAGAAATAGCACAGGTGTTCGTGATAGATGGTGTCGAATTCGCAGTTGTCTATCAGGTTCTTTACATAGGGCGCTTCGATAACGGCAACGCCGTCGTCCTTGAGTAGCGTGGCAATCCCGCTAACGAAGCCATTGGTATCCGCGACATGAGCCAGTACATTATTGCCGTGAATGATGTCTGCCCGCTTGCCCTCGTTTGCCAACTGCCTCGCCAGGCTCTCGCCAAAGAAAGCATGCAGGGTATGAACGCCGGCGTTGTTCGCGGCCTCGACAGGGCCCTTGGCGGGGTCGATCCCCAGTACAGGAACGCCCGCGTCCACATAGTTTTTCAGGAGGTAGCCATCGTTGCTGGCCAATTCAACTACAAAGCTTCGCGGCCCCAGTTTCCGACGTTCAATCAGCTCATCGACGTTTGCTTTGCTGTGCTTGAGAATGTAGGGGGAGAAGGAGGAGTAATAGGGATAGTCATCGGAAAACAGTGTCTCGGGAGCGACGGTTTCAAGAATCTGCACGAGTGCGCAGTGCCTGCAAAAGGCAACGACAAGGGGAAATCTCGGCTCGTCTTTTTCCAGGTCATCGGCGCTCACCAGACCGTCAGCCAACGGTACCCTGCCGAGGTCAAGGAACTGATAGAGGCTGTCCGAGTGACATGAGCGGCAGGTGGTATTTGTCGGCATGTGGATGTACTCCGTTGTCAGGCAATCCAGCGCATTTCTTCATTCAGGATGTTTGAACTGATCAGGTGCTTGACGTGGGCAATGCGCTGAAACCGGGCGCCCTCGAAATCTTCCATTTTCAGGCCCACTTCGACATACTTTTCATACAGCTGGCGAATGCCGCGCTCTACTGTCCACTGAGGTTTGAAGCCGTGCAGGGTGCGCGATAGCAGGTTGCAGTCGACTCGATAGCAGCGTTTGTCCGGCCCGCCGTCGACGGAAAACTCCACCTTGCTGTTGGGTACACAGTCCTCGACCATTTCCGCTATATCGGAAATGCGGTAGTTTTCGCTGGTCTGGCCTACATTGAAGGCCCTTGCGTGTACCATTTCCAGGGGTGCCTCCAGGGTCGCGACGTAGGCGCGGGCGATATCCTCGACATGGACAAGAGGTCGCCAGGGCGTGCCATCGCTCTTCAGGTAGACGCGGCCCGTGGTGAAAGCCCAGGCCGTCAAGTTGTTCACCACCAGGTCAAAACGAAGCCGAGGGGATACGCCATATGCCGTCGACGCTCGCAGGAATGTTGGAGAGAATTCATCATCGGCAAGTGGCAACAGTGCTTTTTCTACCGCGACCTTGGATTCCCCATAGGGTGTCACCGGGTTGAACGCGGCTGATTCGTCGAGGAATGTCTCCCCCGCGGCGCCGTAGTTGCTGCAGGAAGACGCGAAGATAAAGCGAGGGACACCAGCGGCCTTTGCCAGTTCGGCAAGTCTGATCGAGCCCTTTCGGTTTATGCTGTCGGTGAGCGAGGGTTTGTAGTCACCGAGTGGGTCATTGGATAAACCCGCCAGGTGAATGATCGCGTCGTAGCCCGTAACATCGTCCAAGGTGATATCGCGTACATCCTTATTCAGGTAGGGCACCTGTGGTACGCAATCAACGAATGTACAGTTTCTGTAGATGTCGGAATCCAGACCGTGAACATCGTGCCCGTGTTCAATCAAGAGCTGCGTCAACACGCAACCGATGTATCCCAGGTGACCGGTTACGAGTACATTCATTCTGACTTTCCCCTGTTGTCTACCATGATTTCCAGGGCGCGCCATTCTGCCATAGCTCTTCGAGCAGGTGCTTTTCCCGAAGCGTATCCATGCATTGCCAGAACGATTCGTGACGATAGACCATAAGCTGACCATCCGCCGCGAGGCTCTCCAGGGGCGCATGTTCAAACATCACGTCATCGCCGCTGATGTAGTCCATAATGCCCGGTTCCAATACGAAAAACGCGCCGTTGATCCAGCCCTCGTGTAGCTGGGATTTCTCGGTGAAACGCGTGACCTGATCGCCATCGGTTTCGATATTTCCATATCGGGCGGGGGGGCGAACAGCGGTGACGGTAGCCAGGCGACCGTGTGCCTTGTGGAACCGAATGAGGGCGTCGAGATCGACGTTCGATAGCCCGTCGCCCCAGGTGAGCAGGAAGGTCTCCTTGCCGAAGTAGTCGCTCAAACGCTTGATGCGGCCGCCGGTGAGCGTCTTGGGGCCGGTGTCGATAAGGTCGACGACCCAGTCGGGGCGCTCTCCATTGTGCGTTTTCGATACCTTTCCGTTACCCGTTTCGATACGAAGGTTGCCACCAAGACTGCAGAAATCCGCGAACCAGCGTTTGATGTAGTCGCCTTTGTAGCCCAGGGCGATGGCGAAATCCCGATGCCCGTATTGGTAGTAGTGCATCATGATATGCCAGAGAATGGGCATTCCGCCGATTTCCACCATGGGCTTGGGGCGAACCTCGGTCTCTTCGGCAAGTCGTGTGCCGTAGCCTCCGGCGAGTATGCCAACTTTCATCTGGGAAACCCTTTCATTCGCTGTCCGTTCCATGGCCGCAAGTTTCCGGCTCCGTATGGGTGATTGCATCGGCTCGCGCCCCCGACCCTGATTAGGCAAGCATCGTGCCAGAATTGGGGCGGAACACTGTGAGCGGCACTCACTCGCGTGCAGGGCGGGTGGCAAGCCGCTCGGCCAAAGTGCCGGGGTGGGCTCGGTTCAAGGTGTCGCGTTTTTTCCGGTGGCGGATTTTCGAACGCCCTTTGTCCGGTTCGGCGACGCAGGCAATGGATTGTGTTTTGTTGTATCGATTGTATTACAGGCCCATGGCGGCCCGTCGCCGGTTCGTGAAGTGGCCGGCTGTTGCGGTCGGGCGGGCTTTGCGCACCACCATGCGAAGCGCGTTGGGTGGCCTAATCGAGATGCCGGGGCCATGCCTTGAACTCGCGGCGGGTATGGGCGGCCTTGCTTGGCATATATATTGCGTATACCCATGAGGCGAATTGGGCTTTCCCCATTGTCGCTTCTGGATTTCTGGCGCTGAAGTCTGCCAGGCAGTACGAAGCGGGAAAGCCATTGCCGCTATTCGGGATGCATGGCATGTACAAGGCTGGTCAGAGTATGGTGTCCGAGGCACCACCTGCAGATGACAAGAAGACACTGGCGCGATCGCATTGCCGGCGAGCGCGGGCAATGCCGGTGCTGCCCAAGGCCCTGTTCCTGGCGGAGGTCTCTCGCGAACGGTTCCGTAGCGACCGCTCCGGGTCGCCGGTCTCGCTGCTACTATTGACACTGGGCGAGGAGGGCGACGCGACACACGATGTAATGTCGCAAGCGCTGCCAGCACTCCGGGGCGCACTGCGTCAAACCGACAGCGTGGGCATTCTCGATGCCAATGTCGTTGGCGTACTGCTCCCGGACACGGATTCTCGCAATGTGGATAGGGTTGCTGAAAAGGTTTGCGGAGCGGGGGGATACCCGGTGGCATCCGTCGTCAAAGTCAGTTATCCACACGTCATTCTAGACCGCCTACAGGCACAGGCGAAGGCTGTTGATGACCGCGAAGGACACTACTTTGTTCGCGGTCCGAAAAGGCGCGCCTGGGAATTACGCACCAAGCGAGGCATCGATATTCTCGGCGCTGTTGTGGGGCTGGTGTTGTTGTCGCCGCTGATGCTGGCGACCATGCTCGCGGTCAAATACAGCTCTCCCGGAGACGCCATTTTCAGGCAGGTTCGTGTCGGCAAAAATCTCGTGCCATTTACGTTCTACAAGTTTCGCTCCATGCATTCCGGTTCCGACGACAGCGTCCACCGCAACTATCTGGAAAAACTGATTAGCGGTGAGGCGGAGCAGACGGTGAGCGAGGAAGACGGGAAACGACTCTATAAAATGGCTTCTGATCCCCGGGTGACCCGGGTTGGGCGTTTTATCAGGAAGACCAGCATCGACGAGCTCCCGCAGCTGTTCAATGTGCTGAAGGGTGACATGAGTCTGGTTGGACCAAGGCCGCCCATTCCCTATGAAACGGCGAAGTATCGCTGCTGGCACTTGCGCAGGATTCTGGAAGTCAAGCCGGGACTTACGGGTTTGTGGCAGGTTGTCGGGCGCAGCGAAACAACCTTCGAGGATATGGTACGGCTGGACCTGAAATACGCGCGGGATTGGTCGGTAGCAATGGATATCAAGCTGATCATTCGTACCGTGCGGGTTGTACTGGAGTGCAAAGGCGCGGTTTGAACCGCGAAAATCGCAAGACAGACGGTCCTTGCGAGTCATCGTTTAACGGGAAAGCGCATGATCAAAGAGGATGTGGTGCTTGGCAAGGCGGTGCGAATACCCCACCCGGAGCTGGTTAACCTCTATGGATGCAAGGTGGGTGACGAAAGCGGAATCGGAACTTTTGTTGAAATACAGAAGGGGGCAACGATCGGCGCGAAATGCAAGATTTCGAGCCATTCTTTTATCTGTGAGGGCGTCGATATTGGCGATGGCGTATTCGTTGGGCACGGAGTCATGTTCATCAACGATCGCCGGCCAAGCGCGGTGACCGAGGACGGTGAGCTGCAAACAGAGGCCGACTGGGAGCTTCTAAATACCAGAGTATGTGATCGGGCGTCGATTGGCAGCAATGCCACGATAATGGGCGGCGTAACCATCGGAAAGTCAGCGTTGATCGGTGCCGGTGCGGTCGTCACGTCGGATGTACCGGATTACGCGGTTGCGGTGGGCGTGCCTGCGCGCATCGCCGGCGATGTTCGTGAGGCGGCGCTCGCCCGTGTGGATACTCCCCATGCTGGCTAACCTCGGTGTGGTGGGTGATGTTGCCAGAATACTGAAAAGGCGACGCTGGTATTTTTTGGCAACATTTCTATCGGCGCTATTGCTGTCACTAGCGCTTGCGTTTTTGTTACCGAAGACCTACGTGTCCACGGGGACGATCGCGGTGGAGAGCCAGCAGATACCCGAGGACTTCGTTCGCTCCACAATAACCACCCTGGCCGGTGAGCGGGTAGGGATGATGGAGGCGAGGGTAATGACCAGCGCAAGGCTCCAGGACCTTGTTGTGCGACTGGGCTTGTATCGGGAAGATTGGAAGCAATACCCGAAAGCCTCGCTGGCTGACCGGCTCAGGTCCAATGCCCTTGTGGAGGTAATTCGCGATCCCTTTGCCAGCCGGCTCGGAGCCATCGCATTCACCATTTCATTCGAACATGAAAGTCCTGAAATGGCGCAGGCCGTGGCGACTGAACTCGTTGAGATGTTTCTCGCCGAGAATGTTTCAACTCGTACCGAGCGGGCAGCCGAAACCACCGATTTTCTCGAAAGAAAGGCGGAAGCCTTCGGAAACCGGGCCCGAGAAATAGACCGGGAGATCGCGGCGTTTAAACAAAAACACCAGAATACTTTGCCTGAACACCTGGAACTCAAGCTGAATATGGTAAGCCGCATAGAGTCGGATCTCAGATCACTGAGAATGGAAATCTTTGCCCTGGACCAGGAACGCAGATCACTCCGGTCACAGCGCGCCGCCGTTGCGGCACTGTCGAGCAGTGAAGGCGAGTCCGTGTTCGCTTCCCCGGCAGCCCAGCTGGATGCCAGGAAAAGCGAGCTGGCGGAGAAATCCCTGCGTTACAAGCCGGGTCACTGGGATATCCGCCGCCTCAAAACGGAGATCGCGGCGTTGGAAGCACAGCTGGATGTGTCCGTGTCAGCGCCCGCCGCCGGTGTGAAGGGAACAACGTCCCTTGCCGCCCAATCCGCGGTGGAAACCCAGATCGGTACGATAACGAAAAAACTGGCGCTCCTTCGAGACCAGGAAAAAATCCTGCACGACGATATAGGCCGATTGCAGGAAGAAATCCTGGCTATCCCGGAAGTGGAAATTGAATTGCGACGATTGACGGATCAGTACAACGTTTACATGGAAGAGTACAGCGAGATTCGCGCAAAACGCTATGAGGCATCTCTAGCCCAAAGCCTTGAACAGGAAAAAAAGGCGGAGCGTTTTGTGTTGTTGGAGCCACCACAGCTTCCCTTGGAACCGGTACGCTCAACGGCGAAGATGGTGGCACTGGCTCTGGTTTTTTCCCTCGGCGCGGGTGCGGGCATGGCCTATCTGGCTGAACTGCTGGACGACCGTATCTACGGTCGAAAAATGCTGGCATCGTTGACGGGCGAACCCCCCCTGGCCGTGATCCCCTATATTGAGCCACTGCTGCGAGATAGCGGCGGCGGGTCGAGGAATGTTGGTTGACAGGTGTTGGTTGACAGGAAAGTGACTCTATGGAATGCACGCATCATGTTACTGTTTAGCGGCCTGTCGGGAGGGGGCTGGCGCCTCGCGATGGGCGTCCTGATGGTCGGTGCCATGAGCCTTGGCGCATTGGCGAGTCCGGCCACCTATATCATCAATCCCGGGGATATCCTGCGGATTGACGTATGGAACGAAGCGGATTTGAGCCGGGAAGTTCTTGTGCGCCCGGATGGCTATATTACGTTTCCAATGGTTGGCGATGTGAAGACGGCGCACAGTACCCCGGCCCAGGTTGGGCATGCAATTTCGTCGGCCCTGGGCCAATACATGAACGAGACCCCACCGGTAGTCGTGTCTTTGGTGAGTACCAACGGCAATAAAATCTATGTTATTGGCAAGGTCAATGAACCGGGGGAGTTTCTGATCACCGGCAACACGGATGTCATGCAGGCCCTGGCCCTGGCGGGCGGTTTGAATGCCTTTGCCAAGGAAAACAGTATCGTCATTCTGCGTCGCCGGGCCGATGGAACGCAGGTCGCGATTCCCTTCCAATACGAGAAAGTCAAGGAGGGCAAGCAGCTGGAATCCAATATTATCCTGGACAGCCGAGATGTCATTGTCGTTCCCTGAGCGAAGTCAGTCTTTGCTGGCGCGTGTTGAAGCCATTCGCCCGGCAATTTACGCCATTTCCGCTGTCGTGGGCCTGGGCGCGGAGCCGCTCAAGGCCGAGGAATATTCCGTGGAGTACGCCGTTGAGGCCGCGTACTCCACAGATGACAATGTGACGATGTCCACTGGCGAACCTGATAGCATTTACGGCATGAACGTATCGCTGCCTGTCACCCTCGCCATGCGTAGTGAGCGCTTGGAAGCCGCGTTGACCGGCGATTTTGTATTCTCGCATTTCGATGACGATGCTTACGACAGCGATGATCAGTATCTCGAGGCAATAACGTCCTATCGTTTCGAGAATAGCGATTTGGCGCTGGCCGCGAACTATGACCGTTCGTCCACCCGAAGCACCGAATTTCTGGATACCGGTGTCGTCGGTACGGAGGCTACGCGGGTGGAAAGCCTCCGCCTGGGCCTTGAATTCGACCACGCATTTACACCCCTTTACGGCCTGGTCAGTGGCCTGGAGTACGCCGATGTCACCTATGACGCGGATATCTACCAGGACTATTCGTTCATTGCGGGCTTCCTGGGAGTTACACGAAGACAGGACAGCCGCATGCAGCTGCGTTTTCAGCTCAGCGGTGACCGATACGAGAATAAAACTGATTCGGCGGTTACCGCCGATAGTCTGGGTTTGGAGGCGGGCCTGGACTACAGGATCGCCAATCAGCTCGCCGCCCAACTTCTGGTCGGGTGGGCCTGGGTCGGCAGCCGGTACGGAAGCGGTCAGTCCGGCTCGCTCGAGGATGCGGATGAAAACGCACTGCTGTTGAACGCCGGGCTGGACTATGAGGGCGAGCGGCAGAGTCTGGGCTTTACCGTCGAGAGCGGCCCAAGCTCCAGCGGAGCCGGTTACCTGCGCTATCTCCGCCAGTTCGGCGCGAAGTACAGTTACCACCTGAGCAAAAGCAGTAGCCTTTCCCTGGGGGCCACGCTTGGTCGATCCGAGCCGGTCGACAGTCACATCGAAGGCGACCGCGAGTACGCCAGGATATCGCTTGGTCTCGAACACACTCTCACCAGCGCCTGGCGTATTGCCGCCACCTATACTTATTCCCTTCAGGAGCAGAGTGACGGACGCGACGAGGCCTCGGTTACCGATGAAGGGTATCTGGTAGGCAGGGCCTACTCCAATGCTGTGGTGCTTGGCGTTACGTACACATCCAGAAAGGCCACACTCTCTAGATGAAGGCGTGGCGTCCGGCTACGGTGGTCTGGCTGGTATAGGTAAAAGGAAGGCAATCTTTACATTCGAGGGAGAGTGCATGGCGGAACAGTTGGAAGGGGCATCCGATAGTACTCGGGATGAGTACCGCGACGACCGAGACGAATCCACTGACTCTCGGGGAAGGCGGGGCGAACCGGCTTCCAGGCGGTCGACACTGGTATCGGCGCCGAAGGAGACCGCGGTTCAGCGGGTTGGCGACAGTTACGGGTTTAAAGGCGCACCTGGCACGCTAGCCGGGTTTGAAGCCGAAGTGGGCGGCACGGCAGGTGCCGTATCGTCGGCGCCGGCGGGTATTCACTACAGCCGCACTCGCCAGGTCGAGCTCTGTGACAAGGCGCTTATGGAGAACAAGGTCATAGCCGGGTGCAAGAACGATCCCAGGGTAGAGGCCTATCGTCAGCTGCGCAGTCAGGTATTGGGAGCCATGCGGCGCAACGGCTGGCGAACACTTGCGGTGACCAGCGCCAGGGAGAGGGCGGGGAAGACCCTGACCTGTGTTAACCTGGCTATCTGCATGTCGCAGGAGATGAACCAGACCGTACTGCTTGTTGACCTGGATCTGCGAAAGCCCGACGTCGCCAGAACCCTGGGGCTGCAGGTCGACAAGGGCATCATCGACCATCTGTTACACGCCGAACCGATCGAGAAAATCATGATCAATCCGGGGCATTCACGCCTGGTGATAATTCCGGGAACGAGACAGGATCACTTTGTCTCCGAGGTGCTCACTTCCCCGGAAATGAAAGTGTTTCTGGCCGATATTACCGCGCGCTATGAAGATCGTATAATAATTTTCGACCTGCCACCGCTACTGCGCAATGACGATGCCATGGTATTCGTACCCAAGGCCGATGCCTGTCTATTCGTGGTGGAGGACGGCGTTTCCCGTCCGGACGACATGGAATACTGCTTCCAGCTTCTTCGGCACTCCAATGTTATCGGCACGGTACTCAACAAGTCGCGCGAATAGCCGTGCGTCGTCGCCGATCGGACATAGGCGTTTCCCCGGTCATTGTCGCGACGGGGTGTCCCGCTTGCGCGTATTCAGGTTTTGTTCGACTGCCAGTCTATGTTGTGGAACTCCATCAAGCGGTATAGCGTTACCCGGGAAATGTCCAGCTGTCGGGCGGTCTTCGATACGTTGTTGCGCATGTAGGCGAGGGTCGCTTCAATCGTCTCTTTCTCGGCTGCTTCCCGGGCTTGGGCGAGGGTGCCCAGGTTGCTCGGAATGTTCTGGTCCAGCCCCAGGTTTCGGATGCATATCAGTTTACCTTCACACATCACCACGGCGCGTCGAATTCGGTTCACCATTTCTCTTACATTGCCGGGCCAGTGATGGTTGTTCATGGCGTCGACGGCCTGTTGAGTAAAGCCCTTGAGGGAAGGATTGACTTCCCGCGCATATCGGCTGAACAGGGCGCTGGATAATACGCCGATATCTTCTCCCCGGTCCCTCAAGGCCGGCGTGTCGATCTGTAGAACGTTCAAGCGATAGTAGAGATCCTCCCTGAAACGGCCCTCTTTAACCGCTTTTTCCAGGTTGACGTTGGTTGCCGCAATGGTTCTGACATTGAGAGGTATTTGCGTGCTGCCACCGATACGGTCTATGCTGCCCTCTTGCAGAAAGCGCAACAGGTTCGTTTGCATGTCGAGCGGCAAGTCGCCAATCTCGTCAAGAAACAACGTGCCGTTCTGCGCCGCCTCTATTTTCCCAATGCGCGCCTTGTCGGCGCCGGTGAATGCACCCTTTTCGTGCCCAAAGAGCTCGGCTTGAATCAGGTCCTTGGGCAGGGCGCCGCAGTGCACCGGTATGAACGGGCCGCTCGAACGTCTCGACAGCTGATGTATCGCATTCGCCGTCAGCTCTTTCCCGGTGCCGCTCTCTCCACGCACCAGTACATTGAACTCCGATGACGCGACGCGTTGTATTTCCTGCCGGAGTTTCATTATGGGAGGAGACTGGCCGATCATTCCTTCAATGGTGACGGGGGCCGTGGAATCCATGTCATTGGCCACCCTGGCCATCCCGTGTGCATGGCCCAGGGTTACCAGGAGTCTTTCGGTATCAACCGGAAGCGTATGATAGTCGTAGAAATAGCGATAGATGACCGAGGCAATTGCATGGCTGATGTCGGTCGAACTTGAAAGCATGGCTACCAGGTTGGTGCGGCTATTGGCGGTGGACAGGGCTTCGATATGGTAGTGAAGTTTTTGCAGGTTATGGGCCTGGCCATCGCAGTGGACGAGCCCCACTGAATATTTCTCGGTTTCCATGCGTCGAACGGCTTCGCCGTAGTCGTCGATGACGTCAACCGACCACCCGTTGTCTTCAATGGCGCTCCACAGCAAGGCGTTGTTGCAATTACTGTCGGTATTGGGTTGTAGGTAGAGTAGGTGCCGTTCCGCCAGCCTGTCCTCTGGCGGCTTGTATAGCCGGTTTGGTTGTGAATTCTCCATGTTCTCGTGCCCCCCCGGCACTTGAAAATGCGGCAGAATTTGCTTGTTGACTGCTAGTGGACAGCGTTAGGCCCACGAATTTGGTCGTGCAGCCCACACTAGATTTCATTGTTCGGGAGTGGATTTGTTTGCTGTTGTGAAGGCACGGGCGTGTTTAACTGCACAGGCCATGCGTGTGCCGG
Organism: Parahaliea mediterranea; assembly: GCF_017255185.1. GTDB lineage: Bacteria > Pseudomonadota > Gammaproteobacteria > Pseudomonadales > Halieaceae > JAFKCZ01. The sequence goes on from NZ_JAFKCZ010000001.1 coordinate 393,265, forward strand.
TTGGATTTGCGCCAGTTTGGCGGCTCGCGTAGCGACCATATACATGACCTCCGCGGAGGAAGTGTATCCAAAGTGGAATTCGATAGGCATCTATAAGCCTAGCAATAAACAGGCCAATTTAAATAAATCAAGCACTTGCAGGGAGCTGGTATCTGTCGGCAAGCGATTTTGTAAGAATAGCTGACAGTAGCGTTTATGCCAGCCCGCTTGCTCGGCTATCGCTCGCCGGATTAGGCGATTTCGGGTTTGATGCCGTAGAAGAAACTGTCGCAGCGGGAATCGCCCGCCGAAGTCTGGTAGATAGAGCAGATGATCTCGTCAAAATCCTCGAACAGGATCTGGAATCCGCGCGGGGTAAAATACCAATACCTCGGCTGACCGCTCGTGTCGTCCGGCATGTCGGGCCTGCTGAGGGGCGCCTGGGCCCAGAGCTGGCCGCGGCGTTTTAGCACCCGTCGCAGTTCTTTTGCCAGGCTGTTTGGTCGCGAAATCTGGTCCAGACCGGTGCAAAGCACCAGATCGAAGCAGTCGTCCTCGAAATCCAGGGAAATGCTGCCCGCTTCCCGGGCCTTGCGTTCAACGACGGACAAATCAACATTGACCCAGTGTTCGGCAAATACCGGGTCGGAAAGGGGGTTGAACTGCAGGCGTAATCCAGTGTGAGTTTCGTGCTCTGTCAAAAAGCGCTCGAGCAGGTAGCCCGCTTCGCCAAATTCATTGATCCGAATAGACGAGGATTGGCCCGAGTCCTCCCTGGAAAATCTAAGCCGTCTGGCGTCCATCGCGTTTGCAGCGAGTCCGTTTTCGGGCAGCACGATCGCCTCGAGCAGTTTGCTCACGGCCGCCTTCGGACCGGCAGGCGTCCGCTGCCATCTCATCGCCGGAACAATCTGCGCCCTGCTTTGATCCTTGTTGTTGGAGGAGTGATCCATTGGCCGGTTTCTCTATATTGGATGCATATTTCTCTGGTTGATGCGTGTCGGTTCGAGGCGGGGCGCCGGCCCGTGCCTGGATGTACTGTGCGCCCTCATCGCCAATACGCGGCGCACGGCGTTTGCCAAATCCTTGCAAGGCTATTCAACATCCCGCCAAAGGCAAAAGAGGCATTTTTCATGCCAGCCAGACTCCTCACGGTGCGTCGCGCCCGGCGCGCACCCGCGGAAAATGAGTGGTCGCGGCCTACTTTGGGGGGAATCAGCGGCGATGCGTATCGCGACGGGACGGGTCTCCCGGCAGGTATCCCGCGGGTGTCGATGGCAAACGACTATTTGGCGCGTCCTTCGGTGCCCCATGGGATGAAGGTGTAAGCCAGACAGTACACTGAGGCAATCTGTGGCGGTGTTGGAGGCAGCGGGCATGCTCCCGGTGCCGGCTACCTTCCCGCAATCGCGGTTGCAACATCCTCTGCTATTGCAAGGCTGGCGGTCAGGCCGGGAGATTCGATGCCGTGGAGGCTTACAAAACCTGGAATCCCGTGCTGCGGCTCGGCCAAAATGGCAAAATCGGCGTCGGCGGAGCCGGGTCCGACCACCTTCGGTCGAATCCCCGTGTAGGCGGGTGTCAAACGGCTGGTTACAAGGCCCGGGAAATACCGGCGAATTGCCGCGATAAACCCAGCTTTCCCGCCCTCGTCAAAGGTGTAATCAATACCGTCTACCCAGTGGACATCCGGTCCGAAGCGGACCTGCCCAGCCATATCCAGGGTCGCGTGGATGCCGAGTCCGCCCGCGGTCGGGAGGGGGTAGATCAGTTGTGAGAAGGGCGCTTTTCCCGAGTAGGCGTAATAGTGCCCCTTGGCAAAGAACTGGTCCGGGGGCATCGCCGAGGCTTCACCGCCGTCGAGTCGCACCCAGGTTTCCCGAGCCCACAGGCCGGTTGCATTGACCAGGGCCTTGCAGGTGACGGTGGTTGGAGCGCTCCCGCCGCAGCTAACGCTGTGTTGACCTTTTGCCCCCAGGGTGCCGGCCAGCGCCGGGGTGGCGAGGGCGACGATCCCGCCGGCGGCTTCGAGCTCTCCCTGGAGCGAAAGCAGGAATTGGTGTGAATCCAGAATGCCTGTCGAGGGCGAAAGCAGCCCCGCGGCGGCTTCGATCGAACTCTCCAGTTGCCGGATGTCGTCACGGGACAGCTCGCGGAGGTCGTCGACGCCGTTTCGGCGGGCGCGTTCGGCGATGGCGTCAAGGCGGGGACAGTCCGCGCTGTCGGCGGCCACGATGATTTTGCCGCAGCGCCGGTATGGGATGCCGTGCGACTGGAGGTAGTCGTACAGCAGTTTCTTGCCGCGGGTGCAATAGCGGGCTTTTGCCGAGCCAGGGGGGTAGTAGAGGCCGGCGTGAATGACCTCGGAGTTGCGGCTGGAAGTTTCGCTGCCTATGGTGCCAGCCTTTTCCAGCACCACGGTCTCGAGACCGCGCTGCGCGAGGGCCCGGCCGATGGCGAGGCCAATCACGCCCGCGCCGATGACAACCGCGTTGGTATTCACTGCCAAGCTGCAACCTGCTTAAAATACGAGGTGAAGGCCGGTTTGGTTTGACCCGTCCGGGCATAGCGGTCCTGTGGAGTCTGCCGTTATAGTAGGCGGCTTGTCGCCTGGCGACAATCGCTGGATAGCCAATGTGCCCGGAGAAGTGCTCGGTGGTCATCTCTATACTCGTCGTGGCGATTTGCAGCAATCCGCCATGGTTGTATACTTGCCGCCCGCCGTCCGGCGCCCATTTCCCGTCAGGTCTCTGTCATGTCCCAGGAACTCCATGCGAACAGCTTCGCAGAACTCGCGCTACCCGATTCCCTGCAAAAGGCACTGCGGGATGTTGGCTATGAAACGCCTTCCGCCATCCAGGCGAGGACGATTCCAACCCTGTTGAACGGTGTCGACATGGTCGGCCAGGCCCAGACCGGTACGGGCAAGACCGCGGCTTTTGCGCTGCCGGCGCTGGCGCGACTCGAACTCGATCGCGCGGTACCGCAGGTGCTGGTATTGGCGCCGACGCGCGAGCTGGCCATCCAGGTGGCGGAGGCCTTCCAGAAATACGCGCACTACCTGCCGGGCTTTCGCGTGCTGCCGCTGTACGGTGGCGCCGATTACCGCGGCCAGCTGCGCCAGCTGCAGCGCGGCGTGCACGTCATTGTGGGCACGCCCGGCCGGGTAATGGACCACATGCGGCGGGGTTCGCTGTCGCTGGACTCCCTGCGCCTGCTGGTGCTGGACGAGGCCGATGAAATGCTGCGCATGGGCTTTATCGACGATGTGGAGTGGGTGCTCACGCAGACCCCGCCGACACGACAGATCGCACTGTTCTCCGCGACCATGCCGGACGCCATTCGTCGAATCGCGCGACAGCACCTCACCGAGCCGGCTGAGGTGACCATCGCCGCGCAAACGGTGACCAACGAGGCCATCCGCCAGCGGGTGTGGATGATGGCTGGCGTGCACAAGCTGGATGCCTTGACCCGAATCCTGGAGGTCGAGGACTTCGACGCCGCCATTATCTTCGTTCGTACCCGCCTGGCCACCAGCGAGCTGGCGGACAAACTGGCGGCTCGCGGCTATACCGCCGCGGCCCTGAATGGCGACGTGCCACAGAAGCTGCGCGAGAAAATCGTCGACCAACTGAAAAAGGGCCAGCTGGATATCCTGGTGGCCACCGATGTGGCCGCCCGGGGGCTGGACGTGGAGCGGATCAGCCATGTGATCAACTACGACATCCCCTACGACGTGGAAGCCTATGTTCACCGCATCGGCCGCACGGGCCGCGCCGGACGCGCCGGGGAGGCCATCCTGTTTGCCGCCAACCGCGAGCGGCGCCTGTTGCGGGCGATCGAGAAGGCCACCGGCCAGTCGATCGAGAAAATGGAGCTGCCCAGCGCCGAGCAGGTGGCCGACAAGCGCCAGGAGCGCCTGTTGGCGCGTGTCACCGAGACGCTCGCCAGCAGCGACCTCGACGCCATGCGGCAGATGATCGAGCGCTACCAGCATGAGCACGGCGTGCCGGTGCTGGATATCGCCGCCGCGCTGGGGCGGCTGTTGCAGGGCGCGAAAGGTTCGGCCAAGGATAAGGGGGGCGAGCAAGGGGCCAAAGGGCAGGGCGCGCCGAAGAGCAAGCCGGCTCGTCGAGACGACCGGGCTCGGGAGGAGGCGTTTTCGGAGGACCGGCGCCCGGAAGCGCCGCGCCGGGACAAGGCCGGCGCGCCTCGCCGCGAGTCCGCTCCCCCGGGCAAGGGCATGGAGCGATTCCGTATTGAGGTGGGACACAGCCACGGCGTCAAGCCGGGCAATATCGTGGGCGCCATCGCCAATGAAGCGGAGATCGACAGCCAGTACATCGGTCATATCAATATCCACGACGACCACAGCACAGTGGACCTGCCGGAGGGCATGCCCGCGGAGGTCTACCAGCACCTCAAGGGGGTGTGGGTCAGCGGTCGGCGCCTGCAAATCCAGCGACTGGATAGCGAGGTCGAAAAACACGCTCAACGCAAGCCGCGCAAACCCAAAGGCGGTCCCGGCCGCGCCGCGAAGCGGCCGAAGCGGTAGCCTGCGGCTTCGGGGCTGCAACGTCCCCGATTCCCCTGATCACTTCCGGGGAGCTGGCGTGGCTCGACGATGGCGTCGCCGGTGCCGGAGTCGGGTTCGAAATGAACGAATGCCACCCGCGGGCGTCAAAACGCCGAAGCGATGATTCAGGAGCGAGCACAGGGCAATGGATATCAAGGGACTACTGAACCAGGTACTGGCATCGGGCAATGAACTGGCGAGCACCGCCGCCGGCAAGCAGGCGGGCGGCATGTCTGACATGACCAAGGGCGCTATCGGCGGCGCCGTCGGGGGCAGCCTGCTGCCCCTGCTAATGGGCAACAAAAAGACGCGCAAAATGGGCGCCAAGGCGGCCAAGCTCGGGGGCACCGCCGCCCTCGGCGCGCTCGCCTACAAGGTTTACAACGACTGGCAGGCCGGGCAGCAGTCTGCGACGGTCACGTCCGCGCCCGCGGCGACGATCCCGCCGGATACGCCGCAGCATTCGATGAACGTGCTGCGCGCGATGCTGGCCGCCGCCAAGGCTGATGGGCATGTGGACGATGCCGAGCAGGCGCGCATCTATAAAGCGGTCCAGGCGATGGGCGCGACCCGGGAAGTGTCGGCCTTTGTGGAGACCGAGCTGGCCAGGCCCCTGGACCCGGCCGAAGTGGCGCGGGGCATCACCTGTCCGGAGGAAGCGTCCGAGGTATACCTGGCGTCACTGTTGATGGTCGACGAGCAGGGCTTTATGGAGCGGGCCTACCTGCAGGAGTTGGCGCGCGAACTCGGGCTGGCCCCCGAACTGGTGGCGCGGCTGGAATCGCAGGTGGCCTGAGGAGGCAGCCCCCGGTTCCCGCGAGGCCGCGCTCAACTCAGGATGGAGGTCACCCAAACCCCGATAAACGTGCCGATCACGTAGCCGAAAATACCGCACATAATTCCCGGGGTAATCAGCTCTGTCCAGCCGCGTGACACGGCAATGGCCGCGGTGGGCGCGGGGCCGACGAGGGCGGCCCCGGAGGCGACGATGGCCTCGGGCAGGGATATGCGCAGCACGCGGGCGCTGATAATCACGATGGCCAGGTGCAGGGTGATGATCAGCATGCCGTAGACAAAAAGATTGAGCGCCGAGGCGATGAACGTCGTGGCGTCGGTGCCGGCGCCAACGGCGGCGAAGAACAAGTACATCAATAGCATGCCGATTTCGAATTCCCCGCTGAGCCTGGCGCAGGCGCCCGGCGCCAGGTTGGCGAGGACGATCGAGAGCAGGGTGATGAACAGGATGCTGTAGCCCGGTACGGACAGGTACTCCGCGAAGGCCTTGGATACGGCGCAGATGGCGAAGCTGATCGCCAGGGCGGCGCAGACATGGGTGAGTCGCAGCAGCGGCGGCGACGCCGCGCCGTGGTCTCCCGGCACCGGTCCCGGGCCGGCGGTGTTGCCCGGGCTGAGGAAGCGGCCGAGCAGGGCGAAGGAGGGCAGGGTCACCAGTATCGTTAGGGCGGTGATACTGACTACGCTGCTGGCGCTGATCGATTCGCTGAACTCCTGAGGCGACATTTCGACGGCCTGGGAAACGGCCAGGAAATTGACCGCGCCGCCTATCCAGCCGCCGGTGTACACGCCCGCCACCTTGGCACCGATGTCGCCGAGATCCAAAAGAAAGTAGCCGACAACCGCCCCGGTGACGGTCGCCGCGCTGGCGATGCAGAAGGTGATCATCACCCGGCCGCTTTCGCGGAAGATGCGCCGCAGGTCGGCCTTCATCAGTAGCAGCGGAATGGCCAGGGGCACGAGCGATGCGTGGATAAAGTTGTAGACCGCGTGTTCGAGCGGGATCAGTCCGGTGTTGGAGAGCAGCATGGCGCCCGCCAGGACCCAGACCACGCCGGACGTGCGTTTGCCGATGGCATTGGTATCCAGCCAGAAGCCCAGCCAGGCGAGTCCAAAAAGAACCGCGCAGAGCGCCAGCATGTTGTCAGGGGGCGTCATTGTCAAGCGGGGCCTCTCGTCCGTCCAGCCACCAGTCGATGGCCGATGCCTGGCGCAGGAACTGGTCCCTGGCCTCGTTGTCCGCGCGCCACAGCGTTTGCATCACGTGTTTCGCCAGGGCGTCGGCCTGCCAGCGCAGCGGGCCGTTGTGTGCCCCGGCGATGGCGGGCAGCAGTTCCCCTACCTGGCGGGGATGGGGTGCCTGCCCACGGGCCGCGGTGGCCTGCGCCTGCTGGGACTGGATAAGGGGGCGGTAGGGCGAGTGCCGCGGATAGTCATCGTCGGGTTCGCCACCCTGCAGCCCGGTTGCGTAGCTGCCGCACTCCACCAGGGCAAAGCGGATGCCAAAGCGGCGGCATTCGTAGCTCAACGCCTCGGTGGCCCCCTCCAGGGCGAATTTACTGGCGCTGTAGATAACATCGCCGGCCAGTCCGGCAATACCGGAGAGGGAGCTCATCATGATAATCACCCCGTTGCGGCGCTCGCGCATGCGGGGCAGTGCCGCCCGGGTCAGCAGCAGGGGGCCGAAGAAATTGGTTTCCATGACCGCGCGGATGTCGGCTTCCGGCAGGTCTTCCAGTGCCCCGCGCTTGTGAATGCCGGCGTTGTTGACGAGTATGTCCAGCGGCCCGAGTTCCTGCTCCAGTTGTGCGAGGAAGCCGGGGAAGTCATCGGGCCGGGTGGTGTCCAGCTGCCGGATATGTATTGCAAGTCCTTCCAGGCTGGCTTGTTGGCGCAACTGTTCGGCGCGCTCGGGGCGGCGCACGGCGGCGGCCACGGTGTGTCCCTCACGGGCAAAGGTCAGCGCCGCTTCGAAGCCGAAGCCGCTGCTGCAGCCTGTGATAAGGACCAGCGGCACGGCTCAGGTCTTGCCGCCGAAATGGGAGCGGTTCAAATCCAGCATTTCCACGGAGACGCTGTAGGCTTCTTCCGGCTTGCCGGTGGCGATGGCCCAGGCGATTTTCCGGTGCTGCTCGAGGTCCTCCTGGTCGGCGGCTCCGGACACTTCTTTGCCGAGATCGACGTGTGCCTTGAGGTAGGTGCTGATCGCGTGCTTGAAATGGCTGATGATCGAGTTGTGCGAGGCTTTTAGAACCGCCGAGTGAAAGGCGATATCCGCGTCCAGCCGCTCCTGTTGATGACTGCCGTAGCTGGCCATTTCCTCGTAGGCCGACAGGATCTGCGACACGTCCTCGCGGGTGGCGCGACTGGCCGCCAGCTCGGCCGCGCGGGGCTCGATCAGGCAGCGCAGCTCGATCAGCTCGAGCATGAACTTCTCCGAGGCGAATTCCGGTTTTGCGTGCCAGCCCAGGACGTCGGGGTCGAGCATGTTCCACTCGTCGCGCGGGCGCACGCGGGTGCCGCTGCGCTGGGCGGTGACCAACAGCCCCTTGCCCGAGAGCACCTTGACCGCCTCTCGCAAAGCGTTCCTGCCGACATCGAGACTGTCGGCCAGCACCTGCTCAATCGGCAGCGCCTCACCTTCCTTGTAGATGCCGGAGATGATGCGGGAGCCCAGGATGTCGACGGTGGCCGTGACGTGTCCGCGGGAGGAGCGTTTTTTGGAGGACGTATTGTTCATAAGGGTTTTGGCGCCGGTCTCGAGGGAGTGAAATTGAGGTCTGACTTTACCTGATAAATCCGTCGGTCGCAGCATGGGCAAAATACTACCATGGCGGAAAAGATAAAAACAAATAATGGGATTATAAATTTAAGATCCGTGATTGTTTGTCGCGCGGGTGTTATCGGGCCTCGTCCTCTGTTGGCGTCTTTTCTTCCTCTAATAACCGCTTATATGCTGGCTTTTCTGTGTTTTCAAATAAGAGGTTCTTATGCATGACCAGCATTGTCGTGCCGTTTTAATATTATTAAAAGATTGTTGAAGTATAAAATAAAATGGGTTTAAGATTGCTCGAGTCGACACAAGACGTCGCTGAGCGACAGAATTCAATAACGTAAGCTCGAGGATATAACAGTGCGAAATTCCAGATATTTGCTGCGACTCGCGGTGGTTACGGCCATGGGCCTGGAGGTGTCCGCGCCATTGGCGATGGCTCAGGATCAGCTGCTGGAGGAGGTGGTGGTCACCGCCCAGCGGCGCGAGCAGGCTCTGACCGATGTGCCCATCAGTCTCACGGCGTTTTCCGCGTCCGATCTCGAAAGGGGCAATATCGGCGAGGCCAGGGACTATCTCGCCATTACGCCCAACGTGGCGTTCACCGACGACGGCGGCACCGGGTCCCGCAGTATCAATATCAGTATTCGCGGTGTGGGCAATGTGAGCCTGGGCGAGGTGTCCACGGCCAATTCCATTGGCTATTACATCGACGAGTTGAATGTGGGATCGGTCAGCAATGGCACCATCAATCCCGAGTTGCAGGACATGGCGCGGATCGAGGTATTGAGGGGGCCGCAGGGCACCTATTTTGGTCGCAACGCCCTGGGCGGTGCGATCAATATCACCACCAACCTGCCCAGCGAGGAGTTCTACAGCGAATTTTCCGCCAGTGCGGGTAACTACGGGACCTATGGCGGAGAGGCGATTGTCAATGTACCACTGACCGACAGGTTCATGGTGCGCGGTATGTACGCCTACAACGAGTCGGATACCTGGGTGGAGAACACCCACGGGCCCGGCAGTGAGCTGGGATACGAGCACCACAATGCGCGCATTGCGCTGCGCGCCCTGCCGACCGATCGCCTGACGGTGGATTTTTCCCTGGCCTACACCGACGAGGAGGAGGGCGGGGACCTGTCTGTCGCCACCGGCGTGCTCAACCTGGACACGCAGTCGATCTTTGGCGCCGATTTCCAGGCGATCGATGAGGAAGGTTTTTTCCCGGACAACGACGACAAGGTCAGCCGCGATCTCGACGAGATCAACAACAATGAATTCACCATTGCCAACCTGCGGCTCGCCTACGACTTTGACAATGTCATGCTGCGCTCGGTCACGGGTTGGGTCGACAGCAGCACCGACCGCGACGCCGACCTGGACAATACCAGTCTCGATACGCTGCGCCGTTTCAATCGCTACGGGGGCGAGTCGTTCAGCCAGGAGCTTCGGTTGCAATCCACCGGCGCCGGCGATCTCGACTGGACGGTGGGAGTGTTCTACGCGGAGGATGAAATCGAGCAGTTCAACTCCATCCAGGCCGGCGCCCAGGGCAGCTATGTCGATCCGGCCACGGGAATGGAAGTGCCTTTGCTGCCGCCGATTCCGGCGGGTTTTCGCATCAATGAAAACAATCGGGTATTTGAGACCAGTAGTTTGGCGGTCTTTGGCGACATGGTTTGGCGCTTCGCCAGCCAGTGGGACCTGACCCTGGGCGCGCGTTACACGCGGGACGAGATCGACAACAAGTCTTTCGACGTGGTGGCCTTCGAGGGCGCGGTGCCGGATAGTCAGGCGGATGATTCGTTCACCGACTTTTCGCCGCGGGTGGTTCTCGCCTATCACCCGCAGGAGGCGACCAATATTTACGGTTCGCTCACCAAGGGCTACAAGGCGGGTGGTGTCGACTTTCTCACGGAGGGGGCGACCTCGTCATTTGATCCCGAAGAGCTGCTGAGCTATGAGCTCGGCTTCAAAACCGAGCTGGCAGGAGGAAAGATTCGCCTGGGCGGCGCCGCGTTCTACCTCGATTGGGACGATATGCAGGTGCAAACCAACTACCTCGCCGATCCGGACGATATCAGCTCCGCGGTGGAGCGAACGCTGAATGCCGCCAAGGCCAACGGCAAGGGCGTTGAGTTCGAGGTTCAGGGAGTGTTGGCGTCGGGCCTGACCGGGGCGCTGAACCTGGGTTACCTGGATATCGAGTTCGATGAGTTTCCCAATGCCATCATCAAGGGTTCCGTGACGCCGGTGGACCTCGGTGGCCAGGTGTTGCCGCGCTCGCCGAAAATTTCCGCCAGTGCCACGCTGGAGTACAGCTTTGATCTGAGCGATCAGCTCTCTGCCTATGTCAGGGGGCAGTGGATGTATCGGGATCAGTCCGAGGGGAATCTCGAGGCGGTTGCCGCGAAGGCCGGCTACCTGTCGCTGCCCGCTTTTCCCTATGAGGTCGATGCCTATGATGTGGTCAACCTCGGCTTTGGCGTGGAGGGCCGCAGCTTCCGGGTGAATGCCTTCGTTCAGAACCTGTTTGACGAGGAGTACTACACCGGTACCGGTGACGGCTTTGGCCTGGCGGGCATCAAGGTCAAGTCGCATCCCACGCAGTACGGTGTGAAGTTTACCTGGTTTACCGGGTCCTGACTGGGTCCCTGTGTTCGGGGATTTTTGGCGAGGCACGATGTGTCTCGCCTTTTTTATTTAATGGGATTAAAAAATCGATAGTGAGTGCTATGGCGCGAAAATAAGTGGATAAATGGCGCTATTTTTACGGGGCGCGAGGTTTTTGTATTGCCTTTTAATGGGGTTATAAATAAAATGACCTCATTCAAGCAGTGAGAGGAGTTGTTACATGGCGGACTATGATGTCGTGATCGCCGGCGCCGGGCACAACGGCCTGATTTGCGCGGCCATGTTGGTGCGCAAGGGTTTGAAGGTGTTGGTGCTGGAGCGCAACGAGTGGGTCGGGGGCGGCGTGCTGACCCGTGAGCTGACCCTGCCGGGGTTCAAGCATGATCCCTTCGGCTCGTCCCACGTGTGGATTCACCTGAATCCGGATTTCCAGGAACTCAAGCCCGAGCTGGAAAAGCACGGCCTCAAGTACATCTGGTCGGACGACCACATTACCGGCCACCCCAACAAGTACGAGGGTGACGGGATCATCGTCTACAAAGACATCGATAAGACCTGTGACACGATTGCCGCGTATTCGCAAAAGGACGCCCAGCGCTATCGTGAGATCTACGAAGAGTTTGGCGAGATCCAGGACGGGGTCATCAAGGGCATGTTCTCGCCGCCATCCCCGCCGAGCCTGCTGGCGCAGGGCCTGGAGAACAATCCCGAGGGCTTGAAGCGCCTGCGTGACTATCAGTTGAGCTCGCGGCAGTTCACGCTGGAAAACTTCGAGAACGACCACGTGCGCGCCTTTATTCTGGGTTGGGCGATGGCGCCCCAGACCCTGCCCGACCAGCTCGGCACGGCGCAGGGCTTTTACGTGATGATTCCCAGTATCCACTACTACGGCCAGTCCATCCCCGAGGGGGGGAGCGGCATGTTGTCCGAGGCGCTCAAGAGTTATGTCGAGGCCAATGGCGGCAAGGTGATGACCGGCGCCACGGTGCGCAGGTTTATTGTCGAGGGTGGGCGTTGCACGGGGGTGCGTCTCGAATCCGGCGACGAGATTTTCGCCGGCCGGGGCGTGGTCAGCACGCTCGACCCCTACCAGACCTACCTGCAGGGTTTCGACGACGCGGAGCTGCCGTCCGGCTTCAAGGACATGGTGCGCAACTTCAAGTTCGGCGATATCACCATTGCCCGCGTGCACTACGCCCTGGACGAGGCGCCGAAATTCAAGAGCGGCGCGGAGATGGACAAAACCGCGTTCCAGCGCATGTTTGGTACCGTGGCCGATATCGACAAGCAGTACCTGGAAATAGCCGCCGGGCAGGCGCCGACCGACCCCTTCCTGTGGACCGCCGCGTGGACGACGATGGACCCGACACGGGCGCCCCAGGGCAAGCACACCCTGATCATGGATACCTTTGTGCCGGTCGACCTGGCCAGCGGCGAGGACTGGGAGGCCAAGGGCCCGGGTTACTGTCGCGACGTGCTTCTCAGGCAGTTGCAGAACTACACCACCAACATGGAGCCGGACAATATCCTGGCGGAATATGTGGAAACCGGGCCGAGCCTGGCGCGCGCCAACCTGTGTTTCCATCGCGGGGTCACCACCGGCGGCGAACGCACCCTGGCGCAGATGGGCGCCTTCCGGCCTTTCCCCAACTACGCCAACTACCGCGGCCCGGTGAAGAACTTCTACATGACCGGCCCCTCCTGCCATCCGGGGGGAGGCATCTGTGGCATGGGCACGATCGCGGCGCGCGAGATCCTGATGGACCAGGGTGTCGTGCAAGAAGACGACGATTTCGATTTCTGAGGAATATAACGATGAGAGAGCGTATCGATCCGTACACCGCGCTGATAGTCCAGCCGGAGGTAACGGTGGTCAACGACCGCGAAGGTATCCAGCGCAACCTGGACCGGGTCAAGAACCTCATTCACTTCGGTGTCGGTTACTTCTGGGAAGTGCCGGTGCGCCTGGTGGTTTTGCCGGAGTACTTTTTACAGGGCGTGGGAACGCCCGGGAAAGGCGAAAGCAAGATCGAGGACCAGATGAAAAAAGCGGTGACCATTCCGGGGCCGGAGGTGGAGCAGCTCGGCGAGATCGCCCAGCAGTACGGGCTCTATATCTGCGGCGGGGGCGTGGTGGAAAGCGTGCCGGAATTCCCCGATCGCTGGTTCAACACCAACTTCATTGTCGGGCCCAGTGGCGACGTGGTGCTCAAGTATCACAAGTGGCATATCAATGCCTCGCTTGGGCTGGGGACCAGCCCACACGATATTTTCGATGAGTACTGCGCGCATTTCGGCGGCGGCATCAAGGACCTGTTCCCGGTCATCGATACCGAGATCGGCAAGCTCGGCACCATGACCTGTCACGACGGCTGCACGCCGGAAGTCTCGCGGGCGCTGGGCTACAACGGTGTCGAGGTCATCTGTCACCCGGGCGCGATCCAGGAAGTGGAGGGGGTTTCACAGCCCTGGGATTTCTGGAAATTCACCCGCCGCACCCGCGCCCACGACAATATGTGCTACCTGCTCGGCTCCAACTGGGGCAGCGTGAACTACGATTACTACCCGAAGGCCTTTTGTCCGGGCCACTCTTTCGCCATCGACTACACCGGCATGGTGTTGCGCGAGGCGCCCTATCCGGCGGAGCAGGTGCTGTCGGTCACCGTCGATATCGAGGCGCTGCGCCACTACCGCACGCGCACCAATCACAACTGCTGGATCGATGTGCGCACCGAGGGCTTCCGGGAAATGTATACCAACCCGATTTATCCGCCCAACCGCTTTCCTGCTGGCAAACCGCCGAAGGCGCTGGTGGAGAAAATCTCCATCTGCAAGGAAGTGTTTGACGATCTCTACGCGCGGGGCCAGTTCACGCCGCCACACGGGTACGAGCCGGGGGATATTTCCGGTCTGTTGGAAAAGCGCATCCAGTACGCCCAGGAAACCGGGCGGCTGAAAAAGAGCTGAGGGGAGGCCATGAAAGTCAGAAGCAAGCTGGCGGATATCGACTTCGAATTCGGCCGCTTTGAATACAAGAAGGATCACCTGATTGTGCACAGCCACCCCAGTCAGGCGATGCAAAGCAAGGTGTATGTCAGCCCGAACGATGTCGTGTCGGCGTTGGGCAAGGCCCTGGTCCAGCCAATGGTATGGGTCTACCTGCTGGGCTTTCCGTTTTTCCTGGTGCGCTATCGGCGGCGCCATGCCCGCAAGAAAGTGGAGAACAAGTAATGACTAAAATGACTGGCGCCCAAGCCATCGTGAAATCCCTGCGCGTCAATGGCGTGGATACCGTATTCGCACTTCCCGGCGGGCAGTTGGATTTCCTGTTCGACGCCATGTACCAGGAGGGGGACAACATCCGTCTGATTCACACCCGCCACGAGCAGGGCGTGGCCTACATGGCTTACGGGTATGCGAAATCCACTGGCAAGGTCGGCGCCTATGCCGTGGTTCCCGGTCCGGGACTGTTGAATTCGGCCGGCGCCCTGTGTACCGCCTGGGCCAACTACGCGCCGGTACTGTGTATATCCGGCCAGATTCCCTCGACCGGTATCGGCAAGGGTTATGGCGATCTGCACGAAATCGACGACCAGCTGGGCATGATCAGCCACATCACCAAGTGGGCCGCCCGTATTGACCATCCCACCCTGGCGCCTGAATACGTCGGCGAGGCTTTCCGGCAGATGAGCACCGGCAGCCCGCGCCCGGTGGAGATCGAGATGGCCATGGATATCATGGCGCTGGAGGCGGAGGTGGAACTGCTGCCGGCGCAGGCGGCTCCAGTACTGCCGCCACTCGACGAGGAACAGGTACAAGCCGCGGTCGAGCTGCTGCGCGGTGCGAAAAAGCCCCTGATTTATATCGGCTCGGGTGCCCTGGAAGCCGGGGACGAGATTCTTCGCCTGGCGGAGCGCTTGCAGGCGCCCGTGGTGGCGTTTCGCAGCGCCAAGGGGGTGGTGTCGTCGGAGCATTACCTGAGCGCCAATTTCCCCATGGGGCACCGTTTGTGGGGTGAGGCGGACGTGGTGCTGGCGATCGGCACCCGCCTGCACTGGCCGCTGGTCATGTGGGGCAAGGACGAGGACATGAGCCTGATCCGGGTGGACATCGACCCGGCGCAGGTGACGCGTATCTGCGAGCCGGAGCTGGGCGTGGTCGGGGACGCGGCGCGGTTCGCCGGGGCCCTGGCGCAACGACTGGAACACGAGGGACACCAGGCCGCGTCCCGCGAGCAGGAATTGAGTGCCCTGAAGGCCAGGGTCGATGCCGAGATTCGCGACAAGGTGGGGCCGCAGATGGCTTACCTGGACGTGATCCGCGAAGAGCTGCCCCGGGACGGTATTTTCGTGGACGAAGTGACCCAGGTGGGTTTTGTGTCCTGGTACGGCTTCCCGGTCTACCAGCCGCGGCAACACATCAGCGCCGGCTACCAGGGGACACTGGGCTACGGCTATGCCACCGCGCTTGGCGTCATGGCGGGCAACATGGACAAGCGCGTGATCCAGGTGAGTGGCGACGGCGGCTTTATGTTCAACGTGCAGGAGCTGTCGACCGCGGTGCAGTACCAGTTGCCCCTGGTCACGGTTATCTTCAACGACGGCCGCTTCACCAATGTCCAGCGCCAGCAGAAAGAGTGGTTCGACGGCCGCGTCATCTGCTCGGACCTGCACAACCCGGATTTCGTGCAACTGGCGGAGAGCTTCGGCGCCGCCGGTTATCGCGCCAACGACCCGGAGAGCCTGCGCGCGGCCATTCGCCAGGCCTTTGAACAGAACGGCCCGGCAATCATCGAGGTGCAAATCGAGGAGTTCTTCCCCGCGCCCTGGCCCTTCCTGATGATGCCCCAGAACCGCAAGGCGGTGTGTAAGTAACCTATTCGGGATCCAGAGACATGACACAACTGAAAGCCGTTCCCGCGCTGGACAAGCTGGCGCCCTACGTGCAGGGCCAGAGCCGCATTGACGGGGTGGAAAAGCCGATCAAACTGTCGTCCAACGAGTCGTCCCACGGGCCTTCACCGGCGGCGCTTGCGGCCTTTGAGGCGGCGGCGCCGGCGCTTCACCGTTACCCGGACGGTTCGCAACAGGCCCTGCGCGAGGCCATCGCTCGCGTGCACGGCCTGGACGCGGGCCGTATCATCTGCGGCAACGGCTCCGATGAGTTGATCTCGCTGATGGTGCGGGCCTATGTCTCGGCCGGCGACGATGTGTTGCTGAGCGAGAACGGCTTTATCATGAGCAATATCCACTGTACCGCCCAGGGCGCCAATCTGCTCATTGCCCCCGAGCGGGATTATCGCGTGGATGTGGATGCCTTGCTGGCGCGGGTGACCGAGCGTACCCGCTTCTGCACCATCGCCAACCCCAACAACCCCACCGGCACCTATATCAGCGGCGCGGAGCTGCGCCGCCTGCACGCGGGGCTGCCCGGGGATTGCCTGCTGCTGATCGACGACGCCTACGCCGAGTACGTGACGGCACAGGACTACGAGGACGGTTCAGCGCTGGTCGACGCCTTCGACAATGTAGTCATGACCCGGACCTTCTCCAAGGTCTACGGGCTGCCCTCGCTGCGCATCGGCTGGGCTTATTGCCCGCCGGGGGTGACCGACTATGTGCAGCGCATCCGCACGCCCTTCAACACCAATGGCCCGGCCCTGCAGGCGGCCGCCGCCGCGGTGCAGGACACGGATTTCACACGGCGGGTCAGGGACTATAACGCCAGCGAATACGCGCGAATCCGCGACGCCCTGGTCAGCCTGGGCATTGAGGTCGTTCCCAGCCAGACCAATTTCTACCTGCTGCATTTTGAAGCCGGTTCGGGCAAAAGCGGCAGCGCCGCGGCGGCGGCCCTGCAGGCCCGCGGCATCATTCCGCGGCCGGCGGGGGGGGGCGACCAGTACCTGCGCATCACTATCGGCTTGCGCGAGGAAAATGACGCGGTGCTGGCGGTATTGCGCGACTATATGGCGGCGCCGGCATGAGCCGGGCGGATTCGCCGCGGGTCCGTGAGACCCTGCAACGGAACCAGCCTTTGTTGATTGACGGGCAGTGGCGGGGCGAGGGCGGTGAGGGTACGAGCGCCGTCCACGACCCTTCCACCGGCGAGGCGATTTCCACGGCGGCGGTTGCCGGGCGCGAGGATGTCGACGGCGCGGTGGCGGCGGCGCGCAAGGCATTTGACGCCGGGCAGTGGCGGGACCTGCCGCCCGCCGAGCGCGCGCGCATCCTGTGGCGGGTGGCGGACCTGCTGGAGGCCGATGCGGCCTATATCGCCGAGCTGGAAATGCTCGACGCGGGTAAATTCTACGCCGGCGCCAGGCAGGGTGAGGTGCCCTTCGCGGCGGAGTGCTTCCGCTACTTTGCCGGCTGGTGCAGCAAGCTGGAGGGCGATTCGAAGCAGCTCTCGGGTTTCCCGCCATCGCAGTTTCACGCTTACACCCGCCGCGAACCCATCGGCGTCGCCGCATTGATTGTGCCCTGGAATGGCCCCCTGGTGCAGGCGGCCTGGAAAGTCGCGCCAGCCCTGGCTGCTGGCTGCAGCTGTATTCTCAAGCCGGCGCAGGAAACGCCGCTGTCGTCGGTTCGCCTGGCCGAGTTACTGCTTGAAGCCGGGGTGCCCGGCGGCGTGTTCAACCTGCTCCTGGGCGGTAGTGAAGTCGGGTCAAACCTGGTGGCGCACCCCGGTGTGGATAAGGTGTCCTTCACCGGCTCAACCGAGGTGGGGCGCAAAATCATCCAATCGGTGGGCGCGGACCTGAAAAAGGTATCCCTGGAATTGGGCGGCAAGTCCCCGGTACTGATTTATGACGACGCCGACCTGGATGCGGCCATTCCCGCCGCCGTCGACGCCATTTTCGGCAATGCGGGGCAGGTCTGTGTGGCCGGCTCCCGTCTCTACGCGCAGCGCGCGGTCTATGCCGAGGTTGTTGAGCGGGTGGGCCGCATTGCGCGGGACATGCGCGCCGGCAGTGCCCATGACGACGGCAATCACATGGGACCACTGATCTCCGCCGCCCACCTGGAACGTGTGACGGGGTATGTCGAGCAGGGTATCGCCGATGGCGCGCGCCTGGTGGCCGGAGGTGTGCCCTCGCCACAGGGGGGCGGCTATTTTATGGCGCCGACGGTGTTTGCCGACGTCAGCCAGGATATGCCGATCGCACGGGAGGAAATCTTCGGGCCGGTGTTGTCGATACTTCCCTTCGACAGTGACGACGAAGTGCTGCACCTGGCCAATGACAGCCCCTACGGGCTCGCGGCAAGTATCTGGACCCGCGATGTGGGACGCGCCCACCGGGTCGCCGCGGCGATCCGCGCGGGCCTGGTTTGGGTGAACTGCCACGGCATCCCGGACATGGCGATTCCCTTTGGCGGTTACAAGCAGTCGGGCTGGGGCAGGGAAAACGGCTTCGAAGCGCTGCTGCAGTACACCGAGCTCAAGTCGGTGGTGGTCAAGCTCTGATATGGCGCTGTCGACCGCCAGGGATCGCGCGGCGCGCGTGTGTTGCATCGGCGAGGTCATGCTGGAATTCGCTCCCTGTGGTGGAGCGCGGGACTACCGTCTGGCCTACGGCGGCGACACCTACAACACCGCTGTCTACCTGGCCAGGAAGGGGGTGGCTGTCGAGTATCTCACCGCCCTGGGCGATGACGCCTTTTCCGATGAAATACTGGCGGAGCTGCGCCGCGAGGGGGTGCGCTGCGACAACGTGCACCGCAGCGTCGGGCAGCAACCGGGCCTCTATGTGATCAGCAACGACGCTGATGGCGAGCGCGCGTTTCACTACTGGCGCGACAGCAGCCCGGTGCGCGCGCTGTTCGATGGGCCGATGGCTCCGCCCCGGTGTGAAGTGGTGTATTTCTCCGGGATTACCCTGGCGGTGATCCGGCGCGGCCTGGATCACTTTCTGGCGATGCTGGACACCCTGCGCGGGCGCGGCGCGGCCATTGTCATGGACTGCAATTACCGTGCACGCCAGTGGGCCTCCAATGCCGAGGCCCGGGAGATTTACCGGCAGGTGCTGCCGCGCTGTGACCTGCTCTTTAGCGGCGTCGACGACGAGTGCGCGCTGTGGGGGGACGGAGAGGTCGAGGCCAGTCATGCCCGCTACCGCGCCGCCGGCATCAGCGAAGTGCTGGTCCGCGACAGCGCGCTGGTTACGCACCTTTTTACCGGCGGTGATTACCTCAGTGTACGGGCGGAGCGCACGTCGCCGGTGGATACCACCGGGGCGGGGGACGCCTTTAATGCGGCCTGTCTCGCCGGCAGGTTGCAGGGACTGGATTGGCGGGCGGCGATTGTGGCTGCCCAACACCTGGCGGCGCGGGTGGTACAGGCGCGGGGCGCCGTTATCGCTCCGTCGGCAATGGATTAAAGGAGAATACGCAACATGTTGGAAACCTGGCGTTGGTTTGGTCCAAGCGACACGGTCACCCTCAAGCATATACGCCAGTCGGGCGCGCGGGGCGTGGTGACCTCGTTGCACGACGTGGCCACCGGGGATGTCTGGACACTGGAGGCGATCGAGGCTCGCAAGGCGCTGATCGAAGCCGCGGGGCTGCGTTGGGAGGTGGTGGAAAGCCTGCCGCTGCACAACGATATCAAGACACGGTCGGGTGACTACGCGCGCTACATCGATAATTACCGCACCAGCTTGCGTCACCTCGCCGAGGCGGGGATCGAAGTGGTGTGCTACAACTTCATGCCGGTGGTGGACTGGACCCGCACCAGCCTGATGCACCCCGGGCCGGACGAATCCAAGACCCTGCGCTTCGAGATGACCGATTTCGCCGCCTACGACGTTTACATGCTCGAGCGGGAAAATGCCGAGCGCGACTATCCCGCGGCCCTGCTGGCCCGCGCCCGGGAGCGTTTTGCGGGGATGTCCGCGCCGGAGCGCGAACTGCTGGAAAAGAACATCATCGCCGGCCTGCCGGGCGGCGAGGGTTCCTATGGTCGCGATGGCATTCGCGAGGCGATCGCGCAGTTTATCCGCCTGGGTGAGACCGGCCTGAAACAGAACCTGCAGGCCTTCCTGAACGATGTGCTCCCGGTGGCCGAAGCCGGCGGCATCCGCCTGTGCGTCCACCCCGACGACCCGCCCTTCACGCTCTTCGGCCTGCCCCGGGCGATGTCCACGGCGGACGATGCGCGCGCCCTGTTCGAGGCGGTGCCCAGCCCGAGCAACGGCCTCACCCTCTGCGCGGGCTCGTTCGGTTCGCGGCCCGACAATAACCTGGCGGACATGGCGCGGGAGTTCGGCGAGCGTATTTTCTTTGTGCATCTGCGCAACGTGCAGCGTGACGCCGACGGCTCATTCTGCGAATCCGGGCATATCACCGGCGACAACGACATGGTCGCGTTGATCGAGGCGCTGCTGGACGAGGAGGCGCGCCGCGACCGGGCCGGCCGCAGGGACCGGATTCCCATGCGTCCCGATCACGGGCAATTGCTGGAAGATGAATCGAACAGGCCGGGCATCAACCCCGGCTACTCCTACGCCGGGCGTCTCAAGGGACTGGCGGAGCTGCGCGGGGTCATCCACGCGCTGGAGTCGCTGCGCCAGGCCGGCAGGTTGAGCTAGGTGCCGTTGCTTCAGGCTGCGCGGTGTGTGATGGGGCCTCTGCTTTTGCTGGCCCTGGTCACGTTGCCCCCGAAGGGATGGTCTTCCGCGGAGGTGACCGAGCCGCCTGAGCGCCCCAATATTCTCGTCATACTTACCGACGACATGGGCTACGGCGACCTCGGTGTTTATGGGGCAATCCGTATCCGTACGCCGAATATCGACAGCCTCGCCCGTCGGGGCATGCGCTTTACCCAGGGCTATGCCAGCGCCAACGTCTGCTCGCCGTCCCGGGCCGGGCTGATGACGGGGCGGTATGCCATTCGGTCGGGGCTGGCCTGGAAAGTGCTTGAATCCGACTCGGTGCACGGCATGCCCGCCAGCGAGGAAACGCTGGCGGAACTGGCCGGGCGCGCGGGTTACAGCACGATGCTCGTGGGCAAATGGCATCTCGGCCACGAGGCGGAACACTGGCCATTACGGCACGGTTTCCAGTCGTTCTACGGTGTGCCCTTCAGTAACGACATGTCGAATTTCGCGCTCTACGAAGGCGAGCAACGGCTGGAGTATCCAGTGCGCCAGGAGACTTTAACCGCGCGTTATACACAACGGGCGGTGCAGTTCATCCGGCGCCGCCAGGGCCAGCCGTTCCTGCTGGTGGTTTCCCATACTTTCCCGCATATCCCGCTGTATGCGTCCGATACTTTTCAGGGCTCTTCGGACGCGGGAACCTACGGTGACACGGTACAGGAAATCGACTGGAGCACGGGTGAACTCCTGAAGGCCTTGCGTGAGACCGGGGCGCTCGACAATACCCTGGTGATCTTTACCTCGGATAACGGTCCGTTCTTCGAGGGAGCGACGGCACAGTTACGCGACCGCAAGGGCAGTACCTGGGAAGGGGGTATCGCGTCCCGTTTATTGCGTTTTGGCCGCGCTATATTCGTCAGGGACTCGTCTCCAATAGTATGGTTTCAAACCTGGATGTGTTGCCCACTGTTGCCGCGTTGCTGGGGGTCAAGCCTGCGGCGGCGTTAATCGACGGGCGTTCCCTGCTTCCGGTGTTCCGTGATCCGGGTGAGCAAATCCACGACTATCTGTATTATTTCGACAATGAACGCGTCGTCGGTGTGCGCTCACCTCGCTGGAAACTGGTCAGCCACGGCTATTATCGCCGGCACCTCGGGGCTTTTGAGGCCTTTGACCAGTTGCCGGGTTTCCAGGGGTCCTACGACCTGCTGTTTGATATGCAGGGCGAGGGCGCCGAGGATTATAGTTACGCTGACCGCTACCCGGCGGTGGTGAGCCGATTGAAAAACGCCCTATGGGCGTTTCGCCGTGAAGTTGAGCCCCTCCAAACCCAGCCGCCGGGCCGGGAGTTTCCTGACCGACAAAACCTGCAGTAAGCCGGTTTCTGTATTCTCGCTCAGTCGCCCTCGCGCATCGCGTAGTCCAGGGGCAGCGCGGTATCGCGCTTCAATTCCCGCAAGGCGATGTTCGAGCGGACCTGGCTGATTTGCGGCAGCGAAAACAGGAATTCCTCCAGGAAGGCGTCGAAGGAGGCGATGTCCGCGGTGACCACCTGCAGAATAAAATCGGCATCCCCGGTGGTCGCGAAGCACTCCAGTACCTCGGGGCGTTCCAGCACGGCTTCCTCGAAGGGAATCTTCGATTCCTGCACGTGGCGTGCCAGGGTCACGTGCACAAAGGCGCAGAGATTGAGCCCCAGCCGGCGCCGGTTCAGCAGCGCCGCATAGCGATCGACGACCCCGGCCTCTTCCAGGCCCCTGACCCGGCGCCAGCAGGCCGCCGGTGAAATGCCGAGTTCCTCGGCGAGGGCCTGGTTGCTGATGCGGCCGTCGCGCTGCAGGCGCTCGAGTATGCGAATGTCGGTTCGGTCCATGCCAAATCGTGATAATGAATATTTCTAAAATTACGCATAAATCTAAAGATCCTTTCTATTTTTGTCAATCGACACGCAAAATAGAAAGCACATTCCCCGAATTCCCGCGTAAAGTCGGCAGAAAATTTCATAACGTAATGGTGATGCTGTGGCTACCTCGATCTCAACGCCGGTGCTGGACAACTACGAACTCAACGACCGCTATACCCGCGACTCCGGCAGGGTCTTCCTGACCGGAACCCAGGCACTGGTGCGTCTGCCGCTGGTGCAGCGGGCCCTGGACCGGCAGCGCGGCATTGCGTCGGCCGGCTTTATTTCCGGCTACCGCGGCTCGCCGCTGGGCGGTTACGACCTGGAACTGTGGCGGGCGCGCAAGTCCCTGGCGGACAACGACATCGACTTCCTGCCGGCGATCAACGAGGACCTCGCCGCCACTGCGGTGCTGGGGACCCAGCAGGTGGAAACCGCCGGCGACAGGCAGGTCGACGGCGTGTTTTCCATCTGGTACGGCAAGGGCCCGGGGGTGGACCGCGCCGGGGACGCGCTGAAACACGGCAACGCCTACGGCAGCTCGCCCCATGGCGGTGTGCTGGTCATTGCCGGTGACGACCACGGCTGTGTGTCCTCCAGCATGTCGCACCAGTCCGACGTGGCCTTCATGACCTTCTTCATGCCCACGCTGAATCCCGCATCGGTGTCGGAGTACATTGCCTTCGGCCTCTATGGGCTGGCGCTGTCGCGCTTCTCCGGTTGCTGGGTGGGTTTCAAGGCCATCTCCGAAACGGTGGAGTCCGGCGCCTCGGTCGAGCTGCGGGACCTGCCGGAATTCCGGATACCGGAAGATTACGAAGTCCCCGAATACGGCCTGCACTACCGCTGGCCCGACCTGCCCGGTCCGCAGATCGAGGCGAGGATGGTGGAGAAACTGGAGGCGGTCCGCGCCTTCGCCCGCGCCAACCCCATCGACCGCCGTATCTACGACATTCCCGACGCGCGCTTCGGCATCATCACCACCGGCAAGGGCCACCTGGATCTCATGGAGGCGCTGCGCCTGCTGGGCATCGACGAGCAGCGGGCGCGCGAGATCGGCATCGACATCTACAAGGTCGGCATGGTTTGGCCCCTGGAGACCGAAGGGGCCCGCGCTTTCCTGCGCGGCAAGGAAGAAGTGCTGGTGGTCGAGGAAAAACGCGGCATTATCGAGAGCGAGCTGAAGGAAGATCTCTACGACTACCAGGACGACAAACCCAGCCGCATGGTGGGCAAGTACGACGAGGAGGGCAATCCGCTGGTGCCCTGGACCGGCGAGCTGAGCCCAACCCTGCTGGCCCCGATCGTCGCCGCACGCATCACCCACGAGTTCCCGGAAGTCACCTTCGAGGCGGAACTCGCCGAACTGGCGAGCACCCGCACCGAGGTGTCGGTGCCCACGGACGTCAAGCGCACGCCTTACTTCTGTGCCGGTTGCCCCCACAACACCTCGACCAAGGTGCCCGAGGGCAGCAAGGCGCTGGCGGGTATCGGCTGCCATTTCATGGCCTCGTGGATGAACCGCAACACCGAGTCCCTGATCCAGATGGGGGGCGAGGGCGTCAACTGGGTGGGCCGGTCGCGCTTCTGCGGCAACCCCCATGTATTCCAGAACCTGGGCGAGGGTACCTACTTCCACTCCGGCTACATGGCGCTGCGCCAGGCGGTGGCGGCCGGCACGAATATCACTTACAAGATCCTGTTCAACGATGCCGTCGCCATGACTGGCGGACAGCCGGTGGACGGGGTGATCACCGTGCCCGCCATCGCCAGCCAGGTGCGCGCCGAGGGTGTACAGCGCATTGCCGTTGTCAGCGACGAACCGGAGAAATACCGCGACAAATCGCAGTTCCCGGCCGGCGCCAGCTTTCACCACCGGGAGGAGATGGACGCTTTGCAACGCGAGTTGCGTGAGGTACCCGGGGTCAGCGTGCTGATTTACGACCAGGCCTGTGCCGCGGAGAAACGCCGCCGCCGCAAGCGCGGCACCTACCCCGACCCGGCCAAGCGCGTGTTCATCAACGATGCGGTGTGCGAGGGCTGCGGCGACTGCTCTGTGCAATCCAACTGTCTCGCCATCTATCCCAAGGATACCGAACTGGGGCGCAAGCGCAGGATCGACCAGTCCTCGTGCAACAAGGATTATTCCTGCGTCAAGGGGTTCTGTCCCAGTTTCGTGACCGTGGAGGGCGGCGAGCTGCGCAAGCCCGATGTGTCCGCGGTGAGCGCGGGCTTCGACGAGCTGCGCGCCGGCCTGCCGGAGCCGGCCATGGCCAGCCTTGACAACGTCTTCGACCTGTTGGTGGCCGGTGTCGGCGGCACCGGTGTGGTGACCGTGGGCGCTTTGATTACCATGGCCGCCCACCTTGAGGGCAAGGGCACCAGCGTGCTCGACTTTACCGGCTTCGCGCAGAAGGGCGGTTCGGTCATCAGCTACATCCGCATCGGGCACAGCCCCGCCGCGGTCAACCAGGTGCGCATTGCCGACGGCCGGGCCGACGCGCTGGTGGCCTGCGACGTGGTGGTCGGCACCGACCCCCGGGCGGTCAAGGTGCTGGCGAAGGACCGCACCCGCGTGCTGGTTAACCAGAGCGAGGTGCCCAGCGGGCAGTTTGTGCAGAACCGCAACGCCGACATCCACATGGACCGACGCCTGCGCGCGATCGCGGGGGCCGTCGGCGCCGGCAACCTGGATGTGATCGAGGCCAATAACCTGATGGAGCGGTTGATGGGCCACACCGTCTATGCCAACGTGTTCCTGCTGGGTTACGCCTGGCAGGAGGGCTTGGTGCCGGTATCCGAAGCGGCCCTGCTGCGCGCCATCGAGATCAATGGCGTGAACATCGACGAGAACAAACGCGCCTTCGCCTGGGGCCGCCTCGCTGCCCACGATTTCGACCGCGTGCTCGCGGCCGCCGGCTCCCCCGGGCCGGAAGTGGCGGACAAAACCCTGGAGGAGCTGATCGAGCATCGCGCCGCTCTGCTGGAGGCCTACCAGAACAGCGCCTACGCCGACCAGTACCGCGATCTGGTTGCCCGGGTGCGCACTGCCGAGCAAAATCTCGATGCTTCCGAGTTGGCCTTGACCCGCGCCGTTGCCACCTACCTGTACAAGGTCATGGCCTATAAGGACGAGTACGAGGTGGCGCGCCTGTACAGCGATCCGGCGTTCCACGCGCAGCTGAAGCAGACCTTCGCCGGCGACTACACCCTGCACTTCCATCTCGCGCCGCCCATTTTCAACCGCGGGCTCGACGAGCAGGGGCGGCCGCGCAAGACCACCTTCGGGCCCTGGATGATGCCGCTGTTCAAGATACTGGCCAAGGGGAAATTCCTCCGCGGCACCGCCTTCGATCCCTTTGGCCGATTGGCGGAGCGCCGGGAGGAGCGCGAACTGATCGCGGATTATCGCGCGTTGGTGGAAGAGTTGCTGCCCGGCCTGTCGCGCGACAACCTGAGCGTGGCGGTGGAATGTGCCAGCCTGCCAGATCAGGTCCGCGGCTATGG
Source organism: Parahaliea mediterranea (assembly GCF_017255185.1). GTDB lineage: Bacteria > Pseudomonadota > Gammaproteobacteria > Pseudomonadales > Halieaceae > JAFKCZ01. The sequence goes on from NZ_JAFKCZ010000001.1 coordinate 419,030, forward strand.
CCCGGTCAAGAGCCAGTCGATTGAGGAGTACCGCGGCAAGCGGGCGGGGCTGCTGCACCGTTTCCACAATCCCGCGGATGTGGTGCAGATCCAGGATGTGGCCTGAGGGTTCTGCCCCCGAGCGAAAGATTGAGCGGCCGTCGACGGCGGCCCTTGTTTTTACCGCCCGGTCGGGATACCGAACGGGCTACGAGAGAGAAAAATAGCATGCTGGAAAACCTCGAAGTCCTGCCGCCGGATCCCCTCCTGGGCCTGATGGCCGCCTTTGCGCAGGACCCCAACCCACAAAAAATCGACCTGGGTGTGGGTATTTACCAGGACAACACAGGCCAAACCCCGGTGATGGGCGCGGTGCTCGAGGCCGAGGCGCGACTGCTGGCGAGCGAGGGCAGCAAGCGCTACCTGCCGCCGGCCGGCGACCCGGCCTTCACTAGCGGTATGCTGGCATTGGTGCTGGGGGAGGGCGCTGCCGGGCAGTTTGGCGAGAGGGTCCGCGTGGTCCAGACCCCCGGCGGCTGCGGCGCGCTGCGGATCGGCGCGGAAGTGATTGCGCGCAGTCGTCCCGGGGCGCGGGTGTGGGTGAGCGACCCCACCTGGCCCAACCATGTACCCCTGCTGGGCGGTGCCGGCCTCCAATTGCAGACCTATCCCTACTACGACTTTGCCCATCACCGACTGGACTTTGACGCGATGTTCGCGGCGCTGGGCGAGGCCACCGCGGGCGATGTGGTGCTGTTGCACGGTTGCTGCCACAACCCCTCCGGTGCCGACCTGAGCCTTCAGCAGTGGCAGGTGTTGACCGAGTTGTGTGAGCAAAAGGGTTTTACACCGATGGTGGACGTGGCCTACCAGGGACTGGGGCAGGGCCTGGAGGCGGATGCCGCTGGCTGGCGCTGGATGGCGGAGCGGGTGCCTGAAATCCTCATTGCCAGTTCCTGCTCCAAGAACTTTGGCCTGTACCGCGAACGCACCGGTGCGCTGCTCGCCGTGGCACGCGATGGCCGGGCCGCCCAGGCGGTGCACAGCCAGGCGCTGTCCGCCGCGCGACAGATCTACTCGATGCCGCCCTCGCACGGCGCACTCGCGGCCGGAATGATCCTGCAAGATGCCGACCTGGGCGACACCTGGCGGCACGAACTGGCGCAAATGCGCGAGCGTATCGCCTCGGTGCGCCGCGGTGTCGCCCAGAGCCTGGGGAGCGATTTTCAATTTATTGTGCGCGAGGCGGGTATGTTTTCCTTCCTGGGCATCCGGGCGGAACAGGTGAAGAGGCTGCGCGAGGAGTTCGGCATTTACATGGCCGAATCCACGCGCATCAACCTGGCTGGGCTCAACGATGGCAATTTGGAGTACTTCTGCACGGCGATGAATACGGTGCTGAATGAACGGCACTGATATCTTGTAAACCATCGATGGGGAAGCGTGTCCGGGCGCTCAGTGTCCGATATCGCTGGCAACCGCATACGCCGTCACCGTGCCGTCGGGAATGCCGCTGCCGACCCCTGTGAATTTCGCCAGCCACATCGCTGCCGTAACAGCGGTGGCTGGCGAGGCACTTAGACTTGTGTGATGATCTCGGAACGCGCGCCGCGGCTGGTTTGCTCCGCCAGCCAGGGATTGGCCAGGAGGTGGGGAATGATCTCCGAGCGCACCTCGTTGGGGATATTGGCAATTTCACCAAACAACGAGGCCCAGTGTTGGCAGTGATCCACGAGCGGGCGCATTGTCGCTTCCCAGGTCTGTAGCGCCGCCGGGACATCGCGCCGGTCATCGACTGCGGCGAGATGTGCCGCCAGCGCCAGGCCATTCTGCATTGCCATGCCGCCACCTTGTCCCAGGTTGGGTGTGGTGGCGTGGGCCGCATCGCCGAGGATGCAGGCGTTCCCCGCCGACCAGGTCCGGCACTTGACCAGGCTGTAAACGTTCCAGGTTACCGGCCCGGTGATGCGATCAAGCAGGAATGCCCAGTCGGGAAAACTGTCTTTCCAGCAGGACTGGATGGCGGTATCACGACCCTCGTTGTCAGTCGCGGGGCACGTCAGCGCCAGGTAGACCTCTTCGTCGTTGATGGGGGTTATCAGCAGGCGTCGCTGGCCGTTCCAGCACTCGATGCAATGGCCGCGGGAGTCCTCGGGCATCTCCGCCTGGGTCGCCTTGACGATCGTTCTCAGCGCCCCCTCCCGGGTCTGCTCCTGGGATAGCAACAAACCGAGGGTGTTCCTGACCGATGACCAGGCGCCGTCGGCGCCAATCACGACGTCGCCATGGGCGCTGTCGCCGGAAGCGAAGAACAGGCTGCCATCAGCGCGCGCCTCCACCACCTCGGTGCCGGTCACGATCCTGGCCCCGGCCCGGCTTGCGGCGTCTGTCAGTCCGGCGTGCAGGTCGCTCCGGTGCACCGCAACCACGCGTGCTCCCGGTGGCAACTCGGCGGGTATCATGGCATTGCCGAGGTGGTCCCGTTGCTCTACTCCGCTGGCCAGAAAGGCATTGCGCATGGCGCGCTCATAGGCGCCGATTTCGGACAGCACCGCCAGGCCGTTGTTCCACAGGTAAATGCCTGAGCCGTTGACGCGCAGTTCCGGGTGGCGCTCATAAACGGTCACATCCCAGCCCCGTTGTCCAAGGGCGGCGGCGGTGGCGAGCCCGCCGATACCGGCGCCGGCGATCAGTGCTTTGCGTGTCATGATGAATATCTCCTGTAAACGGCCTTGCCTGTCGTACCAACGAAGTCATCGGGCAAGGCGGTTATTGGTGGCAGTAGTGTATGGTCGCTGGTCGGATCTAGTTCGCCGATAAGGCCTTGTCATAGGACAGGACCGACACCCCGCCCATCCACTCCCTGACGGGTTCATAGAACAGGGTGCGGCCGGGAATGCCGTTCAGGGCTCCCATCATCATGACCCACAGGGCCATTTCGTAACCGCCGTTGCCCGCGTCGCGGTAAATATCCTCATAGTTCATGCTCAATAATGTTTCCTTGTCGCCCCGTTCCAGAGCATTGAGCACGCGCCGGTCCCAGTCAACATTGATCAGGTCGTCTCGCGTGGCGGCCATTTCCATCTCACGCTCCGCGATCATCCGGGAAAGTTCGGGGTCTTTCGTCATGCCGCCGGGGCCGGCGCGTTGGGCTTCCAGCATTCTTTGCTCGAACTCGTCGAGTGGCTGGTCGGTTTCGTTGACGAAAGGCGGCCAATGGGAAATCCCGCCACTGGCGATGATGGCGACTTTTTCGGGCCGTTTGGCGATCACCCGAGCCAGCAGCTGACCAAGGTCAAAGCATCTTGATAGGGTGGGGCAGGGAGGTACGAAGCAGTTGGTGAAAATCGGCACCACGGGAATGTCGCGTTCCGGCCGCAGGAAGCGCATGGGAAGCAGTACGTTGTGTACGAGTTCAGCCGACCCCCAGCGCGTGATATCGAAGCCCGCCGCGATGCCGCTTTCCAGGATGGTCATGGCGTAATCCCGGTGGCCGGCGATCGGAGCGCGTTTGAGCTGAATCCAATCCTCGAGGTGAGCGGGTGGGCCATAGTGCTGATCCGCCACGGATATTGAAAATGCCGGCATGTTGTCCATGGACGACATGTCGAAATGGTCGTTGACCAGGGCCAGGATGATATCCGGCTGGGCGCGCGCGAGCAGGCTCCGGGCTTCGTCGAAGCCGGCAAGGATGTTCTCTACCTGGCCCTCGGGGGGCAGCGACAGGAGATTGCCGAGGCCGGGGGTATGGGTCATGCCAAAGGCGGCTACGATCTTTGATTCGGTGCCTGCAATCAGCTGCTGGGATGTGTCGATGGTCATAGGCTCACTTCTCCGTTGGTGTGCCATGGTTGAAACGGCACTGGGTATTTTTTTGTGGAACCCAATGGCTGGACTCCGTGTATAGGTCCGTCGCCGCGGGATAAGTGCGCATATTTATATGTTATTACATATGAAAGTGCAAGTTAATGCGAGTGCCCGTCGAGGAGAGGGCAGTGAGTGAAGGCGCAAGTGGTGCGTCTGTGGCCGGGTTGGATAAGCGCGGAGGCCGATCGCCCGGGCGGCTAGCCCGAGCGGGGAGGGCGCAACGCGGGGGGTTGGGACGGCAGGGTTAGCCGTCGAGAACCCCCGCGTAACTCGGGGAGGTGATGTGGTTAAAAATCCGCGACAGCATTTCTGTCAGCGATTTGCGTTCCTTTTCGCTAAGCACGCTTAAGGCATCGGCCTGGATCGCATAGGCGATTGGTTGCAGGTGAGTGATCAGGCTTTCACCTTCCGGTGTCAGGCAGACATTGACAATCTTGCCATTGACCTCAGATCGGCTCTTTTCCACCAAGTTGCGCGACACCAGCTGATTGATAATGCGGCTGACAACGGATTGCTCAATTACGATGTCGCGTGCCAGGTCGCCGATACTGATCGGTTGTGCGTTGGCGATCACCTGCAAGGCGCGAAACTGGACAACGTTGATGCCGGATTCGCGAAGGTGTTCCAGCAGCAACATGTTGAGGGCGTGTGTCACACAGCTCAACTCATGGGGGAGATAGCCACCTTTTATGGTGCGATATTCCTCGCTATCGAACCGCTTTACCGGATTCTTTTTTGTCCGTGCTCGCTGTGAGCCAGGTGGACTGTTTCCACCCGCCGGCTTTTGATGCCTGCTTTTTTTCTGCATTGATAAGTCCCAGGGGCATAGACAAGCAGCCGTGACACAGCCAGTGCTGCAAGCCTGTCGATAACGAAAGATACCCTGCGCCAGCGGCGTTCGGCGCAGGGCGCCGACAGCCTGGAGACTGGCTCCTCTTACAGGAGGGTACTCGCTTATGTTACCGAATTTCCATGCCGGGCTGCATCATCGAGGCGCGAGACATGACTGGACGCAATCCACGCCGGATTCCCCTTGTCGGTCTTGATTGGGATAGCGCGGCGCACTGCGGAAACTTTTAAGTCTAAAATATTCGACCAATAAACTTGTAATTACAGATGTAAAGGCATATTGTGAGGGTCAGGCGTTGTTCGGGGTAAGCCGGTGGGCTTCATGGGGCGCGGTATCAGGTATATCCGTCCGGTGCGGGGTTCACATCCGGGCTTCCCGGGGAAACAGAGTCCGACAATAAAAGGAGTGTCCCGTGTCGCTAGACGATATGCCAATCCAGCCACCGCTGCGGCTACCCGAGGGAAACGCATACGGTGAGCGTGTACTCGCCGCCTCCCGGTCGGTGCTTGAAACCCACCAGGGGCATCTTGACCAGTCTTACGGGCCGGATTACTGGCAGAAGGTGGATGTATTCCTCCCGCGGGTGCCGTCAGCCGCGGCGTTGCCATTGTTGGTCTTCGCCCACGGCGGGTCCTGGGTGGGCGGCTACAAGGAGTGGATGGCCTATATGGCGCCGGCCGTGACGGCAATTCCCGCCATATTCGTATCCGTGTCCTATCGGCTGGCGCCGCAAAACCCCTATCCGCTTCCCTTCGAGGACTGCTGCGATGCGATCCACCTGGTGTATGAAAGAGCGGAATCATTGGGCGGCGACAAGTCGCGGATTTATGTCGGTGGCCATTCGGCGGGGGGGCACCTGATGAGCCTGGCCGCGGTGCGCGGTGATTGGCAGCGCGAGCGCAATCTTCCCGCGGATGTCGTCAAGGGATGCTTGTCGATCAGTGGTGTTTATGACCTGCAAACGGCGCAACTGGACGCGGCAGAGAAAGCAGCCCGGAGCAATGCCTTGATCGGGTGTCCGGCGGACGAGGCGCCTGCGAGCCCTGTTGTGCATGTATCGGCGTCTTCGCCGCCATTTGTCATCACCGTGGGGGAGTTGGATTTTCCCCCGCTCAGGCAACAGGCGAGAGAGATGCGCGATCGGCTCGAAGCCGCCGGTGTCGCGGTGGTTTTTCAGGAAATTGCCGGCGCGGATCACTTCGCTACCAGTGAGCATTGCGTGAATGCCGACCACCCCTGGCTTGCCGCGGCAAGCCGATTCCTGCGGGCGGAACACGCCGCACGGTGACAGCAAACAGCCAGTAACTATTTCACATTCATTATTCAGGTGGAGTTCGAGATGAAAAAAATAAGTCGTTCCCAATTAGCGCACCGCACTATGGCGCTCTACTGTCTGTCTCCGCTGGCGATGGCCCATGCAAATCTTGCTGGTGCGGTCGACAGCGCGGGGGGTAGTGCCAGGTTGGAAGAGGTAATCGTAACCGCCGAAAAGCGCCAGGCCAGTATTCAGGATGTGCCCATCGCGGTGACGGCCCTGTCAGGCGACAGCTTGCAACAGCAGGGCATCAACGATGTTGCCGCGATCGCGGTGAAAATCCCCAACTTCGACTTCGGCGAGTCATTCGGCGCCGCGAAACTGTCCATTCGCGGTATCAGCTACAGCAACCTGTCCACCGGCGCCGAGGGCAGCGTTGCCTACAACTTGAACGGCGTCTATGTCTCGCGGCCGGCGGCGCAGTTGGGCAGCTTTTTCGACGTGGACCGGGTGGAGGTGCTTCGCGGCCCGCAGGGCACACTCTATGGCCGCAACGCCACCGGTGGTGCCGTGAATATCTACACGGCCAAACCGGACGAGTACTGGTCCGGATTTGCACAGCTGAGCCTTGAAAACTACGAGCACAGAATCCTGGAGGGCGTGATTGGCGGTCCGCTGGGCGACAACCTGGGCGTGAGGCTGGCCGTTTTCGACCAGCGCAGGGACGGCTACGGGGAGAACATCGTCACCGGCAAGGACGTGGACAATATCGATGCCAGCAGCGCTCGCGCTACCGTCGCCTGGGAGCCCTCCTCGGTGCTGTCGATTGCTGTCATTGCCGACACCAGTCACCAGAAAGACGCTTCCAGGGCGACCCGCACGATCGCCCAGAGGGGCTTGACCGGCGAGGAGGGGGTATCCGGAGAGCCGATTCTCGGGGTGCAACTCGGCGGTACGGCCTTGCTGCAACAATTTGATATCGCCAGTGATATCCAGCCGCGCTATTCCCGGCGCTCGGAGGGGGTAACCCTCGACGTCAATTGGGACGTCTCGGATGCGCTGACCATCCGGTCGCTCACGGCCTACCGGAGTTCGGAGTTTGCCCTCAACAGTGATCTCGACGGGACCGACGTGGCGCTGAGCCAGATTTTCTATGATGAGGAGTCCGTGCAGTACTCCCAGGAGATCAATGTTCACTTTAGCGGCGACAGGCTTCAGTGGACGGCGGGGGCCTATATTTTCGATGAGGATATCGATGGCGTGTTCTGGACGCCCGGGGCGCCACCGCAGGATCCGGGGAATTTTCTCGCCGCCTATGCGGCCGGCGGTAGCATTAACACGCGTGCGTACGCCGTTTTTGGGCAGGCGGAGTATTCGCTGACGGACCAGCTTGCGGTGATACTGGGGGGGCGCTTCAGTAGCGAGGAAAAGGAAGACCGGGACTTGTACACCGATTTTGTCACCGATACCAAGTTCCTTGAGCCGGCAAATCTCGATCATCCCAATCCACCGCTGTCCGGCCCTTTTGAGCAGTCCGAGCGCTGGAATTCCTTTACCCCGAAAGTGGGGGTCAACTACCACATGACCCAGGACACCATGTTGTACGGCTCTGTTTCGGAGGGCTTCAAGGCCGGCGTGTTCAATCTCGGTGCGACCTCGGTCATTCCCGTCGGCGGCGGGGAGGTCGCGCTGAGCAACCCGGCGGTTGACCCCGAGTCGGTATGGGCCTATGAAGTGGGCGTCAAAACGGACTTGCTGGACCAGTCGTTGCGCTTGAACTCGGCGGCGTTTTACTACGACTACTCTGACTTGCAGTTGACCAAGATCGTCGGCTTGCTGGCCACGTTGACCAACGCCGCGAAAGCGGAAATCTACGGCCTGGAGATCGACGCCGAATACCAGGCATCCGAAAGTCTTAACCTGCAGCTGACCGGCGGGTGGCTGCATGCGCGCTTTAGCGAATTCGACAGTACCGACCCCGGGCGCCCGACGCTGGGCGTCCAGGACCTGTCCGGTAACCAGCTGCCCCAGGCACCCGAGTTTTCTGTTGGTCTGGGCATCGAGTACAGCGTGTTCTTGCCGCGCGGCATTCTCAAGCCTTCCCTCCAGGCGAACTGGCGCTCGCGCAATTACTTCGACGAGTTCAATATCGAGGCGATCTCCCAGGCGGAGCACACCAAGGTGGACTTGTCCCTGTCCTACCAGGACCAGAGCGGGGTCGAGTTGGTTGCGTTTGTACGGAACCTGACGGATGAGGAGACCTTGGAAACGGCGTACCAATCCAGCGGCAGGTTGGGCTACAACATCAATGGATTCCTCTCGCCGCCCAGAACCTATGGTATTCGCGCGCGGTACACGTTCTGACCGGGCGTGTGGCGATGTGCGTGGAACGAAAGGCCGGTACTCGCCAGGGGCTGACCATCCTGGTGGGATCCGCGCTTCCGGTTATGGGCGTGGTGTTACTGGCGCCGGTAGCCCAGAACTTGCGCGAGGGACTGGCTGGCGCGTCGTTGCCTTTTGATGTGACGTCCCTGGTATTGACCGCGCCGGCACTTGCGATCGCCCTGTTCTCTCCCCTGGCGGGATATATCGTCGACCGTGTCGGGCGCCGGCCGGTTTTGTTGAGCATGCTGTTGCTCTACGGGGTCGTTGGGATGGCCCCCGTCTTGCTGAGCCATCCGCTGGCCATCGTCGCGGCCCGTTTTCTACTGGGTATCGCCGAAGCCGGAATCCTGGCGGCTAACTTCGCCCTGATCGGTGACTACTTTCGGGGAGAGCAGAGGCGCCGTTGGATCGCCTACAAGAGCAGCGTGGCGGCGGTGATGGCCACAGTGTTCTACATCGTGGGCGGGTTTCTGGGGGAGTGGGGCTGGCGGGCGCCCTTCGCTTTCTATGGCATTGGCATCCTGATAGCCCTTCCCGCGGCGCGGTACATTTTCGAGCCCAACAGGTCTCCCGCGATCGACACCAGCCCTGCACCGGCGGCGCCTCCCACCGGGACTGTGCTGCCCTACCTCGTGATTACGCTGCTGTGCGCCATCCTGTTCTACATCGTACCGCTGCAGCTGGGATTGTTTCTTGAGCGTCGCGGCGAGTTTACCCTCACGGCGATCGGCGTCATGATTGCCCTTGCCGGATTGGGCAACCCGATCGGCGCGCTGGCCTTTCGGTTTCTGAGTCACATCAGCTTGCCCGTGTTGATGCTGGCCAGTGCCTTGCTGGCGGGGGCGGGCCTGATGGTGGCCGCCATGGCGCCCGGGGCGCCGGCTTTGGTACTGGGGGGATTCATCAATCAGGTGGGCTGCGGGCTGTTCGTGCCAATAACGGTGTCCTCGCTGTTACAGGTTGCGCCCTCGGAGCGTCGCGGCACCAGTGGAGGGGCCTGGAGTACGGCCTTCTTCATCGGCCAGTTTCTATCTCCACTGTTGGTCGCGGCGCTGATACAGCGGTCCGCCGCCGGTGGGGAACTGCTGGTGCTCGGCCTGGTAAACCTGGCGATTGGGGCCGTCGCCTACCTCGCGTTGCGCGGTGTTCGCCGTGTCGGGACCAGCAATGAGTCCACCCGTGTTAAAATCAAGGGGATTGGCTAGCCGCGCGGATGTTATCGGGCAGTAAATGAAAATGCTCGAGCGCGGGGCCGGCCAGAAGAACCATTCCGCGCCGCAGTATCACCTGGGTATCAAGCTGGCCCTGATCGAGGCCGTCGACGGCTTCTTCCAACGGCATATTGACGAGGTGCGGGCGTGGCGACGGCAGGTGTACACCGTGCTGTTAAGGAGGGCTCGTGGAAAAGTATTCCGGATTCAACCTGCTCAAGCACGCGTTGACAGGCCACCGTCGCTGGCCGCGCTCCTGGCGCAGTCCCGAGCCCAAGCCGCGCTATGACGTGGTGATCATCGGTGGCGGCGGGCACGGCCTGGCCACGGCCTACTATCTGGCCAAAGAGCAGGGCATCACCAACGTGGCGGTGCTGGAAAAGGGCTGGCTGGGCGGCGGCAATACCGGCCGCAATACCGCGGTGAGCCGCTCCAACTACTTCTACCCCGAAAGCACGCGCTTTTTCGAGCATTCCCTGAAGCGCTTCGAAACCATGGGGCGCGATCTCAACTACAACATCATGTTCAGCCAGGTCGGGCTGCTGAACCTGGCCTTCAGCCGCCATGAGCTGGAAATTTTCCGGCGCTGGGCGACCGCCATCCAGGTACAGGGGGTGGACTGCCAGGTGATGAGTCGCGACGAGATCGCCGCCGCAGTGCCGCTGCTCAATATGAGTCCGCACGCGCGCTACCGTGTGTACGGCGGCTTTATGCAGCGGCGGGGCGGGATTTCCCGCCACGATGCGGTGGCCTGGGCCTACGCCCGGGCGGCCGACAACCTGGGCGTGGACATTATCCAGAACTGTGAAGTGACCGGGCTCGAAGTCGGCGACGGCCGCATTCGGGGTGTCAAGACCTCCCGCGGCGCGATACGCACCGACAAGGTGGGCATGGCGGTGGCGGGCCACAGCACGGCGGTGGCCGCCATGGCGGGTATCAAGCTGCCGATTGTCAGCCAGTGCCTGCAGGCCATGGTCAGCGAGCCGGTCAAACCCTGCTTCGACCACGTGGTGATGTCGCCGATGGTGCACTGCTATGTGTCCCAGTCCGATCGCGGCGAACTGGTGATCGGCGGCGGCGCCGACACCCACCCTTCCTACGGGCAGCGGGGCAACCTGCCGACGACCGAGGCGGTGTTGAACGCGGTGGTGGAGATGTATCCCACCTTCAGCCGCCTGAAGCTCATGCGCCAGTGGGGCGGTATCGTGGATATTGCCCCCGATTCCAGCCCCATTGTGTCGAAAACCCCCGTAACCGGTTTCTACATCAGCACCGGCTGGGGTACGGGCGGCTACAAGGCTATTCCCGCCGGGGGCGAAACCCTGGCCCACACCATCGCCCACGATCGGCCCCACCCGCTGGTGGAGCCCTTTTCCCTGGACCGCTTCGCGCAGGGACGGCTGGTGGACGAGGGCGCGGCGGCGGGCGTGGCCCACTGACCGGAGCAAGGAGATGCAAGCGTGATTCGAATCGAATGCCCCTGGTGCGGCCCGCGCAGCGAGGCGGAATTCACCTGTGGCGGCCAGTCACACATTGTTCGCCCCGCCGATCCGGCGGCGGTGTCCGACCGCGAGTGGGCACAGTACCTCTACCAGCGCGACAACCCCAAGGGCCTGCACTACGAGCGCTGGCGCCATACCTTCGGCTGCCGCCAGTGGTTCAACGTGGCCCGCGATACCGTGACGCACGAGATCCGCGCCGTGTACCGGATGACCGACCTGAAGCCAGCGCCCGGCGGGGAGGGCGTGTGAAGCGCACCGCACAGCGCCTGCCCCACGCCCGGGTGGATCCGGGCAAGACCCTGCGCTTCCGCTTCGACGGGCGGACCTACGAGGGCGTGGCGGGCGACAGCCTGGCCTCCGCCCTGCTGGCCAATGGTGTCGGTGTGGTGGGTCGCAGCTTTAAACTGCATCGCCCGCGGGGTGTATTCGGCTGCGGCAAGGAAGAAGCCAATGCCCTGGTCCAGCTGGAAAGCGGCGGTTACAGCGAGCCCAATGCGCGGGCGACCCTGGTGCCCCTCTACGAGGGGCTCGAGGCCCGTGGACAGAATGCCTGGCCGAATGTACGCAGTGATGTGTTCGGGGCGCTCGGTGTATTCAAGCGCCTGCTACCGGCGTCCTTCTATTACAAAACCTTTATGTGGCCCAACTGGCAGCGGTGGGAGGGGCTGGTGCGGCGTCTGGCTGGCCTCGGCATTGCGCCGACAAGCGCCGATCCCCAAAAGTATCTCAAGCAGAACGTCCATGCCGATGTGGTGGTGGTGGGCGCCGGGCGCTCAGGCCTTGAGGCCGCGCTCGCGACCTCCCGGGACCCGGCGTGCCGGGTGCTGCTGATCGACGAGCAGGAGGAGCCCGGTGGCGGCCTGCTGGCCAGCCCGGCCGCGGCGGATCGGTCCTGGCTGGAGGAAGCGCTGCGGGAAGTGGCGGCCCGCGACAACATCACCTTGTTGTGTCGCACCACGGTCAACGGCTATTACGACAACAACGTACTGGCCGCCCTCGAGCGGTTGTCCAACCACCACGGACCCGCCGCCGGCGGGGCGGTGCGCGAGCGCTTCTGGCGTATCTTCGCCGGCCGGGTGGTGCTGGCCACCGGGGCCATCGAGCGACCGCTGGTATTTCCCAACAACGACCGGCCCGGCATCATGCTGGCGTCCGCGGTGCGCGAATACTGTCACCGCTACGGTCTCACCCTGGGCGAGCGGATCGTGTTCTACACCAACAACGATTCCGCCTGGCGCACGGCCCTGGAACTGGTGGACGCGGGCGTACCGGTGGTGGCGATTATCGACCTCCGCCCCGCGGTGGAATCCGAACTGCGCCAGCGTGCCCGGGAGGCCGGCATTGCTCTCCACCTCGGCACTGTCGTCACCGATACCCGGGGCCGCAGCGGCCTGCGCCGGCTGGTGCTGCACCGCCTGGCGGGGCCGGGCGATGCCCTTGAAGCGCCCGCCGGTACCCTGGATTGCGATGTACTGGCCATGTCCGGTGGCTGGACGCCGACTGTCCATCTCTACTCCCAGTCCGGGGGCCTGCTCGCCTATCGCGACAGCGACGCCTGTTTCGTACCGGAGCGCGCGCACCAGGCGGTCACCGCGGTCGGTCGCGCCAACGGCGAGTTTGCCGCGCCGCTGAATCTCCAGCCCCAGTGGCTGACCCCGGGGGTGTCAGCGGAGCATCAATGGGTGGACTTCCAGTACGACGTGACCGCTTCGGACATCCAGCTCGCGGCGCGGGAGAACTTCGTGTCGGTGGAGCACGTCAAGCGCTACACCACCAACGGCATGTCGGTCGACCAGGGCAAGACCAGCAACGTGAACGGCCTGGGGATACTGGCCCTGGCGACCGGCCGGCCGATCCCCGAGGTGGGCACCACGCGTTTCCGTCCGCCCTACCATCCCACCTCCCTCGGTGCCTACGCCGGTATCGAGCTGGGGGCGCTGTACACCCCCTTCCAGCAGTTGCCGGCCCACGCCGCCCACGTCGCCGCGGGGGCGCTGTTCGAGGACTACGGCGCCTGGCAGCGCCCGGCCTGCTACCCGCGGCCCGGCGAGGAGGAGGAAGCGGCGATGGCGCGGGAGGCGAGGGCGGTGCGCAGCGCCGTGGGGCTGCTGGATTACTCCCCCCTGGGCAAACTCGAGGTTCGCGGTCCCGATGCCCGGGAATTCCTCAATCGCATGTACCTTAACAATATCCGCACGCTCGAGGTCGGCGCGGCGCGCTATGGGCTGATGCTGAACGAGGCGGGCATCGTGATCGACGACGGCGTGGTGGTCTGCCTGGCGCGGGACCACTTCCTGCTGCACACCACCAGCGGCGGCGCCACCACCATTCACCAGCACCTGGAGGAGTGGCTGCAGTGCGAGTGGACCGATCTGGAGGTGATCGTCGGCAACGCCACCACCCAGTGGGCGACGCTGATGCTCAGCGGCCCCAAAGCGCGCGCGGTACTGGCACAGCTCGATGGCGACATCGATGTCTCACGCGAGGCCTTTGGCCATATGCAGTATCGGGAGGGCCGCTTGCTCGGCCAGCCCTGCCGCATTCTGCGCGCCAGCTTTACCGGCGAGGTGTCCTTCGAGATCAGCGTGCCCGCGAACTGTGGGCTGTCGCTGTGGGAGGCGCTGATGCAGGCCGGTGAACCTCACGGCATCGTACCCTTCGGCATCGAAACCCTGATGCTGCTGCGCACCGAGAAGGGCTACCCGCATGTCGGCGCGGACACCGACGGCAATACCATGCCCCAGGACCTGGGCTGGGGCGGGGCGGTGGCGAATAAACCGGACGACTTCGTCGGCCGCCGGAGCCTGTCCCAGCCGGTGGGCTCGGACCCCGGCCGCTTCCAGTTCACGGGGTTGGAGCTGCTGGAAGCGGATGCGCGCACGGTGAGCGGCGCTCATATTCTAACGGCGGATGGCGAAAGTACCGCCGGCTATGTCACCTCGGCCTTCCACAGCCCCAACCTGAACCGCACCGTGGCGCTGGGCATCGTCGCCGACGCCCGGGATCGGCAGGGCGAGGAAGTGACGGTTTTCTACGCGGGCCAGCGCCAGCGTGCCCGCCTGATCAAACCGGGCGTCTATGACCCGGCGGGAGAGGCACTCAATGGCTAAACTGGACAGGGCGACCCCGCTGGCGGGCACGGGGCTGGAGCGCGCGGGTCTGTGTGTCGCGGAAAACACTGGCCTCGGTCTCATTCGTCTGCAGGCCTTCCATCGCAGGCCAGGCGCCGTGGAAGAGCTGACCGCCCGTCTGGGCATCGAACCGCCCGGCCCCGGGAGTCTCCGCAGCGAGCGGGACCGGCAGTGGTTCTGGTCCGCGCCCGGCGAATGGCTGATCGCGATCCCGGCCGGTACCGAGGACGCGGTGCTCGGCGCGTTGCGGGCGCAGCTCGATGGCCTGTTTGTTGTACTCAGCGCGATTACCGACAGTCAGGTGGCACTGGATATCACGGGTGAAGCCGTGCGCGAGGTTCTCGCCCGCGGCAGTACCGTGGATTTTCACCCGGCGAGCTTCGGCGCCGGCAACTGCGTGCTGACGCGCTTTGCCGGCGTACCGGTGATGCTGGCCAGCCCCGGCCGGGGCGAGCAAATTCTGCTGTTCGCGGACCGTTCCCTGGCGCGCTACCTGCTCGACTGGTTCGAGGCGGCAAGTATCGATTGTTGAGCTGGACGCGCTCGCCAGGCAGCCGGAGCGATTACCGCCAGCGTTCGGGCAGCCGGGGCCCCGGCGACTATTCCGCGGCAGCGGGCTCGAGGAAACTGGCGATCTGCTCCAGCGGTTTCTTGACGGTTGCCGCCCGCGGGATCATGGCGTTGTCCGCCGGGTGACCGACAACCAGCAGGATATACGGTCGCTCGTTGCCGGGCCGGCCCAGTATTTCGTTGAGGAATTTCATCGGGTTGGGTGTGTGGGTCAGCGTGGCCAGCCCCGCGTTGTGCAGGGCGTTGATCAGGAAGCCGGTGGCGATGCCCACCGATTCCGGCATGTAGTAATTCTTGCGCCTGTTACCCTTTTCATCGATACCGTAGCGCTCGGCGAAAATCGCGATTAACCAGGGCGCGGTCTCCAGGAAAGGCTTTTGGGCATCGGTGCCGATCTTCTTGAGGTCATTGAGCCACTCGTCGCCGGCCTTGCCGCCGTAGAACTCGCGTTCCTCCTGTTCCGCCGCCTTGCGAATGCGCCGTTTTATCGCCGGGTCGCTGACACAGGCGAAGTGCCAGGGCTGGTGATTGGCCCCGGAGGGCGCCGTCCCCGCGGCCAGCAGGGCGGTTTCGATCACCGCGCGATCCACCGGCTGGTCGGTGAAATCGCGCACGGAGTGGCGTTGGCGAATAAAGGCGTAATACGCCTGCGCCCGGCGCAGGGACTCCCCGGGCGAGAGTGCCTGCCGGTGGGGCAGGGGGATGGGGTCGTAGTGAAAATCCATCGCTGGTCCTCGTGTGTCTGTAAAGCAAAGCGCCGCAACGGCGCGTCCGGGGCGGGTCGCGCCGCGTTAGCTGAGCCCCATCATCGCGATCCACAGACTGATTGTCACGAAGGAAACCGCGGTGGTTGCCACCACGGCGCCGGAGAGCACTTCCTCGCGCCCGTAGCGCACGGCGAGAACCGGAAACACCGTGGCAATGGGCATGGCCGCGTTGACCACGGCCGCTGCCTCGAGGGTGATATCCCCGCTTGGCATGAGCCAAAAGGCCAGGCAGACAAACAGGGGGTGCAGCAACAGCTTGCCACAGGTGATTGTCGCAGCGGGTCCCGCAAGCTGAGAAAGCCTTTGCTTCGCCAGGGTGCAGCCAATGTAGACCAGCGCCACCGGTGCGCAGGCGGCGGCCAACAGATCTAGGCTATGCAGTAGCGCCTTGGGCAGTGGAATCGCAAGGGCGCCAAACAGGCCGCCGGCGATGATGGCCAGTATCAGGGGATTGCCCAGCAGTCGACGTGCCACGCCGAGCAGATGCTCCCCGAGGCGCCCCTGGTTGTCGTGCCACTCAGCAAGCACCATCATCAAGGGGAGGAGTACGATCATCTCGAAGCTGATAAAGAAGGCCGCCAGAGTCGCTGCCTGGGGGCCGATGAGGGACAGACCGACAGGCAGGCCGATGAATGCGCTGTTACTGTATGTCGCGGCAGTGGCGTAGGCGGCCACGGAAGTTCCGCGGACACGCAGTGCACGGGCAAGGGCCAGGGCCACTACCAGCCACGTCAACGAGCCGGCGATGTATCCGGCCATCAAGCCGCCGTTCATTGCCGCGGTATCGTCATTGCCAGACAGCGCGCGAAACAGCAATGCCGGCAGGGCCAGGTATATGACAAACAGGCTCAGGGCGCCGGGTGCCGCGTCGGGCAGCACCCGGAAGCGGGTGAGCGCGAAACCGAGGGCGATCAGTATAAAAAGTGGGAGAATGGTTTGCAGTACCAGCATCGCTGTATCGAGCCCTGTATTTTGGTGATGTGAGCCTCGGGCGGTCCGCCCGGCAGCCCCATTATCCATCGCTAGTGTGACAAGATCAGCCCTGGCGGGTGGTTTCAGTCGATGCCAACGCAAGCCCGCGCTTTCAAGCAGCCACCGTCCGCGTTCGCCCTCTCAAGTCTCGGTTTGCGCCAGTGGCTAGCCACTACGCCCGCTCATCGCCCAAATGGCAGGCGATGCATTGCCGTGTCGGACCGCCCTGTTCACCCAGGGCGGCCTTTTCGACATGGCAGCCGCGGCAGAGATGGTGAAATTGCCGTTCCAACGACGGCCAGAGCTGTTCGCTAGTGACATGGCAGCTCATGCACGGTCCACTGCCGCTGTCGTCGACAAAATTGTGATGGCAGTTGGCGCAGTTGATTCCACCGTGATCGGCATGCGCGAAAGTCATCGGAAGTATCGGCGCGGGACTGCCGTAGTAGCGTCCCATTTTCGGCTGTGGTCCCGCAATGGGCGAGCCAAGAATGACGACCAGTATTCCGGTCAAGGCAAGCAGCCCCAATAGTGTCTTCATAGTGGCGCATTCCTTGCGGCCGCGAACAGCAAGGTCATGACGATGCAAAGCAACAGTACGCTGAACGGTGAAGTGGCGGCCGGATGAAAGAGCCTGGTCAAGGCGGGCCGGCCAATGAGCGCGAACAGGGCAAGCCCGGCAAACAGCGCTTTCTGGTACCCGTTGTTGAGATAAAAGCCACTGGCCAGTATGTGATATGTCGCCGCGGCTATGGTTGATTTCGCCATCAGCCGGTGCCAGTAGTGAAATTTCGAGTGATCTGGGTAGAGGCGCTGGCGATCGGTCGGCAAGGCCACAGTGATCATTGCGGCCAGCAGCGCCAGGCTGAAAAGCCCCAGCCACATGTAGCCGGGTGCGCCGGGTTTGAGGTACTGGGAGAGCGCGGCATCACCGAGGAGAAACCAGAACGCGTGGGCCATGGCGATGAAAAGCAGGATATAGCCAGTACGCTGGTGACTTCGTACGTTGAGCGGGCGGCCGCTGGAAACGGTGAGAAAAAGCAAACCGCCGAATGCCGCGAATCCGATACCGTTGCCGATGTCCCAGAACCAGCCCGCGCCCAGGCTCGGAGTTGCGATAAAGGTCATCGCATAGACTGCGGCAAACATTGTGACGAGTAGTTTCAACGCATAACCCGCGAATTCAGGGTGAGTGGATTGGCAAAGAGTGCCGTCCGCAAACGATCGGCCTGGCGCGTTTCGCCATAATAAAACGAACATCGTGGGCTTCACCATACCCCGCAAGAGGGCCGATTCCCGAGCCGCGGCCTGGTTAAATCGCATGGTGCATACATGGTGGAGGGTGTTTCCGGACCGGCATGTCGGGTTGCTTGCGGCGACGCCGTCTTCTGCTATACATAAATAGAAAGGGGGCAATGCGCCCGGGTCGCGGGTGACAATCAGGGACGGGGTCAGTGATGTCTTGATTGCCGTTCCGTCCCGACAGGCCCCGTCCATGGTTTTCCAAGACTTCCAGATTCTTAGGCGTAAGTGCCGGCAAGGTTATCGCCCGCAGCAAGGGGGGTTGAAATGCCTGACGATAGTCGCATGCTCTGTGCTCTGGTAATAGGCCACAAACACGCGTCACCTGGCGCCGTGAACGAAGACAGCAAGGTCACTGAATTTGATTTCAATGACGCGCTGGCACGTGACATAGAGGCGAAGCAGGGCGAGGTCGCCATCCAGCGCGTGTACCGCCGCACCTACCGCAGTCTGCCCCAGGACATCAACGAGTTGGGGCCGGATTTTGTCGTGAGCCTCCACTGCAACGCCTACAACAAACGGACATCGGGTAGCGAGGTGTTGTATTACCACCGCTCCGAAACAGGCGGTCAAATCGCCGGGATGCTGAACGCGAAGCTGGTCGATGCATTGAAAAACAGGAATCGGGGTATCAGGCCCCGTTCAGCTGAAGAGCGGGGAGGGTACTTACTGCGCTACACCAATGCGCCCTGCGTCATCGCTGAGCCCTTCTTCATCGACAACAACGAGGAGTTGGCCAATGCCAAACGCCGCAGGCGCTACTTGATAAAAGCCTATCTGGAAGCGATTGAGGAGATCGGCCGGTTGGTTAGGCCCGGTCCGACCATTGCGCCATTACTCCAGGCCGCGGCACTTGCGCCGGTCGCGAACTCCGTCGGCGGTGGTGCAGTGGCGGCGGGCGCGGGCGGGAGCAACGGGTGGAGTACCGCCGTTGCCCACCAGGTAAGTATCGATTACTGGGCCAATACCTATCCGGAGGGTTATAGCGGGGTGCTCGCCAACCCGCGGGTAAAGGACATGAGTTTTTTCAACGCGGACGTGTCGCCAGTGGTTCGCCGCAACGAGATGCGCATCGTGGCGGGAGGCTTTCTCGCCTTTCACGCGGCATTGGGCAATTCAGCGCAGCCGGGGGGGATTGGCGAGGACGAGGCCTTCAACCTGCTGGTTTCCCAGTTTACCCAGGGGGAGTGCCGGCTTTCCCTGAGTGCCCTGGCTGCGGATGACTGTTACCTGTTTCCGGACGAACAGGGGGTCGGCTGATGGCGGGCGCGCGATCGATCGCGCTTTGCCCCTGCTTGCTCGCTGGGGTTGCCGCGGCGCAGGACGCACCGCCATTTCCGGGTTATCTGGAGGATGTGCGGGGCCTGCTCAACGAAGACGCCAGGGCCGCGCTCGCCAGCGTGTTGTCAGAGCGCTCCCGCTTTCTCGATATCAATTACCAGGAACCGGACGCCGCCAGTGAGAATGGTGGCTGGAACATCAAGTACGACCTTCGCTATGCCTACCTGGCAGGCGAGGGTTTCAATACCAGTAGTGGCGTCGCGACACTCGCCGCCCTGGAGGCGAAGCTGAACATTGGCGGCAGCTACTCCTTTGGCAGTGCCGCAAACAATGAGGACTTGTCGTCGGTGATGGCTTCGCTCGCCTATATAGGCGGCTGGTTTGGGGCCGTGCCATATGCGAACAGCGAAAGCCCCCCTCAAACACTGGCCTATCAGCAGTGCAAGGGCGAGCTGGAGGTGCCCCGTCCGGGCGATGAAAACGCCATTGAGGCCTACGAGCGGGCATCGCGTCGGTGCATATCACAGGCGGCGGTTGATGGCCTGTTCCAGGCCTCCGGGCCCGCCTATGCCTATGAGATCGGCTTGCAGGCCGGCCTCGAAGGCAACCAGGACTACTCGGACACGCACGATGTCTACGGTGTGTCGGGGGTTGTGTCTGCCCGGCACTGGCCGTCCCTGCGGCTGGAGCTGGAGCGCGTCGACGCCGCGGACAACGAGCTGCGCGGCAGGCTCACCAGCGATGACAACTATGACCGCATTACGCTGGAAATTGGCTACCAGTACAGCATGCAGGTGGTGAAGGACTTGCCCGTCACCCTCTCGCTGGGCTACCGGAACTTTCGCGAACTCAGCGCCCCCCTGGAAATAGAACAAGCGGATCTCGACGAGTTTGATCACTGGTCGGTATCCCTGCGCGTGCCGGCGCGGATGTTTCGCTTTATCGAAAGCGAGGACTATTCCCTCTATGTGCGCTACACCGATGGCCAGCTCCCTTTCGACCGGGATGCCGACAGCGCATTTGAACTGGGCTTTTCGAGCAATATTGCCCTGCTGGCCAAGCTATTCGAATAGCGGCGCGTGGAAAGTCGTGTACGGCCAATGCGCCAGCCCCCGGGCGCACCGGCCCGGGGGTATCCAGCGCGAGGCTTGGAGCTAGCTGTCCCCCTCGAGCAGCGACGCCTCCTTTCTGGCATAGCTGGCGGCTTCAACGTCCTGCGTCAGCGCGGCGGCGCCAGTCGATGCACGGGTCTGCTCGTTGAGCTGGTGAAGCTGGGAAGCGTTGGCCAGGTCGCGGTGACTGGTGATGGATGCAATCGACTCCCGGTCTTTCAGGAAGCTGATCACGTCGGTTTTGATCGACAGCAGCTCGTTTTCGTCACGGTGCATTTCCAGAATATGACGCGGGTGCTCCAGGTTTTTCAAACCCGTTGCCGCAAATGTCGTCGATACGATACGCGACACAATCACCCACGGAGTGATACTGCTGCGCACCAGGGTGTTCTCTGAACGGGTACTGTCATAGATACCGGTGCCGGTGGAGATCTTTGACTCTGTAAAGGTACCTTCGCACTTGAAGTAGATCAGCAGCGACTCAAACTGGATCTCGGCGAAAAACACATGTGCCGCATTGGTGAGGATACGAGCGAAGGCCTTGAACATCACGCCCAGTAGCAACAGGTGCACACAGGACATTACCAGGTCGCGGATCATATAGGGCTCGCCACTACTGGCGAGGCTGGGCGCCATCAACGACAGGAAAGTCTCGGCGTCGAGCTGTCCCCACATTAACCTGAAGAATTGCAGGGCATCGGCCACGTTGTACGCCAGAAAGAAGGTGGCTATTACCGCGACCACAAACAACAGGTTGCCCACCAGCAGGCTGCCCAGGCGGGCTTTTTCAAACAGGGCGCCCAGGGACATCGGTTTAACCCGCGGCTGAATTTCCTGCATCATCTCGCCGCGAAAGCCGCCTTTTTCATCAACCTGCTCCTCGAGCTGAGGGTCCAATTCCCGATAGACGCGGTTCGGCACCTCCTTGTAACGGCGATTTGCCATGACAAGATTGTCGAGATTGATGAAAATTTCGTCGGGATGGATGGATTCCTGCCAGTTCTCGCGTAACTCGGAGACTTCCGCCACGGGGTTGGCGGCCTGCAGGCGCGCGCGCAGCATGGTCACCAGGAAAACGCTCGCCAAACCCGCCAGGGCAAAGATGCCCAGCATGTACCAGGCGATGTGCAGTTGGGGCAAGCGATCGATCACTGCGTGCATTTCCGCCGGATCCACACCGGTTTGCTGCATCAGCCAGGTGACGGCGAGAGCCAGCAGGACAGGAACCAGCAGGGACATGGCAATCACTTTCACCAGCCCGGCCACAGAGGATGTTTCGATCTGCATTTCAGCCTTGCGGTCGATCGGCCGCCCCGCGGAGCGCCAGATCCACAGCAAATAGCCCAGCAATAGCGCTGAGTACAGCGGGAACATGAGTTCGCCGGCCGCTCCGGCAAAGCCCGCAAAGGACACAAAAGCGACAAAACCGTAGGCCAGTAGCGCGACAAGGGTTTTCACCCAGGTGCCAAACAAGCGTTGCGCCAGGTTCCGGATCGGGTAGGGCATGAAGAGCAGTTTGGGAAAAATGCTGTGGATAAGCCGCGCGAGGAAGCCCCGTGGCTCTTTAAAGGTACTGTTCTTTCGCCCCACCAGCATTTCTTCCAGAAGCTGGGCGCTGTAGGCCACATGGGCGGCTTCTTCCTGGGAAGTGCTGGCTTCCGACTTGCTGAAATTGCGCGCCAGCGACGTCGGGTGATTGCGCCCGACAAAGTAGCGCAGCATGGCATAGGCGCCAGCCCCCGCTGAACGCAGTCCGGCGCCCAGCAAGAAAACGCCAAACAGCACCAGAACCCAACCCACGAGCTGCTGTTCCTTCACTTCCGAGGCGGCGGCGACCAATAGGTACATACCCAGGCCCGCCTGGATGCCACCGCGAAGCGCCGTAACCAGGCCTTCCTTTTTAAAGGGGTTTTTCAGCCCCAGATCAATTGACCCGTAATCAAATGCCATTCTCGTTTGAACCTTTGTTGAATGTTTACGCCAATAGTCGGTCGGCTAGCCGCAACCAGTGGAGAATCCCTCATCGTTATCGGCCAGCCGGTACTTTTCCTTAGCGCATGTGGGCATTCCCCCTGCAAGGAAACCACCGTAAAATGACAAGCTGGGGCACGGCCTGGTTGGGCAGTGCCCCCGCGGTTCATCTTGATCCAGCGTCACCAGGGAGCAGTATGGGTTTCGGGGCTCATTAGGCTAGCCACCACAACGGGGAGTGCCCGTGTCCCGCACGGGGGGGCGATTATAGGCGTGCTTGATCGAGATATCGAATGTCACGGGCAGCGTCGGGTACCCGTCGCCGATGCAAATCCCGTTCCTTCAATGATGTGGCGCGGGCTTCCTCCACATTGCCCTACTCGCCATCAGCATCAACGCCGCCAGCCCCCCCAGTGCCCAAGTGTGTTTGACAGGAATGCCAGCTGGTGTCGAAGCCCCCGGCAAAGCCGGTTCAAATCGGTCGCGAATACGGCCGGGCGCCTCTTCCGAATCACCGACCCCGTTGCAAACGTGCGGGCAGTCCCACCTCCGCTCAGCGTAGCGATCGCAACACCCGATATGCCGGAAACCATGCCGGCTGCGTTAAGTTGGATCGGAGTCACCGGGGTACTGCTCCCTGCGAACGGTGGCCCCGCGCTGTTTTGTGCCCTTATGTGGAAACAGTACTCTGATCCGTTGTCGGACCCGGCTACCATGCAGTATGCCCGATGGCGTGGGAGGGCGGCGGGGATAGCCCTGCCCCCTGCTCGATCTGATGGTGTTGTCGCCGGCCACACCATGGTGGCTGACTGCAGCGTAAGTACTGGGCGCGCCATTGTAGGCAAAGAAAACCGGACTTTCCCTCTGATGCCACTTCGGTTACGTTCCTATCGGACTTCTGTTGTTTTTCATCCGCCAACCACTGGTTGGAAGCGTAGAGACATTGTCGAAATTTTTCGATGAAGGCCTGTGCTGACGCTTGGCCAAACAAGACTGCAGTACAGCGAGGATGTCTACTCTCGATAGGCCGTTAATAGCTCCTATGCCTTTATTGCGAGTTCTCAGGTTAGGGAAAGGACCAGTTATCATGCTCGATGCGAAAAATGCGTATGGGGGCGTCGGGCTGGTCGGGGTCGGCTCGCAGTCGGAAGATCGCAGTGTGGTGATGGCCGAAGTTCACAATTTCCACGTTCAAGCTAATCATCCCGCGAAACATCGCTTGACCGGGGTCTGGAACCGGCTCGCCGTAGCTTCCAGAAAAATTCTGGACGCCAAATACTGGATCAGCCTGAGGCGGCTGCGCTTGCATCGATTGTACAACGTCAGCCGAAAAGTAGTTCAATGCATTGGCTGGGTCGAGCGGATGAGAGTCGACATTCGCAGCGGAACCCGCGTTCTTGTAGAGCGCACGCACCAGCA
This sequence comes from Parahaliea mediterranea, assembly GCF_017255185.1. Taxonomy (GTDB): domain Bacteria; phylum Pseudomonadota; class Gammaproteobacteria; order Pseudomonadales; family Halieaceae; genus JAFKCZ01. The sequence goes on from NZ_JAFKCZ010000001.1 coordinate 442,604, forward strand.
GCACTGCATCGGCAATCATGGCATCGCTTCCAGCCGGTGCCGAAGTCTGCGCTGTTTCGTATGCATCGCCCACCAGGTAGCGTTGTGGCACCCAGCCGGCCCTGGACAGATCCGCCGAACGCATCAGGCACCAACGCTCGGGAATCGCGTCAAACTGCGCCTGCGTCAACTTCTCGTATGTCGCCCCTGTCAGGAGAGGAACACAGGTGACTTGCTGCAAGCCCCGCTCATCGGCTTCGAAAGCATCGATGACAGGATAATAGTTCGTGCCGGGCCCGATCCGGGCGTTGAGCACCTCTCCCGGAGCGATATTGTGAACCCGCCAGGTATCGGGTCCATAACCATCGATCTCGGCATGACTGACGGCCGAGAAACAGGACAGGAGCAGCGCTGACAGACTGACTCCGAAACCGTGGGCTCTTATTGTCAGGACTTTTTATTCCTCAGCGGATTCGCATCTATTCAACGCAGCCCTGGTGACAGAGAGCGGGATATTCACCTTGGTACCGAAACTTGGGTGATCCTTCAAAATCGGATCAGCCCTGGGATACTCCCGCTGCCTGGCAAAGGTATTGATAGCATATTCGGTGCCATCGTGTACAAACAAGGCCAGTTTCTCACCATTGTCCACGATGCACTTGAACTCTCCTGTGTTGACGGTGAAAGGCCAGTTCTCCCCAAACTCGCCAGCCAGGTCAGTCGGGGGCCCACCAGTTGAATCGCTACAGGAGGACAGCAACGATAGTGAGGAGGCAAAAATAAACGAAAATTTCCCGATACTCATGTCATCGCCCCTGATTTACAGTTCTTTTCTGTGGAGTTCTGTAACACCAAGCATGGTAAACATGGCTTGGCACATTAACGTCGCAGTTAACTCGGCGTCTGTGTTCTGCCAAGATATCCTGGCCACCATCGACTGGGAATAGTGCAAATGCCCTACAGGGAACAATAAACGGGGTGTTCATACACGGAGCGCCGTAGACCAGGCAGGGGCACACTCGGTAGGCACCCTACGAAATGACGATTCAAACTGAGCCACTACCGGACAAGGCCAGGACTTCACCGCGCGATACGCCGGCGTGTATACTCGCGGCACTCTGCACCAGCCGCGGCGCGAAACGATGCCGGACATGCTGCAAGGCCTGACACAGTACGCACCCAAGCTGCGCCGCGGACTCGCGTTGCTGATCCTGCTCGGCTCGCAGGTACTGGAGGCGCAGCACGACCAGCTCGGCGAGGACCGCGCCGCCGACTGCCCGCTGTGCCAGTTCTCCAGCCAGAGCGCCGCCCTGGTCCAGGCGGCGCTACCGCCCATCCTCATTGCCCACAGCCCGGTGGCCGCCCCAGTGGCCCGCGCCGCATGCGGCAACGCCACCTTCATCCACCTCGCCCGGGGACCGCCCGCCGTCGCCTGAATCACGCAAGCCCCCAACTGCATTCAGTAGACAACATGAAACGCTATTTGCTGATCGCCGCGGCAAGTGCCGCCGGTGCTGCGTCGGCTGAACCCGTGCCCATGGAACATGTGCTGGTTTCGGTCCCCATTCACAAAAGAGAAGCGGAAACCGCCCTGCCGGTCACCGGCGGGAGCAGATTACCGCCGTCTATTTAGGGTCGCTAGCCATGCAGATCCAACCCCGCCTGATCCGGCTCCGTGATGCCCCGGTGCTCCTGGGTCACAAAAACGGCCAGATCACAACGCATTATTCCGCCACTGAAATCGGAGAATTGATAGCGGCGGTGGAAAAAGTGAGCTGGTCGGGTAGCTCGGCACCGACTCGCGGCTTTTGGGGTATAGGAAGTGCTTTGGCGTGATGCCAAGTGATGCTATTCAGGAGGGAGGTGGTAGCTACGGGTGGACTTGAACCACCGACCCCAGCATTATGAATGCTGTGCTCTAACCAGCTGAGCTACGTAGCCACATCGGTCAATGGGACCTCGTGGTCCCGAAGAGGCGCGCATTTTGCCCATTTTGGGGGGGCAAGTCAAGCGTCCCGAAGGCGCCTTTGGGAGGACGGGGGCGAACCAATTTTGCCGTGCGCGGTCACAGAAAGCCGCCCCGCTGGCCGCCAGGTATTACGCTGTGGCGTGGGCCGCGCGGCGCATTATAATGCGCGGTCGCCGGCTCCCCCGATTGGCATCGGCGGGTGCGGCTTGCACTAACCCGACGTAGAAACCCGATATGACAACGCTGAACTCCCGGCAATGGCAGGGCCGATTCGAGCGCCTGCGATCCAACAAACTGTTCGAGATGGTGGTGGTATCCATCATTTTGCTGTCCGCCCTGGTGATCGGGGTGAAAACCTACGCCCTGCCCGAGACGGTTACCCAGGTCATCATAGCCCTGGACTGGGCCATCACGGTGTTTTTCCTGGTGGAGATCACCGTCCGCCTGCTGGCGGAGCCCGACAAGAAGCGCTTCTTCCGCAGCGGCTGGAACGTGTTCGACACCCTGATCGTGGTAGTCAGCCTGATTCCCATCGAGGACTCGGAGCTGGCCCTGGTGGGGCGCCTGGTGCGCATCTTCCGGGTGCTGCGGATGGTGTCGATCATCCCTGAGCTGCGTACGCTGTTGAACTCCCTGTTGGCGGCGCTGCCCAAGCTGGGCTACGTGTCGCTGATGATGTTCATCATCTTCTACATCTACGCCGCGGTGGGGACCACCTTCTTCGCCGATATCAACCCCGGTTTGTGGGGGGACATCAGCATCAGCATGCTGACGCTGTTCCGCATCATGACCTTCGAGGACTGGACCGACATCATGTACGAGACGATGGCGGTCTACGGCCTGAGTTGGGCCTTCTACCTCAGTTTTATCTTCCTCTCGGCCTTCGCCTTCCTCAATATGATTATCGGGATTGTGGTCAACGGGCTCGAGGAAGAACACCAGCGGCAGGCCCGCGCCGACGCCGAGGCGGCGGGCGAGCCGGATATCGCGACCCTGCAGGCCGAGATCGCGTCACTGAGGGAGCTGTTGGAAGAGCGCCTGCCGCCGGCCGAGCAGCGGGTGGCCTGAGTCGGCCACCCGCCCGTCGCCTGCGGCCTGGCGGCTCAGCCTGCCGCTGCCTGGGGGAGTGCGTCGTCCAGTGCGTTGGCCCGTGTTGCGGCCTCCCTGGCCTGGCAGCGCTCCACGTAGTTCACGAAGGCGGGGCGTGGCTCCAGGGTCTTGGTGACCTGCATTTCAAAAGCCAGGTAGCTGGCCAGTAGCAGGTCAGCCGCGGTGAAGCGGTCGCCACAGAGGTAGGATTCACCTGCCACGGCCCGCTCCAGGGTGTCGGCGGTGTCCCCGGTTTTTCCACAGCCCACCGACGAGGCGTTGTCGTCGTCGATGCGCCAGTTGTAAGTCTTTGCGCTCATGGCTATCTCCACGGGCCCGGCAACAAAAAATAGCCAGCGGTAATAGCAGCCGCGCAGCGGGCTGTCCACTGCCGGCGCGAGCCCCTTGCCGGGGAACTGGTCGGCCAGGTAGGCACAGATCGCCGCCAGCTCGGTGATCACCGTGTCGCCATGCACCAGTGCCGGGACCTTGCCCATCGGATTCAGTTGGAGGAATTCCGGGGATTTGATATTGCCGTCGAAGTCCATGACGCGGACCTCGTAGTCGGCGCCGACCTCTTCCAGCATCCAGCGCGCAATCCGTCCCCGGGATTGAGGGTGGGTGTAGAACGTCATCTGGGTCATGGATTGATCTCCTTCTAGGGTTTAGTGACGGGCCTTATCACCCGTTGGCGACAAGATACGGTCTAACTAGGTTAGAATCCGTCCTAATTAAGTGGATGATGGCTCGTTATTTGTAGGAGGGCGGCGCAATGGCGGGGCCGACAATTCGGGTGCTGGCCCTGCTGGAGCTGCTGCAGAGCCATGGGCGCCTGTCCGGTGCGGAGCTGGCAGAACGCCTGGGGGTCGAGCGGCGCACGGTGCGTCGCTACATCCGGGTGCTGGAGGACCTGGGTATCCCGCTCACCGCGGAGCAGGGCCGCAATGGCGGCTATATGCTGGTGGCGGGCTACAAACTGCCGCCGATGATGTTCACCAACGAGGAGGTGCTGGCCATTGCGCTGGGCCTGCTGGCGGTGCGCGAGAGCGGGTTGCTGGAGGACGGGCCGGCGCTGGAAAGCGTGCAGGCCAAGCTGGAGCGGGTGATGCCTGCCGCGCTCAAGCACCGGGTGCGCTCGGTGCGTGAAAACACCCGGCTGGTGCTCGAGCGCGGCAGCGATCCGCGGCAGCGCGAGGTCCTGCTGGGGCTGACCGAGGCGGCGGAATCGCGGCGAACGGTGAGCATGGACTACACCTCGCGGCAGGGCGAGCGGATGCGGCGCGAGATCGATCCCTACGGCCTGGTATTCCGCTGGGGGCACTGGTACGTGAGCGGCTATTGCCACCTGCGCGAGGATTTGCGCTCGTTCCGGCTCGACCGCCTGGCGAATGTCGAACCGTTGCCGGGGCGCTTTGAGCGCCCGGCGGACTTCAACGCCGCCGAGCACCTGCAGGACAGCATGCAAAAGGCCTGTCGCCAGTATGACGTGGAGGTGTGGCTGTATACGGACATGGCCTCCGCCAGCCGGCACCTGGGTAGTTCAGAGGCGGTGCTGCAGCAGGGGGAGGGCGGTTTGCTGTTGTCCACGCGCACCGACAGCTATAGCTGGTTTGCCTGGTGGCTGGCGCAGCTGCCCTGTGATTTCAGTGTAGTTTCCCCGGATGAGCTGAAAGCGGCGGTGCGCAAGCGCGGGGAGCGGCTGTTGCGCAGTTGCGGTTGAAAAGACCACCGGCGCCGCGCGGCAATGCGGCTGGCCGGTGGTCCTGATCGGGGGCGTTGAGAGCCTCAGACGTTAAAGCGGAAGTGGATGATATCCCCGTCCTGAACGATGTAGTCCTTGCCCTCCAGGCGCCAGCGGCCGGCATCCTTGGCGCCCTGCTCGCCGTTGTGGGCGATAAAGTCGTCGTAGGACACGACTTCGGCGCGGATGAAACCCTTCTGGAAATCGGTGTGGATCACACCGGCGGCTTCCGGTGCGGTGGCGCCGACTTTCACGGTCCAGGCGCGCACTTCTTTCTCGCCGGCGGTAAAGTAGGTCTGCAGGTTGAGCAGCTGGTAGCCGGCGCGGATCACCCGGTCCAGGCCCGGCTCTTCCATGCCCAGGTCGTTGAGGAATTCCAGCCGCTCCTCGTCGTCGAGCTCGACGATTTCCGACTCCAGCTTGTTACAGATGGCCACCACCACCGCGCCCTCGGTCTCGGCGATCTCGCGCACCGTGTCCAGGTGTGCATTGCCCTCGAAGCCGTCTTCGTCGACGTTGGCGATGTACATGGTGGGCTTGGTGGTCAGTAGGTGCAGGGTTTTGACCAGGGCGCGCTCGTTGTCGTCCAGCTCGAGGGCGCGTACCGGCTGCGCCTCGTTCAGTTGCGGCAGCAGTTTGTTTTCCAGCAGGGCCTTCATTGCCACGGCTTCCTTGTCACCGCCCTTGGCGGTGCGGGTCACCTTCTGCAGTTGTTTTTCGCAACTCTCGAGGTCCGCCAGGGCCAGCTCGGTGTTGATCACCTCGATATCGGCCTTGGGGTCCACCTGGTTGGCCACGTGGATTACGTTGTCGTCATTGAAGCAGCGCACCACATGGGCGATGGCGTCGGTCTCGCGGATATTGGCCAGGAACTGGTTGCCCAGACCCTCGCCCTTGGAGGCGCCCGCCACCAGGCCGGCGATATCGACAAACTCCATGGTGGTGGCGATCTCCCGCTGCGGCTTGATGATCTCGGCGATCCTGCGCTGGCGCGGGTCGGGAATCGGCACCACGCCGGCGTTGGGCTCGATGGTGCAGAAGGGGAAGTTCTCGGCGTCAATGCCGGCCTTGGTCAGGGCGTTGAACAGTGTGGACTTGCCCACGTTGGGCAGGCCGACGATTCCGCATTTAATACCCATGTGCGATTCCTGTTTGTGTAGGGCCGGTCCCGGGCGCGGGCCTCAGGCGGCTTTGAAACTGTGTAGGCGGGTCATGGCCCGGGTGTTGTCGCCCTCCAGCAGCAGGGGCAGGGCGGCAATGGCCTCGTCAATGCTCTGGTCGATGCGCGAGCGGTCCTCCGCAGAGGGGCGGCCCAGCACGTAGCCGGTGACTTTCGAGGCGTGCCCCGGGTGTCCGATGCCAATGCGCAGGCGGTGAAAATTCTTCTGGTTGCCCAGCGCGGGTACGATGTCGCGCAGGCCATTGTGACCGCCGTGGCCGCCGCCCTGCTTGAAGCGGGCCTGGCCGGCGGGAATATCCAGCTCGTCGTGGGCGATGAGGATTTCCTCGGGGGCGATCTTGTAAAAGCTTGCCAGTGCCGCCACGGACTGGCCGCTGCGGTTCATGTAGGTCGTGGGGATCAGCAGGCGCAGGTCGTGCCCCGCCAGGGTGGTGCGAGCGCTGAGGCCGAAAAATTTGCCTTCGCTCTGGAGCGTGGCGCCGCACTCGCGTGCCAGCGCCTCGACAAAATCGGCGCCCGCGTTGTGGCGTGTCCCCCGGTAGTCGCCGCCGGGGTTGCCAAGACCAACAATGAGTTTGATGGCTGCAGTCAACGCGAGTGCCGTTGGCGGCGAGGGGCTTAGTCCTCGCCGCCTTCCTCTTCTGCTCCGGGCGCTTCAGCGGCGGCTTCATCGCCAGCGTCGCTGCCGCCTTTCGGCGCGATAACCGACGCCACCGCCAGGTCGTGGTCCTCACCCAGGGCCAGGGCCACGGAGGTCACGCCTTCCGGCAGTTTGATGTCGGACAGGTGCACGATTCCGCCGGTTTCGACGTCGATCATGTCGACTTCGATGTACTCCGGAATCTGGGTCGGCAGGCACTGGACTTCGATATCGGTCGCCTGGTGCTGGATCATGCCGCCCTGAATCTTGACGCCCTTGCAGGTCTCTTCATTCAGGAAGTGGATGGGCACGTGTACCTTGATGGCGACCTTGTCGTCCACGCGCAGGAAATCGGCGTGCATGACTGCGTCGCGGGAGGGGTGGCGCTGCAGGTCCTTGAGAATGGCTTTCTCGGTGGTGCCGCCATCAACGTTGATGGTCAGTACGTGGGAGAAGAAGGCCTCGTTCTCCAGTGCCTTCTCCAGGTCCTTGCGGATCAGGGTCAGGGGCTGGGGATCTTTGTCGCCACCGTAGATGATGGCGGGAACCTGGCCGGCGTGACGACGCAGGCGGCGGCTCGCACCTTTCCCCATGTCCTCGCGCACTGCTGCGTTCAGTTCAAATTGGTCAGACATCGTCTGGACTCCTTTGATAACACTGCCTTGCTTGCGACCAGCGCGGCAGCGGGTTGGTAGTTGCGCCGAACCTACTGGAACAGCGCGCTAATGGATTCCTCGTTGGACACGCGGCGGATGGACTCCGCGAGCAGGTCCGAGATCGTCAGCTGGCGAATCTTGCCGATCGCCTTGGCCGACGCGCTCAGGGGAATCGTGTCGGTGACCACCAGCTCGTCGAGCTGGGAGTTCTGTAAATTTTCCAGGGCGCGCCCCGACAGTACCGCGTGGGTACAGTAGGCCACCACTTTCACCGCGCCGCGATCCTTCAGGGCGTCGGCCGCCTTGCACAGGGTGCCGGCGGTGTCGACCATGTCGTCCACCAGCAGGCAGGTGCGGCCGTCCACTTCCCCGATCAGGTTCATCACCTGGGCCTCGTTGGCCTGGGGGCGGCGCTTGTCGATGATTGCCAGGTCGGCATCGTCCAGCTGCTTGGCGATGGCCCGTGCCCGCACCACGCCGCCGATGTCCGGGGATACCACGATCAGGTTGTCGTAGTTGCATGACTGGATGTCGGCATTCAGCACCGGTGAGCCGTAGACGTTGTCCACCGGGCAGCCGAAGAAGCCCTGGATCTGTTCCGCGTGCAAATCCACCGTCAATACCCGGTCGACACCCACGCCGACCATCATGTCGGCCACCACCTTGGCGGTGATCGGAACCCGGGCAGAGCGCACCCGGCGATCCTGCCGGGCGTAGCCGAAATAGGGCACCACCGCGGTGATGCGCGCTGCCGAGGCGCGACGCAGGGCGTCGATCATCACCAGCAGTTCCATCAGGTTGTCGTTGGTGGGGGCGCAGGTGGATTGCACCACGAACACGTCCTTGCCGCGCACGTTTTCGTTCAGTTCAACGGCGACTTCGCCATCGCTGAATTTACCGACATCGGCTTTCCCCAGGGAAAGGTACAGTCGGCTGGCTACCCTCTGGGCCAGTTCCGGGTTGGCGTTTCCGGTAAAGACCATCAGCTTGGAAGACACGGCGGATTCCCTCTGGTCGTTGCTGGGAGAAGGTGCATTAAGCCTGCACATGCATCGCTCCAGGCTTATGCCCTCTCGCGACATACTGTACGTCCTGTACATGCATCGCTCCGGGCTCCTGCCCTCCCGCGATATACTGTACGTCCTGTACATGCATCGCTCCGGGCTCCTGCCCTCCCGCGATATACTGTACGTCCTGTACATAAAACAAGTGCCATACACTGTGGTCAGTGTATGGCACCCTGATTCCAGTAGCCAAGTTGGCGGTACTCATCGGCGAGTACTCCTGGATTGGTTAACGTATCCCGCCAACATCGTGGCGCATACGTCCCAGTATATGGCTGGGGTGGCAGGATTCGAACCTGCGAATGCCGGGATCAAAACCCGGTGCCTTGCCGCTTGGCGACACCCCAGTTATTCGTTGATCAGGGCAGGGCGTCCAGTACCGGTGACCGGTTGAGCCCGCGGGCTACGAAGCCGGTCCACTGCGCTGGCACCCGGTTCAGGACCGCCCGCGCTTCCGTTTCGCTGGAGAACTCGGCAAACACGCATGCGCCGGTTCCGGTCAGCCTGGAATTCCCGAAATTTGCCAGCCATTTCAACGCCTTGGCTACCTCTGGGTAGCGTTTGGCGACTGTGTCCTGGCAGTCGTTCCGGGATCCCCCCCTAAAAAAGGCCGCTATTGTGATTGGCGGACTGTCCCTTGTCAATTGCCGGTCGGAAAAAATTTCTCCGGTGCCGACATGACACCCGGGGTGGATGACCAGGTACCAGCGCGGGGGCAGTTCCAGCGGGCTGAGTTGCTCGCCCACGCCTTCGGCCCAGGCGCTGTGACCGGCGACAAACACCGGTACATCGGCGCCCAGTCGCAGGCCCATGCGTTGCAGTTCGGCGTTGCTGTGGCCGCGGCGCCACAGGTGGTTGAGCGCCAGCAATGTGGTGGCGGCGTTGGAGCTGCCGCCGCCCAGGCCCCCGCCCGTCGGAATGCGCTTGTGAACCCGGATATGCGCGCCCCGGTCGCCGGATTGCAGCAGGGCGGCGGCCCGGGTGATCAGGTTGTGTTCCGGGGCCAGGCCCAGGTCGTCCCCGGCGAGCGTCACCGAGCCGCTGTGGTTCGCCTCGAAGTCCAGGGTGTCGCCGTAGTCCAGCAGCTGGAACACGCTCTGTAACTGGTGGTAGCCGTCCGCGCGCCGGCCGGTAATGTGCAGGAACAGGTTCAGTTTGGCCGGCGACAGCAGCTTCAGCGGTTCCGTCACCCCGGCTCCCCCGTCTGCCATTGGCGAATGACCAGTTTCGCCCGGGTCCCGCCGCGCTCGACCCGCAGCCGGGTGGGCAGGGTGTAGCGGCCAAACTGGCCGTAGGCCTCGAAACTGACCCGCCAGCCGTCCTGTTCCAGGCTGCGCAACAGGTGCTGCTCCACCGCCATGGCCTCGGGTTCGGTACCGGGATAGGGGACGCCTTTCATCCAGTATGGCAGGGAGGCCAGGGGAAGGTCCCAGCCGGTATTGAGTCGCACGGCCCGGGGGGTGGAGATGTCGATGACCTGGAAATCCCCGTCGCGCTGGATTTCCAGGGTCTGCCCGTCGCTGTGGATGCGTGTGGCGGCCATGCCCAGGGGGCCGCTGAGTTGCAGCTCGGTGTCGCGCCCCGCCTGGCGCCACAGCAGGGTGGCGGATTCCGCCTGTTCGTCGTTGCGCAGCGCCAGTTTGCCCTCGGCCTGCCAGTGGGCCAGCTGGCGCAGGTCTCGGGCGCGCTCTTCCCAGGGCGTGTCCGCGCCCTGCGGGGCGGGCGTGGTGGCGCAGGCCGTCAGCAGTGCCAGCAGCAGCAGGGTGGCCAGTCGCGGTATCACGGGGCGCTTTGCAGCATGCTTACGTCGTAGCGCTGGATGGTGCTGACCAGGATCTCGTGGGAGGGGGCTTTCTCCAGCGCGTCTCGCCACACCTCCCGGGCCCGCTCGGCATTGCCGGAGACCCACAGGACTTCGCCCAGGTGGGCCGCCACTTCGGGGTCCGGGAAGGCGCGGTAGGCACGCTCCAGGTAGGGCAGGGCCTCGTCGTACCGACCCAGGCGGTACAGCACCCAGCCCATGCTGTCGAGGATGGCGGGTTCCTCCGGTTCCAGTTCCAGGGCTCGGGCGATGAGGTCGTGGGCTTCCTGGTAGCGCTGGGTGCGGTTGGCGAGGGAGTACCCCAGGGCGTTGAGCGCGGTGGCGTTATTCGGGTCGTTCTCGAGAATGGTGCGCAGGTCGCTCTCCATCAGCGCCAGGTTGCCCTGCTTCTCGCCGAGAATGGAGCGGCTGTAGCGCAGGGCGGTGGATTCGGGGAGCTCGCTCAGTGCCCGGTTCAGCAGCGCCATGCTCTCCGAGGCGCGGCCGGCACTCATCAGCAGCTCGGCCTCCAGGGCGTAGAGGCGCTCGTCGGCGTCGGGGTGGTCCCGGCGCAGGTCGTTGAACAGGGCGCGGGCGCGTTCCGGCTGGCCGCCGTCCAGCAGGATGCGGCCGATGCGCCCCTTGGCGCTGAAGAAATCCGGGCTGTCTGGCTCGGTGACGGCCATATAGGACTCGACCGCTTCCTGCAGCTGCCCGTCTTTCTCGGCGATGCGGCCGAGGTAGTAGTGGGCCTCGTCGGTGCGCTGCCCAAGGTCCAGCAACTGCCGCAGGTAGGCTTTGGCGGTGAGGTCGTCGCCCGCTTCGTGGTTGATCAGGGCCAGGGAGAACAGCAGGTCGCCGTCCCGGGGCGCGCGGGCTGACAGGATCTCGAATTGACCGCGGGCCGCGGCGATATCGCTGCGGGTGAGCAGGCGGGCGTACTGCAGGCGCAGCTTGTTGTTGTCGGGCTCGGCTTCCAGGGCCGATTCGATGCGCGCAAAGGGGGCCTCGTCCTCCTGCTCCAGCAGCAGCTTGGCTTCCAGCAGCAGGGCCTGGTACTGGTAGGGCGATTGCTCGAACAGGATCGCGAGGGTGTCCAGGGCGCGGGCGTTGTCTTCCAGCTCGTCATAGGCGAGGGCGCGGGTCAGTAGCAGCGAGGCGCTGCCCGGGAATTCGTCCGACAGCGACTCCAGTCCGGCGACCAGTTGTTGTTGCTCGGCCCGGTCCAGCTGGCGAAAGCGGTTGAGCACGATGGGGAAGTTGGCCTTCTTGCCGCCGCGGGCGATCACCGCCAGGTGGTCCAGGGCCTCGGGCGTGCGGCCGTCGCGGGCCAGCAGGGTGGCGAGGGTGTTGTTGGCCTCCAGGTTGCCGGGTTCCAGCTCGACCCACAGCAGGGCCGCCGCCAGGGCCTCGGGCTCCCGTTGCAGGTACTGGGCGATATGGGTGGCGTGGGCGCTGACGCCGCGGTCGCGCAAGGTTTCCGCCAGCGTCATGTACTGTTCCAGGGCTACGTCGTAGGCCTGGCGCCGCAGGGCAAACTCCGCCACCAGCAGGGGGTAGAGGGCGTCCTCGGGGATCGCCCGCTCGGGCGGAGCCGGGGGCTCGGCCTCCGGTTTGATGGCCTGGCGCTCGGCGGTGTCGGGCCCCCGGGGTTCCGGCGTGGTGGCGCAGGCGCCCAGGAGCGCGAGCAGGCTGGCGGCGATTAGCAAACGGGGCATGGCGGGGAACAGTCCAGACATCGGCGATACGGTCCAATCATGACACAAGCGCTGGCGTAAACCTACCGGATTCAGACCCTGGCCGGGGCTGCCGGTTCCGCCCGAGAGCGCTATATTTTGCCCTGTAACTTGTTAGAATTACGGGAAATTTCCCCTGGATATGCTATGGTGCGCGCCATTTTGCCAAAGGACCATCGCCGCCATCCGGCCCGCCGGAGCGGCGCCTGACCGACGATGAATTTTCTCGCCCTGGGTATCAACCACAATTCCGCCGCCCTCGAGGTGCGCGAACGCGTGGCCTTCGCGCCGGAACAGGTCGGCGAGGCGCTGGAGGAACTGTGTGCCCTGCCGGGAGTGGAGGACGCGGTTATTCTCTCCACCTGCAACCGCACCGAAGTCTACGCCCAGACCAGCGAGGCCGGGGCGCTGTCCGCGCAGGCGAAAGCGATTATCGACTGGATGGCGGGATACCACCATCTGTCGGCGGAGGAATTGCACGCGGCCGCCTACAGCCACTGTGGCGCGAATGCCCTGGAGCACGTGGTGCGTGTCGCCAGCGGGCTGGATTCGATGGTGCTGGGAGAGCCGCAGATATTCGGCCAGCTCAAGTCGGCTTTCGCCGTGGCGGTGGACACCGGGGTGGTGGGGGCCGAATTCAACCGCCTGTTCCAGCGCGTATTCGCGCTGGCCAAGCGTGTGCGCACCGACACCGCCATTGGCGAAAACCCGGTATCGGTGGCCTATGCCGCGGTGGACCTGGCCGGGCATATCTTTACCGACCTGAGTGCCTGCAACGCGCTGTTGGTGGGCGCCGGGGAGACGATCGAGCTGGTGACCCGGCACCTGATCGAGGCCGGCGTGCGCGGTATTACCATTGCCAACCGCACGCTGGGCCGCGCCAGGGACCTGGCCCATCGCTTCGGCGCCGAGGCGGTGCTGATGGCCGAGATCCCCGATCAGCTGGCGCGGGCCGACATCGTGATCACCTCCACCGCGAGCCAGTTGCCGATCCTCGGCAAGGGCGCGGTGGAGCGCGCCGTCAAGGCGCGCAAGCACCGCCCGATCCTGATGGTGGATATCGCGGTGCCCCGGGATATCGAGCCGGAAGTCGGCGATCTGCGCGACGTATACCTGTACAGCGTCGACGACCTGCGCGAGATCGTGGACCAGAACCTGCGCAGCCGCCAGAGCGAGGCGCGCAAGGCGGACCTGATGATCGCCGAGGGCGTGCGCGCCCACCAGGAGGAACTGCGCAGTCTGGCGGCGGTGGATTCGGTGAAGGAATACCGGCGGATGGCCGAGCTCCTGCGCCAGCGCGAGCTGGATCGCGCCCTGGGTGCCCTGGCGCGGGGCGAGGAGCCCCAGGTGGTGCTGGCGAAACTGGCCCGTGGCATTACCAATAAACTCATTCACGCCCCCACCGCCGGCCTCAAGCGGGCCAGCCTGGAGGGGCGCGAGGACCTGCTGGCGGGTGCCCGGCGGCTGTTGGGCCTGGATGCCCCCGGCGCCGCCAGTGATAGCGACGAAGACATCCCCGGGTCCGCCGGGGCCGATAGCCCGGCACCGAAAGAACCGGCGGCCGGCGCCCCGACGGGCGACAATCCGGCGGAGTCCACTGTACCGACGAGACGCACCCTGCAATGAAAGCCTCCCTGCTGAGCAAACTGGATACCCTCACCGACCGCCACGAGGAAGTGGCGGCCCTGCTGGGCGACGCCGAGACCATCGCCGACCAGAACCGTTTCCGGGATCTGTCCCGGGAGTACGCCGAGCTGGAAACCGTGGTCAAATGCTACGGCGACTACCGCCGGGTGCGCGGCGACCTCGAGGACGCCCGCGCCATGCTGGCGGAGAGCGATCCGGACCTGGTGGCCATGGCGGAAGAGGAACTGGCCAGTGGCGGCGAGCGGCTGGAGGCGCTGGAACGCGAATTGCAGACCCTGCTGCTGCCGCGGGACCCCCGCGACTCCAACAACGTGTTCCTGGAGATTCGCGCCGGTACCGGGGGGGACGAGGCGGCGATCTTTTCCGGGGACTTGTTCCGTATGTACTCCCGCTACGGCGAGCGCATGGGCTGGCGCATCGAGGTGTTGTCCGAGCGCCCCGGCGAGCACGGGGGCTACAAGGAGTTGATCACCCGGGTGGAGGGCCGCGATGTCTACGCACACCTGAAATTCGAATCCGGGGCGCACCGTGTGCAGCGGGTGCCGGAGACCGAGTCCCAGGGGCGCATCCATACCTCCGCCTGTACCGTGGCGATCCTCCCCGAGGCCGAGGAGGTGGACCAGGTGGATATCAACAAGGCGGACCTGCGCGTGGATACCTACCGCGCCTCTGGCGCCGGTGGCCAGCACGTGAACAAGACCGATTCGGCGGTGCGCATTACCCACCTGCCCTCGGGCATCGTGGTCGAGTGCCAGGACGAGCGCTCCCAGCACAAGAACCGGGCGCGCGCGATGTCCCTGTTGCAGGCCAAGCTGTTCAGCAGTGCCCAGGACAAGCAGGCCGCGGAGCAGGCCGAGGAGCGCCGCAACCTGGTCGGCAGCGGCGACCGCTCCGATCGCATCCGCACCTACAACTTTCCCCAGGGGCGGGTCACCGATCACCGCATCAACCTGACCCTGTATAAGCTGGACGAAGTCATGCAGGGTGACCTGGACGCGATCATCGCGCCCTTGCGCCAGGAGTATCAGGCGGACCAGCTCGCCGCCCTGTCGGAGCAGTGAGGCGCGCGCCGTGAGTACCGTGCGGGGCCTGCTTGGCCTGGCCGCCGGCCTGGATTCCGACAGCGCCGCCCTGGACGCGGAAGTCCTGCTCTGCCACTGCCTGGACAAGCCCCGCAGCTGGCTCTATACCTGGCCGGAAAAAAACGTCGACCCCGCGATCGAGGCGCGCTACCGCGAGCTGATGGCGCGGCGGGCGGCGGGCCACCCGGTAGCCCACCTCACCGGCCGGCGTGACTTCTGGTCGCTGGAGCTGGAGGTCACCGCGGATACCCTGATTCCGCGGCCGGATACCGAAACCCTGGTCGCCTGGGCGCTTGAATTGCCACTGCCCGATATCGCCCGGGTGGCCGATTTGGGCACCGGCAGCGGGGCCATCGCGCTGGCGCTGGCGACGGAGCGGCCGCGGTGGGCGGTCACCGCCACCGACGCCAGCGCCGCCGCCCTGGCCGTTGCCGGGCGCAATGCCGAGCGCCTGTGTCCCGGGCGGGTGCGCCTGCTGGAGGGAAGCTGGTTCGCGCCCCTGGCCGGAGAGCGGTTCGATCTGGTGGTGAGCAACCCGCCCTACGTCGAAGCCGGCGATCGCCACCTCGCGCGGGGCGATGTGCGCTTCGAGCCCCGGTCCGCATTGGCGGCGGGACCGGAGGGGCTGGACGATTTGTCCCACATCGCCCGGAATGCCCCCGCCTACATCCTCCCCGGGGGCTACCTGTTGTTGGAGCACGGCTGCGACCAGGGCGAGCCGGTGCGCGCGCTGCTGCGGCAGGCGGGGTTCGAGGCGGTGAACACCCGGCGCGACCTGGGCGGCCTGGAGCGGATTACTGGGGGGCGTCGCCGTGCTCAGTGACGAACAGCTGGCGCGGTACGCCCGGCAGATTTTGCTGCCGGGCTTCGACATCGCCGGCCAGGAGCGCCTGCTGGCGGCCTCGGTGCTGGTGGTGGGACTGGGGGGGCTGGGCAGTCCGGTCGCCCTGTACCTTGGGGGTGCCGGGGTCGGCCGCCTGCTGCTGGCCGACGATGACCGCGTGGAGCTGAGTAATCTGCAGCGCCAGCTGGCGCACACCCAGGCGGGTCTCGGCACCAATAAGGCGGCCTCCGCCGCCGCCGCGGTGGCGGCGCGCAACCCTGACGTGGCCGTGGAGGTGATCGCCGAACGACTGTCGGAGCCGCGTCTGCGCGAGCTGGCGCGCGGTGTCGACCTGGTGGTGGACTGCACCGACAACTACCCGGCGCGCCATGCCCTGAATCGCGCCTGTATCGCCGCCGGGGTGCCGCTGGTGTCCGCCGCCGCGGTGCGCGCCGAGGGCCAGATCGCGGTATTCCACCCGGCCGCCGGCGGCCCCTGCTATCGCTGTCTCTACCCGGAGGCCGGCGCCGCTACCGCTCTCAGTTGCAGCGAGAGCGGGGTGTTGGGCCCCGTGGTGGGGGTGCTGGGCAGCCTGCAGGCGATGGAGGCGCTGAAGCTGCTGGCGGGCTATGGCGAGGCGCTGGTGGGGGGGCTGCTGGTTCTGGATCTGGCCTCCCTCGAAGTCCGCCGTCTGTCGATTGCCCCGCGGCCCGGCTGCCCCGACTGTGCGGCGTGTCGCTAGTACCTGGCAACTTTCCCCGGGTAACATTGTCACAACAGCCAATGACCGCCTATTGGGAGCCCGCATGAACGCACTGGCACGCGCCTATTACGCGCTGCACGACGCCCTGTTTCCCCGTCTGCAGCATCTCGACGGGCTGGCTCCACTGGCCCTGCGGCTGTATCTGGTACCGGTGTTCTGGATGGCCGGCACGCAAAAAATCAGAAGCATGGACAGCACCATCGAGTGGTTCGGCAATAGCGAGTGGGGTCTCGGCCTGCCGCTGCCCTCGCTGATGGCCCATCTGGCGGCCTACACCGAGGTCATCGGCGCCCTGCTGCTGTTGGTAGGGCTGGCCGTGCGATGGGTCAGTATTCCGCTAATGGTCACCATGGTGGTGGCGGCAGTGGCGGTGCACTGGGGCAACGGCTGGGCGGCCATCGCCGACTCCAGCGCGCAGGACGTGGCGGTACGCCTGGGGGCGGCCAAGGATATCCTGCAGGAGCACGGCAACTACCGCTGGCTCACCGAGAAGGGTAATTTCGTGGTACTCAACAACGGTATCGAGTTCGCGGTCACCTATTTCATTATGTTGCTGAGCCTGTTGTTCACCGGCGGCGGGCGCTATGTGAGTGCGGATTACTACCTGTCGCGCCTGTATCCGCCCCGCTGAGCAGGTGGCCGCCCGTCGCCAGCGACCGAATTTTGCCGCGGGGCCGGGTTGCAATGGCCTGCTACAGGTCGCCAAAGGTGGTAGACTAGCGCGTTTTTTGAGCAGTAGCAGGAATCTTTGTGATCAAGAGTCTCGTGGGTCGACTGGCCGGCACGGAAAAGTCCCGGCCCAAAACCGCTTCCCCGGAGGAGCAGAGTGCCCGTGCGGCGGAGCAGCGCGGCAACCAGGCCGCGCCCTCCAGTCCGCCGGGCCAGCAGGCACGCAAAAACAACAGCCGCAACCGCAAGCGCAAGCGGCAGCCGAGGCCCGAGGTGAGTAGCTGGACCATCGACGATTTTCCGGTGGAGCCGAAAGAGGGCGAAACCCGCTTTCACGACCTGGGCCTGCGCGATGAGCTGATGCACGGCATCGCCGAGCTGGGCTTCAAGTACTGCTCGCCGATCCAGGCTTCGGTATTGCCGCACACACTGCAGGGGCACGACGCCATCGGCAAGGCCCAGACCGGAACCGGCAAAACCGCCGCCTTCCTGATCACCGTGTTCAACGATCTGCTGTGCCACCCGGGGGAGGGGGAGCGATTCCTCGGCGAGCCCCGGGCCCTGGTGATCGCGCCGACCCGCGAGCTGGTGATGCAGATTGCCGCCGACGCCAGCGACCTGGGCAAGCACACCGGCCTGAATACCGTCACCCTGATTGGCGGTATGGACTACCAGAAGCAGTTGAACCGGCTGAACCGCGAGGTGGTGGACCTGGTGGTGGCCACGCCGGGTCGCCTGATCGATTTCATGAGCCGTCGGGACCTGTTCCTCGACCGGGTGGAAATCCTGGTGCTGGACGAGGCGGACCGGATGCTGGACATGGGCTTTATCCCCCAGGTGAAGCGCATCGTGCGCGCCACCCCGCGCAAGGAAGACCGGCAGACCCTGCTGTTTTCCGCCACTTTTACCCAGGACATCATCAACCTGTCCGAGCAGTGGACCTATCACCCGGTCAAGGTGGAGATCGAGCCGGAACACGTGGCCACCGACAGCGTGGACCAGAAGGTCTACCTGGTGAGCAGCCAGCAGCGCTACCGGGTGCTGACCAACCTGCTGCGCAGCCCCGAGGCCAACAGCGTCATTGTGTTCGCCAACCGCCGCGACCAGGTTAGGCGCCTGCACGAGCGCTTGCGCAAGGCCGGCGTCTCCGCCGGCATCCTCTCTGGCGAGGTGCCCCAGGCCAAGCGCACCCGTACCCTGGAGCAGTTCAAAAGCGGGGAATTAAAGGTATTGGTGGCCACCGACGTGGCCGGCCGCGGCATCCACGTCGACGGTGTCAGCCACGTGGTGAACTACAACCTGCCGGAGGATCCCGAGGATTACGTGCACCGCATCGGCCGCACCGGCCGCGCCGGCGCCACGGGAACCTCCATCAGCTTCGCCAGCGAGGACGACGCCTTCCTGTTGCCGGATATCGAGGCCCTGCTGGGCGATCGCCTGGAGTGCACCCACCCGCCGGCAGACCTGCTGACCTGATCGGCGCCCTGTGGGGTCGAGGGGCCCGCTGTGCCCGAAAAGAGGGGCAGGCCCTCCGCCCTACAGATTTGGCGCCACTGTAGGGTCGAATTCATTCGACCATCGGCCAGCCCGGCTCGATTCCCTGTAGGGTCGAATGCATTCGACCATCGGCCAGCCCGGCTCGATTCCCTATAGGGTCGAATTCATTCGACCAGCCGTCCGCCGGGCGCCAGCTCCCTGCTCCACAGCAAGGTGGCGCCCACCACCGCCGAGGGCACCACGAAGAAGTTCACCACCGGGATGCCCGTGCACAGCGCCACCAGGCCACCGAAGCCCATGCTCGACAGGCGCCGGCTGCGCACCGCCTCCTTGACGTCGGCGAAGCTCAGGCGGTGGTTGTCCATCGGGTAGTCGACAAACTGGATGCTCATCATCCAGGCGCCGAGCAGGAACCACAGCAGTGGGGACAGGGCGTTGATCCCGGGAACGAAGCTCAAAATCAGCACAAAGACCGCCATCGGCAGGTAGTACAGCAGCTTGGCCAGCTCGCGCACAACGGCGCGGGGGAGTTCCATCAGCGCCGCCCCCAGGCCCTCGAGGCCAGCCACTTCCCGGCCGGTGATCAATTCCTCGGCCTTCTCCGCCAGCAGCGAATTGAAGGGCGACGCAATCAGCAGGGCCAGGGCGGTGAAGGTGTAGCCGGCGACTAGGCTGAACACCAGCACCAACAGCGGCCAAATGATCCATTCGATGAAGGCCAGCCAGTCGGGAATGGCGCTCATCCAGCTGTCGAGAACGCTGTCGAGGTAGGCGTAGGTGGCGCCGAACAGCGAGGCGAAGATCAGGATGTTGATCGCTAGCGGGACGATCACAAACAGGCGCAGGCGGGGGTGGGTCAGCAGGCGGGCTCCCTGCAGGAGGTAACCCGCGCCCTGTAGGGCATTACCTTTCACTCGTGACTCCTTTCGCCGGGTGGGCGGTGGTTTTGGGTGCCGCGCAGTTGGGGCACAGGCAACGCTGGCCCCGCTCGGCGGCCGGGATAGCCGCCAGGGCGCCGGGGTCGATCCGCGCCCCCTGGCACCAGCAGGTCTCGATGGTCCCGCCAGCGCCGAGGGCGCAATGGTTGGCCCCGTCGCACAAGGGGCAGAATTGTGTGCTGGCTTCGCTGTTCACTCTGGCTTACCTGCTACAGTGTAGGCGTTATAATACCGGACATGGCCGCCAATTCTCACCGGTATTTGGCGGCCGGGTTTGGGTGATGCGGATGGCTGACGACGAGCACGAGTTATTTGAGCAGGAGATGGCGGGGGTGGTGCCGCTGAGGCGCGAGGAGCGGATACCGCGCAACTCGGGCCCGGAGGGGCGCGACGGCTCCCTCGCCCATCGCCGCCACGCCGCGGTGACGGATTCCGCCGTGGACCGCAACAGTCTCAGCGACCGGGAGATCGCGCCGCTCGATGCCTGGTACGTACTCGACTTCAAGCGCCCCGGGGTGCAGAACGGCGTGTTTCGCAAACTGAAACAGGGTCGCTACGAGCACGAGGCGCGATTGGATATGCACCGCATGACGGTGGCCGTGGCGCGCCGGGAGTTGTTCGATTTTATCGAGCAGTGCCGCGAATTCGGCCTGCGCAGCGTGTTGCTGGTGCACGGCAAGGGCGAGCGCAAGCCCGAGCGGGAGCGCTCCGCCGTGCTCAAGGGCTACGTCAATGCCTGGTTGCGGGACCTGGAGGCGGTGCAGGCCTTCCACAGCGCCCAGCCCCGCCACGGCGGCACCGGTGCGCTGTATATCCTGCTGCGCAAGAGCGAGGAGAAAAAGCGCGAGAACCGCGAGCGCTTCATGAAGGGGCGGGTGCCCTACGACCGATTCAGCTAGCTCGCACCGGCGGCGCGCAGAATTTCCGCGTATTCGGCGCCGTGGCGGTGTTCGTCGACGATGGCCAGCACGCTGTGGCCATCGAGGCCGGTGGCGTTGACGTCGCGGCCCTGTTCCTGGAAGAACTTGACGAACAGCTCGAAGTCCGAGGCGCGCATGCTTTGGTAGGCCTTGAGCAGCATGTGGAAGTCGTCGCTGCCGCCGTCGTGGGCGCGCACGTCTAGGAAGCCGCGGACATGGTCCTCGGTCCAGACTTCATCGATGACCTTTTCCTTGTCTTTTTTCATGGTGTTGCTTACCTGTTCAGTAGGGCGCAATTCACTGCGCCGCAGTTATGGTCGAATGAATTCGACCCTACGCGAGGTGGGCGTTCCTCCCTGTAGGGCGCAATTCATTGCGCCGCTGTTGTGGTCGAATGAATTCGACCCTACGCGAGGTGGGCGTTCCTCCCTGTAGGGCGCAATTCATTGCGCCGCTGTTGTGGTCGAATGAATTCGACCCTACGCGAGGTGGGCGTTCCCCCCTGTAGGGCGCAATTCATTGCGCCGCTGTTGTGGTCGAATGAATTCGACCCTACGCGGGGTGGGCGTTCCTCCCTGTAGGGCGCAATTCATTGCGCCGCTGTTGTGGTCGAATGAATTCGACCCTACGCGGGGTGGGCGTTCCCCCTGTAGGGCGCAATTCATTGCGCCGCTGTTGTGGTCGAATGAATTCGACCCTGCGCGAGGTGGGCGTTCCTCCCTGTAGGGCGCAATTCATTGCGCCGCTGCTGTGGTCGAATGAATTCGACCCTACAGGGGCGGAGGTCAGCCGAGTTTCCTGGCCAGCAGTTCATTGACCACCTGCGGATTGGCCTGCCCCTTGGACAGCTTCATCACCTGCCCCACGAAATAGCCGACCAGCTTTTTGCGCTTGCCCTCGTCCGCCGCCAGGTACTGTTCCACCTGGGCGGCGCTGCCGGCAATCACCTGGTCCACCATCGCCTCCAGCTCGCCGGTGTCCGACACCTGCTTCAGGCCGCGCGCGGCGATGACGGTATCGGCGTCGCCCTCGCCGGCCCACATGGCCTCGAATACCTGCTTGGCGATCTTGCCGGAGATGCTGTTGTCGAGGATGCGTTGGATCAGCTGCGCCAGGTGCGTCGCGGGTACCGGACAGCTCTCGATGCCGCGTTCGTCGCGGTTCAGGCGGCCCAGCAGTTCCACCTGCACCCAGTTGGCGGCGATCTTGGCGTCGCCCGCATCGCGGGCCACCGCCTCGAAGTAGTCCGCCAGCGGGCGGCTGGCGGCGAGGACGCCGGCGTCGTAGTCGTTGAGCTGGTATTGGTTGGCGAAGCGGTGGCGCTTTTCCCAGGGCAGTTCCGGCAGGGTCTCGCGCACCGCCTCGATCCAGGCATCTTCCAGTACCACCGGCAGCAGGTCCGGTTCCGGGAAGTAGCGGTAGTCGTTGGCGACTTCCTTGGAGCGCATCGGCCGGGTCTCGTTCCGATCGGCGTCGTAGAGCCGGGTTTCCTGCACCACCTGGCCGCCGTCATCGAGAATGTCCGACTGGCGGTCGATCTCGTGCTGGATGGCCTTTTCCACAAAGCGGAAGGAGTTGACGTTCTTGATCTCCGCCCGGGTGCCGAGCGTATCGCTACCGGCGGGGCGCAGGGAGATGTTGATGTCGCAGCGCATCGAGCCCTCGGCCATGTTGCCATCGGAGATGCCGAGGTAGGTGACCAGACTGTGCAGCGCCTTCAGGTAGGCCACCGCCTCGGCGGCGTTGCGCAGATCCGGCTCGCTGACGATCTCCAGCAGCGGCGTGCCGGCGCGATTCAGGTCGATGCCGGTCTGGCCGTGGAAGTCCTCGTGCAGGGACTTGCCGGCGTCCTCCTCCAGGTGGGCGCGGGTAATGCCGATCTCGCGGCTGCTGCCGTCCTCCAGCTGGATCTCGAAGTGGCCCCGGCCGACGACGGGGTCGGAGAACTGGCTGATCTGGTAGCCCTTGGGCAGGTCCGGGTAAAAGTAGTTCTTGCGGTCGAACACCGAGCGCTTGCCGATCTCGGCGCCGATTCCCAGGCCGAACATCACCGCGAAGCGCACCGCCTGCTCATTGAGCACCGGCAGCATGCCGGGCATCGCCAGGTCCACGGCGGAGGCCTGGGTGTTGGGCTCTGCGCCGAAGGTGGTCGGCGAGCCGGAGAAAATCTTCGACCGGGTGGCCAGCTGCAGGTGGACCTCCAGGCCAATCACGGGTTCCCATTGCATCAGGCGTTCCCTCCCTGGCTGGGTGCGCGGGTGTGCCAGTCGGTGGCCTGCTGGAAGCGGTGCGCGGTATTGAGCAGGCGCGCTTCCTCGAAGTGGCGGCCGATCAGCTGCAGGCCCACCGGCTTGCCCTCGACCAGGCCCGCGGGCACCGACATGCCGGGCAGGCCGGCCAGGTTGACCGCCAGGGTATAGACGTCCTCGAGATACATGGCCACCGGATCGTCGCTTTTTTCTCCCAGGCCAAAGGCCGGACCCGGGGTGGTGGGGCCGGCGATGACGTCCACCTGCTCGAAGCAGGCGAGGAAGTCGTCGCGGATCAGGCGCCGGGCCTGTTGGGCCTTGCGGTAGTAGGCGTCGTAGTAGCCGGCGGACAGGGCGTAGGTGCCCACCAGGATGCGGCGTTTGACCTCGTCGCCAAAGCCCTCCTCGCGGGTGCGGGTGTAGAGGTCGTCGAGATCCGCCGGGTTGTCACAGCGATAGCCGTAGCGCACCCCGTCGTAACGCGACAGGTTGGTGGAGGCCTCCGCCGGGGCGATGATGTAGTAGGTGGGAATGGTCAGGTGGCTGTTGGGCAGCGACACCTCGACCAGGCTCGCCCCCTGGTTTTCCAGCTCTTTCAGGGCCGCCTGTATGCAATCCCCGGTGGCCGCCTGCAGGCCCTCGCCGAAATACTCCCTCGGCAGGCCGATGCGCAGGCCTTCCAGGGGCTTGTCCAGGTCGGCGCAATAGTCCGGTACCGGGCGATTGACGCTGGTGGAGTCCCTGGGGTCGTGGCCGGCCATGGCCTCCAACAGCAGGGCGCAGTCCTCGGCCGTGCGGGCCATCGGGCCCGCCTGGTCCAGGCTGGAGGCGAAGGCCACCATGCCCAGGCGCGAAATCCGGCCGTAGGTCGGCTTGAGTCCGGTGATGCCGCAAAACGCCGCTGGCTGGCGGATCGAGCCGCCGGTATCGGTGCCGCTGGCCGCGGGTACCAGGCCCGCGGCCACCGCGGCGGCGGAGCCGCCGGAGGAGCCCCCCGGCACGCAGTTGGTGTCCCAGGGGTTCTTGACCGCGCCGTAGTAGCTGTTTTCGTTGGAGGAGCCCATGGCGAACTCGTCCATGTTGGTCTTGCCCAGGGTCACGGTGCCCGCGTCCCGCAGCCGTTCCACGACGGTGGCGTCGTAGGGCGGCACAAAATTGTCCAGCATGCGCGAACCGCAGCTGGTGCGAACCCCGCTGGTGCAGAAAATGTCCTTGTGCGCCAGGGGGATGCCGGTCAGCGGACCGGCGTCGCCGGCGGCCAGCCTGTCGTCGGCGGCCCGGGCGCTGGCCAGCGCGGCGTCCTCGCAGGTGGTGATGAAACTGTTGTACTGGGCGTCGAGCCCGGCGATCCGCTCGAGCAGGTGGCGGGTCACCTCGACGCTGGAAAATTGCTTCTCGCGCAGCCCGCGGGCGAGCTGGGCGACAGTCTGGTTGTGCATAAATCGTGTCCTGGGGCGGCGGGGGCTATTCGATGACTTTGGGAACCAGGTACAGGCCGTTCTCCACCGCCGGAGCGATGGCCTGGAAGGCCTCCCGGCGGTTGGTCTCGGTGACCTCGTCCGCGCGCAGCGTCTGGACGGCGTCGAGGGGGTTGGCCATGGGCTCGACGTCAGTGGTGTCGGCGGCCTGCAGGGTATCCACCATGGCCAGGATATCGGCGATGCGATGGGTTACCCCGGCCACCTGGTCCCCGGCGATGCGAATGCGCGCCAGGGTGGCGATTTTCTCGATTTCGTCCGGGTCAATGGACGGTTTGGTCGACGTATCCGACATGGCTTCGGTTCCGGTCTCCAACAGCGGTGGGATAGGGCTGCGAACAGCCGCGGGGGCGTAAACTTATCATATTTGCGCCTTGCCCAAAATCCCCGCGATTGGTAGAGTTGCCGGATTATCCGTACGCCGAAGAATAATGAATTCGCCGCCCCAATTTCAGGGCAGTTCTCGGCCGGGAGGCGGCAGGTAGGGTGCTTGCAAAGCTCCTTTTCGATGGAGCGTCCCGTTGTACTCACAAGGTAGTAAACGTTAATGCTGAAAAAACTGCGCGGAGTGTTCTCCAATGATCTCTCGATAGATCTGGGCACCGCCAACACCCTCATCTACGTCCGCGACAAAGGCATAGTGCTCGACGAGCCCTCGGTCGTGGCGATTCGCATCCACAACGGCCAGAAAACCATCGAAGCGGTAGGCACCGAAGCCAAGCGCATGCTGGGCAGGACGCCGGGCAATATCACCGCGATCCGTCCCCTCAAGGACGGCGTCATCGCCGATTTCCAGGTGACCGAGAAAATGCTCCAGCACTTTATCGCCAAGGTGCACGAGAGCCGCTTTATCCGCCCCAGCCCCCGGGTGCTGGTGTGCGTGCCCTGCATGTCGACCCAGGTCGAGCGCCGGGCGATTCGCGAATCGGCGCTCAGCGCCGGCGCGCGGGAGGTTCGCCTTATCGAGGAGCCCATGGCCGCGGCCATCGGTGCCGGCTTGCAAGTGGAAGAGGCCACCGGCTGCATGGTGGTGGATGTCGGCGGCGGCACCACCGAGATCGCCATTATTTCCCTCAACGGCGTGGTGTACCGCGACTCGGTGCGCATTGGCGGCGATCGCTTCGATGAAGCCATCGTGTCGCACGTGCGGCGCCGCTACGGCAGCCTGATCGGCGACGCCACCGCCGAGCGCATCAAGCAGGAGATCGGCTGCGCCTTCGCCGGTAGCGAGCTGCGCGAGATCGACGTGCGCGGCCGCAACCTGGCCGAGGGTGTGCCGCGCAGTTTTACCCTGAACAGCGACGAGATTCTCGAGGCGCTACAGGACCCGCTGTCGTCCATCGTGCAATCGGTCAAGTTGGCCCTGGAGCAATCGCCGCCGGAGCTGGCGGCGGATATCGCCGAGAGCGGCATCGTGATCACCGGGGGCGGCGCCCTGCTGCGCGACCTGGATCGGCTCGTGTCCGAGGAAACCGGTTTGCCGGTCATCGTCGCCGACGACCCCCTGACCTGCGTCGCCCGCGGCGGCGGCCGTGCAATGGAGCGCATGGATCGGCATACTATCGACCTGCTGTCTACCGAGTAAGCAGGAGCCGGGTTGACGGGTTGTTACCCCTCCGGCTTTAGGGAGCCGATATCAAGCCGTTATTCGTCAAAGAGTCGCATCTCGGGCTGCGCGTCCTGTTGACCACCCTGGTGGTGGCCGGGCTGATCACCGCCGATCTGCATTTCAATAGCCTCGATCGCACCCGTGCCCTGTTGGACACGCTGGTGACCCCGGTCTATTGGGTGGCCGACATTCCCAGCCGTCTGTCCCAGTGGCAGGAGACCCATATCGTCTCCCGCGGCACCCTGCAGGAGGACAACGAACGCCTGCGCCGTGAGAACCTCATCCTCGAGGGGCGGACCCAGCAAATGGCCTCCCTGCAGGCGGAGAACATTCGCCTGCGCGCGCTGCTCAACTCCACCGCCCTGTTGCGGGACGACGTGCTGGTGGCGGAATTGATCGGCGTGTCCCCGGACCCGGTGCGCCAGCAGGTGGTACTCAACAAGGGCGCCGGCGAGGGGGTCTATGTCGGCCAGCCCCTGATCGATGCCGACGGGCTGATGGGGCAGGTGGTCGAGGTCAGCGCATTCACCTCCCGGGTACTGTTGATCACCGACGTCACCCACGCCATACCCGTGCAGGTCAATCGCAATGGCGTGAGGGCGATTGCCGAGGGGACCGGCAGTCTTGCCGCCCTGGAGGTGCACCACGTCTCCGCCACCACCGACATCCGCGAGGGCGACCTGCTGGTCAGCTCCGGCCTCGGGGGGCGCTTCCCCGTTGGCTATCCGGTGGCCATCGTCACCTCGGTGGAACGCGACCCGGGCCACGCCTTTGCCCGTATTCGCGCCCAGCCCACCGCGGCCCTGGACCGCAGCCGTCACGTGTTGCTGGTGTTCACCGCCGCGCAGGGTGAAGGTTGATGGTCGAGGGGGGCGCCCATGGCTACTGGGTGGTGCTGGCAAGTCTGTTCACCGCCGCGGTGTTGGCGGTAATACCGCTGCCGGCATGGCTGGTGTGGGGCCGTCCGGAGTGGATCGCCCTGGTGCTGGTGTACTGGTGTATTGCCTTGCCACACCGTGTCGGGGTGGTGGTCGCGGTCTTCGCCGGCATGGCCATGGATCTGCTTGAGGGAGCGGTGCTGGGCCAGAATACCTTTGCCCTGGCCGTGCTGGCGCTGCTGTCGGTGGCGCTGTATCAACGCTTGCGGGTATTCAGCCTGTGGCAGCAATCGGGGATCGTCTTTTTGCTCATCGGTATTCACCAGCTCATTTGCCAGTGGGTTCAAAACCTCGAGGGGGTCGGCGCCCGTTCGCTGCTGTTCCTCTTGCCGGCCCTGACCAGCGCCCTGTTGTGGCCGTTGGTCCTGCATACCCTGCGCGGCCTGCGCCGCCATTACCGGGTGGCCTGACATGGCATTGATCCTGGCTTCCGCCTCGCCGCGCCGCCGCGAACTGCTGCGGCAAATCGGCGTGTCGTTTGACGTGCGGGCGGCCGACATCGACGAGACCCCGCAACCGGGGGAGAGTCCCGCCGACTATGTGTGCCGCATGGCCAGGGAAAAGGCCGCGGCGGTCGCCTCGGGGGCTTCCGGCGAGTGCGCGGTGCTGGCCGCCGACACCACCGTGGTGATCGACGGCGATGTGCTGGGCAAGCCGCGCGACGCGCTCGATGGCCTGGCCATGCTGGCCCGGCTCAGCGGCCGCACCCACGAGGTAATGACCGCGATCTGCCTGTGCCGGGGCGAAGAGTCCAGCGAGCGGCTGGTGGTCACCCGGGTGACTTTCGCCACCCTGGACCGGGACCTGTGCGAGGCCTACCTGGCCACCGGGGAGCCCTGGGACAAGGCCGGCGCCTATGGCATACAGGGCCTGGGCGCGGTGTTGGTGGACGCCATCGAGGGCAGCTACAGCAACGTGGTGGGCTTGCCCCTGGCCGAGACCTGGCGTTTGCTGAGCGAGCATCGCATTCCCACTGGTTTGGGAGGTTCTGGTGAGTGAGGAAATACTGGTCAATGTGACCCCGATGGAAACCCGGGTGGCGGTGGTGGAAAACGGCGCCACCCAGGACATTCACATCGAACGCAGCACCAGCCGCGGAATCGCCGGCAACATCTATGCGGGCCGGGTGGCGCGGGTGCTCCCCGGCATGCAGGCGGCGTTCGTGGATATTGGCACCGAGCGGGCCAGTTTTATCCACGTTTCCGATATTGTGCCCCTGGACAGCAATGGCCGCGAGGACCGCAGTCGCCAGAGCAGCGAAGTGCGCGACCACCTGCACGAGGGCAAAAAGGTGGTGGTCCAGGTGACCAAGGAGCCCCTGGGCAGCAAGGGCGCGCGCCTGACCACCCAGCTGTCGGTATCGTCCCGCTACCTGGTGTTCATGCCGCAGACGGATCACGTGGGTGTTTCCCAGCGCATCGATGACACCGGCGAGCGCACGCGCCTGCAGGGCGCGCTGGCCGCGGCGCTGGCGGCGGAAGAGATGCAGGACAGCGGCGGTTACATTCTGCGCACCGCCGCCGAGGGCGTGGGCGAGGACGAATTGCGCGCCGACCTGCGCTTCCTGCGCCGCCTGTGGGCCGCGGTCACCCGTCGCGCCAAGGCCGCCAGCCGTCCCGAACTGCTGTACGAGGATCTGCCCCTGCACCTGCGCACGGTGCGCGACCTCGCCCGGCCGGGGGTGGAGCGCATCCGTATCGACAGCCAGGAGAGCTTCGCCGCCCTGGAATCCTTCTGTGGCGACTATGTGCCGGAGGTGGCGGGGTTGCTGGAGTGCTACCGCGGAGAGCGGCCGCTGTTCGACCTGCATGGCGTGGAGGAGGAGATCCAGCGCGCCCTGGCGCGCAAGGTGGACCTGAAATCGGGCGGTTACCTGATTATCGACCAGACCGAGGCGATGACCACCATCGATGTCAACACCGGTTCCTTCGTCGGCCGCCGCAACCTTGAGGAAACCATCTTCAAGACCAACCTCGAGGCGGCCACCGCCCTGGCCAGGCAACTGCGCCTGCGCAATCTCGGCGGCATTATTATCGTCGACTTCATCGACATGCAGGATGCCGAACACCGGCGCCAGGTGCACCGCGCGCTGGAAAAAGCCATGCAGCGGGATCCGGCGCGCAACAAGATCACTGGGGTTTCGGACCTGGGGCTGGTGGAGATGACCCGCAAGCGCACGCGGGAAAGCCTGGAGCATATCCTGTGCGAGGACTGCCCGGTCTGCCAGGGGCGGGGGGTGCTGAAAACCGCGGAGACGGTGTGCTACGAAATTTTCCGGGAAATCCTGCGCGACGCCCGTGCCTACGACAACGACAACCTGGCGGTGTTGGCGGGCCAGTCGGTGGTGGATCGTCTGCTGGACGAGGAGTCCGCCAACGTCGCGGACCTGGAGGAATTCTCCGGCAAGACCATCAGTTTCCGGGTCGAGCCCAACTACAGTCAGGAACAGTTTGATATTGTCCTGCTCTAACAGGGTAACGAAGAGGCCTTGCCATCGAACCCGGCGGGGTTGGTGGCGGACACCGCGAGACGATTTTGGAACACGCCTTCCTACATAAACTGGCCAGAATGTTGTGGCGCTCGCTGGTGGCGGTGATCGTCCTGCTGGCGGTCTACGTCAGTTGCGGGCGCCTGTTGATGGGGGCGGTGGGCGACTATCAGCAAGCCATTCTGACCGAACTGAACCGGCGTCTGCCCTTCGAGGTGTCGGCGCAGCGGGTTTCCGGGGAGTGGCGCTCCTTCAGCCCGGATTTGGTGCTGAGCGGCCTGCGCCTGCAGTTGCAGCGCGAACCCGACGTGTCCGTGCGGCTCCGCGAGGGGCGCCTGCGCCTGGACGTGCTGCGCAGCCTGCTGGAGGCCAGTTTGCAGGTCAGCCGCGTGCAGCTGGCGGGGCTGGAACTGCCGCTGGAGCTGGGGGGCGACGGCCGCCTGCGGCTGCCGGGCTATGACGGCGGGGGCGGCGAGCTTGGCCAGTGGGTGCGGGCCCTGGTGCTCAACATGGAGCAGCTGGCATTGACCGATAACCAGCTGCGGGTATCCCTGCCCGGTGGCGAACGCCGCGATCTCGCCCTGGATTTGCGCCTGGCGCGCGATGGCGGTCGGCGCGAGCTGGTGGGCAATCTGCGGGTCCACGGAAGCGATGCCCGCATCGACCTCGCGGCGCATGCCCTGGGCAATCCCTTCGACCCCGAATCCCTGGAGGGGGAGGCCTACCTTCACGCCTCTGGCGTCGACCTCGCGAAACTGTCCGACTGGCTGCCCCCCGGGGATCGCGCGCTCGCCGCCAGTGGCGAGATGGACCTGGAGACATGGTTGTCCTGGCGGGAGGGCGAGCCCGACCTGGAGACCCGGTTCAGCGGGCGGCGGGTGCGCGTGGCCGCCGCCGATGGCAGCTGGCAATTCCCCCTGGATCGGCTGGCCTTCGCGGCCACCCTGCAGCGGGAGGACAACAGCTGGACCGCATTTACCCGCGACCTCTCCCTCGCGCGGGGAGATATTGCCCTCGAGGTGCCGCGACTGCAGCTGGACCTGTGGGGCGACTCCCTGCGCTTGCGGGGCGAGCAGGTACCGCTGGGGCCGGTAAGCGCGCTGTACGCCGCTTTTCCCGCGACTCACCCCAAACTGGCGGAGGCGCTCGCCACCCTCGACGCCGGCGGTCAGTTGGGGCGGCTCGAGTTCAATCTCGATGACCTGCGCGCGCCGGCGCGGGGCTGGCAGCTGGCGGCCAATTTTCGCGACTTTCGCGTCAATTCCTGGCGCGGGGCCCCCGGGGTGCGCTCGGGCGAGGGTTTTGTGCGCCTGGTGCCGGGCAGTGGCCAGGTCATCCTCGACAGCCGCGACTTCAGCATGGCCTTTCCCACGGTCTACGATCACTCCCTGGACTACGACGATATCCACGGGACGGTGGATATCGCCTGGGGGACGGATGCGTTAACCCTGCACAGCGGCCTGATTACCGCCGCTGCCGAGGAGGGTACGTCCCGGGCGCTGTTTGGGCTCAATGTGCCCTTCGAGCGAACCCGGGCGGGTGTCGAGATGGACCTGCTGGTGGGGCTGAGCGAGTCCAGTGCGGAGCATCGCCACAAATACCTCCCGGCGATGCTCGACAAGCATCTGCTCGCCTGGTTGCGGGACAGCCTGGGTGAAGGCGCGGTGGATCAGGGGGCCTTCCTGTGGCGTGGCAGTTTGCGCCCGGGCGAGGCGCCGCTGCGCACCGTGCAGTCCTTTTTCGCGGTTCGCGACACCGCCCTGGCCTTCCAGCCAGACTGGCCGCCCCTTGCCGGACTGGATGGATTGGTGTTGATCGACGACGCCACGGTCAGTGTCTGGGCCGACCGGGCGCGCCTTTATGACTCCGAGCTGGAGCGGCTTTCGGCCGAGGCCTGGATGGCCGGTGATGGGCGCATGCGCCTGGCGGTGGCGGGGAGCATGACGGGACCGGCGGCGGACGGCGCGCGCCTGGTGCGGGAGTCGCCGCTGGCCGATATCAGCGGCCATGTCTTCGATGACTGGACACTGGAGGGGGCGCTGCGGACGCGGTTGGCGCTGGAGCTGGAACTCGCCGGGGATCGACCGCGCCCGCGAGTGGCGGTGTCGGCCCGCTTGCGGGACGCCCAGTTGGGAGTGGTGCCGTTGGACCTGTCGGTCAGCGGGATCAGCGGCGAGATTCTGTACGACTCCGCCGTCGGTTTTGATTCCCGCGAGCTGGTCGGAACCCTGTGGGGAGAGCGCTTGCGGGCACAGTTGCAGGCCGTTGCCGCTGACGGTGAAGCGGGGCGGGTGGACGTTGACGCCCTGCGGATTGACTTCGATGGGCGGATTTCCGCGGAGCCCCTGCAGGACTGGCTGGGGCTTTCCGGGCGGCCCTTTGCCAGCGGTGGCGCGCCGGCGCTGGCGCAGCTGCGGGTGGTGCCGGGAGCGCGGCCGACGCTGAGTGTGCAGTCGACGCTCGAGGGGGTGGCGCTCACCCTGCCGCCGCCCATCGGCAAGGCCGCGCCGGAGGTTGTGCCACTGGACCTTGATCTGCAACTGGCGGGCCCCAGCCGCCGGCTCGATCTGGGCCTCGCCCGCCGGCTGGACGTGTCATTGCTGTTGGATGAACGGGGCGCGGTGACTGGCGGCGAAATCGCCCTGCAGGACGCGGCGGCGGCGCCGCGCGCGGGTTACCTGAATGTTTCCGGACACGCGCCGCTGCTGGACTCTCGCCAGTGGCGGAGCCTGGTGCAAGGCCTGGGATTGCCATCGCCGGACAGTGGCCGGACCGCCGGGCGGCCGCGACTGGCCGTGGACAACCTGCAGGTGGATACGCTGTCCCTCGAGGGTGTGGAGCTGCGGGATGTCATCGTCGGCGCGCGGGAAGAGGCCGCTGGCGCCTGGTCGGTGGAGGCCGAAAGCGACTGGTTCCAGGGGAGGCTCGAACTGGATCCGGGGCTCGATCGGGGGACCCTGCATGTCAGTCACCTGGAATTGCAGGGCCTGTCGGGCCTGGGCGGAGAGGGCGGGGACAGACGCGAGGGCGAGCGTCGCACCCTGCCGCAGTTGTCGGTGCAGGTCGACGCGCTGTTCAACGGCGGACGTCCGCTGGGCCACCTGGCCTTCGATTTGCGCAGCACGCCCTGGGCGGTGCGCGCGGCGTCGATCACCGGCGAGGTGGCGGGCCTGACGCTGGCCCCGGAATCGCCAGCCGAACTGCTCTGGCAATACGGCGACTCCCCGCGCACCAGCCTCGCCGCCAGTCTGGCCTTCGGCGACCTGGGCGAGGTGCTGGAAAAACTGGATTACGAGAACATCCTGGAGACCGAGGAGGGGCGTTTCGACCTGGCCCTGGACTGGCCCGGGGGGCCGCAGGACTTCGCGCTCGCCCGGGCCCACGGGCGCCTCGGCATCGATGTCGGTCGCGGCCGTTTTCTGGATGCGCCCGCCAGCACCTCCGGTACCCTGCGCGTGGTGAGCATCCTCAACCTGGCGGAAATCGTGCGCCGCCTGAGCCTGAGCCATATGTTTGAGTCGGGTATTCCCTTTAACGATGTCGACGGCGAAATGCTTTTCAACGCGGGAACGATCGAGGTGCCGTCGGTGAGGATCGAGGGGGCTTCCAGCAGTTTCACCCTCAGTGCCGTCAGCTCGGTGGAACAGCGCACCCTGAATGGTGAGCTGGTGGCCACGCTGCCGGTCGCCAATAACCTGCCCTGGGTAGCGGCCCTCACCGCGGGCCTGCCGGTGGCCGCGGGGGTGTTTGTGGTCAGCAAGGTTTTCGAGCAACAGGTGAACCGCATGACCAGCGCGGTATATAGCGTGCAAGGCGGTTGGGACGACCCCGAGGTGAAGTTCGACCGTATTTTCGACACCGGCGGCGGTCGCCAGCGTGCCCCCGCCGCAACGGTGGAAAACGAGACCACCCCCCCTGTAGGGTCGAATTCATTCGACCAAATACCACCCCCAACCGACTGAAACCGCCCCCACAGCGACAAAACCCCTCCCCTGTAGGGTCGAATTCATTCGACCAAGTACCACCCCCAACCGACTGAAACCGCCCCCACAGCGTCAAAACTCCTCCCCTGTAGGGTCGAATTCATTCGACCAAATACCAGGCCCTCCGCCCTACGGTGTGTTCTCCTGCAGCTCCCGCAGGTAGCGGAACAGCTTGCGACTGGCCGCGGGCGGCTTGCCCCGCGCGGCCTCGCGCTGGTGTTGCAGCACCAGTTGGCGCAGGTGTTGCCGGTCCGCCGCCGGCCAGCGGGACAGCACCTGCTCGATCCCCTTCAAGCCCTGGGACAGTACCTCGTCGCGCAACTGCTCCAGTTGATGGAAGCGGTCGGCGTTTTCGCGCTGCTCGCGGTAGAGGTTGTCCAGCGCCCGCTCGATGGGTTCGGGATCGATGGTGCGCATCAGTTTGCCGATGTACTGCATATGCCGGCGCCGCGCGCTGTTGGACTGGATGCCGCGGGCCTCGACAATGGCCTGGCGCAGCTGCGCGTGTTCCAGGGGAATTTTCTCGAGCTGGCGGTCGCTGAGCCGCGTCAGGGTCTCGCCCAGCTCCTGCAGCGCGGTCATGCGCCGCTTCATCGCGCTTTTGCTGGGGGCCTCGCCGTCGTCGGCGCCGCTGTATTGTTCGAAATCGTCGTCAGGCATAAAACCAGGTCGCCAGTCCCAGAAAGGACACAAATCCCACCACGTCGGTTACCGTGGTCAGTACCACCCCGCCGGCCAGGGCGGGGTCGATGTTGATACGCTTCATCAGCAGCGGCAGCGCCGCCCCGGTAAAGGAGGCGGTCAGCAGGTTGATGACCATCGCCGCGGCGATGATCATGCCGATATTCCAGTCATCAAACCACAGTGAAGAGGCGACCGCCACCACCGCGGCCCACAACAGGCCGTTGAGCAGGCCGACCCCCAGTTCCCGGTTGATCAGCCAGCCACCGTTGCTGCGGGTGACCTGGCCCATGGCCATGCCGCGCACCAGGACCGTTAGCGTCTGGGTGCCGGCGATGCCGCCCATGGACGCGACGATCGGCATCAGCACCGCCAGGGCCACCACCTTTTCGATGGTGCCCTGGAACAGGTTGATGACCGAGGCGGCGACAAAGGCGGTGACCAGGTTGATGCCCAGCCACACGGCCCGGCGCGAGGCGGTGCGAAACACCGGCGCGAAGGTGTCGACATCCTCTTCCAGGCCGGCCATCGAGGTCAGGGAGTGGTCGGCGTCCTCGCGGATCACGTCCACCACGTCGTCGATGGTGATCCGGCCGAGCAGTTTGCCTTCCTCGTCCACCACCGGCGCAGACACCCAGTCGTTGCGCTCGAACAGGCGCGCCACCTCGTCGTCGGGCATGTAGGCGGGGATGGGTTCGACCTCGGTGTCCATCATCTCCCGCACGGTGGCCGAGGGATCGGAGACCAGCAGGGTGCGCAGCGGCAGCAGCCCGATAAAGCGGTCGTCGCGATTGACCACGATCAGGCTGTCGGTCATCGGCGGAATTTCCTCGTGCCGACGCAGGTAACGCAACACCACATCCAGGGTCAGGCGCGCCCGGATGGTGATGGTGTCGGTATTCATCAGGCCGCCGGCGGTGTCGTCCGGGTAGTGCAGTACCTGCTCCAGGCGCGCCCGGTCCTGGTGGTCCATGGAGTCCAGGACTTCACGGGTCACCCGGTCTGGCAACTGTTGCAGGATGTCGGCGACGTCGTCGTCGTCCAGGTGCCCGGTGATCTGCGCCACCTCGGCGGCGTCCATGTCACTCAGGAAGTGGGTGCGGAGCTCGTCCGAGAGCTCGTTGATGACATCGCCTTCGCTGTCGATGTCCACCATCTGCCACAGGATATGGCGGAACCGCGGGGGCGAGGATTCGAGCAGGTGGGCGACGTCGCCGGGGGACAGCCCGTTGAGCATGCGCTTGACGTCGACGAAGGTCCCGCTTTCCAGCGCAGTCGACAGTCGGTCGAGTTTTTGCTGGGATTTGGGCGTCTTCGTCTGGGCCATGGATGCTCTCCCTTGCGCGAGCGCGGCTGAAGTGCCGGACGCAGGCTAATTATCCGGGAAAGCCGTGACTACAACAATGTGGAAGGTTACCGCGATTACTTGCCGCCGCCTTGCAGTGGCGGGAATTTTACCCGGCGGGACCTGGGTTACTCGGGCTCGTCGAAGCGGTTGGCGATCAGGGCGGTGAGCGCATCCAGGGCGTCCTGTTCGTCCTCGCCCTCGATGTGCAGGTCGAGTACCGTGCCCTTGCCGGCGGCGAGCATCATCACCGACATGATGCTTTTGCCGTCCACCAGGCTGCCGTCCTTGCCGGCCTGGACCGTGCTGGAGAACGACGCCGCGCAGCCGACGAACTTGGCGGCGGCCCGGGCGTGCAGGCCGAGCTTGTTAACGATGGTAACCTGGGTCTGGATCACGTTGTGTGCTGCTATTGCAGTTCCCTGTGCCGGAGATGAACCTGCGGGAACTGCTGCCGGTAATGCTGGTACAGCCGATCCGCAAGGTATACTGAACGATGTTGCCCGCCGGTACAACCCACGGCAATGGTCATATAGCTGCGATTGCTCTCGGCGTAGTCGGGCAGCCAGCGATCCAGGTAGGCGCAGATGCTGTCGTACAGCGCGTTGGTTTGCGGCTGTTCCTCGAGAAATGCCCGCACCGGCGCGTCCAGGCCGCTTTGCATGCGCAGCTCCTTGACCCAGTGGGGGTTGGGTAGCATCCGCACGTCGAACACCAGGTCGGCGTCCGCCGGTACCCCGCGCTTGAAACCGAAAGACTGGATGAGTAGCGACATGCTGCCGCCGCTGGTGCCCAGCAGGCGCTGCTTGATGGCGTCGCGCAGCTCGTAGATGGTGAGCTGGCTGGTATCCAGCACCAGCGTGGCGTCGGTGGCGATCGCTTCGAGCAGTTCACGCTCCCGTTCGATGGCCTCGGCGAGGGGCATGTTGCCGGCGCTCAGGGGGTGCCTGCGCCGGGTTTCACTGAAGCGCTTGATCAGTGCCGAGTCCTGGGCGTCGAGGAACAGGATACGGGTTTCGATGCCGCTGGGCAGGGACTCGATAATGGCGTTGAAATTCTGCAGGTCTTTCCAGGCGTTGCGCGCGTCGATACACACCGCGGCGCCGCGAAAGAGGGCGAACTCCTCGCGATTGGTCTCTTCCACCAGTGCCGGTAGCAGGGCCACCGGAAGGTTGTCGATACAGTAGTAGCCCTCGTCTTCCAACTGGTGCAGTGCCGTGCTCTTGCCGGAGCCCGAGCGGCCGCTGATGATCACCAGTTCCATAGCGCTCTCTCCTAGTTCGTCCAGGTTGTGGCGGTTGCGTACAGGGCGGCTGCGTCCTCGGCCTGTCTCAAAGACTGGCAGAAGGCGTCCTGCCGGAAGAGGCCGGCGATGTGTGACAGGATGTCCAGGTGCACCTGTTGCGCCTCCTCGGGCACCAGCAATACGAACAGCAGGTCCACTGGCTCGCCGTCGGGTGCCTCGAAGTCGATCGCTTCCTCCAGCGTCAGCAGGCTGCCGAGCGGACGGGGGCAGTTGTCGATACGGCAGTGGGGGATGGCGATGCCCTTGCCCAGGCCGGTGCTGCCCAGGCGTTCACGGGCGATGAGTTGGGTGAATACCTCGGTGTAGGAGAGGGCTTGCTGGTCTTCGCTGATGAGTCGGGCGATGGTTTCGAACAGTCTTTTTTTGCTGCCCCCGGTGGCGCGGCAGACCGTGCGCCCGGGGGTCAGAATGTCACTCAGGGTTTGCATGATGAATGAGTCAGTGGCCTCGTGCTTTTTCCTTGTGTTTGATCAACTGGCGGTCGAGCTTGTCTGCCAGGGCGTCGATGGCGGCGTACATGTCCTCGGACTCCGCCGCCGCGAAGATGTCGGCACCGGATATGTGCACGGTAGCTTCCGCTTTTTGGATTAACTTTTCCACCACGAGAGTCACCTCGGTGTTGGTAATCTGGTCAAAATGTCGTTGCAGGCGCTCGAATTTGCTTTCCACGTAATCCCGGAGCGGGGTTGTGACTTCTACATGGTGACCGCTGACATTCAGTTGCATAACTGACTCCTTCTTGTGGATGAATCGGGCGGGCCCGATACGGGGCGGCAGGGCAAACAGCCGCCCAAATTTCAGTCTAGACCAATCTCTTGCGCTCGTTCGAGGGGGGAATAAACAGGGTGTCGCGGTACTTGGCGACCGTGCGCCGCGCCACCTGGATGCCCTGCTCCTCGAGCAGTTGGGTGATTTTGTTGTCGCTCAGGGGCTTGCGCGGATTTTCCGCCGCCACCAGCTTCTTGATCAAAGCCCGGATCGCGGTGGAGGAGCACTCCCCGCCGCCGGCGGTGCCCACATGGCTGGAGAAAAAGTACTTCAACTCGAAAATGCCCCGGGGCGTGTGCATGTACTTGCGCGTGGTGACGCGGGAGATGGTGGACTCGTGCATGTCCACCGCCTCGGCGATGTCGTGCAGTACCAGGGGTTTCATGGCTTCCTCGCCGTATTCGAGGAAATTGCGCTGGTGTTCGACGATCTTGCTGGCCACCTTCATCAGGGTTTCGTTGCGGCTCTGCAGGCTTTTCAGGAACCAGCGCGCTTCCTGCAGGTTGTCCTTGAGGAAGGTGTTGTCGGCGCTGTTGTCGGCCCGCTTGATCAGGCTTGCATAGTCGCTATTGATACGCAAGCGCGGCGCGATATCCGGGTTCAGCTCCACCACCCAGCGGTCGTTTTTCTTGGCGACGAACACATCGGGTACCACGTACTCCGTATCGTCGGCCTCCACGCTAAGCCCGGGATTGGGGTCGAGCGTGCGGATCAGCTCCAGCGCGGCGCGCAGTTCGGACTCGGGCAGGCGCGCGCGGCGCATGATCTGGTTGTAGTCGCCGGCGCCCAGCTGGTTCATATGGCGGCTGAGAATGGTGCGGGCCTGCTCGAGGTGGGGTGTGCCGGCCGGTTTCTGCGCCAGCTGCACCAGCAGGCATTCCTGCAGGTCGCGGGTGCAGACCCCGGCGGGCTCGAACTGCTGCAGGCAGTGCAACACGGCCACCACCTCGTCGAGTTCAATGTCCAGCTCGGGGGTCAGGGCTTCCAGGATTTCCTCGACGCTGGCGGTCAGCCGGCCGCTGTGATCGGTGGCGTCGATGATCGCCAGCGCGATCACGCGATCGATATCGGACAGGCGGGTGAGGTTGAGTTGCCAGCGCAGCTGATCCTGCAGGGACTCCGAGCCGGCGCTGCGCGAATCGTAGTCGCTGTCGACGGCGTCATCGGCGGGGCCGGTCGGCGCGGCGGAGGAGGGCATTAGGTCCTCCCACTGGGTGTCGACCGGGAGATCCTCGGGCATCGAGGCCTCCCACTCCTGGCTGTCCCCGCCGCTGTCGCTGGCCGTGCGCTCGAGACTTTCCAGTGGGCCATCGCCGCTGTCGGCCTTGTTCTCCTGGTGCCGGAGGTCGTTGTCCTGCTGCACGGCGGTGTCGATCTCGTCCTCCGCCATTTCCAGTAGCGGATTGCTGTCCAGCGCCTGTTGTATTTCCTGTTGCAGATCGAGGGTGCTCAGCTGGAGCAGGCGAATAGCCTGTTGCAGCTGGGGGGTCATGGTCAGCTGTTGGCCGAGTTTGAGCTGTAACGACTGTTTCATGCTAGTTGGGGCACATTGGATACCACCGGGCGAGTCCCTCGCACCGCAAAGGGGCACCCAGTGTAGCGCCAGGCGCCGAAATATGGCAACTGCTGGCTCGATAATTGCTTCCAGGGCCCCGAATGGGCAGCGGCCGCAAGCCGCGCCCTATCCATGCAGGGTCGAATTCATTCGACCAATACCCCGTAACGACCGGATGCATCCGGCCCTACAGGCGGAACTGGTCCCCGAGATAGACCCGGCGCACGTTGTCGTTGGCGAGGATGGCCTCGGTGCCGCCCTCGGCGATGATATGCCCCTCGCCCACGATGAAGGCGTTCTCGCAGATGTCCAGGGTGTCGCGGACATTGTGGTCGGTGATCAGCACGCCGATGCCCCGGTCCCGGAGCTGGCGGATGATCTGCTTGATGTCGTTCACCGAAATGGGGTCGACGCCGGCAAAGGGTTCGTCCAGCAGTATGAAGTCGGGCTCGGTGGCCAGGGCGCGGGCGATTTCCACCCGGCGCCGCTCGCCCCCCGACAGCGACTGGCCGAGGCTGTCGCGCAGGTGACTGACGTGGAACTCCTCCAGCAGGGCGTCGCGCCGTTCCAGCCGCTGGGCGCGGTTCAAATCCGGGCGGGTTTCGAGAATCGACAGGATATTGTTGCCCACCGACAGCTTGCGGAAGATCGACGCTTCCTGCGGCAGGTAGCCGATACCGCGGCGGGCGCGCTCGTGCATGGGCAGCGGGGTAATGTCCTCGCCGTTGAGCATGATCTGGCCTTTATCGGCGCGGATAATGCCGACAATCATGTAAAAACAGGTGGTCTTGCCGGCCCCGTTGGGGCCCAGCAGGCCGACGATCTGGCCGCTGTCCAGGTGCAGGGACACGTCCTGCACCACCTGGCGCCCGCGATAGGCCTTGGCGAGGTTACTGGCTGTCAGGTGCGCCACGCTCGCCCTCTTGTTCCGTCTCGCCTTGTTCCGCCGGTTGGTTGGGGTCGGCGTCTTCCTTGCCCTGGACGGTTTCCGCCGGAATATTCACGACAACCCCGCCGGACTGACTGGAATTGGCGCGAATCTGCTGCTTGTCGATCAGGTACTCGATCGAATCGCCGGTGACTTTGGAGCCGTCTTCCCGCTCGATGCTGGCATTGCGGCGCAGCAGCACCTTCTCCTCGGACTTGAAGTACTCGATGGTCTCGGCGCGGGCGTGCATCAGCCCCTTGTCCGGTTCCGGCCGCTGCTGCATGTGCGCGGGGCTGCCCTCGGCGAGGATGCGATCGGCCTCCTCGACCTGGTGGAAGACGGTGACCCGCTGCGCGGCGATCTGCAGGCTGCCCTGCTGCATGCGCACATTGCCCTGGTACACCGTGAAGCCCTGCTTCTCATCGCGCAGGGCCTGGTCGGCGCTGATCTGGATCGGTTGCGCGCGGTCCTCGGGCAGGGCCTGCGCGCCGCCGTTCGCCAGCAGCAGGGCGCACAACAGCGCGGTCCGGGGCAGCGCCCGCCACCGCGTCGCCGCTTCGCGGTCAGGTGCGCGGCGCAACATAGGTACTCTCGACGTTGGGTTTCATTACGATGCGTTCCAGGTTCAGGTCGGCCTCCATGCCATCAGCGCGGATGGTGTTCGGCCCCTGGGTGATGGTGACCGGCACTTTCGAGGTCGCGGTGTTGTTTTTCAGGTTCAGTGTCATCGCCTGGGTGTTCAATACGCCGCCGGTCTGGTCATTGCTCAGGTTGACGCTGCTGCGCAATTGCAATACCTCGGCGCGGTGTCTATAAATCCCACGGTCCGCCGACGCGGACCAGGTGCGGTCGTTGCCGTCGTGGGAATAAAAGCGCGGCTGGGTCAGCTCCGACACCTTGCGCCGGGCGTAGTACTCCGCCCGGCTGGCCTCGAGCGCTTCGGTCAGGGCGCCGTCCTCGTCGTACTCCCAACTGCGGGTATCGTACAGGTAGGTCTGCGCCAGCGCCTGTCGCCTCGCCACCGTGGCCGGGTCGGCGTCCGGGCTGCCGCCGGGGCTCCAGTAGTAGCTGGCCAGCAGGACCAGGGTAATGGCCACGAATACCTGCACCGCCGTTTTTTGCATCAGCGAAAGTCCGCCTCCAGTTTTTCACGCAGGCCGCGGGCCTCGAGCAGGTATTCACAGGCTTCACGCACGGCCCCACGCCCGCCGGGGTAGCGACTGCGCCAATCCGCGGCGCTCGCCACCGCCTCGGCGGCATCGGCGACCGTCATCCCCAGCCCCGCGCTGGTAATCGCGCCGAGATCGGGGAGGTCATCTCCCATGTAGGCGCACTCGGTCATTTCGAGCGATTTGCGCCGGCAGAGTTCCTCCAGGGCCACGCGTTTGTCCTCGCGCCCCTGAATCACCTCCGCGATACCGAGTTCGGCGGCTCGTCGCGCCACGATCCGCGACTGCCGGCCGGTGATTATAACCACCTCGACGCCGGCGCGCTGCAACAACTTGATGCCCAGTCCGTCCTTGATGCTGAAGGCCTTGAGCTCCTCGCCGTCGTTGCCGTAGTAGATGCTGCCGTCGGTCAACACGCCGTCCACGTCGAGGGCGAGCAGGCGCACCGCGCGGGCCATGTCTTGCGAGTTGCTCATCTCAGGTGATCCCCGCGTGCAGCAGGCTCATCAGATGGATGACGCCGACGACCTCGTCATCCTCCAGCACCACCAGGGAGGTGATCTGGTTCTCTTCCATGATGCGCATGGCCTCGGCGGCCAGCATGCCGGCGGTGACAGTCTTGGGCGCGTGCGTCATCAGCTGGGCGATGGTGGTGTCGTTGATGTCCACCCGCTGGTCGATCGCGCGGCGCAGGTCGCCGTCGGTGAACACGCCGGCCAGCTTGCCGTCGTCGTCGATCACCGTGGTCATGCCCAGGCCCTTGTCGCTGATCTCCAGCAGGGCCTGCGCCAGGGGTGTCTCGAGGGCGACCCGCGGGACCCGGTCCCCGGAGCGCATGACATCCCCCACCTTGAGCAGCAGTTTTTTGCCCAGGGTGCCGCCGGGATGGGAAAAGGCGAAGTCCTCGGCGGTGAAGCCGCGCGCCTCCAGCAGGGCGATGGCCAGGGCGTCGCCCATGACCAGCGCCGCGGTGGTGCTGGAGGTGGGGGCCAGGTCCAGGGGGCAGGCCTCGGTTTCCACCCCGGTGTCGAGGTGCGCATCGCTGGCCTGGCCCAGGGGCGAGCCGGCATTGCCGGTCATGCTGATCAGCGGGGTGCCCAGGCGCTTGAGCAGCGGCAGCAGGGTGATGATCTCCGGCGAATTGCCGCTGTTGGACAGGGCGATGACCGAGTCGTCCGCGGTGATCATGCCCATGTCGCCGTGGCTGGCCTCGCCGGGATGGACGAAGTGCGCCGGGGTGCCGGTGCTGGCGAGGGTGGCGGCGATTTTACGCGCGATGTGGCCGGATTTGCCCATGCCGGTGACGATGACCCGCCCGCGGGTGGCCAACAGCAGCTCGCAGGCGCGGTCGAAAGCCCCGTCGATACGGGCCTCGAGCGCCGCGACGGCTTCGGCCTCCATCTTTACCGTGCGCAGCGCGGAGCTGCGATAGGCGCTTGGCGTATTCTCTGGCATCGGTGGTTCTCTAGCGGGTTTGATAAAGCCAGTAATAATACAGGGCGTAGATTGCCACGAACAGCACGCCGGCGGAGCGGCCAATGTAGGAATGGCCGGCCGGCGCCCGTTTGCGCAGGCGGCCCAGGTAGATGGCCAGGGCGAGCATTGCGGTCATCGCGCTCATCGTGGCGTAGTCCCGCGGCAGCACCTGCGCGTCGAGCAGCTCCGGCTGGATCAGGCCGGGGATGGACATGACCGCGAGCAGGTTGAAGAGGTTGGAGCCAATGACGTTGCCCACGGCGATCTCGGTGTGGCCGCGCAGCGCGCTGGCGATGGTGGCGGCCAGTTCCGGCAGGCTGGTGCCGATGGCCACGATGGTGAGGCCGA
The DNA here is from genome assembly GCF_017255185.1 of Parahaliea mediterranea. Lineage (GTDB taxonomy): Bacteria > Pseudomonadota > Gammaproteobacteria > Pseudomonadales > Halieaceae > JAFKCZ01. Next base: position 485,119 of record NZ_JAFKCZ010000001.1, read on the forward strand.
TCACCAATTGCGACACGCCCATGAACAGCGCCACTTCGGTGGCCCCCCAGACCAGCGCCCGCGAGCTGGCAATCAGCATGATCATGCCCAGGGCGAAGGTCAGCCAGGCGCGAAGGGGATTCAGGTGCGGCAGTACATCGTCGCCACCGGCTTCCTCCAGCAGGCTGGCGCCTTCGTCCTGGTTGCGCACCACCTGGTAGAGGATGAAGGCCAGGGCGGCCATCATCAGGCCGCCGTCCAGCCGCGAGAGCTCGCCGTCGAGGATCAGCAGACCCGTGCCGGCGGTGACCACCAGCAGGGCCGGCAGCTCCTTGCGAATACAGCTCGGGTGGACGCACATCGGCGCGACCAGCACGGTGGTCCCCAGTACCAGGCCGATATTGGCGATATTGGAGCCGATGGCATTGCCGATCGCCAGCTCCCCGGCGCCGGACAGGGTCGCGGTGATCGACACCAGGATTTCCGGGGCCGAAGTGCCGATCGACACGATGGTGAGCCCGATAATCACCGGCGACAGGCCCATGTTCTCGGCGATGGACGCGGCCCCCGCCACAAACAGGTCGGCGCTCCATATCAGTACGACAAAGCCGACCAGGATCGCGGTGGCGGCTAGCAGCATGAAGCGGCGGGCTCCCGCAACCCGGTATGGGCGGGGTCGGTGGCGGCTGGCCCGGCCGGGGGGGTGGCCGGGCTCCTGGGGAAGACGTGTTTCATGGTTACAGTGTAAACTCCGCGTTCCGCGCCCGAAGAGCCAGGGGCCGCGGGTATGCCGTGGGTGTTGCGCCGTGTCGACACCGGTAAACATCCGCGCCCGCGGCGGCGTGGAACCGTAAGGGCGCCACCGTGGTCACAAGTGCTGTACCCGTCGGATATCCCGTTGCCAATGCACGGGGCCGATTGGCCTGGATTGTACAGCAGGTCAATACCTTACAGAGAACTACCCCAGGAGCAAAGGAAGTGAATCGATCAGGATGGATTTTTATGCGATGGATCGCAATTTTGGCCGCGATGGCGGTGAGTGCGGCCGCCGCGGTGGCGCAGGAAGGCCCCGACCAGCGCAGTGCCCACGAGGTGGTCAGCGACACCACGCGGGACGTCATGGAGCTGGTGGCCGAGGTGCGCGAGAACGGTGGCGACACCGGCAGTGAGTACTATGCCGGACTCGAGTCCGTTCTGGATCCGGTGGTCGATTTTCGCGGTTTTGCCCGCGGCGTCATGGGCCCCTATGCCAGCAGTTCCCGTTATCGCTCGCTGGACCAGGCCGGGCGTGAGGCATTGGTGGGCCAGCTGGACCGCTTCACCGAGAAGATGCGCGAGGTAATGGTGCGCACCTACGGCAAGGGCCTGCTGGCCTTCGGCGGTTCGCGTATCGACCTTACCGAGCCGTCAGGGGACGAGGCCGACGAGCGGCGGACCTCGGTACAGCAGCTGATCTACAAGGAGGGCGCGGAACCCTACGTGGTGCTTTACCAGATGGGGCGCGACAAGGAAGGCAGCTGGAAACTGCGCAACATGATTATCGAGAACGTCAATCTCGGGGAGATCTATCGCAGCCAGTTCGCCAGCGCGGCGCGCAAGTACGACGGCGACCTGGACAAGGTCATCGATAACTGGTCGGCGGTGGATATCGACGCCTGAGGCATTTTCAGCGCCCTCGCCAGGGACCCGCGGTGGCTGTTTTCCCGCAGCCTGCTAAAATGCGCGCTTTTCGCCGGCCCCGGTAGATCGCGGGCCCGGCCGCCATTTTGGGAGAGTACTATGGACGCGGCCACCGTAACCGCCTTGTTGGAAGCGCATCTCGAGGGGTGCCAGGTGCATGTGGAAGGCGAGGGCAACCGCTACGATATCACCGTGGTGGGCGAGGTGTTCGAGGGCATGCGCCCGGTCAAGAAGCAGCAGCTGGTCTACGCCGCGCTGTCCGACCAGATCGCCGACGGCAGTATTCACGCAGTGAATATCCGCACTTTCACTCCGGAGCAATGGCGCTCCCTCGCCTGAGAGACTATTGCGGCACCGGGACGTGCCGCCGCCGGGCTTGCTCGGCGCAAGTCCTTGAAATACCAGAAGATCCGCGCATCTTCTCGCGCATTTCAAGGGCGCGCATTGCCGTCGATAGGGATATCGATCGCATGGTCATGTAAACAGCGGAGACAGTGTGGACAAATTATTGATCAAGGGTGGCCGGGCGCTGCACGGCGAGTTGCGGATTTCCGGCGCCAAGAACGCCGCCCTGCCCATCATCGCGGCAACCCTGCTCAGCGACGAGCCGGTGACCATCCGCAACCTGCCCCACCTGCACGACATCACCACCATGATCGAGTTGCTGGGCTGCATGGGCGTGGAGTTGACCGTCGACGAAAAACTGAGCATCGAGGTTAACGCCGCAAGCATCAGCGAGTTTTCGGCCCCCTACGAGCTGGTGAAGACCATGCGCGCGTCGATCCTGGTGCTCGGCCCCATGGTGGCCCGCTTCGGCCGTGCCCACGTGTCGTTTCCCGGTGGATGCGCCATTGGCAGTCGCCCGGTGGACCTGCACCTCAAGGGCCTGGAGGCCATGGGCGCCCGGATCAGCGTGGAGGGCGGCTATATCAATGCCGAGGTGGAGGGTCGCCTGAAGGGCGCCCGCATCCTGATGGAGACCGTGACCGTGGGCGGCACGGAGAACATCATGATGGCCGCCACCCTGGCGGAGGGGCGCACGGTGATCGAGAATGCCGCCCGGGAGCCCGAGGTGGTCGATTTGGCGCACTGCCTGATCGCCATGGGCGCCAAAATCAGCGGCCACGGCTCCGACACCATCGTCATCGACGGGGTGGAAGCCCTGCACGGCTGCACCTACGACGTGATGCCCGACCGCATTGAAACCGGCACCTACCTGGTGGCGGCGGCCGCCACCCGCGGCAGCATTACCCTGCGTGGCACCGATCCCGAGTGCCTCGAGGTGGTGCTGCAAAAGCTGGAGGAGGCCGGCGCCGACCTTGAGGTGGGAGAGGACTGGATACGGCTCGACATGCAGGGCCGCCGGCCGCGGGCGGTGAGCATCAAGACCGCCCCCTACCCGGGTTTTCCCACCGACATGCAGGCCCAGTTCACCGCCATGAACGCCATCGCCGAGGGCACCAGCACGGTGATCGAGACGGTGTTCGAGAACCGCCTTATCCAGACCCATGAAATGAACCGCATGGGCGCCCATATCGTCATCGAGCACAACACCGCGATTATCACCGGACAGGAACGCCTCGAGGGCGCGCCGGTGATGGCCTCGGACCTGCGCGCCTCCGCCAGCCTGGTGATCGCCGGGCTGGTAGCCGAAGGGGAAACCCTGGTCGATCGTATCTACCACATCGACCGCGGCTACGAGTGCATTGAGGAAAAACTGCAACAGCTGGGGGCGGATATCCGCCGCCTGCCCGACTGAATCCAAGGCCATTCCATGTCCATCGACAAGCCGCTCACCCTGGCGTTGACCAAGGGTCGCATTCTCAAGGAAACCCTGCCGCTGCTGGCCCGTGCCGGCATCGAGCCGCTGGAGGACCTGGCCACCAGCCGCAAACTGGTGTTCGAGACCTCTCATCCCGGGCTGCGGCTGGTGGTCATCCGCGGCACCGACGTGCCCACCTATGTACGCCACGGCGCGGCGGACCTGGGCGTGGTGGGCAAGGACATTCTGCTCGAGCACGGCGCCGAGGGCCTGTACGAGCCCCTGGACCTGAACATCGCCCGCTGCCGCCTGATGACGGCCGCGCCGGTGGGTTGGCGACCGGGTGGCGCGCGGGTGCGGGTCGCCACCAAGTTCGCCAATATCGCCCGTCAGTATTTTGCCCGCCAGGGAGTGCACGCCGACGTGATCAAGCTCTACGGGGCCATGGAACTGGCGCCGATGATGGACCTGGCCGACCTGATCGTCGACATCGTAGACACCGGCAACACCCTGCGCGCCAACGGCATGGAGCCGCTGGAGGAAATCGCCGCCATCAGCTCCCGCCTGGTGGTGAACAAGGCTGCCATGCGCGCCAGCCACGGCGCGATCCAAACCATTGTCGACCGGGTCGGCGCCGCGGTCGCGGCGGCGGGTGAGGCATGAGCCCGCGTCGCCTGGACAGCCGGGCCCCGGGCTTCGATGCCGCCCTCCGCCAGCTCACCGCCTGGGAGGAGGAGTTGGACGCCGGGGTCGAGGCCGCGGTGGCGGAAATCATCGCCGGGGTGCGCCGGCGCGGTGACGCCGCGGTACTGGAGTACACCGCCCGTTTTGACGGCCACCGGGTGGCCGATGCCCGCGAACTGGAAGTCGCCGGCGATCGTCTCGACGCCGCCCTGTCGGCGATCGCGCCCGCGCAACGGGACGCCCTGGAGCGCGCGGCGGAGCGGGTGCGCGACTACCACGAACGGCAGCGCCAGCAGAGCTGGGACTACCGGGACGAGCAGGGCAATCGCCTGGGCCAGCAGATCACACCGCTGGAGCGGGCCGGGATCTACGTGCCCGGCGGCAAGGCCAGCTACCCCTCGTCGGTGTTGATGAACGCGTTGCCCGCGCGGGTGGCCGGCGTCGACGAAATCGTGATGGTGGTGCCGGCGCCGAAGGGCGAACTCAACGACATGGTGCTGGCCGCGGCCCGTATCGCGGGGGTGGACCGGGTGTTCACCATCGGCGGCGCCCAGGCCGTGGCGGCCCTGGCCCATGGCACCGAGGCCGTACCCGCCGTGGACAAGATCGTGGGCCCCGGCAATATCTATGTGGCCACCGCCAAGCGCCAGGTGTTCGGACGCGTGGGCATCGATATGATCGCCGGCCCCTCGGAGATCCTGGTGATCTGCGACGGCAGCACCGATCCCGACTGGGTGGCCATGGACCTGTTTTCCCAGGCCGAGCACGACGAAAACGCCCAGTCCATCCTGCTGTGCCCCGATCCGGACTACCTTGAGGCCGTGGCCGAGAGCATCGAGCGCCTGCTGCCCACCATGGAGCGCGCGGAGATCATTCGCGCCTCCCTGGCCGCGCGCGGCGCCCTGGTGCTGACCCGCGACCTGGAAGAGGCCGTGGCGATCAGCAACCGCCTGGCGCCCGAGCACCTGGAGCTCTCGGTCGCCGAGCCGGAGCAGTTGCTGCCGCGGGTGCGCCACGCCGGCGCCATTTTCATGGGACCCTACACCACCGAAACCCTGGGCGATTACTGCGCCGGCCCCAACCATGTCCTGCCCACCGCGCGCACCGCGCGTTTCTCCTCGCCCCTGGGGGTTTACGACTTCCAGAAGCGCAGCTCGTTGATCTACTGCAGCGAGCAGGGCGTGCAGGAGCTGGGGCGGGTGGCGTCGGTGCTGGCCCGGGGGGAGCAATTGACCGCCCATGCGCGCAGTGCGGAGATGCGGCTGCGGGACGCGTCCGATTCCGGCGGGGCTGTTTGATACACGGCCCGTGTCGCTATCTATCCGGCCTGCGGTGGAACCTGGTCGAATGAATTCGACCCTACAAGATCCGGGGCGCCCCCTGTAGGGCCGAATTCATTCGGCCAGCTCCCGTCAAATCGACGGCGACTGCCGCATGGTCCCCACGATCGCGTGTAAATCCAGGGTCTGGTGATCGCGCTGCACCGTCACGTCGATATCGTCGCCGGGGCGCAGCATGGCGATCTGGTGCATGGTCTGGCGCCCGTCCTGGATCGGTTCGCCGTCGAGGTGGGTGATGATATCCCCGAGTTTCACCCCGGCGCGCTGCGCCGGGCTGTCCTCGGTGATCGCCGCCACCACCAGCGCCTGCCCGATGGGCGTGCCGTTGTCGATGCGCCGCACCGGCTCCACGCTGACCCCCAGCCAGCCGCGGATCACCTCGCCGTAGTCGATCAGGTCCTGCATCACGAACACCGCCAGGTTGACCGGGATCGCCAGGCTGATGCCGATACCGGTCGGCGAGGTGGCGCGGCCCTGGTCGCCCGCGGTGTAAATCAGGGTATTGATGCCCACCAGGCGCCCCCGGGTGTCCACCAGCGCGCCGCCGGAGTTGCCCAGGTGAATGATGGCGTCGGTCTGGATGTAGTCCTCGTAGGTGTTGCGCTGCAGCCCCCAGCGCCCCAGCGCCGACACGATGCCCTGGGTCACCGAATTGCCGAAGCCCAGGGGGTTGCCGATGGCCAGTACCACGTCGCCCACCCGGGTGTCCTCCGAGTCGCCCAGCTCCACCGGTTGCAGGTGGGGCAGGTCGATCTTCAGCACCGCGAGGTCGGTGGCGGGGTCGGTGCCAATGACCCGCGCCTTGGCCAGGCGGCCGTCGTGCAGCAACACCTGGATGGCGTCCACTTCGCTGATCACGTGGTTGTTGGTGAGAATGTGTCCCTCGCTGGTCATGATGACCCCGGAGCCCAGCGACTGCTCGATGCGTTGACGCTGCTCCTGCGGCGGGGCGAAACGACTGGAAAACATGTTCTCCAGCAGTGGCCGGCGACGTTCGGGGACCAGGCGGGCGGTATAGATATTCACCACCGCGGGGCTGGCGCTGCGCACCGCGGCCGCGTAACTGACGGACGCGGGGGCCACCGCCTCGACCCCGCGGGTCTCGGGCAGTACGTAACGGTCCAGAATCAGTAGAGCCGCGAACAGCCCGGCAATCGCGGGCCAGGCGATGAATTTCAGGGTTTCTCTCATAACGCCGCCGTGTGAGGTTAGCCGCTGCATTGTATATGATGCCTGCTTTCAGTGTCCCGTCCGCCGTGGCGGGAATGTCCATCCGGCGCCGATGAATTGGAGGTAAATCCCATGTCCGTATCCCTGCGGGAACTGCAACTGGAACTGGACCGGCTGCTGCAGCCGCAACTGTTTCGCGACTACTGTCCCAACGGGCTCCAGGTGGAGGGCCGGCCCAGCGTGCGCCGCCTCGCCACCGGGGTGACCGCCAGCCAGGCCCTGCTCGATGCCGCCATCGACTGGGGCGCCGATGCGATCCTGGTGCATCACGGCTACTTCTGGAAGGGGGAGGAGGCCCCGGTGGTGGGCATGAAGCGCCGCCGGCTGGCCGCGCTACTGGCCAACGAGGTGAGCCTGCTGGCCTACCACCTGCCGCTGGACGCCCACCCCGAGCTCGGCAACAACGCCTGCCTTGGGCGCCTGCTGGGTGTCGAGGAGAGCGAAGCCCTGTTCCCCGGCCGCAGCGACGGTGTCGGTAACGTGGCCACCCTGGAAGCGCCGCGGACGGTGGCGCAGGTGGTGGCGCAGTTGCGCGAGCTGACCGGGCGCGAGCCGCTGTTTGTCGGTGATGGCGAACGCGAAGTGCAGCGCGTGGCCTGGTGCACGGGCGCCGCCCAGGGTTATATCGATGCCGCCTTGGCCGCGGGAGCAGATCTCTATATCACCGGCGAAGTCTCGGAACCGACGGTGCACACGGCGCGGGAGGAGGGTATCGCGTTTATCGCCGCCGGCCACCACGCCACCGAGCGCTACGGGGTGCAGGCGGTCGGGGCCTGCATGGCCGAGCGCTTCGATGTCGAGCACCGGTTTATCGATATCGACAACCCGGTGTAGAGCGTCAGCTTTTCTCGGTTTCTTCGATGGTCGCCTGCGGCTGGGGCTTGGCCGGGCGCTCCCGGTCCAGGCCGAATTCCTCGTTCAGCATGCCCTTTTCCTCGGGCGAGGACTTGGGGGCGTAATCGAGGGGAGGCTGGATATTCGCCAGGTGGGAGGGAATTTCCGCGTCGTCGCCGGCGCTTTGCAGGCGCTCCAGGGAAATGGGGCCCTGGCCCTGGCACAGGGTCGCGGCGCCGGTGGCCAGGTGGTTGTGCACGTCGCGGTAGCTGTCGGTGAGGGAGTTCAGCAGTTTCGCCGTCTTCGCGAAGTGGTCCACCACCTCGTCCTCGTAGGCGCGTTTGTCCTGGATGACCTGATCCAGCTTGCGCTCAACCTCGCGGTACTTCTTGCCCTCGGCCGAACCGCGACGTCCCAGCAACAGGCCGAGACCGAGTCCGGCCAGCAGGGCGACAACAGCCGAAGCAGCGACGATGGTTAAGCTATACACAGGCGGTTCCTCATGGGCGGGTACAACAGGCTGGCCAGTATACCCGAATCAATTCAGGACAAAAGCGCCAAGCGAAAACCGTCTCGTCGCGGCCGCGGTCCGTGATTGCCTTCGGCGCGCGGGCTGGGTAAAGTGGCCGCTTTTCGACTTCCTGCGCCGGGCGCCCCTGGCCAGCTACGCCAAATTTCTTCCGCGCGAGCCAGTCACTTGACCACTGCCACCACTCCCCTGCAGCGCTATCAGTCCGATCTCCAGCGCGAGGGTTTTTCCCACGACCCGGCCCAGGAGCAGGCGGTCCACGCGTTGCAGGATCTGTACACGCGCCTGTTGCAGCGCAAGCGCGCCGATGGCGGCGCCCTGCAGGACTTGTGGCGGCGCTTGAAGCGCGAGCGCCCGGAGCCGGAGGTCGGGCTCTATTTCTGGGGTGGCGTCGGTCGCGGCAAGACCTACCTGGTGGATACGTTTTACGATTGCCTGCCGTTTCCGGACAAGATGCGGGTGCATTTTCACCGTTTCATGCAACGCGTGCACGCGGAGCTGAAATCGCTCGAGGGCGAGAAAAATCCGCTGGAGCAGGTGGCCGACCGCCTGGCGGGGGAGGCCTGCGTGGTCTGCTTCGACGAGTTTTTTGTCACCGATATCGCCGACGCGATGATCCTCGGAGGGCTGATGGAGGCCCTGTTCGAGCGGGGGGTGACCCTGGTGGCGACCTCCAATATCGTGCCCTCGAAGCTCTATGAAAACGGCTTGCAGCGGCAGCGGTTTTTGCCCGCGATCGCCCTGATTGAGCGCTACACCAAGGTGATAAACGTGGATGCCGGGGTGGACTATCGCCTGCGCACCCTGCAGCGCGCGGAACTCTACCACTGCCCCCTGGACGAGCAGGCGGATATCAGCCTGCGGCGCAGTTTCGAGCAATTGGCGCCGGAGCCGGGCAAGCACTGGGAGCGCATCCAGGTCAATGGCCGCTACCTGACCTGCCGCTGCCTGGCGGACGATGTCGCGTGGTTTGATTTCGCCGAGCTTTGCGACGGGCCCCGGTCCCAGAATGACTATATCGAGCTGGCGCGCGAGTTCCACGCGGTGCTGATTTCCGGGGTGCCGGCGCTGGGGTCGGGCAACGACGACGCCGCGCGGCGGTTCATCAACCTGGTGGACGAGTTTTACGATCGCAACGTAAAGTTGGTGCTGGCCGCCGACCGGCCGCTGCTGGAGCTGTATGCGGGCGGGCGCCTGGAGTTCGAGTTTCAGCGCACGGTGTCGCGCCTGCAGGAAATGCAGTCCATCGAGTATCTGGGCAGGGAGCACCGGCCGTAGGCTTCTTGCCGCCGTTGCTGGCTCGCGGCGAAGGAGGTACCTGTCGCTGTTGGCGACAGTGCTGGTGGGCGCGTCTTTGCAGGCTCTCCGGGGCCTCGATTTTTTCTTTTGGCTCCCCGCTTGAAAAGGCGGGGTGCTTTGAGTAGTATTCGCGCTCTTGAAATTGGAGCCCTCCAAGAGGCGGTTATTGATGAAAACTTTTAGTGCCAAAGCTGAGGACGTGAGCCGCGACTGGTATGTGGTCGATGCGTCCGACAAGACTCTGGGACGCCTGGCCAGTGAGATTGCCCACCGTCTGCGTGGCAAGCACAAGCCCGAATATACGCCCCACGTCGACACCGGCGACTACATCGTGGTGATCAACGCGGAGAAAGTGCGGGTGACCGGCAACAAGGCGACCGACAAGATGTATCACCACCACACCGGGTACCCCGGCGGCCTGAAATCGATCTCGTTCGAGAAACTGATCGACAAGGCTCCCGAGCGTGTGATCCAGGGTGCGGTCAAGGGCATGCTGCCGCGCAACCCGCTGGGTCGCGCCATGTTCAAGAAGCTGAAGGTGTACGCGGGTGCCGAGCATCCCCACGCCGCGCAGCAGCCGCAAGCACTGAATATCTAACGGGAATCACCTATGTCAGCTACCCAATACTACGGAACCGGTCGTCGCAAGACATCCACTGCCCGCGTTTTCCTGCAAAACGGTGGGGGCAACATCACCGTGAACAAGCGCCCGCTCGACCAGTACTTCGGTCGTGAGGTGGCGCGCATGATCGTGCGTCAGCCCCTGGAGCTCGCGGAGGTGTCCGATAAGTTCGACATCAACGTGACCGTGGCCGGCGGCGGCAGCTTCGGCCAGGCCGGCGCCATCCGTCACGGCATTACCCGTGCGCTGATGGAGTACGACGAGTCCCTGCGCGGCACCCTGCGCGGCGCCGGCTATGTCACTCGTGACGCCCGTGCCGTGGAGCGTAAGAAAGTGGGTCTGCGCAAGGCGCGCAAACGCCCGCAGTTCTCCAAGCGCTGATTCGCTTTTGCGATGGGTGGCCCGTCCCGGCGCCGCCCGATCCAGTCCAGAAAACGTCCGGCCTGTATGCAGGTCGGACGTTTTTTTGTTTCTGGAGGGGGGCGTTTTTCCGCCGCATGGCGCTGGAAAAGGCTGCCAGATCAAGGGGTTTACCTTGTCAGTTCCCGTTAAAATCATTACTATTTGCAGCATTTTCGCAAAGCGGTCCCGGTAGTCTGGCAGCCTCTGCCAGTAGGCCGAAAATAAGGGGAGAAAAACATGAGTAGCGATGGCGTGAACACCGGCAGGAGGCGCTTCCTGACGGCGGCCACCAGCGCGGTGGGGGTTGCCGGTGCGGTGGGCATCGCGGTGCCTTTCGTGGGGTCCTGGAACCCCTCGGCGAAGGCAAAAGCCGCCGGTGCGCCGGTCAAGGCCGATATCGGCAAGCTCGAACCCGGCCAGATGGTCGTGGTGGAGTGGCGGGGCAAGCCGGTCTACGTTGTTCATCGTACTTCCGAAATGATCGAGGGGCTGCCTCAGCTCGACGATCGCCTCAAGGACCCGGCCTCTGAAATCTCCAAGCAGCCGGCGTATATCTCCGGCGAGGGGCGTGCCCTGCGCCCGGAAATCTTCGTTGCGGTGGGCCTGTGCACCCACCTGGGCTGCGCTCCCAAGTACCGCCCCGAGGTGGGTGCCGCCGATCTCGGTGGTGACGCCTGGCTGGGCGGTTTCTTCTGTCCATGCCACGGGTCCAAGTTCGATCTCGCGGGTCGTGTTTATTCCGGTGTGCCGGCTTCCGCCAACCTGGAAATCCCGCCCTATTCCTACGAGAGCGACAATGTCCTGGTAATTGGCGTGGATGCGGAGGCTGCCTGATGAATAATATGCTAATTGGGTTACGTGACTGGGTCGATGAGCGCCTGCCGATCATGCGCGCCTGGGACACCCACATGGGCAAGTACTACGCGCCCAAGAACTTCAACTTCTGGTACTTTTTTGGCGTGCTGTCCCTGGTGGTGCTGGTCAACCAGCTGCTGACCGGGATCTGGCTCACCATGAGCTACACGCCGAGCGCCGAGGCCGCCTTTGCCTCGGTGGAATACATCATGCGCGACGTGGAGTTCGGCTGGATACTGCGCTACATGCATTCCACGGGCGCCTCCGCCTTCTTCGTGGTGGTGTACCTGCACATGTTCCGCGCCCTGCTGTACGGTTCTTACAAAAAACCGCGGGAGCTGATCTGGATATTCGGCATGCTGATTTTCGTGGTGCTGATGGCCGAGGCCTTCGTCGGGTACGTACTGCCCTGGGGGCAGATGTCCTACTGGGGCGCCCAGGTGATCATCTCCCTGTTCGGCGCCATTCCGGTGGTGGGCGAGGACCTGGTGACCTGGATTCGCGGTGACTACCTCATCTCCGGCGTCACCCTGAACCGCTTCTTCGCCCTGCACGTGGTGGCGCTGCCCATCGTGCTGCTGGCGCTGGTGGTACTGCACCTGCTGGCCCTGCACGAGGTCGGGTCCAACAACCCCGACGGCGTGGACATCAAGAAGCACAAGGGCCCCGATGGCATTCCGCTGGACGGCGTGGCTTTCCACCCCTACTACTCGGTGCACGACCTGCAGGCCATCGCGGTGTTCCTGTTCATCTTCTGCGGGGTGATTTTCTTCTTCCCCGAGATGGGCGGTTTCTTCCTGGAATTCGCCAACTTCGAGGAGGCCAACGCGCTGAAGACCCCCGAGCACATCGCGCCGGTGTGGTATTTCACGCCCTTTTACTCCGTGTTGCGGGCGGTGCCGGACAAGTTCTGGGGCTTCGTGGCCTTCGCCGCATCGGTGGCCATTCCCTTCCTGCTGCCCTGGCTGGACCGCAGCCCGGTGAAGTCCTGGCGCTACCGGGGCAACATCACCAAGGTGATGCTGGTGCTGTTCGTGGCCAGCTTCCTGATCCTTGGCGTGCTGGGCGTGAAGGCGCCGACACCGGCGCGCACGGTGCTGGCCCAGATCTGTTCGGTGTTCTACTTCGCCTTCTTCCTCTTCATGCCGCTGTGGTCGGCCATGGACCGGACCAAGCCGGTGCCCGAGCGGGTTACTATGGACGGCGGCATGGGCTTCTGGCGCAGCATGGGTGTGTTGGCCCTGATCGGTGCCCTGACCTTTATCCCCCTGAAGGCGGTGGGTGCGGAGTCCGCGTACCAGTGCGGCAGCATTCCCTGTGATGCCTTCGAGGCGGACCCGCACGACAAGGCGTCGCTGCAGCGCGGCGCACAGGTCTACCTGAACTATTGCATGGGCTGCCATTCACTGCAGTACACCCGTTACAACCGGGTGGCAAAGGATCTCGGCATTCCCGAGGACCTGATGGAAGACAACCTGATCTTCGATCCGGAGGTCAAGATCGGTTCGCTGATGGAAAATGCCATGGCGGAAGACGACGCCAAGACCTGGTTCGGCGCCACGCCGCCGGATCTGACCCTGGTGTCCCGCGCGCGCCAGCCCGAGTGGCTGTATACTTACCTGCGCACCTTCTACAAGGATGAAAGCCGTCCCTGGGGCGTAAATAACAAGGTGTTCAAGGACGTGGGCATGCCCCATGTGCTGCTTGAGCTGCAGGGTACGCAGGAGTGTGCCATGGGCCCCGTGAAAGCCGCCAATGGCGGTGTCAAGCGCGACCCGCTGACCGGCGAGGACATCATGGAAGAACCCTGCGGCCGCCTGGTGGTAACGGAAGAGGGCTCGATGACACCCGACGAGTTCGACACCGCCATGTACGACCTGACCAACTTCCTGGCCTATACGGCCGAGCCGATGGCGTCCGACCGCAAGCGTATTGGCACCTTCGTTTTACTGTTCATTACCCTGTTCTTCGTGTTCGCCTGGTTGCTGAACCGCGAATACTGGAAGGACGTGCACTAGGCCCGAATGGGCGTACAGCCGGGGCGGCGGAGGCCGTGCCGGCTGCCTGATATTTCTTGATAAGCTGAGGATACCCTGATGGGCGTTGTGGCAAAGCGGTCTTCGATGACCTTTTTCTCCGACAGTAGTAGTCATTACAGTCACCGGGTCCGCATTGTGCTGGCCGAGAAGGGCGTGACCGTGGACATGGTCGAGGCGGATTCCAATCACCCACCGGCCGAACTGTCGGAGCTCAACCCCTATAATTCACTGCCCACCCTGGTGGATCGCGACCTGGTGCTATACGAATCCAAGGTAATGATGGAGTACCTTGACGAGCGTTTCCCGCACCCGCCGCTGCTGCCGGTGTATCCGGTGGCGCGTGCCGAGAGCCGCCTGTACATTCACCGTATCGAGAAGGACTGGTGTACCCTGGTGGACTCCATTCTGTCGTCCCGCAGTGACAACGTGGTGAGCAAGTCCATCAAGGAGCTGCGCGAGGGCATTACCGCGATATCGCCGATTTTTGCCGAGAAGCCCTTCTTCATGAGCGACGAGTTTACCCTGGTCGATTGCTGCATCGCGCCCATTCTCTGGCGCCTGCCGTCGCTGGGCGTGGAAATTCGCTCCACCAAGCAGACCAAGCCGCTGCTGACCTACATGGACTCCCTGTTCAATCGCGACGCGTTCCAGGAGAGCCTGTCGGAGCAGGAGCGGGAGATGCGTCTCTAGCCGCCGCGCAAGCCGCTGGAGCCCGATTGTCCGATGACACCCAGCCGTCCCTACATCATGCGCGCGCTCTACGAGTGGATCGTGGACAACGCCTGCACCCCCTACCTGCTGGTGGATGCCACGATTCGCGGGGTCGAAGTGCCCCGGCAGTACGTCAAGGACGGCCAGATCGTGCTCAACATTTCCCCCAGTGCGGTGATAGAGCTCAACATCTCCAATGACCTGGTGATGTTTAACGGTCGCTTTGGCGGCGTGCCCACCGATATTCTGGTGCCGGTCTCCGCGGTGATCGGCATCTACGCCCGGGAGAACGGGCAGGGCATGGTGTTCGAGCCAGAGGATCCGCCGCCGGAGCCCGACGACGATCCTCAGCCCCCGGAGCCCGCGCCCGGCAAGCCAGAAGGCCGGCCCTCGCTGAAAGTGGTTAAGTAATCGCCACATCGTGGCCGAATGAAGGACCTGAAAGGAGGGGGCGGCTCACGGCCCTTCAGGGGGGCGGATGCGCTCCCCTGTACACCCCTAAACCGACACGATCTCGAACAGCCGCACCACCCGCTGAACCCCCGACAAACTCGCGGCAACTTCGGTTACTCGCTCGGCCTCTGATTGCGTGGCCAGTCCCATCAGGTAGACCACGCCGTTTTCGGTGACCACCTTGACGCGCATGCCGGGCGTGCTGGAGTTGGCCAGCAGCCAGGATTTGACCTTGGTGGTGATCCAGGCGTCCGAGGTGCGGGTCATGCCCGAGCTGGGCGCCGACACCTGCAGTTCGTTGTAAATACGGCGCACGCCGCGTATGTCGCGGACCACGTTGGCGGCCCGGGCTTTTAGTTCCTCGCTGGCCACCTGTCCCGCCAGCAGCACAAAACCGTTGTAGCTGACAATCGTGAGATGGGCGTCGTCGAAACGGTCGTCCGCGGCGCGGATATTGACCATGGCCTTGATTTCGACACTCTCGTCCTCGAGCCTGCGGCCCATGGTGCGCTCCACGGGCTCGTCCTCGATCGGATTGGCTTCGAGGTTGGCCAGCATGCTGCCGCATCCGCCGAGCAGCAGGCCGGAAAAGATCAGCGGGAGGAGAAACAGTCGGGTCATTTAGGTACTTCCTGAGGCCGAATCAACACGAGTGAACTGGCGCTAATTATCCACCAAATAAGTTGTGATCCACCAGTTCGCACAAATTCTGGATGAGGACGGTGTGAAGCTCCAGGGCGCGCGCGGGAGCCGGGCTGTGCACCGCCAGGCGGACGTCGCCCTCGCGCAGCGCGGCCAGGAGATTGTCGTCCTCGCCGTTCGACAGCGCCACCACCAGCATGTTCCGCTCCCTGGCGGCTTCCACCGCGCCCAGTAGTGCCTCGCCGGCGGTGCCGCTCGCCAGGCACAGAAGCACGTCGCCGGGTTGTCCCAGGGCGCGTACCTGCCGCGCGAAAATTTCCCGGTGACCCTCCAGGCCGCTGATGGTGGCCAGGGTCCCGCCGTCGGCCGCAAGTGTCATGGCGGGCAGGGCGGGGCGCTCATGGTGGAACTGCCCCAGCATGTTGATGCAGAACAGCTGGGCCAGGGCGGCGTCGGCGCCGGTGCCGCAGGCCATGATCTTGCCGTCCTGCAACAGGGTGTTGGTCACCGCGCCGGCGGCGACGGAGAGCGGTTCCGCCAGGGCGTCGACGGCCATGGCCAGGCTTTCCAGGGTGCCCTGGCAGTTGCCGGCGAAAATGCTGTAGTGGTCCATGCGATGTCCCGGGGGCGAAGGGTTCAGGCTGTGAAGGCCGCCCGAATCCATCTCGGTTCGGGGTGCGCGGCAGATTGTGGCGGCTCGAAGGCGATCACGTCAAATCGACATGGCCGGTTGGCCCAGCGCGGGTGCCGTTGCAGGAACAGGCTGGCCGCGCGCACCAGGCGTCGCTGCTTGTCCCGGCCCACCGACGCGGCGGCGCCGGTGTAGCGGGGGTTGCTCCGTTGTCGAACTTCCACGAATACGAGATGGCCGCCGTCCAGGGCGACGATGTCCAGCTCGCCGCCGCGAAAGCGGACGTTTCGCGCCACTATCTCCCAGCCGCGCGCGCGCAGCCATTGCGCGGCCAGTTCCTCGTACGCATCTGCCTGTGCCAGGGGAGGCTCCCGTGTCGTTCCCGTGGCGTGCCAGTATAAGTCAGAGGGGCTTCAGTTCGCCGCCGTCAAATGTGGCCGGTTGCGGTTCGCGGACGATGCGCAGTTGCGGGTCCATGCTCAACAGGCCGGTGTTGCCGCGCAGCAGGGCGTCCGGGCCGGCCCGCAGCTGGCCGAAACGGCTTTGCAGCAGGTAGGCGTCGGCGCCCAGCGCGTTGAGGCGGGCGTAGCTGTCGCTGCCGGTATCCCCCGCGGTAATGGCTACCCGCAGTCGCGGGCTGGTGCCCAGGAACCAGGGCAGGTCGGCCAGTATGATGCCGTTGAGATCCCGGTCCCGGTGGTCGGGGATGCCGCTGTAGATGCTGGATGTGGCGTACACCGGCACCGCACCGGCGTAGTGGAAGGCCAGCAGGGGCTTGATCGAGCGCGCCTCTTCCGGAGAACTGCTGAGCAGGAAGATGGCGTCGAAATCCTGTCGTCGCCGGGCGGTATACTCGATATTGGTGGCGAGCATGCTGCGCACATCGCGGGCGCGCTGCAAGCTGGCGCCCAGGTTGAAGGCCTGTTGGATGGTATCGGAGTAGGCCTCGGCGCTGGCGTAGGTCGCGGTGGTGGCGAAGCCTCCGCCCAGTGCGCCCCAGTGTTCGCGCAGGGCTGTTTCCATTTTGTCGCCCCACTCGCCCGCGGGGCGCACCATCAGGGCGCGCCGGGCGCCCCGGCCATAGGCCAGCCGCGCCAGGGTCTCTATCTCGTCGTCCGGCGCCAGTGACATTTGTACGAGGGCGGTGGCCGCCGGCGGCAGCGGCTGTTCGGCCCGGTTGAGGGCGAGCACCGGCACCGGGCGTTCGGGGGCGTTGCCGAGCTCGGCCACCGATTGTTTGCTCAGCGGGCCCACGACCATGGTTGCGCCGCGCTGCACGGCGTCGCGGTAGCTCGCCAGCGCGCCGCCGGTGGCGTGGGTGTCGAGTACCAGTAGTTCGCGCTCGTCGTCGTCGCCGGCGGAGCGGGCGGCGTAGTAGGCGGCGAGGTAGCCGTCGCGGACGGCCCTTGCCGCGGGCGCCAGGCGCCCGCTCAATGGCAGCATGAGCGCCACCTTGTCGTTTGGTGCCGGGGGCGCCAACAGGGCGTCGAGTCCGCCCGGCAGGGGATTGGCCGCGGGGTGGTCGGGATGTCGCTCGCGCCACTGTTGCAGGTCGTCGCGCAGCTTGTCGCTATCCGCGTCCCGGGCGCTGATGGCCGCCAGTTCCAGCCAGGCGCGCCACTGCGTGTCGCCGGCGTCGGTCGCGGGTGTCAGCGAGGCGGCGGGCAGTCGCTCCAGGTCGCGCCAGATGCTGCGCTTGAGGGCGCCGGCGTGGGGGTGGTCCGGGACCTGCTCCAGTAGTTGGCTGCCGTGGCGGGCGCTGGCCAGGTAGTCACCCGACATTTGCCGCACATAGCGCTGGAAGTTGGCGGTCATGATGGCCAGTGCCGGCGCGGTGCCCGTCGGTAGCGGGGCGGCCAGCAGGTTGTCGGCCGCTTCCGTATCGCCTTTCAGCCAGGCCGTACGGGCGTCGAGATAGCGGCGATAGGCGTGGTCATTGGCGGACAGCGGTTCCTCGAGGGCGGCGAGTTCCATTTCCGCGCGCATCCAGTCGAACTCGCCGAGCGCGGCCTCGGCGCGGCGAAACAGGGCCGAGTGCGCGCTGGGGGGCAGCTGTTGGCTGAAGCGGGGGTGCTCGGCGGGTTGCTCGCCGGGCAGGGCCGCCGGGTCGAGGTCGCGGGGATCGGCGTCGCCCACCCGCGGCGGCGGGCTGCTACAGGCGGCGAGCGCCGCGCAGAGGCCGAGTATCAACAGGGGCTGTGGCCGGCGGCGCGGCGCGTGTTGGTATCCTCTCATGCTATCCTTTGCTGCTGTTTGGCCGGCGGCGTGGGTTGTCCGGCGAGTATTGAGTGCTTCATTATAAGGGTAGGGGCTGCAAGTGGAATCGGGACTATATGTTGTCGCCACGCCGATCGGCAACCTGGGAGACATCTCGCGGCGAGCGCTGGAGGTGCTGGGCGGCGCCGACCTGGTCGCGGCGGAGGATACCCGGCATACCGGCGCGTTGCTGCGCCAGTTCGACAT
Organism: Parahaliea mediterranea; assembly: GCF_017255185.1. Classification (GTDB taxonomy): domain Bacteria; phylum Pseudomonadota; class Gammaproteobacteria; order Pseudomonadales; family Halieaceae; genus JAFKCZ01. The sequence continues at coordinate 503,274 of NZ_JAFKCZ010000001.1, forward strand.
TGACAGTCCCCTGGTGGCCTATCACGAGCACTCGGGCCGCGGTGCCGCCGAGCGGATCATCCGCTGCCTGGCGCAGGGCGGGGCGGTGGCGCTGGTGTCGGACGCCGGCACGCCGCTGATTTCCGACCCCGGCTATCGCCTGGTGCGCGAGGTGCAGGAACTCGGCTACCGGGTGCTGCCGGTGCCCGGCGCCTGCGCCGCGGTGGCGGCGCTGAGCGTGTCGGGCCTGCCCACCGACCGCTTCCTGTTCGAGGGCTTTCTGCCCGGCAAGGCAGGCACCCGGGTCAATCGCCTGGGCGAGCTGGAGCAGCGGCAGGAGACGCTGGTTTTTTACGAGGCGCCCCACCGCCTGAGGGATTGCCTGGCGGACCTGGTGGCGGTTTTCGGTCCGGAGCGCGAGGCGCTGCTGGCGCGGGAGATCACCAAGGCTTTTGAAACCGTGCGCCGTGCGCCACTGGGCGAGCTCCAGGCTTTTGTCGCTGGCGACGACAACCAGTGCCGCGGCGAGATCGTGCTGGTGGTGGCGGGTCGGCGCGAGCGCGGCGAGGATATCGACGCCGACACCGCCCGCCTGTTGCTGCGCCTGGCCCGCGAACTACCCGGCAAGCGCGCCGCGGCGGTGGTCGCCGACCTGACCGGCTTGCGCAAGAAGCTGCTGTACAACTACCTCCTCGAGCACGCCGCGGACGGTTGACCCCCTTTTTCCCCTTGTTATTGGCTTGCCAAGGGCCGGCGGCGGGGGTAGTCTTGCCGCCGAGTCGATCAGGCGATCGCTCCCGGTCGTGTTTCACGGCCGCGGGGAGGAAAGTCCGGGCTCCATAGGGCAGGGTGCCAGGTAACACCTGGGGGGCGCGAGCCTACGGAAAGTGCAACAGAAAGTATACCGCCCGGCCACCCAGTGGTCGGGTAAGGGTGAAATGGTGCGGTAAGAGCGCACCGCGCGGCTGGCAACAGGCGCGGCGATGGTAAACCCCACCCGGAGCAAGACCAAATAGGAATCCAGACGCTGTGGCCCGCAGTGGATTCGGGTAGGTCGCTACAGGCAGGCGGCGACGCCTGTCGCAGATGAATGATCGTCCTCGACAGAACCCGGCTTATCGATCGACTCACTCTCTTTGCTTACCGGTTGGCCGGCCCCAGGCCGGCCGGTCGTTGACCGCCAAATGGCGAGGCCCGAGGGGTCGGCCGCCGACCGCTTGACGCCTGGTTCGCCGCCAGACGGCGCGGCATATGCTTTCTTGGCCCTTTCGGGCCTGCTCGACAGAAAAAAATAAACTTGAACTTAAAGTAACTTCTCAGCATGTGCGTTTACGCGCATGTTTTATGACATTTTTTACTCTCGATTTGCCCTGCGGGCCGGTGCCGGAGGCTCGGAAAGTGGCGCTAATTTACTGAAATTACAACGTTTTTTTGATTCCGCTCGCTTGACACCCCATTTGAGCCAGACCTATAGTGTCGCAAAGTGGGAGTAAGTGGATAAATTTGGCTTTTTGTGGGTCTCAAAGCCAAGTGAGTGGGGAAGACTGGCGTGTTTCGCGGAGTGCAGCACATCAATATGGACGCGAAGGGGCGGCTGGCCATGCCAGCCCGCCAGCGCGAGCCATTGCTGCAGCAATGCGAGGGTCAGATCGTCGTCACTATCGATACCCAGACCCGCTGTCTCGCGATCTATCCGCTGCCCGAGTGGGAGCGCATCGAGCGGGATATCCAGGACCTGCCCGCCTTGAAGCCGGCGGTGAAGCGGTTCCAGCGGCTAGTGCTGGGCTATGCCACCGACGTGGAACTGGATGGCAGCGGTCGCATGCTGCTTACCCAGCCGCTGCGTGACTACGCCCGGCTGGAGAAAAAACTGGTGCTGGTGGGGCAGGGCAACAAGCTGGAGCTGTGGTCGGAGGAGTTGTGGTTCGCCGAGCAAGAGCAGGCGCTGCTCGAGTCCGGGCCCGACGCCGAATTGCCCGATGAATTGATGTCGCTGACCCTCTAGTGCGGGCTGGGCAATTACAGTCCGCGCCATTCTCCCCGCCGGGAGGGTGGCAACACCGGCCATTGCAGGTCGGTGCGCTGAGCCCGGTTTCGCGGGACTGCGCCGCGAAACCGGCCCGGACAGGGCGCTCGGGCCGTATCCGGTACATGGTAGGAAGGGATATGCATCAAACGGTGTTGTTGCGAGAGGCGGTGGACGCCCTGGTGACCAGGCGCGACGGATTTTATGTGGACGGTACCTTTGGCCGCGGCGGGCACAGCCGCGCGATCCTGCAGGTGCTGGACGCGGGCGGCCGCCTGCTGGGCGTGGATAAGGACCCCCTCGCGGCGGCGGAGGCCGAACAGTTGGTTGTGAGCGAGCCCCGGTTCGAGTTTTTCCACGGGTCCTTCGCTCTGCTTCCCCATCAACTGCGCCGGATGGGGATCGGCGCGGTTGATGGCATTTTACTGGATTTGGGTGTGTCCAGCCCCCAGCTGGACGAGGCCGGGCGCGGTTTCAGCTTCCAGCACGACGGCCCCCTCGATATGCGCATGGACACCAGCAGCGGTGAAACCGCCGCCCAGTGGCTGGCGCGGGCCGAGGAAGCCGACATCGCCGACGTGCTGTACGAATACGGCGAAGAGCGTTACTCCCGTCGCATCGCCCGCGCCATCGTGGCCGCGCGCGCGGAAACGCCCATCACCACCACCGGCCGCCTGGCGACCATCGTCGCCGAGGCCAATCCGCGCTGGGAAAAACACAAGCACCCTGCTACCCGCGCCTTCCAGGCGATTCGTATCTATATCAATCGCGAGCTCGACGACCTGCGTGACCTGCTGGACTCGGCCCTGGATTTGCTCGCCGTCGGCGGCCGCCTGGTGGTGATCAGCTTCCATTCGCTGGAGGACCGCATGGTCAAGCGCTACATGCGCGACATGAGCCGCGGCGAGCAGTTGCCGCCCGGGGTGCCGGTGCGGGACAGCGACCTCAACCGGCGCATGAAGCTGGTGGGCAAGGCGGTGCGCGCGGGCAAGGATGAAGTGGCCGCCAACGTGCGCGCCCGCAGCGCCATCATGCGCGTGGCGGAGAAGCTGGCCTGATGGCGGCGCAGCGGCCAATACTCGCTGGCGATTCCGCCCGCCGCGGCCGTGTCGCGCTGCTGCCATTGATGATGGCGGTGGTGCTGTCGGCCTTCGGGGTGATTCATTCCTCCCACGCCTGCCGCGAGCTCTACGCCGAGCTGCAGCGCCTGGAGGCGGACCAGTGGTACCTTCAGGAAGACTACAGCCGCCTGCTGCTCGAGCAGAGTGCCTGGGCATCCCACTACCGGGTGGAGAAGGTCGCTACCGGCGAGCTCGGCATGCACTCGCCGATCGTGGAGGAACTGAAGGTGGTGGCGCCGTGAGCGCGCGGGGACGCCAAACTGCCGTCGCCCCCTGGCGTTTTTATCTCGTGGCGGGAGCCCTGGGTGTGCTGCTGTTGCTGGTGCTGGGGCGGATGTTGTCGCTGCAGGTGCTCAATACCGATCGCGGCCGCGAGTTCCTGCAGAGCCAGGGCGACATGCGCGCGGTGCGCACCGCGGAAATTCCCGCCTACCGCGGTTTGATCACCGATCGCCGCGGGGAGCCGCTGGCGGTGAGCACGCCGGTGATCTCGATCTGGGCCGACCCGGTGCAGCTGGCGGAATCCGGCCGCCTGCCGGAGCTGGCCACGGCCCTGGAGATGCCGTTGTCGGAGCTGGAAGACAAGCTCGAGCGGTATGCCGGCAAGCGCTTTATGTACCTGGCGCGCCACCGCGTGCCGGCGCGCGCGCGGGTGGTACTCGGCCACCGCATTCCCGGGGTCTACGGCGAGCGTGAATACCAGCGCTACTACCCCGCCGGTGAAGTGGCCGGTCAAGTGGTGGGCTTCACCAATGTCGACGGTGCCGGTATCGCCGGCCTGGAGCTGGCCTACGACGAGTGGCTGCGCGGCATTCCCGGCAAGAAGCAGTACATCAAGGACCTGCATGGCGACGCGGTGCGCGACATCGGTGTGCTCGAGCCGGCGCGGCCCGGGCGCGACCTGAAGCTCAGCGTCGACCTGCGCCTGCAGTACCTGCAGCATCGCGAATTGCAGCGCGCGGTAGCCCAGACCGCCGCGGACTCGGGCACTATCGTGACCCTCGACGCCCACACCGGCGAGGTGCTGGCGATGGTCAATCACCCGGTCTACAACCCCAACAGCCGCAAGGGCTACAAGCCCGGTCATACCCGCAACCGGGCAATGACCGACGAGTACGAGCCCGGCTCCACGGTGAAGCCCCTGACTCTGGTGGCGGCGCTGGAGAGCGGGCGCTATACCACCGAGACCCTGGTCGATACTTCCCCCGGTCGCATTCGCGTCGGCCGCAAGGTGCTGCCCGATCCGCGTAACTACGGCGAGATCACGGTATCGCGCATCCTCGAGAAGTCCAGCCAGGTCGGGGTTACCAAGATCGCCCTGGACATCGGTCGCGAGCCGGTATGGAACGTGTTCCAGCGCCTGGGGATCGGCGAGCCGCCGGGCACGGGCTTTCCCGGCGAACGCGCCGGCCTGCTGCCCAACCGCACCCGTTGGGCCAAGATTGAGGAGGTGAACCTGGCCTTCGGCTACGGGCTCACCACCACGCCGCTGCAACTGGCCCGCGCCTACGCGGCCTTCGCCAACGATGGCGTGCTGCCGCCGGTGTCGCTGCTGGCAATCGATGACGGGGCCCTGCCACCGGGGCGTCGGGTGATGTCCTCCGACATCGCCGACAAGGTACTGATGATGCTCAATCGGGTGACCGGTGACAACGGTACCGCGCGCCGCGCTCGGGTACCCGGCTTCGAGGTCGGCGGCAAGACCGGCACGGTGCACCAGGTGGGAGCCCAGGGTTATATCGACGACAAGTATCGCGCCCTGTTTGCCGGGGTGGCGCCAGCGGAGAATCCGCGTATCGTGACAGTGGTAGTGCTCAACGGCCCCAAGGGCGACGCCTACGGTGGCGGCTCCGCGGCGGCCCCGGTGTTTGCCCGGGTGGCCCAGGGCGCGCTGCGGCTGCTGAACGTGCCGCCGCAGGCGCCGGGCGCGGATTCCCGGATAGCCGCCGCCGACGGCCGGCGGGGAGGGGCAGCGTGATGATGGCCCAGGTGACGACGGATGCGGGGATGCCGCTTTCCGCCCTGCTCGATATGCCGCTCGCCGACGATGTGCGGGTGAGCGGCCTTGCCCTGGACAGCCGCCAGGTGCGGCCCGGCGACCTGTTCCTGGCGCTTGCCGGCAGTGTTCACGATGGCCGCGCCTTTATGGAGCAGGCGGTGGCCAGCGGCGCCGCGGCGGTGGTTGCGGAGGCGCCCGCCGGCGGTTTCGTGGATGCGTTGCCGGTACCCCTGATCGAAATTCCCGAGCTCTCTCACGAAGCGGGCGTGATCGCCGCCCGTTTCCACGGTGACCCCACCCGGACAATGCGCGTGGTGGGTGTCACCGGCACCAACGGCAAGACCACTACCAGTCGCCTGGTGGCGCAGTTGCAGCGCGCGCTGGAGCGGCCCTGTGGGGTCATCGGTACCCTGGGTGCGGCGCTCGACGACAGTGTGACCGCGGCGGCCAACACCACGCCGGACCCGGTGGTCCTGCAGCGCCAGCTGGCCGAATGGTTGCGCGGCGGCGTGCGCGACGTGGCCATGGAGGTGTCGTCCCACGCCCTGGTCCAGGGGCGCGTCAACGGGGTGCGTATCGATACCGCGGTATTCACCAACCTGTCGCGGGATCACCTCGACTACCACGGCAGCATGGCGGCCTATGCCCGCGCCAAGATGGGCCTGTTCACCCGCGAGGGCCTGCGCTTTGGCGTGATCAACAGCGACGACGCCTACGCCGGGCCGTTGCGGGCGCTGGCGGCGGGGCATTGCGAGGTGCTGGGCTATTCCGCGAGCGGCGATGCCAGGGCCGATATCCGTGTCAGCGAGTTGGTCTTTGACCAAAGGCTGGCTCGCGGCCGGATCGATACGCCCTGGGGGCATGGCGAGCTGCGCTCATCCCTGCCGGGGGACTTCAATGTGGCCAATCTCGCCGCCGCGATCACCTGTGCCGTGCTGGGCGGCCACGACCTCGACCGGGTGCTGGCGGCAGTGCCGGCGTTGCAACCGGTGCCGGGGCGTCTGCAGGCGATCCCCAATTCGCTCGGCATCCAGGTGCTGGTCGACTACGCCCATACCCCCGACGCTTTGGAGCAGGTGTTGCGCGCCATCCGGCCCCAGGTCGCCGGCGCGCTGGTGACCGTGTTCGGCTGTGGCGGCGACCGCGACACCGGCAAGCGCCCGTTGATGGGGCGCGTCGCCTGCCAGGGCTCCGACCGGGTGATTGTCACCAGCGACAACCCCCGGGGCGAGGATCCTGGCGCCATACTGGCCGATATCGCCGCCGGTTGCAGTGGTGAATACAGTCTCGAGACCGATCGTGCCGCGGCCATTGCGCAGGCTATTGACGAGGCCGCGCCGGGGGATTGTGTGCTGATCGCCGGCAAAGGGCACGAGGATTACCAGATCGTGGAGGGGCAGCGCCTGTATTTCAGTGATGCCGAGCAGGCGCGCGCCGCGCTGGCGCGGAGGGCCGGGTCATGATGCGTGACTACCGGTTGTCGGAGTTGGTTGCGCCCCTCGAAGCGACCCTGCATGGCGAGGATGTCGCCATCAGCGGCGTCGCCACGGATACCCGCGAGCCGATGCCGGGCGCCCTGTTCGCGGCCCTGAGCGGCGAGCGCTTCGACGGTCACGACTACCTCCTGGCCGCAAAGCGGGGCGGCGCGGTGGCGGCACTGGTGAGCCGTGTGGTGGACTGCGGGCTGCCCCTGCTGGAGGTGGCCGACACCCAGCGCGCGCTGGGCCGCCTGGGCGCGCGCAACCGCGACGAGTTCGCCGGGCCCCTGGTGGCGATCACGGGCAGCAGCGGCAAGACCACGGTGAAGAATCTGATTCACGCGGTGCTGTCCCGGCGCGGCCCGACCCTGGCCACCGCGGGCAACCTCAACAACGAGATCGGCGTGCCGCTGACCCTGCTGCGGCTGGCGCCGGAGCACCGTTTCGCGGTGGTGGAGATGGGCGCGGCGAAGGCTGGCGACATCGCCTGGCTGTGCGAGCTGGCGCGGCCGGATGTGGCCGTGCTGCTCAACGCCATGCCCGCCCACCTGCAGGGCTTCGGTTCGGTACAGGCGGTGGCGGAGGCCAAGGGCGAAATCTACGACGGTCTCGGCGAGGCGAGCACGGCGATCATCAACGCCGACCAGGAATACAGCCGCCGCTGGCGCGCTCGCGCCGGCGCCGCCACGATCCTTGACTACGGCCTGCGCCAACCCGCGGCGATCACCGCCAGCAATATCAGCAGTCGCGGCACCGCCGGTATCAGTTTTATCGCCAGCACACCGGCGGGGGATGTGCCGGTGGCGCTGAAACTGCCGGGCTTGCACAACGTATCCAACGCCCTGGCGGCCATCGCCGTGGGACTGGCCTGTGAACTGTCCCTGAGTGAGATCAGCGCCGGCCTGGCCTCGGTGACCCCGGTGCCCGGGCGCCTGGCGATCAGCCGCGGGCTCGGCGGCAGCACCGTGATCGACGATTGCTACAACGCCAACCCCGGCTCGGTGCGCGCGGCCATCGACCTGCTGGCGGACTGCGAGGGGCGGCGCACACTGATCCTGGGAGCGATGCGTGAGCTGGGTGATGAATCCGCCGCGCTGCACCGGCAGATCGGTGAATACGCGCGCGAGCGCGGGCTCGACCGTTTCTGGGGAGTGGGGCCGGAACTCGCGGAGTCGGTTGCCGCCTTCGGCGCCGGCGGTGCCCACTTTGCTGGTCGCGACGATGCCATCGCCGCGCTTCACGGCGAGTTCGGCGCCGACGATACCGTACTGGTTAAAGGTTCCCGGGGGGCCGCGATGGAGCACTTGCTGGCCGCATTGACCAATCAACAGATGGAGGCGAAGGGCTGACCATGCTGTTGTTCCTGTTCGAGTACCTGACCCAGTTTCACACCGGCTTCCAGGTGTTCAGCTACCTGACCCTGCGCAGTATTCTCGCCGCCGGCACCGCGCTGGCGATTTCGCTGCTGGTCGGCCCGGCAATGATCCGCCGGCTCAACTTCTACCAGGTCGGCCAGGCGGTGCGCGATGACGGTCCCGAGTCCCACCTGAGCAAGTCCGGCACCCCCACCATGGGCGGTGCGCTGATCCTGGTGGCCATCGCAATCAGTAGCCTGCTGTGGTCGGACCTGCGCAATCCCTATATCTGGATCGCGGTGGGGGTGACCGCGGTGTTCGGCGCGGTGGGCTGGGTCGATGACTACCGCAAGGTGGTCGAGCGCAATTCCCGCGGCCTGCCGGCGCGCTGGAAGTATTTCTGGCAGTCGGCGGCGGGACTGGCGGCGGCGCTGTACCTGTACCTGGCCTTCGACACCCCCGTGACCACGCAGTTGTATATCCCTTTCTTCAAGGATTTTGCCTGGAGCATGGGGCCGCTGTTTGTGTTGCTCGCCTACTTCGTGATTGTCGGCGCCAGCAACGCGGTGAACCTGACCGACGGTCTCGACGGCCTGGCCATTCTGCCCACGGTGATGGTGGGGACCGCGCTGGGGCTGATCGCCTACCTCACCGGCCACGTGGATTTTGCCAGTTACCTGCACATTCCCTACGTCGCGGGCAGCGGCGAACTGGCGGTGTTTTGCGGTGCGATCGCCGGCGCCGGCCTGGGCTTCCTGTGGTTCAACACCTACCCGGCCCAGGTGTTCATGGGTGACGTTGGCGCGCTGGCCCTGGGCGCGGCACTGGGGACGGTGGCGGTCATTACCCGCCACGAGATTGTGTTTTTCATCATGGGCGGCATCTTCGTGCTGGAGACCGTGTCGGTGATCCTGCAGGTCGCCTCCTTCAAGCTGACCGGGCGGCGTATTTTCCGCATGGCGCCCATTCACCACCATTTCGAGCTCAAGGGCTGGCCAGAGCCGCGCGTCATTGTGCGTTTCTGGATCATTACCGTGATGTTGGTGTTGTTCGGCCTGGCCACGCTGAAGTTGCGCTAGGCGGACATCAAGGGAGTGAGTGTGACAATGGCACAGGACATGATCGCAAGCAGTGACAACCGGGTCGTCTTCGGCCTGGGCGCCACCGGCTTGTCCTGTGCCCGGCACCTGCATCGCCGGGGCCTGGCCTTCGCGGTGGTGGATACCCGCGCCGAGCCTCCCGGTATCGCGGAACTGCGCCGGGAAATGCCGGAGGTGCCGGTGTTTGCCGGTGACGTGCCCTTGTCCGTGGTGGAAGGGGCCGGCGAGCTGATCGTCAGCCCCGGCGTGTCACTGGAGGAGCCCCTGGTGCGGGCGGCGGTGCAGGCCGGCGCCCGCGTGCTGGGCGATGTCGACCTGTTCGTGCGCGAGGCGCGGGCGCCGGTGATCGGGATTACCGGCTCCAACGCCAAGTCGACGGTGACCGAGCTGGTGGGCGCCATGGCGCGGGCCGCCGGTCTCAATGTCGGGGTTGGCGGCAATCTGGGCACGCCTGCCCTGGAGCTGCTCGACGAGGCGCGCGAGTTGTATGTGCTGGAGCTATCCAGCTTCCAGCTGGAGCGCGCGGAGCCGTTGAACCTGGCGGTGGCCGCGGTGCTAAACATCAGCGCCGACCACCTGGACCGCCACGGCAGCATGCCGCGCTACCACCAGGCCAAGCACCGCATTTTCCGCGGTTGCCGCAGTGCCGTTGTGCACCGGGACGACCCGCTCACCCTACCCCTGGTGGCCGATGACGTGACAGTGATCAGTTGGCGCCTGCGCGAGCCGGAGCTGGCGGGCTTTGGCCTGCGCGTGATCGACGGTGTGGACACGCTGTGCCACGGCTTCGAAACGCTGATCGCGGTGGCGGACCTGCCCCTGGCCGGCCGCCACAACCTGGCCAACGTGCTGGCGGCATTGGCCATCGGCCACGCCGCGGACTTGCCCATGCCCGCCATGCTGCGGGCGGTGCGCGAGTTCCGCGGCCTGCCGCATCGCTGCCAGCTGGTGGCGGAGCGGTGCGGCGTGCGCTTCGTCAACGATTCCAAGGGCACCAATATTGGCGCCACGGAAGCGGCCCTCAAGGGCCTGGGTGGCGAGCGCAATGTCTTGTTGATCGCCGGTGGGCAGGGCAAGGGCGCGGACTTCGGCCAGCTGCGGCAGGCCGTGGGCGCGCACTGCCGCCAAGTCCTGGTCATGGGGGAGGCGGCCGGCGCGCTGCGCGAGAGCCTGTCTGATATTGCCGAGGTCATTGATGTCGAGAGCATGGAGGCGGCGGTGCGGCGTGCCGCCGCCGCGGCTCGCGATGGCGACGTGGTGCTGCTGTCGCCGGCTTGCGCCAGCTTCGATATGTTCACCGGCTATGCCGATCGCGGCGACCAGTTCGCCGCCGCGGTGGCGCGCTTGGGAGCGGACGCATGAGCGCGTTGACGGCCAAGCTTCGCCTGCCGCCGCTGGATCCCGCACTGGCCCTGTTGGGCTTTGCGCTGCTGCTGGTGGGCTTGGTGGCCATTGGTTCGGCGTCGGTGGAGTACGGCGACTGGCACCACGGCAACCCCTGGTATCACACCCAGCGTCACCTGGTGTATATCGCCGTGGCCCTCGTCGCCGGCGTTGTGGCGTATTGCGTGCCGCCCGGCATCTGGCGGCAGACCGGGTGGCTGTGGTTGTTTGTCACCCTGGTGCTGCTGATCCTGGTGCTGCTGCCCGGCGTCGGCAAGGACGTCAACGGCAGCCAGCGCTGGCTGGCGCTGGGGCCGCTGACACTGCAGCCGTCCGAATTCGCCAAGCCCGCCCTGGTGATCTACCTGGCGGGCTACCTCGTACGCCAGGCCGATGCCGTGCGCAGTGACTGGCGGGGTTTCCTGCGGCCGATGGCGGTGCTGGGCTTCGTCGCACTGTTGCTGATGGTTGAGCCCGACTTCGGCGCCACTGTGATTGTGGCCGGCACCGCATTTGGCATGTTGTTCCTCGCCGGTGTGCGCATGAGCCATTTCCTTACCGTGCTCGGGGTGGCCCTGCTGGGGCTCGCGGCCCTGGTGTTCAGCGCGCCCTACCGCATGCAGCGCCTGATCGCCTATACCGACCCCTGGGCGGACCCCTATGGCAGCGGGTTCCAGCTGATTCAATCCCTGATCGCCTTCGGGCGCGGCGAGTGGCTCGGCGTGGGGTTGGGCAACAGTGTGCAGAAACTGTTTTACCTGCCGGAGGCGCACACCGATTTTGTGTTTTCCATCTGGGCCGAGGAAACCGGTTTTGTCGGCGCCTGCCTGGTGATTGCCCTGTACGCGGCGCTGATCGGGCGCATCCTGTGGGTGGGGCGCCGGGCCGCGGCGCTGGGGGAGGACTACGGCGCCTACGTTTGCTATGGCGTGGCGCTGATTTTTTCCGGCCAGGCTTTCGTCAACATGGGCGTGAGCTCCGGCCTGCTGCCGACCAAGGGGCTGACGCTGCCCTTTGTGAGCTACGGCGGCACCAGCCTGATCGCCTGTTGTGCCATGCTGGCGATGGTGCTGCGTATCCAGAGCGAACTGCGTGCAATCCCGGCGCGGCCGGCAAGGAAGGGCAAGCGATGAGCCGGGCCCTGCACGTTCTGATGATGGCCGGCGGTACCGGCGGGCACGTGTACCCGGCCTTGGCGGTGGCGCGGGAACTGCAGGACCGCGGGCACAGCGTGGAGTGGGTTGGCACCCAGCACGGCATGGAGTCCCGGGTGGTGCCGCAGGCCGGCATCGCGCTGCACTACCTCGCGGTGCGCGGAGTGCGCGGCAAAAACCTGTTGCAGACCGTTCAAGGCCTGCTGCGACTGGTGTTTGCCTGCTTCCAGGCACTGGCCCTGGTGGCGCGCCGGGGGCCGGACTGCGTGGTGGGCATGGGCGGTTACGCCGCGGGTCCCGCGGGGCTGGCGGCCTGGTTGTTGCGCCGTCCCCTGCTGATCCACGAACAGAACGCGGTGGCCGGCACCACCAATCGCCTGCTGGCGCCGCTGGCCCGTTGCGTGGCCGCCGGTTTCCCGGGGGCCTTCGGCAACAGGGCGGATGTGCGGGAACTCGGCAATCCGGTGCGCGGCGATCTTCTCCGGGCCGGGCTCGAATCCGCGTGGACTTTCGATGGCTCCAGGCCGCTGCGCCTGCTGGTGCTCGGTGGCAGCCTGGGGGCTCGCGCGATCAACGAGGTCGTGCCGGTGGCTCTTGAGCGCCTGAGCGCGGAGCGCGGCGCCGGACTGCTGGAAGTCTGGCACCAGACCGGCGCCGACCACATCGACGCGGTGAAGGCCGCCTACGGGGCACTGGTCGGCGACACCGTGCGCGTCGCGCCCTTCATTGACGACATGGCCGCCGCCTATGGCTGGGCCGACCTGGTGCTGTGCCGCGCCGGGGCGCTGACCGTGGCGGAGCTGGCGATTATGGGCCGTCCGGCGCTGCTGGTGCCGCTGCCCCAGGCCATCGATAACCACCAGTACTGGAATGCCCGCTCCCTGACCGACCGCGGCGCGGGCCTTATGTTGGAACAAAAGACCCTGGATGCCGGGTCACTGGCGAGCGCGGTGCGGGAGCTGGTGGACGCCCCCGAGCGACTGGCGGCGATGGCCGGCGCGGCGCGTGATGCGGCGCGGCCGGATGCCACGGCGCGGGTCGCCGACTGCTGCGAGGAACTGTGCGATGAATGAGAAAAGCGTGTACAGCGTGCCCGAGATGCGCCGTATTCGCCGCATCCACATGATCGGCATTGGCGGCAGCGGCATGAGCGGCATCGCCGAGGTGCTGGTCAATTTGGGCTACGAGGTGGCGGGCTCCGATCTGCGCCGCAGTGCGGTGACCCAACGCCTGGAGGACATGGGTGTTGCCCTGCACTATGGTCACGCCGCGTCGAATATCGATCACGCGGACGCGGTGGTCAGCTCCAGCGCGGTGAGCGCGGACAACCCCGAAGTGGTCGCCGCCCGGGAGGCGCGGATTCCGGTGGTGCCCCGGGCCGAGATGCTGGCGGAGCTGATGCGCTACCGCCACGGCATCGCGGTGGCCGGTACCCACGGCAAGACCACCACCACCAGCCTGATCGCGGCGGTGTTCGGCGAGGCCGGGCTGGACCCGACTTTCGTTATTGGCGGTCTGGTCAACAGCGTGGGCAGCAATGCCCAGCTCGGCGCCAGCCGTTTCCTGGTGGCGGAGGCCGACGAGAGCGACGCCTCCTTCCTGCACCTGCAGCCAATGGTCACCGTGGTGACCAATATCGAAGCCGATCACATGGAAACCTATGGCGGCGACCCGGCGGTGCTGCGCCAGACCTTTCTCGATTTCCTGCACAACCTGCCGTTCTACGGCCTGGCGGTGTTGTGTATCGACGACCCGGTCGTCGCGGGCTTGCTGCCCGACACGACCCGGCAGGCCGTCACCTACGGATTTGACGAGCGCGCCGACTACCGCATCAGCGACATGGTACGCCGGGGCCTGACCACGGAATTCACGGTACACCGCCCCGGCAAACTGGCCTCGCTGCAGGTGAAGCTCAACATGCCCGGCAGCCACAACGTACTCAACGCCGCCGCCGCGATCGCCGTGGCCAGCGACGAAGGCCTGGCGGATGATGCCATTACACGCGGCCTGGAAAGTTTCGCCGGCGTGGGGCGGCGCTTCAGCCTGCTCGGCGAGCTGGCCTTCGAAGGCGGTTCGGCGATCCTGGTGGACGACTACGGCCACCATCCCACCGAAGTCAGGGCAACCCTGGAATCGGCGCGCCAGGCCTGGCCGGACCGCCGGCTGGTGATGATTTACCAGCCGCACCGTTATTCCCGCACCCGCGACCTGTACGAGGATTTTGTCGCGGTGTTATCGCGCTGCGACGCGCTCCTGCTGCTGGACGTGTACCCGGCGGGAGAAGCGCCGATCCCGGGGGCCGACAGCCGCAGCCTTACCCGCAGTATCCGCCAGCGCGGACAGGTGGAGCCGGTGTTCGTGGAGTCGATCGACGAGGTGGCCGGGGTGCTGGCGGACGTGCTGCGCGACGGCGATGTGGTGATTACCCAGGGGGCGGGCAATGTCGGCAAGCTGGCCCAGGACCTGAAGGCGCTGGGTCGACTGCAGGGGGGAGTGCAATGAGTTGGGAGCGGATCAAGGCGGCCCCGGTCGCGGTGTTGCTCGGCGGCAACTCCGCCGAGCGCGAGGTATCCCTGCAATCCGGCGGCACGGTGATTGCCGCCCTGGAAACCCTGGGCTGCCAGGTACGGCCCGTGGACCCCGCCGATGCCGACTGGATTGCACAGCTCGAAGGCGCGGGTTTCGTGTTCAACGCCCTGCATGGACCGGGTGGCGAGGACGGCGTGATGCAGGGAGCGCTGGCCTCCCTGGGGTTGAAATACAGCGGTTCGTCGGTGCTGGGCTCGGCCCTGGCCATGGACAAGCAGCGCAGCAAGCAGCTGTGGCAGGGCATCGGCCTGTCCACCGGCGGCTTCGAGTTATTGGCGGCGGACACCGACTGGGCGGCGGTGATCGCGCGCCTGGGCAAGGTTTTCGTCAAGCCCGCCTGCGAGGGCTCCAGTATCGGCATGGCGCCGGCGGCGAACGCGGCGGAGCTGGAGGCGGCCTACCGCAAGGCCGCCGCCTATGGCGCCGTGGTGCTGGCGGAGCAGTTTATCGACGGCCCCGAATACACGGTGGCGATCCTGGGCGATACGGCCCTGCCGTCGATTCGCATGGAAACCGACAACGAATTCTATGACTACGAGGCCAAGTACCTGTCCGACGCGACCCGCTACCACTGCCCCAGCGACCTGGGCGCGGCGGACGAGGCCGAGGCGGCCGCGCTGTCCCTGGCGGCGTTCCGCTCCCTGGGCTGCGCGGTGTGGGGCCGGGTGGACCTGATGCGTGACCGCGACGGGCGCTTCTATGTGCTGGAGGTCAATACCATACCGGGTATGACCTCCCACAGCCTGGTGCCCATCGCGGCGAAGGCGGCGGGGATGGATATCGCCGCGCTGGTGCGTCGTATCCTGGAGCTGAGCTGGGACGCCCGGGTCGCTGAGGTGAAGCCGGCATGAGCGTGCGCGAATCACAGGGCGGCCGTCGGGGCGGGCGCGGGGCGACCCGCAAGCAGGCGCCGCAGCGCGAGCGCCGCGAGTGGTCGTTTAACTGGCTCAACCGCTTGCTGATCCTGATTGGCTCCGGCGCGGTGCTGGCCGCGGCTCTGCAGGGCTTCATCACCCTGCAGGCCATACCTGTGGAGCGCATTGTGGTGAGCGGCGATCTCAAACACACACGCACCGAGGTGTTGCAGGAGATGGTACAGCCGGCGCTGGTGGGCGGTTTTCTCAGCGCGGACCTGGAGCAGATCCGCGCCGAGCTGGAGGCCCTGCCCTGGATCTACCGGGTATCGGTGCGCCGCCGCTGGCCCAATTCGCTGGAAATCACGGTGGTCGAACAGCTGCCGATCGCGCGTTGGGGGCAGGGCGGCTTTCTCAATCACGAGGGCGCGGTGTTCCAGTCGGACAATGCCGAAGCCTGGCGGGACCTGCCGCGACTGGTGGGGCCCCCGGGGAGCGAGCGCGAACTGATGGCGCGCTATCAACGCTTGGAAGAGCTGCTGGCGGATGTGGCGCTGGAAGTGCAGATGCTGGAGGTCGACGAGCGCGGCCAGCTGGAGGCGGAGCTTACCGGCGATATGGAGCTGGTGTTGGGGGGCGAGGCCTTCCTGGAGCGGGTGCAGCGCTTTATCGCGGTGTACCGCAGCGACCTGGCGGAGCGCGCCGGAGATGTGGCGCGGGTGGATTTGAGATACCAGAGCGGCCTGGCGGTCGCCTTTCACGAGCCGGCCCAGGTGGTCGGACTGACAAGCGAATAATCGAGGACGGGGGAGACACACTGCCATGGGCAGCGGACAGGAAAAGCGCATGATCGTCGGGCTGGATATCGGTACATCCAAGGTCGTCGCCATAGTCGGTGAGATCGGTACGGATGGGGATATCGAGATCGTCGGTATTGGCTCCCACCCGTCAAAGGGGATGAAAAAAGGCGTGGTGGTGAATATCGAGTCCACCGTGCAGTCGATCCAGCGGGCGGTCGAGGAGGCCGAGTTGATGGCGGGCTGCCAGATCCACTCGGTCTACGTGGGCATCGCGGGCAGCCACATCCGCAGCCTGAATTCCCACGGCATCGTCGCCATTCGCGACCGGGAGGTGTACGCCCTCGACCTGGAGCGGGTGATCGACGCCGCCCAGGCGGTGGCGATTCCGGCGGACCAGAAAATCCTGCACATCCTGCCCCAGGAGTACGTGATTGATACCCAGGAGGGCATCAAGGAGCCGCTGGGCATGTCGGGGGTGCGGCTGGAGGCCAAGGTCCACCTGGTGACTTGCGCGGTGAACGCGGCGCAGAACGTCGAGAAGTGCATTCGCCGCTGCGGGCTGGACGTGGAGGAAATTATCCTCGAGCAACTGGCCTCAAGCTATGCGGTGCTTACCGAGGACGAGCGCGAACTGGGGGTGTGCCTGGTGGATATCGGTGGTGGTACCACCGACATCGCCATCTTTACCGAGGGCTCCATCCGCCACACCGGGGTGATTCCGATCGCCGGTGACCAGGTAACCAACGATATCGCCATGGCCCTGCGCACGCCAACCCAGCACGCGGAGGAGATCAAGATCAAGTACGCCTGCGCGCTGACCCAGCTGGCCGGTCCGGACGAGACCATCAAAGTGCCCAGCGTGGGCGAGCGCCCGCCGCGGGACCTGTCCCGCCAGGCGCTGGCGGAGGTGGTGGAGCCGCGTTACGACGAGCTGTTCACCCTGGTGCAGGCGGAGATTCGTCGCAGTGGCTACGAGGACATGATCCCGGCCGGCGTCGTGCTCAGTGGCGGCACCTCGAAGATGGAGGGCGTGGTGGAACTGG
Organism: Parahaliea mediterranea; assembly: GCF_017255185.1. Classification (GTDB taxonomy): domain Bacteria; phylum Pseudomonadota; class Gammaproteobacteria; order Pseudomonadales; family Halieaceae; genus JAFKCZ01. The sequence goes on from NZ_JAFKCZ010000001.1 coordinate 520,155, forward strand.
CGGAGGAAATCTTCCATATGCCGGTACGCGTGGGTTACCCGCAGACGGTGCGCGGCCTGAACGACATCGTGCGCAACCCGATCTATTCCACCGGCGTGGGCCTGCTGCTCTACGGCCAGCAGCACCAGGCGGGCGAGGGCGGTGCCAGCTCGGCGGCGGCCGGCGGCGGCGACGAGCCCGGGCTGCTGGCGAGGATGAAGGCGTGGGTGCAAAGCAACTTTTAATAGCGGTGCCCGGCTCGCCGGACACCGTACGCGGATTAGGCCCCACCCGGGGTGGGGCTGAAAGAATTTGGGTGTCAGTGCACCCGAATGATGTAGAACCGCCACGCTTCGCGTGGCAAACCATGTAAGGGGAGAAATACCATGTTTGAACTGATAGACAACGTTCCTCAGAACGCGATCATAAAAGTCATCGGCGTCGGCGGTGGCGGCGGTAACGCCGTCAAGCACATGATCGACAACCAGGTGGAGGGGGTGGATTTCATCTGCGCCAACACCGACGCACAGGCGCTGTCCGACATCAACTCCAAAACCGTGCTGCAGCTGGGCGGTGAAATCACCAAGGGACTGGGCGCCGGCGCCAATCCGGATATCGGCCGCGCGGCCGCCATGGAAGACCGGGAGCGGATCGCCGATTCGATACGCGGCGCCGACATGGTATTCATTACCGCTGGCATGGGTGGTGGTACCGGTACCGGCGGTGCGCCGGTGGTGGCGGAAGTGGCCCGGGAAATGGGTATTCTCACCGTGGCGGTGGTGACCCGGCCGTTCCCGTTCGAGGGTAAAAAGCGACTCTCGATCGCCGTGGAAGGGGTGCGCGAACTGCAGCAACACGTCGATTCTTTGATCACCATTCCCAACGAAAAGTTGCTTGAGGTGTTGGGAAAAAATACCAGTTTATTGGATGCCTTTAAGGAGGCGAATGATGTATTGTTGGGCGCAGTTCAGGGTATAGCCGACCTGATCATCCGCCCCGGCATGATTAACGTGGATTTCGCGGATGTTCGAACGGTGATGTCCGAGATGGGCATGGCGATGATGGGCACCGGTAGCGCGAAAGGTGAAAACCGCGCCCGGGAAGCCGCCGAACGCGCCATCAACAGCCCGCTACTCGACGACATCGACATCAAGGGTGCGCGCGGCATACTGGTGAATATCACCGCCGGGCTCGATCTGTCACTTGGTGAGTTTTCCGAAGTTGGCGACACGATCGAGGAATTTGCGTCCGATGAAGCGACAGTTGTGGTTGGTACCGTTATCGATCCAGAGATGACGGACGAGCTCAAGGTGACCGTGGTGGCCACGGGCCTGGGCGGCGAGGTAGCGCGAGCGCCCTTGCAGGTGGTTGAAAATTCACCGCAGCAGGTGGAGGTGACCGCCGAGCCCAATTATAAGGAGTTTGATCGTCCCCCGAGCATGCGCAGACCGCGCAAGGCCGCGGGTGGACAGGCAGCAGCTGTCGCGGCTGAAGCCGGCGGCGAGGAGTATTTCGATATTCCCGCGTTCTTGCGTCGCCAGGCAGACTAGCAAGGTATTTGACCCGGACCGGTTCCGGCGATGCCTTGCATCGCTAGGTGTGGCACAGGATACGGTTGGAAGCATTATGATTCGACAGCGAACTTTGCGAAATGCAATCAAAGCGACAGGTGTGGGTTTGCACACCGGCGAGAAGGTCTACCTGACCCTCAATCCGGCGCCTGTCGATACCGGCATTGTGTTTCGTCGGGTGGATCTCGATCCCGTGGTGGAAATCCCCGCGCGGGCGGAGAACGTTGGCGATACCACGCTCTCAACCAGTCTGATGGCCGGCGGCGAACGTGTGTCCACGGTCGAACATCTGCTCTCGGCCATGGCGGGCCTGGGCATTGACAACGCCTATGTGGATGTCAGTGCGCCGGAAGTGCCCATCATGGACGGCAGCGCGGGCCCCTTTGTGTTCCTCATCCAGTCCGCTGGCATCGAGGAGCAGAACGCGGCCAAGAAGTTCATTCGTATCAAACGCCCGGTCACGGTGGAAGACGGGGACAAGACGGCCAGCTTCCTCCCCTTTGATGGCTTCAAAGTCTCCTTTTCCATCGAGTTCGACCACCCGGTGTTTCACGATCGCGCTGCCCACGCCGAAATCGACTTTTCCTCCACCTCCTTCGTCAAGGAGGTGAGCCGCGCGCGGACCTTCGGTTTCATGCACGAAATCGAGTACCTGCGTTCCAAAGGCCTGGCCCGCGGCGGCTCCGTCGACAACGCCATCGTGGTCGATGAGTACCGTATCCTCAATCAGGACGGCCTGCGCTATGACGACGAGTTCGTCAAGCACAAAATCCTGGACGCCATCGGCGACGTGTACCTGCTGGGCCACAGCCTTATCGGCGAGTTCCGGGCACACAAGTCGGGTCACGCCCTGAACAACACCTCCCTGCGGGCCCTGATCGCCCAGCCCGACGCCTGGGAAATGGTCACCTTCGAGGACGAGGCCACCGCGCCCATCTCCTACGCCACCAATCCCGTCCCGGTCGCCTGATTCGGCGAAAAAAGAGGCAAAAAAATAGGGGTCAGGTACCTATTTCGACACGAAATAGGTACCTGACCCCTATTTTTTTGCCTGTCCCCCTTTTTTGGTTGGCGTGGCATAAAGCCGGTGGTTGTGGCATAGTTCGCTGCCGATTACTGCAAATGTGCCAATGAAAGTCATTGTCATCAACCGCAAGCACGGCGGCTCGCGCTCGTTTGAGCTAGGTCGCTGGTCCCGTGCCCTACTATCCCTGTGCTGCCTGGGGCTGCCACTGGGGATGGTCGCTGCCGGCTATGTCGCGGGCCTGGAAAGTGAGGCCCAGGCCCTGCGCGGCGAATCGGTCGACGCCATGGCGGATGAACTGGCCCAGCAATCGCAGGAGCTGGAGGCCATCCGCGACGAGGCGGAGCAGAAATTACAGGCCCTGACCCTCAGCCTGGCGGAACTGCAGGCCCGCATGACCCGGCTCGACGCCCTCGGCGAGCATCTCACCGCCATGGCGGAGCTGGAGGACGGTGAATTCGATTTCAGCCAGCCCCCGGCGCTGGGGGGCCCCCTGGCCGGCGAATTCGAGGTGGACTACAGCAGTCTGGACCTCACTGGCGAGCTCGAAAGCTTTTCCCGTCGCCTGAGTGACCGCGAGCAGCAGCTGGCGATCCTCGAGTCCCTGCTCAACAACCGCAGGCTCGAGGACGAGGCCTGGCTGTCTGGCCGCCCCATCGAAAAGGGTTGGGTATCCTCCCACTACGGCAAGCGCAACGACCCCTTTACCGGCCAGCCCGCCTTCCATCACGGCATCGATTTCGCCGGCAAGGAGGGTTCCGGTGTGCTGGCGGTGGCCGGCGGCGTGGTCACGTGGGTAGGCGAGCGCGCCGGTTACGGCCACATGGTGGAGATTTCCCACGGCGATGGTTTGGTGTCGCGCTACGGCCACAACAAGCAGAACCTCGTGGCGCCCGGCGATGTGGTGCGCAAGGGCGAAACCATCGCCCTGATGGGGTCCAGTGGGCGCTCGACCGGCGCCCACGTGCATTTCGAGGTGTATAAACACGGCCGTTCGGTCGATCCCTCCAGCTACGTGCGCCGCACCCGGCGCTGACCCTTGCCGCGACAGTCCCCGTCGCCCGCTCAGCCATACCCTGAATGAGCGGATGTATCCCGTTCCCGGATAGACAAAACCATGATTAGCACAGCACTGAAAAAAGTCTTCGGTACCCGCAATGATCGCGAACTGAAGCGCATGCGCAAGATCGTCAAGCAGATCAACGGCCTGGAAGAGGCCATGCAGGCCCTGTCCGATGAGGAGCTGAGGGCCAAGTCCGGCGAGTTTCGCCAGCGTTTCCAGGACGGGGAGTCCCTCGACCGGCTGCTGCCGGAAGCTTTCGCGGTGGTCCGCGAGGCCGGCGTGCGCACCCTGGGAATGCGCCATTTCGACGTGCAGCTCATCGGCGGCATCGCCCTGCACGAGGGCAAGATCGCCGAAATGCGCACCGGTGAGGGCAAGACCCTGGTGGCCACCCTGCCGGCCTACCTCAACGCCCTGTCCGGCAACAGCGTGCACCTGATCACCGTCAACGACTACCTCGCGGGCCGGGACGCTGGCTGGATGAGCCCGCTGTACAACTTCCTCGATGTTTCGGTGGGCGTCATCCGCTCGGGCCAAATGCCCGACCAGAAGCGGGCCGCCTACAACGCCGACATCATCTACGGTACCAACAACGAGTTCGGCTTTGACTACCTGCGCGACAACATGGCCTTTAGCCTGCACGACAAGATGCAGGGCGAACTGGCCTTCGCCATCGTCGACGAGGTGGACTCGATCCTGATCGACGAGGCGCGCACGCCGCTGATCATTTCCGGCGCCTCCGAGGACAGCTCCGAACTCTACAAGCGCATCAACAAGCTGGTGCCCCAACTCAAGCCCGATACCGAGGGCGAAGAGGGCCACTACACCGTCGACGAGAAGCAGCGCCAGGTGGAGCTGACCGAAATGGGCCACGAGTTCGTCGAGGAGCTGCTGACCCGGGAAAAACTGCTGCAGGAGGGCGACAGCCTGTACGCGGCCACCAACCTCAGCCTGCTGCAACATGTGTACTCGGCCCTCAAGGCGCGGGTACTGTTTCACCGCGACGTGGAGTACATCGTGCAGGAAGGCCAGGTGGTGCTGATCGACGAGCACACCGGCCGCACCATGCCGGGCCGGCGCCTGTCCGAGGGCCTGCACCAGGCCATCGAGGCGAAGGAAGGGGTGTCGATCCAGAGCGAGAGCCAGACCCTGGCCTCCACCACTTTCCAGAATTACTTCCGCCTGTACGACAAGCTGGCCGGCATGACCGGCACCGCCGATACCGAGGCCTTTGAGTTCCGCCAGATCTACGGCCTGGAAGTGATCGTGATCCCCACCAACAAGCCCGCCCAGCGGCTGGACCTCAACGACCTGGTGTACCTCACCCGGGAGGAGAAGTTCGACGCCATCGTGGCCGATGTGAAGGACTGCATGGAAAAGGGCGCGCCGGTGCTGGTGGGCACCGCCTCGGTGGAAACCTCCGAGGAGCTGTCCCAGCGCTTCCGCGAGGCGAAGATCGAGCACAAGGTACTGAATGCCAAGTACCACGAGCAGGAGGCCGAAATCATTGCCCAGGCGGGCCGCCCCGGGGTGGTGACCATTGCCACCAACATGGCCGGCCGCGGTACCGATATTGTGCTCGGCGGCAACCTGGATGCCGAGATAGCCGCCCACGGCGATGCCATCAGCGACGACAAGAAGGCCGAACTGAAGGCCGCCTGGGAGCAGCGTCACCAGCAGGTGCTGGAAGCCGGCGGTCTGCATATCCTGGGTACCGAGCGCCACGAATCCCGCCGTATCGACAACCAGCTGCGGGGCCGCGCCGGGCGCCAGGGGGATCCGGGTGTATCCCGCTTTTACCTGTCGCTGGAAGACAGCCTGATGCGCATCTTCGCCTCCGACCGGGTGAAGAACTTCATGCAGGCCCTGGGCATGGAGAAGGGCGAGGCCATCGAGCACCGCATGGTGACCAACGCCATCGAGAAGGCCCAGCGCAAGGTGGAGGGCCGCAACTTCGATATCCGCAAGCAGTTGCTGGAGTACGACGATGTGGCCAACGACCAGCGCCAGATCATCTACCAGCAACGCAACGACCTGCTGGGCGAGGACGACATCGCCGACACCATCACCGCGATCCGCGAGGACGTGGTGAACGAGGCCATCAACAGCTACATCCCGCCGATGAGCGTGGAGGAGCAGTGGGATATCCCCGGCCTGGAGAAACAGTTGGAGGCGGAGTTCGCCATTGCCCTGCCCATCCAGCAGTGGCTGGACGGCGACGAGCAGTTGTATGAGGAAGCCCTGCGCGAGCGCATCGTGGCCGAGGTCCAGAAGGCCTACGACACCAAGAGCGCGGAAGTGGGCCCGGACATGCGCAAGATCGAGAAGCAGATCATGCTGCAGGTGCTCGACACCCTGTGGAAGGACCACCTGGCGACCATGGATCACCTGCGCCAGGGTATTCATCTGCGCGCCTACGCCCAGAAGAATCCCAAGCAGGAGTACAAGCGCGAGTCCTTCGCCCTGTTCGAGCAGTTGCTGAGCAGCCTCAAGTACGAGGTGGTCAAGTTCCTCAGTCATGTGCAGATCCAGCGCCAGGACGAGGCCGCCCTGATCGAGGCCCGGCGCCGGGAGGCCGCCGAGCGCGAGAAGCTTGCCTTCCAGCACGCCGCTGCCACCGCCATGGCCGCCGAAGCCGCGGAGGCGGAGGCGCCTGCCCAGGCGGCCGGCGCCGAAACTGCGAACCCGGCGCAGCCCTTTACCCGGGAAGAGCCCAAGGTGGGGCGCAACGAGCCCTGCCCCTGCGGCAGCGGCAAGAAGTACAAGCAGTGCCACGGCAAGCTATAATCCCGCGGCGCGCCCCCCTGTAGGGTCGAATGCATTCGACCAGGGACCGCGCAGCGCAACCCCCCTGTAGGGTCGAATTCATTCGACCAGGGACCGCGCAGCGCCCCCCCCTGTAGGGTCGAATGCATTCGACCGGGGACCGCGCAGCGCACCCCCCTGTAGGGTCGAATTCATTCGACCGGGGACCGCACAGCGCAACTCCCTGTAGGGTCGAATTCATTCGACCAATAGCGAGGCACAGAAGCCCCCGGACCGTCGAAAGCCAACTCAATACTTTCGATTGAAAGAAGCGTTATTCCTGGTCGAATGAATGACCCGAAAAGAGGGGCCCACCGTCGACCCTACATGGACAGAGAAAGGCCGGTTTCATTCGGCCGCGTAGATACGATCCACAGCTCACACTGGCAAAGCGAACCCATACCATGGCCGTAGGCAACGATCCCCTTCCCGAACTGCATCCCGTACCCGGCATCCGGCTTGCCACGGTGTCCGCCGGCATTAAAAAGCCCGGCCGACGCGACCTGGTGCTGATCGAGGCGGCCCCTGGCTCCCACTGCGCGGCGGTGTTTACCCGCAACGCCTTCTGCGCCGCGCCGGTGGTGGTGGCCCGCGAGCACTGGCGCGCCAGCGATGGCCAGCCCCGCTACTTGCTGACCAATACCGGCAACGCCAATGCCGGGACCGGCGAGCAGGGCCTGGCGGACGCCCGGGCCTGCGCGGGGGCGGTGGCAAAAGCGGCGGGCACCGACATCCAGTCCGTCTTGCCTTTCTCGACCGGAGTGATTGGCGAGCCCCTGCCTGTCGACAAGATCACCGCGGTCGTGCCGGAGGCCCTCAGTGCGCTGCACGAGGCGGGCTGGGCCGATGCCGCCAGCGGCATCATGACCACCGACACCCGCCCCAAGGGTGCCTCTCGGCGCTTCCACTGCACGGGCCGTGAATACACTCTCACCGGTATCGCCAAGGGCGCGGGAATGATCCGCCCGAACATGGCGACCATGCTGGCGTACCTGGCGACCGACATGGCGGTGGCGCCGGATTTACTGCAGGAGGCCCTGCGGGAAGCGGTGGATATGTCCTTCAACCGCATCACCATCGATGGCGACACCTCCACCAACGATGCCTGTGTGCTACTGGCCACCGGCGCCGCGGGTAACGGTGTGGTTGCCAGCAGGGAAAGCCCCGAATTTCTCGCCCTGCGGGACGCCCTGGCGGAAGTCTGTGTCAGCCTGGCCCAGGCCCTGGTACGGGACGGGGAGGGCGCCAGCAAGTTTGTCACCGTGCAGGTCAACGGCGGGCGCGACGAGCAGGAGTGCCTGGACGTGGCCTTTACCATCGCCCATTCACCGCTGGTGAAGACCGCCCTGTTCGCCTCCGACCCCAACTGGGGCCGTCTGCTCGCGGCGATCGGCCGCGCCGGGCTTGCGGATCTCGACGTCAACCGGGTCGGGGTGTACCTGAATGACGTACTCATTGCCGAGCGCGGTTGCCGCGCGGCTTCCTACACCGAGGAGCAGGGCGTTGCCGCCATGGCCCCGGAAGACATTGCGATCCGCATCGAGCTGAACCGCGGCGAGGCCGGCGCCGGGGTGTGGACCTCGGATTTTTCCTACGACTACGTGCGGATCAACGCCGAGTACCGCAGCTGATGGCCGAGGTGCACGTGGCGGTGGGGGTGATCGTTGCCGCCGACGGCAGGATCCTGCTCAGCCGTCGCGCCGAGGGGGCGCACCAGGGCGGCCTGTGGGAGTTCCCCGGCGGCAAGGTGGAGCCGGGCGAGGCGGTTCGCGATGCCCTGGAGCGCGAGTTGCTCGAAGAGCTGGGTATCCGCGTGTCGGAGGCCGAGCCACTGCTCGAGATCCGCCATGACTACGGCGACAAGCGGGTGCTGCTGGACGTGCATGTGGTCAGGGATTTCAGCGGCACGGCCCAGTCGCTGGAAGACCAGCCCCTGCTCTGGGTCGCGGTGGAAGAGTTGCGGGACTATGCGTTTCCCGCGGCGAATGTGCCGATCGTCGAGTCGGTGATGGCATTGCTGGGGAATGACTGAGCCCGCGCATTGTCCCCGCGCGGCCCTCTAGGTGCGGCGCGGCTTGGTTCAAGGAAGTGTTACTCAGCCCAGGCCTGTCTTTGTGGCCCGGGGCCGCCAGGCCGCTTGCCGCAGTAGTGCCTGGGCCTGGTCTTCGCCGACCAGCCGTGATTCCCGTCGCGCAATGCGCCACTGGCCGCTGTCGCGGCGAAACCGCCATTCGTTGATCGCCAGGCGCTGCAGATGCGGCGTGGATTCCTTTACGTTGTACAGCCGCGAATAACCCGTGGCGCGGGCTTCATCGCCACTGATTTCCAGGGTGACGGGCCCCACTGTATGCGCGCAGCAGGGCAGCAGCGATTGGTGCAGGGGAGAATCCAGCATGTTGCCGATGGCCTCGGCGCCCTTGAGGGTGAGATCTGTTGCCCCGGAGTCCGCTTCGTCGCGCCCGCTACGGGGGGCGCTAACCACGTACACGGCGTCGCCTGTGTGGCAGGCCACGGCGGTGGCCGTGTCGCCACAGTCGACGGCCAGGCCGTAGCGCACCATCAGGTTGCGCAGGGCGAGTTCGTCCTCGATGTATTGCACGCGTTCGGCAAGGGCGGTGATTGACGCTGTAGTGGTTTTCAAGCAGGCGTTCCTGTCGTGGAGGGTTGTTCAGTGTGCGGTGGCCCGCCGGGCCGCGCGTTCATCGAAGCGCGATTGTCGGGCGGGCCGCCGGTTCTAGCGCGCCGGCATCAGCGGGAGCGCGCCCCTGGAGCGCATTCTCACGGGGCCTTGAGCGGGCTAACCCAGCTCCGCCCGCGCCAGTAATTCCTTGTGCAGTTCCGCGGCCTGCTCTTCGAGGTCCGCCAGTGTGCCGCTGTTGTCGATAATGATATCCGCCCTGTCGAGCCGTTGATCGCGCTCCATCTGCGCGGCAATGATCCTGCGCACCTGGGCTTCGTCGTTGTCGTCCCGCGCCATGGTCCGGGCAACCTGCGTCTCCACCGGTACGTCCACGACAACCACCAGGTCGGTCCAGCGGGACTGTTCCCCTTCCAGCAGCAGGGGGGAGCTCAGTACGGTGTAGGCCGAGGTTGAGGCGGCCAACTGGCGCTCGATTTCCTCGCCGATCAGGGGGTGGGTCAAGCGCTCCAGCCAGCGCCGCTCCCCGGGGTCATCGAAGACGCGCTTGCGCAGGGCGGCGCGATCCAGTCCGCCGTCGGTCAGCAGGATGTCCCGGCCGAAATGCGCCGCGATGGCTTCCAGGGCCGGTTGTCCCGGTTCGACCACCACCCGCGCCGCAAGGTCCGCGTCCACCACGGTAATGCCCCGCGCTTCAAGGTAGTTTGTAAGGGCCGATTTGCCGCTGCCGATGCCGCCGGTAATGCCGACTACCAATGCCATTGTTTTCTCGCTGTCGGGTTGTGTTCCATCAGTGTTGCGCGCGTGGTCGAATGAATTCGACCCTACAGAGTGCGCTGGCTCCAATTCCGCGTAGGGTCGAATTCATTCGACCAATACCCGAGCGAATCTACCCCAACCTCCGGCCTCATTGAAGCCCGGTCGCGCCCAGATAGCTCGCCATGATGCTGTCCCCCCAGACCAGCGCCAACCACCCGGCCATCGCCAGGTAGGGGCCGAAGGGAATGGGCACTTCCCTGCCCCTGCGACGAATCACCATCAGTGCGATGCCCACCACCGCGCCCACCAGCGAGGACAGCAGCACGATCATCGGCAGGGCCTGCCAGCCCATCCAGGCGCCCAGGGCCGCCAGGAGCTTGAAGTCCCCGTAACCCATACCCTCCTTGCCGGTCAGCAGTTTGAAAACCCAATAGACGGTCCACAGGCAGAGGTAGCCGGCGATGGCGCCGATCACCGCGTCGCGCAGGGGCGCGAAAGTGCCGGCCAGATTGAACAGCAGCCCCAGCCACAGCAGTGGCAGGGTGATGTTGTCCGGCAACAGCTGGTGGTCTATATCGATCATGGTCAGGGCTATCAGCGCCCAGGTGAAAAGCAGGGCGCCGGCCAGGGCGGGGCTGGCGCCGAAATGTATCGCGAGGAACAGGCTGGCCAGCCCGGTCGCCAGTTCGACCAGGGGGTAGCGCGGTGAAATGCCCGCGCCGCAGCTCGCGCACTTGCCGCGCAACGCCAGGTAGGAAATTACCGGGATATTCTGCCAGGGCCGCACCGGTGCCTTGCAGTGAGGGCAGTGGGAGTTGGGTACCGCCAGGCTCAGGCGAGGCCGCTCCGTGGCGTCGTCCACCTCTAGCAACACGGCGCACTCCGCGCGCCAACTGGCCTCCATCATCAGCGGCAGGCGGTAGATCACCACGTTGAGAAAACTGCCTACCACCAGCCCGAGCGCCAGTAAAAACAGGGGCAGCAGCCAGCCGTGCTGGCTAAAAAGCTCTAGCATGAATGCGTCTCGTTATGACGGGCTTGTGTCAGATCACCGAACCCAGCATGAAGATCGGCAGGTACATGGCGATCATCAGGCCGCCCACCAGTACGCCGAGTACCGACATGATCACCGGCTCCATCAGTGAACTCAGGCTGTCCACGGCGTTGTCCACCTGCTCCTCGTAGTGGGTGGCGACCTTGTCCAGCATTTCGTCCAGGGCGCCGGATTCCTCGCCGATGGAGATCATTTGCAGCAGCATATTGGGGAACAGCCCGGTGGTCTTCACCGCCTGGTACAGGGTGGTGCCGGTAGTGACGTCGTCGCGGATCTGGCGGATGGCCTTGGCGTAGACCGAGTTGCCCGCCGCGCCGGCGGTGGAATTCAGGGCTTCCACCAGCGGCACGCCGGCGGCGAAGGTGGTGGCAAGCGTGCGGGAGAAGCGCGCCACCACCGCGTCGTGGACGATATCGCCAACCACCGGCAGCCGCAGCGCGGTGCGATCCAGGAATTCCGCAAAGGGCACCGATCGCAGCTTGGCCTCCCTGAACAGGAAGACCGCGGCGATGATGCCGGCCAGGATGATGTACCACCAGTCCTGCACGAAATTGGAGATGTTCAGCACCATCAGCGTGAACGCCGGCAGGTCGGAGCCGAAGCTGCGGAAAGTCTCGGCGAACTGGGGCACCACTTTTACCAGCAGGATGCCGGTAACCACAATGGCCACCACCACCACCGCGGTGGGGTAGGTCATGGCCTTCTTGATTTTGGCCTTGAGCTGTTCGGTCTTTTCCTTGTAGGTGGCGACCCGGTCCAGCATGACCTCCAGGGTACCGGAGGATTCTCCCGAGGCGATGAGGCTGCAGAACAGGTCGTCGAAGTAGCGCGGGTGTTTGGCCAGGGTGGGCGCCAGGCCCGAGCCCGAGGCGACGTCGTTCTTGATGTTGGTGACCAGCTCCCGCATGCGCTGTTTATCCAGGCCCTCGGCCACGATGTCGAAGCTCTGTACCAGCGGCACCCCGGCCTTCATCATGGTGGCCAGCTGCCGGGTAAAAATGGCGATATCCGCCGGTTTGATCGGCTTGCCCTTGCCGCTGCCGAACAGGGGCTTGGGTTTTTTGCGCACCGATTTGATCTTGACGCCCTGGCGGCGCAATTGCGCCTTGGCCATGGCGGAACTGGAAGCTTGAATCTCGCCCTTGGTGGTCTTGCCGTTCTTGTCGATGCCACTCCAGGTGAAGACATCGTTGCTCGCTGCACTGGTCGCCATACCCGCTATCGCCCCGTAGGTTGTACCCCTGTCATTATGGGCCTAGTCGACGGTCACCCTGTTGACCTCCTCCAGGCTCGTCATTCCCTGGGCCGCCTTCCACAGCGCCGAGGTGCGGAGGTCGTTGAAGCCCTCCGCCCTGGCCTGCCGGCTGATCTCCAGGGAATTGCCCTCATCCATTATGATGCGGGCCAGTGCCGGTGTCACGCGCACCACTTCGTACACGCCCACCCGGCCCTTGTAGCCGTCTTTGCAGTTGTCGCAGCCCACCGGGTGGAACAGGGTGGCGGATTCCAGCATCTCCTCGGTGAAGCCCTCCTTCAACAGCACTTCCCGGGGTATGTCGTCCGCCGGAGTCGCGCATTGCTTGCACAGGCGCCGCGCCAGGCGCTGGGCGATAATCAGGTTGACCGAGGTGGCGAGGTTGAACGAGGGCACGCCCATGTTGAGCATGCGGGTGATGGTTTCCGCGGCGCTGTTGGTGTGCAGGGTGGACAGCACCAGGTGGCCGGTTTGGGCGGCCTTGATGGCGATTTCCGCGGTTTCCAGGTCGCGAATCTCCCCCACCATGATCACGTCCGGGTCCTGGCGCAGGAAGGAGCGCAGGGCCTCGGCGAAATTCAGGCCCACCTTCGGGTTTACGTGCACCTGGTTGATGCCTTCCATATTGATCTCCACCGGATCCTCCGCGGTGGAGATATTGCGCTCGGGCTGGTTCAGCAGGTTGAGGCCCGTGTAAAGCGACACTGTCTTGCCGGAGCCGGTGGGCCCGGTCACCAGGATCATCCCCTGGGGCTGGTTCAGGGCCTTGAGGTAGAGTTCCTTCTGGTTTTCTTCGTAGCCGAGGGCGTCGATGCCCATCTGCGCGCTGCTGGGGTCGAGGATCCGCAGCACGATCTTCTCCCCGAACAGGGTGGGCAGGGTGTTGACGCGGAAGTCGATGGCGCGGTTGCGCGACAGCTTCATCTGGATGCGGCCGTCCTGGGGCACGCGGCGCTCTGAGATGTCCATCTGCGACATTACCTTCAGGCGCGCGGCCAGGCGCGCCGACAGGTTGCGCGGCGGGCGCACGACTTCACGCAACACCCCGTCGGTGCGGAAGCGGACACGGTAGTTGTTCTCGTAGGGCTCGAAGTGAATGTCCGAGGCGCCCTGCTTGATCGCGTCCACCAGCACCTTGTTGACGAAGCGCACGATCGGCGTTTCGTCGATACCTTCGGCGCCGTCGTCCTGATCGTTTTTCTCGCCCTCGGAGACATCGATGTTCTCGAGATCCTCCGATTCGATGTCTTCCAGCCCGCCAGCGAGGTCGTCCGCCGCCTCCACCCAGGCGGCGATGGCCTTGGTCAGCGCCTTTTCCTCGATCAGGATGGCGTCCGTATTGATGCCCGTGTGGAATTTGATCTCGTCGATCGCCGCCAGGTTGGTGGGGTCCGAGACCCCGATGAACAGGCGGTTGCCCCGGCGGTACATGGGCAAGGCGTGGTGCTTGGTGACCAGGTTGACGTCCACCAGACCGGTGGGTATGTGCTCAAGATTGAAGGCGCGAATGTCAAACAGGGGCACGCCGAATTCCTGGGAGGCGATCTCCGCCAGGCGCTGGCTGTCGACATCCATGTTTTCCACCAGGTAGCTCACCAGCGGAATCCGCTCCAGCACCGCCTGTTTCAGCGCCTCCCGCGCCTGTTCGGTGGAGAGCAGGCCCTCGGCCGCCAGTCTGCCGGCCAGGCCGCTGAGTTGCCCGGTTGCCTTATGGTTCATTCCTACGTCCAGGGCCGAGGGTAGTCGGCCGGTATCTAGCTTGGTTCTGATAGTGCGATCGAGTATATGTAATCAGCGCCGGTTCATATACCCCGCATAGCTGCAAAACCATGATTTTCTGGGGTTTTTGTGACTTTCTCGGGGTATTTTGGCATAGATCACGCGGTGGCGCGGGATGTCAGGCGGATGTGACGAAAAATGTCAGTTGGCGGCGGTCAGTGACAATAGAGGTAGACTTGTATAGTTGGCCGCTTTGTACGGATATCGAGGCTGGTTCATATAACCCTTTGATTTTAATAGCTGAATCTATTCTTCTGCCGGTGAGTGACAATGTTGGCATTACCTTTGCTAGACTTACCGGCGCGGCAGGCTCGGCTATCGAGTGTCGACACTTAAACAAGCCCCTTCGGGGGAAGGAGCAGGGAACATGATGCAACAACGTGCACAGCAGGGTTTCACCCTGATCGAACTGATGATCGTGATCGCGATCGTCGGGATTCTGGCGGCAATCGCGCTGCCGGCTTACCAGGACTATACGGTGCGGGCGAAAATGTCAGAACCGATCGCACGTCTGGCGGAAGCCAAGACGACCTTCGCCGAGTACTACGCGGCGAGGGCTGAAATGCCTACGGACACGGTAGGTAACGCCAGCCTCAACAAGACGACCACCGATATCGTCAAGCAGATAACTTATCAGTTGTCTTCGGGTGACGCGCTGATCACTATCAGCGTCGCTAGCAGCAACCTGCCGGGTGAGGCCAATGACTTGACCTTCAGCCTGTCGGGTTCCTCGAATCCAAACGAAGGGACCGTGACCTGGACCTGCAAGCCCGGCGCAAGTAATCCGATGCCCGCGAAGTGGCTTCCCGCTACTTGCCGGGGCTGATTGACGCCGGAGTGTTTGACGGAAAAGCCCGGGCAGTGCTCGGGCTTTTTTGTGCTGCCCGGCAAACGCCGGAACTTTGAATAAGGCGCTGGTCTTGGGCCGTCCTCCATACCCCCTGGCGTTTATCGCCGCTGTTTTCCTGCTACTGTCGGCCTGGATCTACACCCAGGGGTTGGACGGTCCATGGCTTTTCGACGATCGCGGGAATATTGTCGACAACCACCAGCTGGCCATTGAAGGCGGCGAGGTGGATGCATGGCGAACCGCCAGTCTGAGTTCGGGCTCCGGCCCGCTGCGACGTCCCCTGGCCATGGGTTCTTTTGCGGCGCAGCACGCGTTCAGTCCCGATGTTTCCCCCGCGGCGTTTAAAGCCGCGAACGTCCTTCTGCACTTCGTCATCGGCGGAGTGGTCTGGTTGTTTTGCCGTGCCGTGCTGTCGGGGCTGCCGGGTAGGCGCCACAGCAAAGCCCTGGTGGACCGAGTTGCAGTGGTCGCGGCGCTGATATGGATTGCGCA
This sequence comes from Parahaliea mediterranea, assembly GCF_017255185.1. Lineage (GTDB taxonomy): Bacteria > Pseudomonadota > Gammaproteobacteria > Pseudomonadales > Halieaceae > JAFKCZ01. Next base: position 535,424 of record NZ_JAFKCZ010000001.1, read on the forward strand.
CCCGTTGAACGTTTCCACGGTTCTCTATGCCGTTCAGCGCATGGCGCAGCTGTCCACCCTGTTTGTCGTCCTTGGATTGTGGGTTTTTGCGCGTTCCCGCAACCGCTGGCTGAGGCAGATCCCCAGCGCTGGTGAGGTGGTGGCCGCCGCGCTTTGGCTGTTGGTGTTGACCATTCTTGCAACCTATTCAAAGGAGAACGGCGCTTTGTTGCCCCTCCTTGTCGTCGCATTGGAGGTGAGTGTTTACCGCGGTCGTTTGGGGGGGCGAAGTTTTCCCGCTGTTTCCGGTACGGCCCTGTGTCTATTGTTGCTGCCATGCCTGTTGCTGGCGGCCTGGTTGATATTCAATCCAGACGCCATTCGGTCCATGTACGGGAATCGAGAGTTTACCTTGGGCGAACGCCTGTTAACCCAGCCGAGAGTGCTCTGGCACTATGTGCACTGGATTATGACGCCCACACTGTCGAGTTATGGGCTGTTTCACGACGATATTCCGATCTCGTTCGGACTGTGGAGTCCGGCGACAACCGCCATTGCCATCGTGCTTTGGGCGGGGCTCTTGGTTCTCGCCGTGGCTCTGGGCAAGAGAGCACCGTTACTCCTGTGTGCCGTGTTGTTTTTTCTGGTTGGCCAGGCAATGGAGTCGAGTTTTTTGCCGCTTGAGATGGTGTTCGAGCATCGCAACTACCTGCCCATGATCGGTGTTGTGCTATTTGTGGCGTACCTCCTGGTGGAGCTGGGCGAGCGAATGCCGGCATCTCTCTCCTGGGCGCCCTGGACTGTTGCGTTGGCGATATTGTGTGCCCAGCTGTACATCCGTGCGCACACGTGGTCCGACCCCGTTCGGCTGGCCCAGGTCAGTGCCTTGAATCATCCCCACTCGCCCCGGTCACTCAATGCCTACGCCGGCGAGTTGGTGAGTCTCGCCCAGTCGGAATCCTCTGCCGGGGAGAGCGGTGCGCAGCGCCTGGAATGGATGGCGCTGGCCCGTCACTACTATGAACAGGCCTTCGCTGTCGACCCAAGAAACCTAAGCGCCCTGGTGATGTTGTACCAGATAGATAGCCAGCACTTTAGCGATTTGGGAGAGGAGCGGCGATGGCGGAATGTGATACTCGCGCTGCTCGAGGATAGAAAAATCAGCGCATCGGACTACACCGCGCTAAAAACGCTGGTGGCCTGCCTTGGGCGTGGCGAGTGCGCCGGCGGTGAGCCATTTGCGTGGCAGATAATTACTGCGGTGAAGCATCGGTACCCGGGTTCTCCACGCATTGCGCTGCTGGAGTACGGTTTTCTGGTCGCCGCGGACGCTCCGGCAGTCCAACGAATAGCGGCTTTGGAAGCTGCCTTGGCAAGAAGCCCCGGAAGCCGGCAGCTGTATAGCCCACTGATTAATGAATACGGCAGTCTCGACAGCGTCGGCCGTGTGTTTGAGTACACGGCCGCGCTGATGGCCGTCGATGTCGAGAGGCGTCAGCTGTCATTGATCAAGCAAATGTTTGTCCCGCGCCAACCGGAAGATGAGGAGGAGCGGCGGTGAGAATGGCTGGTAGGATGGGAGTGGACGCCGCGCCGGTCATTTTGCTCTTTGTTGGCATTATGTTTGCGCTGTGGATCTACTGGCCGGGACAGTATGGGCCTGCATTGTTGGATGACCATTCCAGCGTTCTGGTGATAGAGGATTTGCGGCAGGAGCCCGAGACGGCACTAGATTACGTGTTCGGGGACCGTTCGGGGCCGCTGGGCCGGCCGGTATCCCTGGCGACATTTGTACTTGAAAGAACGTTTTTTGGCGATGAGTTGGCGCTTAGCAAGCGGGTCAATATCGCATTACACCTTCTCAACACTGTGTTGGTCACGGCACTTTTTACCCTGCTTCTCAGGGCTGCCAATGTGCGTGGTGCTTTGCTGCTCGCGACAACCTGCTCGCTATGCTGGGCGCTCGCGCCCCTGCATGTCAGCAGTGTACTCTATGTCGTGCAGAGAATGGCGTTATTGAGCGGCACCTTCATGTTGCTCGCAACTCTCAGTTATGTCTGTTGGCGAAATGCCTACGGTAGGGGACACTCTCGTCCCGCCTGGCTGTTGCTGATGGCGTCATCGATTTTCCTCGGGCTGTTTTCAAAAGAAAATGCCGTGGTTGTGATCCCGGTAATCCTGTTGGTGGAAGCCCTGTGGTACCAGTTCCGGGACGAAAACGGCGCGGTTATCAAGTGGCTTCAAAAATGGACGCTGGGCAGCATTGTGGCGGGCATGGTCGGGCTGTTCGCCATTTTTCTGTTGCGGTACGAAAAATATGCGCAGGCGTTCCGCAACCGGGAGTTTACCCTGGAGGAGCGCTTGATGACCCAGGCGCGCCTACTTTGGGATTACCTGGCCCAGTTGGTGTGGCCAGACATGGCGCGCCTTGGGATTTATCATGATGATGTCGTGTTTTCAACCTCCCTGACGATCCCCGGCTCCACCGCTTGGGCTATTATGGCATGGTTGGCGGTGGGGTTATGTGTTGCATTGAGTCTGAAGTGGCGCTGGGGGCGGCGCTTCAGCTTGGGCGTGGCTTGGTACATCGTGGCGCACGGGGTTGAATCTTCTGTTTTGCCGCTGGAACTTTACTTCGAGCACAGAAATTACTTTCCGTCCGTTGGGATTTTTCTTGTGTTGGCCGTGGTGCTGGCCGCGATAATGCGCTATCTCCCGGAAGTCAAAGCGCCATTGGTTACGTTGGTGTTGTTTTACGCATTCTATATGGCCATGCAAACCAGTTCCCAGGCCCAGGTATGGTCCCAGAGGGAGCTCATTATTATGAATCAGCTAAACGGACACCCGGAGTCGCCGCGAGCCAACAGGGATATGGCAGTTCTGCTGGCCAATAATGGTGAGTATGACCTGGCTGCCAAATACTCGCACATCGCGTTTCAAAGCAGCGGCAGCGAACGCCGGGCTGATTTCCAGATTCGGGAGATGGCGCTCAAGTGCTTGGCGGGCGAGTCGGTCGATCGACAGGAAATCGAGAAGATCGGGGACGAGGGGGCTTCCCGTCCAATCAGTACGGTAGTTACCTTGCATACTTTTGTTCGCTTGCTGCAGGATGGGCGCTGCCCTGGATTTGACACAGCTGCATTTGCCGGGCGAATGCGTACGCTTTTCCTGGTCGAAAATTTCCGTGACAGGGCTGCTCCGAGCATATACAAGAGCTTGGCTGCGCTGGAAAACCTTCTGGAAGAATTCCGGTTTGCATACCTATATACTGCCCAGTACCTCAGTCTGCGTCCGGATGATACCAGCGGGCAGTTGATGCAGCTGCATTTTGCTACCGCTCTGGGTAAAGTGGATGAGGCTCGCGTGTTGAAAAAAGTACTGTTTGGTAAGCAAGAGCGTGATTTGCTATCCGTAGCTGAGCAACGAACTCTCTCACTTTATCTGGAGTGATGGCTTGAACCCGTCAATTATCATTCCCGCGAAAAACGAGGAGCGGGGCCTGAAGGGCTTACTGCCCAGCCTGTTGAGCCTGTATCCGAATACCGAAATCATTGTTGTGGATGATGGCTCCTCGGACAATACCGCTGAGGTATGCCGGCAGGAGGGGGTGGAAGTGATATCCCACCCGTATTCCAAAGGCAATGGCGCCGCGATTAAAACAGGTGCCCGCGCCGCTTCGGGGGACGTGCTGGTATTCATGGACGGTGACGGGCAGCATGGTCCCGAAGATATAGCCCGCCTGCTTGAAAAGTACGAGGAAGGCTATGAGCTGGTTGTCGGCGCCCGGAGCGGTTTGGCCGACCAGGCCAGCGTGGCGCGATGGGGCGCCAACAGTATCTACAACAGGTTGGCCAGCTGGATGGTAAACCGCCAGATTCCCGATCTGACATCGGGCTTTCGCGCGGTGGATCGCCGCAAGTTTCTTTCCTTTTTGTATCTCCTACCCAATGGTTTCAGCTACCCGACAACCTCGACCATGGCGTTTTTCCGGGCGGGGTTTTCGGTGGGATTTGTGCCAATTACCACCCAACCCCGTGTTGGAAAAAGCCATATCAATTGGCTGCGGGACGGGGTCCGGTTCTTTCTCATTATCTTCAAAATCGGGACACTGTACTCCCCGTTAAAGGTCTATTTTCCCGTTTCGGTGTTGCTGGCCGCACTGGGCGTGGTGAATTATCTGATGGCATCCCTGGCTTCGGGCTCGTTTCGTTTTACCAACATGAGTACATTGCTGATACTGGCTGGAGTCATCGTATTCCTGATGGGCCTGTTGGCGGAACAGCTCACCAATCTCCAATACAAAGACGTCGACATGGAGCACGACTGAGCTCTAGTAAGGCACCGGCAAGGCCAGCGTCTCCTTCACCTGCTCCATCACCACGTAACTGGTCGATTCCTGCACCCCCGGCAGGGTGAGCAGGGTTTCCCCCAAAAACTCCCGGTAGGCCGCCATGTCTGCCACCCTGGCCTTGATCAGATAGTCGAAGTTGCCGGAGACCAGGTAGCACTCCTGAACCTCGGGCAGCTCGAAGGCGCTGGTCTTGAATTCATCGAAGATATCCTGGGAGGTGCGGTTGAGGCGGATCTGCACGAAGACCACCAGGCCGGCGTCGAGATACTCGGGATTGAGGGTGGCCTGATAGCCGCGGATCACCCCCTCGCGCTCCATCCGCTTGATGCGCTCCTTGCACGGCGTGGTGGACAGGCCCACCTGGCGGGCGAGGTCGACATAGCTGCTTCGGGCATCGTCCTGCAGTAGTCGCAATAGCTTGCGATCGATGCGGCTTAGCTTGTGAGCCTTGCGTTCCATGGGGAATTCCTGTGTTTTTGGTTATATAACCCTGGGTAGGCTGTAATATTTTGTTCTACATTAGCTGAAAACGCTGTTTTTCTGCAAATAAAAGTCGAAATGGTAAGTAATTTATCTCAAATATAGAGATAAATATTGAAATATCCAACTACTATGGTCGTTTGAATCAGGCACCACTGAGGAGCCCCCCATGCTGATTGGCGTACCAAAGGAAATAAAAAACCATGAATATCGCATCGGTCTGACACCGGCCGGTGCAAAGGAATTCGTACAGCAGGGTCATCGCGTGATCGTCGAGCACGATGGCGGCCTGGCGATTGGCTTCGACGACGCGCAGTACCTTGCGGCCGGCGCCGAGATCGTCAATACCGCGGCGGAAGTCTTTGAGCGCGCCGAGATGATTATCAAGGTCAAGGAGCCGCAACCCGGCGAGTGCCGCATGCTGAGCCCTGGGCAATTGCTCTTCACCTACCTCCACCTGGCCCCGGATCCCGAGCAGACCCGTCTGCTGCTGGAGTCCGGCGCCACGGCCATCGCCTACGAAACCGTCACTTCCGACGATGCCGGCCTGCCGCTGCTGGCGCCCATGAGCGAAGTGGCCGGGCGCATGGCGATCCAGGCGGGCGCCCACAACCTGGAGAAGGCCCAGGGTGGTAACGGCATGCTGCTGGGCGGGGTGCCCGGTGTCGAGCCGGCGAAAGTGCTAGTGATCGGTGGCGGCGTGGTGGGTATCAACGCCGCGCGCATGGCGATGGGCCTGGGCGCCGACGTCACCATTCTCGACAAGTCGCTGGAGCGCCTGAAGGAGCTGGACATGATCTTCGGCGGCCGTATGAAAACCGTCTATTCCACCGCCGACGCGGTGGAGCGTCACGCGCTGGAGGCCGACCTGGTGGTGGGCGCGGTGCTGATTCCAGGGGCCGCGGCGCCCAAACTGATCAGCCGCGAGTTGGTGAGCCGGATGAAGGCCGGTTCGGTCATGGTGGACGTGGCGATTGACCAGGGTGGCTGCTTTGAAACCAGCCGCGCGACCACGCATCAGGAGCCCACCTACGTGGTCGATGGCGTGGTGCACTACTGCGTGGCGAACATGCCGGGCGGGGTGGCCCGCACCTCCACCATGGCCCTAACCAACGCCAGCATGCCCTATGCGCTGAAGCTGGCCAACAAGGGCGTGGCGGATGCGCTGCGCGATGACAGGCACCTGCGCAATGGCCTCAATGTCCACGCGGGAATGATTACCCACGAAGCCGTGGCGGAAGCCCTGGATTATGAATTCGTGGAGCCACTGACGGCCCTGGGGCGGACCGCGCTGCAGCAGTCGGCGTAAGCAATACCGCCCAGCGGTTTTTCATGTCATCAGGGCTCCGTGCACGGAGCCCTGATTTTTTTGCCTCAAGCCCCGTACTTTGACTTGGCTTCCCGCCGGCGCCGGTGCAGTACCGGTTCGGTGTAGCCATTGGGCTGGGCGCAGCCCTCGAACACCAGTTCACAAGCCGCCTGGAAGGCGACGTTGTTGTCGAAGTCGGGGGCCATGTTGCGGTAGGCCGGGTCCCCTGCGTTCTGGCCATCCACCACCTCGGCCATGCGTTCGAGGGTTTCCCTGACCTGTTCCTCGCTGCACACGCCGTGGCGCAGCCAGTTGGCGATGTGCTGGCTGGAGATACGCAGCGTGGCGCGGTCTTCCATCAGGCCCACGTTGTTGATGTCGGGCACCTTGGAGCAGCCCACGCCCTGGTCTACCCAGCGCACCACGTAGCCGAGGATGCCCTGGGCGTTGTTGTCCAGCTCCCGCTGGATATCCGCCGCGCCGAGCCCCTCGGCCCCCTTCAGGGGAATGGTGAGGATGTCGTCCAGCGCCGCCCGCTGGCGGTTTTTCAGCTCGTCCTGGCGCTCGGCCACGTTCACCGTGTGGTAGTGGGTGGCGTGCAGGGTGGCGGCGGTGGGCGAGGGTACCCAGGCGGTGTTGGCGCCCGCCAGCGGGTGGCCGATCTTGTTTTCCAGCATGTCGGCCATCAGGTCCGGCATCGCCCACATGCCCTTGCCGATCTGGGCGCGGCCACGAAGGCCGCAGGCCAGGCCGGTGTCCACGTTCCAGTCTTCGTAGGCGTTGATCCAGGGTTCCTGCTTCATCGCGCCCTTGGGGGTCATGGCGCCAGCTTCCATGCTGGTGTGGATTTCGTCGCCGGTGCGGTCGAGGAACCCGGTGTTGATGAATACCACGCGGTCCGCGGCGCGGCGGATGCATTCCTTGAGGTTGATGGTGGTGCGGCGCTCCTCGTCCATGATGCCCATTTTCAGGGTGTTGCGGGCCATGCCCAGGGCGTCCTCGATGCGGTCGAACAGCTCGCCGGTAAAGCTGACTTCCTCGGGGCCGTGCATCTTCGGTTTGACGATGTACACGCTGCCGCGGCGGGAGTTGCGGGGCTGCTCCTCGCCCTTGTTCAGGTCGTGCAGGGCGATCATCGCGGTAAACATGCCGTCCATGATGCCTTCGGGAATTTCGTTGCCGTCGCGGTCGAGAATCGCGTCGTTGGTCATCAGGTGACCGACGTTGCGCACGAACATCAGGCTGCGCCCCGGCAGCACCAGCCGGCTGCCGTCGGCGGCGGTGAATACCCGGTCGTTGTTCAGGCGGCGGGTCTGGGTTTTGCCGCCCTTGTGGAAGGCCTCCTCCAGGTCGCCGCGCATCAGGCCCAGCCAGTTGCGGTACACCACCACCTTGTCGGCGGCGTCGACCGCGGCCACCGAGTCCTCGCAGTCCTGGATAGTCGTCAGGGCCGCTTCCAGCACCAGGTCCTTGACCCCGGCGGCATCGGTGGCGCCGATGGGGTGGGTGGCATCGATCTGGATGTCGATGTGCAGGCCGTTGTGGCGCAGCAGGACATTGGTGGGGGCGTTGGGCTCGCCGGCGTAACCGCGGAACTGCCGCGGGTCCGCCAGGGATGCGATCTGTCCTTCCTGCAGCACGACCTGCAGGGCGCCGCCGACCACGGTGTAGGCCTTGGCCTGGCTATGGTCGCCGGTGGATAGCGGGCAGTGGGTATTGAGGAAGTCCCGGGCCCAGGCGATGACCCTGTCGCCGCGCACGGGGTTGTAGGCGCCGGCGCGCTCGGCGCCGCCGTCCTCGGGGATGACGTCGGTGCCGTAGAGCGCGTCGTACAGGCTGCCCCAGCGCGCGTTGGCCGCGTTCAGGGCATAGCGCGCGTTCATGACGGGTACCACCAGCTGGGGGCCGGCGAGGGTTGCGATTTCCTCGTCCACCTTGTCGGTGGCGATGTCAAAGTTCTCGCCTTCCGGCAGCAGGTAGCCGATGTCCTCCAGGAATGCTTTGTAGGCGGCGCGGTCGTAGCCGGCGCCGGGGTGGGCGCGGTGCCAATCGTCGATTTTGGCCTGCAGGGCGTCGCGTTGTGCCAGCAGTTCCCGGTTGCGGGGGGCGAGCTCCGTCACGATGCGCTCCAGTGCGCTCCAGAACGTGTCCGGACTCACCCCGGTGCCGGGGGCAATGTCCTGTTCCAGTAAGTCGTGCAATTCGGCGGCGATTTGCAGGCCACCCTGCTGGATGCGGTTGCTCATGGTGTCGTTCCCTTGCTACTGCGCGGGCCTGAAAGCGGCCCCCAATGTAAAGCGGAATTCTAGGTTGCGGACCAAGATTTAGCTAATTTATCGTTTTTATCGCGGGCATATGTATTGTGAATGCGCCTGCTTGTTTTGTGAGGACAACGTTTGTACCCTGTGGCTGTTCCGGCATTCGGGCGCTGTGCACGCGAGGCAACAAGAGCGAGCATTAGCGCCCTGCGGCATTGCCGGAACCCTGATGTCAAACGGAGTAAATACAGTGGATTTCAACCCGACCAGCCTGCACAACCTGTCTGTTCACCGGGGAACCCACTGTTATGTCCGCATCCATTGTCCTGTCAAAACTCTCCGCCGCCACATCTGACGGGCGCGCGCTTTTTTCCGATATCGACCTGCGGTTCGACGCCGAGCGCACCGGCCTGGTCGGCCGTAACGGTGTCGGCAAATCCACACTGCTGCGGTTGATCGCCGGCGAGTTACAGCCGGCGGCCGGGCGGGTTGCCGTCACTGGCTGCTGGGGCTGGCTGCGCCAGGCGGTCCAGGTCGGCCCAGGTGAAACGGTAGCCGACCTGTTCGGCCTGCGCGAGGCCCTCGGGGTTTTGCGGCGGGCGGAAGCCGGTCGGGCCTCGGTCGAGGATCTGGCCGTCGCCGACTGGACGCTGCCCGCCCGCCTGCAGGCCGCTCTCGCCCGCGCCGGCCTGTCGGTGTCGCCGGAGACGCTGCTGTCGCAACTCTCGGGAGGGCAGCGCACGCGAGTCGCGGTCGCGGCCCTGGTTTTCGCCGAACCGGACTTCCTGTTGCTGGACGAGCCGACCAACAACCTGGACCGGGAGGGTCGCGGCGCTATCCTCGAGCTGCTTGAGGGCTGGCGCGCCGGCGCCCTGGTGATCAGCCACGACCGCGAACTGCTCGAGGCCATGGACGCCATTGTCGAGCTCTCCGCCCTGGGGGTCGCGCGTTACGGAGGTAACTGGAGCCACTACAGCGAGACTCGCGTCCGGGAGTTGGCTGCCGCGGAACGGGGACTGGCGGATGCACACAAGCAGGCCCGTGACGCGGCCCGAAGCGCGCAATTGAGCGCCGAGCGCAAGGCCCGCAGGGACAGCGCCGGGCGCCGCAAGCGCGCCCGCGGCGACATGCCACAGTCGTGGCTGGACGGGCAAAAGGACCGCAGTGAGCGCAGCAGCGCGGGCGGCGCGCGGCTGGCGGAGGATCGCGGCGCGCAGGCCGCCGATGCAGTGGCTGCGGCGCGGGACAAGCTTGAAGTCATCCAGCCCTTTACCGTGGCCCTGTCGTCCACCGGCCTGCCCGCGGGGCGCGCCGTGCTGCAGCTCGACAGCGTCGTTGCCGGTTATGTGCCGGGCCAACCTGCTTTACAAAAGCTGTCGCTGTCGGTGGTGGGGCCGGAGCGGGTGGCGATCACCGGGCCCAACGGCTGTGGCAAGAGCACCGCGCTGTCGCTGATTGCCGGGCGCCTGCGGCCGTGGGCTGGCGAGGTCCGCGTGTTCACGCCCTTTGCGCTGCTCGACCAGCGAGTGGACCTGCTGGAGCCCGCCGCCACGGTGTTGGCCAATTTCCGGCGCCTGAACCCCGAGGCGGACGACAACGCCGGGCGCGCCGCCCTGGCGCGCTTTCGCTTTCGCGGCGAGGCCGCCGAGCAAAGCGTCGCCAGCCTGAGCGGCGGCCAGGTGTTGCGCGCTGGCCTGGCCTGTGTGCTGGGCGGGTCCGAGCCGCCGCCCCTGCTGTTGCTGGACGAGCCGACCAACCACCTGGATCTGGAGTCGATCGAGGCCGTGGAGGCGGGGCTGCGGGCCTACGACGGCGCGCTGGTCGTGGTCAGTCACGACACGGCTTTTTTGGAGGCGATCGGGATTACCCGCACCTTGGCGTTGGCCCCGCCGGATTGATTCCAGCGGGAGGGCTTTCGGCGCGCTCAGGGCAGGGGCGCCTGCCCATCCAGTTCCCGGGCGGTATCGGCGATCAGCTTGCGCAGCCACTTGTTGGCGGGATTGTGCTGCAGCAGGGGGCTCCAGGCCATTTTGAGTTCCAGGGGAGGGATTTCCAGCGGCGGCTCGCGCAGCACGACCCGGGGGTTGTCGCGCTTGAGCAGGGTGGCGCGGGTGGGCAGGGTCACCACCAGGTCGTTCTGCTCCGCCAGGGTCATGGCCGCCTGGTAGTGGCGGGTGAACACGCGGATCTGGCGTTTCTTGCCCAGCCGGGCCAGGGCGCTGTCCACCCAGCCCAGGCGCTGCACGTCGTCGGGGTCCACGCCCACGCCCACGCCCATGCCGGTCTTGCTCACCCAGATGTGGTTGGCCTTGAGGTAGTTCTCCAGGGTGAAATCCTCGAGCAGCGGGTTCTCCGGGCTCAGCAGGCAGGAGAAGCTGTCGTTCCAGAGCGGAATCTGGTGGAAGGATTGGGGCATGGAGTCGAAGCGGTTGATCACCATGTCCACCTTGCCGCGCTCCACGTCGAGGAAGCTCACATCGGAGGGTGTCATGATGTCCAGGGTCAGGTCCGGCGCCTGGTTGCGCAATTTGCCCAGCACCGCCGGCAGCAGGGTGGATTCGGCGTAGTCACTGGCCATGATGCGAAACACCCGCTTGGCCTTCTCCGGCTCGAAGGCGGAGCGAGGTTGCACCGCGCGGTCGATATTGGTCAGCACCTCGCGCACGATGGGTTCCAGCTCCAGGGCGCGTTCGGTGGGGGTCATGCCGTCGGAGGTGCGCACCAGCAAGGGGTCGTCGAACAGCTCGCGCAGGCGCCTGAGACCGTTGCTCATGGCGGGCTGGGACAGGTTCAGCTGGTTGGCGGCCTGGGTCACGTTGCGCTCGCGCAGCAGGGCGTCCAGGTAGACCAGCAGGTTGAGATCGACGCGGTTGAGGTTCACGCGGTACCCCCGGCACAGAAGGCCATTCTATTCACTCAGTGAATGTTGAAAATGAAGACTATAGATTGGGGGAATTATACGCGCCTGTCTAGAATTGCCAATCCGGCCCGGGATTCAGATGGGCCATTGGTTATACTTCCCGACTCAGCTCGCAGTACACAGGACACAACATGGCAGATTACCGCGCACCCCTGGACGACATGGCCTTCCTGATCGACGAATTACTCGACGCAGGCACCCGCCTCGGCGGCCTGCCGCCTTTCGCCGACCTGGACGTGGGGCCGGAACTTACCGCGGCCCTGCTGGGGGAGGCGGGCAAGCTGGCCGGCGAGGCCCTGTCCCCCTTGCGCCGGGGGGGCGACGAACATCCGGCGACCTGCGAGGGCGGCAAAGTGAGCATCTCGCCGGGCTATGCCCAGGCCCTGAAGCAACTCGGCGAGGGCGGCTGGCTGGGTATCAGCGCCGACCCGAACTACGGTGGCCAGGGCCTGCCGGAACTCTACGCCACCGCCGCCTGCGAGATGTGGAATTCCGCCGACATGGCCCTGGCCCTGGCGCCGATCCTGAGCACTGGCGCGGCCCTGGCCATCGCCGCCCACGGCAACGAGGAGCAGAAACAAACCTACCTGCCGAAGATGCACGCCGGGGAGTGGTCCGGCACCATGAACCTCACCGAATCCGGCGCCGGCTCGGACCTCGGGGTGATGAAAGCCCGGGCGGTGCCCGAGGGCGATCACTACCGCATCCACGGCCAGAAGATTTTCATCACCTGGGGCGATCACGAGGCCTGCGACAATATCGTGCACCTGGTGTTGGCCAAGTTGCCGGACGCCCCGGAGGGCAGCCGCGGCATCTCGCTGTTCATCGTGCCCAAGTTCCTGGTCAACAGTGACGGCAGCCTGGGGGCGCGCAACGACGTCTACCCGGTATCCTGCGAGCACAAGCTGGGCATTCACGGCAGCCCCACCTGCGTGATGGCCTTCGGCGACAACGAGGGCGCCATCGGCTATCTGCTGGGCGAGGAAAACCGCGGCCTGGCCTGCATGTTCACCATGATGAACGAGGCCCGGCTGAAAGTTGGCCTCCAGGGCCTGGGCAGCGCCGAGGGCGCCTACCAGCAGGCGGCGGACTACGCCCGCGAGCGGGTGCAGGGCGGGGTGCCGATCATCCAGCACCCGGACGTGAAGCGCATGCTGCTGACCATGAAATCGCTCAACGAGGCCATGCGCGCGCTGGTCTACAGCGAGGCCCTGACCATGGACCTCGCCCACGCGGGCCCCGAGGCGGAGCGAGCGGCCCGCCAGTTGCGGGTCGACCTGATGATCCCGGTCATCAAGGGCTGGCTCACCGAGGTCGGGCAGGAAATCACTTCCCTGGGGGTGCAGATTCACGGCGGCATGGGCTACGTGGAGGAAACCGGCGCCGCCCAGTACCTGCGTGACGTGCGTATCGCCGCCATTTACGAGGGCACCAACGGCATCCAGGCGGCGGACCTGGTCGGGCGCAAGCTCGGCCGCGACAAGGGCGCCGCGATGGAGACGGCGCTGGCGGAGGTCGCCGACACGGTGCGCGCCCTGCGCGATGCCGACGACACCGCGCTCACCGCGATTGCCGATTCGCTGGGTCGGGCGCTGGACCAGATGCGCGCCAGCACGGCGGTGGTGCTGCAGGCGCTGGACGAGGATATGCCGGCGGCGCTGGGTGCGTCTTTCGATTACATGATGCAGGCAGGTTATCTGCTGGGTGGCTGGCACCTGGCGCGCTCGGCGCTGCTGGCCCACCAGCGCCTGGCCGATGGCAGCGACAATGACTTCTACCGCCGCAAAATCGCCACCAGCGGGTTTTATGCCGAGCGGATTCTGCCGCGCTGTGCCGCTTACGCGGGCGCCATCGCGGGTGCCGGGGATGGCCTGCAGGCCTACCCGGAAGCCTGGATTTGAAACAGACAAGGGAGATTGCCGTGACCACCTTTTCCACCCCCGACCTGTCCGACGCCGCGCCGGAGGCGCTGGCCATCGAGTTGCCGTTTGGCAACTACGGCGGCCGCAAGCGCTTCAGCGGCGCCGCCGTGACCATCAAGTGCCACGAGGACAATTCCCTGGTCAAGGCCTGCGTGGGGGAGCCCGGTGAGGGGCGGGTCATCGTTGTCGACGGCGGCGGTTCGCGCCGCCGCGCGCTGCTCGGCGACATGCTCGCCGAGCAGGCCGCCGCCAACGGCTGGGCGGGCCTGGTCATCAACGGGGTGATCCGCGACGTGGACGAAATCGGCGCCACCGAGCTGGGCGTGCAGGCCTTGGGGACCGTGCCGGTCAAGACCGACAAACGCGGCGAGGGCCAGCGGGATATCGCGCTGCACTTCGGCGGGGTGGTGATCGAGGCGGGGGATTTTATCTACGCCGACAACAACGGCGTGCTGGTGAGCAAGCGCCCGCTGCTGTAATCGCCCCGATCAGTCCAGGCGCATGGACAGGTCGAGGGCTTTGCAGTCCTTGGTCAGGGCGCCGATGGAGATAAAGTCCACGCCGGTATCCGCCACCGGTTTCAGGGTGGTGTCGGTGATGTTGCCGGAGGCTTCCAGTTCGACCCGGCCCCTGGTGCGGCCCACCGCTTCGCGCATGTCCTCCAGGCTGAAGTTGTCCAGCATCACCCGGTCGCAGCCCGCGGCCAAGGCCTGGTCCAGCTCGTCCAGGCTTTCCACTTCCACCTCCACCGGCTTGCCCGGGGCGAGGTCCCGGGCCGCCGCCACCGCCCCGGCGATACCGCCGCAGGCGTTGATGTGGTTTTCCTTGATCAGGAAGGCGTCGTAGAGCCCGATTCGGTGGTTGTGGCAGCCGCCGCAGGCCACGGCGTATTTCTGCGCGATGCGCAGCCCGGGAATGGTCTTGCGTGTATCCAGCAGTCGTACCCCGGTGCCCTCGACCCGATCGGCGTAGCGACGGCACACGGTGGCGGTACCCGAGAGCAGTTGCAGGAAATTCAGCGCGCTGCGCTCGGCGGTGAGCAGGCCCCGCGCGGGGCCGCGAAAGCTGAACAGGCGCTCCCCCGCGGCGATGGCGTCGCCGTCGTCGCGCCGCCAGTCCAGCACGATCGCCGGGTCCACCGCCTCGAACACCGCCTCCACCCAGGGGCGGCCGCAGAGAATGCCGTCCTCGCGGGTGATGACCTGGCCGGTCGCGATCGCCCCGTCGGGGATCAGTGCGGCGGTGATATCACCGCTGCCCACGTCCTCGGCCAGCGCGGCGCTGACGTTTTGCTGGATGATTGCGGGTGAGGGGCTCGACATGGCGCGGCTGCTCTTGTGGGCGGGAAGCGGATTCTAGCAGCTCGGCGGGGGCCCGTCAGTCCCGCACCGCCGCCGTTGAGTGCGGTGGACCGCCTCCGCTATGATGCCCATTCAGGGTGACAACCAATCACGTGGGTGCTTGCTGTCGCCGACGGTCACTGCCCCGGGCTGTTTTTGGCAGCCTGCCACTATCGCGGGTGAGCATGATCTACAGCGTCGAACAAGGCTGGCTATCCGGTGCCCGGCGGGTACCGTCGCCGAATTACGGGCCCCGCCCGCCTGGGGTCGAGCCGGACCTGCTGGTGATCCACAATATTTCCCTGCCGCCGGGGGAGTACGGTTCCGACTGTGTCGAGCGCCTGTTTACCAACTGCCTGGACTGGGATGCCCATCCCTATTTTCGCGGTATTCGCGGCCTGGAGGTATCCTCGCACCTGTTGATCCGCCGCTGTGGCGAGGTGGTGCAGTTTGTCAGCCTGGACGACCGCGCCTGGCACGCCGGCCTCTCCTGTTACCGGGGGCGCGAGAATTGTAACGATTTCAGCATCGGTATCGAGCTCGAGGGCACCGACGAGGAACCCTATGCCGACGCCCAGTACGCCACCTTGGTGGCGGTGACGCGCGGCCTGCTGGCGGCCTGTCCGGCCCTGGAGGCGGGCCGGATCGCGGGTCACAGCGACATCGCGCCGGGGCGCAAGACCGACCCGGGCCCGGCCTTCGACTGGGGGCGCTACCGGGCCGCCCTGGCAGTGGATAATGGAGAATGTCCATGACCTTCCTGGCAATGATTCTCGGCCTGCTCCTGCTGCAATTCTGGGGAGCCGATAACCCGGTGCAGCGGGACCGGTGGTTTTATCGCCTGCGCGAGCGACTCGCGCAATACCTTCAGTCTCCGCTGTGGCTGACCGTTGTCGCGTTGCTGGTTCCCGCGCTGTTGCTGCACTGGGCACTCGAGATCGTGCGCCCGTTGCTGTTCGGGCTGGCCTGGATTGCCGCCGCCGGGTTGGTGCTGCTGTACAGCTTTGGGCGCGGGGACTTCCACGGCATGATCGACCGCTATCGCGCGTATTGCCTGGAACGGGACGCGGAGGCCGCCTGGCTGTATATCACCGGCCGCCTGGGCGGCGATGCCGCGGCCGCCGCCCCGGACACCGCGGAAACGTTCCATTCAATGGCGCGTGAATCCTTGCTCTACGAGGGTTTCCAGCGCTGGTTCCCGGTGCTGTTTTATTTTTTGCTGGCGGGTCCGGTTGGCGCCCTGGTTTATCGTCTCGCGCAGCTGGGGGCGGCGGAGTCCGGCGACGAGGCCGATAGCGTTCTGGTACAGGTACTCGACTGGCTGCCCTCCCGCCTGTTGGCGCTGTCGTTCGCAGTGACCGGTGATTTCGTGCGCAGCCGCGCGGCACTGGGCGAGGGCTTGTTCAGCGGCGAGAAAGCCTCCGCGGTCCTTGGCCGGGTGGCCGGGGCGGCGGTCCCGGAGCTGGGGGGCGATGTGTCGGGGCCGGATGCCGAGCGGGCGGTAGCGGAAATGAAGGACCTGCTGTCGCGCAGCGCGGTGCTCTGGGTACTGGTGATTGCCCTGGCCGAATTGCTGTTCTAGCACGCTGTCGGGATGCCTTTTGAAGCTCTGTTTAGCGACCACGGGTCAGGGCGCGAATGGCCGCGGGGCCTTGGGTTGTGGCACCTGCCGCTGGCCTTGCTACACTCAGTTTAGGAAGAGACTACACGGGGGGCGCGAAACCGCTCCATGAATTTCCAGGATCGCAAGGAGGCGACGGCGCCGTCATTGGTCGCCAACCTCGCCGCGGATTACGCCGGCCGGGTGGTTGGTCTCACCATTCTGTTCCACCCCGACACACGCCGCATCGGTCACTACTGCGAATGGCCTTTGACCGGCAGGGCAGTGACCGAGTCCATCGGGCGCTACCACCCTTTGTTCGAGTCCAACAGGCATGAATCCGCCAGTGAGTCGCTGGCCGAGCCGCATATTTCCCGCGAAGCCCTGTCATTTGAGTACCGCGATCACCGGGTTGTTCTCGAAAAGATACCTGGCGCCTGCCCCTGCGCGGTGCAAGGGCGTGAATTGTCGGGGCGATTGCAGCTGGAGCCGACGCAGCTTGATCGCGGCGTCACCCTGCAACTGGGCCACGCCGTGGTACTGTACCTGCGCATCGGCCCCCCGCGCGGCGCCATTGCCGACGGGCCGGAAGCGGACTTTGGCCTGCTCGGCGGCAGCGCCGCGATGGCCCGGCTGCGACAGCAGGTGGCCCGGGCCGGCGCCACCGACCTCGACGTGCTGGTGCTGGGGGAGACGGGGGTAGGCAAGGAGTTGACCGCGGCCGGCATACACCGGGCCAGCGCTCGCGCCGGCGCGCCCCTGGTCACTATCAATATGGCGGCCGTGCCCACCCAGCTGGCGCCGGCGCTGCTGTTCGGCAGTGCGAGGGGCGCCTATACCGGCGCGGCCAGGGCGACACCCGGTTATTTCCAGCAGGCGGCCGGCGGTACCCTGTTTCTCGATGAAGTCGGCGCGACCCCGGCGGAGATCCAGCCGCAAATGTTGCGCGCCCTGCAGCAGCGTGAAATCCAGGTGGTGGGTGGTGCGCTGGAGGCGGTCGACGTGCGTATCGTGGCCGCCACCGACGCCGAGTTGTCGGGCGATGGCTGCGACTTCAATGCCGCGCTGCGGCACCGTCTCGGCAGTATCGAAATACAGGTGCCCGCGCTGCGCGAGCATGCCGAGGATGTGGGCGAGCTGCTGTTGCACTTTATAACCGGCGAGGCTGCATCCATGGGCTGTGCCCATCTGCTCCCGGGGGTGGGTAGGGACGAGCTGCTCATCGCGCAATGGGCCGAGGTGTTCCAGTTGTTCGCGCGTTACGCCTGGCCCGGCAATATTCGCGAGCTCGGCAATGCCGCGCGACAGGTGTTGGTGGCGAGCGAATATGGCCTGTGTGTTCCCGCCAATCTGCTGGCTCGCCTTAACCAAGCGGAGAGCGGCGAGGGCGCGTCGCGGGAACCGTCACGGCGCCCCGCGACGGCGGTGGACCTCGAAACATTCCGGGCCGCCTATATCGACAGCGGCTGCGAGGTGGCCGCCACCGCGAGGGTCCTGGGGATGTCGCGGCCCGCCGTATACCGGCGCCTTGACGAGATGCCGGATCTTAGGCTGGCCGCGGATGTGCCCCGGGCCGAGGTCGAGGCCGCTCTGAAGACCGCGGGCGGCGATGTACGCCGCGCCGCCCGTGAGCTGGTGGTTTCCTACCAGGGACTGAAGGCCCGCCTGCGTCTGGCTGGAGGCGAGGAGTGAGTGCGCGCATCGGCCGCTACCGCATCCTGCGGCTTATTCGCCAGGGCGGCCAGGGCAGCGTCTACCTGGGATACGATGGCCAGCTGCGGCGCCGGGTGGCGGTCAAACTCTATCGCTTGCCAGGGGAGCGCCGGGTTCGCCGCGAGGTGTTGGCAGAGGCCCGTACCATTGCCGCTATCGACAGTCCGCGAGTGGTCAAGGTCTATGACGTGATCAGCGCGGGTCAGCATCTGGCCCTGGTCATGGCCTATGTGCCCGGTTGTGACCTGGAGGAGCTGCTGCAGCAGGCGCCGCTGCCGCTGCTGGCCATTCTCAACCTTGGCATCGATATCGGCGCGGCCCTGGCGGCGGTGCGCCAGCGCCGCCTGGTGCACGGGGACCTCAAGGCCAGCAACGTTCTGGTGGCGGAGGATGGCCACGCACTGCTCACTGATTTTGGCATCGCCCGTGCCCCGGGTAGCCGGATGGCCGCGGGAAGCGCCGCGGCCGTGTCGCCGGAGCAGCTCAGGGGGGAGCCCCTGGATGTGCGTTCCGACCTTTTCGCCCTCGGTTGCCTGTTGTACCGGATGATCGCGGGCCGGCACCCCTTCCTGGACGGGGAGGAACTGGACGCGCGGCGGCTGCTGGAGGGAGCGCCCTCGGCCTTGCCGGATAAGCTGGCGGACGGCACGCCGGTGCCCGGGCAACTGCGGGACCTGGTTGATCGCCTGCTGCAGAAAAAACCGGGGGATCGTCCGGACAACACCCACCGGGTACGTCAGATCCTGCGTGAATTGGCCCGCCAGCAACCCCAGGCCATGGCACGGCACCCCCTGGCGGGCGTGCGATCGGCGCTGCGCCGCGAGTCTGAGGACGATGTGCCGCCGGCCATTCCCCGGGCGCTGGGGCGCCAGGGGCGCTCGCAGCTCGCCGATTGGCGGGGTTTCTCCGAGCTCTCGTTGCGGGACGCACTGGTCCTGCTGCGGCGGCCCCGCGTGCGACTTGCGGTTCTCGGCGCCGCTTTGATCGCGGCGCTGGCGGTCTATCTGCTGTCGCCGGTGCCGCAGCGGGTTGCGCTGGAGGGGCCGAGATTGGCGTTCGACCAGCCACTGAACCTGCCCGAAGGTGTTTCGCTGGACTGGTTGAGCGAGCGTGTCTGTACCGCCGCGGCGGGTGAAAATCGCCACCTGCGTTTTTACCAGGCACCCAAAGCCTGCCCCCAAGGCAGCGCGGGCATCGCCGACAACCGGCCCCTGCCGCCCGCCGACGAGCGGCTGGGCATGGTGCTGCGCTGTGCCGGCGAGGTCTGTCTGTTTGGCCTCACCCGCGCCCGCGGCGAGGCAAGGCTCTACCGGCAGGCAGTACTACTGGCCGGCATGCCCCTGTCCCAGTGGTCGGCGGTGGTGTCCGACCTTTCCCGGCATGTCTACCGGCAGGACTTGGACGGCGGTGCGCACCGAGAGTGACCGCCGGAGGGCGCCATGCCACCCGCGGGCCGCGATCTCAGACCGCCGCCACCGACGCCGCCAGCAACATCTGCGAGCCGAAATACAGCGGCGTGCCCCACAGCCCGTTGCGCGGTTCGGGGTGCACAAACTGTTGCCGGGCCACCGCCAGGTCGGACAGGGCGAAACCGAAGGCGCCGGGGATGATCCACCACGCCGCGGGGTGACCCGCGCTCAGGCAGGCGCAGAGCAACATGGCGGAGATGATCAGGATGTACAGCGCCACCGGAAACTGCATGTGTCTCGCCACGTGCGGCGCCAGCCAGCGGCCGGTGCCGGCCAGTAGCGCCAGCACCGGCAGGGCGCCGGCGGCCAGGGCCGCGTAATTGTCGCCGAGTTGGGCGAAGGCCACGCCGTAGGCCAGGTGGCCGCACAGGAAGGCCGCCAGCCCGGCGATAAAGCTCCCTTCCCGGTCCGGCATCAGCAGCAGGTCGCCAAGCGCGCAGCAGCACAGCCCCAGCAGCACCCAGCGGCCGTATGCCGACTGGCCCGCGTCGAGCTGCCAGGCGAGCCACAGGAAGGCCAGCGCCGCCAGGGGCTTGAACAGGTAGCGGCCGGGGCGCCAGCGGCGGTAGTCGCTGGCGACCAGGGCGCTGACCGCCAGTGCGGAAAGCAGGGTCGGCAGGGTAAATTCAGGCATCGGCGGAGGGCTCCTGGGCGGTTATTTTGTCCATCAGTTCGCGATTGCGCGGGGCGTCGAGGCCGTGGGCCGTGGCGGTGGCCAGCAGGTGGCCGGTGATGTAATCGATCTCGGTGCGGCGGCCGGCGCGGACATCCTGCAGCATGGAGGACTGATTGTCGGCGGTGCCCGCGATCACCGCGAACACCGCCGCTTCCAGGTCCGTCACCGCGGACGCCTGTCCGGCGGCAATGCCAATGCGCTCGATTTCCGCGCACAGCGCGCGGACCTGCGCCGCCAGGCCGGGGTCCGCGCCCAGTTGGCCATTGGCGCAGCCGTGCAGGGCTGTCAGCGGGTTGATTGCGCAGTTGATGGCGAGTTTGCGCCACAGGGCCTGCTCGATCGCCATGTCCCAGTGGCAGTCGGGAACCGCCGCCCGCCAGTTGGCGAACCACGCCGGCGCGCCAGCGCCTCCCGGCAGGCCAATGCGGGTTGCCCCGCGCCCCGCGTGGCGTACCCGCCAGCGCGCCTCCCGGTACGCGCCCTCGGTGGTGGTGCCCAGGGTGGGTGCGAGGCCCGGGACCCGCGCGCGGACTTCGCGCTCGAAGCCGATACCGTTGGCCATCAGCAGCACCACGGTGTCCGGGCGCAGGCGGTGCGCCACGGAAGCCACCGCCGGGGCGACATCGTAGGCCTTGGTGGTGACCAGCAGGTGGCTGATGGGGCCGTCCGAGCCGGCTGTCTCCCAGGGCAGCTGGTAGCGATGGCCGCCGCCGAGTCCGTCCACTACCAGGGTAATATCCCCCGGTTCGGCTGGCTGGCGGGGGAGCAGGGTGAGGGGAATCCGTTGCCGGGCCAGGTAGCTCGCGAACAGGCAGCCCATGGCCCCGGTACCGAGGATGTGCCAGTGTGCCGGCAAGATCAGCTCGCGGCGCCGTATCGATCGGGGGGGATTGTAAATGGCCGGCGGCGCATTACCATGGGCTCCTCGTTCAGCAGCGGTCGGGGTATCGCACTATGCCATCATTCGACGTGGTATCGGAAGTGGATTTGCACCAGCTCACCAACGCGGTGGACCAGGCGCAGCGGGTGGTTGCCAACCGCTTTGATTTCAAGGGCGTGGACGCGTCCTTCGAGCGCGAGGAGCGCACGGTGGTGATCAGGGCCGAGGCGGAGTTCCAGGTCACGCAGATGGAGGACATATTGCGCGGCGCCCTGATCAAGTGCGAGATCGATCCCGCGGCCATGGACTGCGGCGAGCCCACCGCATCCGGCAAGCAGGTGCGTGAAACCGTGACCCTGCGCCATGGCCTGGACAGCGACCAGTGCAGGACCCTGGTGAAGAAAATCAAGGAGGCCAAGCTGAAGGTGCAGGCCCAGGTCCAGGGCGACCAGGTGCGGGTGACAGGCAAGAAGCGCGACGACCTGCAACAGGTGATCGCGCTACTGCGCGAGGCGGAATTCGAGCAGCCGCTGCAATTCACCAATTTCCGCGATTGACCAATTCCCTCGCCGCGCTGTCCAGCGCCGCCAGCCGGTGCGGCCAGTCGGTGGCCTGGGGTGAAACGCTGGCGAACCACAGCAGCTCCAGATAGCGGTACAGCAGGCCGAAATGGGCCAGATAGAGGTAGTCGATTTCTCCCGGAGGCCGCTGCAGATAGGCTTCCAGCAGGGCCGCGGTGTCGTCGTCGTCCAGGTCGTCGCCGCTGCACACCACCGCCAGGTCGAACCAGCGGCTGCCCATCGCGCAGTACTCCCAGTCCAGTGACCACAGGTGCCCGCCGCTGTACAGCCGGTTGGCGGCGAGCAGGTCGTTGTGGCACAGCACCTGGCGGTCGGTGCCGTCACGCAGCCATTGAAGTACCCGGTTGATCGGCCCCTCGAAGGGTGAAAGCTCCGCCAGGTGGCGCGGCGCCACCTGCTCGCAGCGGCGCTGGTAATGGGCGATGCGCTCGCCGAGGTCCAGCCGGAAATGCACCCCGGGCAGGGCGTGAATGCCGCGCAGGAGGTGGGCGGTGTCCGCGGGGCATTGTCGTTGCCGCGCATCGGGGGGCAGGTAGGCGCACACCAGGACGCCCAGGTCGGGATTGAAGTAGCAGGGCCGCGGCGCCAGGCGCTGTCCGTGGGCTCGCTTCAGGGCGCGCCATTCGGCCTGGCGACTGATGCCGTGATGGTCTGTGTCGACCCCGTCCAGGCGCACCACGAAGGCGCGCCCGTCGGGCGCCGTCACCTGCACGCTGTGATTGCTGTGCCCGGGCCCGAGTACGGCGGTGATGGCCGGTTTGCCGGACAGCGCGACACCGCAGTCCCAGTGCGACCACTGGCCCAGGGCCTGTTCCAGCCTCAGCTGGTGGCGCTGCGGTAGTGTTGCAACCATTGCCAGAATCCGGCCACCACGATGACCAGGTACACCGCGAACAACAGGGAAAACAGGTACAGCTCGCGGTCGATATACAGGTAGATGGACGCGCCGTCGATCACCAGCCAGTACAGCCAGTTCTCCAGCACCTTGCGCGCCACCATCCAGGTGGTGAGGATCGCGCCCCAGGTGGTGAACGAGTCCAGGTAGGGCATGGCGGCGTCGGTGTAACGCGCCAGCAGGGCGCCGCTGAGCGCCGATGCCGCCAGCACGGCGCCAATGGCGACGCCGTGCTGGCCCGGAGTCCAGCGCGAGATGGGCCGCTGGCCCGCCTCGTCGCCGGCGCCGTCGGCGTGTTGCCACTGCCACCAGCCGTAGACCGCCATGGCCAGGTAATACACCTGCAGGGCGGACTCCATCACCAGCCCCACCTGCCAGAACAGGTAGAGCGAGATGGCGGTGCCGGTGAACGCCGCGTACCAGCACCACAGGCTCTCCCGCACCGCCAGCAACAGGTAGGCGATACCCAGCGCCACGGCGATCAGTTCCCACACCGACATGGCCGCCAGGGCGGCGGCCAGGGTTTCCAGCGTCATCAGCGGATGTCCAGCTCTCCGGGGATGAATTTACACACCAGGATCTGTTTGCCGTGGCGCTCGTGGCTGGCCTTGAGTTCCTGGCGCACGATGGCGAACACCCGGTCGAAGTCGCCGCACACCTGGGTGCTCATGGCGTTGGTCACGATTTTCAGGTCGCCGTGCTGGTGCAGCGCGTCGATGAAATCGCGAATGACCGGGATGTACTCCTCCTGCAGCGGGTACAGGCTGAATTCTGCGGTGAGTTGCATGCTGCCTCCTTGTGGGCTAGCTAAGTGTTGGCTCAGAACGAATAGCGCGCGCTGACCCCAAAGGTCCGCGGGTCGCCGTACTGGTAATAGGGCTCGGTCACCCAGCCCTTGCGCGGGTCGTTGCCGAAGCTGCCGAAGCCGCGCACGTAGTAGTCCTCGTCGGTCAGGTTGCGACCCCACAGGGCCACCTCCCAGCGATCGCTAGCATACCCCACGCGCATGTGTAGCAGGTCGAAGGCGGGGGCCTTGAGGTCGTGGCGGTCGGAGAAGTAGAACGCGTCCTTGCCCTCCAGGTCGAGGCGGGCGTAGAAATTGCCGCCAAAACTGTAGCGGCCGCCCACGGCGTACTGGTAGCCCGGCGCGTGGGCCTGGTCGCGGCCGGAGAGGTCGCGATCGGAAAGGTCGTCGCCGGTGGCGGGTATGATGTAGTCCTCGAACTCGGTCTCCAGTAAACCCAGGTGGGCGTAGAGGCTGAGGGCCTCGGTGGCCAGCCAGTCCAGCTCCAGCTCCAGGCCGTAGTTGTTGCCGCCCGCGGCGTTGTTGGTGTGGTCGATGAAATCGGTGCTGTTGTTGTCGCGCGGAATTACCAGGGAACCCTTCACCTGCTGGTCCTCGCGGTCCATGTAGAACAGCGCCAGGCGCGCGCGCAGGCGGTTGTCGAGCAAGCTGCCCTTGAAGCCGGCCTCGTAATTGAGCAGGGACTCCTCGTCGTAGGTTTGCACCGAGCGCAGCTGGTCGAGCACCGCGGGGTCGTCGTAGGCCGCCATGCTGGAGAGGATGCCGGCGTTGACACCGTTGGCGCGGTAGCCCCGGGAGACGCCGGCGTAGAGCATCTGCTCGTCCGTCAGCTGGTATTCCAGGGTGAGGCGCCCGCCCCACAGGTCCTTGTCCGGGTCGCTGGCCACGGCGTTGCTGTCGCTGTAGTCGGTCTGGCGCTGTTCCAGGCGCAGGCCGCTCAGCAGGGTCAGCCGATCCGTCAGGCGGGTATCCAGTTGCCCGAACACCGCCAGGGTATCGGTGTCGTAGCGGCTGTGGAAGTCACTGGCGAGGTAGGTGTACTGGCGCTCCAGGTCCTCCCGGTTGCCGAGGTAGTACAGTCCCGCGACCCAGTCGCCGCGGCCGCCGAACAGCCGCGATTGCTCGGTGGACAGCAGGCGCAACTCGGCGCTGTAGCTGTCGCGATCGCGCAGGAAGCGGTCGAAGGAGGAGTACTCGCCCTGGTCCGGCGCGTAGCCGACGTAGGTCCAGTCCTCGTCGTAGCTGTACTCGCTGTCGGAGGTGGCCCAGGTCAGCGCGCTTTCCAGGTCCACCGCGCCCAGCGCGGTGCGCCAGTCCAGGGCCAGGGCGCTGGATTCCTGGCGGTCGCGGCCCGGCTGGTCGGAGAGGGTGTGGCGGGTGTTGTTCAGGGAGAAGGCGTCGTAGCCGTTGTCGACATCGGCGTAGAAGGCGGTCAGGTCGAGGCTGCTGTTGTCGCCCGCCAGCCAGCGCAGCTTGCCGCGCACGCTGGTCTCGTCCCGGGCCTCGACGTCGTCCCGGTCCAGGTAGTCGTTCTCGGTGAAGCCGTCACTGCGGTACTCGTGCACGGCGATGCGGTAGAGCAAGGTGTCCTTCACCAGCGGCCCGGTGCCGACCACGCCGAGGTTCCACATGTCGTAGTTGCCGGCCCCGGCCTGCACCGACAGCCCCGGTTCGTTCTCGGGCGCCGCGGTGCGCACGTTGATCAGGCCGGCCAGGGCGTTGGCGCCGTGCAGGGTGCCCTGGGGGCCGCGCAGCACTTCCACCTGCTCCACGTCGAACAGCGTGCCCACGCTGCCCAGGCCGCTGAAATCCACGCCATCGATAACAAAACCGATGGAGGGGTTGATCGGTTCCTGGAACTGGCTGCGCTCGCCGATGCCGCGCACCTGGTAGAAACGGGCGCGGGCGGTGCCGCCGGCGTAGTTGACGTTGGGGGCGAGGTTCAGCACCTCCTCCAGGTGCTGGGCGGCCCGCTGCTGGATGTCGGCCTGTGTCACCACGCTGGTGCTCGCCGGTTGTTCCAGCAGGTTTACCGGGCGGAATTCCGCGGTCACCAGGATTTCCTCGAGTTCGGCCGCCTGGGCGCCCGCGGTGACCGCGAGGCCGAGTAGCGCGCCGGGGACTAGTCTGGACTGTCTCATCATTGGTTCTCCTCATAGCACAACGAAAGAGAACCGGTTGGAATAGCGGAACGGATCAGGAGGGTCGCATCGCGCCGTGATGGGCGCCATGGGCATCGGGGCCAGCGGCATTGATTAACTTGCCGCGCAGGGTGGACCGCCGGGCCCGGGCTTGCGACCGAGGCACCTATCCCTACGCCGGTTCTAACCGGATCAGGTTCAAAGGGTTCACCGAAGTGGTATCTCAGGCCTGGCCGCGGTATCGCTGCGGAATCGACATGTCGACAGCTGCGCCACGGCGGCAGGGCCACCCCCAGGTTTGCAACGTCATTATAGGCCGCTTACACTTTGCTGCCAATAACAAGAGCCGGCATGCCGGCGCACATTGGGACGATGTAATGGCACACCCCCCCATAGAAGATACCCGGGACGTCGACTTCGAGGAAATAGAAGCCGCGCCGCCCCCGGAGACGCTCGCCGAGCTGCACGAGCGCCACCAGCGGGAAACCCTTACCCTCAACCGCTACCTCTACAACCAGTCGCTGCAGATGGAGCATATGTTGCTGAGTGCTCCGGACTTGCAGGGGCTACTGGAGATTCTGCTGGTCAACCTGCCGCGCCACTTTGGTTTCAGCGCCGCCGAGCTGTGGCTGCACGATCCCGAGCAGGTGCTTTGCGGATTGTTGCCCGGCGGTGATCGCTACGGCCAATACCTGCAGTTGCACCCGGACGTGTTTGTAATGCAGGACCTGTACGACCTGGAACCGGATGTCGCCCTTGTCGACGCCGCCGACAGGCGTATGTTCGAAGTGCTCAAGGCCGATGACAGAATCGACCAGGCGCTGTTGTTGCCGCTGCTGGACAATGGCCGCATGATGGGCAGCCTGCACTGCGGTATCTGCGATTCCCACTTTGCCGTGGGAGAGGCCGAGGAAGCGCATATCGCCCACCTGGCTTCCGTTATTTCCCTGTGCTTCAAGAATGCGGTGAGCCGCCAGCAGGTATCCCGGCTGACGATGATTGACCCGCTGACACAGATCAGCAACCTGCGCGGTTTCGAGAAGGATATCGCCCGGGAAATCGCCCGTTCCCGTCGCGCCAACCAGCCCATTTCGGTGTTGATGCTGGAGATCGACGAGTACGACGACCTCTACCGGCATTACGGCGACATCACCGGTCAGTTCCTGGTGAAAAAGATCTCCGAACGGATCTCTTCCGATTTGCGCAAGTCCGATTACCTGGCCCGACTCAACGGCGCGCGCCTGGCGATCCTGGTGCCCGGTAGCAGCGAGGTGATGGCGGGGGATATCGCCGAGCGAATCCGCGCCGACATCGAGGATTTTGCGGTGGACGACAGTCGGGGAGCCAATCTCCAGGTCACCCTGAGTGTCGGCTATGTGTGTTGGGAGCCGCAGCGCTTTCCCGCCGTCGATATGGTGCAGCTGGCGCGGCAGATCGAGAGCGCCGCCGACAAGGCGCTGGCTGCCGCCAGGGATCAGGGGGGCAATCGCGTCGCGCTGAATCGCCTGACCACGCTGATGGTGTAAACTGGGGTTCCCTTTTCGCTTAGGAGTCCCATGCAGTGAGCGATATCGACGAGCTTTTTGCCAACAACCGGGCCTGGGCCGAGCGTATCAAGACCAGCGACCCCCAGTTCTTCGAGAAACTGGCCAACCAGCAAAGCCCTGAATACCTGTGGATTGGCTGCTCCGACAGCCGGGTTCCCGCCAACCAGATCGTCGACCTGTTGCCCGGCGAGGTCTTCGTGCACCGCAATGTGGCCAATATCGTGGTGCACACCGACTTCAACTGTTTGAGCGTACTGCAGTTCGCGGTGGATGTACTCAAGGTCAAGCACGTGCTGGTGGTGGGCCACTATGGCTGCGGCGGTGTGCGCGCCGCCTTCGAAAACCAGGACAACGGGCTGATCGACAACTGGCTGCGCAATATCAAGGATGTACAGCACAGCCATCAGCAGCGCCTCGACGACCTTCAGGATGACGATGCGCGTGTCGACCTGCTGTGTGAACTGAATGTGGCGCAACAGGTGGCCAACGTGTGCCACACCACCATTGTGCAAAACGCCTGGGCCCGGGGCCAGCAATTGGCGGTGCACGGCTGGGTGTACAGTCTGAAGGACGGCCTGGTGCGCGACCTCAAGTGCTCGGTGGCCTCGGCGGACCGCATCTCCGCGGCCTACCGGGTCATGTCGGGGGAGGCGGACAGCTAGGGTCTGGTACTTATGGGTGATTGCCGCGCCGGCCGGGCATTCTACACTGCGTTTTCAGCCTGACTCTGGAGTACTACCATGGCATTTGATCCCGTCGATCTCAACGGCAAGAAAATCCTGATTACCGGCCCCACGGGGCAGGTGGCGCAACCGGTGGTCGCGGCCTGGTCCGGCATCGCCGATGTCTACGCCCTGGCGCGTTTTTCCAAGCCCGAGGACCGCGAGCAGGTGGAGTCCCTGGGAGCTACCTGCCTGCAGGCCGACCTGGCGCAGCCCGGCAGTCTCGAGGGCCTGCCGGACGATTTCGACTACGTACTCAACTTCGCCGTGGTCAAGAGCGGTGACTTTGACTACGACCTGGCCGCCAACGGCGAGGGGGTGGGCCGCTTGATGCTGCACTGTCGCAAGGCCTCGGCCTTCCTGCACCTGTCCTCCACCGCGGTCTATGAATACGCGGGGCACCAGCCGCTGGCCGAGAACGCCCCGCTGGGGGACAACCACCGGGTCATGTTTCCCACCTACAGCATCAGCAAAATCGCCGCCGAGACCGTGTGCCGCTTTACCGCCCACCAGTTCGGCATTCCCGCCACCATCGCCCGGCTCAGCGTGCCCTACGGCAATAACGGCGGCTGGCCCTGGTACCATCTGCTGATGATGGAGCAGGGCGTGCCCATCGATGTCCATCCCGAGGGGCCCAACGTCTACCACCTGCTGCATGTGGATGATTACCTCGAAAAGCTGCCGCGCCTGTTGGCGGCGGCGAGCACCGATGTCACCACCGTGAATTTCGGCGGTTCGCAGCCGGCCAGCATCGAACAGTGGTGCGCCTACCTCACCGAATTGACCGGCCTGGAGCCGGTGTTCCAGGAAAACCCCAAGGCCTTCGGCAGCCTCAGTATCGACACCACCCGCATGCATGAGCTGATTGGCCCCACCGGGGTGGATTGGCGCGATGGCGTGCGGCGCATGGTGGAGACCCTGTCCCCGCAGTTGCTGAAAACGTGACTCCCGAGCGCAGCGCCCGTTTGCGGGCGGTGCTGGCGCGCCGCCAGCCCGACCTCGCCCTGGTGACCGATTTCGTCAACAAGCAGCGCAACCTCTCGGCCATTGTGCGCAATTGCGACGCGGCCGGGGTGATGCAGCTGCACGCGGTGCTCGGCGAGGAGGATTATCGCGCCTACCGCGGTACCGCCATGGGTTCGCACCGCTGGGTGGAGGTGGTGCGCCACGACTCGGCCGGTGACGCCATCGCCGATCTCCAGTCCCGCGGCCACCAGGTGCTCGCGGCGCACCTGGGGGAGGGCGCGCGCGACTACCGCGAGATCGACTACTGCCGGCCCACGGCGGTGTTGATGGGCGCGGAGCGTCGCGGAGTGAGCGAGACGGCCCGCGCGGCGGTGGACGGTTTTATCACCGTGCCGATGATGGGGATGGTGGAGTCCTACAACGTCTCCGTCGCCTCGGGAATCATCCTCGCGGAGGCCCAGCGCCAGCGGGCCGAGGCCGGCCTTTACGATCGCTGTCGCATCGATGCCGCGACCTACCAGCGCCTGCTGTTCGAGTGGGCCCATCCCGTGGTGCGCGAATTCTGCCAGCAGCGCGGCCTGGCCTACCCGCCACTGGATGCGGACGGCGAGATCGTCGAGCCCTCGGCGTGGTACGCTGCGGTGCGGGCCGGCACCGCGCCGCGTTGCGAGCACGGTTGACCCGGGCCATCGGTTCACCGGAGGGCGTCATGAACAACCTGTTTTTACTGTTGCTGCTGATTTTCGGGGGGGTGGCCCTGATGGTGGTGCTGGGCGAGCGCTTCGCCAAGCCCGCCGACCCGGAACGCATGGCCCAGTTGCGCCGCTGGTTGATCCCCCTGGTGGGGCTGATGCTGGTGCTGTCGCTGGTGGATTATTACCTGTAGTTGTACCGGCCGCCGGCGCGTTGCCCAATACCACCCGTAAGGGTGATGATCCCCCGGGCGGGCGCTGCCACACTTTCCTCCCATCAGTGGAGGACCCTATAAGATGACGGATACCAAGCCCGAAGCCAGGCTGTTAAACGGCGAGCTGTGGAATGAATTCTGTGACGCCCTGAAGGCGGCCGGTGCCCAGGTGCTGGCGGCGGGGGTGCCCGACGACCCGCTGACCCGGGCCGAGGGCTACCGCTACCTCACGCGCCTGCTGCGCCTGGGCCTGGAGAAGCAGATCGAGTTCAGCGACCCCCAGCACCCCCAGTTTTACTCCCTGTCCCACGAAACTGCCAAGATCGGCAACGACAATCCGGACAACTTCTACCAGAATTGCGCCGTCGACGGCCGCCACGAGTACCGCATTCGCGGCAACCGCGGCACCGTGGACTACCTCAGCATCGAGACCAAGGCCGGCTCCTTCGCCGGGCAGGGTGACATGGCGCCCACCGGCCATGTGGAACTGGCCGACCTGGCGGTGGACGCCAACGGCGACTTCGAGCTGGTGGTGTCGGCCCGGGAGCATCCGGGCAACTGGCTGCCGATGACCGAGGCCAGCGACAACCTGCTGGTGCGCCAGACCTTCCGCGACCGCGCCACCGAGAAGAAGGCCGAGTTGAGCATCGAGTGCCTGGACCCCGCCACCGATCCGGTGCTGGACCCCGCTACTTTTGCCGCCCAGCTGGAGGCCGTGGTGCCCTTTGTCAGCGGCACCGCGGGCCTGTTTCACCAGTGGATGCAGCACTTTGCCGGCCATATCAACCAATTGCCCCCCAACGACCAGTCCATGTGCCTGCGGGCCGGGGGCGATCCGGCGATCCACTACCACAACAGTTACTGGCAACTGGAGCCAGACCAGGCCCTGGTGGTGGAGTTCACCCCGCCCCGGGAGTGCCGCACCTGGAACCTGCAGCTGTCCAACTACTGGATGGAATCCCTGGACTACCGCTACCACCGGGTGTGCGTGAACAGGCACAACGCCGTGCTCCAGGCGGACGGCAGCGTGCGCATCGTGATTGCCGACGCGGCGTTTGCCGACGCGGCGTTTGCCGACGCGGCGCCGGAGCGCGACTGGCCCAATTGGCTGGACACCGCGGGCCACCGCAGCGGCGCCATGCTGCTGCGTTACGTGGAGGCGCGGGATAAACCGCCGGTATCCACCCGCGTGGTGCCGCTGGCGGCGTTGCGCGCGGACTGATCACTTAACCCTTACGGCCACAATGGCCGTCACAACGAGAGCACCATGACAGATCAACACCTATTTGAACCCGAGGCGGTCATCGCCGCCGCCAGGGCCGTGGACGGCCTGGAGGATTTCGGCGACGACAGTCATCTCGAGCCCCTGCGCCGCCTGCTGTGGTCCCTGGAACACGAGGCGGACCTCAACGCCTTTGGTCGCGAGGCCATGCGCCAGCGGGTGGTGGATATCCTGGCCACCCGCCTGCGGGTCCAGGCCTGGTTGACCCGCTATCCGGAAATCCGTGACGAGGTGATCGAGGCGCCGCTGGTGATTGTGGGCCTGCCGCGCACCGGTACCACCATGCTGCACCGCACCATCGCCGCCGATCACCGCATGTTCGCGCCCCTGTGGTACGAGACCCGCTTCCCCTGCCCGGACCTGGACTGGGATTTCACCGCCGAGGGTGATCGCCGCATCCGCGACGCCAAGGCCGAGATGCAGGCCATGGTCGACGCCAATCCGGAACTGCTGTCGATCCATCCCATGGACGCCCTGGGGCCGGACGAAGACATCATGCTGCTGGAGCAGTCCTTTTACAGTTTCAATATTCAGGCTTTCGTCAACGTTCCCAGCTACGACGCCTGGATCGAGGCCCAGGACCACACTCCGGGCTACGAGTACTTCAAGCTGCTGCTGCAGTTCCTGCAGTGGCAGAAGAAGCGCAGCGGACAGCAGGGGGAGCGCTGGGCGCTGAAAGCGCCCCACCACCTGCACTACATGGATCTGGTGTTCAAGGTATTTCCCGACGCCAAGGTGGTACAATCCCACCGCGACCCGGTGGAGACCGTCCCCTCCCTCGCCAGCTTGATCGCCGGGGTGTGGGTTATCTACTCGGATTCCGCCGATCCCAGGGTGGTGGGCGAGCAGTGGGCGCGCAAATTCGCCAACGGCATGCGCCACACCATGGCGGTGCGCGAGCGCATGGGCGGCAATGACGAGGGCGCAAACGCCTTTCTCGATTTGTGGTTCAAGGATACGGTCAGCCAGCCGCTGCGGGAGATCGAAAAGGTCTACGATTTCCTGGGCATGGCGCTGACCGAAGAGGCGCGGGCGGAAATGGCCCGGTGGCAGGACTTCAACCGCCGGGAGCTGCGCCCGCCCCACGAATACACCCTGGAGCAGTTCGGCTTCACCGAAGAGGGGCTGAAAGCGCAGTTCCGGGAGTACCGGGCGGCATTTATCGAGCACTAGCCCGCGATCGCCGGCGCGGCGCGGTTCCGGCGAGCTGGATAGCGGATTCACTACCTGATAGAGATCGAGGATTATGGCAGAACAGAAAGCGACGAACGTGCACTGGCACGAGGGCGATATCACCCGCGAGCACCGGGCCAAACTGCTGGGCCACAAGGGCGCCACCCTGTGGTTCACCGGGCTGTCCGGCAGCGGCAAGAGCACCGTGGCGGTGGAGCTGGAGGGGCGCCTCAACGAGATGGGCGTACTGGCCTATCGCCTGGACGGCGACAACGTGCGCATGGGCATCAACAAGAACCTGGGCTTCTCCGCCGAGGACCGCACCGAGAACATCCGCCGCATCGGCGAGGTGGCCAAGCTGTTCGTGGACGCCGGCGCCATCGCCCTGTCCAGTTTCATCAGCCCCTACGCGGCGGACCGCGACCAGGTGCGCAAGCTGCACGAAGACGCCGGCATGGACTTCATCGAGGTCTTCGTCGACTGCGCCCTGGAGGCCGCCGAGGCCCGCGACCCCAAGGGCCTGTACAAGAAGGCTCGCGCCGGCGAGATCAAGAATTTCACTGGCATCGACGACCCCTACGAGGCCCCCGCGAGCCCCGAGGTGCACCTGCACTCCGACCGCCAGAGCCTGGACGAAGAGGTGGAGCAGATCCTGGCGGTACTGCGCGAGCGCGGGATCATCCCGGCCTGAGTCCATCGCCGGGTCGCATCGCACCTGAATACATTACGCAACGTACGGAGAACACCATGATCAAGCCCCACGGCGCGGACCAGCTGAACCCGCGGTTCGTCTACGACACCGAGCAACACCACGCCCTGATCCGCGAGGGCGAGGAACTGCCCTCGCTGCTGCTCAACTCCGCCGCCGCCGCCAACGCGGTGATGCTGGGGGCGGGCTATTTCACCCCCCTCGACGGGTACATGAACCTGGCCGACGCCCTGAGCGTGGCGGAGAAGCTGCACACCGTTGACGGCCTGTTCTGGCCGGTGCCGATTGTCAACCTGACCGACGAGGCCGGTATCGAGCCCGGCTCCCGCATCGCCCTGCGCGACCCCAATGTCGAGGGCAACCCGGTGTTGGCGATCATGGACGTGGAGGCGGTGGAGTCGGTGTCTGAGGAGCAGGTCGACTTCATGGCGGAGAAGGTGTTTCGCACCCTCGATCCGGAACACCCCGGGGTGGCCACCTTCAAGGGCCTGGGCCGTACCCTGCTGTCCGGCCCCATCCAGGTGCTGAACTTCTCCTACTTCCAGAGCGACTTCCCGGATACCTTCCGCACCGCGGTGGAAATCCGCAACGAGATCGCCGAGCGTGGCTGGGACAAGGTGGTGGCCTTCCAGACCCGCAACCCCATGCACCGGGCCCACGAGGAACTGTGCCGGATGGCCATGGACGACCTGGGCACCGACGGCATCCTGATCCACATGCTGCTGGGCAAGCTCAAGCCCGGCGATATCCCCGCGGAAGTGCGCGACGCCTCGATCCGCAAGATGGTCGAAGTGTATTTCCCCAAGAACACGGTCATGATCACCGGCTACGGCTTCGATATGCTCTACGCGGGCCCGCGGGAAGCCGTGCTGCACGCGGTGTTCCGCCAGAACTGCGGCTGCAGCCACCTGATCGTGGGCCGCGATCACGCCGGGGTGGGGGACTACTACGGCGGTTTCGACGCCCAGACCATCTTCGACGAGGAAGTGCCCGAGGGCGCCCTGGAGCTGGAAATCTACCGCGCCGATCACACCGCCTACAGCAAGAAGCTGGACCGGGTGGTGATGATGCGCGACGCGCCGGACCACGCCAAGGAGGACTTCGTGCTGCTGTCGGGCACCAAGGTGCGGGAAATGCTGGGCAATGGCATCGCCCCGCCCCCCGAGTTCTCCCGTCCGGAGGTGGCCAAGATCCTGATGGACTACTACCAGTCCCTCTGATCGCCGGCGCGTGCGGGGGATGGTCGAATAAATTCGACCCTACATCGGTTGGGGGAGGGCTCGCTGTAGGGCCGGTTTCAACCGGCCATCCCGCCGCGGTGGTCGAGTGAATTCGACCCTACAGGCTTAGGGAGCCCATTCTGGCGACTTGCCGGCAAATGTCGGCAAGAATTAACCGGAATCCCCGCCAATTTCGCGGTTTTAATAAAACTGTCATAGTTTTATCTTTCAATCGTGCACCCTATAATCGTGGTCGGAATGCCCTGGACACCGTATCCGGGCAGGCAGATGACGGGAGTGCGATTTGCCAGCCTCTTGGCTAGAAAATACCGGTAACTACGCCGAGCGCGCGGCCGCTGTTCTGCAGCAGTCGGCGCAGGGTCTCGCGCAACCCGCGCGCCTGCGCCTGTTGCGCCGGGGGCTGCTGGTGCTGCTGGCGCTGTGGGCGGTGCTCGCGCTGGTGCAATTGTTCTGGGCGCTGTGGCCGCAACCGGCCCCGACGCCCCTGCCGGCGGACATCGTCAACCCCGTGAGCCGCAGCCAGGGCGCCCCGGAGACGGCCGGCGTGAATATCGACCGCCTGGTCGGCAGGAAGCTGTTCGGCGAGCCGGGCGCGGAGCCCGGGGCCGCGATTGTTGAGGCGGCGCCCGTCAGCGGCGCCTCCGCACGCGAGGGCATCGAGGACGGCGCCCGCGAGACCCGCCTGGATCTGATCCTGCGGGGGGTGGTGGCCTCCACCGACGACGGCCTCGGCCACGCCATTATCGAGTACCGCAAGCGGCAGGACGTCTACGCCGTGGACGACGAGCTGCCGGTATCCGGCAATGTGCGCCTGGCCAAGGTGATGCCCGGGCAGGTGGTATTGGACAATAACGGCACCTACGAACTGCTCACCCTGTTCGAGGAGAGCGAGTTTGACCGGCAACTGCGCGATACCGCGACAGCGCCGGCCGCCGCCGCGCCGCGCGAGACCACCCATGTCGACAAGCGGGAGGACGCCCAGGCCACCGAATTGGCCGCCGGTTACCGCGCCCAGTTGTACCAGAACCCCCAGTCGCTCGCCTCGCTGGTGCGTATCAGCGCGGTGCGCGAGGGCGGCGAGCTCCGGGGCTACCGCGTCGCGCCCGGGCGCGAGGCGGTCCAGTTCCAGCAACTGGGCTTCAAGGCCGGCGACCTGGTGACCAGCGTCAATGGTATCTCCCTCGATGATCCGGCCAACACCATGCAGCTCTACCAGACCATGCGTACCGCCAGCGAGGCGGTGTTCGAACTCGAGCGGGACGGCCAGCCGATGTCGGTGAGCGTGGACCTGGGAGCCGGGGCGCAGCAACAGTGATTCAGCTAAAGAGGATTTTCGTGATCGCAAAGCGTTTGCTCGGGCCGCTGGCTGCCGCCCTGCTTATCTCCCTGTCCGCCGTCGTGGCGCCGCAGCAGGCCATCGCCCAGGAGTTTACGGTCAACCTCAAGGAGACCGACATCCAGGAGCTGATCAAGTTCGTGGCCGAGGCCACCAGCACCACCATCGTGGTGGACCCCTCGGTGAAGGGCAAGGTGAAGGTGGTGTCGGCCAAGCCGGTCACGCGCGACGAACTCTACAATCTGTTCCTGTCGATCCTGGAAGTGCACGGCTACACCGCGGTGCGCTCGGGCGGGGTGGTGCGGGTGATCCAGAGCAAGGACGCGCGCTCGGCCCCGGTCAGCGTGCGCGACGTGGCCGCCGGGTCCGGCAACGACGAGTATGTCACCCAGGTGATGAAGCTGGAGAATATCTCCGCCGCCAAGCTGATTCCGGTGTTGCGCCCGCTGGTGCCCCAGCAGGCCCACATGGCGGCCTACGCCCCGAGCAACGCCATTATCATTTCCGACATCGCCTCCAACATCGACCGCATCAGTGACATTATCAAGCGCATGGACCGCTCGGCGGTGCAGGAAACGGACCTGATCAAGTTGAAGTACGCGGTGGCCGAGGACGTGGTGCGCATGCTCAACCAGCTCAACGAATCCGAGGCCCAGCAGAGCGGCGGCACCGAGCCGGAGGTGCTGCTGGTGGCGGACACCCGCACCAACAGCGTGCTGGTCAGCGCCGACGAGCTGGAGCGGGCCCGCATCCGCAAGCTCGTCGCCCACCTGGACACGCCGCTGGAGCAGAGTGGCAACGTGAAGGTGGTATACCTCGAGTACGCCAAGGCCGACGAGATCGCCGAGGTGCTGACCCGGGTGATGCAGAACATCAACCGCCTGGACACCGACGAGAAACGCCCCCAGCGCAGTGGCAATTCCGCCACCATCGAGGCCGACGTGGGCACCAATTCGCTGATCATCACCGCCGACACCGACGAGATGGCGGCCATCGAGGCGGTGATCCACCGCCTGGACATCCGTCGCGCCCAGGTGCTGGTGGAAGCCATTATCGTCGAGATGGAGCTGATCGACGGCCAGGAACTCGGCCTGCAGTGGCTGTTCGCCAACGACAGCGGCATGTTCGGCAGCAATGTGGATACCGGTGACGGTCGTTTGGGCGACATCGCTGCCGGGGTACTCCCTGAGGATGGCGACGACAGCGATTCACCCACTACGGGTGACTTCAACGTGGCCGGTCTGGCCGGCGCGCTGGCCAAGTCCAATGGCCTATCGTTGGGCTGGGGAACCGTTGGCGACGACTTGTCGATGACGGTCATCCTCAACGCCCTGCGCGACCAGAACAACGCGAATATCCTGTCGACGCCCAGCCTGCTGACCCTGGACAACCAGGAGGCCTACATCACCGTGGGCCAGAACGTGCCCTTCGTCACCGGCTCCTTCACCAACACCGGCTCCGGCGATGGGGTGCAGAATCCCTTCCAGACCATCGAACGCCAGAACGTGGGCATCACTCTCACCGTGACCCCGCATATCAACGAGGGCGATTCGGTGGTATTGGATATCGCCCAGGAGGTTTCCAGTCTTACCGGCGCCAGTTCCGTGGTGAACGCCTCGGACCTGATCACCAACGAGCGCAAGCTGCAGACCAAGGTGCTGGCAGCCGATGGCAATATCGTGGTGCTGGGCGGCTTGATCAAGGACGACATCCAGGACGGCTCGCAGAAAGTGCCGCTGCTGGGTGACATTCCCGTGCTGGGGCGGCTGTTCCGCAACGATTCCGAGCGCGTCACCAAGACCAACCTGATGATCTTTATCCGCCCCACGGTGATCCGCGACGACAAGGCCCTGGCCGGTGCCACCGCCGAGAAGTACCGCTATATCAAGCAGCAGCAACAACTGCGCCGCGAGCGCGGCATGATGTACCTCGATAGTGAAGATATACCCGTGCTGCCCGAGTGGGAGGAGCAGCTCCGACAACTCGAGCAGATCAAGACGGACCAACAGGACGCCGATACCTCGGAGGAGGCGGAGTAGTGTCCGAGACTGACCTGCTACCGCCCGAGCTGGAGTCCGCGCCGGCCCCGGAAACCCCCGCCGGCAAGGGGCTGCCCTTCGGCTTTGCCAAACAGCACCAGGTGCTGGTGGACCGGGAGGAGCAGCCCGCGGTGGTGTACTGCCACGGCGAACCCGGCTTGCAGGTGCTGGTCGAGTTGCAGCGCTTCCTCGGCGCCGGGTTTCGCCTGGAATCGGTGTCCGAGAGTGATTTCCAGCGCCGCCTGACCCTGGCCTACCAGCGGGGCAACAACGAGGCGGTGCAGATGGCGGAGGATCTCTCCGCCGACGTGGATTTGAGCCGCCTGGCCGATGAAATACCCGAGGCCGGTGACCTGATGGACGCCGAGGACGACGCGCCCATCATCCGCCTGATCAACGCCATCCTGTCCCAGGCGGTGCGCGAGCAGGCCTCGGACATCCATATCGAAACCTTCGAGGACCGCCTCAGCATCCGCTACCGCATCGACGGGGTGCTGGCGGAGGTGCTGTCCCCCAAGCGCATGCTGGCGCCGTTGCTGGTGTCGCGGCTGAAGGTGATGGCCAAGCTCGACATCGCCGAGAAACGGGTGCCCCAGGACGGCCGTATCTCGGTGCGTATCGCCGGCCATGCGGTGGACATCCGCATGTCCACCATTCCCTCGGCCCACGGCGAGCGGGTAGTGCTGCGCCTGCTGGACAAGCAGGCCGGGCAGCTGCAACTGGAGCAGCTGAACATGAACGAGCAGGTGTTCGGCGCCTACCAGCGCGCCCTGCACAGCCCCCACGGTATCATTCTGGTCACCGGCCCCACCGGCTCGGGCAAGACCACCACGCTGTACGCCGGCCTGTCGCACATCAACCAGAGCTCGCGCAATATTCTCACCATCGAGGACCCCATCGAATACATGTTGCCGGGGGTCGGCCAGACCCAGGTCAACACCAAGGTGGACATGACCTTCGCCCGGGGCTTGCGGGCCATCCTGCGCCAGGACCCGGACGTGGTGATGGTGGGGGAAATCCGCGACCTGGAGACCGCCGAGATCGCGGT
Source organism: Parahaliea mediterranea (assembly GCF_017255185.1). Classification (GTDB taxonomy): domain Bacteria; phylum Pseudomonadota; class Gammaproteobacteria; order Pseudomonadales; family Halieaceae; genus JAFKCZ01. Next base: position 573,713 of record NZ_JAFKCZ010000001.1, read on the forward strand.
GCAGGCCTCGCTCACCGGCCACCTGGTGTTGTCCACCCTGCACACCAACACCGCGATCGGCGCGGTGACCCGCCTGCAGGACATGGGCATCGAGCCCTTCCTGCTGTCCTCCAGCCTGATTGCGGTGATGGCCCAGCGCCTGGTGCGCCTGCTGTGTCCCGATTGCAAGGAGGCCCACGCGCCCATCGATTCGGAGCTGGAGATGCTGAGAGTGGGGCCGGCGGACGCCGCGGGCGTTGCCGCGGGCGTAACCCTGTACCGCGCCACGGGCTGCGAGCGCTGCAATTACAGCGGCTATCGCGGCCGCACCGGTATCTATGAACTGATCGAGGTGGACGACACCCTGCGCCTGATGATCCACGAGGGCGCGAGCGAGCAGGCCATGCTGGGCGAGGCGCGCAAGCACTACCCGGGTATCCAGGAGGACGGCCGGCGGCGCATCCTGGCGGGGCAGACCAGTCTTGAGGAAGTGCTGCGGGTCACCGCGGTCAGTTGAGCGCGAGGCGGATACCGTGACAGCCTATCGCTACAAGGCACTGAACCCCGGCGGCAAGCTGGTCAAGGGGGTGCTCGAGGGCGACTCCGAGCGCCAGGTGCGCCAGCAGTTGCGCGGCCAGAAGCTGCGTCCGGTGGAAGTGGCCGCGGCCACCCGCCAGGCGGCCAACGCGCCGCGCTTTCGCCTGCCTTTCCTGCAGCCGCGTATCAGCGCCTCCGAGCTGGCCCTGGTCACGCGGCAGCTCGCCACCCTGGTGCAGTCCAACCTGCCCCTGGACGAGTGCCTGCAGGCGGCGGCGGAGCAGAGCCGCAAGGCGCGCACCAAGGGCCTGTTGTTGCAGGTGCGCTCGCGGGTGGCGGAGGGGCACACCCTGGCCTACGCCATGGGCGAGTTCCCGGCGGTGTTCAACGACATGTACCGGGCCATGGTCAATGCCGGCGAGCACGCCGGTTACCTGGGGCCGGTGCTGGAACAGCTGGCGGATTACAACGAGCAGCGCCAGTACACCGCCCAGAAACTGAAAATGGCGATGATCTACCCCTTTATCCTGGTCGGGGTGGCCATCGCCGTGGTGGTGGCTTTGATGGTGTTCGTGGTGCCGGAGCTGGTGGGTATCTTCGCCCACTCCAAGCGCGAGCTGCCGCTGCTCACCCGCGGCCTGATCGCCACCTCGGACTTTTTCCGCGACTACGCCCTGTGGTTATTGCTGGGGCTGGCGGCGCTGGCGGTGGGCCTGCGACGCCTGCTGCGCAACCCGGCGCGGCGCAAGCGCTGGCACCGCATACAGCTGCGCATCCCGGGCATTTCCCGCCTGGTGATCGCCATGGACACCGCGCGTTTCGCCTCCACTCTCAGTATCCTGATGGCCAGCGGCGTGCCGCTGCTGGAGTCGTTGCGCATTGCCGGGCAGGTGTTGACCAATCTGGTATTGCGCGAGGACAGCGTCGTCGTGGCGGAGCGGGTGCAGGAGGGCAGCAGCCTGAACCGCGCCCTGCGCGAGAGCGGTCGCTTCCCGCCGATGATGGTGCACATGGTGGCTTCCGGTGAAACCAGCGGCGAGCTGGAAACCATGCTGCAGCGCTCGGCGACCAACCAGGAGCGGGAACTGGAGATGACCCTGGGCACCATGATGAGCCTGCTGGAACCGTTGCTGGTGGTGGTGATGGGGGTGATGGTGCTGATCATCGTGCTCGCCATCCTGCTACCGATATTCGACCTGAACACAATGGTGAGATAGAGCTATGACAAGACACGAAATGGCATCGCGCGGCAGGGGTTTCTCCCTGGTGGAAATCCTCGTGGTGCTGGTAATCATGGGCCTGCTGATCAGCGTGGTGGCGCCCACCGTGCTGAACCGGGCGGACGAGGCGCGGGTGCAGAAGGTCTACGCCGACTTCAAGTCCATCGAGACCGCGCTGAAGATCTACCGGCTGGACAACTACATGTACCCCACCACCGAGCAGGGCCTGCAGGCGCTGGTGGAGCCCAGCACCCTGGCGCCGGAACCGCGCAATTTCAAGGACGGCGGCTACCTGGCGGAAGTGCCCGAGGACCCCTGGGGCCAGCCCTACCTGTACATGAGCCCGGGGGAGCGCGGCGAGGTCGATATCTACACCCTGGGCGCCGACGGTCTGTCCGGCGGCGAGGGCCAGAACGCCGACCTGGGCAACTGGAAGGACGAAGACTAAGCCCCCATGTTTTCGCGGCACGGCCCCCCTGTAGGGTCGAATTCATTCGACCATCTCCATGACCAAGGCCGGATAAATCCGGCCCTACACGGCCAATGCCTGCCACCACCCGCTTTTGTAGGGTCGACAGCCGGCCCCTCTTTTTCGGGTCATTCATTCGACCGGGCTCCCCACTCCAAGGCCCGCGGCTTCAGCCTTCTGGAGCTGCTGGTCGCCCTGTTCGTGATCGTGCTGGTCACCTCCCTGGCCACCCTCAACCTCGGCTCCGGCGGCGCCGACCTGGAACTGGAATCCCGTCTGCGCGGCCTCGCCGACACCGGCAGTTTCGCCGCCGACGAGGCGCAGATGACGGGCCGCGACTACGGTCTGCTACTGCAGCGGGTGGATGTGGGCGGCGAGGTGGTGTACCGCTATGGCTGGCGCGAGCGGCGGCAGGAGGGCTGGCGCGCGCCCGCGAGCGGGCGCGAGGTGTTCGCCGAGCGCGATCTGCCGTCGCGGGTGGAGCTCGACCTGCAACTGGAAGGCCGGGTGGACAGTGAGGTGCCGGTACTGGACGACCCGGCCACCGCCACGCCACAGGTGATCTACTACGCCAGCGGCGAGGTCACCCCCGGCGCCATCGACGTGCGCCTGCGAGCGGATGGGCGCCTGCTGTGGCGGCTGGAATGGGACCTGCTCGGGCGCGGTGAATTGCTGCCCCGGGGCGAACGCGGTATCGATGACGATGACGCCTGAGGCCGGTAACCGGGGTTTTACCCTGGTGGAAGTGATGGTCGCGCTGGCGGTGGTGGCCCTGGCGCTGCCGGCGCTGGTGATGTCTCTCTACCAGCAGGTGGATGGTACCGAGCACCTGCGCGACAAATCCCTGGCCCAGGTGGTGGCCGCCAACAAACTGGCGGAGATTCGCCTGGTAAGCCAGGCCCGGCAGAACTTGCTCAGCGGCAGCGAGAGCGGCAATGCCGAGCTCGCGGGCCGTCAGTGGTCCTGGCAGATCAGCACCCGCGGCACGACCATGCAGTCCTTCCAGCGGGTGGAGATCGCGGTACGGCCGGGGGAGGACCGGCGGCAGGGACCGGCGCTGTATACCCTGGTAGCTTACCTGTCGGCGGAAATCGAGGCCCCGGGCGGGGAGGGTGCCGGTGAGGGGAGCTAGGTGCCGGGGGCATGCCGTAGGCTTCGCCGCGGGCTCCGCCGCGGGCTTCACACTGATCGAGGTGTTGATCGCCCTGGCGATATCCGCGGTGATCGCGGCGGCGGCCTACACCGGCCTGTCCACGGTGATCACCGGAGTGGAGAGTTCCCGCGCCCAGGCCGAGCGCACCTGGGAGGTGAACCGGGCGTTGATGTTCCTGTCCCGCGACCTGCGGGCCTTCGCCGACCGCCCGGTCCGGGACGAGTTCGGCGATATCGAGCCGGCCCTCCAGGGCGGACGCGCGGCGCGTTTCCTGTTGAGTTTTACCCGTCGCGGCTGGCACAACCCCAACGGCCACCCGCGCAGCGCGCTGCAGCGGGTCAACTATGTCCTCGAGGACGAGGCCCTGTGGCGGGAGACCTACCCGGTACTCGATCGCGCGGGGGACACCGAGCCCCTGCGGGTGCGCCTGCTGGATGGTGTCGTGGACTTGCGCCTGGCCTTTCTCGCCGACGTCGGCGCCCTCAATCCGGGGGGGCGAGGCATCGAGGTGGACACTCGCGGCTGGCCGGAAAACTGGGTGGCGAATACCTCCGACCCGGGGGCGCGGCTGGACCCCCCGGTGGCCCTGGAAATCACCCTGGATCTGGATGACTGGGGCGAGCTGAGGAGGCTGTATGTCCTGCCGCCGCTGTAGTGGCCCCCGGGTCCCCCGGCGCGAGTCCGGGGCGGCGCTGGTGATCGCACTGATGGTGTTCGGCATCTGCGCGGCCTTGATCGTGGCGATGAAGAGTGACTTCGAGCTGTTTTACCAGCGCGGCAGCAATAGTTTCCTCGCCGAGCAGAGCTATACCTTCCTGCGCGCGGCGGAGGACCTGGCCAGCCTGGCGTTGGTGGCGGACCACGATATCGACGAAACCAAGGACCAGCAGCGCGACGACCTGGCGGAAATCTGGGCCCAGGGCGTGCCGCCCTACCCCTTGGAGGACACCGGGGCGTTCATGCGCGGGCTAAAGCCGGACCCCGAGGGAAACGGCACCTTCGTTTACCTGGAGGATTTGCAGGGGCGCTTCAACCTCAACAACCTGGACGGCGGCCGGCAGTCCGGGGACGAAGGGGGTGAGGGAGGCGAAGGTGGTGAAGGGGGCGAGGGTGGCCCTGCGCAAAAATACACCGCTCACCAGGCCCAGTTCATTCGCTTGTTGCAGTCCTTCGAGGAGCCCGCCCTCAGCCAGCAGGAGGCCATTGTGGTGCTGGAGGCGGTGCTGGACTGGATGGACCGGGGCAGTGTGCCGCGTATGTACGGCGCCGAGGACGATTACTATTACGGCCAGACCCCGGCTTACCGAGCCGCCAACCGTCCCTTCGCCAGCGTCACTGAATTGCGGGCAGTGGCCCATATGACGCCACAGCTCTATGCGCGGCTGGCCCCCCTGGTCACCGTGTGGCCCGAGGGTGGCGGTACACTGAATATTCACACCGCGCCGGCGGGCGTGCTGCGGGCGCTAAACGCCGACGACGACCTCAGGCCCCTGGACGCCGCGGTGGCGGACAGTCTGGTAGAGCTGCGCGAGGACGCGCCCTTTGCCGATACACAGGCATTTATCGATCAGCTGGCATTGGGCGACGAGCGGCCAACAGGCGGCCTCAAGAATACTCTGGGGGAAAGCTCGTCCTGGTTCCTGCTCGGCGCCCTGGTGGAAGTTGCCGACCGCGAAACGCGCTTGTACAGTGTGCTGCACCGCAGCCAGCGCCATATCGAGGCGGTGGCGCGATCCACCGGCGAGCTGTAATCGATGGGCGCGACACGCGAACCCGCGGCACCCGTGCCCGACGTGCGCGGTCATTAAACGGATTGGGAGAGAACCGGTTTTGCACAATATCGCCGTATTGCGGCCCGTCGACGGCCAACTGGCCTGCTACCCCCCGGGCGCCGGGGAGCAGCCCCGCATGCTCGACAGCGACAGCGCCGTGCAGGCCCTGCGCGAGGACCTGGCGCGCCAGCGCTGGGGCCTGTGCTTCGCGGCGCCGGCGGCGGAGGTCCGGCTGTTGCAGCTCACCGTTACCGCCCAGGAGAAAAAGCACCTGGCGCAATCCCTGCCCTTCATGCTGGAAGAGGCCGTCGCCGAGGATATCGACGACCTGCACTTCGCCGTCGCGGAGCAGGACAAATTGCAGTACGGTGTCGCGCTTTGCCGGCGCTCGGCGATGGCCCAATGGCAGGCCCTGCTGGAACCGCTGGGCCCGGTGCCCGCCTGGGTGCCCGAGCCCCTGTTGCTGCCGTGGCAGCCGGGGGAGTGGTGCCTGCTGTTGGAGGGCGAGCGCGCGGTGCTGCGCACCGGCGCCGCCGAGGGCCTGGGTTGCGAGCGCGGGATGCTGCCCCTGTTACTGGCGGCGGCGATCCGCGACGGCGAACCCGACACGGTGATCGTCTACGGCGCCGACCAGGCCGCGGACAGCGCGCTGCTGCCGGAGGCGTTGCGCGAGCGCGTGCAGTGGCGGCGCGGTAATCTATGCAGCGCGCTGATGCTGGTGCGGGAACTCCCCGCGCTGAACCTGCGCCAGGGCGAATTTGCCCCTCGCTTGCCGCTGACGCGTTGGTGGCGGGAGTGGCGCCTGGTGGCCAGCGTGTTCGCCGCGGTGTTTTGCCTGCAACTGCTGGCCACCTGGCTGGACTACCGCGCGCTGGCGGCGGAAAACCTGGCCCTGCGCGCGGCCCGGGAGGCCAGCTACCGCCAGGCCTACCCCCAGGGCGCGGTGGTGGATCCCGAAAAACAACTGCAGCGGCAGCTCGACTCCCTGCGCGGCACCGCCCGCAGCGGCGGCTTTGTGTCGCTGATGGATCGCGTGGGCGAGGTATTGGACGGCGAGCCGGGGACCCTGGTCGGCAGCATCAACTACAACGACCGCGGCGGCGACATGCGCATGAACATCGTGGCGCCGGATTTTGAAAGCGTGGAGCGGGTGCGCTCGGGGATCAACGCCAGCGGCCTGGTGGCGACCATGGAGAGCAGCAGCGCCCAGAGCGACGGTGTGCGGGCGCGTATCCGCGTGGGGGCCCGGTCATGAGACAGTGGTTCGAGCGTTTCAACGCCCGCGAGCAGTTGAGCCTGCTGGCGCTGGCGGTGGCCCTGGCCCTGTACGCCCTGTACATGCTGCTGTGGTCGCCGCTGGAAAACCGCCGCGCAGAGATGCAGACGCGCAACCAGGCGGTGACGGTGTCGCTGCAGCGGGTGGACGCCATGGTGTCGGAAATCCTCGCCCTGCGCGAGAGTGGCGGGGGCGCGACGACGCGGCGCAACCTGGCCTCGGTGGTCAATCGCACCACCGGCGCCGCAGGCCTGGCGGTGAGCCGCCTGCAGCCGAACAGCCGCGGTGAGATCCAGGTGCGCTTCGAAGGCGCCGAATTCGGCGCGCTGATGGCCTGGCTGCACGAGGTGGAGTACGGCCAGGCGCTGTTGGTGCGCGAGGTTTCCATTACTCAGTCCGGCCGCGCCGGCAGGGTCAACGCCACCGTTCGACTCGGTCAGGGAGAATAGTCGCGTGCGGCGTTGGATGACCTTCGGGGCGCTGTTGTTGGTGTTTTTACTGGCGCTGGCGGCGGCCGCCCCGGCCCGCCTGCTGCCCGCGTTGCTGCCCCCGGGGCAACTACAGATGCAGGGCCTGAGCGGTTCGATCTGGCACGGCACCGCCAGCCGCTGCCTGCTGAATACGCCGGCGGGGTACCTGCAATTGGGTCGCGTGGAGTGGCGGCTGCGCCCGCTGTCGCTGTTGTGGCTGGCGCCCTCGGTGGACTTCGACAGCCAGTGGGGCGAGCAGCATATTTCGGCGCGGGCCACGCTGCATGGTGCCGGTGATCTCGGCCTGCGGGACGTCGACGCCCGCATCGATGCCAGCCTGCTGCGGCAATTGGCGCCGGTGGCGGTGGATGGACGCTTCGCCCTGATGGCCTCCCGCCTGCGCTTGCGCGATGGCTTGCCCGCTGGCGCCGAGGGCCGCCTGGTGTGGGAACATGGCAGCTGGGCCACGCCGCAGATGCGCCTGCCGCTGGGCAGTTACGCGGTGGAATTCGAGCAGCCCGGGGCCGGCGATGCCCTGGTCGGCGAGGTGCTGACCCTGGACGGGCCCGTGCGGGCGGCGGGCAGTGTGCGTCTGGACGGCCTCGACTACGTGGTGGATGTGCGTATCGGCGGCGAGCACGGTCTCGATCCGGCCCTGGCCAGGGCCCTTTCGCTGATGGCGCGACCGGAGGGCGAGGCCTTCCGGCTGCGATTGAGCGGCGCGTTACCGGCGCCTTGAAGTGACCCTGTTAACGGAGGCAATACATGTCTGATGCACCCTACCGTAAGTTCGAGTGCATGATCTGCGGCTTTATCTACGACGAGGCCGAGGGCCTGCCCGACGACGGTATTCCCGCGGGCACCCGCTGGGAGGATGTTCCCGAGGACTGGGAGTGCCCGGATTGCGGCATCGCCAAGTCCGATTTCGAGATGATGGCGGGGTGAGAGGGGGGATTCCGCTACACTGTCGTCGCGGAAAAAGACTGGACCCCGAGTTATGAGTACAACGGCAACACGACTGGGCGCGTTGCGCGGGCTGATGGCCGAGCGTGGCTACGACGCTTTTCTGGTGCCCCGGACGGACGAGTCCCTGGGGGAGTACATCCCGGCCCACAATGAACGCCTGCGCTGGCTTACCGGCTTCACCGGCTCCGCCGGGGTGGCGGTGGTGCTGGCGGACGCGGCGGCCATTTTCGTGGATGGCCGCTACACCGTGCAGGTGAGGCAGCAAGTGGACGCCGGGCAGTTCGAGGTCCGCCACCTGGTGGACGAGCCCCATATCCGCTGGCTCGCCGGACAGCTGCCGGATGGCGCCACCGTGGCCTGCGACCCGCGCCTGCATAGCCTACAGTGGTATCGGGCCAGCGCGGCGCTGCTTGAGGCCGCGGGCATGCGGCTGGTGGAGGATGCCGACAACCTGGTGGACCGGGCCTGGGAAGATCGCCCGTCGCCGGAGATCGGTACCGCGTTGCTGCTGGCCGAGCAGTACAGCGGTGAATCCAGCGCCGGCAAGCGCGCGCGAATCGCGGCCGATGTATCCGCGGCGGGGGCCCGGGCAGCGCTCGTCTTCGCGCCGGACGCGGTCAGCTGGTTGCTCAACGTGCGCGGTACCGACGTGCCCAACCTGCCGGTGTTGCAGGGTTTTGCCCTGCTATGGGCGGGTGGTGACATGACCCTGTATGCCGATGCGCGTCGCCTGCCGGAGGGCTTTGCCGCCCACGTCGGCGAGGGGGTACGTGTTGTCGGCGAGGAGAGCTTTATCGCCCACGCGGCCGACCTGGCCGGGTGCAAGGTCCTGGCGGACCCCGCCCAGGCCAACGCCTGGACCCAGTTGGCGCTACAGGCGGCGGGCGCGGAGCTGGTCGCGGGCAGCGACCCGGTGCTGATCCCCAAGGCCTGCAAGAACGCGCGCGAAGTGGCCGGCGCGCGCCGCGCCCACCTGCGCGACGCGGTGGCGATGGCGCGCTTCCTGGCCTGGCTGGACGCCGAGGTGGAGGCCGGGCGCCTGCACGACGAGGCGGAACTGGCGGACCAGCTCTACGCCTACCGCGCCGCTGGCGAGCATTTCCACGGCAGCTCCTTCGACACCATTTCCGCGGCTGCCGGCAACGCCGCCATGTGCCACTACAATCACGAGAACGCCGCACAGCCCGGTCGTCTGGTCATGAACACGGTCTACCTGGTCGACAGCGGCGCCCAGTACATCGACGGCACCACCGACATTACCCGCACGGTGGCCATCGGCGACCCCGGGCCCGAAGTGCGGCGCCTGTTTACCCTGGTACTCAAGGGGCACATCGCCCTGGATAGGGCGCGCTTTCCCCGCGGCACCACCGGCACCCACCTGGATGCCATCGCGCGCCAGTTCCTATGGCGGGCCGGTTTCGACTACGACCACGGCACCGGGCACGGCGTGGGCGCCTTTCTCAGCGTGCACGAGGGTCCACAGCGTATCTCCAAAAGCTGGAGCGATACCGCCCTGCGCCCCGGCATGATCCTCAGCAACGAACCGGGCTACTACCGCGACGGTGCCTTTGGCATCCGCTGCGAGAACCTGGTTGTGGTGCAGGAGGTGGAGGACGGCCTGGAAACGCCCATGCTGTGCTTCGACGCCCTGACCCTGGCGCCCTTCGACCGGCGCCTGCTGTGGCCCGAACTGCTCGATGCGCGGGAGCGCGAATGGCTGGACAGCTACCACCAGCGGGTCATGGACACGGTTGGCCCCCTGCTCGACGAACCCGAGCGCCGCTGGTTGGCGCGGGTCACGCGGCCCATCGGCGACTGAATTCGGCCGCGGTTTTGTTGTAGACTGCGCACCCATAACCCGGCATCGGCGAATGCCGGATAAGAGCGGCCCGCCAAGGGGCCTCAATAAGAACATCCTGGAGTTTCACAATATGGCAACAGCCGGCGGGGAGCACTGGTCCTCCCGATTCGCATTTCTCATGGCTTCGGTGGGCTTCGCCGTCGGTCTGGGCAATATCTGGCGCTTCCCCTACGTTACCGGCGAGAACGGGGGGGCCGCCTTTGTCATAATCTACCTGGTCTGCGCCTTCGGTATTGGCGTGCCCATCCTGATGGCGGAACTGATGATCGGGCGCCGGGGGCAGGGCAGTCCCACGGAAGCCATGGCTTCCGTGGCCGCCGAGAGCGGCCGCAGCCGCCACTGGCAGTGGGTGGGCGGCATGGGACTGCTGGCCGCGTTCACCATCGCCATCGTCTACGCCGGCGTGGTGGGCTGGGTGCTGTGGTACCTGTTCAAGGCCATTTCCACGGGTTTTGTCGGTGTCGACGCAGGTGTCGCCAGCGCGGAATTCACCGGGGTGCTCAACGATAACGCCGGCATGCTGTTCTGGACGGTGATCGGCCTGCTGATTTGCGGGGTCATCATTTTTTCCGGGGTCAAGGACGGGATCGAGCGGGCGGTGAGTGTGATGATGCCGCTGATGTTCGTGCTGCTGCTGGGGCTGGCGGGTTATAACTACTTCGCCGGCGGCTTCGGCGCCGCGGTCGAGTGGCTGTTTACCCCCGACTTCAGCAAGATCGGGCCGGAAGCCGTGCTGGCCGCGATCGGCCAGGCTTTCTTCTCCATCGGCGTGGCCATGGGCGGCATGATGACCTACGGTTCCTACCTGCCGCGCGACATATCCATTACCCAGTCGGTGCTGATCATCGTCTTCGCCGATACCCTGGTGGCGATTCTCGCGGGCCTGGTGATCTTTCCCGCGGTGTTCAACTACGGCCTGGACCCCGCCGCCGGCGCCGGGCTGATTTTCCAGACCCTGCCGGTGGCCTTTGCCCAGATGCCCGGCGGCCACCTGTTCAGTGTGTTGTTCTTCACCATGCTGGCGGTGGCGGGGATAACCTCGCTGGTGGGATTGATCGAAAGCGTCAACGCCTGGGTCGAGGGGCGGTTTGGCTATACCCGCCACCGCAGCGCGATGGTCGTGGTTGGCGCCGTCGCCCTGCTGAGCATCCTGAGTATTCTCTCCTACAACGTCCTCAGCACGTTCAATTTTGGTGGCAAGAACTTCAACGACACCATGGATTTCTTCTCCAACCAGATCCTGCTGCCACTGGGCGGCCTGTTCATCGCGATGTTTGCCGGCTGGGGCGTCAAGCGCGCCTTCAGCCGGGATGAATTGACCACCTTGAACCATGCGGGTTACGCGCTGTGGCATTTCCTGATTCGCTTCGTGGTACCTCCGGCCCTGGCCATTATTTTCGTGCTCGGCATCAAGGGCTGAGCAGCGTTCGCAACTTAAACCGATAGGGAGCCCGGCATGCTGGCGGCACTGAATGATTTTTTGTGGGGCCAGGTGCTGGTCGTGGTACTGGTGGCGGTGGGCCTGCTGTACACGGTGGCGTCCCGCGCCGTGCAATTTCGCTATTTTGGCCACATGTTTTCGGTGTTGCGCGGCGGCCTGCATCACGAGAAGGGGCACATCAGCTCCTTCCAGGCCCTGGTAGTGAGTGTGGCCGGACGGGTCGGCAGCGGTAATATCGCCGGCGTCGCGGTGGCCATCACCCTGGGTGGGCCGGGCGCGATCTTCTGGATGTGGCTTATCGGGCTGATGGGCATGGCCACCAGTTTCTTCGAGTGTTCCCTGGCCCAGCTGTTCAAGCGGCGGGAGCCCGACGGCAACTACCGCGGTGGTCCCGCCTACTACCTGAGCCACGGCGTGAAACAGCGCTGGCTGGCGGTCATCTACTCCCTGCTTCTTCTGGTGACCTTTGGCTTTGGTTTCAACGCCCTGCAGTCCTATGTGGTGGCCACTTCCATGAAAGCCTCCTTTGGCGTGCCGACCTGGATGACCGGCCTGGCCATGGTGGTGTTGATGGGCAGTATTATTTTTGGCGGCATCAAGCGCATCGCCGTGGTGGCGGAGATTGTGGTGCCGATCATGGCGGTGGGCTATTTCGTGGCCGCCCTGGCCGTGCTGGGGCTGAACCTGAGCGAGATTCCGGCGATGCTGGCATTGATCGTCAAGAGTGCCTTTGGCCTGGAGCCGGCGGTTGGCGGCGGGCTCGGCGTGGCCCTGATGCAGGGGGTCAAGCGGGGCCTGTTCAGCAATGAAGCGGGCCTGGGTAGCGCACCCAACGTTGCCGCGGTGGCCCACGTGCCGCACCCGGCCAACCAGGGCATTGTGCAGGCCTTCAGCGTGTTTATCGATACCGTGATCATGTGTACCTGTACCGCGCTGATCATCCTGCTGTCGGATATCTACCAGCCCGGTGCCGCCGAGGTCTCCGGTGTGGCGCTGACCCAGGGCGCGATGGCGAGCCACGTCGGAGCATGGGGTGCCGGCTTTGTCAGCGTGGCGCTGGTGATGTTCGCCTTCAGCTCGATCATGTACAACTACTACCTGGGGGAAAACAGCCTCAACTTCTTCAGCGAGGAGAACCAGCTGCTGTTCAATGTATTCCGTTGCTGCGTGCTGGCGCTGATTTTGTGGGGCTCGCTGCAGGACCTGGTCACCGTGTTTGGTTTTGCCGACTTCACCATGGGCCTGTTGGGGCTGGTGAACCTGGTGGGGCTGGTGTGGATGTTCCGCATCGGCATGCGCTTGCTGCGGGACTACGACAGCCAGCTCGCCGCCGGGGCGGAGCCGCGGCTGCGGCCCGAGGATTACAGCGACCTCGACATCGACCCCAGTGCCTGGCGGGATTGACCCCAGCTCCCCCCTGTAGGGTCGAATTCATTCGACCCCGGTGCTCGTGGCGCAATGAATTGCGCCCTACAGGGAGCGCACGCCACCCCCCTGTAGGGTCGAATTCATTCGACCACCGGGTGCGTGGCGCAATGAATTGCGCCCTACAGGGAGCACACGCCACCCCCCCTGTAGGGTCGAATTCATTCGACCACCGGGCGCGTGGCGCAATGAATTGCGCCCTACAGGGAGCGCACGCCACCCCCCTGTAGGGTCGAATTCATTCGACCACCGGTGCTCGTGGCGCAATAAATTGCGCCCTACAGGGAGCGCACGCCACCCCCCTGTAGGGTCGAATTCATTCGACCACCGGGCGCGTGGCGCAATAAATTGCGCCCTACAGGGAGCGCACGCCACCCCCCTGTAGGGTCGAATTCATTTAAGCGTGGGAAACCACGTCCTACGGACGTGGTCATGAGTGGCAGGCTCTGCCTGTTACGAATAGAAAGGCTCATGCTATCTCTTGAGGTTGAGTTGTGCCCACAACTGACC
>NZ_JAFKCZ010000002.1 GCF_017255185.1 Parahaliea mediterranea
TGGTTACTCCCTTGTGTGGTGCTTGGCGGCTCACACTTGGGGGTTACTATGAGACTTCTGGAACTGTCAAACTTCGCTTGCCTCCCCAGCAAAGCTGGGGGGTCTCCCTTTTGTACTAGGCTGGAACAACACCGCGCCTCCCGTCCAGCGGCAGGCGCGGCCTCACTTCAGGCCTCGGAGCCTGTCGCGGTCTCTTTGATCAGGGTCTGCAACTCGCCGCTCTCGGCCATCTCCATCACGATATCGCAACCGCCAACCAGCTCGCCATTGACCCAGAGCTGGGGAAAGGTGGGCCAGTTGGCGTACTTCGGCAGATTGGAGCGGATATCGGGGTTGCTCAACACATCCACGTAGGCGAAGCGCTCGCCGCAGGCCATTACCGCCTGGACGGTCTGCGCCGAAAACCCGCACTGGGGCTGGTTGGGCGAACCTTTCATATACAGCAGGATGCTGTTGTTCTCGATCTGCTCCCGGATGGTATCCATGATATCGCCGGTCTGGGTGTCACTACTCATACAATTGCCTGTCCTGTCGGGCCGCGCCCGCCGTTGATTGCCTGCCGCCGCACAAGCGGCCTGCCGTGAATGTCCGCCGCTGCACGAGCGGTTTTCCTTCAATTGAGGCAGCGCAGTTTACATGATTATGACCCCGATTGACCGCCCCCCGTTCCCGTGCCAATACGGCAATTGCCAGCCCCTGGCTTTGTGTCTATAGTTGATGGCTTCCCCCGGCAGCACAGCGCTGCCGTTTTACTTTATGGAGTGAGGAACACAGACCTTGGCCCTGCCCAATCCAGCGCCCGCCGTCGACGCGCAATCCCCCTTGATGTCCACGTACGCCAGACTCCCGCTGACTTTCAGTCGCGGGGAAGGTGTCTACCTGTTCAACACCGAGGGCCGACGCTACCTGGACGGCATCGCGGGCATCGGTGTCAACGGCCTGGGCCACGCCCACCCCGCCGTCACCGCGGCGATCCGCGAGCAGGCCGGGCGCCTGGTGCACACCTCCAATCTCTACCGCATCGCCGAACAGGAAGCCCTGGCGGCGAGCCTGACCGCGGTGGCGGGCATGGAGAGCTGCTTTTTCGGCAATTCCGGCGCCGAGGCCAACGAGGCCGCGATCAAGCTGGCGCGCCTGTACGGGCACCAACGCGGTGTCGAGAAGCCGACGGTGGTGGTCCTCGAAGGCGCCTTCCACGGCCGCACCCTGGCCACCCTGAGCGCCACCGGCAACCGCAAGATACAGGCGGGCTTTGAGCCGCTGGTCAGCGGCTTTGTCCGGGCTCCGGTCGACGACATTGCCGCGGTGGAAAAAATCGCCGCGCAGAACCCCGACGTGGTCGCGGTGCTGGCCGAACCGATCCAGGGCGAGGGCGGCGTGCGCCCGCTGGCGCCCGCCTACCTCCAGGCATTACGTGAGCTGTGCGACCGCAAACAATGGCTGCTGATGCTCGACGAGGTGCAGACCGGCAACGGCCGCACCGGCAGTTACTTCCACTACCAGCAGCTGGGCTTCACCCCCGACGTGGTGACCACCGCCAAGGGCCTGGGCAACGGCGTGCCCATCGGCGCCTGCCTGGCCCGGGGCGAGGCCGCGCGAGTGTTTGCCGCGGGCCACCACGGCTCCACCTACGGCGGCAATCCGCTGGTTTGCAGCGCCGCCAGCGCAGTGGTCGACACCATTCTCGGCGAGGACCTCCCGGCCCGGGCACTGGCCCGCGGAGAGCAGATCCGCGACACCCTTTCCAACTTGCTCGCGGGCGACGAGCGCCTGGTCGAAATCCGTGGCCACGGCCTGATGATCGGCATCGAACTGCGCGCGGACTGCGGCGAGCTGGTGGCTCGCGCACTGGAGCGGGGCCTGCTGATCAACGTGACCGCCGGCAATACCCTGCGCCTGCTGCCGCCGCTGGTAATCAGCGAAGCGGAGGCCGCCGAACTGGCCGAGGGCGTCGCGGCCCTGATCCAATCCCTACACTGACGAACACCCGGGGCAACAACATGGCCAATCCACGGCATTTCCTCACCCTCAAGGACCTCAACCCCCAGGAGCTGCAGGGGCTGCTCGAGCGCGCCATCGAAATGAAGCGCGAACACCGCGCAGGCCGCGAACAACGCCAGTTCCCGGGCGCCGTGCTGGCGATGATCTTCGCCAAGTCCTCCACCCGCACCCGGGTGTCCTTCGAGGCGGGTATGGCCCAGCTCGGCGGCCACGCGATGTTCCTGTCGCCGCAGGACACCCAATTGGGCCGCGGCGAGCCGGTGGAGGACAGCGCGCGGGTGATCTCCTCGATGGTGGATATCGTGATGATTCGCACCTTCGGGCACGACATCGTGGAGCGCTTCGCGGCCCACTCCAGCGTGCCGGTAATCAACGCGCTGACCGACGACTACCATCCCTGCCAGCTGCTCGCGGATATGCAGACCTACCTCGAGCACCGCGGCCCCATCGCCGGGCGCACGGTGTGCTGGGTGGGGGACGGCAACAACATGTGCCAGTCCTACATCAACGCCGCGGCCCAGTTCGACTTCCAGCTACGCATCGCCTGCCCCGAGGGCTACGAACCGGATGCGGGCCTGTTGAAGGCCCACGGCGACCGGGTCAGCGTGGTGCGAGACCCGAAAGCCGCCGCCGAGGGCGCCGACCTGCTGGTCACCGATGTGTGGGCCTCCATGGGCCAGGAGGAGGAACAGCGCGAGCGCGAGCGAGCCTTCGCCCCCTACCAGCTCAACCGCGAGCTGCTGGCGCTGGCCGCCCCCGACGCCCTGTACATGCACTGCCTGCCCGCGCACCGCGGAGAGGAAATCAGCGCCGAGCTGATGGACGCCCCCGACACCGTGGTGTGGGACGAGGCGGAGAACCGCCTGCACGCCCAGAAGGCGCTGATGGAATTCCTGCTCAAGGCGTGCGCCTGAGCAGGTGCTCCGCATTCAATAACTCAGCTCTATATCAATCTTCCTTTTAATAAAAAATAAATAGATAGACATCAGCCACCTCCCGTCGGCCACGGTTTTCGCCCAAGCCTGTATCCCGTGGCCTGCCGGGTTAGTGGGCGCAGACCCACTCACTGCCCACAACTTATCCACAGCATAAACCCAGCTCCATGCCCTTGCATTGACCCGCCCCTCGCATTATCTTGTATCCAGTTCAGCAAATGACCCCAATATATAGGGTGTACTGTTGAGAACAACTGTTGAAAAAAGCACCACATTTACCCCGCATCGCCCGCCCGGCAACAACCGGCCGGGGCGTTGGGCCGTGATCCATCACGGCGGGTAAGAAATGCGCGGCGGCTGGCAAACAGCCGCCACCGGGTTCCTCTCCTAGCGGGCGGACCACACCAGACACGAAGTGAAACTGAAACACAGGAACTGGCCTACCGCGGCATCGGCCGGGTGAGCCAGACGGGGGGAGCAGTCGACGACCCGGGCCTCGGGATCGTTCGCGTGGCCGCCCGCCTCAGATGGCGGACGATCACGTCATTTCCACCCCTTTTCCCGGATTTTTCGGGCGCCACGGCGCCGACCTATTGGCAGCCCAAAAACAGCGGTAACCCGAAAACAAGAAGGCCCAGCAGCCCCACCCACAGCGGAGCAGAACTTACCTATGCAAACAGAGACCAACCAGCCAGGCCGTACAGCCGAAGCCACCACCGCCCCCCATGAAGACAGCGGGGTCAGCGCCAATATCGCCGCCACGGCCCCGGGGCAGTTGCGGGTCATCAAGCGCAACGGCACCGTGGTGTCCTTCGAGGCGAGCAAGATTTCGGTGGCCATCACCAAGGCCTTCCTGGCGGTGGAGGGCGGCACCGCGGCCGCCTCCAGTCGCATCCACGAGACCGTGGCCAAGCTCACCGAGCAGGTCACCGGCACCTTCCAGCGCCGCATGCCCTCCGGCGGCACGGTGCATATCGAGGACATCCAGGACCAGGTGGAGCTGGCCTTGATGCGCGCCGGCGAGCACAAGATCGCCCGCGACTACGTGATCTACCGCGAGGAGCAGTCGCGCAAGCGCGCCGCCCGCCAGGCCCTGTCCCCGGCCACCCAGGAGGCCGCCGGCAACATCACCGTAGTGCAGCCCGACGGCAGCCGCACGCCGCTGGATATCGAGCGCCTGCACACCATCGTCTCCGAGGCCTGCGCCGGCCTGTCCGATGTCAGCGAGACCCACATCCTCGACGAGGCCCTGCGCAACCTCTACGACGGGGTGACCGCCAAGGAGCTGTCTACCTCGCTGGTAATCACCGCCCGCACCCTGATTGAAAAGGAACCCAATTACAGCTACGTCGCGGCGCGCCTGCTGTGCGACAACCTGCGCGCGGAAGCCCTGTCCTTCCTGGGCGTGGCGGAATCCGCCACACAGTCGGACATGGACCGCCTCTACGCCGAGGCCCTGCCCGCCTACGTCGAGCGCGGCGCGGCCCTGGAGCTGGTATCCCCGGAACTCAAGGGTTATGACCTGGAGCGCCTGGGCCAGGCCCTGCTGCCCGAGCGCGACCTGCAATTCACCTACCTGGGCCTGCAGACCCTGTACGACCGCTACTTCATCCACAGTGACGAGGTGCGCTTCGAGCTGCCGCAGATTTTCTTCATGCGCGTGGCCATGGGCCTGGCGGTGGAGGAAGACGACAAGAACGCCCGCGCCATCGAGTTCTACGAGCTGCTGTCCTCCTTCGACTACATGAGCTCCACCCCCACCCTGTTCAACGCCGGCACCCTGCGCCCGCAGCTGTCTTCCTGCTATTTGACCACCGTGCCGGACGACCTGCGCGGCATCTACGGCGCGATCCAGGACAACGCCATGCTGAGCAAGTTCGCCGGCGGCCTGGGCAACGACTGGACACCGGTAAGAGGCCTGGGCAGCTACATCAAGGGCACCAACGGCAAGTCACAGGGCGTCGTGCCCTTCCTGAAAGTGGTAAACGACACCGCGGTGGCGGTGAACCAGGGCGGCAAGCGCAAGGGCGCCGTGTGCGCCTACCTCGAGACCTGGCACATGGATATCGAGGAGTTCGTGGAGCTGCGCAAGAACACCGGCGACGACCGCCGCCGCACCCACGACATGAACACCGCCAACTGGATTCCCGACCTGTTCATGAAGCGGGTGTTCGACGATGGCGAGTGGACCCTGTTCTCGCCCAACGACGTGCCCGACCTGCACGACCTCTACGGCACCGCCTTCGAAGAGCGCTACACCCACTACGAGGAGCAGGCCAGGGCCGGTAAGCTGAAGCTGCACAAAACCGTGCGCGCCCAGAACCTGTGGCGCAAGATGCTGGGCATGCTGTTCGAGACCGGTCACCCCTGGATGACCTTCAAGGACCCCTGCAACCTGCGCTCGCCGCAGCAGCACGTGGGCGTGGTGCACTCCTCCAACCTGTGCACCGAGATCACCCTGAACACCAAGGCCAACGAGGAGATCGCGGTGTGCAACCTGGGCTCCATCAACCTGCCCCAGCACATCGACGACAAGGGCCTGAACCTGGAGAAACTGGAGAAAACCGTGCGCACCGCCGTGCGCATGCTGGATAACGTGATCGACATCAACTACTACTCCGTCGACACCGCGCAGAACTCCAACTTCAAGCACCGCCCGGTGGGCCTGGGCCTGATGGGCTTCCAGGACGCCCTGTACAAGCAGCACATCGCCTACGGCTCCGATGACGCGGTGACCTTTGCCGACCGTTCCATGGAGGCGATCAGCTACTTCGCCATCGAGGCGTCCTCGGAACTGGCGGCGGAGCGCGGCAGCTACTCCAGCTATGAGGGCTCCCTGTGGAGCCAGGGCGTGTTCCCGATCGACTCGCTGGACATCCTCGAGCAGCAGCGCGGCGCCGATTACATCAAGATCAACCGCGACCAGAGCCTGGACTGGGACAGTCTGCGCGGCAAGGTCAAGGCCCAGGGCATGCGCAACTCCAACGTGATGGCGATCGCGCCCACCGCGACCATCGCCAACATCACCGGCGTGTCGCAGTCCATCGAGCCGACCTACCAGAACCTGTATGTGAAATCGAACCTGTCCGGCGAGTTCACGGTGGTCAACCCCTACCTGGTGAACGACCTCAAGGCGCGCAACCTGTGGGACGGGGTGATGGTCAACGACCTCAAGTACTACGACGGCAGCGTGCAGCAGATCGACCGGGTGCCGGCCGACCTGAAGGCGATCTACGCCACCGCCTTCGAGGTGGAGCCGCGCTGGCTGGTGGACGCCGCCAGCCGCCGCCAGAAGTGGATCGACCAGGCCCAGTCCCTGAACCTGTACATCAACAACGCCAGCGGCAAGAAGCTCGACATCACCTACCGCATGGCCTGGTTCTCGGGGCTCAAGACCACCTACTACCTGCGCTCCCTGGCGGCCACCGGGACCGAGAAGTCCACCATCAGCACCGGCAACCTGAACGCCGTGTCGGCGGGCGAGCAAAACGGGGCGGTCGCGCAACCGGCGCCGGTGCCCGCGGCCTGTTCGCTGGACGACCCGGATTGCGAGGCCTGTCAGTAGGCCCGACTGAACCGACGCCCATCGATAAACGCACACAGAGAACTCAGGGGAATACCTAGATGTTGAATTGGGACGACTACCACAAGGAAGACACCGCGCCGGCCAGCCCGGTGGCGGCCGCCGCGCCGCAGCCGGCGGAACCCGAGGCGGCGCCATCCAGCGCGGCTCAACCAGCCGCCGCGCAAACCGCCGCGCCCTCGCGGGAGGATGCGGCGGCGGAAACCGGGGGCGCCGCCGTCGCGCCGGAAGTGGCCGCGGACAATATTGCCGAGGCCGCCCGCGCCCTGGAGAACATGGACGTGGCGCCGGGCCTGGAAGAGCTGGAAATGGGCGCCGCGCGGGTTTCCGTCGACGAGAAGGCGATGATCAACTGCCGCGCCGACCTCAACCAGCTGGTGCCCTTCAAGTACGACTGGGCCTGGCAGAAATACCTGGACGGCTGCGCCAACCACTGGATGCCCCAGGAAATCAACATGACCGCCGACGTGGCCACCTGGAAGAGCCCGGAGGGCCTGTCCGAGGACGAGCGCCGCATCGTCAAGCGCAGCCTGGGCTACTTCTCCACCGCCGACTCGCTGGTGGCCAACAACCTGGTGCTGGGCATCTACCGCCTGATCACCAACCCCGAGTGCCGCCAGTACCTGCTGCGCCAGGCCTTCGAGGAGGCCATCCACACCCACGCCTACCAGTACTGCATCGAGTCACTGGGCATGGACGAGGGCGAGGTGTTCAACATGTACCGGGAGGTGCCCTCGGTGGCCAAGAAGGCCACCTGGAGCCTGAGCCATACCCATCACCTCTCGGACCCCAACTTCCGCACCGGCACCCCGGAGGCGGACCAGACCCTGCTGCGCAACCTGATCGGTTTCTACGCGGTGACCGAGGGTATCTTCTTCTACTGCGGCTTTACCCAGATCCTGTCCATGGGCCGGCGCAACAAGATGACCGGGGTGGCGGAGCAGTTCCAGTACATCCTGCGCGACGAGTCCATGCACCTGAACTTCGGCATCGACGTGATCAACCAGATCAAGCTGGAAAACCCGCACCTGTGGACCGAGGCCTTCCAGAAGGAAGTCACCCAGATGATCCTGGAGGGCACCCAGCTGGAAATCGAATACGCCCGGGACACCATGCCCCGGGGCGTGCTGGGCATGAACGCGAGCATGATGGAGGAGTACCTGCACTTCATCGCCAACCGCCGCCTGTCCCAGCTGGGCCTGCCGGAGCAATTCCCCGGGGCGCAAAACCCCTTCCCGTGGATGAGCGAGATCATGGACCTGCGCAAGGAGAAGAACTTCTTCGAGACCCGGGTGATCGAGTACCAGACCGGCGGCGCCCTGAGCTGGGACTGACCGGTCTTCAGCGGCCCGGCGCGCGGCGCCGGGCTCAAGACCACAGCAAAACAGCCGTATCCAATAACAGGCAGCCAATCGGCAAGAACGAGGGAACCGAAATGGACGACCGCGATAAAACGCCAAAGGATACCGAAACCGTACTGATGGCCCTGGACCAGATCAGCCAGACCATCGACGTGATGACCAGCGTGGTCGGCCGCCTGCGCACCTATATGCAGCAGGAGGCCACGGGCGGCGGCAAAACGCCCGACCTGCAGGAGGAAATGCACCCGGATCGCGTGCTGCACTGACCCGGGCCATACGCCCCATCACGACGCCCCGGCACCGGGCCACCCGGTGCCGACGCCACGCTTCCCTCCCGTATTAACCTCTCTCACTCCCCCCGGCCGCGGCTCACCGCGCTCTCCGGAGCGTCGAGTTTCGCGCCGGCGTAGACCCCGTCGTCCTCGTTGCGCTCGAACAGGCTGGCCGTGATCCACACGCGGGACTGCTGGTAGGCCGCCACGCCGGCGGAGTCATTGCCGACGAATTGGCTGTCGGTCAGGCGCAGGGTATCGCCGCTTTACGCCTTGTCGACCGCGCGCTGCAGACCCCGCGGACCACTGAAATCACAGGCCGGGCGGTCCGGGAGATGCCTATCGCGCGCGCCGCGTCGCCCCCCTATCACCACCATCACCACCAAAGGCCGGGCGGTGCGCCCACGCCACCGGCTCTTGCGCAATTGGCAACTGCGCCGGCACGCCGCCGGGCTTTACACTCGATAGCGCGGACGACACCGGAGAAACCGATGAGCAGACAGCCGACACGCCTGATTCCAACACGCGCAACCTGGTGCTGTGTCGCGCTCACCGCGCTGGCGGGAGCACTGCCGACGCACAGCGCCGCGCATACGGCGCCACCAAGTGAAAGGCGCCTGCGGGCGATGTCGCAAAAAATCGCCCGGTTGGAACAACAACTGACCTCGCTACAGGCGCAACTACGACAGCTGCGGAGCCAGGACGGTCGGGCCGCGCCTGGTGGTCCGGAGCGGCCGGCTTCCCCCGCCTCCACACCGGCTGTGCCAAGCGCTCTGAGCCTGTCCGGAGACGCCCGCCTGCGCTATGAGTACACTGGCGACGGTGACCGACACCGCAACCGGGGGGTGCTCAGGGCCCGCCTGGCAGCCGAGTACAGGCTGGACGATCGCATCGACATCGGTGCCCGGCTCACCACCGGCGACGCCGGTGACCCCAACTCCAGCGATATCACTCTGGGCAATTTCGTCGACGACCTGGAAGTCAGCCTCGACCGTGCCTACGCGCGCTATCGCGGCTCGAGAGGCACCGCGCTCGGGGGGAAATTTGCCAATCCCTTTACCACCCGCGAGTTGGTTTGGGACGGGGACGTCAATCCCCAGGGTGTCGCCGCCAGCATGGCGCTGCTGCGCTCGCAGCGGGCGCGACTCCAGGCAACCGCCCTGCTCTCCCCCATCGACGAACAGATCGACGCCGACGACAGTACCCTGCGCGGCGCACAGCTCGAGCTGACACTGCAACCGCACCACGACTGGACGCTGGCACTGGCCAGTGCCTATTACGATTACGAGATCGGCAGCCTGGCCGCGGCGGATCGCGGCGATATTCGCGACAATCGCCTTACCGCCGACAGCTCGGCCTACCTGTCCGATTTCAACTTGTGGGACAGCGTGGCCAGCGCGGAATATCGCGGTTTGGGGGAGCATCTGCCGGTGCGAATATCGCTGGACTATGTCACCAATCTCGGCGCCTTTGACAGCCAGGACAGCGGTTACCAGCTGGATTTCAGCCTGGGGGACAGCCAACACGCGGGGGACTGGCGCGCCGGCTATACCTATGCCCGCAATGACATAGACGCTGTGCTGGCGGCCTTTTCCCAGGACAATATCACCTACTCCAGCAACTACCGCATGCACGGCTTGACGCTCGAATACCTGCCGGTGGAGGATGTGGTACTCAATCTCACCGCCTTTCACTACACCCGAAACCGCTTTCAGCCCGGGTATGGCGACGACTGGGGGAGCTGGATCACCCGGCTGCGAATGAACGTATCCTTCCGATTCTGAGACAAGGGCCAGGGCAACTGACGGCCACGACATCCGCGCAACCATTCCCGCGGCTCCAGCGCGAATGGTCGCGGCGCCCCGAATCCCGGGTGATGGAACTTTATCCAATATTGTGGAGTATCGCAGAATAAATACTAGACACGGCGGGGAATCCTAAGGCCTAATCGGGCAAACTGTTGCTCTTCTGGGAAGTGAGATGAACGGATTCATCGGCAAAAAAAACCCGGAACTGGAATTCGAGCGCATCCAGATTCTGTTCGCATATGTCAAGGCGGGCTATATCGGCGTGGCCTCGGCCATCGCCATGCTGTACTTCATCGCCGCCGAATACGCCTCACCGCAGATGGCGAGGTACTGGTTGCTCGCCGTTGCGGTCGCCAACATACCCCGCGGCGTCGTCTCCTTTCTGTTCGGCCGGCGCAAGCGGGCCGGGCGCATAACGCCCGGCAACATTCGCTACTGGGATGTCTGCATGTCGATCAGTAGCGTTTTCGCCTATGCCGGTTTCGCCGCGGCCATTTTTCTACCCTATGGCGAGCATGCCGGCACCGCCACCGTGCTGTGCGCCTTTGCCTTCATGACCCTCTCCACGGGCGGCGTGCTGGTAGTCAGTACCTCCATGCCCCAAATCCTGAGCTATCTGAGCCTGGTGATTTTTGCCATTGTCGTCCGCTTCCTGTTCCTGCCGGAAACGATCTATTCCATCCTCGCGATAATCCTCCTGTTCGGGTACCTGCAGATCCTGAAGCTCACCATCCGCCAACACCGCATACTGATCGAGAATATCTCGCTGAAGATCGAGAACAAGAACTCCTCCCTGGTCGACCCGCTGACCCAGCTCGCCAACCGCCGCCGACTGGCCCTGCACACCGAAAAGCTGGTTCCCGCGGCCCGGCGCAGCGGAGAGCCCTTCTGCCTGATCATCCTCGATATCGACGACTTCAAGATTTACAACGACACCCACGGTCACGCGGCCGGCGACCGTGTGCTGACAGAGGTGGCGGATACCCTGCGATCCTGTTCGCGCGAGCAGGACCTGGTGGTCCGCTACGGCGGCGAGGAATTTCTTGTGGTGCTGCCGCAGACCGCGCTGCCGGATGCCGCGCGCATCGCCGAGCGCATACTGGCCACCACCAAAACCCGGACGGATGTGACCGCCAGCGCCGGCGTGGCCGGGTTTTCCCAGCACAGTGAAAGCTTCGAGCATGTCCTGGCAGAGGCCGACGAGGCCCTGTACCAGGCCAAAAGCGCCGGTCGCGACCGCTTTGTGGTCGCCCATGATGTGATCGAGGAGCCCGCCCCGGCCAGGGTCAGCATGGCGCACCCGGCGGCGACGCGAACCTGACCCGCCAATCCCCCACTGGCATGTAGCCCCCGGCCGTGCCCCCGGGCCCCGCCTGTATTCCCGTGTGCTTTTTGGGCGCCGCGGCCACCCGCGCCGCCAACCCCGCAATGGCCCACAATGGCCCGCCCGGCGTTCGGCGACCGGCTATCGCTCGCACGGGGAATGCGTGTTTATAATGAGGCTCTGTCTGGATGCCGCGCGGAATGCCCATGCCCAATACCGCCACAATCACCTTCCACGGCGCCGCCCGCGAGGTCACCGGCTCCTGCCACCTGCTGGAGACCGCCGACGGCCGACACCTGCTGCTGGACTGCGGCATGCACCAGGGCGGCGACGCGGTCGATCGCATCCAGGATGAAAAATTTCCCTTCGATCCCGCGGCCATCGACGCCGTGGTGCTGTCCCATGCGCACCTGGATCACTCCGGCCTGCTGCCGTTGCTGGTACGCCGTGGTTTTTCCGGCCCCATCCACTGCACTCGCGCCACCGCGGACCTGCTCGACATCATGCTGCACGATTCGGCCGGCCTCTACCTTCGCGATCTGGAAAAAGAGAACCTGCGCCGGGCCCGGCGCGGACGCAAGCCCGTGGAGCCAGCCTACGAGCGGCGCGATGTCGAGCGGGTCCTGCGCGCGTGCAGCGGGCAGGCCTACGGCGACACCGTCGAGCTGTTCCCGGGGTGCCGGCTGCGGTTCCACGACGCCGGCCACATCCTGGGCTCCGCCATCGTCGAGCTGCGCCTGTCCAGCGACGGCGACGAGCGTACCCTCGTGTTCTCCGGCGACCTGGGGCGCAAGGGCTCGGTGCTGATGAACGACCCGGCCCGACCCGAGCGGGCCGACCTGCTGTTGCTGGAGAGTACCTACGGTGACCGCGAGCACCGGGGCGAGGCGGACACCCTGCAGGAGCTGGGCGACATCCTGCGGCGCACCTGGCGCCGCGGCGGCAATGTCATGATCCCCGCCTTCGCCGTCGGCCGTACCCAGGAACTGCTGTTCCACCTCGGGGCGCTCTACCACAGCGGCGAGCTGGACGGCTGGCAGGTCTTTCTCGACAGCCCCATGGCGATCGCCGTGACCCGGGTCTACGACCGCTGGCTGCAGGCCCTGGACGACGCGGACATCAAGCAGCTCAGCGATGTCCACCGGACCTCGCTGGCCAAGTTCCTGCCCACTCTCAAGCTCGCCGAGGACACCGAGGAATCAATGGCGATCAACCGCATCAAGAGCGGCGCCATCATCATCGCCGGCAGCGGTATGTGCACCGGCGGCCGCATCCGGCATCACTTCAAGCAACGCATCTGGGACAGCCGCAACACCATCATCTTTGCCGGCTTCCAGGCCCGCGGCACCCTGGGCCGGCTGCTGGTGGACGGCGCCCGCGAGATCCGCATGTTCGGCGAACCCTACGTGGTCAAGGCGGAAATCGAGACCCTGGGTTGCTTCTCGGCCCACGCCGGCCAGGGCGAGTTGATTGACTGGGCCGCGCATTTCCAGCCCCCGCCGCGGATCGCCCTGGTGCACGGCGAGGAAGAGGCCCAGGAGGTACTGGCGGGACGCCTGCGACAGGAGCACGGACTGTCGGTCACCATCCCCGACAAGGGCGATCGCATCGAAGTGTAAATCTGGCCCCACGGGTCCTCCCCGGCCCGTTCAGCTGACCACCAGCAGCTGCCCCCGGGCGCTGGCCAGCGCGTGTTCAAAGGCATCCGGGGAAATCCCCTCCAGGGCCGCGCGGGGTAAAATCAACAGGTCGTAGCCCGAACGGCGAATCAGCGCCAGCACCCCCGCCGGGCTCAAATCGTCCTGGTGCAGCAGATGCGGGCGAATACCCCGCTGGCCGAGACCCTGCAACCGCGAGGGCTCCGGCGCCCGCGGCGACAGCACATAGACAGCCCCCACCATCGCCGCGCCAACCAGTGCCCGCGCCATTGCCACGATGGCGGCGTCGTAGCCGGCCACCCCCAGCAGCAGGCCCAGCCGGGGGATCGCCACCCGGGCGGCGCCGGCCGGCCGCGCCGGACCACCCACCCGTCCCGGCAAAAACAGGTTGAGCCGTTCCCCCCGCTGCAACACCGCCTGCAGCCCGGCGCCGCTGACCGCCTCGTAGCTCAGGCCCACCCGGTTATGGGTGGCCAGTTCGTCGAGCAGGCGCTGAGTCTGCCGGCTAATCCGCGCGAAACGGGCGCGCACCTGCTGCGGTAGAAATTCTCGCTCGGTACCGCCGGCGAGCACGATTTCGGTGGTGAAAGGCAGATCGGCCACCCGCTGCAATCGCGGATCGTCGACAATCAGGCCGAGCAGCCGGCAATCGAGCTGGCCGGCGATGCGCACCAAAGCCTCGAGTACCGGCCGCCTGACACCGTAAAGGTCTATCGGCAAGACAATAGTGTTGGCCGGCTGTCGGTCACTCACGGTGGTCGCGCTCACTGTCTTGCGGCTTCAAGGCGTAGCGGCGCGCCAGCCGCTGCAGGGCATCGACCCGCGCCGAGACCCGGGCATCGATGGAGGCCACGCTGTACCCGGTCATCAATTCCAGGGCCTGGTCGATCGTCGCCGCGCTGTAGATGTGGAACTGGCCCGCGCTCACCGCCTCGCGCACGTCCCGGCGCAGCATCAGGTGCACCTCGTTGGCGCGGGGCACGACCACGCCCTGGCTGCCGCTGAGCCCCCGCACCCGGCAGATATCGAAAAAGCCCTCGATCTTCTCGTTGACACCGCCGATGGCCTGCACGGTGCCGTGCTGGTTCAGCGAACCGGTGACGGCCAGGTCCTGGCGCACCGGGATGGCGGCGATGGCCGAGACCAGGGCAACCAGTTCCGCCACCGAGGCACTGTCGCCCTCGATGCCGCCGTAGGACTGCTCGAACACCAGGCTCGCCGACAGCGGCAGGGGCCGCTCCCGGGCATAGCGATCGGCCAGCAGGGCGCTGATGATCATCACCGCCTTGGAGTGGATCTTGCCGCCCAGGTCCACTTCCCGCTCGATATCCAGCACCCTGCCCGCCCCCAGTCGCGCGGTGGCGGTGATGCGGGTGGGCTTGCCGAAGGCGTAATCCCCCAGCAGGTAGACCGACAGCCCGTTGACCTGGCCCACGACACTGCCCTCGGTCGCCACCAGCATGATGTCCCGGAGAATCCCCTCCTGGGAGCGCTCCCGGAGCTGGTCGAGGCGGCGAATGGCCGCCTCGATCGCCGCGTCAACGTGGCTCGCGGCGATGCGGCCGGCGCCCGCCCGCCGCGCCAGGAAATCGCTCTCGGCCAGCAGGTTCTGCAGCCGGCCCCGGTGCAAGCTGAGCTTGGCACTGTCCTCCATCCGCCGGGCGGCGTGCTCGATCACCCGCGCCACCGCGGAGCGGTCCAGTTCCAGCAGGTTGTTTTCCGCCGCGAGCGTGTGCAACATGCGCGCGAACAGCAGCGTACTCTCGGGGCCCCGATCGACGTCCTCCGCCATGTCGGCCACGACCTTGAACAGCGCCGCGAACTCCGGGTCGTACTCCTGCAGCAAGTAAAACAGGTTGCGGTCGCCCACCAGCAGCACCTTGATATCCAGCGGCACCGGTTCCGGATCCAGCTGCACCGTGGCGACAAGGCTGAACTGCGCGTCCAGCGACTGGATGCGCAACTCCCGCGCCATCAGGGCCCGTTTCAGGCCGGTCCAGGCGAAGGGGTTGGTGAGCACCTTGTCCGCGTCCAGCACCAGGTACCCGCCGTTGGCCCGGTGCAGGGCGCCGGGTTTGATCAGGGTAAAATCGGTGACCAGGGCGCCCATCTGCGACAGGTGTTCCGAGCGCCCCAACAGATTGGCAAAAGTCGGGTTGTCCTCGTACACCACCGGCGCGCCGCTCGAATCCCTGTTGTCGACCAGCACATTGACGCTGTAGCGGGGGAACTCGCGCACCCGGTCCTTGAGGTTCTCGGGGATGGCGGATTCCTCCCGCGTCTCGGTAAAGGCCTCCGCTTCCTCCAGCACATCGTTGTGCACCGCCTCCAGGTAGGCCGCCACTGCCTCGTGCTCCCGGTACTTGCGCTTGAGCTCGGCGAACAGGGGGTCGATCGCCATCTGGCTGAATTCGCGGTTGAGCTGGCGGAAGCGCTCGCGGCTCTCCTTGCGCTGGCCGGGCAGGGCTCGCACCACGCCCTTCAGTTCGTCCTTGAGCTGCTCGATCAGCGCCATGGTGTCTTTCTTTTCCGCCTCGGGCAGCGCCTCGAAATCCTGCGGCGACAGCACTTCGCCCTCGCGAGTGGGCGCGAGGGTGTAGCCCGAGGGCGTCTGGATCATGGCGATATTGTGCTGCGCCGCCCGCTCGCTCAAGTCCTGGAGCATGGCGCGCTCCTGCTCCCGGTAATTCTCGCTAAGCTCCTCCACCCTGGCCTGGTACTCGTCGCTCTGGAAGGTTGCCGGCAACGTCGCCAGCAGGTCCTCCACGGCCTGGGCCATATCCCGGCGCAGTTCGCAGCCCAGCCCCCTGGGCAACTGCAGGACCAGGGGACTGTCGGGGGACTCGAAGTTGTTGACGTAACACCAGTCGTACACCGCGTGGTGGTCGCGTTGCGCGGCCTCCGCCAGAATTCCCTGCAACAACTCGCGCTTGCCGACACCACTGCTGCCCATCAGGTAGAGGTTGTAACCGGGATGCCCGATGGCGAGGCCGAAAGTCAACGCCTCCACCGCCCGCTCCTGGCCCAGCTGGCGCGCCAGCGGTTCCAGTTCCGCGGTACTGTCGAAGTTGAGCTCCGCCGGGTCACAGTGTCGATACAAACGCTCCGGCGCCAGGGGCGGGTAGGCCGGGGCCGGTAGCAGAGGGGGCATCGAATCGGGCATATTTAGTAATCGCCAGTTTTTCCAGTTGTTGCAAGCATAGACCACGGCGCGCGGCCATCACCTGATCCAGATCAGCAAACGGGCTGGTGGTTCCCCTGACCGGACCGGTCCAGGACTGCCCGCGACACCAGCGGCCCCACCAGCTCGAACAGCACCGTGGCGGCGATCACCACCGGCAACAATTGGTCCTCCAACCCCGGGTACAGCTCGGCGGCAACGAAGGCCATCGCCAGGGCGACCCCGGCCTGGGGCAGCAGCGCCAGGCCCATCCAGCGCGACAGGCCGCTATCCACCCAGGCGGGCAGGGCCGCCAGCCAACCGCCCAACAGGCGGCCCGCGACGCGCATCGCCAGGTAGGCCAGCAGCAATCCGCCCATCCCGGTGAGGGCGTCCACGGTCAGGTAGGCACCACAAAAAATGAAAAACAACGCCAGGAAGGGCCACTCGATCTCCTCCACCGCGTGAAACGGGCGCAGGTGGTGTCGCGCCCGGTTGACCACGGTTGCCCCCAGGGCCACGCAAGCCAGCAGGTGGGACAGGTGCAACCACTGGGCCAGGCCGGCGCAGAGCAACACCATGCCCAGGGCTTCGAGCAGCGTGGGTTCGCCGCGGCGAATGCGCCCGGACAGCAGGGCCATGGGCAGGCCGAGAGCTATCCCGAGCAGCACCGCGCCCACCAATTCCACCGCCGTGTCGCCCAGAATTTCGACGGCGGACACACCCGCCTCCTCCGCATTCACCGCGCGCAGCGCCAGCACCGTGAGACTGAACAGGATCAGACCCCAGGCGTCGTCCACCGCCACCACCCCCGCCAGTACGTCGGCGAAGGCGCTGCGGCGCTTCATCTCGCGAATCGCCTCAAAGGTGGCGGCGGGATCGGTGGCGGTGGCAATCGCCGCCAGCAGCAGGGCCGGCTCCAGCGCCACCCCCAGCAAGGCCAGGCCCAGGGCCACCACCGCATAGGTCACCAGCGCCTCCCACAGCGATACCCACAGGATCACCTTGCCCAACTGGCGCAGCACGTCGGCGGACAACTTACCGCCCACCAGGAATCCCACCATGGACAGGGCCAGCACCGACACGAAATCGAAGCTGCGCGCGGAGCGCGGATCCAACACGCCGGCAACCGAAGGCCCCAACAGGAAGCCGAGCAATATCAACAGGGAGATGCGCGGCAGCCGCGTGTGGCGCCCCAGCGCTTCGGCCAGGAGGGCCAACAGCATCAAGCCGCCGAGGGTGATCAGTTCGAGGGGCAGGTGGTTCATCGCCAGTGGTCACGCGCCAGTGGGCCACCCCCGATGGCGCGACAGCGCTTGCACCATCCCCCGGCGCCGCCGGCGGCCACTAGATCAAATCCTCTTCCACCGACAGGCACTCCGGGTGATTGGCCAGGAAATCCAGGGCGTACTCCAACGACCCGCGGGATTCGGCGTGTACCGTAAACAGGGGCGCGCCGGGTTCGACCCGGTCCCCGAGGCGCACCGCGAGGACCAGGCCGGCCGCCGGGTCCGCCGGCGCGCCGGCCAATTTGGCCAGCTTGGCGATACTGCGGGTATTCATGTGCGCGACGGTCCCGTGATGCATGGCCACCACCGTGTGCCGGTGACGGGCCACCGGGGGTTCGCGCAGCCCGCCCTGGGCCTCGCAGATGGCGCGAAACTTGTCCCAGGCGCGACCGCTGGCCAGGGATTCGCCCGCTTGCGCCAGCCCCTCCCCGGGCGCGGCCACGCCGCCGAGTTCGAGGATTTCACCAGCCAGGACCAATGCGCGTTCGCGCAGGTCGCCGGGCGCGTCCTCCCGGTTCTGCAACACCGCGAGGATGTCGCGGGCCTCCAGCGCGGGCCCGATACCGCGGCCGACCGCCTGCACGCCGTCGCTGGTGTGCACCCGAACCGCCAGCCCCATCGCCTCCCCGGTGGCCACCAGGTGGTGCTCCAGGCGCTGCGCCATCTCCGGGTTGCGCACTTTGGCGGTGGGTCCCACCGGCATATCCACCAGCACGTGGGTCGAGCCCGCCGCGACTTTCTTGCTGAGAATCGACGCCACCAACTGTCCCTCGCTGTCGAGATCCAGGGCGCGCTCCACGCGGATAATGGTATCGTCCACCGGACTCAGGCTGACCGATCCGCCCCACACGATGCAGCCGCCCTCCTGCTCCACCACCCGGCGCATGCCACGGGTGTCCAGGTCCACCGGCGCCAGGGTCGCCATGGTGTCGGCGGTGCCGGCCGGCGAGGTGATGGCCCGGGAGGAGGTCTTGGGCATCAACAGCCCGGCGCTGGCCACAATGGGGACGACAATAGGCGTGGTGCGGTTGCCGGGCAGGCCGCCGACACAGTGCTTGTCCATCACCCGGGGCCGGCCCCAGTCGAGGCGATCTCCGGCGTCGACCATGGCCCGGGTCAGCGCGGTAATCTCCGCGAGATCGAGCCTGCTGCCGGCACACGCGGTGACGTAGGCCGCCAGCTCGATATCAGCGTAGCGCCCCTCGTGGATATCGCGGATGATCCGCCGCGCCGCCGCCTCTTCCAGGGGCCGGCCGTAGAGCTTGCCGCGCACGTCGCTCATCGACTCCACCGGACGCGGGTGGCTGAAGCACAGGCGCTCGTCGGGGGCGGGCCGCAGCAGGCGCCAGGCGGCCTCCGACAGGCCGGCCTCGGTCGGCGCCAGCAAGTCCGAGCGGATGGTGTTCAGGGTGGCGATGACCGAGCGACCACCGCAGGACACCCGCACCCTGGACTGGGCGTTAAAGCCCTCGGCGCGGCACACCGGACTGTCCTGGCGCAGGTAGGCCACCGGCTCCTGGTAGGTATCGATACCCAGCCGCCGGGGGAAAAGTCCGTCATCCGCCATCAGTCTCAGCCCTGTACAGAGAAAGTTCAATCGGCCCGGTTTCAGCCGACACCAGCGGACTATGTCGCGGGATCGGCCACTGTGCAAGCACCGCCGCGCCCTTCAATTGCGTGGCCGCGTACTTTAAGATCGGCAACATAATCTCCAGCTATTAAGGAACGCAATTATGATTACTTCAAGGGCAGTGATGTTGGTACATGCCCTGGTGCTTGTCTGTGCCACCACCTTCTCCTCCGCCCAGGCCGCCGTGTTCTCCACCGCGGATTACCTGTCCCAGGCCGATCACGGAACCCATTTGGCCCGCGTCGAGGCCGCCCTGGCCCGCGATGACGTGCGCCAGCAGCTGGTCGCCCTGGGCGTGTCCCCGGCGCAGGCCGAGGCCCGCATTGCCGCGCTCAGCCCCGCCGAACTGCAACAACTCAATGCACGCATGGACGAGATGCCCGCCGGCGGTATCCTCGGCCTGATCGGCGCGGTGTTCATCGTGCTGTTGATCCTGGAAATCGTCGGCGTCACCGACGTGTTCAGCAAGATCTGACGGCCCGCCGTGCCCTATCCGGGCCGGGGACGAAAACTGCCGCGGTTGGCGCCGCTCGTCGCTGCGCTGGGCCTGGTCGCATGTGCCGGCTCGCCCCTGCCGGCACCGCCGGCGGCCGACAGCGCGAGCGTCCCCGGAGTGCCGTTTTTCCCGCAGTCGCGCTACCAGTGCGGGCCGGCGGCGCTGGCCACCACCTTGTGGCACAGCGGGGTCGACGTGGATGCCGAGGCCCTGGCGCCCGCGGTTTACCTGCCGGCGCGCGAGGGCAGCCTGCAACCCGAGTTGCTGGCCGCGGTGCGGCGTCACGGCCGCGTCCCCTACCGCATCCCCGGGACCGTGGACGCGCTGCTGGAGGAACTGACGGCGGGGCGCCCCGTTCTGGTGCTGCAAAACCAGGGCTTCGCCGCGCTGCCGCGCTGGCACTATGCGGTGGTGGTCGCCTACGACGCCCACCGGGGGCAATGGGTGCTGCGCTCGGGAACCGAGGGCCGGCGGCGGGAATCCCACGCCCTGTTCCTGCTGGGCTGGTCGCGGGCCGAGCGCTGGGCCATTGTCACCGCGCGCCCCGGCGAACTACCCGCCACCGTCACCCCGGACGAGGCCCTGCGCGCGCTCGCCGACGCCGAGGGACTGTTGCGCCCCGAGGCTGCCCTCGCCGCCTGGGAAACCTCGTTGTCGCGCTGGCCCGATCACGGCGACATCCGTTTTGCCACCGCCAACGCCGCGCGACGGGCCGGTCGCGACGGCCGCGCCGCCACCCTCTATCGGCAGTTGCTCGACCAGCGCCCGGCGCACCTCGCCGCGCGCAACAACTACGCCGACTTGCTGCTCGCACGGGGCTGTCATCACCGCGCCAGCACGGTGATCGCCCCCGCCCTGGAACAGTCGCCCGCCTCGCCCGGACTGGGCGCCGCCCTGCGCGACACGGCCCGGGCAATCTCCCGCGCGGCGGCCTCCGCCCCGGCCATTTCCCCCTGCCCCCTTGGCGACTGATGGCGAGCGTCGCCAAACTGCAATAATTTCGTCACATAAATCCGCCATCATGCCCCGTCCGGGCTGTTCGCGCGCGGCCCGGTTGCCCGACGAATTCATACATTGACGAGAACCAACGTCTTTCACAGACAAACCGGGGACGACCACTGCATGCTCAATGACAAAATCAGCCTGGGTTTTTTCATCCTCCTGGTAACCGCAGCTGGTTTTTTCACCTGGTGGGGCGTCGGCTACACCGGTAACGGCAGCCTGCTGATCTTCCTGCTGGCCACCGCCTTCGGCATGTTCATGGCCTTCAATATCGGCGGCAATGACGTGGCCAACTCCTTCGGCACCAGCGTCGGCGCCGGCACCCTGACCATCAAGCAGGCCCTGATCGTGGCCGCCATCTTCGAGGTCAGCGGCGCGATGATCGCCGGCGGCGCGGTCACCGACACCATCCGCAAGGGCATCGTCGACCTGGGCACCCTGACCGGGGAGCCCGAGTTCGAGATCATGGATTTCGTGTACATCATGATGTCCGCCCTGCTGGCCGCCGCCCTGTGGCTGCTGATCGCCACCAACCGGGGCTGGCCGGTGTCCACCACCCACTCCATCATCGGCGGCATCGTCGGCAGCTCCATCACCCTGGGCTGGGTGGGCGCGGGCATGGACCAGGCCCTGAGCCTGGTCCACTGGAGCCAGATCGGCACCATCGCCATCTCCTGGGTGCTGTCGCCGGTGCTGGGCGGGCTCGGCTCCTACGTCATTTATTTCTACATCAAGAAGCACATCCTCTCCTACAACGACGCGGCCCAGGAACAGCTGCAGGTAATCAAGCAGCGCAAGAAAGCGCTGCGCAAGGAACACAAGACCATCACCGAG
This sequence comes from Parahaliea mediterranea, assembly GCF_017255185.1. GTDB lineage: Bacteria > Pseudomonadota > Gammaproteobacteria > Pseudomonadales > Halieaceae > JAFKCZ01. The sequence goes on from NZ_JAFKCZ010000002.1 coordinate 21,354, forward strand.
CGCATGACCGAGATCCAGCAAATCGCCTACACCGGGGCGCTGGCCCGGGACGCGGCCAGCGCCAACGCCATGGAAGAGGCCAGCGAGGACGATTTCGAATCGGACTATTACAAGCAGCTGTACCAGTTGGAGAAGGAAAAGCAGGAGGTCGACGCCCACAAGGCGCTGGTGGTCTATACGCCGCTGCTGGCCGCGGGGGGCTCGATGATCATCACCATGATGCTGCTGTACAAGGGCCTGAAGAACCTGAAGCTGGAATCCTCGGACCTGCAAAACGGCTTGATCGTGTTGATGGTGGCCGCGGCGGTGTGGATGGCGATCTACATCCTGGCCCGCACCCAGCGCGGCGGCTCCCTGGAAAAATCCACCTTCCTGCTGTTCAGCTGGATGCAGGTGTTCACCGCCGCCGGCTTCGCCTTCAGCCACGGCTCCAACGACATCGCCAACGCGATCGGCCCCTTCGCGGCCATTCTCGACGTGCTCCACAGCGGCGAGATCAACCCCAAGGCGCCGGTGCCCACCGCCGCCATGCTCACCTTCGGCATCGCCCTGGTGGCCGGGCTGTGGTTTATCGGCAAGGAAGTGATCCGCACGGTGGGCACCGAACTCACCCGCATGCATCCGGCTTCCGGCTTTACCGCCGAGCTGTCCGCCGCGAGCGTGGTACTCATCGCCTCCACCATGGGCCTGCCGGTTTCCAGCACCCACATCCTGGTGGGCGCGGTGCTCGGCATCGGCCTGGTCAACCGCTCCACCAACTGGAACCTGATGAAGCCCATCGCCGCCGCCTGGGTGATCACCCTGCCCGCCGCGGCGCTACTGAGCTGTACCTGCTTCCTGATCCTGCGCGCGGTATTCTGAGGCGGTTTAACGAGGGCGCGGGTAAACGATCCGGCCGTCCACCATCGTCAACAACACCCGGGTACGCGGTAGTTGCGCCACGGGGATGTCGAGGATGTTGCGGTCGACCACGACCAGATCGGCCAGCTTGCCCACTTCCAGGGAACCCACCTGGTCGTCCCGCAACTGCAAACGGGCGCCTTCAATCGTGTAGGCGCGGATCATGGTCGCCACATCCACCCGGTGTTCCGGCAGCCAGGCCGCGTCGGTGGCGGGATCCCACCCGGCCAGCGGGTTGTCGCCGCCGGCGTTGAGACCGACATAGGGGCGCGTCGCGGCGACCGCCATCGCCCAAAAGGGATTGGCCGTGGACACCGGCCAATCACTGCCCGCCGCCAGCGTCCCTCCCGCCCGGGCGATACTGCCGTAGGGGTAGATATGCCCCTTGCGCCGCGGCCCCAGGTAGTCCTCGACCCTGGCGATAATCTCCTGGTGCTTGCCCCAGAACAGCTGGGCATTGGCGACCACGCCGAGAGTCGCGAAACGCGCGTAGTCCCGTGGCGATACAACGGTCAGGTGGGATATCGTCGGGCGGCGCGCCAATTCGCCCTGGTTTTCCCGGAGATAGGCCACCGCATCCAGCGCCTGGCGGGCCGCGCCGTCGCCCACGGTGTGGAAATGCAGGCCGAAATCCGCTTCGTTCAATGCGGCGCAATAGCGGCGCAGTTGATCGCCGTCGAACAGGTAGCCCTCGCTGTCGTAGGCGCCAAATTCGCCCGCGTAGGGCGCCAACATGGCCGCCGTGTGGCTGAGCACCACGCCATCGAGGAACAACTTCGCCCGGTCGGCGCGGATAAAGGCCGGATCGTATCGCTCAAGCTCCGCCCGCCGTTTCCGCAGCGCGGGAATCAAGGCGTCGACCGGCACCTCGCCGGAGACCTTGAACGACAAGGTAGTGCGCGCGCTCAGCTCGCCGCGCTCGTACAGGTCGACAAAGGCCTGGCCCAGGGGATCGCCCACCGCGTAGGCGGTGAGGAACGACGTGATGCCATTGCTGTTCAGGTAGGCGAGGGCCTGCTTCAGGGCATTCGCGTAGGCCGCCTCCGGGTCGCGCACGATGCGGTCCGCGACCAGGCCGATCGCTGCGTCTTCGTGTATCAATCCGGTCGGCTCACCAGTGCGGGGATCGCGCTCAAAGTGGCCTCCGGCGGGGTCCGGGGTACTCGCGTCCACGCCCGCCAGGCTCAGGGCCGCCGAATTGGCGAGCGCGGTATGGCCAAAATGATCGTGCAACAATACCGGGATATCGCCGACCGCCGCATCGATCCATTCCCGGCGCGGGCTCGACTCGCCAAAGTTCTCCCTCACCCAGCCGCCCCCGGTAATATACCGCGCCCCGGGGTTCGCCTCGCGGTAGCGGCGCAGGGCCCCTCCCACGTCCGCCGCGCTGCCGGCCTCGCCGAGATTCACTTCGGTAAAGGTCTTGCCGCCCCAGATGGGGTGGACATGCGAATCGATAAAACCCGGCAAAACCATCTTGCCGGCGGCGTCGATCACTTCGGTGGCGGGACCGATGTAGTCCGCGGCGCCGGTGTCATCGCCGACATAGACGATCCGCTTGCCCGCCACCGCCACGGCGCTGGCCCAGGGTCGGGCCTCATCCACCGTGTAGACGGCCCCGCCGCGCAACACATAATCCGCTTCGACCGCCAGCGCCGGCAGTGTTAACAGGCAGCCGCAGATCACCAGCCACCGGCTGTACATTGATATACCCAGCACATGCACTCCCGTCTATTCGCGTCGCGGATCGATCAAGGGCGATGGTAAAGCAGCGCACCGGCCCATGGTGTTGCATTGTGCGCACGGCATGGTGACCCAGGGTCGCCGCGCGTGGTGAGCCCGGCTCACCGCAAACAGGAGATTTGGCACCGGGGACGGGAGGGCCAACCCATCTAGAATCGCACCTGCAGAAGCAGCGCACCCCGCAACGGCGACAGGCCGCACGCGGGGCCGCCAGCTGAATAATAAGCGATTGATCGGGAGGTACTATGCAACATCCAGTGCGATTCCAGCACAAATTTCTCTTCTCCGCCGTGGCAGCGTCCCTGGCGGTGACGTTGCCGGCCGTGGCGCAGGAGCGCCCCAGGCTGGAGGAGATCGTGGTCACCGCCTCGGCGCGCGAACAGAGCGTGCAGGACATTCCCTACAACATTTCCGCCATGGATGGCGGCGAAATCGCCGCGCAGCAAATCACCGACCAGGCCGAGCTGCTGCGCTCCATTTCCGGGGTATCGGTCATGGACCGCGGTTATCGCAATTCCGGCATGGTGAACAGCATCATCATACGCGGCCTCAACGTGGACAGCGGACTCACTGGCGATATTGCGCTCAACGCCGTGCCCACGGTCTCCACCTATGTCGACAACACCCCCCTGTTCGCCAATTTCGTGCTCAAGGACATCGCGCGGGTGGAAGTCCTGCGCGGCCCCCAGGGCACGCTGTACGGTTCCGGCTCACTGGGCGGCACCGTGCGCTACATCTCCAACAAGCCGCACACGGAGGCCCTCGAGGGCCAGGTGGACGTGGACTACAGCCAGACCACCGGTTCCAACGGCCACAACACCCACCTCTTCGGCATGATCAACGTGCCGCTTGCGGAGTCCCTGGCGCTGCGCGCCAGCGCCGGCCGCCTCGACAATGACGGCGTCGTCGACTACGTCAACGCCTACCGCCTCAACAGCCATCGCGAACCCCTGATCGCGGTGGACGGCGACTGCGTCGACCCCCGGGACGCCACCGACCAGCAGGTGCTGCACAACGGCGCCTGCTACGGCAATCGCGAGGACGCCGACGATGTGGCGATCGACTACGCCCGCGCCGCCCTGCGCTGGGATATCACCGATCGGCTGAGCCTGCTGGCCACTGTCCAGCACCAGGAGGACGAGGTCGGCGGCCGCCGGGCGGTCACCCTCGGGGACAACAATCAACCGCAGGGCTCGCCGCTGCGCTTCGACTACGACGAGCTGGAATCCGGGCAGGTGTTGCTGGAGCCCTCATCCAGGGAGGTGGACCTGTACAGCCTCGATCTGGAATGGGACCTGGGTTTTGCCACGTTGACCTCCAATACCTCCTACTTCGACAACGAGGGCGTGGGCGAAAGCGACAACGGCGCGCTGTGGGTCAGCGGCGGCGAGGCCGGGGCGGACGAAAGTCGCGACTGGATCACCGCCTTTGGCTATTCCGGTTGGCCGCGGCCGGCGCAGCGTGCGGAACGCGGCTACCGCGACAAAACCCTGGTACAGGAACTGCGGCTGGTCTCCAACGAACAGGTTGCCGGCTTCGACTGGCTGGCGGGCGCGTTTTACCTGGACCAGGAACAGGAGGTCTACCAGAACAGCTACAACCCGGGCATGGACGTATTCAACGACGCCTGCCGCGCCACCGGCGATGCGGTGTGCGACAACTTCTGGCCGCGCTTTTACGACGGCCTGACAGAGATCGACTACGAGTACCTGCGCGAGGTCAGCTTTGAAGAGCTCGCCCTGTACGGCGAACTCACCTACAACTTCTCCGAGTCCCTGCGCCTGACCGGTGGGCTGCGGTGGTTCGACAACGACACGGTGAACGACACCCTGATGGGCTTCCCCCTGGTGGAGGGCTGGACCGCCTCACCGGTACCGCGCTCGCAGGACAGCGACAGCGATATCCTGCTCAAACTCAACCTGTCCTGGGATATCAACCCGCAACTCATGCTCTACGGCACCGTGTCCGAGGGCTACCGGCGCGGCGGCGCCAGCGCGGTCCCCAGCGCCGAGAACGGCGACCCCTTCGGCGAGCCCAACGCCGAGTCCCTGCGCAGCTACGAGAAGGACACCGTGCTCAACCACGAGCTGGGCATCAAGGGAAGGCTCGACAACCTGTCGTTCACCGCGTCCGCCTTCTATGTCGATTGGCGGGACCCCCAGCTCAACGCCACCACCGAGCTCTACGGCTTCTACGTCGCGCTCAATGGCGACGAGGCTTCCACCATCGGCGTGGAACTGGAGGTCGATGGCTACCTCGGCGACACCCTGCACTACCGTATCGGCTATACCTACGTGGAAGCCGAGCTGGAAGCCAATTTCATCAGCCCGCAAAACGGCGCCGTGATCGCAGCGTCGGGCACCACTCTCCCCGGCACACCCGAAAATGTCTTCAGCGCCTCGCTGGATTATCCCTGGCAGTTGCGCGACGGTGTGTACCTGACCCCGCGGATCAATGCCTACTACCAGTCCGAGGCCAAGAACTACATCAGCGACACGGCCGCGGTCAGCCAGGTGCACGACGCCTTCTGGTTACTCGGCGCCTCGGTGGCTTTGAATACCGACAACTGGAACATTACGCTCTACGGCAAGAACCTCGGTAACGAGGAAGGTGTCACCGGGGCCTTCCCCGCCACCGACTGGAGCTACGATACCGGGGTATTCGAGAACTGGTATGGCAACGGCAATCGCCAGATGATCGCGCAGCCGCGCACCCTGGGACTCAGCGCGACCTACCACTTCTAGCCCGTCGACCTCCCCTGGCGGGCCCGACCGCGCCCTGTAGCCGGGCCCGCCATTGCCAGTATCTCCCGCCAACCGCGCCGCCGGTTTGCCCTGCTAAACCAATTTGCGCCGCGGTATCCGCGGCCGGCAATTGCCCCTGCGCGAGCGCCAGGGCAGCTATACACTCGCAGAGCGAATATGCCGGTCACCCCACGGGCAAGACCTGCCACCCGGCACCTAATAATAAATTAGCGGCGAGCGGAGTGAGCCATGAACAGCTGCCCCTTTACCAACCCGCTGGATTCCGCCAGCCACACCGCCGGCATGCCCTACGACGACCTGGCACGCCCACCGGGTCGTGGACGCGGTGGCCGGCGCCCGGGGCGAATGCGACGTCGTGAAAGAGGTGACCGCCGAACGGCCGCTGATCGCGGTCCTGGAACGGCCCGGCGCACCCATCGTGAACCGATCGGCGACTGACGCGGCGCGGGCGGCCCAATGAGCGACGACTACGACTACATCATCGTCGGCGCCGGATCCGCCGGCTGCGCCCTGGCCAACCGCCTGTCCCGGGAGCCCAACCGGCGGGTATTGCTGATCGAGGCCGGGGGCGAGGGCCGCCACCCGATGATCCACATTCCACTCGGCTTTGCCTTCCTGATGAACCACAAGACCCTCAACTGGTGCTACCGGACCGAGGCGGAGCCGCAGCTGGCGGGGCGGCGCATCAAGTGGCCCCGGGGCAAGGTACTGGGGGGCACCAGCGCCATCAACGGCATGGTCTACATCCGCGGCCAGCGGCAGGACTACGACCACTGGGCAGACCTGGGCTGCAACGGCTGGGACTACGACAGCGTGTTGCCCTATTTCAAGCGCGGCGAACACAAGGCCGAGGGAGCCGACGCCTTCCACGGCCGCGGCGGCCCCCTGTGGGTGGAGGAATTCAGGCCCGAAGAACGCATGGCCCTGGCGGATATCTTCGTGCAGGCGGCGATGGAAACCGGCCTGCCCTACAACGCCGACTTCAACGGCGCGCGGCAGGAGGGCGTCGGCTACTACCAAAAAAATATCCGCCGCGGACGGCGCCAGAGCGCCAAGCGCTGCTACCTCGATCCGGTGCGCGGGCGGCCCAACCTCACCGTACTCACCCGCGCCCTGGTCAGCCGGGTGGTGATCGAGGACGGGCGCGCGGTGGCGGTGGAATACCGCCGTCGCGGGACAGCCGCCGGGAAACCCCAGCGAGCCCGCGCGCGCCGCGAAATCGTGCTCTGCGGCGGCACGGTCAATTCGCCGCAGGTACTGGAGTTGTCAGGTATCGGCGACGGCGAACACCTCTCCAGGCTCGGCATCGAGGTGGTGCGGGATCTGCCCGCGGTGGGCGAGAACCTCCAGGACCACCTGACGGTGAACGTGATACAGGGCCTACACGGCGTGCCCACTTTCTACGAGGAGAGTCGCCCCCTCGCCCTGCTGAAAAACCTCGGCCGCTACGCCCTGCGCGGCGAGGGCCTGCTGGCCCATCCCGCGGCCCAGGTCGGGGTGTTCTTCCGCAGCGGCGAGGGCATCGATCGACCCGACGCCCAGGTGCACTTCGCCCCCGCCGCCAGCGAGTACGACAGCGCCGGCAACATGAAATCCCGCCCCGGCACCACCGCCACGGTCTGCCACCTGCGACCGGAAAGCCGCGGCAGTATCCACATCCACTGCTCCGACCCGAGCCTGGCGCCGGCGATCCGCGCCAACTACCTCGCCCGCGAGGGCGACGAACGCGCGCTGGTGGCCGCCGTGCGTCGCGTGCGCGCCTGCTTTGCCGCCCCGGCGCTGGATCCGCACCGGGGCCCGGAGTACCTCCCCGGACCAGCCCGGCAGTCGGATGAGCAGATCCTGCAATACATACGCGAACAGGCGGAATCGGTGTACCACCCGGTGGGCACCTGCCGCATGGGCTCGGATGCCGGCTCGGTGGTGGACGAGCGCCTGCGGGTGCGCGGCGTCGCCGGCTTGCGGGTGGCGGACGCCTCGATCATGCCGACCCTGGTCTCGGGCAACACCAATGCCCCCACCATCATGATCGCCGAAAAGTGCGCCGACCTGCTGCTGCGGGACACCGGCGTGCCACTGGACAGCACCGCCGCGGCGGGGACACCCAGCCGAGAGTACGAGGTGACCGCAGGATGAGCGCACCGGCCGGCCACGAGGCCCTGGACGATCAAAGGTGGCCAAACTGCTCGCCGGCCAGATCAAGCGCTGACCCGCGACGCGGCCTAATCCCCCAGCGTCGCCGCCTTTATCGGTTCCGACAGGATTTTATCGATATCGCCTCGCATCAGCCCCGCGGCAACATCCGTCATCGTATTGACCTGGCGAAGAAACTGGTCGGGGTCGAGATAGTCCAGACCCGCGGCCGTGGACCAATAGGCCCCCATGGAAACCATATTGGCGGCGATGGCCTCAATGCCCAACCGCCGCGGGTGGTGGCCGAGACCGAACCAATGGCCCTGGGACCGGCCGTGGATACCGGCAATGTCGGTGGAACGCAACACCTGCCGACTCGGCTGGTGCCGCCTTAGCGCCGTTTCGGCGATGTCGATCAGGTCGCGGTAGCCGGTGACGTAGTAAGCGCCCCGTTCCGGGCTTCCAGTGGGCAGGTACCGCCCGTCGCGCTCCGCGTATTCCCGCTGCCCCAAGTGCTCCAGGTGCACACTGGCGACCAGGCGGCCATGGGCCGGCGCCAACGCGCCACCCGGCCCCAACACGCGCTCGATGTCGTAGGCCGGCAGCGCGTGTTCGCGGTCGGGGATGAAATGCCGGCTGTCCAGGAACAGCATCAAGCTCTTGTCGCGGTCGCCGCGATCGATCGCGGCGAAATAGCGCAGCATCGCCAGCAGCCCCAGCGGACCGTTCTCCTGCGAGATCGAGGGCCCGTCGGTGTGGGAAATCATCAGGATAATTTCGTCGCGGTCACTGCCGTAGTGGCGCCCGGGCAGCACCGCCGCCAGCTGGTACGCCTCGGTCAGCTCCTGCCGTGCATCGAGAGTGAGGGTGGCGGCGGCGTGCTCGCGCGCGGCCGCCAACAGCTCGCGCCCCGCCTCCCGGCCGAGGTACAGCGTCGGCACATCGTAGATGCCGGGCACCGGAAAACTGTACAGGCCGCGCACCCGCGCGTCGGCCATATCGAAGATCAGCGCCACCCCCGCCGCCCGCGACTGCTTGATCAATTTGAGAAAATGCGGCTCCGGGAAGGGCAGCCGGCCCTGCAGGTTGGCGGCGAACAACTGCGAGGCGGTACTGGCGGCCACGGTCTGCTCCACCTCCAGCCACTGGCCCACCGCGTAGGGATAGTCGGGCGGTGCGTACCACCAGTCCGGCTCCTGTCGCTGGAAGTCGGTGGCGGCGATCCGCAGGGCAACGATCTTGCCCGCCAGTACCGCCGGGTCCGGCAGCGCGGCAAGCTCGGCCCCGGTCAGGACCACCACCGGCGCGGTGACGCCCCCGGAACCCGTGTTTCCCGAATTGGCGCCGTAGTGCGCCACGTCGATGTCACGCCCGCCGATACGCAGTGACCAACCGCTGCGATCGGGCCACTCGGAGGTCCACCAGCGCGTGTAGTGGAATGGATGCCGGCGCACATCCACCATCCCCAAGGCGCGCGCCTCGCGCTCAATGAGATCCATGTAGTTTTGCCAATTGGCGGTGCCGGCAAAGGTCGGGCCGCCGGCATCCTTGTGGCGGTGCCAGTCGAGTACCTGCTCCCGCGATACAGCCAGGCCGGGACAAAATTGCCGCAGGCACTCCGCTCCCGCGCCGGCGGCGGTTGGCGTCACAAAAATGCAAACAACTGCGGTGTAAAGTACTATGGTGGCCCGGGCCCACATAACAACACGGTACATATACTGCTTCCTCGCGACCGTGCCGGCGGTTGCCGGCAATGGCCCTGTGAATATCAAACTGCTCTCCGGCGCCGCAACCCGGTCGGCACCGGGAGCCGGGCGCCCCTGAAATACCGGGAACAAGGCCTCACGCACATGCATCCACAGGCATTCGACACACCCGGGGCAAGCAACCCCCAGGGCATGGCGCGCACCCCGCTGAACCGGTTGCTGGCCATCGCGGCGTCGGAGGGACTCCGGGCCGCCGACCTGTTCGACCGCTGCGGTATCGACGCCGGCTTACTGTGGATCAAGGGGCGCCCCATCGATCGCCACCAATACCTGTCGGTGGCCAATGCGCTGATCGAAGCGCTGGACATGCCCGACCTCGGTTTTCGCTCCGGCACCTCCTTCAGCCTCGGCGACCTGGGCGTCCTCGGCCACGCCATGCTCAGTAGCGAGCACGTCACTCAATCCATCCAGACATATCTCCGCTTCCGCCCCGCCTTCGGCTCCACCTTCCCGGTGCGGGCGCTGGAACTGCGCGGGCAACTCGCCCTGACCGCCGATATCGCGCTGCCGGACAGCCCCCTGAAACGCTACCAACTTGAAAACTGGCTGCTGACCCTGACCGCCCTGTACGACCTCGTGGCGGAACCCGAGGCCCTGTTCCGCTCGATCAGCTTTCCCTACCCGGAACCGCTCCACAGCGACCGCCTGGCCCAGCAGTTTCACTGCGAACTGCTGTTCGACCAGCCGGCTCCCCTGGTGGTACTCAATCGCGAGATCACCCGCAGCCGCCTGAAATTCGCCTGTGAGAACGTGCATCGACTGTGTGCCCAGGAGTGCTACCGGGCCCTGACCCAGCTCTCCCGGCCCCATGCCCTTGACGGCACCGTCAAGGCGCTGCTGGTGGATGCGGCGGGCGACTTCCCCACCCCGACCGAACTGGCGCGGCGCCTGAACATCAGCGAGCGCACACTGCGACGCCGGCTCGCGGACCTCGGCACCAGTTACAAGCGACTGCTGCTCGAGGCGCGGATGGAAGTGGCCGCGAGCCACCAGGCCGCCGGCACCCGCAGCATCAAGGACATTGCCCTGAGCCTGGGCTACGCCGACGTGGTGAGTTACCACCGCGCCTTCAAGGCCTACCACGGGGTGACGCCCGCGCAATTCCGCACCCACACCCCCGCCCTGGGTGCGCCGCTCAAAACTGCCAGTTAACGCCCACACCGTACATCCGCGGCGGCCCGAAGTAGGCGCCCTCCATCCCCACCAGCGTGCGCACACTGCTGCGGTACTCCTCATCCGCCAGGTTCTTGCCGTAGAGGTAGACCGACCAGCCCTGGGCCGGCTGCCCCAGGCTGAGTCGGGCATTGACCAGGGTGTAACTGTCGGATTCGAGGCTGGGCGTGTTCTCGATATCCCGATAGGTGGACTCGGTATAGGTGGCCCACACCGAGGCGCGCAGATCGAAATCACCGGCACTGCCCTCCCAGGTGATATCGCCGGTGACGTTGCTGCCCGGCGTGCCGGGCAGCTCATTGCCGATGCGGGCCGCGGCCTCGGCCGGGTCGTCGCTGTTCCACTCGGTGATCTCGGAGTCCAGCAAGGTCGCCGACAGGCCCAACGACCAGTGCTCGTCCACCAGGTACTTGAGGTCCAGATCGACCCCGGTGACCTCGGACACCGCCGCGTTCTGGGTGACGGCCTCGGTAATACCGCCACCGAGGTCCAGGATCGCCAGCACCTGCTTGTCGGAGTAGTCGTAGTAGTACACCGCCGCGGACAGGTCCAGGGTGTTGTCCAGCAGGCGCGACTTCACGCCGATCTCATAGGCCACTAGCTCTTCCGCGTCATAGGGGATGAAGCCGGCCTCGTCGACAATGCCCGAGCCGTCGAATCCGCCGCTCTTGAAGCCGCGGCTGATGGCGCCGTAGACCAGAGTGTTGTCGAAGGCGGTCCAGGACAGCTTGACCTGGCCGGACACGTCCTGGTCGTCGTAATCGGACTCGCCGTACAGGCCGCCGGCCACCGCCGGATACACCGCGGTGACGATGGAAGTGCCGAAAGGATCGTTCTCCCAGGACCCTCCCTCGTAGTGCTTCTCCTCATCGGTATAGCGCAGCCCGGTGGACAGCTGCAGGCTGTCGGTCAGCTGCCAGTCGATCTGACCGAACACCGACCAGCTCTCGTCATCCTGGTCGTAGCCCGACACCAGCTCGCCCAGCAGGTAATCCCAACTGGACAGGCTGCGGTGGTAATCGATGCGGTCGCGCGTCGCGTTGACGCCCGCCAGCCAGTAGGTCGAGCCGGTGTCGCCGGAAATGCGGAACTCCTGGCTGAGGCTGTCGACCGACTCGTCGTAGGTGGGCTGCGCCAGGCGCAGAGGCGCGAAATCCCCCACCGTGTAATCCCGCGAGAGGGACTCGAACCCGGTCAACGAGGTCAGGGTGAACAGGTCCCCCTCCCAGTTCACCTCCAGGGAGATACCGCCGTTGCGCGCATCCATTTCCCCGGCCACGTCATCGTAATCCACATGCACCGCGCCCGCCTCCGGCTGGAACACCCCCAAGGGGTCGCCGGTGAGGTTAGTGGAGTTCACGATCTCCGAGCCGTCAGTGCCGTAATGCACCCGCAGATCCACCTGCAGGCGATCACTGGCCCGCCACAGGGCGGAGATACGGCCGGCCGCCACATCTTTGTCACCGTAGTCGGAACTCGAGGCCCGCGAGGATATGCCGGGGATAACACCGGGCACCCGGGTAAACCCCGCCGTGCTGTCGGCGGTGCCCGCCCGCTCCATGTAGCCGCCACCCTGGGCGGCGTAACCGGCAAAGCGCAGCAGCAAGGTGTCGCTCAGCGGCGTATCGACGGCGCCCTGCAGGTTGGTTTCTCCGTAGCGCCCGTAACTCAAATCCAGGTAACCGCCGACACCGTCTCCCGGCTCGGTGGACACGAAGTTGATCGCCCCGGCTATGCTGTTGCGACCGTACAGGCCCGCTTGGGGGCCCTTGAGTACCTCCACCCGCTGCAAATCGTACAGCGGCATGCTCAAATAGGAACCAAAGGGCAGGTACACGCCATCCATATAGGCCGATACCGAGGGGTTGTTATTGATCCAGGGATCGGTCGAACCGATGCCGCGGATGGCGATCACGGGGTTGTTGGTGCTGTTGCCCCGGGCGACGTCGAGCGCCGGCGTATTCACGCCGAGATCGGCAAAATCCTGAATCCGCTTTTCCCGCAGATCGTCACTGCTCATCACCGTCATGGATATGGGAATCTCGGCGGCGCTCTGCTCCCGCTTCTGGGCGGTAACTGTAATCTCCTCCATCACTAGCCGTGGCGCGGCCTCCTGGCCAGCGGCGGCCGAGGCCATCACGGCACCGGCCACAGCCAGCGCGAGCCGGGAGTGCAAACGGAAGTTGGCTGGGATAGACATACTGCGGACCTCGGGTTGCTCGAAATGGAAACGCGGGCCAGATTAACAATGCGCTGCCGGCGGGCGTATGACACGGGTGGCCAACGTATTGATGGCAGTGGCCGTCGTGTCGCGACGGCACGGGACAGCCAGGGGCAAGCGGTCAAGACACCGGCCAGACCCGAGCGGGAAGATCGCACCAAAATAGAGCGAATAGTGCAAATAGGGTGCACTTACCTTATGATCGCCGGCCAACCCCGCAAGCGAGATTGAGCCAAATTACATGCGACGCATTCTGACTGTCCTGGCCGGCATTGTCATCGCCACAACGGCGTCTACACTGGCCGCCGACCCCGCAGACACCACCGACGCCAAAGCGCCACAATCCGGACGCGAGATGGTGGTCGACATGAAGGGCAAGCCCCCCTACAAGCGCCGCCTGGCCAATGTCTCCGCAAGCGATACCCGTGAGCCGGTGGCCAGCACGGACAACCGCGAGCAAAGCGCTCCCCGGGGGCGTCCGCCCTACAAGCGCGGCCACTGAACAGGACCGGCACGACGGCAGTGACAGCAAGCCCCCGCCTACCTTGCAGGGGGCATTCCCGCCATCTATAACCACTATTCGCTGGGCTGCTTTGCACCGCGCTGTATTCACTGTCAACATCGGTGGTTCACGCACCCCGGATGGGCCGATACAATACGGTCCCCCGCCCGGCCAGCCTGGAGGGCGGGCACCATCAACGGTTATTCCAGAGATACCCAAACAGGAACGCGACATGATTTATCAGAGTGATGCTCTCACCGTCGAGCGCATGGACGGCGATATCGCCGAACTCCGATTCGACCTGCAGGGCGAATCGGTCAACAAGTTCGACCAGGCGACGGTCCGCCACCTGACCGGGGCCCTGGACGCCCTGGAGGCGGAGACCGGCCTCAAGGGCCTGCTGGTAACCAGCGCCAAGCCGGTCTTTATCGTCGGCGCCGATATCACCGAATTCACCGGGCTGTTTGGCGCGGGCGCGGACGAGCTCAAGGGCTTTACCGCCGTCAACAACGCCAACTTCAACCGCCTGCAAAACCTGCCCTTCCCCAGCTGCGTGGCCATCAACGGCTACGCCCTGGGCGGCGGCTTCGAAATCTGCCTGGCCTGCGACTTCCGGGTGATGAGCACCGCGGCCAAGGTCGGCCTGCCGGAGACCAAGCTGGGCATCCTGCCGGGCTGGGGCGGCACCGTGCGCCTGCCGCGCATCATCGGCGTGGACGAGGCGGTCACCTGGATCGCCTCCGCCGCCGAGCAGCGGCCCGACGCCGCCCTCAAGGCCCGCGCGGTGGACGCGGTGGCGGGACCGGACGAGTTGCGCGAAGTGGCCCTGTCCACCCTGCAAAGCGCCATCGACGGCAAGCTGGACTACGCCGGCCGCCGCGCGCAGAAAAGCAGCCCGCTGCCGATGAACGACACCGAGGCGATGATGGCCTTCTTCACCACCAAGCAGATGGTGCAACAGCAGGCCGGCAAACACTACCCGGCGCCGGTGAAGGCGGTGGAAGTGATCGAGCAGGCCCGGGGCATGGGGCTGGAAGAGGCCCTGGAAGTGGAGGCCGCCGGCTTTGCCGAGCTGGCGGTCACCGACGTTGCCGCGGCCCTGGTGGGCGTCTTCCTCAACGACCAGCTGCTGGGCAAGAAGGCCCGGGACTGGGAGAAGAAGGCCGACAAGAAAGTCGCCCAGGCGGCGGTGCTCGGCGCCGGCATCATGGGCGGCGGCATCGCCTACCAGAGCGCCTACAAGGGCGTGCCCATCAAGATGAAGGACATCGACCAGAAGGGCCTGGATTTGGGCCTGAAGGAGGCCAACAAGCTGCTGGCCAAGCGCGTCGACCGCGGCCGCATGACCCCGGTCAAGATGGGCGAAGTGCTCAACAGCATCGACCCCACCCTGACCTACGGCGGCTTCGACAACGTGGACATCGTGGTCGAGGCGGTGGTGGAGAACCCCAAGGTCAAGCACGCCGTGCTGGCGGAGACCGAGGGCCAGATCAGCGAGGACACCATCCTCGCCTCCAACACCTCCACCATCTCCATCACCCACCTGGCCGAAGCCCTGAAGCGCCCGGAAAACTTCTGTGGCATGCACTTCTTCAACCCGGTGCACGCGATGCCGCTGGTGGAAGTGATCCGCGGCGAGAAGACTTCCGACAAGGCCGTGGCCCGCACCGTGGCCTATGCCAACAGGATGGGCAAGAAAGCCGTAGTGGTGCAGGACTGCCCCGGCTTCCTGGTCAACCGGGTACTGTTCCCCTACTTCGACGGTTTCTCCAAGCTGCTGCGCGATGGTGCCGACTTCCAGGCCGTGGACAAGGTCATGGAGCGCTGGGGCTGGCCCATGGGTCCCGCCTACCTGATGGACGTGGTGGGCATCGACACCGGTGTGCACGCCGCCGGGGTGATGGCCGAGGGTTTCCCCGACCGCATGAAGCTGGACTTCAAGACGGCCACCGAAGTCATGTTCGAGAATGAGCGCCTGGGGCAGAAGAACGGCATCGGCTTCTATGAATACGTAGAGGACAAGCGCGGCAAGCCCCGCAAGACCGTCACCGAGACCACCTACGAGCTGATCAAGCCCCACGTGGCCGAGCGCACGGAGTTTTCGGAGGAGGACATCGTCGCCCGCATGATGCTGCCGATGGCCACCGAGATGGCCCGCTGCCTCGAGGAAGGCATCGTTGGCACGCCGGCGGAAGCCGACCTGGCGCTGCTCTACGGCCTGGGCTTCCCCCCCTTCCGCGGCGGCGTCTTCCGCTGGATGGATACGGTGGGCTTGAACTACATCAGTGATGCCAGCGAGAAATTCGCGCAGCTGGGCAAGGTGTACGAGCTGACCGAGGGCATGAAGGCCAAGCTCGCCGCCGGCGAAACGTACTACTAAGGGATCGCGCCCGCAGTGTCCTTCCGCAATGGCGAACCACCGCCTGTGCGGGAATGACACTGCGGGGCACACTACAAGACACTGGATCCCGCAATGGCGGACTACCGGAAGACCGGCCGCCGCCTAAGCGGGAATGACGAGGGGAACGAGCGAACCCTTCGCACCGAGAGGAGAACTACCGTGAGTCTGAATCCAAGAGACGCCGTTATCGTCGACTACGCCCGCAGCGCCATGGGCCGCTCCAAGAACGGCTGCTTCCGCAACGTGCGCGCCGACGACCTGTCCGCGGCCGTGATCAAGGGCCTGCTGGGGCGCAACGAGCAACTGGACCCCGCCGAGATCGACGACCTGATCTGGGGCTGCGTACTGCAGCGCGGCGAGCAGGGCATGAACCTGGCGCGCCTGCTGGTGCTGCGCGCCGACCTGCCCTTCACCATTCCGGCCCAGACCGTGAACCGCCTGTGCGGTTCCTCCATGAGCGCACTGCACACCGCCGCCGCCAATATCCAGGCGGGTGTCGGCGATGTGTACCTGGTGGGCGGTGTTGAGCACATGGGCCACGTGCCAATGATGGGCGATGTCGACATCAACCCGCGCCTGGGCCTGAACGTGGCCAAGGCCGCGGGCATGATGGGCATGACCGCCGAGTACCTGGCGCTGCTGCACGGCATCGGCCGCGAGCAGCAGGACCAGTTCGGCATGCGCTCCCACCAGCTGGCGCACAAGGCCGCCGAGGCCGGCAAGTTCGACCGCGAAATCATCGGCGTTGAAGGCCACGACGCCAGCGGCGCACTGACCCTGGTGGAGCGGGACGAAACCATTCGCCCGGACACCACCCTGGAAGGCCTGGCGCAGCTCACGCCGTCCTTCAACCCCAAGGGCGGCACGGTCACCGCCGGCACGTCCTCGCAGATCACCGACGGCGCTTCCGCCATGCTGATGATGTCCGCGGAAAAAGCCCAGGCCCTGGGCCTGACCCCGATCGCGCGGGTGAAGGGCATGGCGCTGGCGGGCGTGGACCCGTCCATCATGGGTTACGGCCCGGTGCCCTCCACTCAGAAGGCCCTGAAGAAACTCGGCCTGGGTATCAAGGACATCGAGATGGTGGAGCTGAACGAGGCCTTCGCCGCCCAGGCCCTGCCGGTGCTCAAGGACCTCGAGCTGCTGGACGACATGGACAACAAGGTCAACGTCCACGGCGGCGCCATCGCCCTGGGCCACCCCTTCGGCTGCTCCGGCACCCGCATCACCGGCTCCCTGCTCACCGTGATGCAGGACCGCGACCTGACCCTGGGCGTATCCACCATGTGCATCGGCCTGGGCCAGGGCATCACCACCGTCATCGAACGGGTATAACCCGCCAATAAGGGGTCAGAGCCCTTTTCCTCTTATCACGGAAAAGGGCTCTGACCCGAATGGCACTTACTTAACCGTTGTAGGGCCGAATTTATTCGGCCATTGATGCCGTGAGCGCCTCTTTTGGTCGAATAAATTCGACCCTACAGCGGGCAAAATACCCTGTTTTTGACTTAAGCAAGTGCCATTCGGCTCTGACCCCATTCCAACAGGCACTGGTACAATACCGCTTTTTCCCGTGGTGCCCCCTCGTTATGGCCCTCAAGCCCACTATCTACAAGATCCAGCTCACCCTTGCGGACAGCGATCGCGATCATTACGACAGCTACCCGCTGACCCTGGCCCGTCACCCCTCGGAGACCCTGGAGCGGCTCACCGCCCGGGTACTGGCCTTCGGCTTGCATGCCGAACCGGGGCTGGCCTTTACCCGCGGCCTTTCGAGCACCGACGAACCCGACCTGTGGCAACACAGTGACAGTGGTGAAATCACACATTGGATTGAGGTCGGCCAGCCGGAAGAGGCGCGCCTGCGCAAAGCCTGTGGGCGGGCGGGGCGAGTGAGTGTGCTGGCCTACGGCAAGAGTGCAAGCACCTGGTGGGACAAACAGGGGAGTGATATCGCCGCCCTGCCCCGGCTACGGGTCATACAACTGCCCTGGGAGGAAATTCAAGCGGCATCCGCTTTGATGGAGCGCAATACCGCGCTGACCCTCAGCATCGCCGGGGGGACGCTTTACCTCGACAACGGCGATCACTCCGCGGTGGCGACACCGCAGGTGCTGGTGCCCGGGGACTGAGCGCGGAATCAGGCAGTGTGCGGCGGCCGCCCCAGGTCCGCCGGGGAAAGCGGTTCACTGTCCGCCGAAAAGGGCTCTGACCCCTTATCGGGCGCTTGCGGCCGGGGAGCACGGAGCCAGGGCATGAACAGGGCGTTCAGCACCAGGTAGCCAAGGCCCGCGAGCAGGGCCCCCGGATCGAAGCCGCCGTGCCAGCCCAGCAGCAGGATGCCGGCTGTCGCGGCCAGGCGCAGCCAATCCCTGCGTCGCGCCCCCTCAGAACCCTCCAGCCACCAGGCTGTGGTGACGGTGGTGGCCAGCATTAACGCCCACAACACCACGCCCTGCGGATAGCTGAATTCGCTGTTTTGCATAAAGTGCAGCAGCGCCACCACTGCCAGTAACTGGAAGAAGGCGTACCAGGCCACGGCGGGCGCAATCGCGGGATCGTACTTGCTGAAACGGCTCAGGTCGGGCTTCTCCCGGGGATAGCGCGCCGCCACGTCCGCCGGGCGCCAGCCGGTGCGCGCCCACCACACCCGCGCCTTGTCGCGCCAGTCGCGGGCGCGCCAACTGTCGCGGGCCATGTCGGTGTAGACATGGGTCAGCGCGCGCAACGGGTTCCAGCTGCGCAGGGGACCGCGAATGCCGTAGACCGGCGGCTCCTCGTCCAACTCTTCCTGGAAAGTGCCGAACAACCGGTCCCAAATGATAAACAGGCCGCCGTAGTTGCGATCCATGTAGATGTCATTCTGCGCGTGGTGCACCCTGTGATTGGAGGGCGTGACGAAGATCCACTCGTACCAGCCCAGCTTGGGCACGTGCTCGGTGTGCACCCAGAACTGGTAGATCAGGTTCAGCGAGCCCACGGTCACCACCACCTCGGCGGGAATCCCCAACAGGTACATGGGAATGTAGAACACCCAGCCCAGCAGGAAACCGGTACTGGTCTGGCGCAGGGCGGTAGTGAGGTTGTAGTCCTCGCTCTGGTGATGCGCCACGTGGGCCGCCCACAGGATCGTGCGCTCGTGACCCAGCCGGTGCAGCCAGTAGTAGCAGAAATCATAGAGCACCATGGCCAGCACCCAGGTGAACCAGTGGCTCGCGTCCATCAGCGGCAGGGAGAAGTACTCGGTGACCAGGTAGTAGAAATAGCCGCCCACCCCCAGGGTGACAAAGCGCCGCGCCTGGCTCAGGGTACCCAGGAACAGGCTGCTGATCCCGTCGTTGAGGCGGTAGGTATTGCGCTTGCGGGCAATGCCGTAGCCCAGCTCCAGCAGCATGGCCAGGATAAAAAACGGTACAGCGTAGACAACAAGATTCACGGCACAGTGCGGCGGACGGCGACTCGCCCACCCAGCTCCTTGCAATTGGTCCACCCAGTATCGTGGCTGACCGGGATGAACGCAAACTGAAGGCGTCGCTCTGGCAGAGTGTTTTTCAACAGCCGGTTAAGGGCCGCCATTGAGGGCCGATTTTGGCTAGTGCCGGCCCCGGGCCGGGACTATAGTGGCCCCATGAACAGCGCAGCAACCAACACCGACCAGCAACTGCCCGACCCCGAAACCTGCCGCCGGGCGCGCCTGTCGCGAGACCCGCGCTTCGACGGCGAATTCTTCCTGGCGGTGCGCACCACCGGCATCTATTGCCGCCCGGTGTGCCCCGCCAGGCAGCCGGCGGAGAAAAACGTGCGCTACTTCCGCGAGGCCAGCCAGGCCGCGGCAGCGGGGTTTCGACCCTGCCTGCGCTGCCGGCCCGAGGCGGCCCCCGGCAGCCCCGCCTGGCAGGGCAGTAGCACCACATTGAACCGGGCCCTTGCCCTGATCAACGCCGGGGCCCTGAACGAAGCCGGGCTGGGGGAGCTCGCCGCCCGGCTCGGCGTCGGCGAGCGCTACCTGCGCAAGCTGTTCCAGCGCGAACTGGGGATATCGCCGCTGGCGGTGGCGCAAAACCGGCGCCTGCTGTTTGCCAAACAATTACTGGTGGAGACCGATCTCGACATGACCGATATCGCCTTTGCCGCGGGCTACGGCAGTGTGCGCCGCTTCAACAGCGCGGTGCGCGGCAGCTTCGGGGTACCGCCCTCGGCGCTGCGACGCCAGCGCGTCGCACCGGCCGGCGGGATCACCTTGCAGCTGCAATACCGGCCGCCCTACGACTGGGAGGGTGTCATTGACTTCTTTGCCCGCCACGCGGTGGGCGGCGTGGAGGAAGTGAGCGCCGGCGCCTATCGCCGGCGGATCGACTGCGATGGCGCGAGCGGCGAACTCACCGTGAGTCCACTGCCCAACAAGCACGCCCTGACCCTGAACCTGGACCTGCCGCGCGCGGCCAACCTCATGCCCGTCGTGGCCCGGGTCAGGCGCATGTTCGACCTGGACGCCAACCCGGAAGTCATTGCCGAAACCCTGCGGCGCAGTGATGCCCTGGCGCCACTGGTGAGCCGGTTTCCGGGGGTTCGCTCCCCCCTGTGTTGGTCCGCCACCGAGGCCGCCATCCGCGCCATCATCGGCCAGCAGGTGAGTATCCAGGCCGCCCGTACCGTGTGCGCGCGCCTGGCGGTCGCCTGCGGCAATACCGGCGCTTTCCCGCCGCCAGCAGCCATCGCCGCCCTCGACGATACCCACTTCGCCATGCCCGGCCGGCGTCGCGACAGCCTGCGCGCCGCCTGTCGCCTGCTGGCCAATGGCGAGCCCCCGGCCCTGCTGGAGGCCCTCGGCCAGCTGCCGGGGATCGGACCATGGACCCTGGCCATGGTGGCCATGCGCGGCCTCGGCGACCCGGATGTTTTTCCCCGGCGCGACCTGGGCCTGGTCCGCGCCTGGGAGGCACTGGAAACTGCCGGGGAGTCGCTGGAAACCGCGACTTCCCAGTGGCACCCCTTTCGCGCCTACGCCGCCAACCTGTTGTGGAGAAGCCTGTGAATACCCTGACCGTAGACAGCCCCATCGGCCCCCTGCAATTGGTTTCCAACGGCACGGCCCTGCTAGAGATCCGCTTCCCCGGCATGCACCGCGGGGCCGCGCCCCCCGCTACCGGGGAAGACCCCGCCCTGAGCGCCGGCGCCCGACAGTTGGCGGAGTACTTCGCCGGCCGGCGCCGCCACTTCGACCTGCCCCTGGCGGCCGGCGGCACCGCTTTCCAGCAACAGGTGTGGCGGGCGCTTGAGGCAATCCCCTTCGGCGAAACGCGCAGCTACCGGGACATTGCCGTGCACATCGGGCGCGAGCGCGCGGTGCGGGCGGTGGGCGCCGCCAACGGCCGCAACCCCCTGCCCATTGTGGTGCCCTGCCACCGGGTGGTGGGCAGCGACGGCACCCTCACCGGTTTTGCCGGCGGGCTGGCCATCAAGCGGCAACTGCTGACGATGGAGGGCGCCCTGTAGCGCTTATTTTTTCACGCTCGAGGCGACGGTACGGATCCAGGTGGCCTCGTCGATGAAGCCCGCGCCCCAGCTGGACCAGCGCTGCCCCAGTCCCCGGGCGACGATATCGTCCACGCTGGCGCCGTCCTCCAGGCGCTCGACCACCAGGGTGGCGGTGGCCTCGAGCATGCCCGCGTAACGCTCCAGGTCGGCCTTGTTGGCCAGGCTACCGTGACCGGGCACCACTACGGTGTCGTTGTCGATGCGCTGCAGTACCGCGGTCACGTTGTTCAAATAGCCGCGAACGCTGCCGCCGGAACCGAGGTCGATAAAGGGGAAGCGATCCTTGAAGAAGTGGTCGCCCATGTGCACCACGTTCTGCTCCACGAAATACACCACACTGTCGCCGTCGGTGTGCCCGCGGGGGTAGTGCTGGACTTCCACCGCGCCACCGTTGAAGCGCAGGGCCACCGAATCGCCGTAGGTCACCACCGGCAGCGCCGGCCGCGGGCTGGGTTCGATCACCCGATCCAGGGCCTTCATTTCCTGGCGGGTGGACATGCGCCGGTAGACGTTGTCGTGGGCGACGATCACCGCGCCGCGCTCGCCCCAGTAGGTGTTGCCGCCGGTGTGGTCGAAATGCCAGTGGGTATTGATCACGAAGCGGGGGGTGCCCTCGCCCTCGCCGGCCAACCCGTTGAGGGCCCGGTCGTAGGCCGGCGCGTACTCGGTATAGTCGTCGTCGACGATCAGTACGCCGTCCTCGCCCACCGAGGCCACCACGTTGCCTCCCTTGCCCTGCAACAGGTGCAGGGGCGCGGGCAGTTTGGACATCGCCACCTCCGGCGTGCTGGCGGTTTCAGCGAAAGCCGGACTGGCGGCCGCGAGCACGGCGGCGAGCGTCGCGCACGGCGCGGAAAGGATGTTGCGCATGGCTGTTCCCTTTGTTCGATTTGTCGGCGGGCCAAGCCGGAAGGATACCGCCACCCGCCGGCCCTGCCTAGCCAGCGTCCGTCCAGGCGGGAAAGTGCCGCCTCGACCCCGCGAAGGGTGGGGCTGCATTTTGCCGTTGACGGCGATGAACTCCAGCATAGGGGACCACCGCCCGCGCGGTAATGGGGGAATTAGCGAGCAGCGGTGTATAACGGATGCGCGCCGTCTCGCAGGGTGTTTTTCAACTGTCCACTAGGCGTTGAGATCCGGAATGAGTTCGTCCTTGAGCCGCTCGATCGCGTCTTTGAGCCGCAGCTTTTCCTTTTTCAGGCGTTGCAACAGGATCTGGTTCTGCGACCGGTGGCTGTACATCTCGGTGATCCTGTTGTCCAGTGCGCGATGCCGGGCGACGAGGTCCTGCAGGCGCATGGCGGGGCTTATCACTTCGTTGGCAGCCTCCTCGCGATCGTCAGGACTATCGCTTCCGGGGGGCTCTCTCATGTTCATCACGACTCCAGTGATCGACCGTTAAGGCCAAGGCGACACTCTATACCCAGTTGGATTACCGGCACAAGCGACGCCCGCGGGCCGGGCCGGCCGCGCTAGGCGGCCAGGTAGCGCCGCCAAAGGGGGTGCCCGGCATCGCCGATGGCGAGAAAATGCGGGCTCAGCAGGGTGTCCCGGGTATTGTAGCGCGGGGGCTGGCCATCCAGGCCCAGCAGGGTCCCGCCCGCGGCCTCCAGCAGGGCCTGCCCCGCCGCCACGTCCCATTCGCAGCAGGGGGAAAAGCGGGGATAGAAGTCCCCGGCCCCCTCGACGAGCTGGCAGAATTTTAGCGCGCTGCCACTGTTCAGGCGCTCGATCGGCCCCCAGTGGGATTGCAGCCATTCGAGACAGCCCTGCAGCTCACGGCCGCGATGGCGGCGGCTGGCCAGCACGACCAACGGCGCGCCCTCGCACAGCGCGCGGGTAGTCATCGTGGTCGCGCGCCACTCACCGTTGTCACCCCGGGCATAGCGCCACGCGCCGGTTCCGGGCAGGCCCGCATAGGCCAAACGCTGCAGCGGCAGGTACAGCAAGCCCAGCACCGGCCGATGATCGTCGATCAGGGCGACATTGACAGTGAATTCGCCGGTGCCCGCCACGAACTCCTTGGTGCCATCGAGCGGATCGACCAGCCAGTAGCGCCGCCACTCGTGCCGCCGCGCCTTGTGCTCCGGAGTGGACTCCTCCGACAGCACGGGGACATCGCCGGTCAGCCGCCGCAGCCCGTCGAGCAGAATGTGATGGGAATCGAGATCGGCCCGGGTCAGGGGCGAATCGTCCTGCTTGGCCTTGACCTTCACTTCGCCGGGCGCGTGGTAGTGCCCGCAGATGGCCTCGCCGGCCTCGTGGCACAGCGCGACGAGAGGGGGAATCAGTGATCTCAATGGCTGCACGGGCGGTCCTGTCGAATAGAGTCCACACTATACCACTCCCCCTGCCGGCCCGCTGGCCCCACGCTGCAGCCGGCGGCAAAAAACGGCATAATACGCCACCTGATCACTACCTCCCGAGCCCCGCCATGATCAACTGGGACAGCATCGACACCGTACTGCTGGATATGGACGGCACCCTGCTCGACCTCCATTTCGACAACTTTTTCTGGATGGAGCACGTGCCGCGGGAGTACGCGCGCCGCAATAACATCCCGGAGCAGGAGGCGAGCGAGGCACTGCTGGCGCGCATCAGCGACAACACCGGCACCCTGGACTGGTACAGCCTCGACTACTGGACCGCGCAGCTGGACATGGACCTGCCCGCGCTGAAGCGCGAACTGCGGCACATGGTCAGCCTGCGGCCCCACGCCCTGGATTTCCTCAAGGCCCTGCGCGAGGGACCGCGCGATGTGGTAATGGTCACCAACGCCCACCGCAAGACCCTGGACATCAAGATGGAACAGGTGGACATCACCGACTGGTTCCACCGCATCGTGGTTTCCCACGAGCTGCGGGCGCCGAAGGAAGAGCAGGCCTTCTGGCACGCCCTGCAGGCGCTTCATCCCTTCGACCCGTCGCGCACATTACTGATCGACGACACCGAGTCGGTGCTCGATTCGGCCCATACCTACGGCATCGCCCACCTCCTCACCCTGCTGCAGCCCGACAGCCAGCGCCAAAAGCGCATCGACACGCGTTTCCCCGGCATTCACCACTTCGACGAAATCATGCCGGGCGCCCCCCGCCGGATGGCAACGTGAACGAGGCCGCGCCACTCGCCCGCCTGCGCCTGGACAAATGGCTGTGGGCGGCGCGGTTTTTCAAGACCCGCAGCCTGGCCAAGGCCGCTATCGAGGGGGGCAAGGTGCAGCTGGCGGGCCAGCGGGTCAAGGTCTCCAGGGAAATCGCCGTCGGCGACCACCTGCAGATCCGCCAGGGCTGGGAACTCAAGGAGGTGCGGGTGGAGGCCCTGTCGGACCAGCGCCGGGGCGCCCCCGAGGCGCAGGCCCTGTACCGGGAAACAGAGGATTCAGTGGCGCGCCGGGAGTCCGAAGCCGCCGCCAGGAAGGCCGCCGGGGGCATGATAGAGCGCCCCGCGCGCCGGCCCAGCAAAAAACAACGGCGGCAAATCCACCGCTTCAAGGAATCCCCCGGGGATTGAGCCGCGCCCACCGGGGCGGGTGGGCCGCTATTCGCGGCGTGGCAATGCCCGGCGCGTCAGCCGGCGCGGGCGTCGTCGGTTTCCGGCGTGTAGTGAGCGATGGCATTCCGGCCGGCATCCTTGGCCTGGTAGAGCGCGCGGTCGGCCATAATAATCAGGTCTGCCGGCTCCAGCTGGCTGCCGGGATGCAGCGTCACCACTCCCTGGCTGATGGTGATGCACTGGGCAATCTGCGAGGTGCTGTGCTCGATCCGCTCCTCCAGCACTGTGTCCTTGAGGCGTTCGGCGGTGCGCAGAACCGCATGCTCGTTCGCCCCCGGCAGGATAATGATGAATTCCTCGCCGCCGTAGCGCGCCACCACCTCGCCGGCCCGGGCCGTGGCGCGCTGCATCAGGTCCGCCAGCTTCTGCAACACCACATCCCCGGCGGGGTGGCCGTAGGTGTCGTTGTAGTTCTTGAAGTAATCCACGTCGAGCATCACCACCGACAGCTGGCTGTTATTGCGGCGGGCGCGATTGATCTCCTCGCGCAGCACCTTGTTGACCACGCGGCGGTTGCCTAGGCCGGTCAGCTCGTCGACGTTGGCGAGATCGGTCAGCTGGCGCCGGGCGTCCCGCAGCTGGCGGTTGCGGTCGCGCAGGGAACTGGTGATATCCCCCAGCTCGCGGGCCATGGTCTCGCGCTCCCAGTTGAGGGCGATCATGCTGCGAAAGGACAGGTACACCCGGTTGCTCACCGCCAGTAATACCGCACACACGCCCAGGGTAAACAAACCCACCAGCAGATTGTGCTCCTGCTCCCAATAGTGAGCCAGGCACCACCAGGCGATGGGCCACAGGGAGGTGAACAGGTGGGCGATAAAATACTCGCGCAGCGCGAGCGTCACCCCCATCGACAGGGTGATCACCATGAATATCAGCAGCAGGAACACGTACTGCAGGGTCTCGGGCACCAGATATGTGGCGACGACGTAGGCCGAGGACCAGACCGCCCCGGTCACCGCCGCGCCCAGCAGGAGCTGCCAGTAGACCCGGCGCGGCCGGTCGAGGAAGCGCCGCTCCACCAGGGCATTGCTCATGTACAGGGAGCGGAACAGCAGCATGATCAATACCAGGCAGGCCCACAGCAGCAGGTAGGTGACCGGGATGAACTGCCAAAACAGCGCGATGGTCGCCAGCACCCCCAGCATATTGGCGCTGATGGTGGCGATGCGGCCGTTGAGCATGAGCATCTCCAACTGGGAGGCAAACAGCTCTTCGGCCGGTATGTGGCGCTGGTAGATCATCTGCCAATGCTACACCGATGTCGAGAATGAGCCCATGCACCCCCGAAAAGGTGAGAACCCGGTCACAGTGGCGGCGCCAGCGCAATTGCCAGGGTTCGCCAATTCCGACACACTGCGGCCAAGAACCAGACCGGGGCCCGGAGATGTACTCCTGGAAAACCATCCGCACTTTCTGTGTGGTGTTACTGATTTTGCCGTTGATACACCTGGTGATCCTGGTCTCCCGGGAAACCGCGGCCACCCTGAACAGCTCCCCGACCGCCTGGCAGGGCGAAATGGACGCCTATATCGAGCAGGATGAACGCGCGTCCCTGCCCAAAAACCCCATCGTGGTGATCGGCGGTCGCCGGGTGGCGCTATGGCGGGACCTGCAGACCCTCAGCGCCCACCGGCCGGTGCTGGTGCGCGCGCTCGGCGATGCCACCGTGAACGACCTCACCCACTACCACGAGCGACTCGTGGGCTTCTACCGGCCGGCGGTCGTGGTGCTACTACCCGGCAACAGCGAATTCCAGGTCAGGGACGCCAAGTCCGCCGGTGAACTGGCGCGGGCCATCGGGGAGCTGGTCGCCCTCGACAGCCGCCACGACGGCCAGCGCCTGTTCTACGTGTTCAGCCCGATTAAAACCACCCTCTACCCCGCGGACCATGACAAGATCGACGAAGTTGGCCGCCGTTTACGCGCCTGGGCCGGTGAGCAGCCCGGCCTGCGCCTGCTCGACGCCAACCCCCTGCTCGCGGGCCCCGACGGCACCCCCGACCCGGCCAACTTCCGCAGCGACGGGGTAAACCTCAACAACGCCGGCTACCTGCGCCTGAGCCTGCTGCTGGAACGGCAACTGGCGGCCGATTTTCCGCAGGATTACCCGATTTCCACGGCTCGCTAACACCCACCCGGGGGCAATTTTGCGCTAGAATCCCGGCATGATATCCGACATTCCCATCATCCGGCCCCAGACTCCCCTCCTGGATGCCATCGACCAGGGCCGCTCCCTGCGCGAACTCAGCGAGCACCAGTTGCAGGTTCTCACCGAGGAACTGCGGGCCTTCCTGCTCTACACCGTGGGCCAGACCGGCGGCCATTTCGGTGCCGGGTTGGGAGTGGTGGAACTCACCGTGGCGCTGCACCACGTCTTCAACACCCCCGAGGATCGCATCGTATGGGACGTGGGTCACCAGACCTACCCCCACAAGATCCTCACCGGGCGCATGGGGCAGATGCACACCATGCGCCAGGCGGGCGGACTGGCGGGCTTCCCCAAACGCAGCGAGAGCGCGTACGACACCTTTGGCGTGGGACACTCCTCGACCAGCATTTCCGCCGCCATGGGCATGGCCCTGGCCGCGCGGCAGCAGGGCGTGAACCGCAAGGTGGTGGCGGTGATTGGCGACGGCGCCATCACCGGCGGCATGGCCATTGAGGCCCTGGCCCACGGCGGCCACGAGCGACCCAACATGCTGGTGATCCTCAACGACAACCAGATGTCCATCGGCCACAACCGCGGCGGGCTGGCCACCTACTTCGCCAAGATCTGGGCCAGCAAGACCTACATCGCCCTGCGCGAGGGCTCCAAGCGGGTACTGGAGAAAATCCGCCCCGCCTGGGAACTGGCCAAGCGCACCGAGGAACACATGAAGGGCATGGTCGCCCCCGGCACCCTGTTCGAGGAGCTGGGCTGGCACTACATCGGCCCCCTGGACGGCCACGACCTGCCCCAGCTGATCCATACCCTGGAAAACATGAAAGACCTGGAGGGCCCCCAGTTCCTCCACATCCGCACCATGAAGGGCAAGGGTTTCGCTCCCGCCGAGCGCGATCCGGTGGGCTACCACGCCATCAACAAAATCGAAGCCAAGCCCAAGGGCCCGCAACCCGCCCTGCCACCCGCGGCGCCCAAAAAGCTCAAATACCAGGACGTGTTCGGCCGCTGGCTGTGCGACATGGCCGAACAAGAGCCGCGCCTGGTGGGCATCACCCCCGCCATGTGCGAGGGCTCCGGCATGGTCGACTTCGCCAAGCGCTTCCCGGATCGCTACTACGACGTAGCCATCGCCGAGCAGCACGCCGTCACCCTGGCCGCCGGCATGGCCTGCGACGGCCTCAAGCCGGTGGTCGCCATCTACTCCACCTTCCTGCAACGCGGCTACGACCAACTCATCCACGACGTCGCCCTGCAGAACCTCGACGTCACCTTCGCCATCGACCGCGCCGGCCTGGTGGGCCAGGACGGCCCCACCCACCACGGCGCCTTCGACCTCAGCTACCTGCGCTGCATACCCAACATGGTCATCGGCGCGCCCTCCGACGAGAACGAGTGCCGGCAGATGCTCTACGCCGCCTACCGGCACGAGGGCCCCAGCGCGGTACGCTACCCACGGGGAACCGGGCCGGGTGCGATTATCGCCAATGAGATGACGGGGATGGAGATTGGCAAGGCGGTGACCGTGAGGCGGGGGGAGCGGGTGGCGATACTCAGCTTTGGCACCGTGCTGCCCGCGGCCATGGAGGCGGCGGAGGCGTTGAATGCCACGGTGGTGGATATGCGGTGGGTGAAGCCACTCGACGAAGCCCTGATTATGGAGCTGGCCACACAGCACGAACTGCTGGTGTCGATCGAAGACAATGCCACCGCCGGCGGCGCAGGATCGTCGGTGGGTGAATACCTGCACAAGGCAAGATTTGACACTCCCCTGCTGACAATGGGCATTGCAGACCAGTTCATTGACCACAGTTCGCAAACAGAACAACACAACGATGCAGGAATGAGCGCAGAGGGCATCAAACAGGCCATCCTCCAGTTTCGCGGCATGCCACGCCAGTCCTGTAGGGCCGAATTCATTCGGCCACCCCTGTCGCCGGATTCACCAACCGTCAGCAGCCCCACTTCGACGGCCAACGCCATTCCCGCGAATGCGGGAATCCATCGTCCCTAGTCACACAGCCCATGGAACGGGCCTACCAATACAACTATTCGCAGCTTAAACCCAGCGTTTTTGACATCCAGGGCCGTGAACGCAAAGCCAACACGATCGTTAAAGTTTGCCAGCACTTTTTGCAGACCCAGAAACTTGACCACCTTAGCCTGCTGGATGTCGGCAGCTCCAGTGGTATCATCGACAATCACCTGGCGAACTACTTTGGCCACGTAACCGGAATCGATATTGACGATCCGGCCATGGCCTTCGCACAGATGCAGTTCAACAAGCCCAATCTCGTCTATCAGCAAGGTGACGCCATGAACCTTGCATTCCCCGACTCACACTTCGACGTGGTAGTGTGCTCCCACGTTTACGAACATGTACCTGACGCAGGCACCTTGTTCGAAGAAATATATCGTGTGCTAAAGCCCGGCGGATTCTGTTATTTCTCGGGTAACAACAAGATCATGCTGATGGAACCACATCATCGCCTGCCCTTCCTTTCGCTCTTACCGCAATGGCTGGCTGACCGTTATATGCGGATCACAGGCAAGGGTTACCACTACCACGAAAAACATCTCGGCTACTGGTCACTAAAGCGACTATGCGATAACTTTGTTTTGCACGACTATTCTGCACGCGTTATTGAAACTCCCGAGGTATTCGGCGTCGAATACATGTTAACGCCGCGCTCGTTGAAGTGGCGGCTAGCAAATAGCATTGCCAATTTAGCCAAGTGGGCAACGCCCCATATCTGGCTTTTACAGCGTCCCGAAAATAATAACATGGCCTAATGTGACTAAAGATTTCTTACAGCGTCCCAATGTGCTACTGATTACTCGCAACTTACCACCACTAGTAGGCGGCATGGAACGCATGATGCACGAAGTGGTTCACGGGCTTGCGGAGTATGCGGACGTATCGGTAATCGGACCCCAAGGCTGTAGCCAATATTTGCCCAAGTCGGTCAACGTGCGGGAAGCTCCGAGTTCCCTGCTTGGATTTCTTCTAATCTCATCGCTTAAAGCTATCCGGATTTGCAGGGAGCAGAAATTCAGTATCATTATTGGCGGCAGTGGTCTTGTCGGCCCCAATCTTGTCCTTCTGAAAAAAGTCTTCAGGGTACGTACTGCGGTATTTCTTCATGGGCTCGACGTGATCGCACCTAGCCGTATCTACCAGGGAATATTCATTCCAAGCATTCGCCGGACCGACCGTATTTTTGCCAATAGCCGGAACACCTGCCGACTCGCTGCCGAACGCGATATCCCACAGAATAAAATGACGGTTATTAACCCCGGCTGCCACCCACCCGACCCGGCCGCACATTCTCGCGTGGAAGCCTTCCGTACAAAACACCGCCTGGGAGACAAGCTCTGTCTACTGTTTGTCGGGCGCATGACCGAGCGAAAAGGGCTTTCCCTATTCATCACCAATGCCCTGCCTGGCATTCTAGAGGAACATCCAGAGGCACTTCTTCTAATAGTCGGCGATGACGCCAGCGACGCCCTCAACAGTACCGGAGAAAAAGCTAAGGTATTACACAATCTTGACTTACTCACACCGGAACAACGAAGCCGGGTGCAGTTTCTTGGACAGGTCTGCGACGACGAGCTTAATACCAGCTATGCCACCGCCAGCGTTCATATCTTTCCGGTACTGGACATTCCAGGCGACGTGGAAGGGTTTGGCATGGTGGCGATTGAAGCTGCCTCTTATGGCACTCCGACCGTGGCGTTTGACGTTGGGGGAGTATCAGATGCAGTAGGCAAGCAAAACGGACAGTTAGTAGCGGCTGGAGATTACAACGCATTTAAAAGGGCCATAACTGACACCCTGCGAGACCCAGATAAACAGCACTACAACTGCAATGAAAACTCCAGCCACTCTACCTGGGCACAGTTCAATAGAGAGCTTCGCAACCAGGTAGAAAGCACTAGAGGAAGAAAAGCTGGGCGCTGAAACCTCGATATGAAGATAAACCCCCGAAACCCCATACACTGGCTGTTACTTGCGCTGCAAGGCGTTTATACACTGATCGGCGTCAGCACTAGAAAACTCCCCCGTCGAAATCATAAGCCACTAGTTATACTCTACGGCCACCAGCTATCCGGAAATTTGCTTGCACTTTACGAAGAATGGAAAAAAAGCCATCAAGAAAGCATGGATATGTTCTTTCTTGCATTAGATCCTTCTTATGCACGGGGCCTGGAAAAGAATGAAGTCAACGTTTTACGCTGTTACCGCTTAATCGACATGATCAGATCTACACGTTGCCAGGCGATGATCACCGATCATGGACTGCATGCCATGCAACCACTTCTTCGACTAACTAACATACGCTTTATCGACGTATGGCATGGGATTCCGTTTAAAGGCTTTGACCCTAAGGATTTTAAACTGCAACACCAATATGACGAAGTGTGGGTATCATCACCACTACTGAAAAAAATTTACATAGAAAAATTTGGCTTTCCCCCCAAGAAAGTGATTCCACTCGGTTATGCTCGTGCCGACAAACTGTTTCGACGCGATCCGCCAAAGGATGACATTCACACTCTTTTAGGGATCCAGAAA
Organism: Parahaliea mediterranea; assembly: GCF_017255185.1. Classification (GTDB taxonomy): domain Bacteria; phylum Pseudomonadota; class Gammaproteobacteria; order Pseudomonadales; family Halieaceae; genus JAFKCZ01. Next base: position 52,788 of record NZ_JAFKCZ010000002.1, read on the forward strand.
GGCAGACGCATTGTTCTCTACGCCCCCACTTGGCAGCAAGATGAGAAAGGTAGGACACTGTTCCCTTTTGGGGAGAGCCAGAATTCGTTTAATAGGGCGCTAGCAAACACCTGCAAAAACCACAATGCCACACTGGTAATTCGGGGCCATCTGAACACTAGTATACAGCCTTACCACATTGAAAATGTGGCTTTTTGCTCAATGAGAGACTATGAAGATACCGAAGAACTGTTACTACAGAGCGACGCCCTGATTTGTGATTGGTCATCAATTGCATTTGATTATTTAGCGCTTGAACGCCCAACAGTTTTTCTTGATATCCCCAACCCATTTCGCAATGGGTTCACGTTAAACAACGAATTTAGAGTAGGCTGCATTGTTAAAAGTACAAAAGAGCTGACTACTGAACTAGGAAAGCTACTAACTTCACCGAAAAAATTCACCAAAAAATACGGACGAACATACTCCAAAGCTTTGGCTGCAGTTTATGGACAGAACACGTACGGCAATGTAAGCCAACGACAGATAACACGACTTATTCGGCTATTACAAGACTAATACTCAATTTGCGAACTTATAGGTTTACAGCTATTGGTAAGCACTAGGGCTCAGCTCAGATGCTCTTGACAGAAGATTTCCACGTTCATAAGCATCCATATGTTCATTGCCGTACGATGATCGTTTTCGATCGCACTGCTTGAAACACATTTCTCAATTTCTTTACTGTTATATATCCCCCTTCCCTTAGCCTCGTTCGAAAGTAATGTGTCTTTAGCGAATTGCCTGAAATCCCCGCGAAACCAATTATGCAGTGGCACAGGAAAACCAACTTTACGTCGATACAGAATAGATTCGCTTAGCGATGATTGAAAAACCTTTTTGAGCAAGTACTTTGGAGTATCAAACTTCTCGCTAATCGTATCCGACAAGAAAGGCTCGCACGCCTCCTTGGACCACCCTTTTCGCCACCGAAGTTTGTAGTGTGCAGGGATATTTAGGGCAAACTCTACAACTCTATGGTCAACAAAAGGCACTCTACCTTCCACGCTTGCAGCCATAGTTGCATTATCAAGACGCTGAAGTAGTCCAGGCAAATGATGTTTTAAAAATACATAAGATATCTTTTCCTCATATGAAACTTTACCGTCAAGTTCTTTAAAGCAGCTAGCAAACTCTTCCCTAAGAGACGACTCGATTTTCCCTATGTCTAATTGGGAAGATAAAAATCTCTGCTTATCAGCGAACGAAGTGTAGCTATAACGAGATAAGAAATGATCTACTTCTTCATCAAAAGTGACCCGACCATAGTAAGCCATTGCTGCTTGCATGAATGTGGTGTGATTCTTCAGACAAGACCACTTATAAGTTGGCGACATACGCTCATAATCAAATGCAGACCGAAATAGCCGGCCGTAGCCCATAAACAACTCATCTGCCCCTTCCCCGGAAAGCACAACCGATACGTGTTGTTTAAGTTCAGTGGAAAGCTTCCAGATTGGCACCTCGTTGGGGACGGACAAAGGCGCTCCCTTAAGACGAATAAGTTCCCGCATACTCGACGCAAAATCATCAGAACTCTGGATAATCTCGCGGTGATTGGTTTGATACTTCTCAGCCACATCACGAGCAAACTCAAATTCATTAAACCCGGACTCATCATATCCAATGGTAAATGTATTGATATTACTACCGGAAAGTGCGGCCATAGTAGCTACGACTCCGCTAGAATCAACGCCACCCGAAAGGTAGGCTCCGACAGCCACATCAGATATCAATCGGTAGCGAACCGAACTCTGTATTAAACGTGCCAAATGCTCACGATAGTATCGCTCTCCTTTATCGTCTAATCGCCCCCTAGCAAACGACAAAGGATCCCAATAACACACTTTTTCGACTTTGTTTTTTTTGACAACAAGACGATAGCCAGGCTGCAAGCATTTCACCTGACCAAAAAAAGTTCTGTCTCCGATGGGATAACGAAAGGACAAATAGGAAGACAGGGCTTCTTCAGAAAGGTTTCCAGCGTCACATATTCTACGAAGAGAAGCAGTCGTGGATGAAAAGCTCACCCGAAAACCATCTACATTATAGTACAGCGGCTTAACGCCCAAACGATCTCTTACTATGTGAGCCTCACCTAGCTCTCTATCAACATAGCAAAAAGCAAACATTCCTATGCACTTCTGAACAAAATCAACCCCCTCAACTCTTAACCCATGCAATAGCACCTCAGTATCGCTCTGTGTAGTAAAACATACACCACGAGCTTCCAAATCACACCTCAGTTCTTTGTGATTATATATTTCGCCATTAAAAACTATAATGTACCTATCATTACAACACATTGGCTGGTTAGATCGTTGATCTAAATCGATAATACTCAGTCTACGATGCCCTAAAAGACACTCGCTAGACTGATAGATTCCCGAGCCATCCGGCCCTCGATGAGCCTGCATCTGAAGTGCCTCATCGAAAACCGCTCTACTCAACAACTGACTTTCTGAGCCAGAAAAATCAACAATTCCCTGAATTCCGCACATTGCTAGTGATATGCCACCTTGGGCTTTCTTTCTTGGCTTATTAGATCTCGAGTTGCCCCCACCAGACGCTCGCTGCTACCGGAATCTAAATACAAATTGTAGCGCTTACAGATGTCCTGTCTTTTCTCTGAGTAGTGGTCATCCTCTACTATCTCAACAATAGATTTCGCGAGAGATCTCCAATTATACGCGACAGGACCTGGGACGAGTGAAAGATAATCTTCGTAAAATCCCTGGTCAGAATTGGAGTATTTATCAAGATCAAACGGCGCAAACACGACCGGCCTATCAGTCAACAAATAATCAAAAAGAACGCTACTATAATCGGTTACTAGCACATCAAATCTGTCCAGCTCTTCATATACATCCTCTGATCGAAGTATATGTAGGTTCGAATATAGATCTATTTCAGAAAAAGATATCGCCATCTCTTCTAGAGTGAAATGATGTAGCTTGAAGTAAAAATGGACGCCATTTCTACTGAATAGGGTGTTTAACTCATCAGGATCAAAGCCATATTCTGAAAAAATCTTTAAACCCTGAAGCCTCCAAGTTGGCATATATACGACATTAGTCGCAGAAATATGATCGTTGGATTTCAAAGCTGCACGCTGCAACCAGAGATCGTTTTTCGGATATCCTAATATCCAAATATTCTCTACCTCAAGATTAAATGAGGCGCTTAAATTATCTGCCACCTTAGGTGAGGCGGCTAACATCTTGTGGCACGAAGTACGATTTTTGTAGAACGGAAAAGCAACGTAGTAGAGCTTTGCGAGCAGCCTCAATAAATAGCTTTGAATATAAACAGGACGCTGAACACCAACTCGCTTCAACGGAGAGCCATGCCACAACTGGATTTTAATTGTAGATGGGCTAGTCACGTAGTCATTGTAGTCCGATTCTGCTCGCCGAAAATTAGACATGAATACGCATGAAGCTCTCATACTCATCCAATAACCACGTAGAGAATAAGCCATAACAACCGGCATATCTCGCTCTTGAAGTTTCTCGAAAACAATTCGACTTTTTGTAACCCAACATGCATCAATACCCACATTCCTCTGACAAATCCACTCAAACAGATATCGCGAATTTTCAGCATAGGCAACCCCTTGACGACAACCAAACAGCCAAAGACGCTGATTTTTTGGCACAAAATACGACACGCAGTATAGAGGCAAGTTAAGTAGTGCTACAGGCACACGCAACAAATACAAAGACGTCGCGCCATAGGCGAATATAAACAGAACACATACTAAAAAGCCCAAGAAGCCACCCCAATAAATCGGGATCTCTACAACATTGGCAACAAGGCAACCACACATTGCACCAACGACAGCAAGCCAAGCATAGTTTGAAGCTAGTAGTTTTCGCTCCTCTATAGAACTATACGCCGGAAAAAACTTCCTATTGCCAAAGCACTTAACGATCACTTTTCTATTCCTTATTATCGCCCCCCCTACGCTCCTCTAATATTTCATTTATCTTTGTTGAGGACGTGGTTTTTGTGTACGGAAAGTACACAACCCTGACGCCAACTGAGTCAAATTTTCTTTGAATCACTTCCCACTTCTCTGTTCTATACCAATCATCCCCGACAAACATAACGTCAAACCTTAGCTTCTCCCAAGCCTCAAATTTATTCATCTGCTCTTGGGCAATAACAACATCGACACAATCAATGCTTCGAACGATTTCCATTCTCTCCTCAAAGGGAATTACAGCTTTTTTTTTCTTATAAGCCATCAACAACTCATCATCGGTGACACCTACAATTAGTCGATCACACATTGCTTTGGCATTTCTGAGAATATTCAGGTGCCCAATATGAAATAGGTCAAAAACCCCTGTTGTGTAGCCAACTATCATTTCTTTCCTCCGATAAATTCAAGTTCTCGAAAACACTCAATTCAACGCTGATGAGTAATAAGAGGATGCCTTTTACCCTTTCTTTCGTACTGTATATCGACTAGCTCATCACATTGCACTAGCGAAGCTTCACGATGACTTATCAACACTATCGTTTTCATTCCATACAGTTCTCTCACAGAGGCCCCCAGACTATCTTCGGTTTCTCCGTCAAGCGCGCTAGTCGCTTCATCTAACAGCAATATCACTGGATTCCGGTAGAGAGCCCTAGCTATACCTACCCTTTGACACTGCCCTCCCGATAGGCGTACACCTCGGTCACCAACCATAGTGTCATAGCCGGCCTCAAGCTCACTCAATACAAATTCATGTAGCTGGGCTGCTCTTGCGGCGCGCTCGACGCGTGGCATATTTATATCAGGCAGCGGGACCCCGAATGCGATATTCTCCTTAATGCTTGCATCAGCCAGGTAGATGTGTTGAGGCACATAACCGACGGAACGCTGCCAACTTTGAATGTTTTCTGGCCCTAAAGGAGTTCCGTCAATCAACACCTCTCCACTTTGCGGCGTAAGCAATCCAAGTAGAACATCCATCAGAGTACTTTTTCCTGAGCCACTTTTTCCAACAATCCCTACGCAAGAATTTACAGGTATTGTCAGGTTAAAATTCTCCAGTACGGGCTTATCACTAGCAGTCGGATATGCATATCGGACATCGCTAATTTTGATCTCCTTTGAAAGGGCCATTGGGGAATTTGAGGACGTCTCAATTGCAGACGGAAGAGCCAGATCCTCATATATTGCATCCAGCGACGCCATGTTGAATTTTAGTTTCGCGAAACCTCGAAACATAATCTGTGCGGCGGGCAGCATGCGATATGCAGAAAATCCATAGAGACCCAAAATAGGCAATACATAAGCTATGTCATCAGATCTTATTAGGAGCACAAGTGCGATAACTATCAGGCCGCCGTATGCTGCGGCCTCAACTAAGTAGAGTGGCGACTGGTTTAGCGTTTCGTTTGCAGCCGTGTGCCTCGAAAATAGCCTTGACGAAATATCAAACTTTCTCTGATAGGAGGACGTTGACTGCGTGACCTTAACATCTTTAATACCGCCCAGAACCTCACTACAGGCTTGATATCGTTTGCCATTTGCTTCGCGACGTTCCTTTCCAATCCCCTCCAGCCAGGTACGAAAAACTCGGTAAATTACGACATAAATCAGCACCACAAACCCAACAATACCGACCGCCATAAGTGGGTCATACAACAGGATCAGAAATCCCATACATACAACAATGGCGCCTTGTGCTACTAGCTGCGAAAGCGGCTTTATAAGCTCGAAAACGAGTTGATCTACTTCTGAGAGCACATTCTTCGAGAGCACAGCCGGGTTCCTATCCAGAAAAAATTCATATGGCTGCTGTAGATATTTAGAAAGTAAACGGGCGCTCAGTATATGTCGTTGCAAGTGAACAAACCGGTTAATCAAATGCTGTGTGACGATTTTAAATGCTGACGAGCCAACCACCAGTATAATAGAGGCCAACCCAAGTGCCACGACGAAATCCTGATTGCTAGTGAAGTCCAGATAATCGTACGCCGCCGATAACACGGGGTTCTCTTCTATTACTTCTGGCCTGCCCAATACTGATAAGAAAGGGGTAATTGACAAAACTCCCAGCGTTTCGACACCGGCCATCACCACTACCAGTAACAGCATCCACAGCACTTTGCGGCGCTCACTTGGTAGAAAAATTCGCCACAATTTGTTTAGGGAATCAATCATATCGCAGTTGATTTGCGGCCAGAGGCCGTCACCTCCTCCAGACCTTCGAATTGTTGTTATAATCACATCACATTTCCGCAAGCCTCGTAAGCCATGCCTGCAAAAAAGCCCAAATCATCTTTTACCGAGACCATCAGCCTGCTGGATGCCATTGTCACCAGGCTGGAAGACTCTAACACCTCTCTGGAGGAATCCCTCGTTAGTTTCGAGGAGGGCGTCCAGTTGCTGCGTCAGGCCCAGGGAGACCTTTCCTATGCAGAGCAGAGAGTGCAAACCCTGCTGGATCATCCTAAGCCTGGGAACAACGACTCCTCTGAAGACGAGCCAACTGAATGAGAACGGATTTCCTAGCCCACTTGGAGCGGTGGCGCAAATGGAATGTACAAGCTAGTATGAATGCATACGCGAGTACGACGTCTACCGCACTAAATAACTGTGTGCACTATGCACTAGCCGGCGGTGGAAAACGCCTCCGCCCCATTCTCGTCGCTGCTAGTTGCAATACGATCAGCGGAACAACCAGCCCCAAAGCTCCCGCCACCGCCCTCGAACTCATCCACACCTACTCCCTAATCCACGACGACCTCCCCGCCATGGACGACGATGACCTGCGTCGGGGCAAGCCCACCCTGCACAAGGCCTTCGACGAGGCCACCGCTATCCTGGTGGGCGATGGCCTGCAGGCCCGCGCCTTTGAGCTGATCGCCGACGCGCCGGATCTGTCCGCTGAGCAGAAGGTGCGCATGATCAAGGTGCTCGCCGAGGCCTCTGGCTTCAACGGCATGGTTGGCGGACAGTATGTCGACATCCAGTCGACCGGTAAAGACCTGACGTTGGATGAGCTCAAGGCCATGCACGCGATGAAAACCGGGGCGCTGATCCGGGCTTCGGTGGCGCTGGGGGGCATTGCCGCCGGGGCGACCGAGGAGCAGCTTGCTGCGCTGGATCGCTATGCCGGGCATATCGGCCTGGCCTTCCAGGTGGTGGACGACATCCTGGATGTGGAGGGGGATACCGCGACTCTGGGCAAGACCGGGGGCAAGGATGCCGAAGCGGACAAGGCGACTTATGTGAAGTTACTGGGGCTGGACGGCGCCAAGGCGGAGGCGGCGCGCTTGCTGACCGAGGCGCTGGCGGCGCTGGACGGCTTTGGCGAGTCGGCGGATATGTTGCGGGAGTTGGGGCGGTATATTGTGGAGAGGGAGTATTAGGTGGTTGAGACTAGGTCTCGCCGTGGCGGGCCACCCGCCGGCCGCCGCCCAGCGCAGCGATAACAAAAGGGGGTGGCGAGGTAGGATGGCCGAATGAATGACCCGAAAAGAGGGGCCCGCTGTCGGCCCCCTACAGGCTACTCCCGGTCTTCGAACAGATGCCCCAGCTTGGCGCCCTTGGTCTGCAGGTACTTCTCGTTGTGGGGGTTGCAGGCCGTGTGCAGGGGTATCCGCTCCACGATTTCAACACCCGCGGCTTCCAGGGCGGCCACTTTGCGGGGGTTGTTGGTCATCAGCCGCACCTTCTGAATCTTCAGGTGCTCCAGCATCGGCTTGAGAATGGTGTAATCGCGCATATCGGCGCCGAAGCCGAGCTGTTCATTGGCCTCGACGGTGTCGGCGCCGGCGTCCTGGAGCTTGTAGGCCTTGATTTTGTTGAGCAGGCCGATGCCGCGGCCCTCCTGGCGCAGGTAGAACAAAGCGCCCCGTCCGGCCTCTGAAATGGCCTTGAGGGCGGCTTCGAGCTGGTTGCCGCAGTCGCAGCGCATGCTGAACAGGGCATCGCCGGTCAGGCACTCGGAGTGGATACGGGCCAGCACGGGCTCGCCATCGGAGACGTCGCCCATGGTCAGCACCACGTGCTCTTTGTTGGCCTGGGGATCCTCGAAGCCGTGGATATCGAATACGCCCCAGGCGGTGGGGAGGCGGGAGGATTCTACGTAGCGTGTGGTCACTCTGGGGCCTTGGGTACTCAAAAGGGCGCCCATTCTACCACTTTGCGAAAGCTGTGCGAGTTCACCACTGCCGGGACAGCGACAGCACCCCGTTGCTCTCCCGCATCTCCACGTGCTCCAGGTAGGTCATCCCCAGCAGGATGGTGGAGGGAAAACTGCCCCCGGTCACCGTGGCGCGCACGTTGTCCACCCGGATTCCCCCCACGTCGATGCTCTGCAAAGTGACTGTCCAGGCGTCGATAACGTTGCTGGCGGTTTCCAGCCGCGAGGGCTGTCCGGCGCGAAAATCGACCCCCAGGGCAGCGGCGTGGCTGGCGTTCATCGCCACCACATTGGCGCCGGTGTCCACCAGTACCTGGGTGCTGCGGCCGTTGATGGTGGCGGTGGTGCGGTATTGCATGCGGGCGTTGCGGGGGATATCCACCCGGCGGGTGCTGGGTTCGCGGTAGGCGCCGGTGATGCGCTGGTGCAGGCCCAGGGTCTGGCGCACACCGTTCACTTCCACCACCGCGGCCCTGGAGTCCGCACTGACCAGGGTGACGCCGGCGTGGCTCTGGCCGGCCTTGAGGGTCTTGCGTGCGCCGTCGATGGTGATCACTGCCGTATTGGGTAGCAGGGCCTCTACCACCAGTGTAGTGGCCAGGGCGGGCATGCCGATGGCCAGTAGCAGGCCAAGCAGTAGTTTCGATACAGCGCGCTTCACGCAACCCCCTTTTGTGAGCTGGAGTCATTATAGCCTCCGTCGGGCATGGCGTTGAACAGATTTGATGTGTACACGAAAGCGGTATAGGGGCAGGCTATACTCACTGTTTCCAGGAGCGTAATATGGCTGACATCGCTTTTGATACGTTGCAGTATGCCAGAAGCCTCAAGGCAGCCGGCGTACCGGAACAGCAGGCGGAGGTTCAAGCGGAGCTGATGGGCAAAGCGTTTGGCTATTATGTCGGTGAGCTGGTAACCAAAGATTACCTGGATGCACGGCTGCAACAAATGGATGCCCACGTCGAAGCCCGCTTTGCCGAGCAGAATAACCGTATCGATGCCATGTTCAATAAGCTCGAAAGCCAGCTAAGGCTGCACAATTGGATTTTGGCAATCCTGACTGCCGCGGTACTGCTTCCCAATATTAGATCGTTGCTTGGTTGAGTCGCGTTAATTAAGTATCCAGGCGGCCGAGTGCAACACCGCGCACGCCATCGCCCCCGCCACCACGTCATCGATCATAATCCCCAGCCCGCCGTGTACCCGCTTGTCCAGCCAGCCGATGGGCCAGGGCTTGGCGATATCGAACAGCCGGAACAGCACAAAACCCGCCAACACCCACTGCCAACCCAGTGGCACGGCCCACAGGGTGATCCAGTAGCCCACGAACTCGTCCCACACGATGCCGGGGTGGTCGTGCACACCCAACTGCTTGCTGGCGCGATCGCATAGCCAGACACCAAATACGAAGGTCAGGGCAATGAACAGGCTGTACCAGGCCAGCGGCAGCGCCGCCACCGCGAGGTAGAGCGGGATGGCGACCAGGGTGCCCATGGTACCCGGGGCCTTCGGAGACAGGCCGCTGCCGAAGCCGAAGGCGAGGAACTGGATGGGGTTGGTGATGGCGACGGGGTTGGTGGATGGCATGCGGGCAGTGTAACGGGATTTAAAAATGCTGGTAACCCACCGGGCCCGCCAAATCCAGGCCGCAGTCCACCCCTTCCCCGGCCTCGACGCGGCCAATGCGGGTACAGCCGGCGGGCAACTCCGCCCCGGGCGGCAGGGTAAAGCACAGCTCGTAGTCGTCGCCACCGCTCAGGGCCCAACGCAGGGCCTGCTCGCGGTCCGGGAGGGCCTGCAGGGCCGGCGAGAGCGGCAGTAATTGCGGGTCGATTACCAGTTTTGCGCCACTGGCGGCGGCAATATGGCCGGCGTCCGCCACCAGGCCATCGGAGATATCGATGGCGGCGGTGGCGGTATCGAGCAGCTCCAGACCCAGGGCCAGGCGCGGTGTCGGCCGGTAATAGCGCCGCTCCAGGTAATCCCCCTGCTCCGGATCGCCGCGCCAGTCGCCGCTCACCACGGCGAGGCCGGCCGCGCCATCCCCCAGGGTGCCGCTGACGCATAGGCTGTCCCCCACCGCGGCGCCGCCACGCAACAGGGCTTTGCCCCCCGGCAGGGCGCCAAATACCTGCACGGCGATGCACAAGGACCCCCGGGTGGTATCGCCGCCCACCAGGGGCAGGTCGAAATCGGTCACCGCCGCGGCCAGGCCCTCGCTGAAGGCACGCAACCACAGCTCGTCGACCACCGGCAGGGTGATGGCCAGCGTCATGCCCAGGGGCCGGGCACCCATCGCGGCGAGGTCCGAGGCCGCCACCGCCACGGCGCGATAGGCCAGGTCCTCCGGAAAGGCGTCTTCGGGGAAATGCACGCCCTCCACCACGGTATCCACCGAGGTGGCCAGGCGCGCCCCCGGCGGCAGGCGCAGGATGGCGCAGTCGTCCCCCACTCCCAGGTCCACGGCGTCGCCGCGACCCAGGGCGGAGAAATAGCGATAGATCAGGTCAAATTCGGAAAGCGCCATGGGCCAGGCTAGGAACCTGCGTCCACTTCCACCTTGCGCAGCTCGCGGGCGGCCTTGTCCAGCACGCCGTTGATGTATTTGTGGCTGTCGGTGGCGCCAAATTTCTTGGCCAGGGCCACGGCCTCGTTGATCACCACCCTGTAGGGTACGTCCAGGCGATGGGCGAGCTCCCAGGTCCCCATGCGCAACAGGGTGCGCTCAATCGGGTCCAGCTCGTTCAGGTCGCGGTCGATCAACGGGGTCAGGATATCCTCCAGCGCGTCCACCTGTGCCGGGACGCCGTGCAGCAGGGCGTGGAAGTAGTCGCTATCCACGTGACGGAAGTCGTAATCGGTGCGGAACTCGGCCTCGATCTCGTTCAGGGGCGCCTGGGCCATGTGCCACTGGTACAAGGCCTGCATACCGTAGTGGCGGGCCTTGCGGCGCTCGGCGGCAAGGGTGTTGTGGGCTTGCTTGCTCACCGGGGCTCAGTCCAGCTCGGCCAGCAGGCTGACCATTTCCAGCGCGGACAGGGCCGCCTCGGCGCCCTTGTTGCCGGCCTTGGTGCCCGAGCGCTCCACCGCCTGTTCGATGGAATCCACGGTCAGCACCCCGAAAGACACCGGAATGCCGCACTCCATGCTCACCTGGGCAATGCCCTTGGTGCACTCGCCGGCCACATACTCAAAGTGGGGCGTGCCGCCGCGGATCACCGCGCCCAGGGCGATAATGGCGTCGTAGTTACCGCTCTTGGCGACTTTCTGGCACACCAGCGGGATTTCGAAGGCGCCAGGGGCGCGCACGACGGTCAGCTGCTTTTCGCTGACGCCGTGGCGGCGCAGGGCATCCACGGCCCCCTCCAGCAGGTGTTCCACCACGAAGCTGTTCCAGCGACCAACCACCAGGGCGTACTTGCCCGAGGTGTGGGTGAAGTTGCCTTCTACGGTTTTGATGTTTTGCATATTGGTTCCTGAGTGTCGCACTGGCGAGAATGAATGGCCCGAAAAGAGGGGCCGTTGTCCGCCCTACCGGGGACCTTGCCCCAACCCGTTTTGTTGGCGGAATGAATTCCGCCCTACAGGAGACGCTGCCCCAACCTGTTTTGTTGGCGGAATGAATTCCGCCCTACAGGGGACCTTGCCCCAAACTGTTTTGTTGGCGGAATGAATTCCGCCCTACAGGGGGCGCTGCCCCAACCCGCTTGCTGGCGGAATGAATTCCGTCCTGCGGAGGCCCGTGCCCATCCCTTGTAGGGTCGAATTTATTCGACCAAAAAGCCGGCCTCAACCCGGCTCAATATGATCCAGCACCTCCAGATCAAAGCCTGAAATGGCATTGTACTTAACCGGAGCCCCCATCAGGTGGATTTTACCCACCCCCAGATCCTTGAGGATCTGGGAGCCCAGACCCACGGTAGTATAGGTGTCCTGCGGCGACGGGGGCGCGGGCTCCTCGCCCATGGCCATGTCGATGCTGGCCAACAGCTGCTCGCTGCTCTCCTCATTGGCCAGCAGCACGATCACCCCGCGGTCCTCCCGGGCCACGTGGGCCAGGCATTTACCCAGGCTCCAGGACGGACGGCCGGGCAGTTCGCTGGTCACCAGGTCGCGCAGGGCGGCCGCCACGTGCACCCGCACCGGGGTGGGTTCGTCGGCGCGAATCGCGCCCCGGGACAGGGCCAGATGGACCTCGCCGGCGGTCTGGTCGCGGTAGGCGGTAAGGCGAAACTCGCCGTGGGCGGTCTGGATCACGCCGTCGCGGATGCGGCGGATGGTGCGCTCATTGGCCAGGCGGAAGTGGATCAGGTCGGCGATGGTGCCGATCTTGAGCTGGTGCTGTTCGGCGAACTCCACCAGCGCCGGTCCGTCGGCCAGCTCCCCCGCGGGGGTCAGGATATCGGCGATCACCGCCGCCGGCAGCAAACCGGCCAAGCGGGCGTAATCGGAGGCCGCCTCGGTGTGGCCGGCCCGGGTGAGCACGCCGCCGGGCATTGCGGTCAGCGGGAAAATATGGCCCGGCTGGACGATGTCCGCCGCCACCGCGTGGGGCGCCACGGCCACCTGCACGGTGCGCGCCCGGTCCGCCGCCGAAATACCGGTGTCGATGCCCTCGGCGGCCTCGATGGACAGGGTGAAATTGGACTTCTCGCCGTGGGCCTTGGCCACCATCGGCGGCAGGTCCAGCTGGCGGCAGCGATCCTCGGTGAGGGTCAGGCACACCAGGCCCCGCGCCTGCCGGGCCATGAAATTCACATGGCCGGCGTCGCAGTGCTCCGCGGCCACCATCACCACGCCCTCGTTGTGGCTGTCGGCATCGTCGTCCAACAGCACCACCATACGCCCCTGGCGTATATCGCTGATCAATTCGTCGACGGTGTTAACTTGCATAGAATGTCCTTGTGGGCCGCTGGCGACGGGCGCTCAGCGACGTAAAAAACCGTGTTCCGCCAGGGTGTCGAGGCTCAGGCCGCCGGCGCCCGGCTCGGCCGCCGCCTCGCCCAGTACCAGGCGCTCGAGGTAGCGGGCGATTACGTCCACCTCCAGGTTCACGCGGCTGCCCGGGCGGTAACTGCCGAAGATGGTTTCCTGCATGGTCTGGGGGATGATATTGAGGTCGAACTCGGCGCCGTTGACCGCGTTGACCGTCAGGCTGGTGCCGTCCACGGTGATGCTGCCCTTGTGGGCGATGTATTTGGCCAGTGGGGCGGGCGCGCGCAATACAAAACGGATGGAACGGCCGTCCTCACTGCTGCTGACAACCTCGCCAACGCCATCCACATGGCCAGAGACGATGTGCCCGCCCAGCCGGCTGGCGGGGGTGAGGGCTTTCTCGAGATTCACCCGCGACCCCACTTCCAGGCCGCCCAGGGTGGTGAAATCCAGGGTCTCACGGGACACGTCCGCCCAGTAGCCATCCCCCGGCAACTCGGTGACGGTCAGGCACACGCCATTGGTGCTGATGCTGTCCCCCAGGGCCACGTCGTCCAGGGGCAGCTCTCCGCTGCGCACGCGCAGGCGCAGGTCGCCCCCGCTGGGTTGCAGCGCGGCGATCTCGCCTACGGCCTGGACAATGCCTGTGAACATAGCGTGGTTCCGTTGTCTGTGTGTCTGTTGCCGGTCCTGGTCGCGGGGCATTTTTTGCGCCGGTTCTGCGCCGGGTGGTATTTGGTCGAATGAATTCGACCCTACACCTGATAGTGCGCTCCTGCCGCGGTATTTGGTCGAATGAATTCGACCCTACACCTGATAGCGCGCTCCTGCCGCGGCGTTTGGTCGAATGAATTCGACCCTACACCCGATAGTGCGCTCCTGCCGCGGTATTTGGTCGAATGAATTCGACCCTACACCCGATAGTGCGCTCCTGCCGCGGCGTTTGGTCGAATGAATTCGACCCTACAGGGCCAGGGTAAAGCGCCAGTCGGCGCCTACCTGCCGCAGGTCCTTTACCGCCAGCGGCACCTTTTCGCCCATCGTCTCCAGCGGCAGGTGTAGCAGCGGATTGGCACTGCTGCCCATCAGTACCGGCGCCATGTAGACGACCAACTCGTCGAGCAGCCCCGCCCGCAGCAGGGCTCCCGCCAGGCGCGGGCCAGATTCTACCAGAATTTCGTTGCATTGCCGCGCGGCCAGGGCATCCATCAGGGCATCCAGGGCCAGGCCCCGCTCCGCGGCGGGCAATACCAGCCGCTCCACCTTTAGCGCCTCCGGCACCACGGCCGACTCACCGTGGCACAACAGGGTCGGTGCCCCGGCATCCAGAACCTTTGCCCCGGGGGGCGTTTTCAGCGCGGGGTCCACCACCACGCGCAGGGGCTGGCGGGCACTGGCGCGAGCGGCCTCGGCCTCGTTCATGCCGAGCTCCGCCGCGCGCACGGTCAGGGAGCAGTCGTCGGCCAGCACCGTACCCACGCCGGTGACAATGGCGCAACTTGCCGCGCGCAGGCGCTGTACATCCCGCCGCGCCGCCGGGCCGGTAATCCACTGGCTTTCCCCGGAGGCCATGGCGGTGCGCCCGTCCAGTGACATCGCCAGCTTGGCCCTCACCCGGCCACGGCCGCGGCGCATGCGGGCGCAAAAACCGGGAATCACCCGCTCCGCGTCGGCCTCCAGCAAGCCGCACCTGGCATCGACCCCGGCCGCGCGCAGCATTGCCAGGCCGCGCCCCGCCACCAGGGGGTTGGGGTCCTCCATGGCGGCCACCACGCGCACGACACCGGCGGCGATCAGCGCCTCGGCGCAGGGGCCGGTCTTGCCGTGGTGGCTACAGGGTTCGAGCGTGACATAGGCGGTGGCGCCGCGGGCGTCGCCGGCCGCGCGCAGGGCCTCGATCTCGGCGTGGTTGCCGCCGGCGGGCTGGGTGAAGCCCTCGCCGATCACCCGTCCATCACGCGCCAGTACGCAACCGACATGGGGATTGGGCATGGCCGAGTAGCGGCCCCGGCGGGCGAGCTGCAGCGCGCGCGCCATCATTCGGGTGTCGAAGGCGGCGTCCACGGAAACTCAGGCGGGCTTGCTGTCGCGGGCGGAGTCGGATTCCAGCAGTTCGATGGCGTCGCGGAATTCGGCGATGTCCTGGAAGCTGCGGTACACCGAGGCAAAGCGCACGTAGGCCACCTGATCCAGCTGCTTGAGGCTGTCCATGACCAGCTCGCCCAGGTCGCGGGAGTTCACCTCGCGCTCGCCGGTGGCCCGCAGGTCGTGCTTGATCTGGTTGATCGCCGCCTCGATATCCTCCACCGACACCGGCCGCTTTTCCAGCGCGCGCTGCAGGCCCGCCCGCAACTTGCTCTCGTCGAAGGGCTGCCGGTTGCCGTTTTGCTTGATCACGCGCGGCATCACCAGCTCGGCCACCTCGTAGGTGGTAAAGCGCTCCTTGCAACTCAGGCACTCGCGACGGCGGCGCACCTGGTCGCCCTCGGCAACCAGGCGGGAGTCGATGACCTTGGTGTCATCGGCGGCGCAAAATGGGCAGTGCATGGCCTTTCCCTCGGGTTAAGGCGCTGAAGACTAACATATTTCCGACCCCCAGACGGCCCATTCGCGACAACTGTGGAAAATGACCGCTACCGGCCAGGGCAACGGCCACAGTCAGGCGACATCGAGCTTGCGAGGTGTAGCGGATGCTCCCCGCCTCGAAGTGCGGGCCCGGCAACCGCCTTCGGGGACGCCCCTCAGGCGCGGCGACGGCTTGTGAACAGGTAGAGCGCGGTACCGATGGCGGCCAGCGCCAGGGCCATGCCCCAGGCCGTGGCGGAAGCCTGGCTGAGGAGCGCGAGGCACAGCAGCAGACCCAGCGCGGGAATGAACCAGCCGCCCGGCAGCGGCAAGCCCCCCGCTTCCTCCCCGGCCTCGGCCCGCAGTCGCGGCAGCGACAACAATACTGCCGCGTAGGTGACCAGCCGCACCAGGGTACTCACCACCGCCAGGGTGACGAAGCTGCCGGTGACCGCCAGCAAAATGGCGCCGGCGCCGTAGAAGGCAATGGAATTGGCTGGTGTGTGGAAGCGCGGATGCACCCGCCCGAACCAGGCCGGCAACCCCTTCTCCAGCGACAGCGCGTAACTCAGGCGCGGCGCCCCCAACACCGAGGCGGAGCAGTTACCGGCGATGGAGGCCACTGCCGCCACCGCCATCACCGTCGCGCCGGTGGTGCCCCACATCACGCTGGCGGCGTCCACCAGCGGCTGCGAACTCGCGGACAGCTCCGGCAGCAGCGACAGGGCCACCCACTGAATCAGGAAGTACAGCAACGAAATCAGCACCACGGTGGCGATGATCGCCACCGGAATATCCCGCGCCGGCCGCCGGCCCTCCCCGGCCGGGATCACCGCGTTTTCAAAACCGACGAAGGCGTAGATCAACAACAGCAGCGTCTCGCCCAAGGTGGGCAGCGGTGGCAGGGTGGCTCCCCCGAGCAGACCCGGCTCGGCATGGGCCAGGCCCAGACCGGCGAAAAACAGCAACGGCAACACCTTGAACACGCTCAGCAGGTACACAACCCCCATACCCGCGCGCACGCCAACGATGTTGAGCCCGGTCAGGGCCGCAATCACCAGCGCGATCGCCAGCTGCCGCGGCAAGCCGCTCTCCAGCGCCGGCAGGAACCAGGCGGCATAGGTCACCAGCAGGACCGTATTGGCGGCCATTGCCACCAGCCGGCTGATGTACAGCAGCCAGCCCACCTGGAAGCCCGCGAAGGCGCCGTGGGCCCGGGCCACGTAAACAATGGGGCCGCCGGTAGCGGACACCAGGCTGGCGGCCCGGGCGAACCCCAATACCACGGTCATGATGATCAACGCACAGAGCAGGAACAGCCAGGGGCTGAAATCCCCCACCCGTTGCGCGGCCACCGCCGGCAGGCCAAATATGCCGGCGCCAATCACGCCGTTCAAGGCCAGCAGGGCGTAACCCGGCGCGCCCACCACGCGGCGCAACTGCTCGCTCGCGGCCGGGGCGTGGGATTGAGTGTCGTGCATGGCCAAGTCCTGTATCGCCGATGGTGTTCACATTAACGCGAGCCGCGCGGCACGCCCAGTCCGGCGATCGCCCTTCGAAACGCCACCGGGGCGCACCAGCGGAACCGGCTTTTTTTGCTATGCTGCCTCCACACACCGAACCGGAGACGACCATGACCCGTCAGCCCCTGTTGCGCCCTCTCCATTTCGCACTGCGCCTGGCCATCGCCCTCTCCCTGCTGGCGGGGAGCGCGGCCCAGGCCCAGAAGACCGCCAAACCCATCCTGCACGGCAAGCACTGGGTGGCGGTCACCGGCAAGCCCCTCGCCGCCACCGCCGGGGCATTGATGTTCGCCCGCGGCGGCAACGCGGTGGACGCCGCCTGCGCCATGCTCGGCGCCACCTCCACCATGTGGGACGTGCTCAGCTGGGGCGGCGAGACCCAGGCCCTGATCTACAACCCCGAAACCGGGGAGGTGAAGGGCATCAATGCCCTGGGGGTCGCGCCGACCGGGGCGACGCCGGAGTACTTCCAGGAGCGGGGCATGGTCTACCCGCCGGAATACGGCCCCCTGGCGGCGGTCACCCCCGGCACCCCCGGCGGCCTGATGGTAATGCTGGCGGAATACGGCCGCCTGAGCCTGGCGGAGGTGCTCGAACCGTCGATGCAAATGGCCGCCGGCTATCCCATCGAGGCCTCCCAGGCGGACAACATCGAGAACAAACGCGAGATCATCGAGCGCTGGCCCGACTCCACCCGGGTATTCCTGCCCCACCTCGACCCCGACAACCCCGGACAGCGCGCGGCGCCCCGTCCCGGCGAGCTGTTCCGCCAGCCGGACCTGCTGGCCACCCTGCACAAGCTGGTGGATGCCGAGGCCGAGGCCCTGGCCGCGGGCAAGAACCGCAAGCAGGCCATCTACGCCGCCTACGACCGCTTCTACCGCGGCGACATCGCGGCGGAGATCGTGCGCGCCAACCGCGAGCACGGGGGCCTGTTCACCGCGGCGGACCTGGCCGACTGGCAGGTGCATATCGAGGAGCCGGTAAGCACCAACTACAAGGGCATCGACGTCTACAAGCTCACTACCTGGGTGCAGGGCCCGGCGATGCTGCAGGCGCTGAACATCCTCGAGCCCATGGACCTGAAGGGCATGGGCTACAACAGCGCCCAATACATCCACACGCTGTACCAGGCGATGAACCTGGCCTTCGCCGACCGCGATTTCTACTACGGCGACCCCTACCTGCCGCCGAAGGAGCCGGTGGCCGGCCTGCTGTCCAAGGAGTATGCCGCCAAGCGGCGCGCCGAGATGCCCGCCGAGCGCAACAACCCGGAGGCCCGCCCGGGCGACCCCTACCCCTTCCAGGGAGAGAAAAATCCGTTCAGGGAGCTGCTGGAGCAGTGGACGCCGATCCCGCCGGCGGCGGAGGCGGAGGGCGCCGAGGGCTTCCAGCAGGCGAGCCTGGACATGTCGGGCGACGAGGCCTTTCTCGCCGGCACGACCTCGATCCAGGCGGCGGACGCCGACGGCTGGGTGGTGTCGGTGACCCCCTCGGGGGGCTGGATTCCGGCCTTCGTGGCGGGCAATACGGGCATCGGCCTGTCCCAACGCATGCAGAGTTTTGTCCTGGACGAGCGCCTGAACCCCTTCAATGTGGTGGCCCCGGGCAAGCGCCCCCGGGCAACCCTGACCCCGAGCCTGGCGCTGAAGGACGGCGCGCCGCTGATGGCCTTTTCGGTCCAGGGCGGGGACACGCAGGACCAGAACTTGCTGCAATTCTTCCTGAATATGGTGGAGTTTGGCATGAACGTGCAGCAAGCTGCCGAGGCGCAGAATATCACCAGCTTCCAGATGCAGAGCTCCTTCGGCGCCCACCGGTCGGAGCCGGGGCGGCTGCAGGTGACCCACCAGGTGTCGCCCTACAACCGGGCTCGGCTGGAGCAGATGGGCTATTCAGTGGAGACCGTGGAGCGCACCTACAGCCCAATCACGGCGATCTGGTTTGACCGGGAACAGGGGACAATGCAGGGGGGCGCGTCGGATTACGGGGACGACTACGGGATAGCGTGGTAGCCGCGCGTCACCAGGCGGGCGCCAACATTGCGCGAATGTTCTTGTCCATGGGCAGTTGCACGTTGCTGGCGCCGAGCACCACGTTGTCGCTGCTGCGGACAATGCGAACATTGAGGTAAACCATGGACTCAGCCCGGGCATAGGTTCCGATCAGCACCGCCTGGGCATCGTGGCTGGCCGAGAGCCTGCCGATGTCCCGGGACAGTATCAGTTCGCCCGTGCTTTCCTGGATAAACAGGCTGTTGCGCATTTTGACTTCGATCACCGGGAGCCCCGCTCTTGTCAGGCCGGTGGCGAACATTTCTGCAAGCGCGCGCCCCAGGGTCGAGGATTCCTGCAGGTTATCGATGTTGACAAAGGTCGCCGCGAGAATGGTGCTGCCCTGCAACCCTGTCGCGCTGGCTACCAGGTCGGCCGCGGCGCCGTTCATCAGGTTGACGACGTCCGCTTCCCGCGGCGCCGCATAGGTGGGCGCGCCGCCCTGGTTGGCGCACGCCGCAAGCAGCACGACTGCCACAATCGCCGCGACGGTGTATTTTGCACGTTGAATCAGACTTGGAATCATCTCGGCACTACCACTGGTCGGTCACGGGAATCGATCTGGCGGCGCCGTAATGATCGTTGTCACCGGAATTGATGTAATAGATATTGGACGATGAATACAGAATCCGGCTGTTTTCGGTGACCCGGGTGGTAACGATGACCTCGGTGTTGCTGCGGGAGAGCCAGCTGCCGCTGTAGGCATCCCCCGCCACAGCTGCCGGGATCAATGCGAGCGCGGGCTCGGTCCAATGGTTGTAGGGTATCGTGGCCACGGCGATACCCGTCGCCAGCGCGGTCAGCGCGCCCTGCGGCGCGCGCACAAAATCCCTGTCCTTGTGCCGCACTACCTGAACCCGGGTGTCGACGAGCGCTGTATTGACCGGCTCGGTGCGGACAAAGCCACCGCGAGTGACCAGTTCGCTGGTCAGCAGCGACTCGAATCCACGGGCAAAATCGACGTCCTCGCCCGGCTCGACGAACAAGGCCTTGCCTGACAGCGCCGGGCTTCTCAGCATGTTGTGGGCTTCGTGCTCGGCCAGTACCAGCCAGTGGTGCGCAGCCTGCATTTTTTGTTGATCACTGATGCCGTAGCTGGTGGCTATGGGCGCCTGCGAGGTCATGACGGCAAAACAGCCACTGAGCAGGACCGTAGCGAGCGTAACAATGAGCAACCTGCACGGCATGGGTAGCGCCTCCACTGGCGAAATACAATTGGGGGCCGCAACCAAGGCTGCCGGCTCTCGTGGCCAGTGTATCGGCGCAGCTGTTGCGAACTTGAGAAAATGGCGCGGGGGCATCTGTTGGCTTGCGGTGTTTTCGGGCCAACCACCAAAACAACAAAGGGGGCCGAAGCCCCCTTTGATCCAACGCGCCGCCAGCAACTGACAGCCAGCACTGTTGCCCTAGCGATATACGGGGAACCGCCCGCAAATCTCCAGCACCTTGCCCTTCACCTCGGCAATCACGGCGTCCGCATTGCCGCTCTCCAGGGACTCCAGCACATCGCACATCCAGCCTGTCAGCTCCACCGTCTCCGCTTCCTTGAAGCCGCGGGTGGTGATCGCCGGAGTGCCGACACGCAGGCCGGAGGTAATGAAGGGCGAGCGCGGGTCGTTCGGTACCGCGTTCTTGTTCACCGTGATATTGGCGTTACCCAGGGCCTCGTCCGCGTCCTTGCCGGTGTAGGGCTTGCCAATCAGGTCCACCAGCATCAGGTGGTTGTCGGTGCCGCCGGACACGATATTGATGCCGCGCTCGATAAAGGTCGCCGCCATCGCCCGGGCGTTGGCCACCACCTGCTTCTGGTACTCCACGAAGTCGGGGCTCGCGGCTTCCTTGAAGCTCACCGCCTTGGCCGCGATCACATGCATCAGCGGGCCGCCCTGGCCGCCCGGGAACACCGCCGACTGGAACTTCTTCTCCAGCTCTTCGTTGGCCTTGGCCAGGATCACCCCGCCGCGGGGGCCGCGCAGGGTCTTGTGGGTGGTGGAGGTGACCACATCGGCGTGGGGCACCGGGTTGGGGTAGACGCCGGCGGCGATCAGGCCCGCCACGTGGGCCATGTCCACCATCAGGTAGGCGCCCACCTTGTCGGCGATTTCGCGGAAGCGGCCCCAGTCCATTACCCGGGAATAGGCGGAGAAGCCCGCCACGATCATCTTCGGCTTGTGTTCCAAGGCCAGGGCTTCCACCTGCGCGTAGTCCACCTCGCCGGTATCCTTGTTCAGTCCGTACTGCACCGCGTTGTACATCTTGCCGGAGAAGTTCGGCTTGGCGCCGTGGGTCAGGTGGCCGCCGTCGGCCAGGCTCATGCCCAGCACGGTGTCGCCGGGGGCGCACAGGGCCTGGTAGACCGCCGAGTTGGCCTGGGAGCCGGAGTGGGGCTGGACGTTGGCGTAGTCGGCGCCGAACAGCGCCTTGACCCGCTCGATGGCCAGGCGCTCGGCCTCGTCCACATACTCGCAGCCGCCGTAGTAGCGCTTGCCGGGGTAGCCCTCGGCGTACTTGTTGGTCAGTACCGTGCCCTGGGCCTGCATCACGCGGGGGCTGGCGTAGTTCTCGGAGGCGATCAACTCGATATGTTCCTCCTGGCGGCGCTCTTCCTCGCCGATGGCGGCAAATATCTCGTCGTCAAATCCCTGGATGGTCATGCTGCGGTCAAACATCGGTATCCCCCGGCGCTCTGGGGCTAGCGCCCCGATTGGAAAGGCGCACATTCTACTCAAATTCCCCCACCCATATAAGTCTCGAAACGGGTATCTGTCTTCTAGCTGTATTACTATTGTCACCTTATCGACATATAGTGGCGCGCTGCGTTAGTCACAACCCCCAGGAAAGCGGACACACAGGATGAATATCACGATTTTTGGCAGCGGTTATGTAGGTTTGGTGCAGGCGGCGATCTTCGCCGACGTGGGCCACCGGGTCATTTGCATGGACGTGGATGCCGACCGCGTCGAGCGCCTGCGGGACGCCGAGGTACCCTTTTTCGAGCCCGGCCTGTCGGCCCTGATCCAAAGCGGCATGGACAACCAGCTGCTGTCCTTCACCACCGACACCAAGGCCGCCGTGCAGGCCAGCGACTACCTGTTTATCTGCGTTGGCACGCCCTCCAAGTCCGACGGCTCCGCGGATTTGACCTACGTCATGCAGGTGGCTTCCTCCATTGCCCGCTACATGACCAGCCGCAAGGTAGTGGTCACCAAGTCCACCGTGCCGGTGGGCACCACCGACCAGGTGCTGGCGCACATCAAGCAGGCCCTGCACGACCAGGGGCGGGACATCCCCATCGAGACCGCCTCCAACCCCGAGTTCCTCAAGGAGGGCTCCGCGGTGAAGGACTGCCAGAGCCCGGACCGCATCGTGATCGGCACCCGCTCACCCAAGGTGCTGGAAGAGATGCGCCGCATGTACCGGGCCTTCAACCGCAATCACGAGAAAATCATGCCCATGGATCCGCCCAGCGCGGAGATGACCAAGTACGCCTCCAACGCCATGCTGGCCACCAAGATCAGCTTCATGAATGAAATGGCCAATATCGCCGAGGCGGTGGGCGCCGACATCGAGGACGTGCGCCGCGGCATGGGCGCCGACCCCCGCATCGGCTACCAGTTCATCTACCCGGGCTGCGGCTATGGCGGCTCCTGTTTTCCCAAGGACGTGCGGGCGCTCAAATTCCTGGCCGGGCAGTTCGGCCACCGGGCGGAGATTCTCACCGCGGTGCACGACACCAACCAGCGCCAGAAGAACAAACTGGCCGAACGGGTGATGGCGCGCTTCGGCTCCGACCTCTCGCAACGGACCATCGCCGTGTGGGGCCTGTCCTTCAAGCCCAACACCGACGACATGCGCGAAGCCCCCAGCCGCTACGTACTCGAGGGTATCTGGTCCTATGGCGGCAAGGTGCGGGCCTACGACCCCCAGGCCATGGCGGCCTGCCGCGAAATCTACGGCGAGCGCGGCGACCTGGTGCTCACCGAGCACAAGGAAGAAGCCCTGGAAGGAGCCGACGCGCTGGTTATCTGCACTGAATGGAAGGCCTTCTGGTCGCCGGATTTCGAGCAGGTAAAGTCGGCGCTCAAGCAGCCGGTGATCTTCGATGGCCGCAATCTCTACAACCCGGCCCATATGGAGGAGCTGGGTATCGAGTACTACGGTATCGGCCGGGGCCTGTCGCTGGACGCCGCGGCCTAGCGGGAGCAGGTTTGGCCGGGAGCAGGTTGGTCGAATGAATTCGACCCTACGCGGGCCCGGATGCCTCCCCCTGTAGGGCGGATTTCAATCCGCCACCGCACGGGCCAGAAATCTCTCCCTGTAGGGCGGATTTCAATCCGCCATGGCCGAATGAATTCGGCCATACAAGGCCACCACAGCGGTTTACATCGCGCCGGCGGCCGTGGATACTCGAGCTGTAGCGGGTTTACAGTAGACGGGTATGACTGACAAGGCTGTTTTGGGCTGGCGCGAGTGGCTGGCCCTGCCGGACTTCGGCATCGATCGCATCAAGGCCAAAATCGACACCGGGGCGCGCACCAGCGCCCTGCACGCCTTCTACGTGGAGCCCTTCGCTCGCGACGGGGAAGATTGGGTGCGCTTCGGCATTCACCCCTGGCAGCAAAACACCGACTATGTGGTGCACTGCGAGGCGAAGGTACTGGACCGGCGCCAGGTCACCGATTCCGGGGGGCACCGGGAGGTGCGCTACGTGATCGCAAGCCGCGTGCGGGTGGGCGAGCACACCATCGATGCCGAACTGACCCTCACCGACCGCGAGACCATGCGCTTCCGCATGCTGCTGGGCCGCACCGCCATGCGCGGGCACTTCCTGGTCGATTCCGGCCGCTCCTACCTACAGGGCGCCCGCCCCGGCGGCAGCCGGGAGGCCTGAAATGACGCAAGGCTCCCCCGCGCGACTGGTGATCGGCGGCCAGACCATCGAACCCGGCCAGCACGCCATGATCGAGATCCCGGTGGCGCCCATGTACACCCACGACAACCTGTCGATCAGCGCACAGGTGGTGCGCGGGCGGCGGCCGGGGCCGGTGCTGTTTGTCTGCGCCGCGATTCACGGCGACGAGATCAACGGGGTGGAGATCATCCGCCGCCTGCTCAAGGATCCTCACCTGTCGCGCATGCGCGGCACCCTGATCGCCATCCCCATCGTCAACGTTTACGGTTTCATCAACCACACCCGCTACCTGCCCGACGGGCGCGACCTCAACCGCTCCTTCCCGGGCTCCAGGCGCGGCTCCCTCACCGGACGCATCGCCCACACCTTCCTGAAGGAGATCGTGGCCCACTGCACCCACGGCATCGACCTCCACACCGGCGCCCGACATCGCAGCAATTTCCCGCAGATTCGCGCCAATCTCGAGGATGAAGCGACCCTGGCCATGACCGAGGCCTTCGGCGCGCCACTGGCGATCGACGCCAAGATCCGCGACGGCTCCCTGCGCCAGGCCGCCGGCGACATCGGCGTACCGGTGCTGCTGTACGAATCCTGCGAGGCCCTGCGTTTCGACGAAATCTACATCCGCGCGGGGGTCAAGGGCGTGCTCAACGTGATGCGCCACCTGGGCATGCTGCGCAAGAGCCGCGCCAAGACCAAGCGCCCCGTGATCAGCCGCAGCACCAACTGGACCCGCGCCCCGGAGAGCGGCATCCTGCGGGTACTCGTGCCCCTGGGCGCCGAGGTGGAGGAAGGCCAGACCATCGGTTTCATCGCCGACCCCCTGGGCGAAAGCGAGGTGGACGTGGTGGCGGAAAACGCCGGCATCGTCATCGGCCGCACCAACCTGCCCCTGGTCTACGAGGGGGACGCCCTGTTCCATATCGCCGAGATCGAGGGCCGACGCAAGTGGGAGGTTGAAGCCTTCCACGAGGACCACGAGCCGGGCCAGGAAGAAGTCAACCCCGACGACCTGAGCTCCGCCCCCATCGCCGACTGAAAAGGCACTGAAAATAGCGGACGGAACAAAGGGGTCAGAGCCCTTTTCCCCGAACAAAGGGCTCTGACCCCTTTTTTGGCATCGGTATCCGCCCCCTATTCCTGCTAGAATCCGGCACCACATTTCCAACACAGAGTTATCATCCGCGATGGCCCAGTACGTCTATACCATGAACCGGGTCGGCAAGGTCGTGCCGCCCAAGAAAACCATTCTGGAAGACATATCCCTGTCGTTCTTCCCCGGCGCCAAGATCGGCGTGCTGGGCCTGAACGGCGCCGGCAAGTCCACCCTGCTGAAGATCATGGCCGGTATCGACACCGACATCCTCGGCGAGGCCCGCCCCCAGCCCGGGATCAAGATCGGCTACCTGCCCCAGGAGCCGCAGCTGGACCCGGAGAAGGATGTGCGCGGCAATGTCGAGGAAGGTCTGCAGGAGGCGATCGACGCCCTGGCGGGCCTGGACAAGGTTTATGCCGCCTACGCCGAACCGGACGCCGACTTCGACGCCCTGGCCAAGGAACAGGCGCGGCTCGAGGACATCATCCAGGCCACCGACGCCCACAACATCGAAACCAAGCTGGAAGTGGCCGCCGATGCCCTGCGCCTGCCGCCCTGGGACGCCGATGTGACCAAGCTCTCGGGCGGCGAGCGCCGCCGGGTGGCCCTGTGCCGTATGCTGCTGTCGGCCCCCGACATGCTGCTGCTGGACGAACCCACCAACCACCTGGACGCCGAGAGCGTGGCCTGGCTGGAGCGCTTCCTGCACGACTACCCCGGCACCGTGGTGGCGATCACTCACGACCGCTACTTCCTCGACAACGCCGCCGGCTGGATCCTGGAACTGGACCGCGGCCGCGGCATTCCCTACGAGGGCAACTACTCCGACTGGCTGCAGGCCAAGGAACAACGCCTGGAGCAGGAAAAGCGCCAGGAGGCCTCCCACCAGAAAGCCATCAAGGCGGAGCTGGAGTGGGTGCGCAGCAACCCCAAGGGGCGCCAGGCCAAGAGCAAGGCCCGCCTGCAGCGCTTTGAAGAGCTGCAGTCACAGGAGTTCCAGAGCCGCAACGAAACCAACGAGATCTACATCCCGCCGGGGCCGCGCCTGGGGGACAACGTCATTGAGGTCAACAACCTCAGGAAGGCTTTCGGCGACCGCCTGCTGTTCGACAACGTCAGCTTCACCGTGCCCAAGGGCAGCATCGTCGGCATCATCGGCGCCAACGGCATGGGTAAATCCACCCTGTTCCGCATCCTCATGGGCCAGGAACAGCCGGACGGCGGCGAAGTCAAGGTGGGCGAGACGGTACAGCTCAGCTACGTCGACCAGAGCCGTGACGACCTGGATGGCGGCAAAACCGTCTGGGAGGAGATCTCCGACGGCCAGGACATCATGCGCATCGGCAGCTACGAGGTGCCCTCGCGCTCCTACGTGGGCCGCTTCAACTTCAAGGGCTCCGACCAGCAGAAGTATGTGAAGGATCTGTCCGGCGGCGAGCGCAATCGCCTGCACCTGGCCAAGCTGCTCAAGCAGGGCGGCAACGTGCTGCTGCTGGACGAGCCCACCAACGACCTCGATGTGGAGACCCTGCGCGCGCTGGAAGAAGCCGTGCTGGCCTTCCCCGGCAGCGCCCTGGTGATCTCCCACGACCGCTGGTTCCTCGACCGCATCGCCACCCACATCCTGGCCTATGAGGACGATGGCAACGTGGTGTTCCACGAAGGCAACTTCAGCGAGTACGAGGAGGACCGCAAGGCCCGCCTGGGCGCCGCGGCGGCGCAACCCCACCGGGTGAAATACCGCAAACTGAAGTAAACAACCCCGGGGACGGGTACCCCTTCGCCGCGCCATCGCGAATCGGTATCCGTCCCGAATGGCACTTACTTGACCATTGTAGGGCCGAATTTATTCGGCCATTGATGCCGTGAGCACCGCTTTTGGTCGAATAAATTCGACCCTGCAGAGGGCAAAACACCCTGTTATTGACTTCAGTAAGAGTCATTCGTATCCACCCCCTATTTTCTTGCTATAGTGTCGGCAAGGGTGACGAACAAGAGCATAACGATGACCGATATTCGTACCGAGCGGCGCCGGTTTACCCGCGTCGCTCTCGACCTGCCGGTGGACGTGCACCAGGGCGGCAGCGTCTGGCGCCAGCGCCTGATCGACCTGTCCCTGGCCGGCGCCGCCACCGATCAACCGGACGTCTGGGACGCCCAGTACAACGAGCCCTTTACCCTGACCATTCACCTCGACGGCGGTACCGAGCTGGAACTCCACGCCTACCTGCAACACGTGGAAAAGGGCCGCCTGGGTTTTGCGGTGGAGCACGTCGACCGGGAAAATATCGCCCCTCTGAAAGCACTGCTGGAAGCGCATCTCGAGCGGCCGGAGGTGATAGGAGAGGAACTGGGGCGACTCGGCTAGGGAACCCCCACCCCAGCCCAGTATTGGCGGAGTAGCTTGGCAGTTGCGCCCGGCCTCACGAGTGGGCCAGCAGGGCGGCGGCCGAGAAGCCCCCGTGTACGCGGGACTCAACATAATCAGCGAGGAATGCTGACGGCGATTGGGCAAATTCCACACACCCCGCCGTTTCCAGCTCCGTCCGGCTTCCGTATCCCCAGAGCGCCCCCACGGGTCTGACATTATTTGACAGAGCCCCAACGACATCGTAACAGCGATCGCCCAGGAAGATTGTTGAGCGAGGATCGGCCTCGGAAAGGCCGAGAGCCTTGTGTACCAGGGTGGACTTGGTGTCGGCTTCGTCCAAACCGGCACCGATAATGCCCTGGAAATAATCGCGGATTTCGAGCAGCTCGCAGACCTTTTCCGCATGATGCACAGGCTTGGAAGTGACAACCCAGGCCCCAAAATCGAGTTCCCGCAGGCGTTTCAGCAGCGCCTCAATGCCAGGATATAGCTTGTTGACATAAATACCCTCGTCGTCATAACTACGACGAAATGCGGCAATCCCCGACTCAATGTCCACGTTCGAAATATCTGGCAGGTAGGACCGAAAAACCTCCGGCAGGGGCTCCCCCAGATGGCCACGCAGGGAGGGCTCGCTAACATTGCGCACGCCCAAAAAATCCAGCGCAACCCCGAAGCTGTTCAGCAGCCCCGGGGCGGAATCGGTCAAAGTTCCGTCGAGATCAAAGAAATAGGCACCCATGCACTGACCCCAAGCATTTACCAGCCACCCGGCAATCATACATTGAATACCACCCCCCCGCTAACTACTGCCGGGCCTGGCCGCGGCTATCTCCGCGCGTTGCTGTTTGGATAGCACCGATAGAATGAGGCTCAGCATTTTCGCGATATGCCGCTGATAGTTCTTTCTCGCGGCCTTGACCAGAAAGCAAGAAACCAGGGCTGAAGCCGCCAACAGCGGCAGCGTGATACATAGCGCCGGAGCGAGGGGGTAGGCAGTCAAGCAGCGCAGCAGTACCGCCCCGGTAAGCACCCAGAGACCCAGCATCAGATTCATCAAAAATTCGACATAGGACCAGTACTGCTCGCGAACAAAACTCAACTGGGCCGCGCCCAGTTCATGTAGCACCAGTACCTCGGCATCGACACAGGGGCTGTCCGTATTGCGCGATGGCTCGCTGTCGCCGTCAACCTTGATGGGCTCCCAAACGAACTGGCGCGTTTTGCCACAGACCAGATCGTAGAGCTCATGGACGTTTTTGCCCTCGGGATCCCTCTTCGACGGATTTCGTACCAGCACATCGTTAAGCCCCATAAAAACAATCACATTTGAAAACAACCCCAATAGAATCGAGAACGGTATCGCGAGAACCAGCGAAACCTGGGGAAAAGAGCGTATAAACCAAAGCGCCGCCGGCGCTGAGTCGAAGAAGCCTGCAATGCTTGCCTCGAGCAACACCAGACCAAACAGCCAGATTAAACCCGGGAGAAAGGTTTTTATCAGATTGCCAAAAGTAAATGCACCAAATACGTTCATATTAAAAAAGTCCCTTTTACTGGCAACACCTCCATGGCGGCTTGAACGGTCAGCGTTGCGCCAGTCACCCGCCGGAGGCGGCAATACCCAGGCTGTATGCCACGCTGGCCATTACCAGCACCCCCGCGACAAACCAAAGAATCAAGCGGTTCCGACGCCGGCCCTTTTCCCGCTGCACGGCGGCGCGTGCGGCTTCGGCCTCGCCGGCGGGGCTTGTACGGAGCGGCTCCTGTCGTGGAAGGGGCGGCTCGGCACTCCCCGGCGCGGAACCCCGACCGGGCACCGGGCCCCGGGAATGCTCGATCAGGTCCAGCTCCGGCAAGCCGGCGTACTCGCCGGAGCCGGGGTCGTAGCTCCAAGTAACTTCCGGCTCCAGCCGGGCCGCGCCGTTGGCCGGCGCCGTGCCGGGCAGCAAAACCACGGTGATATTGTCGCGGCCGCCGGCCCGCACCGCGGCGTCCACCAGGGCCTCGCAACGTGCCGCCAGCGGCGTATCGGCGCAGAGTATATCGCTCAGCGCGCCACATTCGAGCGCATCCGACAGGCCGTCGCTGCACAGCAACAGCACCTGGCCCGGCTCCAGGCGGCCACGGTTGATTCCCACCTGGAGCTTGTCGTCTTCCTGCAGGCCGATGGCCTGCACGATCACATTCTTGCGCGGGTGACTGCGCGCCTGGGCGAGAGTGATCTGGCCGCGGGAGAACAGGGCCTGCACGTAGGAGTGGTCACGGGTAAGCAGTTTCAACTGGCCGTCCCAGAGGTAGGCGCGGCTGTCGCCGACCCAGGCCAGTTCGTAGTCGCCGCCCGAGAAGCGCGCCACCACCACCGTGGAGGCCATCCCGGCCTTGCCGCGGCCCTGGGCCACCGCCGCCATTACCTCGCGGTTGGCGGCGCGGATGCCCTGCTCGACGGGACGTCCCGCCGCGGTCTCGCGCTGGATCACCTCGCAGGTGATGGCGCTGGCCACCTCCCCCGCCTGGTGACCACCCACGCCGTCCGCCACCACCGCCAGGCCGCAATCCGGGTCCAGCAGGTAGGCGTCCTCGTTGTGGTTCCGCTGCCCCACATGGGTGGCACCGCAGCCGTCAGTCACCACATCCGATGTGTTCACAAGGCCCCCATCACCTGTTTGGCCCGCACCGCGAACCGCGGCGGTACGGAGGTGCTCTCATCTTCCACGGACTTGAACCACGCGTCCAGTGGTGATTCCGGCGCGGCCGCCACCGCGCGCCACACCGTCACCGGGCACCAATACCCGGCAGCGCCGAGCGGCGGCGCCGCGGCTCAGTCGATGGCCGCCAGCGCTTCCTCCAGGCGGGTCACCGCCATCACCTCCATGCCCCGCACCGCGCCGCGCGGCGCGTTCGCCTTGGGCACGATGGCCCGGCGAAAGCCGTGCTTGGCGGCCTCCGCCAACCGTTCCTGACCGCTGGGCACCGGGCGGATCTCGCCGGACAGGCCCACCTCGCCGAATATCACCATGTCCCGGGGCAGTTGCCGGTCGCGGTAGCTGGACACAATGGCCAGCAACAGGGCCAGATCGGCGCTGGTTTCCAGCACCTTGACCCCGCCCACGACGTTGGCAAACACGTCCTGGTCGCCCACCTGCAGGCCGCCGTGGCGGTGCAGCACCGCCAGCAGCATCGCCAGCCGGTTCTGCTCCAGGCCCACCGCCACCCGGCGCGGGTTGCCGAGCTGGCTGTCGTCCACCAGGGCCTGGATTTCCACCAGCAGCGGCCGGGTGCCCTCCCACACCACCATCACCGCGCTGCCCGAGGCGGGCTCGGAGCTGCGGTCGAGGAAGATCGCCGAGGGGTTCTTCACCTCCCGCAGGCCCTGCTCGGTCATCGCGAACACGCCCAGCTCGTTCACCGCGCCAAAACGGTTCTTCTGCCCCCGCAGGGTGCGAAAGCGCGAGTCGTGACCGCCCTCCAGCAGGATGGAGCAGTCGATCATGTGCTCCAGCACCTTGGGGCCGGCCAGGGCGCCGTCCTTGGTGACGTGGCCCACCAAAAACAGCACCGTGCCGCTTTGCTTGGCGAAACGGGTAAGAAAGGCGGCGCACTCGCGCACCTGGGACACGCTGCCCGGGGCGGAGGTCAGTTCCTCGCTGTGCACCACCTGGATCGAATCCACCACCAACACCCGCGGCGCGTACTTACCGGCGGCGGCGATGATGGCCTCGACACTGGTCTCGGCCATCAACCGCAGCTTGTCCGTGGGCAGCCCCAGGCGCCGGGCGCGCATCGCCACCTGCTGCAGGGACTCCTCGCCAGTGATGTACAAGGCATCCATGCCCGCCGCCAGGTGGCACATGGTCTGCAACAGCAGGGTACTCTTGCCGGCGCCGGGGTTACCGCCCACCAGGATGGCCGACCCCGGCACCAGGCCGCCGCCCAGCACGCGGTCGAACTCTTCCGCGCCGCTGCTAAAGCGCGGCAGGTCCTCGAGATCAATGTCCTTGAGCACCCGCGCCTCGGCGAGCGCCCCGGCAAAACCGCCGCGGTTATCGGCGGCCCGGGCGCCGCCCTTGCGCGCCGGCCCCAGGCGCACCTCGGACAGGGTATTCCAGGCCCCGCAGTCGCTGCACTGGCCCTGCCACTTGGCGTAGTCCGAGCCGCAGTCATTACACACAAACGCCGTCTTGCTTTTGGCCATCGCCCCGCTTTCGCACCCTGTCAATCGAAAAAATAGAAAGGCCCCGCTGTTCGTCCCGGGGCCAGCCCGGTATGCTACCAGACTTTGTTCCACCCACTGCGCATCACTTTCCGGCATTCCGATGAGCGAATCCTCCCTGGTCCCTGAACAACAGCTGGTTTTCTCCCCCGGCCTGGCGGCGACCATCGGCCTGGAGGAGGCGGTGCTGCTGCAGCAGCTGCACACCCTGTTCCAGCACCGTTCACCGCAACTGCGCGGCGGCTTTGCCTGGCTGACGGTGGAGCGCGACTTCCTGCTGCGCCTACTGCCCTTCTGGGGGCCGATGGACCTGCACCGCATCCTGCGCAGCCTGGTGGACAAGGGCGTGCTGCTGGTGGAGTCGCCACCCGTGCACAGCGCCGAGCAGCTGGTGTTCGCCCTCAACGAAGCTGCCAGCGCCCCGGCCGCGCCCCAACCGCGCGCCGCCGCGACAGCGCCACCGCCGCAACGACGCAGCGCCGCGCACCTGCCGCCCAACTGGGCCCCCAGCGAGGACCTGCTACAGCTGCTGGCGCTGAACCACAACATCCCGCGCCAGTTCGCCGTGAACCAGCTGGAAGATTTCATTTGCTACTGGCGCGAGCGCGGCGATATCAGCCACGCCTGGGAAAACAAGTTCCGCCAGCACGTGACCGCCGCCTGGCGCCGCCACCAGCAACAGCAGGCGGAGGCCATGCGCGCCCCGGAGCACGCCCCCCTGGACCGCCACTGGCGCCCCAGCGAGGACGCCCTGGAGATCATGACCCGGGCGGGGGTGGACCGAACCTTTATCGAGGAGGCGATCCCCGAGTTCGTGCTCTACTGGCGCGAGCGCGGCAGCGCCCCCCGGGAACTGAACACCAAGTTCATCCAGCACATACGCCTGCAGTGGGCCCGCTACACGGCCAGCGTGGCACACGGCGGCGAGCCGGCGCCCATCGCCGACGACTGGCAGCCGGACCGGGATGTGTACGACATCCTGCGCATGTCGCACATCGACGAGACCTTCGCTCGCGCCCTGCTGCCGGAATTCATTGTGTACTGGCGCGACAGCGGCCAGGTGCACACTTCCTGGAACAGTAAGTTCCTGCAGCATGTAAAATACCACTGGGCGAGACAGCACCAGATGCAACAGGCGGGAGGCAAACATGACGGACCACAGCAGCGACCTCATCAATCAGGTCGCACGCGGGATCGAAGCCTCGCGGACGACCTCAGCGACACCTCCTGGGCCAACTGAGCCCCGGCGCCCGCAGGCGCCGGCGGAACACATCGAGGCGATCAACCAGGTCTTCGCCCTGTTCCGCCTG
This sequence comes from Parahaliea mediterranea, assembly GCF_017255185.1. Classification (GTDB taxonomy): domain Bacteria; phylum Pseudomonadota; class Gammaproteobacteria; order Pseudomonadales; family Halieaceae; genus JAFKCZ01. The sequence continues at coordinate 85,959 of NZ_JAFKCZ010000002.1, forward strand.
AACTACCACAACCAGTACTACGCGGCCTACCCGGACGCGGAGCAGCTGAACCAGATCAAGAAGCTGTGGCTGGATTCACTGGGCGACTACCCGGTGGAGCAGATCCTGCGCGGCGCCCGCCACGCGATCGAGCACAGCGAGTTCCTGCCGACACTGCACCGGATGCACGAGTGCTGCCAGCAGGGCCTGGCGGACCTGGGCCTGCCCACGGCCCGCAACGCCTACCTGGAGGCCTGCAATGCACCGTCGCCGAAGGCGGCCCAGCGCTGGTCGCACCCGGCGGTCTACCTGGCGGGCCGGGACAGCGACTGGTTCCTGCTGGCGGGCAGCCCGGAGCGCGACAGCTGGCCGGTGTTCGAACGCCACTACCGGGATTACTGTGCGCGGGTGATGCGCGGTGAGACGCTGGAGGTACCGCGCGAGCGCGCTCTGAAGCGGCATGAGCCGGAGCCCTTGCCTGTCGAGGAGCAGTTGGCGCAGTTGCGCAAGTTGCGGGATGAGACTGGACTGTAAAAAAACAAGCTCATAGTTAACAGGCCAAGAATAGTACGTGCCTTCGGTAGCCGGCGCACTGGCGGCAGGGGGTGCGAAACGGCCGCTGACTTTTGGCAGCCGGAGTACTGCTGCGCAACTCGACCATTTTTGCTGCGCAAAAATTGGGACTCGGCCAGTGCTCGCAACAAAGCGTTCTCCGGCTGCCAAAAGTCAAAGCGCGACCTGATTGTTTCGCACCCCCTGCCGCCAGCGCGCCTGAACTCCGAGCGAGTTCGGTGTTTAATGAGCAAATGCCTCTTAGGCCGATTTACGGAGTACCGAAAGGAGCAGTGGGCGTGCCCGGGTGCTTTCCCGGACCGTCAGCGCCCTGGACGGGCGCTGCCGAGCCCCCATGGATGGGTTCACGGCGTGTCCGGGAAGGCACCCGGGCATGACCGCTGCGGCAATTACGCTCGAGGGGAGATCAGAGTGTAACTGAATAAAGCCCTGTACTGACGCAGCTCTCACCAGTGCGCCGACTACCGAAGGCACCCGGCCATTAATCCTCGTATGACCCCCGGGCCAGGTTCTCGAAGCGCGTAAATTGCCCGATAAAGGCCAGCCGGCAGGTGCCGATGGGGCCGTTCCGCTGCTTGCCGATAATGATCTCCGCCACCCCCTTGTCCGGCGAGTCCTCGTGGTAGACCTCGTCGCGGTAGATAAACATGATCACGTCGGCGTCCTGCTCGATCGCTCCCGATTCCCGCAGGTCCGAGTTCACCGGCCGCTTGTTCGGGCGCTGCTCCAGCGAGCGGTTCAGCTGCGACAGCGCCACCATCGGGCAATTGAACTCCTTCGCGATCGCCTTCAGGTTACGGGAAATCTCCGAAATCTCCGCCGTACGCCCCTCCGATGAACCCGCGATCTGCATCAGCTGCAGGTAATCCACCATGATCATGCCAATCCCGCCGTGCTCCCGCGCCACCCGGCGCGCGCGGCTGCGCAGTTCGGTCGGGGTCAGGGCCGGAGTGTCATCGATGTGCAGGGGCACGTCCTTCAGCTTCGACACCGCCGCGCTGAGCTTCGGCCAATCCTCCTGCTCCAGCTTGCCGTTGCGGATGCGGGTTTGGTTGATCTTGCCGATCGAGGACAGCATCCGGATCACCAGCTGCTCCGCGGGCATCTCCATACTGAACACCAGGACCGGCTTGTCCTGGGACAGCACCGCGTTTTCCACCAGGTTCATCGCAAAAGTGGTCTTACCCATCGAGGGGCGGCCGGCGACAATCACCAGGTCCGAGGGCTGCAGGCCCGAGGTCATGCCGTCGAGGTCGGTAAAGCCGGTGGTGAGGCCGGTGATATCACCGCCGGAGGTAAACAGCTCCTCGATCCGCTCGATGGCCGCCTGCAGCAGGGGATTGACGTCCCGCGGACCACCGGCCTTGGGGCCCTGTTCCGAGATCCGCATGATCAGGCGCTCGGCCTCGTCGATCAGCTCCTCGGAGCTGCGCCCCTCGGGATTGAAGCCGCTCTCGGCAATGGACTGGGCGGCCTCGATCAGCTTGCGCAGGGCGGCGCGTTCGCGCACCACCTGGGCGTAGGCGCGGATATTGGAGGCGCTGGGGGTATTGCTGGCCAGCTCCGCCAGGTAGGCAACGCCACCGGCGGCGTCCAGCTCGCCGGTGGCGGCGAGCTTGTCCGCCACGGTGATTACGTCCACCGGCTCCGCCGCCTCCGCCAGCTTGGCAATCTGGCGGAAGATCATGCGGTGGTCGGGGCGGTAGAAATCCGAGGCCGAGGCCGCCTCGGCTACCGAGTCCCAGCCCTCTCCCGACGACAACAGCAAGCCGCCGAGCACGGACTGCTCCGCCTCGATGGAGTGGGGCTGCATCTTGATGCGGGCGACATCTTGATCCGGGGCTTCGGGGTAGGATAGCTCCGGGAGATCGGCCGGGTAGTCGGGCTCGGGCATGGTAGCGATGATCTGGCTGGTCGGCTGCACAGATTAAACAATCTGGCTGCGGGACTAAAGCCGAAACGGCGGATCGGGCGGGATTGCTTGCCTATAGCAGCTGTAGGGCGGGATTCAATACACGTCACGGAGACCCGACAGGCCACCGCGGTCGAATGAATTCGACCCTACAGGGCAACCCCCTGTAGGGCGGAATTTATTCCGCCGCTTTTCGGTCGAATGAATGCCCCGAAAAGAGGAGCCCGCTGTGCCCGAAAAAGAGGGGCAGGCTCTCGACCCTACAGAGGAGCAGCGACGGCCTTGCGGCCGACGCCTGTGCGGGGAGAGGTCTTACTCCGCGACGACGGTGACGTTGACCGTGGCGGTGACGTCGCCGTGCACCTGGATGTCGACTTCGTACTCACCCAGTTCACGCAGCGCGCCTTCCGGCAGCTTCACCTCGGACTTGTCGACTTCGCAGCCGGCAGCGGTCAGGGCGTCGGCGATATCGCGGGTGCCGATGGAGCCGAACAGCTTGCCTTCCTCACCGGCGTTGGCGCCGATGGTTACGGCATCCAGCGCGTTCAGGGCCTCGGCGCGCTTCTCGGCAGCGGCCAGCTGCTCCGCGGCGGCGGCCTCCAGCTCGGCGCGACGCGCCTCGAACTCGGCGACATTGGTCTCGGTGGCGGGCACCGCTTTGCCCTGGGGAATCAGGTAGTTGCGGCCGTAGCCGGCTTTTACGTCAACCTTGTCGCCCAGGCCACCCAGGTTGCCGATGTTTTCCAGCAAAATGACTTCCATCTTACTATCCTCTACATTTCGGGGAGTTGCCTCCCGCTATTAACAATTCTGTTCTGTCTCACTGCCGGCTGTCGTCACCGCCCGGCCGGACCCAGCGCTGGCGAAACCGGAGCCAGCTGTCCGCAATGGCGAAACCGACCACCAGCAGCTTCACCGGATCGAAGAACAGCCACAGCAAATAAAAGGCCGTGAGCCATCCCCCGCCTCGCCCGCGCCACGCCGCCCGGGCGTGCACCAGTGCGAGACCGGCGAAGTTGAGCGGGATCAAACAAATCACCGCCCAGGTCCTGTATTCCACCCCGAGGCTGGCCAGGGCCACCGCCGCCAGGGTCAGCGCCAGCGTTACCGCCGGCGGCAGGTACAGCGCCCGGAACTCCTCGGCGAAGCCGCCCGGGTTGTACAACGCGGCCTGCCACCAGCGCGCCAGCAGCAGGCAGGCGATGGACAGCAGGCCGTTGGCCGCGCCCATCATACCGGCGACTTGCACCGCCGTGGGCCGTAGCAACTGCACCGCGCCGGCCTCGCCGGAGGACAACTGCTGCTCCAGATTGGTGATGAATTCGTCGAAGAACCCCACCATCTGGTCCAGCATGCCCTGGCCGAAGGCAAGCAAGCCCAGCCCGGTCAGCGCCCCCAGGGGAACGCTCGCGAGCACCGCCAGCGGCAAACTCACGGTGGCGCGCAGCACCAACGCCAGCGCCATCGTGGACACCAGCAAGGCCAGTGGGCCACTGTCGCCGAATACCAGCATCAGCGTGCCCGCCGGCAGCAGCGCCCACAACAACAACCAGGCGCCCTGCCCCGCGCCGCGGCGCAGGGTGACCAGTGCCAGTACCGCGGCACTGATCCAACACAGCATCAGGCTCCCGGCGCCGGCCACGGTGACCAACAGCGCCTGCAGGCGCCCGCGCATCACGAATTCGGCAAGCCCCTTCAACTCAAGCCTCTCCCTACCCCTGCCGGGGATTTGGGTACGACGCGGAGAACGAGATGCTTACTGGTGAGAGTCCGTGTAGGGCAGCAGCGCCAGAAAGCGGGCGCGCTTGACCGCGGTGGACAGCTGGCGCTGGTACCTGGCCTTGGTGCCGGTAATACGGCTGGGTACGATCTTGCCGGTCTCGGAAATGTAGGCCTTGAGGGTATCCAGGTCCTTGTAGTCGATTTCCTTCACGCCCTCGGCGGTGAAGCGGCAAAACTTACGGCGACGGAAAAAACGTGCCATGGTGATGACTCCTTAAGCTCGGTATACGTTACGGGAAGCGGCTGCGCCTTACTCGGCGGCGGCCTCTTCCTTGTTCTCGGCTGACTCTTCGCTCTTCGCCTCGGATTTCGCGGCGTCGGCGGCCTGGCGTTCCTCGTGGCGGGTCTTGCGCTCGCGGCTCTCTTTCTCGGCCTTCATGATGAAGGACTCATCGGTCACGGCCTCGTCGCGGCGAATCACCAGGTTGCGGATCACAGCGTCGTTGTAACGGAAGGTAGTGGTGAGCTCTTCCATCGCGTCGTTGGAAGCTTCCACGTTCATCAGCACGTAGTGTGCCTTGTGGATTTTGTTGATGGGGTAGGCCAGCTGGCGGCGACCCCAATCTTCCAGACGGTGGACCTTGCCGCCGTCCTTCTCGATGGTGTTGGAGTAGCGCTCGATCATGCCGGGCACTTGTTCGGACTGGTCCGGATGGACCATGAATACGATTTCGTAATGACGCATCAGTCGCTCCTTACGGGTTAATGCCACCCGTCGCTCCCGTGGGAGGCGGTGTGGCAAGGAGAATCGGCGGCATGCATCCGCCGGGCAAATTTTGAGGCGCGGATTCTACAGCCTTTCAGGCAAGCCCGCAATAGCGGGCGCTATCCGCCTTCGGCCACCGCCGCCAGGCGCTGCCGGCGCGCCTCGAACAGGCAGATGCCGGTGGCCACCGACACGTTCAGGCTGCTGACCGAACCCGCCATGGGCAGATGCACCAGGTGGTCGCAAGCCTCCCGGGTGAGCCGCCGCAGCCCGCTGCCCTCGGCGCCCATTACCAGGGCAACCCCGCCGCCGAGATCGCAATCGTACAGGGAGGCGCTGGCCTCCCCGGCCGCGCCGTAGAGCCACAAGCCCCGCTCCTTGAGGGCCGCCAGGGTGCGGGCGAGGTTGGTGACCCGCACAAAAGGCACGGTTTCGGCCGCGCCGCAGGCCACCTTGCGGGCGGTGGGACCGAGGTCCGCGGATTTATCCTTGGGCACCACCACCGCGTCCACGCCGGCGGCGTCGGCGCTGCGCAGGCAGGCCCCCAGGTTGTGGGGATCGGTGACTCCGTCCAGCACCAACACCAGGGGCGGACGGTCGACCTCGTCCAGGTGGCGCAAGAGGTCGCTCTCCTGCCACAGGTTGGCGTCCGCCCCCCGGGCGTCGGCGACCACCTCGGCCACCACCCCCTGGTGACGCCCCGATACCTGGCGATCGAGATCCTTGCGCGGCAGCTCGCTGACGGCCACCCCCTGGTTGCGGGCCAAATCCAGCAGCGCGGCCATGCGCTTGTCCTGGCGGCCCCGCTGCACCAGCAGGCGCCGCACCCCGGCGGCGTTGCGCCGCAGCAGAGCGTCCACCGCGTGAATACCGTATACCAGCTCCACGGTCAGTAATGCCGGCGCAGGCCGGTCTTGCCCTTGCCGCCCTTTTTGGCGCCCTTGGCGCCGCTGGATTTTTTGCCTTTCTTGCGCTTGCCCGGGGCCGACGGCCCGGATGACTTGCCGGACGACTTGCCATCCAGCAGCTCGAGGTCGATTTTCTTGTCGTCCAGGTCAACCCGGGCCACTTGCACGCGCACCCGGCCGCCCAGTTTGAAACTGCGGCCGCTGCGCTCGCCCACCAGGCGCTGCTTGGCGGCGTCGAAGTTGTAGTAGTCGCCGGGCAGCGCGCTGATATGCACCAGGCCCTCGATGTAGAGATCCTCGAGCTCCACGAACAGGCCGAAGCTGGTGACCGCGCTGATCACGCCGTCGAAGGTGTCGCCCACATGGTCCTGCAGGTACTCGCACTTCAACCAGGCCTGCACGTCGCGGGTGGCGTCGTCGGCCCGGCGCTCGGTCATCGAGCAGTGCTCCCCCTGCACCGACATGCTGTGCAGGTCGTAGGGGAAAATGTGTTTGGCCGGTATCGGCTCCGCGCCCTTTTGTCGCTGCACCAGCTTGGTCCGCTTCCGCGAGCGGATCACATGGCGGATGCCGCGGTGCACCAGCAGGTCGGCATAGCGCCGGATGGGCGAGGTAAAGTGGGTGTAGGCCGGGTAGTGCAGGCCGAAGTGTCCCTCGTTGTCGGGCCGGTACATCGCCTGACTCAGGGAGCGCAACATCATGGTCTGGATGACATGGGCGTCATCCCGGCCGGCCACCTGCGACAGCAGGGCCTGGTAGTGCTCGGGGGTGGGCTTGTCGCCGCCGCGCAACTCCAGCCCCAACTCGCCGAGGAAGGCCCGCAGGTTTTCCAGCTTCTCCGCGGTGGGCCCCTCGTGCACCCGGAACAGCATGGGCAGCTCCAGCTCCTCGTAGAAGCGCGCCGCCGCCACATTGGCGCACAGCATGCACTCCTCGATCAGCTTGTGGGCGTCGTTGCGCTGCACCGGCACGATGGCCTCGATCTTGCGCTGCTCGTCGAAGACGATGCGCGTTTCCTCGGTCTCGAAGTCAATGGCACCGCGGTCGTCCCGGGCCGCGCGCAACACGCCGTACAGCTTGTGCAGATTCATGATATCCGACACCACGTCCGGGTCGACGTCCCGGTGCCAGCCCTCCTCGATCACCTCCCCCACCTGGGTGTAGGTAAGCCGGGCATGGGAGTGGATTACCGCCTCGTAGAAGCGGAAGCGCTTGAGATTGCCCCGCCGGCTCAGCTCCATTTCGCAAACCATGGCCAGGCGATCCACTTTTGGCATCAGGGAACACAGGCCATTGGACAGCGCCTCCGGCAGCATCGGCACCACGCGCTCGGGGAAGTACACCGAGTTGCCGCGCAGCGCCGCCTCCTCGTCCAGGGCCGAGCCGGGGCGCACATAGTGGGACACATCGGCAATCGCCACCCACAGGCGCCAGCCGCCGAGGCGCTTCTCGCAGTACACCGCGTCGTCGAAGTCCCTGGCGTCCTCGCCGTCGATGGTGACGAAGGCCTTGCCGCGCAGATCCACGCGATAGGCCTTGTCCTCCTCCCGAGGCTCTGACTCCAGGGATCCAGCCTCCCGCAACACCGCATCGGGCCACTCAAAGGGTATGCCGTGGGAACGGATCGCCACGTCGATCTCCAGCCCCGGGTCCAGGTGATCCCCCAGCACTTCGGTGACACGGCCCTTGGCGCCCAGCTTGCGGGTGGGGTAGTCGGTAATCAGGGCGGTGACAATCTGCCCGGAGCGGGCCCCGCCTTTCTCGGCGGGCGGAATCAGGATATGGTTCTGGATGCGGGCGTTGTCGGGGACCACGAAACCAATACCACTCTCTTCCTGGTAGCGGCCGACAATGCTGCGGTTGCCGCGATTGAGCACCTCCACCACCTTGCCCTCGGGCCGGCCGCGGCGATCCTGGCCGGTCACCATCACCAGCACCTCGTCGCCGTCGAACACGAACTGCATCTGCCGCGCGCTGAGGTAGACATCGTCGCCCTCGACCAGGGGCATGGCGAAGCCGTAGCCGTCGCGGTGCCCCTGCACCCGGCAGTGGACCAGCTGGAGCTTGTCCACCAGGGCGTAGTCCCCCCGGCGATTCAACAGCAGCTGGCCGTCGCGCTCCATGGCGCGCAGGCGCTTGCGCAGGGCCTCGACGTCCATCTCGTCATCCAGCCCAAGCCGACCGGCGACCTGCCCGTGATTCAAGGGCCTGTCGGCGTCGGTCAACAGCTGGAGAATGGCTTCGCGGCTGGGGATGGGGTTTTCATAGCGCCGCGCTTCGCGCTCGGCGTGGGGATCGGCAATCTTGCCTTTTTTTGTCATAAGGTGGGGATCTTCCTCGAATTTTCTCGATTCGTGTATTTTTTCAGTCAAGCAGTATACGCGACTATTGACAGGTGCGCCCGGTAAAAGTAAAGTGCGCGCCCTCAGGTGGTGACACCATCTGTGACCCCGTCGCGGCGGGGACGTTCACCGAATCCTGCCCAGGTGGTGAAATTGGTAGACACGCTAGCTTCAGGTGCTAGTGCTCGAAAGGGCGTGGAGGTTCAAGTCCTCTCCTGGGCACCATTTTGAAGAAGGCCGAGCAAATGCTCGGCCTTTTTTGTTTCGCCAGACCGGGCTCCCGGCTCTACGGTTCGGGCATCCCCCCCAACCCAATTGATAATGCCATCAGGAATCACCGCCCCTGGCCGGGTTTTCATGGCGACGCGCCAGCTCAATAAAGGCGTTCAGATACTCGACACGGTCGTCGCTTTCACGGGTGCCCAGATAAATCTGCTTGGCAATTCCCTTCCGCCCCAGGCGCACCACTTTCAGCGCCAGCCGGCTGCTGTACTCCTCCGCCAGCCAGCGCGGCAATGCCGCCACGCCGCGACCGCTGGCCACCATTTGCAGCATAATGTCCGTGGTCTCGCTGGTTTTATGCCGTTTTGGCACGACCCCCGCCGGATTGAGGAACTGAGTGTAAATATCCAGCCGATCCGCGGGCACCGGGTAGGTCAACAGCACCTCGTCACGCAAGTCATTCGCATTGAGATAACGGCGATTCGCCAGCGGATGATCGAGCGGCACGACCAGCACCTGCTCATAGTCGAAGACCGGATCGAAGCGCAGCCCGCTCTTGTGAAAAGGGTCCGGCGTCACCAGCAAGTCGATCTCGTAACCGACCAACGCGCCTACGCCGCCAAACTGGAATTTCTGCTTCACATCCACGTCCACGTCCGGCCACTGCTCGAGGAAGGGGGACACCACCTTCAACAACCATTGATAGCAGGGGTGGCACTCCATGCCTATGCGCAGTGTGCCGCGCTCCCCCCGGGCCATCTGCCGCAGCTTGCTTTCGGCATGCTCCAGTTGCGGCAGTAATCGGTTGGAAATGCCCAGCAGATATTCCCCCGCCTGGGTCAGGCGCAGGTTACGGCCTTCGCGCAACCAGATCGGGGTGCCTAATTTGTCTTCGAGCTTGCGAATCGAATGACTGAGCGCCGATTGGGTCAGGTGGAGGTGGCTGGCCGCCGCTGTAAGGGAGCCGTGCCGGTCAACGGCCTGAATCACCGTCAGGTGAATGCGCTCGAGCATCATTTTTACCATGAACAAAAATAATCAATAACCGAAAATACAGCATTATTATTCATTTTTTAAGTTATCTGCCCCGCCCCACCAACACTCAATAGAGATCAAGCAGGGAACACTGCGGTCTTGATTCACAGCCTCGCCCCCGCACCGGCAACAAGCGCGAAACATAAACTCGACGGCCATTAGCATTCCAGGAGCGAATACAACAACAGCGCACCCACCGCCGGGGCACCCTGTCGAAGCGCGACACCAACCCATGAATAAAACTAATGGTTAGATGATATTGTTTCAATTTTATTCATGAAATGCCCGGCATAAAATACACACCTCGCTCAACCGCAGCCAATATAGGGGCTGCCGAGAGAATGCCAGAAAAATTGTAGAACGCTGAAAGACAGGAAATGAACTCAGGTTCTATCTCGGGAATCAGGATACCGGATCGCAATGAATAACGAGCTTACATTCACCATCACGACCATTTGCTTCGATGATAACTATCGCCCATCGGACAACACCCGCATCACCACCAATTTTGCGAACCTGGCTAGAGGCGAGAGCCGACAAGACAACTTGCGAAACACCCTGAGGATGATTGACAGTCGCTTCAACGCCCTTGCGCATTGGGATAATTCCAATGCGGACCGATATTCTGTCGAGCTTGAAATCGTTTCCGTTGATATTGATGTTGAAGGCAAGGGCGAGACCTTCCCCACGATTGAAATACTAAAAACGAATATCGTCGATCACAAAAACAACAAGCGCATTGAAGGCATTGTCGGCAACAACTTTTCCTCCTATGTGCGGGATTATGATTTTAGCGTATTGCTGTCGGAGCATAATAAGCATCAATCCGAATTCAAGCTTCCAGAAAACTATGGCGATCTTCACGGAAAAATATTCAAAGCTTTCCTGAACTCCAATGCCTATAGAGATAACTTCAAAAAACCACCGGTTATCTGCCTGAGCGTCTCCAGTAGCAAGACTTATTATCGGACCGAGAACCAGCACCCCGTACTGGGTGTTGAGTACCAGCAAGATGAATATTCTTTAACGGATGAATATTTCAAAAAAATGGGCTTGCAGGTTCGCTACTTCATGCCGCCAAACAGTGTCGCGCCTTTGGCATTTTATTTCCGCGGCGATTTGCTTGGCGATTACACCAATCTCGAACTAATCGGCACCGTCAGCACGATGGAAACCTTCCAGAAGATATACCGGCCCGAGATTTACAACGCGAATGCCGCCGCGGGAAAATCCTATCGACCAAGCTTGAAGCATCAGGACTATTCGCTAACCCGGATTGTTTACGATCGGGAAGAACGTAGCCAGCTGGCAATTAAGCAGGGAAAGTTTACGGAAGAGAAGTTCATCAAGCCGTACAAAAGCATCCTTGAGCAATGGGCTGCGAACTACGCCATTTAATCCATCAAGACCGAAAAGACCATTTACTATGACACCAGTATTACCAACCTCAACTGCTGGCAGCCTGCCCAAGCCGTCGTGGCTTGCAGAGCCCGAGAAACTTTGGTCACCCTGGAAATTACACGGCGACCGGTTAATTGAAGGCAAGCGGGATGCTCTACGCCTGGTATTGCAAGAGCAACAACTCGCGGGAATCGATATTGTTAGTGATGGCGAGCAGACTCGCCAACATTTTGTTACCACGTTTATTGAGCACCTCAATGGCGTTGATTTTGAGAAACGTGAAACCGTTAGGATTCGCGATCGCTATGACGCCAGCGTGCCGACTGTGGTTGGCGCCGTCTCTCGCCAAAAGCCTGTTTTTGTTGAAGATGCCAGGTTTTTACGCCGGCAGACCACGCAAGCCATTAAATGGGCCCTGCCAGGTCCCATGACGATGATCGACACCCTTTACGACAGCCACTATAAAAGTCGCGAAAAGCTTGCCTGGGAATTTGCCAAGATTCTCAACCAAGAAGCCAGGGAATTAGAGGCCGCCGGTGTCGACATCATCCAATTTGATGAACCTGCGTTTAATGTATTTTTTGACGAGGTGAATGATTGGGGTATTGCCACTTTAGAAAAAGCTATTGAAGGGCTGAAATGTGAAACCGCCGTGCATATTTGCTATGGCTATGGCATCAAAGCCAATACGGACTGGAAAAAGACACTGGGTTCAGAGTGGAGACAATATGAAGAAGCGTTTCCAAAACTACAAAAATCCAACATCGACCTCGTATCATTGGAATGCCACAACTCTCATGTTCCAATGGATCTAATCGAACTCATTCGAGGCAAAAAAGTGATGGTGGGAGCCATCGACGTGGCCAGCAATACCATTGAAACACCAGAGGAAGTCGCCAACACCCTACGAAAGGCGCTTCAGTTTGTCGATGCCGACAAGCTCTATCCTTGCACTAACTGCGGTATGGCGCCCCTGTCTCGCCAGGTCGCAAACGGCAAACTAAACGCTTTAAGCGCAGGCGCAGGAATCGTTCGGAGAGAACTCTCGACCCCGTGTTGATCCACACCCGATACCCTGGAACCACCATGGCGCTTCCCCGTACTGCTATCGCCCCCCGCTCCCGCGCCGCGAGCAGGCAAGCGCGGCAGAGGCAGTGTTTCCAGCGCTCGGCAATGTAGGCGCGCTACCCCGGCGTGTGCAGGATCATCCCCTGTAGCGCTGCTCCAGCTCATCGATAAACGCCTTGCCGACGAGCCGCTGACGCTCGGCAAAGGGAGCCACCAGTTCCGGGTCCTCCTTCAGGTGGCGCTGATCGCGCAGCACGGACAGGGCCCGTTGCATGCCGGCCACGGCACCCTGCAGGGCCGCGTTGGCATACAGCACGAGTCCGTAGCCGAATTCGGTGAGGTCATCCGCGGTGGCAATCGGCGTTTTGCCACCGATCACCATGTTCATCAGCAGGGGTGCGTCGAGAAACCGCGGCATGCGACGAACCTCGTCGGCACTTTCCAGCGCCTCGACAAAGAGGATGTCCGCACCGGCTTCGGCGTAGCGCTGTGCGCGCTCCACCGCGGCATCAAAGCCATCGATGGCGCGGGCATCGGTGCGCGCCATGATCAACAAATCCTCGCTGCGGCGGGCATCCACCGCCGCCTTGATCTTGCCGATCATTTCATCGGCCTCGATCACCGCCTTGCCGTTGAAGTGGCCGCAGCGCTTGGGGCTCACCTGATCCTCCAGCTGCACGCAGTCGGCACCGGCGCGCTCCAGGGTGCGGATGGTATGGCGCACATTCACGGCATTGCCGAAACCGGTGTCGGCGTCGACCAGCAGTGGCACCTCCACCGCGTCGCGAATACGCGCCGTCTGTTCGGAAATTTCCGCCAGCCCCATGAAGCCCATATCCGGCAGGCCGATATGCATATTGGTCACACCGGCGCCGGTGACGTAGATGGCCTCGAAGCCGAGGTCGGCGATCACCCGTGCCGACAGGGCATTGAAGGCACCCGGAACCAGCACACCGCGCCGGGCCCTGGCCAGTTGCCGCAAAGTCTTTCCTGTGGACATAGTTATTTCCCGTTCGTCAGATTTCAAATGTTATGGCATTGCGGCTTGGATGCACCCCGGCCCAGACAAACCGCAATGACTTCCCAGTCAGCACGTCAAAGGCTCCTGTTTTGACGGCCTGGACCAGGGTGCATGCTTTCTTCGATGGATTGGCGGACACTCAAAAGCTATCCTCCGGCACCCGCACCCAACCCTCCATCAGGATGCGCGCGCTGCGGCTCATCACCGCGCGCTTTGCAATCCACTCGCCGTTCTCCCGCACCGCTTCCGCGCCAACGCGCAGGGTGCCGGAGGGGTGGCCAAAACACACCGCGCTATGCTCGCCACCGCCAGCGGCCAGGTTGACCAGGGTGCCGGGAATCGCCGCCGCGGTGGCGATGGCGACCGCCGCGGTGCCCATCATGGCGTGATGCAACTTACCCATCGACAGGGCGCGCACCAGCAGGTCGATATCCCGGGCGGCGACGCGATTGCCGCTGGCGGCGGTATAGTCCGCCGGCTCCGCGACGAAGGCGATTTTCGGGGTGTGTTGGCGCTGTTGCGCTTGTTCCGGCCTGTCAATCAGCCCCATGCGCAGGGCGCCCGCGACGCGGATCCGCTCCAGCTTTTCCAGCGCCCACACGTCGTTGTTGATGGCCTCGCGCAATTCGATGCCGGTATAGCCAATGTCCCGGGCATTCACGAAAACGACGGGAATGCCGGCACTGATCATCGTGGCCGGCAGCGCGCCAAGACCGGGCACCTCGAGATCGTCGACGAGGTTGCCGGTGGGGAACATGGATCCCTCGCCATCGGAGGGGTCGAGAAACTCCAGCACGATTTCGGCGGCGGGGAAGGTCACGCCGTCGAGTTCGAAGTCGCCGGTTTCCCGTACCTGGCCATTGCTCACGGGGACATGGGCAATAATCGTCTTGTTGATATTGGCCTGCCAGATGCGCACCACGCAGGTGCCGTTGTCGGGCACCCGCGCCGGATCGACCAGGCCGGCGTGAATCGCGAAGGCGCCGGCGGCGGTGGACAGATTGCCGCAGTTGCCGCTCCAGTCGACGAAGGCTTTGTCGATGGCGACCTGGCCGTAGAGGTAGTCCACGTCGTGGCCGGGCCGCTCGCTCTTCGACAGGATCACGCACTTGCTGGTGCTGGAGGTGGCGCCGCCCATGCCGTCGATATGCGCGGCGTAGGGGTCGGGACTGCCTATGACGCGCATGAACAACCGGTCCCGCGCATTCCCCGGCACCTGGCAGGATTCGGGCAAATCCCGCAGGCGAAAGAACACGCCTTTGGACGTGCCGCCGCGGATATAGGTGGCGGGAATGCGTAGTTGTGGGGCTTGAGTCATCAATCCATTCCTTTGTTCCGGCGAACGCGCTCAGGCAGCCTTGTTTTGCGCCAGGAAATCCTGGGCGAAACGCTGCAACACGCCTCCGGCACCGTACACGGAGACCTCCTCCGCCGTTTCCAGCCGGCAGGTGACAGGGACTTCCACCCGTTCGCCGTTGGCTCGGCGGATGATCAGGGTCAGGTCGGCGCAAGGCGCGATCTCGCCGCTCACATCGAAGGTCTCGGTACCGTCGATGGCGTAGGTCTCCCGCGTCTCGCCGGGCTTGAACTCCAGCGGCAGCACGCCCATCCCCACCAGGTTGGTGCGGTGAATGCGCTCGAAACCCTCGGCCACGATCGCCTCCACCCCCGCCAGCCGGACCCCCTTGGCGGCCCAGTCCCGGGAGGAACCCTGGCCGTAGTCGGCGCCGGCGACGATGATCAACGGCTGCTTGCGCTGCATGTAGGCCTCGATTACCTCCCACATGCGCAGCGTCCGGCCCTCCGGCTCCAGGCGCGCCAGCGAGCCCTGGATCACCTCGCCTTTCTCGTCGCGACACATTTCGTTGCGCAGTTTGGGGTTGGCGAACGTCGCGCGCTGGGCGGTCAGGTGATCGCCCCGGTGGGTGGCATAGGAGTTGAAGTCCTCCTCCGGCAGGCCCATTTTCGCCAGGTACTCCCCCGCTGCGCTGGTGGCAAGGATGGCGTTGGACGGCGACAGGTGGTCGGTGGTGATATTGTCGCCCAGCACCGCCAGCGGACGCATGCCCTTCAGCGTGCGCTCCCCCGCCAGCGCGCCTTCCCAGTAGGGCGGGCGGCGGATATAGGTGCTTTGCGGGCGCCAGTCGTAGAGCGGGCTGGGCGCGCGCTCGCCGCGATCCAGGTCGAACATGGGGATGTACACCTGGCGGAACTGCTCCGGCCTGACGAATTCCTCGACGATGGCGTCGATCTCTTCATCCGACGGCCACAGATCCTTGAGGGTGAGGGGATTGCCGGCGCAGTCACTGCCCAGTACGTCCTGCTCGATATCGAAGCGCACCGTGCCGGCAATGGCGTAGGCAACCACCAGCGGCGGCGAGGCCAGAAAGGCCTGCTTGGCATAGGGGTGAATGCGGCCGTCGAAATTGCGATTGCCGGACAGCACCGCGGTGGCGTAGAGGTCGCGGTCGATGATTTCCCGCTGGATGACCGGGTCCAGCGCGCCGCTCATGCCGTTACAGGTGGTGCAGGCGTAGGCGACAATGCCAAAGCCCAGCTTTTCCAGTTCCGGCAGCAGTCCCGATTCCTCCAGGTAGAGGCGAGCGACTTTTGAGCCTGGCGCAAACGAGCTTTTCACCCAGGGCTTGCGCACCAGCCCCAACTCGTTGGCTTTCTTCGCCAGCAGGCCGGCGGCCACCACATTGCGGGGGTTGGAGGTATTGGTGCAGGAAGTGATCGCGGCAATGATCACCGCGCCGTCCGGCAGCTTGCCCCGCGCTTCCTCCGCGCGGGCTTTGTCGAGGTCCACGGCGATACCGCGCTCGCGCAAATCGCGGGTGGCGAGACGACGGTGGGGGTTTGAGGGCCCCGCCATGGTGCGCTCGACACCGGAGAGATCGAACACCAGTTCGCGCTCGTATTCGGCGCTTTCCAGGTCGTCGGCCCACAGGCCGGTGGTTTTCGCGTACTGCTCCACCAACCGCACCTGCTCCGGTTCGCGGCCGGTCAGGGTCAGGTAGTCCAGGGTCTGCTCGTCGATATAGAACATGCCCGCTGAGGCGCCGAACTCGGGGGTCATGTTGGAGAGGGTGGCGCGGTCGCCGATGGTCAGGGCGCGGGCGCCCTCGCCGAAGAATTCCAGGTAGGCCGACACGACTTTTTCCCGGCGCAGGAACTCGGTCAGCGCCAGCACGATGTCCGTGGCGGTAATGCCGGGCTGGCGCTTGCCGGTCAACCTGACGCCGACGATATCCGGCAGGCGCATCATCGAGGGCCTTCCCAGCATGACGGTTTCCGCTTCGAGACCGCCGACGCCGATAGCGATCACACCGAGGGCATCCACGTGTGGCGTGTGGCTGTCGGTACCGACGCAGGTATCGGGGAAGGCCACGCCGTCGCGGGCTTGGATGACCGGCGACATCTTCTCCAGGTTGATCTGGTGCATGATGCCGTTGCCGGCGGGAATGACGTCGACGTTCTCGAAGGCAGTCTTGGTCCACTCGATAAAGTGGAAACGGTCTTCGTTGCGACGGTCTTCGATGGCGCGGTTCTTGTCGAAGGCTTCAGGATCGGACCCCGGCGCCTCGACAGCCAGCGAGTGATCGACGATCAGCTGCGTGGGCACCACCGGATTGACCTCCGCCGGGTCACCCCCCTGTTCGGCGATGGCGTCGCGCAGCCCCGCCAGATCCACCAGCGCGGTCTGGCCGAGAATGTCATGGCAGACCACCCGCGCGGGGTACCAGGGAAAATCGAGATCGCGGCGGCGCTCGATCAGCTGCCTGAGCGAGTCTGTCAGCACCGCCGGGTCACAGCGGCGCACCAGTTGCTCGGCCAGCACCCGGGAGGTGTAGGGCAGGCTGTCATAGGCGCCGGCCCGGACCGCGTTCACGGCGGAACGAACATCGTAGTAGTCCAGGCCGGTGCCCGGCAGGGGAATGCGATGGGCGGAGTTCATCATCGACAACGTGTAAACCTCTTTGACATCAATGCCACCGCGGCGCGGGGCCATTGCCGCGGCATACGGCACAAAAAAGCCTGCCTGGCGCCAAAGACGCGCGGAACGGCAGGCATCGCGGCAGGCGCCTTTGCACCTTGCCCAGCGGGTTCAGAGGCGCTGCTCAAGCGCGGTAAAGGCCTGATCCTCGGGGCCGATGTAGTTGGCGCTGGGACGGATGATTTTGTTGTCGACGCGCTGCTCGACCACGTGGGCGGCCCAGCCGGCGGTCCGCGCGATGACAAACAGCGGGGTGAACATGGTCGTTGGCACGCCCATCATGTGGTAGCTCACGGCGCTGAACCAGTCGAGATTGGGGAACATCCGCTTCACCTCCCACATCACGTTCTCCAGCCGCTCGGCAATGTCATACATTTTCATGGTACCGGCTTCTTCGGACAGCTGCCTGGCCACATTCTTGATCACCACGTTACGCGGATCGCTCACGGTATACACCGGGTGACCGAAGCCGATAATCACTTCCTTGTTGTCGACGCGCTGGCGGATATCCGCCTCCGCCTGATCCGCCGAGTCATAGCGCTTTTGCACTTCGAAGGCCACTTCGTTGGCGCCGCCGTGTTTCGACCCGCGCAGGGCGCCGATGGCGCCGGCGACGCAGGAATACATATCGCTACCGGTACCGGCGATCACCCGCGCGGTGAAGGTCGAGGCGTTGAACTCATGCTCGGCGTAGAGTACCAGCGAGGTGTGCATGGCGCGCTCCCAGGAGGCCGGGGGTTTGTCACCGTGCAGCAGGTGCAGGAAGTGCGCACCGAGGGATTCGTCGTCGGTATCCACGTCGATACGCCGGCCGGACGTCGACCAGTGATACCAATACAGCAGCATGGAGCCCAGTGAGGCCATCAGGCGGTCGGCAATGTCGCGGGCGCCGGGAATGTTGTGATCGTCCTTCTCCGGCAATACGCAACCCAACGCGGACACGCCGCAGCGCATCACATCCATCGGGTGAGCCGCCGCCGGCACCGCCTCCAGCGCCTCCTTGACCCGCGCCGGCAAGCCCCGCAAGGCCCGGAGCTTGGCCTTGTAGGCGCGCAGCTCCGCCGGGCTCGGCAGCTTGCCGTGTATCAGCAGGTGGGCCACCTCCTCGAAATCGCAATTTTCGGCAAGATCCAGGATGTCGAAGCCGCGGTAATGCAGATCGTTGCCGGTGCGACCGACGGTACAGATCGCCGTATTGCCCGCCACCACACCAGACAGCGCCACGGACTTCTTGGGCTTTCTCGCAACGGGCACCACCGTTTCACTCGTTGTCATTGTCACTCTCCACCTTCCCAGGGCCCGGCCATATGCCGGGCCGGATCCATTCGCGCCCGACCGGAATTAACAAGAAGCGATATTTGCAAACATTGCAATCGGCCGGCGAAGCGACCGCCGAACTCGCGCGTTCGCGCAGCTGCCCACGGGCCTTTCAAAACCAGCACTAACGCCTTATATTGCGTATGATTACGCGGCCAACAGGAACCATCAATCCCTGAATTAGTGGCGATTTGCGAAGCCGGGCTGCGATTTTGCAAATTTTGCGAACCTCGCAGCCGCAACGTCACCCGTGGAGGTATTGTCATGCGCAAGATGTTTATGGGAGTCCGCCTGCGCTCACTGCGCGAACAGCGGCAGTTGACCCAGGCCCTGATGGCCCAGCAGCTGGAGATTTCCCCGAGCTACCTCAACCAGATCGAGAACAACGAACGGCCGCTGACAGTACCGGTGCTGTTGCGCCTGCAATCGCGGCTCGGTGTCGATCCACAGTTCTTTTCCGAGGACGAGGACGCCCGCCTGCTGGCCCAGGTGCGCGACGCCATTGCCGACATGGCCGCCGATGTCCCCACCGCCGAACTGCAGGGCTTTGTGCAGCAAATGCCGGCGCTGGCAGACCTGTTCACCCGCCTGCACGCCCGCTGCCGCAGCGCCGAGGAACTCAGTATCGGCCTCGCCAGCAGCAGCGATGACCGCAACCGCGGGCTCGCCAGCGGCCTGACCCAGCCCCACGAGGAAGTCCGCGACTTTTTCTATGCCCGGCACAACTACATCGACACCCTGGATACCCACGCCGAAGCACTGCACGCGAGGCTGACTGGCAACCCGGGGGCGTCGAAGCGGAAAGCCGCCGGGGGCGACCCGGCCACACTGAACTCGACGGAACTGATCCCGCTATTACAGGACTACCTGCAGGAGACCCACGGGGTTCGCGTGCAGAAGCGGTCCGGCGGCAACAGCGCCACCCTGCGGCATTACGACCCCAGGGCAAAAATCCTGCAAATCGACACCACCATCGAGCCGGGCCAACAGGCCTTTCAACTGGCCATCCAGGTGGCGCACCTTGAAGTCGGCGAACGGATTGAGGAAATTACGGCAAGTGCCGAGTTCAGCGGGGAATCCGCGCGCAAATTGACCGGCATAGGCCTGGCCAGCTATTTCGCCGGTGCACTGGTACTGCCCTATCGGCTATTTCTCAATGCGGCAGAGCAATTGCGCTACGATATCGACCTGTTGTCGGAGCAGTTTGGGGTCAGCTTTGAAACCGTCTGCCATCGCCTGTCGACGCTGCAGCGCTCTGACGCTCGCGGGGTACCCTTTTTCTTTGTGCGCGTGGACCGCGCCGGCAATATCTCCAAACGCCAGTCGGCAACCGACTTCCACTTCTCCCGCACCGGCGGCACCTGCCCCCTGTGGGCGGTGTACGAGGCCTTCGCACAACCCGACAGAATCCTCACCCAACTGGCCGCCATGCCCGATGACCGAATCTACCTGTGGCTTGCACGCAGCGTAACCCACCGCCGCGGCGGGTACGGCACACCGGCGCGCACCTTTGCCATCGGCCTGGGTTGCGATCTGCGTCACGCCGAACGGCTGGTGTACGCCCAGGGCCTGAATCTAAAGGATCCAAGCGCCGCGACACCCATAGGTGTCGGCTGCAAGGTCTGTCACCGCAACGATTGTGGCCAGCGCGCCTTCCCCGCTCTGGATCGCCCGCTGCGAATTGATCCAAATTCCCGGCAGTGGGAGCCCTACCCGATAGACGTCCAGAAATAACCGGCCCGCTAGCGCGGCAGGTTGTCCCGCAAGAAACGCAGCATGTTGCCGCCCATGACCTTGCGGATTTCCTGCTCGCTGAAACCTGCTTTCAACATCTCGTCGGTCAGCACGGCGAGCTCGGAGGTATCGAAACGGGTGGTGACCGAACCGTCGAAGTCGGAACCGAGGGCGACATGGTCCACCCCCACCAGGTCGATGCCGTAGCGGATGGCGGCGACGATGTCGGCTGGGCTGTCGCTGCAGATTGCGCCGGCCCAGTAACCCACGCCGATGATGCCTCCACCGGCGGCAATGCGCTTCATCAACTCGTCGCTGATATTACGGGGGCCCGGGCAATGGCCGTAAAAGCCGGTGTGGCTGACGATCAGCGGCGCCTCGCCGCGCGCGAGCACGTCTTCCACCACCGCCGGCGCGGAATGAGCGACATCGATCATCACGCCCAGGCGCAGCATCTCGTCCACCGCGCGCTCACCGAAGTCCGTCAGGCCGTCGCCACTCTGTCCGTGCAGCGATCCCCCCAGCCTATTGTCAAAGAAATGATGCAGGCCCATCATGCGAAAGCCCGCGTCAAACAACACCTGGATATTGCCCAGATCGCCGTCCAGCGCGTGCGAGCCCTCGGTGCCCAGCAGGCCGCCCACCACGCGCTCGCCCCCCGAGCGTCGCTGCATCAGGCGCTCGAGGTCATCGACGTTCACGACCAGCTGCAGGTCATCGGGCGAGCGGGCCTCGAAGTCCTTGAGCTTGCCCGCCTGGTACAGGGCCCGTTCCGTCAGGCTGTCCCAGGTGCGCGCGGGCCAGGTCTGGGCCAGAGCGAGCAGCGTGATGCGATCGCTCGCTTCGGTGGCGTTTTCCTCGTAGTTCTGTCCGGCCGGCGACTTGGTGACCACGGTGAACATCTGCAGGGCCACGTTACCGGCCTGCAGGCGGGGGATATCCACCTGCCCGCGGTCGGAGCGGCGCAACAGATCGCGCTTCCACAGGGTACTGTCGGCGTGCCAGTCGCCAACCACCAGCTGCTGGTGCAGGGCGCTGGCCCGCGGGGAAATCGCGTAGGGCTGGTGGGGTTCCACCACATTCATGCCTTTCTCGATCTGGCCCGGGACCAGGGCAATGGCGCCCGCGCCGATAAGCACCAGCACGAGCAACAACAAAACGAGCCCTCGAATCATGATTCCCCCTTCATTTTTTCTGCGTTCTAGTATTGCGCAACAGCGCGGAAGGCGCCGACGCGACCGCGATGCGGTTCCGCGCCGGCACCCACTGGCATGACAATGCGCCCGTCAAAAAGTGTAGGCCACTTCGACGCCGTAGGTGCGTGGATCGGCCGGGAATTCGGCAATGGTGCCGAAGAAATCCGCCGGCGTGTTGAGCGAGTACTCCTCGTCCAGCAAATTGCGCGCCCACAGGTACACCGACCAATGCTCCATGGCCTCGACGCCGATGCGGGCGTTGAGCACGTCGTAGCTGTCAATATAGCCATAGGGTACGTTACCGCCGGGACCTGCCACCCTGACATTATCCTCGGTGGTATAGGTACCATCGCTGTAGGTCCAGTCGATGCGGGTAACCAGCTCCGCGTTCCAGGCGTCGATGGCGTGGTTGTGCTGGACCGCGAACGCCGCGCTCCACTCGGGCGCCAGCGGCAGCTTGTTGCCGGACAGGTCGGCGCCGAGTCCGTCGGGATGACGGCTCGAGCCGCCACCCGGGAAGTCCTCGAACTCCGCGTCGTTGTAGCCCACGGAACCCTGCAGCATCAACGCCGGGCTGGGATACCAGGTTGTCTCCACTTCAAAGCCCCGGGACTTCACCTGGGCGGCGTTGCGAATCGTCATCGCCGACAGGTTGTTGCCGAGGTCGATGTACTGGTTCAACTGGTAGTCGTCAAAGGTCATCTGGAAGCCGGCGAGCGCAAATCGCAAGTTGCCCTCAAGCGCGGTTCCCTTCAGTCCTATTTCGTAGGCATCGACTGTTTCGGTATCGAAGTCCAGGCCGTTGTCGAACGCATTCTGGGAAACAAAGTCCACGTTGAAGCCACCGCTCTTGAAAGCGGAAGAGTATTTGGCGTACACGTTGACATTGTCACTGATCGCGTAGGTCAGGCTGAGTGTGGGCGAGAAATCATCGTAGGACTTCGAATCCCGGTACACCGCGGTGGTACGCCCGTCGACGATCGGCCCCACGGCCACACCGAATATCTGCGCGATGGTCACCGGGACCACGCCGCCCAAGTACACCACGTCACCGAGCATGGCGTAATCCACCGTTTTTTCCTCTTCGGTGTAGCGCGCGCCGAAGCCCAGCGTCAGGCGGTCGGTCAACTCATAGGTGCCGTTAATGAACGCCGCCCAGCTTTCGGTATCCACGTCCCCGTAGGTATTCAAGCTGGCGCCGGTAAACAGGTCGCTAAAGGGCGCCAGTGGCACCCCGAGGGTGTCGAACAGGACGTCGGTCTGCGAGCCCAGGGTCGGCACGCGCTCGCTGGTGGCACGCTGGTCATACAGGTAAAGACCCGCCACATACTGCAGGCGCTCCCCCTCGGGGGAGAAGAACTGGAGTTCCTGCGACCACTGCTCGTACTGGTCGGGATAATCGACTTTGAGCAGGTCGTAGGCCGATTGGTCGGAGTCCTGGATGCGGTGCGATTGGGTGTCGCGGTAGGCGGTGATGGAGCGCAGGCTGTAGCCGCGGCCCAGTTCGATATCGGCGGTGGCGGAAATCCCCCAAATCTCGCGCTTTTCGTAGTTGTCCACGTTGTTGGAAATTTCCAAATCCCCGGGCGCCAGCGGGTCGGGAGTCACGGTGCCGGACCAGTCGGTCACCGCCTCGCCAAAGAAGGACACGCGCTCGGATTCCAGGTAGTCCGCCGCCAGGTTGAAGTCGACGCGGTCACCCTCGTAGCGGATCTGACCCCGGTAGGAAGTCCCGTCGCGCTCGTTGAAATCCGTGCCGGTGGTAATGTTTTTGACAAAGCCATCGCGGTGGTTGTCGCTGACCGAGAAGCGCGCCGCGATGCTGTCGGTGAGGGGCGCGTTGACGATCGCGGACACGCGATGGGAGTCCAGATTGCCGTACTCGCCCCGCACCTCCGTCATGAATTCCCGGTCCGGCCGGTTGGTGATCAGGTTGATGGCCCCGGCCACCGTATTCTTGCCGAACAGGGTTCCCTGTGGACCACGGGCGATCTCCACCCGCTCCAGGTCCAGAATATCCAGGTTCTGGGCGGGCGACTGGCCCAGGTAAACACCGTCCAGGTACATGCCTACGCGGGTGTCGAAGCCGATATTGCGCGTGGTGGCCCCCACCCCGCGAATGCGCACGGCGGTACTGCTGTCGTTGCCCGAGGTCATGGAGACATTGGGCACGAACTCGGTCAGCTCGCGCATCTGGCGCACACCCGTCTTGTTCATGGCGTCGGTACCCATTACCGCCATGGAGATCGGTACGTCTTCCAGGCTTTCACTGCGCTTTTGCGCGGTGACAATCACTTCCTCCAGCAGGCCCTGCTGGGCGAAGGCACCACTTGCTCCCGTACCAGCGGCGAGCAGGGCCAGTGATAGGGCCAGGGGGGATCGTTGCATGGTTTTGTCCTCGTTATTTCTTTGGAACAGCGAGCCGCCTTTCACTCGGGCGGCCATGGAAAAACTGAGCGGGGCCAAGTATCGAAGCTTACCTGCCGCATTTCTTGACAGTTGAGGACAACAAAGCGACATTACGGGACTCGACAACACCGTGGCCGCCTCCATGCAGAGCAACAACTCACCGCTGATACGAAGCACCATGCTCACCGGACTCGAGGCGGCGGCCCGGGAACTGGACATGGATCTACTGCCCGCGCTGCGCGCCTCCGGACTGGCCCCGACCCTGCTTGAGGCCCAGGAGCACTTTGTGTCCCGGCAGGCGTTTAGCCAGTGCCTTGAACTGCTCGCAGAGCAGTACAACTGCCCCCACCTGGGCCTGGTGGTGGCCCGGCACAGCCGCGCGGTGGGCTCGGGCGCCCTGGCGCAGCTGGCGAAAGCCTCCCCCACCCTCGGCGCGGCGCTGGCCAACGCCTATCCACGCCTGCGCCTGTACACAGATGCCCGCTGGCATATAAAACGCGATGGCAGCCACGTTGAACTGACCTGCACCGTCCCACACAGCCGGAACAGCCAGCGCCCCCAAATCCAATCCCTGTCGATCGCCCAACACGCCAAGGCAATTCGAGAACTGCTGGGTGACCACTGGGCGCCAACCTCGGTTTCCTTTGCCTTTCCGGCACCGGAAAAGCGCCAGCACTACAAGCGCTATTTTGCCGCCCCGGTATACTTTGACCAGGAATACGACGGCCTGCGCTTTCCGGCACAAGACCTGGATATCCCGATTACCAGTCACGACCCGGAGTTGCTGGCCATTCTCGAGCACTACCTGGCGAGCCCGGCACTGGAAATCGCCCCGGACCTTGCCGGACGGGTCAGCACGATCATATGCCAGCAACTGGGTAACGGCCGCTGCGGCATGCAGGACGTCGCCAACATCCTGGACTGGCATCCCAAAGCGCTGCAGCGGGCCCTGCGCGCCGAGGGCAGTACCTTCAAGGACCTGCTGCTCAGCGCCCGTCTGGACCTCGCGGAACAGCACCTCTCGCGCTCGCGAATAGGCCTCGCGGCGCTGGCCGACATGCTCGGCTACAGCTGTCCCAGCGCCCTGTCACGGGCGTTCAAACAGCGTCACGGCATGTCGCCCCGCGCCTGGCGACAGCGGATGGCGGCCGACCGACCAAGCGCCTGAATCACATTGCGGTATAGGGGCTCACAACCTGTTCTTCCAGGACAATTTGCATTCGCCGCTGGTACTCCTCCCACCAGGACAGCAACTCGTTGAAAACATCCGGGTGGCGACGGGAAAGATCGAGCGTCTCCCCCGGGTCCTCGTCGAGGTTGTATAGCGCCCACTCGCCACTGCCGTTTGGGGAGCTGACAAACATAAGCTTCCACTGGTTCTTGCGGATCGCGCGCTGGCCAAACAGCTCCCAGCCAAACACATCGTCTGCGCCGTGTACCCGCTGCCGCTCGCCAGCCAGGTAGGGCAGCATGGATCGCCCGCGCACCACCAGGCGGTCACCGGATGCTTCGGCGACCTGCACCCCCGCCATTTCCAGCAACGTTGGCGCGATGTCCCGCGCGTTGGCAAAGGTGTTGCTGATTTCACCACCGCGCGGCCAGCCGCCATAGTGAATGATCAACGGAGAAATCAATCCACCTTCCGCGACCACGGACTTGTACAGGCGTCGCGGCGCGGTTGCCGCCTGGGCCCAGTTTGGACCGTAGGACAACAGTGAATCCGGCCCTCCCCAGTCCTTCACCGCGCCGGGATCGATAGGCGGGAAGTCGGGCACCTTCCTGGCCATGTTCTCCAGTGTGTCCGGCGCGGCCCCGTTGTCCGACAGGAAGATGATCACCGTGTTGTCAAACTGGCCGGTTTGCTTCAGGTAGTCCACGACACGCCCGATATTCCAGTCCATGCGGTCGACCATGCCCGCGTAGATTTCCATCTTCCTGGCCTGTTCACGCTGTTGATCCGGACCGAGGCTGTCCCAGTCACGCAGCGTCTGCGGGGACTGTACCGGGGCATTGGCCGCGAGCAATCCAAGCTCCGCCTGCTTCGCCACCCGCTGCGCGCGCAATACCTCCCAGCCGGCGTCGTAGCGGCCGCGGTACTTCGCCGTATTGGCAGCGGGCGCATGCAGCGGCCAGTGCGGCGCGGTAAACGGCAGGTAGGCAAAGAACGGCCGGCCGTCACCCTCGTCCAGGAAGGCCAGCAACTTGTCGGTAAAGTAGTCCGAGGAATAGAACTGCTCGGGTATGCCCACCGGCTCACCATTTTCGGTGTAGTTGGCGCCACCGAGCGAGGCCGGCGGCATGCCGGGCTTGCCAAAGTGATTGTGTCCGCCTTCCAGCAGCGCAAAAGCGCTTTCGAAACCGCGGCGGTGGGGGTCCTGTTGCGCTTGCTTGCCCAGGTGCCACTTACCGCTCATCACCGTACGATAACCCGCCGCCGACAGGCGCTCGGCAACGGTGAGCACGCCCTCGTCGAGATACCCCAGGTAGCCGGGCTTCCCACGCTGCGCGTCGGTAATCAGCTCGGCCATGTTCGCAAGCCCGGCGAGGTGATGGTCGACACCGGTCAGCAGCTCCGCCCGCGTCGGCGAACAGGTCGGCGTGGCGTGGAAATTACTCATGCGCAGGCCGGAAGCCGCCAGCTGATCGAGGTGGGGCGTGGCGATCTCCCCACCGAAAGCCCCCACATCCGAGAAGCCCATGTCATCGGCCAGGATCAGCAGGAAGTTGGGGCGCTCATCCGCGGCCGCTGCCAGCGATATGCCGACACAGCCCAGGATACAGGCAAGTGCGCGGCAGGCGGCGCGCCTGGCCGCGGTGAAAGGCAAAACACTCATTGACGGGTCTCCGCACTCAATACTCATAGATCACATCAACGCCGTAGCTGCGGGGCTCGCCCCAGGCGGTTATCCCACCAAAAGTGGGGCCGTTGAGGTAGGCGTATTCCTCGTCCGCGAGATTCTTGCCCCACAGCGCCACCCGCAAGCCGCCCGCCGGGAGCCCGGGAATCCCGGCCAGTGTCAGGCGGGCATCGACCAGCCCGTAGGCGTCGATGGTGTAGCGGCCGTTGAGCGTAGTCGCGGTGATATAGCGGTCGTCCAGCCAGCTGTAGTTCAGGTAGGCCTGCAGCGAACCCAGCGGGGTCTCGGCGATATCCCAGGCCAGGTTGGCGCGGAAGCTGTTCTCGGGAGCGTTGACGAATTCATAGTGATCGGTGACGTCGCGACCCAGGCCGTCGCGAATCTCGTTGTAGCTGGCGTTCAGGTAGGCGTAGTTAAAGCCCAGGGTGAACCCCCGACCAAGCACCGCGGTGACATCGAGCTCCACCCCCTCAATGCTGGCATCACCCGCGTTGAGGATATCCGCCTTGCTCGGGTCGTCGAGCACGGTTTGGGCATTGAGCTGGATATCCTCGTAGTCCGCCAGAAACACCGCGATATTCGTGCGCAGCCGGTTCTGCAGCCACTCGGCTTTCAAACCCAACTCGTAGGACCGCAGTGATTCCTCGCCGAAACCGTCCTCGAAGAAGGTCATGGTTGTGGCGCGAATATTGAACCCGCCGGTTTTGTAACCCTCGCCGGCCTTGGCGTAGATATTGGTGTGATCGCCCAGGTCATAGGCAAGCGTTATCGTCGGCGTCAGGTCGCTAAAGTCTCTCGAACCTGCGCCCTGCTCCTGGCTGCCGGGAATGACGATATCCAGGGCATTCAGCTGGTTGTTGCGCAGCAGCTGCGCCCGGCGCTTGTCCTGGGACCAGCGCAGGCCCGCGGTGACGTGCAACCGACTTTGCAGGATATCCGGGGTGTAGGTAACCTCGCCGTAGGCGGCGCGTGCGGAATTTTCGATCGTCGCCAGGGAGTACTGGCGAATACCGAAGCCCGGCAGCCAGTTGAGCGTTTCGCCGTCGCCGTCCTCTTCGAAGTAGTACAGGCCCAGCGTGTACTCAAGCCGCTCATCCAGGGCCGACCCCAGCAACTGGAGTTCCTGGCTCAACTGGTCCTGGTCGACCCAGGAATCGATATAAAACGGCGTGTTCGGACGCCCGGTACCCGAGAGGTAGTCCTGGTACACATAGCTGTCGAGCTCCCGGTAGCTGGTGATCGAGCGCAACGTGGTACCGTTGTCGAGGAACCAGCTCAGTGTCAGCTGGTGCCCCCCGGTAGTGGCGTCGTTGGGCTGGATGTCCTGGCTACCGGCATGGCTCGCGTGTGGACGATCGACGGAGACGCCCAGGGTGCTCGGCATGAGATAGTCCGGTGTGTCGCCGATGTGGGAGCGATCAAAACCGTAGCGCAGGTCCAGGCTATCGGTCGGCGTCCATTTGACATCCAGGCGCTGGGCATCGCGGTCCTCGTCGCCATAGCGCGCCTCCCCGACACCCCGGTTGTCGATGAAGCCATCCTCTCGCGCGGTGAGATAATACCCCTTAACCGCCAGTTCATCGGTGATCGGCACATTTACCATGGTTTTAGACAGCAGTTTATTGCGGTTACCAAGGCTCAGCTGTTGCTTGAACTGCCAGCGACCGATCTCCGGCGCCACGGTGATGAAATTGACCGCGCCGCCAGTAGCGTTGCGCCCGTAGTGAGTGCCCTGGGGCCCGCGGAGAATTTCCACCCGCTCCAGGTCCGCCACCTCCATCCCCATGCCCTGGGTGCGCCCCATGTAAACGCTGTCGAGGTACACCGCGACGCTGGGGTCCTGGGTGATCTGGTCATCGAAGTTACCCACCCCGCGAATGTAGACCCGGGGCGTCGTCGCACTGTTGGGGTGGGGGGTAGTGCGAAAATTGGGCACATTGGCGCCGATATCGTCGATATCGCCAATCGACAGGGTCTCCAGCTCGCCCGATCCCAGCGCGACCAGCGAAATGGGCGTGTCCTGGAGGCTTTCGCTGCGCTTCTCCGCGGTCACGATGACTTCCTCCAGCATCCCCTGGGTGACGGGCCGGGCATCAACTTGCTGGGCAAAAGCGAGCGGCGACACCGTCAACGGTGGCGACATCAGACCCAGGACACAGACAGCCCTTTGCCAGGTGAATCGGGATAGTTGGGCGTCGGTGGCAACTGTACGTTTTTTCATAGCTTTCCTTCTATTTATACCAATCAGTACGAAGCCACTGAGCCCCGGGGCCTCACGCTGGCACTCGAAACCTCAATGACGGCATAATCCTGAAACGTTGGGCCCACAACCGCCTCCGCGCGCCTCGGCAGGGATTCCGAGCCGATCGGCGAGGCTTAAATAACCAGGCTCGAAGAGAATCGGGGGAGGCGGGAATAACAATGCGGCTTTCGGCTACGGTGACATCGCGGCAATGACTTTCCTGAGAGAGGCATTGCTGGTTGCCTCCGCGCAGGGCGCCTTGTTGTGCGCGGTCCTGCTCAGCGTCCCGTCGGGCAACCGCCGCGCCAATAACCTGCTGGTGCTGTATATCGGGCTCGAGTCACTGCACCTCTTCTACCTGTACCTGGTTCAGCTCGCGGAGTTCAGCGCCCCCTCCTACACCCTGCGCATGGTCTTCGGCCTGCGCTACCTCGATGGTCCGGTCCTGTTTTTGTACGTCAAGGCGCTGACCGATCCGGATTTTCGCCTCCGGCCCCGGGAACTGGCGCACACATCGGTGCTTCTGGTGTGGCTGGCCTGGTTCGCCTATATGGCCAGCTCCCCCGGCTGGCTGCGGCTGAACACGCAGGCGCTGCAAGTCCTCCCCAGCACGGTACTGGCATCGGCGATGCAGAGCCTGATTGTGATGGTATACGCCCTGCTGTCGCTGCGGCAGGTCGAACGCCACCGCCACCGGGTCAAACAGGCGCTTTCCGCGGTGGACAGCCTGGGCCTGGGTTGGCTGCGCTGGCTTTTGCTGTGCATGGTGCTGGTCAGCCTGTTGCACATTGCCTGCGACGGATTCCGCTGGCTGGGCTGGATGAGCAGCGATGTGAAGGCGGTGATCAACCTGTCGGTGACGGCGTTGCTTGTCTATTTCATCGCCATCGGCGGCCTGCGGCAGCCACAGATTTTTAGCGATCATGTGCGGGCCGCGCTGGACGGTGTACATAGCGGCCACGTGGCGGCGCCCGCGGAAGTGGATACCGATAGCGGCAAATACCAGAAATCGGGGATGGATATCGAACGCCGGACGGAACTGTGGAAACAATTGCAGGGCCTGCTGGCCGCGGACAAACCCTATCTCGAACCGACCCTCGACTTGCCGAAGCTGGCGAAAATGTTGGCGATTCGCCCCCAGGAGCTGAGCGAGACAATCAACCAGGAATACGGCGGCAGTTTCTACGACCTGATCAATTTCCACCGTGTCGAGGCCGCAAAAACGTTGCTGGCCGACCCTGCCTCGAAGCAGCGCAAATTGCTGGACATCGCCTTGTCCGTCGGTTTTGTCAGCCAGTCCACTTTTTACAACCGCTTCAAACGGGTCACCGGGCTCACACCGGCCAAGTATCGCGAGCTCGGGGGGCTGGCCGGAACCGCCAATTCCAAACCTCACACCACCGAGTTGGCTAGCGGGAGCTAATGCGAGGCGGGACGGTGTGGGAAAGACCTTCGGGAAATTCTAGCGCGGACTATCAGCGCGGATGGCGAGCGACATTACACATCGGGCCGCCGCCACACCCAGATTGCGACGCACAGCAGGAAAGCGGGCAATATCACCCGCACCGCGACGGGAGCCGGGAATACCAAGACCGAGGTGGCGCTCAGGACCATCATCGCGCTGGCCGCCCATTTCGCCTTGCGCGGAATGGCCCGGTGCTCGCGCCAGTGACGGATGGTGTCGCCGTAGCGCGGGTGGGCCAGCAGCCAGCGCTCCATCGCCGGCCAACCGCGGCCGCCGCACCACGCCGCCAGCAACAGGAAGGGCACCGTGGGCAAACCGGGAACCACCACCCCGATAAAACCCAGCGCCAGCGCCCCCAGGGCCAGCAGGCGCCAGACCAACGTCACGAGACCGGCCACGGCTAGCGCCCCACCCCAAGAGCCAGCCCGCGAAAGCGGCGCGCGCCAAACCTGTCAGTAGCAGCGACCCGCCTGCCCATGGTGCATCCTCCCGACCGCCCACGGGGCGGGGACTTTGCCCGCCAGTGTAGCGAGCGCAATGAAGATACGCACGCGCGGCGGCATCTTCGCAAGCCCACCAACCGCGGCGCCAACCCCGGGGCACCGGTAGTGGCAATCCACCGGGAGAGCCATTATGCTTCGCTGCATCTGTACCACTTCATCGCGCCCCCGGGGCCACTGATATCACCCATGACCTACTGCCTGGCCATCGCCCTCGATGAGGGGCTGGTATTCTGCTCGGACTCCCGGACCAACGCTGGCCCGGACCGGGTCAGCACCTATAGCAAAATGCACCGTTTTTCAGTGCCCTACGACCGCTCCCTGGTGCTGCTCAGCGCGGGCAACCTGGCCACCAGCCAGGCGGTGGTGGCGCAGATCCAGCGCGACCTGGAGGGGGACGACAAGGGCAGGTTCAATCTGCTCAAGGCCAAGTACGTGTCGGAAGTGGCCGAATACGTGGGCGAGCTCAGCGTGCGCGAGCAGGCCAAGTACTCCGGCGACAACGCCCCCGGAGCCGGTTTCAACGCCGGCGCCACCTTCATCTTGGGCGGGCAGGTCAAGGGCCAGCCCCAGGAGTTGTACCTGGTCTACCCCGAGGGCAATCACATTACCGCCTCGGAACAGCACCCCTACCTGCAGATCGGCGAAACCAAGTACGGCAAGCCGATCCTCGACCGGATCATTCGCCCCGACACCCCCGCCGAAACCGCCATGCGCTGCGCCCTGGTATCCATGGACTCGACCGTCCGCTCCAACGCCACCGTGGGGCCGCCCATCGAGTGCCTGTTTTACCGGGCCGACAGCCTGCAGCCCCAGTCCCGCTACTTCAAACTCGAGGAGCACCACCCCTACCTGGCGCGGCTGCGCAAGGCCTGGGACGACAATATCCGCCAGGCCTTCGACAATCTGCCGACGCTGAGCGAGGTATTCGACGCGGAAGCCGGGCGCCACTGATCAGGGGGCGATATAGGTAAGATTCTGGCGGACGCGATCGCGCTCCGACGCCGGCAGCTCGCCGCTGTCCAGCAGTTGCCGCCAGAGCCGCCCCGCCCGCTCGGCGCGACCCGAATAAAACGCCGCCAGGGCGAGTTCGTCGCTGGCCCGCCAACGATAAACGGTGGCATCGACAAACAGGCGGTCCCCGGGCATCGGGATGTCACTGGCCGCGCGGGCAAACAGGTAGGCCAGCTCCCAATCCTGGCGGCCGCGCAGGTAGGTGGCCAGGGCCGTCAGCGCTTCGGCGCGCCGTGGCCGGCAGGCGTGGGCCGCGAGGTAGGCATCAATCACCGTCTCGCGCGGCGCCTGCAGGTGCTCGCTCAAGATGGCCACCTGGAAGCGGCTGTACCACACCTCCTCGTCCCAGCCGCCCATGTCGGCGCGCTGCCGGTAATACCGCAAGGCCAACTCGGGCTTGCCGGCGTCGCGATAGCTCTGGGCGAGGTAGAACGCGTAGCGGGCGTTGTCCGGCTCGCGCGCCAGCGCCTCGCGCAGGACCGCCGCATCCTTGTCGAACTTGGCGGGGTCGCGGGAGCGCGCCCCGTCCGGGGTGACCCGGATGCGAAAACCGGGCAGGCGCGGCTGCGCCACCGGCGCGTCCGCCTCCAGGTATTCGTGCAGTACACCCACCCAGCGCCAGGGCAGCGCCGTGGACACCAGGGCAACACGGTCGTAGCGCAGCGCCCCAAAGCAGGTTTCGAGGGAATAGGCCTCCGCGGCGAGCGCGGGCCGCGCCGGGCCGGCGTCGACCTCCAGTTGCTCGTCGGCATCGATGAACAGCAGGTAATCCGCCTTGTCCCGGGCCCGGCGCAGGGCGTCGTTGCGATTGTGGCCAAAATCCCGCCAGGGACTGCGGTGCAGCTCGCCGGGCACGCCCGCCAGCGCGCGCTCGATCCGCGCCGGGGTGTCGTCCACGGAGCCGGTGTCGACAATGACCCAGTAGTCGATATGCGCCCGCACCGAGGCGAGGCAGCGCTCGATCACCGCCGCCTCGTCGCGCACGATCATGTTCAGGCAAACCGTTGGTTGCAAGGCCGCCCCCCTCTACCCAAAGAACACGTTTATACCACTATGCCACGCAGATTGCGTCAGCGGCGGTAACGCAATGATTAAGGATTTACCTGCTTCTGTAGCACCTATCCCGGCGCGGCAGGGAAGCAACAGGACGCGCTTCAAATTGAATGCGGAAAATAAAGCCTTACGGAGTTGGAGTTGGACGCTAGGCCTGCCGCAGGGCGCACACCGCACGGTCGACGAATACCAATTTCTCCTCAACCCGCGAATTGATCACGAAGGGATAGGCATCCCCGCGACCAACACTGCGATTCAACTCGTTCAGGACGAGGCTGAGATCCTGCCAGGCATCAATGCGGCCACGGATATCCAGCTCGGCCGGAGCGCTGGCAATCACACCGTGCGCGGCGGCGGTCTCCAGGGCGTCATAGATGTGCAGGTAATGCCCCCAACTCTCCGCCCAGTCCTCCGCCGGGTGGGCACTGGCGTAGGCGCTGATATGGTGCTCACGCCAGTCGGGACGCGGCCCACGTTCGTAATAGCCTTGTAACGCGGCGCCGTAATCCGCGGACTCGTCGCCGAACAGATCGGCAAAGTCACGACGCAGGACGAGGTCCGGCTTGAGGCGCGCCCAGTAATAGTGACCGGATTCGTGCCGCAGGTGGCCCAGCACGGTGCGGTAGCCCTCATTGAGTTTTTCCCGCGCCTCGACCCGGGCCACAGTATCCGCCTCAAGCGTATTGATCGTGATCACGCCTCCGAGGTAGCCGATACTGACAAAAGTCTCGGCGAACTCGAGCCGGCTGCGGCCATCTTCGATAAAGTCGAACAACAGCCCGTTTTTCGGGTCGCGCCAACCGTCCACCAGCGGCAACCCCAGCCGGATCAGAGTGTAGAGCAGGCGCTTTTTGGCTTCCTCCAGCACCCGCCAGCGCCGCTGGTTGTCGGGCAGCGACTGGTTGGGCACGGTGCGATTGAACTGACAGCCAAAACACCGGCTGTGGTCGCTGTCGGCGGGTAGCAACCAATTGCACACATCAAAACGCAGGGCGTTGTCACAGAAACGCAAGCGCTGCCCATCGGGTGTTTCGCAAAGCGCCCCTCCCAGCGACCGAACGGAACGCATTTCCATACTGTCCACGTCGAAGCCCAGAAGGCTGCCGCAGTGCACGCACTGCTCACTGTCGAAGAAGACCTGGCTGCCGCACTGGCAATACAGACGCTTCACAGGGATTCCGGCTGGAACCAGGCCCGACTGATCGCCTGGTGCAGGCGATTGAGCAGCGACTGGAAGTCATCGATGTAACGGTGAACTTGTTCCGGGTTCATTGCCTCGGCATTGAACCGACCCAGCTTGCGGCGCGCGCTATCCAGCTGGCGCAAGGCTTCAGTGTTGTTGGCCAGGGGTTTCAGGGCCTCGCGAATACCGCGCAGGCAAAATGCCACTGAGCGCGGCTGCAGCGGGTCCTTCAGCACGAACTCCGCAATCGCCCCCCCCTCCAGCAGCGGGCCCACCACCCGGCGATAGGCCCCCAGCGCCGA
This sequence comes from Parahaliea mediterranea, assembly GCF_017255185.1. Taxonomy (GTDB): domain Bacteria; phylum Pseudomonadota; class Gammaproteobacteria; order Pseudomonadales; family Halieaceae; genus JAFKCZ01. The sequence goes on from NZ_JAFKCZ010000002.1 coordinate 120,178, forward strand.
CAGCGATTGCAGCATGCAGCTCCACAGCAGTGGGTCGATGGCGGCGAAGCGCTCGTCCCGCTCCATGATCTCCATCACTCCGACGTCGACCACCCGGGTGGTCATATCGCAACGTTCCAGCAAGTGTCCGATGGTGCTGAAACGATGGGCGTGGTCGCGACTCAGGGTGGTGAGCAGCATACCGTTGATCATCTGGCAGCGGCCCACGACTTCATCCAGGAAGGCCTGGCGGTTGCGCCGCCCGACGGATTTTTCCGCGAGCTCCCGGGAATACAGGTGCAGCTCGTTGACCTTCTCCCAGGTTTCCTCGGGCAGTACGTCACGGGTGGTGCGCACGTTTTCCCGGGCGTAGCGGATCGAGCAGGCCACGCTGCCGTGGTTGTCCATATCCGCCAGCAAAAACTTGACCACGTTCTGTTCGTTGGGCACGCGGAAGCGGCTGTAGAACTGCGGCTCGGCGTCGAGGATGCGCAGCAGCACATCCCAACCCAATTCCGAACCCCGCGGGATATCCATGATCAGCATGTGGTAGGAGGCCACCAGCCTGGCGGTGTCCTCAGCGCGCTCCAGGTAGCGCGCCATCCAGTAGAGGCGATCCGCCACACGGGACAGCATGGTCATGCCTTGCCCTCCACGATCCAGGTGTCCTTGCTGCCACCCCCCTGAGAGGAATTGACCACCAGCGACCCCTTGACCAGCGCCACCCGGGTCAGCCCGCCGGGCGTCACCCAGCTCTCGCGGCCCTGCAGAATGAAGGGGCGCAAATCCAGGTGCCGCGGCTCGATGGCGCCGTCGCAGTAGGTGGGGGCGGTGGACAGGGAGAGGGTGGGCTGGGCGATATAATTGCGCGGATTTTTCGCGATGAGCCCGGCAAATTTCTTGCGTACCGCCTTGCTGGCATGGGGGCCCACCATGATGCCGTAGCCGCCCGACTCGTTGGCCGGCTTGACCACCAGCTTGTCGAGATTGTCCAGCACGTACTCGCGGTCCTTCTCGCGCATGCACAGGTAGGTGGGCACGCTGTCCACCAGGGGCTTTTCCTTCAGGTAGTAGCGGATCATCTCCGGCACGTAGGCGTACACCACCTTGTCGTCGGCCACCCCGCTGCCCGGGGCGTTGGCGATGGCGACCTTGCCGGCCTTCCAGGCCCGCATCAGGCCCGGCACGCCGAGCACCGAGTCCTCGCGGAACACCTCCGGGTCCATGAAGTCCTCGTCGATACGGCGGTAAATCACATCCACCCGCACCGGGCCGTCCACGGTGCGCATATACACGCACTCGTCCGGCCCCACCATCAGGTCCGGCCCCTCCACCAGCTCGGCGCCCATGCCCTGGGCCAGGAAGGCGTGCTCGAAGTAGGCGGAGTTGTAGATGCCCGGCGTCAACACCACGATACAGGGGCGCTTGCGCTCCCGGGGCGAGAGGGAGGCCAGGGTGCGGTACAACCGCGAGGGATAGTCGTCCACCGGTAAAATGCTGTAGTTCTCGAACAGCTCGGGCAGTACGCGCTTGGTGATCTCGCGGTTTTCCACCATGTACGACACCCCGGAGGGCACCCGCAGGTTGTCCTCCAGCACGTAGAACCTGCCGTCGTTGTCGCGCACCAGGTCGGAACCGCAAATGTGCGCCCACACCCCGTAGCGCGGCGACATGCCCCGGCACTGGGGCTTGTAGTTGCCCGACTCCAGCACGATTTCCGCCGGCACCACGCCGTCCGCCAGGATACGCTGCCGGTTGTAGATGTCGTCGATAAAGCGATTGAGTGCGCGGCTGCGCTGGATCAGGCCGCGACTCACCTGCTGCCACTGCCTGGCGGAGATGACCCGCGGGATGATATCGAAGGGCCAGGCGCGATCGATGTTGCCGCCCTCGGTATACACGGTAAACGAGATGCCCATCTCGCGGATGGCCAGCTCCGCCGCTTCTCGCCGGGAAGCCATGTCTTCCGGTGACAGACCCTGCAGCAGGCCCACCGCGCCCCGGGCCGCGACACGCGGCGCGCCGCGCTCGGTAATGAGCTCGTCGTAAAAACCACCGGGATCGTAGGATGACCAGTTGTTGTTCATCGCGCCCGCCTTTCCCATCTGGGACACCCCGACAGTGAACCGCCGACAATGCCCGCGCTGCTTGGATACCTTCGAGAGTAACGAATAAGGCCCCGCGCCGCCAGTGGTTCACCTCGACCGACATGCGGTCTACACTCTCCTGCATGCGATAACATAACGATGGAGCCCCGCATGCCGCTGACCCAGGATTCTCCCGGCGCCGCCGATACCCGCACCCACTACCGTGCCTGTCACCTCTGCGAGGCCATCTGCGGCCTGTTGATCGAAACCCGGGGCGAGGAGGTGGTCAGCATCAAGGGCGACCCGCAAGACCCCCTGAGTCGCGGGCATATCTGCCCCAAGGCCATCGCCCTCAAGGACATCCACGAGGACCCGGATCGCCTGCGCGGGCCGGTAAAGAAGGTCGCGGACGCGAAGGGCGGCAGCCACTGGCAGGAAATCACCTGGCAGGAGGCCCTGGATACCACCGCCGAGAAGTTACTGGAAACGGTCGATGAACACGGCGTCAACGCCCTCGGCATCTACATGGGCAACCCCACCGTGCACAACTACGGGATGATGACCCACCAGGGCCAGCTGTTTCGCTATTTCCGCACCGACAATCGTTTTTCCGCCACCTCGGTGGACCAGCTGCCCCACCACCTGGCGGCGCTGTGGCTGTTCGGGCACAAACTGATGTTCCCGATCCCGGACATCGATCGCAGCGATTATTTCCTGATGCTGGGCGCCAACCCGGTGGCCTCCAACGGCAGCATCTGGACCGTGCCCGACATCCGCCGCCGGATCAAGGACTTCAAGGCCCGCGGGGGCCGGCTGGTGGTGATCGATCCGCGGCGCACCGAGACCGCGGCGCTGGCCAGCGAGCACCACTTCATTGCGCCGGGGACCGACGCCCTGTTGTTGGCGGCACTGCTGCATACGCTGTTCGCGGAGGGCCTGGTGGACCCCGGCCCGCTGGCGCCCTTCACCACCGGGCTGGACGCGGTGGCGGAGGCGATGGCGCCCTTTACCCCCGACTTCGCCGCGACGCACACCGGTATCGACGCCGACACCATCCGCCAGATGGCGCGCAACTTCGCGGATGCGAAAGCCGCTATCTGCTACGGCCGCATGGGCGTCTCGACCCAGGCCTACGGCGCCCTCAGCCAGTGGCTTATCCAGTTGCTGAACATCGCCACTGGCAATCTGGACAAACCCGGCGGCTCCCTGTTCACCCTGCCGGCGGTGGACCAGGTGGCGACCACCGGCCCGGGCGGCTTCGGCCGCCACCACAGCCGGGTGCGGGGGCTACCGGAATTTGACCGGGAACTGCCCGCCTCCACCCTGGCCGAGGAGATCACCACCGAAGGGGAAGGGCAAATTCGCGCCCTGTTCACCGGCGCGGGCAATCCGGTGCTGTCCACACCCAACGGCCGGCAGCTGGACGCGGCGCTGGCGCAACTGGATTTCATGGTGTCGCTGGACCCCTACATCAACGAAACCACCCGCCACGCCGACATCATCCTGCCGCCGACCTCGCCCCTGGAACATGACCACTACGACCTCGCCTTCCACGTCAACGCAATGCGCAATACCACGCGGTTCAGCGAGGCCGTGTTCGACAAGCCCGACGGAGCGCTGCACGACTGGGAAATTTTCCAGGCACTGGCCGAGCGGGTTGCGACCGCGCGGGGACAGGAAACGCCTCCGGCGGTGCCGCCGGCGCAGATGATTGATTTCGCCCTGCAGGCGGGGCCCTACGGCAACGCCAGCGAGCACGCCCTGGACCTACAGCAGCTGCGGGCCCAACCCTCGGGAATCGACCTGGGCGAGCTGCAACCACAGCTGCCCGCGCGCCTGCGCACGGCGGACCAGCGGATTCACTGCGCCACCCCGGAACCACTGGCCGACCTCGCCCGCCTGCTGCGGGACTTCGACACCGACCGCGACAAGGAACTGCGCCTGATCGGGCGGCGCCACCTGCGCTCCAACAACTCCTGGATGCACAACTACCATCGCCTGGTGAAAGGGCCGGACCGCTGTACCCTGTTGATGCACCCCCGCGACATGGACAGCCGCCGGCTGGCGGACGGCATGGAAGTCGAGTTGCGCTCGCGCGCGGGCGCGGTGCGGGTCCAGGTGGAACGCAGCGAGGACATCATGCCCGGGGTGGTGAGCCTGCCCCACGGCTTCGGCCACCACCGCGACGGCGTGCGCCTGGGCACCGCCCGCGAGCACGCCGGCATCAGTTGCAACGATGTCACCGACGAGCTGGCCCTGGATGCGCTATCGGGTAATGCCGCGGTCAACGGCGTGCCGGTCACTGTGGCCGCACCCTGATGCCGTCCGGCACGCAACCGCGCGCCGGAGGACTTTGTGCTGTCGCCGGAGTTCGCTAAACTCGGGGCAACATAAACGGGGGCACTTACATGGACATTTCCACCATCGTATTCTGGCTGGTTCTGCTGGGACTGGTGATCTACGTCGTCGCCATCTACAACAAGCTGGTAACCCTGAAGAACCGCTACCTGAACGCCTTTGCCCAGATCGAGGTGCAGCTGAAGCGGCGCTACGACCTGATCCCCAACCTGGTGGAAACCGCCAAGGGCTACCTGGGCCACGAGCGCGAAACCCTGGAAGCCGTCACCACCGCGCGCAACGACGCCGCCGCCATCCTCAAGGCGGTGAGCGACAGCAATGTCGACGGCGGGGCGATGCGCAAACTGGCCAGCGCGGAAAACGCCCTGCAGGGCGCGCTGGGCAAACTCAACGTGACCATGGAAGCCTACCCCGACCTGAAGGCCAGCGAGAACATGCAGCAGCTCACCGAGGAGCTGACCAACACCGAAAACCGCGTGTCCTTTGCCCGCCAGGGTTACAACGACGCGGTGATGGCCTACAACACCTATCGCCAGACCTTCCCGCCGGTGTTCTTCGCCGCCCGCTTCGGTCACCCGCGGAACGCCGAACTGCTGGAGTTCGACGACACGGTCCAGATCCAGGCGGCACCGAAAGTCTCCTTCTAGGGATTGGGGACAGTCCCGCGGCGCGCGCCGCGGGTCGACGGTAGCCCGGCATGGATTTTTTCCAGGAACAGGACATCGCCCGGCGCAACGCGCGCCTGCTGGTGGTGCTGTTTCTGCTGGCGGTACTGCTGCTGATCGTACTGGCCAACGCCGCGATCGCGGGCTACCTCTGGTTCAGCCAGGACTACAACATCTACGCCGGCAGTCGCGAGGGCCTGCGCGGCTTTCTCGCCCACTTCAGCTGGGAGCGCTTTGGTTTTATCGGCCTCGCGGTCACCGCCACCATTGCCCTGGTGGTGACGCTGAAGTGGATGCAGCTGTCGGCGGGGGGCAAGGTGGTGGCGGAGTCCATGGGTGGCCGCCGCATCCTGCCGCAAACCGACGACCGCTTCGAGCGGCGCTGCCTCAATGTGGTCGAGGAAATGGCCCTGGCGGCCAACATGCCGGTACCCGCGGTCTACGCCCTCGACAACGAGCGGGGCATCAACGCCTTCGCCGCCGGGTCGACGCCCGCGGATGCCGTGGTAGCCGTGACCCGGGGCACTCTTGACCATCTCACGCGCCACGAACTGCAGGGCGTGATCGCCCATGAGTTCAGCCATATCCTCAACGGCGACATGCGCCTGAACATCCGCCTGGCGGCGATGCTCAAGGGCATCACCTTCGTCGGCGACGTGGGTCACTTCCTGCTACGCAGCTCCGGCCACGCCCGCACCGGCCTCGGCAACCGCCGCTCCAACAAGGGCGCGGCCCTGCCCGTGCTGGGCCTGGCGCTGTGGATCCTGGGCTGGCTGGGCGAGATGGCGGCGGGCTTCATCAAGGCGGCCATCAGCCGCCAGAAGGAATACCTGGCGGACGCCAGCGCGGTGCAATTCACCCGCGACCCCACCGGCATCCGCGACGCCCTGCGGGTCATCGGCGGTTATCTTCCCGGCACCCTGGTGCATGCCGCCCGCGCCTCGGAGATGTCGCATATATTCTTTGGCCAGATCGAGCACCGCCTGTGGCAGGTGTTCGCCACCCATCCGCCACTGGCGCAACGCATCCGCAAGCTGGACCCGGCCTGGGACGGACAGTATATCGAGCGCAAGGTGCGCCACTACGGCGAACGTCCCGGCCGCCCGGGCGAGGGACAGGTGGGCGTCGGCCGCGCGGCACTGGTAACCGCGGCGATCGCCGCCGCGCACGCAGACGGCGACGAAGCGGCGGCAAGTGATGCCGGATTCGGCCCCGACTCCGGGCAATGGGAGGCCGCCATTGCCACCCACTACGCGTTGCCACGCGCCTTTATCGATCACAGCCACGACCCGGTGGGCGCCCAGGCCCTGGCCCTGGCGCTGCTGGCCAGCGCGGATGACGCGGTGCGCCAGCGGCAGCTGGGGATTATCGGGGAAACCGGGGTCCGCGGCCTCGAGGAGCTGGTGACCACGCTCACACCCGGCATGCAGACCCTCGGTCCGCAGCAGCGATTGCCGCTGATCGAACTGTGCCTGCCGGCGCTGAAAACGATGTCGCCGCGCCAGTACCGGGTGTTCAAGGACACGCTGCTGGCGACGATCCAGGCGGACCGGCGCACCGAGTTGTTCGAATGGTGCCTGTTCCAGCTGCTGCGCCACTACCTGGACCCGGAGTACTACCGGGTCAAGCCCAGCCGCCCGCGCTACCGCAAGCTGGCCCGGGTGCGTTTCCACCTGGGGGTGGTGCTGTGGGTGCTCGCCCGCGAGTCCGGCGGCGATCCCGGGGCGGCCTTTGCCCTCGCGGTCCGGGAGCTCGGCCTGCCAAAGCTGCAACCGCCGCGCCCGGAGCAGTGCGGGGTGGCCGCTTTCAGCAAGGCGGTGCACGAACTCGCCGATTGCTACCCCCTGCTCAAGCCCAAGGTGCTCAAGGCCATGACCCTGGTGGCCGGGGCGGACGGCGAGCTGAGTGCCGCCGAACGCGAGATCGTCCACGCGGTGGCGGCGGTGATGGACTGCCCCCTGGCCCCGGAAGCGGACTGGCCACTGGCCACACCGCCACCGGCCCAAAACACCCGGGCAAACCCCTCCGCCGGCAATTCACCATAAGCGGCCAGAACACCGCCGGGCGCTGGCGACCCGGCCGGGAGCTGCTAAGGTGAACACAGGCCCGGCGCCCAGGGACGGGCGCCGGCCGCAACCCGCTGCAATGAACCGAACAAGGACGTTTGGCCATGGAACTCAATACCGCTATTGGCGCGCGGGGTAGCCGTGTCTCCCCACCGCCGGATAAACCACCCTATTTCGCCCTGTCACGTACCACCGACCGCGTCTTGCAGATTCTCCTGCGCGGCGATCTCGCCCGTCTGCGGGCGGAATCGGTGGCGGATCAGCTGGGCATGAGCGGCACCACCCTCAGGCGCCGCCTGCGGGCGGACCACACCAACTACCAGTTCCTGCTGGACCGCGCGCGGCAGTACCGCTGTGAGCAGAAGCTGCGGTCGGCGTGGCTGCCGGGCAAGTGCCTGGCGGACGAACTCGGCTACCTCGAGGTGAACAGCTTCTACCGCGCCTTTCGGCGCTGGACCGGGATCAGCTACAGCGAGTACAAGCTGCGGCGCGAATACGGCGGCACGGCGCTACGGCACTGACCATTCAAGTGATGAGGGTGAGCCCCCGGTAGCTGCCGACCATCACCCGGTTGCGGCCCTCGTCCTTGCCCTGGTAAAGGGCGCGGTCCGCCCGGTCAATGCAACTGTCCAGGCTCTCGCCCTTGCGAAACGCCGACACCCCGAAGGTCATGGTGACCTGCAGGCGCCCGCCCTCGCACTGGAACATGTTCTCCTCGACCAGTACCCGCAATTTTTCCGCCAGCACCGCGGCGCCGTCACCGTCGGTTTCCGGAAGCAGGAGAATGAATTCCTCTCCGCCCCAGCGCGCCACCCGATCGACATCGCGCACGCTGTCCCGCAACTTGGCGGCCACCCGGGCCAACACATGATCACCACAGGCATGGCCGTGGCGGTCGTTGATCGATTTGAAATGATCGATGTCGGCGAGCACCACGCAAAAAGAACGACCGCTGCGAAAGACCCGCTGTATTTCCGCCTCGCCCGCCTCGGTGAAACCCCGCCGGTTGTACAGGCCGGTGAGTGGATCGATGCGCGCGGCCTCGGACAGCTGGCGGTTGGCCTCGCTCAATTCCGCCGTGCGCTCGGTCACCTCCTCCTCGAGGCGGTTGATCATCGCGGTAAAACGGTTTCCCAGCGACACCGCCATCGACAGCAAAAAGGCCAGGAAACCCCAGGGAATCATTCGCGTGGCGCCCAAGCGAAACTGGTCGGACAGAATGTCGTGCAGACAGGCGACGATGAAAATCGTACCGCCGATAAAGATGGTGCGCGCCTCGTCGTGTCCGTCGCGCGCCTTGCGCACGATCAACCAGCTGGTGAGGCCGAGCGCCGGCAGGGTCCAGACCTGCCAGGGGCCGAGCGTCAGCACGTGAATATCCAGGCCCGGTATCAACACGCACACGAGCGCCATCGCGACAAAGGTAAACTGGTACAGGCGCAAGCAGCGACCCACCGGCGCGTCGAGCAGGGACCAGACGGTCTGCAGGGCCAGCGCCGGCACCACATAGACCACGCCGAACTCGATTTTTTTAAACGTCAGGAACTCCCAGCCCAGGTAGTAGCGCCAGCCATTGAGCACCAGGCTGTAAATCCCGATGGCCAGGGCGGTGAGGCCGAACCACAGGAAGCCCTCCAGGTGGCGATTGCGGGAGTACAGGTACAGGTGGTAGGCACCGAATACCAGATAGATAAAGCCGATCAACAGGCCCGGCATCTCGGCGATCACGCGCGCGATTAGCAGGTTCTCGAAACGCCCCAGGCGAACATCGCCACGGTAGGGCCCGGCACCCCAGCGCGTCGTCAGGGTCTCGCTACCGCCCCAGACCCTCAGGGCCAGTACCAACTCACCGTCGGCGGAGATGGCGGACACGGGAATGTCGAGGATGCGTTGCCGGCCGTAGTCGATGGCGGGCTTCGCCGCCGGCGGCAGCACGCCTACCCCGCCCACCCGCTCGCCGCCGGCGTAGAGCTCGTAGGCGCTGAGCACGGTCCCCAGCTGCAGCCCGAGGTGGCCGAGCTGTTCCCGCTGGGCACCGTCCGCCAGCGCCAGGGAAATACGCAGGCGGTACCAGCCGAAACCCGCCTCGGGGCCGGCGTCCGGCCCGGGGTACCAGCGGTGGGGCAACCGCACCTGCTGCCAGCCGCTGTCATCGAAAGCGGGGTCGGCCCAAAGCCGTTCGTCGCCGGCGCGAAACTTCCAACCGTCTCGCAACGTCAGCCCATCGAGCACCTGCTGGACGGTGACCACGGCGGGCGGCGACGGGGTCGCGGAATCACGGGCGGTAGACAACCCTGGCCAGGCGGCCAGCAGGGCGACAATGAGCAACAGGCAGCAAGGGCGGGCCGCCAGACTCGCGCCCCGGCTCCCGCTGCCGGGGAAGTTTGGATGCATGGGGCCTATTATAGGCCCCGGACTAGCACCTGCCGCATCGCCGCGGCGAAACTTTGACCGGGTTCACAGGTAACCGCGCGCCCGGTACACAGCCAGTCCGACGATCTCGTGAATGGCGTAGGTGGTGCGCTGCAGGGCGCTGAGCGAGGGCAACAACGGCGGCAGCAGGCTATCGTGGGTCAGGCGCTGGTAATCGGTGGCCGCGGGGATGACCTCGACACCCTGAGCCGCGAACACCGCGCTGGCGCGGGGCATATGGAAGGCTGACGTCACCAGCAACACCCGGCGGACACCCCGCTGCGCCAGCAGTTGCGCAACATAGTAGCCGTTCTCGTAGGTGTTGCGGCTGTGGCCCTCCAGCAGCATGGCGCGCTCGGGCACGCCCATCACCTGGAGAATATCGGCCAGCTCCCGGGCTTCGGTACGCGCATGGCCGGCGCTGCCGCCGCTCAACAGCACCAGCGGCGCTTTCCCCAGATGGTAGAGTTGAGCCGCGAACACCAGGCGATCGGCCTGGGCATTGAGGTCGGCGCCCTGCTCCGCCGAGGTATCGCCGCGGGTACTGCCACCGAGTACCACCAGGGCCGGCGCAGCGGGCAGGGCGCGGGCTTCCAGCGGCGGGTAGTCCGCCTCCAGGCGGCCCATCAGGTAATCGGCGGTGATCGGCGTGGCGCAGAAATAGAGCCAGCACAAAGCTACGGCCACCGCGGTGCCGGCGGTGCGCCGCCACCCCAGGAAGAGGGCGAGCAGCGCCAGGGCCATGAGCAGCATCGACTGCTGCAAGGGGAACAACAGCAGCGACAGCCATTTGGTTAGTTCAAAGGAAATCGGCACCTCCCTCGCTCAGTTCCCGGAATCTATAGGGTGTGCCTGTGTGCAATGGCACCTACTTAACCGTTGTAGGGCCGAATTTATTCGGCCATTGATGCCGTGAGCACCGATTTTGATCGAATAAATTCGACCCTACAGAGGGCAACATACCCTGTTTTTGACTTAAGTAAGTACCATTCTCCTAGGCGGCGTCACCGCTGCCGAAGGGGTGGCGCAGCACGATGGTCTCCACCCGGTCCGGCCCGGTGGAGATGATGTCGATCGGCGCCCCCACCACTTCCTCGATCTTGTGGATATAGTCCAGTGCGGCCTGCGGCAGCTCCGACAGGGATTTGGCGCCCAGGGTGGACTCCTTCCAGCCGGGCACCACCTCGTACACCGGCACCAGGCCGGCGTAATCGTCGGAGTCGACAGGGTTGGGCACCGGGTTGCCATCCTCGTCGGCGTAGCCGACGCAAATCTGGATGCTCTCCAGCCCGTCCAACACGTCCAGCTTGGTCAGGCACAGGCCGGACACCGAGTTGATGTTGACCGCGTTGCGCAGGGCCACCGCGTCGAACCAGCCACAGCGACGGGGCCGGCCGGTGGTGGCACCGAACTCGTGGCCCTTTTCCGCCAGGTGGGTCCCGGTGGCGTCGAACAGCTCGGTGGGAAAGGGGCCGGAACCCACACGGGTGGTGTAGGCCTTGGTGATGCCCAGTACGTAGTCCAGGTACAGGGGGCCAAAACCGGAACCGGTGGCGGTACCGCCGGCGGTGGTATTGGAACTGGTGACAAAGGGATAGGTCCCGTGATCGATATCGAGCAGCGAGCCCTGGGCGCCCTCGAACAGGATCTTGGCGTTGGTCTGCCGGCACTGGTGCAGGATGGCGGTGACATCGGCCATCATCGGCAGCAGCTGCTCGCCCATGGCCAGGGTGTCGGCCAGCACCTGGTCCACGTCCAGCGGCTCCACCTGGTAGTAGTGCTGTAGCTGGAAGTTGTGGTACTCCATGACCTCGCGCAGCTTGCGCGTAAAGCGGCCCTCGTCCTGCAAATCGCCCAGGCGCAGGCCGCGGCGCGCGGCCTTGTCCTCGTAGGCGGGGCCGATCCCGCGGCCGGTGGTGCCAATCTTGTCCTCGCCGCGGCGCGCCTCCCGGGCCTGGTCCAGGGCCACGTGGTAGGGCAGGATCAGCGGACAGGCCGGGGAGATACGCAGGCGCTCGCGCACCGGCACGCCCTTGGCTTCCAGCTCGGCGATCTCCTTGAGCAGCGCGTCGGGGGCCAGCACCACGCCGTTGCCGATGAGGCACTGGACATGCTCCCGCAGAATGCCGGAGGGAATCAGGTGCAACACCGTTTTCTCGCCGTCGATGACCAGGGTGTGGCCGGCGTTGTGACCGCCCTGGAAGCGCACCACGGTGCTGGCCTGGTCGGTCAGCAGATCGACAATCTTGCCCTTGCCCTCGTCACCCCACTGGGTGCCCAGGACCACTACGTTCTTGCTCATGCGGAATCAACTCGTTGTTCAGGTATTGAGGGGCTGCACGACCCAGTCGCCGTCCCGCTCCACCAGCTGGCGGTCACAGCGCGGGTCGGGAGCGGCGGACAGGCAGTTGATCACCACCTCCCCCGCCGCCCGCAGCGCGTCGACCCGGTCCTGCAGGGCCGGGTCATCGATATCGGGCATACTGATGGCGCCGCGCCCGGTCTCCTCGGCGGGCAACAGCGCCATCAGCGCCTTCAAATCGGTGGCGAAACCGGTGGCCGGGCGCGCCCGGCCAAAGACCCCGCCCACATCATTGTAGCGCCCGCCGTTGGCCAGCGCCTGGCCGTGGCCGGGCACATAGGCGGCGAACACGATACCGGTGTGGTAGTGGTAGCCGCGCAACTCGGCCAGGTCGAAGTAGATTGCCACCCCGGGCCGCTGCCGGCGAATATCCGTCGCCACGTCCTGCAGGGCGTCGATGGCGGCCAGGGCGTCGGGGGCGCGCTCGGCGAACAGCTCCCGGGCCGCGCTCAGCACGCTGTCGTCGCCATTCAGGTCCACCAGGCTGACGATCAGCTCCCGGGCGCGCGGGTCGGCATCCGCCAGGGCCTGCTCCAGGTCGGGCAGGGACTTGCGCTGCAGGGCGTCGAACACGGTCTGTTCCTGCTCGTCGTCGAGCCCCGCGGCGGCCAGCACCGCGCCGTAGACCCCCACGTGCCCGAGATCCAGGGTAATGTGGTCGAGCCCGGCGGTTTCCAGGGTGGCCAGCATCAGGCGGATGATCTCCACGTCCGCCGCCAGGCTGCTGTCGCCGTAGAGTTCGGCCCCCAGCTGGATCGGTGAACGCGAGCCGGCGGGCGTCTTGGGCCGGGTGTGCAGGGTGGAGCCGGCGTAGCACAGGCGGGTGACGCCGGACTGGCCCAGGCTGTGGGCGTCGATTCGCGCCACCTGCGGGGTGATATCCGCGCGCACCCCCAGGGTGCGGCCGCTCAGCTGGTCGGTCATCTTGAAAGTGAGCAGGTCCAGGTCGGCGCCGAGGCCGATCAGCAGGGACTCGGTGAATTCCACCAGTGGCGGAATCACCAGCTGGTAGCCCCAACTGCGGTACATATCCAGCAATTGCCTGCGCAGGCGCTCGGCCACCGCGGCCTGCGCCGGAAGTACTTCCTCGACCCCGTCGGGGAGTTGCCAGCGATCGACGCTTGTCATCCGTTCACCCAATGCAGCAACAACAGCCCCAGCAGCATGCTGCCGAGACCAATTCTTCGAATCACGCCGTCCTCCATCTGCCCCACCAGCGCCAGCATCTCGCGCCAGCGACGGGGGCTGACAAAAGGCAGCATGCCCTCGATGATCAACACCAGTGCCAGGGCCACCGGAAGTACCTGCCAGAAATCCACAATCGACTCCCCCGCCGGGCCGCGGCGATGGCGGTGCACAAAAAAACCGTGAGTCCAGAGTTTGCGCAGCAAACGCCGAATCCCACGGTTGCGGAATTCTACCACAGACGCCGGGGATGGCACCTGTGATTATTTGGGCTCTCCCGGGGCGCTGAAAAGCCCCCTACTTGCCGCCGTCGGGCCCCTTGAGGTAGCGGAAGAAGTCACTGTCCGGCTGCAGCAAGAGGATATCGCCCTTGTCGCCGAAGGCGTCCTGGTAGGCCTTGAGGCTGCGGGTGAAGGAGTAGAACTCCGGATCCTGGCCGAAGGCGCTGGCGTAAATGGCGGTGGCCCGGGCATCGCCCTCACCGCGGATCTGCTGGGCGTCGCGGTAGGCGTTGGCCTCGATCACGGTCACCTCGCGGTCGGCGGCGGCGCGAATCCCCTCGGCCAGCTCCTGGCCCTGGGAGCGGTGCTCCCGCGCCTCTTTCTCGCGCTCGGCGTTCATGCGCCGGTACACCGAGTCGGACACATCCGGCGGCAGGTCGATCTGCTTGACCCGCACGTCGACCACCTCGACACCCAGCTCCGTCAGGGCGACTTTGTTCAGCTGGGTTGCGATGTCCTCCATCAGCTGGTCACGCTCCCCGGACACCACTTCCTGGATGGTGCGCACGGCCACCTGGTTGCGCAGGCCGTCGTTGATGCGCTGGGACAACAGCCCCATGGCCCGGGACTCGTCGCCGTTGGTGGCGGTGTAGAACTTGGAAGTATCCGCCACCTTGAACTTGGCGTAGGAGTCCACGATCAGCGCCTTCTTCTCCTGGGTGAAGAAGCGCTCCGGCTGGGAATCCACGGTGAGTACCCGGCCGTCGAACTTGCGCACGTTGTTGACAAAGGGGATCTTGAAGTGCAGCCCGGGCTGGATATTCGGGTTGACCACTTCACCGAACTTCAGCATTACCGCGCGCTCGGTCTCCTTGATCACGAACAGGGAGTTGCTCGCCAGGAACAACAACAGCACCGCGGCGAGAATAAACGTCATATTGCGACCCGACATATCAGCGTCCTCCCCTGCGTGTACCGGAGTTGGCCTGATCGATATTCAGCTGGTCGGCAACGCGGTTGGCCAGCTCGCGCAGCTCGTTACTGTCCAGCGGCGAACGGCCCCGGCCGCCACTGGCGGAGCGCTCGGCCAACTTGTCCAATGGCAGGTACATCACGTTATTGCCGCCCTCGACATCGACCATCACCTTGCTGCTATTGGCGTAGACACCTTGCACCGCCTCGAGGTAGAGACGTTCGCGGGTCACCTTCGGCGCCTTGCGATACTCGGTCAACAGTTTCTCGAAACGGTCGGCCTCACCCTCGGCGTTGGCGATGACCTGCTCCTTGTAGGCGCTGGCCTCCTCGATCTCGCGCTGGGCGCGACCGCGGGCCTCGGGTACGATGCCATTGGCGTAGGACTGGGCCTCGTTCTTCAGGCGCTCCTCGTCCTCGCGGGCCTTGATCACGTCGTCGAAGGCCGCCTGCACCTGGCTCGGCGGCTTGGATTCATCGACGTTGACCTTGGACACGCGGATACCCGTCTGGTAATTGTCCAGGTAGGTCTGCAGGCGGGTCCTGACGTCGGCGGCGATCTGCGCGCGGCCCTCGGTCAGCACCAGATCCATGCGGGTGTCACCCACCACGTGGCGGATGGCGCTCTGGGCCGCGTGCTGCAGGGAGTTCTCCGGCGAGCGAACTTCCAGCACGAACTTGGTGGGGTCGTCGATCACGTACTGCACCGACATGCGCACCTCGACGATGTTCTCGTCCTTGGTCAGCATGATCTCGCGGAAGCTGACCGCGCGCACCCGCGTGGTATTGACCTTGATCACCTCGTCGATCAGCGGCGGGTTCCACTGCAGGCCGGGCTGGACCGTGGAGTGATACTCACCAAAGCGCAGCACCACCGCCCGCTCCTGCTGGTCGATCTGGTAAAAGCCCATCAGGGCCCACACCAGCACCGCACCGGTGAGCAGCACCAAAATCAGCGATCCGGAAATACCGGCGCCGCTACCGCGACCACCGCCAGAGCCACCGCGGCCACCGAACAGGCCACCCAGTTTTTCCTGCACTTTTTTCAGCGCCTCGTCCAGATCAGGAGGCCCCTGATCGCCGCCGCCCCAGGGGTCCTTGGGCTTGTTGTTGCCGCCACCCGGTTCATTCCAGGCCATACGTCGCTCCTAGCAATAAAGTCGGGGCAGTTTAACATCATTCCGCCCCATGGTCAGAGAATCCGCGCGCCCGCGGGTCATGCCGCGAACGCTTAAAACAGGGGGGCCGGCCCCTTCTTCATCAAGCGATTCCAGTCGGCCCGGGGCAGCCTCACCTGGAGGTGGGCCCGGCCGTCGTCGCCATAGTCCTCGGACTGCACCGCGCCCAGCCGGTACAGCGCGGCCCGCAGGCCGCCCTGGTCGGGCGCCAGCTGCAATTTCTCTTCCACCATGTCCTCGCCCACCAGTTCGGCGACGGCCTGCAACAGCAGGTCGCAGCCCTCGCCACTGACGGCGCTGAGCCACACCCGCTCGGGCTTGCCGTTCTCATCGCGATCAATACGCGGCGGCTGCTGCAACAGATCGAGCTTGTTGTAGACCTGCAACTGGGGGATGTCGCGGGCGCCGATGTCCTCCAGCACTTCCGCCACCTGGTGGATGTTGTCCTCGCGCTCGCCGGAGGCGGCGTCGATCACGTGCAACAGCAGGTCGGCGCTGCGGGTTTCCTCCAGCGTGGCCTTGAAGGCCTCCACCAGGTTGTGCGGCAAGTGGGCAATGAAACCCACGGTATCCGCCAGCACCACGGGGCCCACCTGCTCCAGCTCCAGCCGGCGCAGGGTCGGGTCCAGGGTGGCAAAGAGTTGGTCGGCGGCGTACACCGTGGCGTCGGTGAGACGATTGAACAGGGTCGACTTGCCGGCGTTGGTGTAACCCACCAACGACACGGTGGGCACCTCGGCCCGCCGCCGCGAACGGCGCCCCTGATCGCGCTGTCGCTGTACACGGGCCAGGCGGGCGGTGATCGACTTGATTCGCGCGCGCAGCAGGCGGCGGTCGGTCTCGAGCTGGGTTTCCCCCGGGCCCCGCAGGCCGATACCGCCCTTCTGGCGCTCGAGGTGGGTCCAGCCCCGAACCAGCCGGGTGCTCATGTGTTGCAACTGGGCCAGCTCCACCTGCAGCTTGCCCTCGTGGGTGCGGGCGCGCTGGGCGAAGATATCGAGGATCAGGCCGGTGCGGTCCAGCACCCGGCACTTGAGCTCGCGCTCGAGGTTGCGCTCCTGGCTGGGGCTGAGGGCGTGATTGAACATCACCACCTCGGCATCGGCGGCCCTTACCTCGGCGCCGATTTCCTCCAGCTTGCCCTTGCCGACGAAGGTGCGCGGGTGCGGTGCATCACGCTGCCCCATAATGAAGGCGGCGGGATCGCCACCGGCGGACAGCACCAGCTCCTCGAATTCACGCGGGTCTTCGCGTTCCGCCTCGCTCGCCAGGTTGAGATGAACGAGCACGGCGCGCTCGCCCGACTCGGGTCGCTCAAAGAACAAAGGCACCTCGGAACACTACGGCGGGGCCGCCCTCGAGGAGGCCTCCCGCGCAAGAGAAGGGACCGCGGCGAACACGGGGCGCGCCGCGGTGTGGGGTCTTAGCTGCTGCCACCATCTTCCTCTGGCGGGTTCTGCATCGGCAGACGCACCACGCGGGACGGTACAACAGTGGAAATGGCGTGCTTGTACACCATCTGGCTGACGGTGTTTTTCAGCAACACCACGAATTGGTCGAAGGATTCGATCTGGCCCTGCAGCTTGATGCCGTTTACCAGGTAGATCGAAACCGGGACGCGTTCCTTACGCAGAATATTCAGGTAAGGGTCTTGTAGAGTGTGCCCTTTTGACATAGCAGCTCTCTCCTCGGCCGGCTCAACACGAGCCAAAAAATGAATAAATGACCTCTTGATAAACCCGGCGGTATTGCTGGTTGCCCCCCGCCGGGAAGACATCGGGCCTTCCTCGGGTCCTACACGGCATAGTATAGATCACTCCGGCAAATCTAACTGGGGGCGGGCCCGATATAATTCAAGGCCCGCTGGAGCAAATCATCCATGCAGGTATCCACCGCCGAATGTGACCGCGCCCCGGGCAGAACGTTCCCCGCGGCGCCGGTTTCCAGCCAGTCGAGCCCGGGCCACTTGCGCAGCCAGGTGAGCTGGCGCTTGGCCAGCTGCCGGGTCGCGGCAACGCCCCGCTGTACCGCCTCCTCCAGGCTGCATTCGCCGTCCAGGTAGTGCCACAGCTGCCGGTAGCCCACCGCGCGGATCGCCGGCAGCCCGGCGTGCAATCCGGGCCGCCCGTGCAGGGCGCGCACTTCCTCCAGGAAGCCCGCCGCCATCATCTGCTCAAAACGCCGCTCGATACGCCGATGCAACACGGCGCGGTCCCGGGGGCAGATGGCCAGCTGGCGCAGGGTATAGCGCGACGCCGCCGGTTCCACGTCCTGGCGGCGCTGCCACTCGGAGATCGGCACGCCGCTGGCGCGGTAGACTTCCAGCGCCCGGGCCAGGCGCTGGGAATGATTGGGATGGATGCGCGCCGCCGCGTCCGGGTCGACCCGCTCGAGCTCGGCGTGCAGCGCCGGCCAGCCGCGCGCGGCGGCCTCGACCTCGATCGCCTGTCGCAGCGCCGGCTCCGCCGCCGGCATCTCCGCCAGGCCTTCGAGGAAGGCGCGGAAGTAGAGCATGGTGCCCCCCACCAGCAGCGGGGTGCGACCGCGCTCGAGGATATCCGCCACCACCCGTCGCGCATCGACGGCAAAATCCGCCGCGGAATAGGGGTCATCGGGCTCGCGAATATCCACCAGGTGGTGGGGGTAGTCGGGCTTGGCACTGCCGATGTCGAGCCCCCGGTATACCAGGGCGGAGTCGACGCTGACCAGCTCGCAATTCAGCACCCCCGCCAGGTCGATCGCGAGGTCGGTCTTGCCCGAGGCGGTGGGTCCCATCAGGCAGATAAGCAGGGGTTTGGCGGCCATCGCTATACTCGCCGCCTCAGCGACCGCGCAGGAACAGCTTGTCGAGTTCGTCGAGCCGCAACTGGGTCCAGGTGGGACGGCCGTGATTGCACTGGCCCGAACGCTCGGTGGCCTCCATGTCCCGCAGCAGGGCGTTCATCTCCGGCACCGTGAGACGCCGGTTGGCGCGCACCGAACCGTGGCAGGCCATGGTCGACAGGATTTCATCCATGTGGGCCTCGATGCGGTCGGAGCTACCGTATTCGATCAGGTCCGAGAGCACGTCGCGCAGCAGTTGCTCCACATTGGAGTCCCGCAGGGCCACGGGAATCTGGCGGATCATCAGGCTCTCTTCCCCGGCCACGTCCACCGCCAGGCCAAGCCGGGCGAACAGCGCCTCGTGCTCCGCCGCCATCGCCACCTCGCGCTGGCTCACCGCTATCGGCTGGGGCACCAGCAGCGGCTGGCTGCGAATGCCCTCGGCGTCGCGAGCCAGCTTGAGACGCTCGTAGGTGATGCGCTCATGGGCGGCGTGCATGTCCACCAACACCAGGCCCTGGGCGTTCTCAGCCAGGATATAGATGCCCTTGAGCTGGGCCAGGGCGTAGCCCAGGGGCGGGACTTCCTCGTCCGCGGACGCCTCCGGCATCCCCGGCCGCGGCGGGTGCAACTGCCCGTAGGCGCGCACCTGCTCCCCGGCGTGGCCGGGAGCGGCCGACACGGGACGCTGGCCGGAGTATGCCGGCGGGGCTGCTGGCGGCAACCCATCCCCGGCCGGCGTCCCCGCGGCTGCCGCCCCCGAGGACGGCAGCCCGCCCAGCAACCCGTGCTGGGTGCGGATTTCCCCGGTGCGGGGATCCACGGTCTCGCCCTGGGCGGCCCAGCCAGCGGCCATCGCCGCCACCGGTTCGGAACCCGCCTGGGCGGGGCTGTCCTGTCCCGGGCGCACGTCCGCCAGGGCGCGGTGCAGGCTGCTGAAAATGAAGTTGTGCACGGTGCGACCGTCGCGGAAACGCACCTCGTGCTTGGTCGGGTGCACGTTGACATCGACCTGGGCCGGGTCCAGCTCCAGGTAGAGCACGAAGGCGGGATGGCGGCCGTGATACAGCACGTCCCGGTAGGCCTGCTTCACCGCGTGGGCCACCAGCTTGTCGCGAATGACCCGGCCGTTGACGAAGAAGTACTGCAAATCCGCCTGGCTGCGGGAAAACGTGGGCAGCCCCACCCAGCCCCACAGGCGCAGGGGCGCCCTGTCGTGCTCGATATGGATAGCCTGTTCCATGAACGCGGGACCGCAGATCGAGGCGACCCGGCGCCGGCGCTCGGCGTCGCTGTCGGCGGGTTTGAGGTTGTGGATGCCGCGGCCGTTGTGGCGCAGGCTGAAGCCGACGTCAAAGCGCGACAAAGCCAGGCGCTTGACCACCTCCTCCAGGTGGTTGAACTCGGTCTTCTCGGTGCGCAGGAACTTGCGCCGGGCCGGCGTATTGAAGAACAGGTCGCGCACTTCCACGGTAGTGCCGCGGGGGTGGGGCGCCGGTTTTACCGTGACCTCCATCTCGCGCCCCTCGCTCAGGGCGCTGCAGCCCTCGCTGCTGTCGTCGCGGTGATTGGAGGTGAGGGTCAGGCGGGACACCGAGCCGATACTGGCCAGGGCCTCGCCGCGAAAGCCCAGGCTGCCGACCCGCTCCAGGTCCTCCAGGGAGTGAATCTTGCTGGTGGCGTGGCGCGCCAGGGCCAGGGGCAAGTCGTCCGCCGACATGCCGGAGCCGTTGTCGCGCACCCGGATCAACTTGCTGCCGCCGGCCTCCACTTCCACATCGATGCGGGTGGCGCCGGCGTCGACCGCGTTTTCCAGCACCTCCTTGACCACGGAGGCGGGGCGCTCCACCACCTCACCGGCGGCGATCTGGTTGGCAAGCCTCGGACTGAGGCGGTGTATCTGGGACATGGAAAACTGTCAGGTTGCAGGAATTTTGAGCGTTTGCCCGATCACGATGCGCGAGTTCGACAGGCCATTGACGTTCTTGAGCTCATTCACGGAGACGTTGAAGCGCTGGGCAATATCCGACAGTGTATCACCTCTGGCGATGGTGTACTGCTGGCCGCCCTGCTGCTTCTGCCAGGCCAGCAGCGTCCCCGCGGGCGGGTGGGCGGTGAACCAGTCGCGGATGCCCGCGTGGATCGCCCGCGCCATCTGCTGCTGGTAGCTGCGGGTGGCGAGGCGCCGCGCCTCGCCGGGGTTGGAGATGAAGCCGGTCTCCACCAGGATCGAGGGGATGTCCGGCGACTTGAGCACCGCGAAGCCGGCCTGCTCCACATTGCGCTTGTGCAGGCGGGCGATGGTGTCCATGCGCGTCAACACCCGCCCACCCAGCTTGAGACTGGTGTCCAGGGTGGAGGTCATCGACAGGTCGGCCAGCACCCCCGCCAGCACGTCGTCCTTGTCGGACAGGCGCACGCCCCCCACCAGGTCGGCGGCGTTCTCGCGCTGGGCCAGGTAGCGGGCGGTGGTGCTGGTGGCGCCCTTGGTCGACAGGGCGTACACCGAGGCGCCGTTGGCCTGGGGCCGGGTAAAGGCGTCGGCGTGAATGGACACGAACAGATCCGCCTGGCGCTTGCGGGCGATGTCCCTGCGCCCCTTCAGGCTGACGTAGTAATCGCCGCTGCGGACCAGGGTGGGCCGGAATCCGCTGTCCTTCTCCAGCAGCGCGTTCAACTCCCGCGCTATCGCCAGCACCACGTCTTTCTCCCGCAGGCGGTTCGGGCCCGAGGCTCCCGGGTCCTCGCCGCCGTGACCGGCGTCGATGGCGATGACAATGTCGCGGCGCCCGCCGCTATCGACGCTTTTCTTGACGCTGGGAGCCTCTTCGGCGGTAGCCGCGCCCCGGTCGTAGAGATCCACCACCAGGCGGTCACCGGCCTGCGCATTGGCTTTCAGCGCGAAACTGCGGGGATCGACCGCCGCGCTCATATCGAACACCACCCGCAGGTCATTGCCGTCGCGGATGCCGGAGCGAATCTGGCTGATCGGGGTGTCGTCGAGCTTGAGACTGGCGAGGCTCGCCTTCAATTCGATATCGGCGATATCCACCACGATGCGGGCGGGATTGTCGAGGGCGATGAGCTTGTGCTCGACGGGAGCGCTGAGGTCGAATACCACGCGGGTGTGATCGGGGGCGCGCCACAGGCGCACGTCCTGCACCTCCACGGCCTGCGCGGAGGACGCCACCAGCCACCCCAGGACCACTCCGATCCAGCAAGCCCTGCTCATATCACTCCAATCCCGTTGTCGTTCTTGTGGACGCACTCATTATGCGTGCCGGTTGCGGGCAAGTTGCTCCCCGGCCGGCCGCCGCGCTAATGCGACAAATGGCGACGACGCCAGCGTCCCAGTACGGTATCCCCCAACACCGTCGCGGCACGGATATCGAGCCGGCGCCCCAACCCCGCGGGAACTATGTTAATCCCTATGTCCGGCGGGGGCAAAATCCCGGCGCCGCGTCCCGGCCATTCCACCAGGCACACGGCATCCTCCCGGAAGTAGTCACGCACACCCATAAACTCCAGCTCCTCGGGGTCGCCGAGACGGTAGAGGTCGAAATGAAAGACCTCGAGCTGGCCCAGCTGGTAGGGCTCAACGAGGGTGTAGGTGGGACTTTTAACCGCCCCCTCGTGACCCAGGCCCTGAATGAAACCGCGGCTGAACGTGGTCTTGCCCATCCCCAGGTCGCCCTCCAGGTGGACCACCAGGGCGGGCTGCGCCACCGCCGCCAGGCCGCGACCCAGGGCGACCATGGCCGCCTCGTCGGCGGCCTCCACCTGCCACTGCGTGCCGCTCATGCAAGCAGCTCGCGCATGTGCGGCGCCAGGTCCGAGGCCAGCAGCCCGCGCTGGCCCGCCCCGGCGGCGCGATCCGCCGCGGCGCCGTGCAGGCAAACCCCCAGGGCGGCGGCCTCCACCGGCGCCAGGCCCTGAGCCAGCAGCGCGGCAATCACCCCGGTGAGCACATCGCCCATGCCGCCGCTGGCCATGCCGGGATTGCCGTAGTCGCCCAGCAGCACTTGCTCGCCATCGCACACCAGGGTGCCATTGCCCTTGAGCACGACCACGCCGCCCAGGCGCTGTTGCAGCTCGCGGGCGGCGGCAAACCGATCCGCCTGTACCTCGCCCGTTGAGCAGCCCAGCAGCCGCGCGGCCTCCCCCGGGTGCGGGGTGAGAATCCAGTTGCCTCGCGGCGGAACCACGCCCCCGACCCGCCGACCCAGCAGGTTGAGGGCGTCGGCATCCAGCACCAGCGGCACGCGATGCTCACAGGCCGCCTGGAACAGTTGCTCTGACCACGGCGACTGCCCGAGACCGGGGCCCAGGGCAACCACGTCGGCGCCATCGAGCAGCGACGCCAGCTCCTGGCCCGAGGCCACCCCGCGGGCCATCACCTCGGGGCTGCGGGCGAGTATCGCCGGCACGTGTTCCGCGCGCGTCGCGGCGCTGACCAGGCCGGCGCCGCAGCGCAGCGCCGCCTCCGCGGCCAGCGCGATCGCGCCGCCCATGCCCAGGTCCCCGCCGGCCACCAGCACCCGCCCGTACAGGCCCTTGTGGGCATTGGCGGGACGCGGCGGCAGCGCCGCGAGCATGGCGTCCAGCGACAGCCGGCGGCAGTCCGGTGGCTCGACGGCATAGACAGCCGCCGGCACCGACAGCGTGGCCAGGGACACAGCGCCGGCGCAATCCTGGCCATCCCCGGTGTACAGGCCGCGCTTGGCGGCGATAAAGGTTACCGTGGTCGCGGCACGCACCGCGGCGCCCAGCACCCGCCCGCTGTCGGCGCACAGGCCCGAGGGAATATCCACCGCCAACACCGGCAGGTCGAGGGTGTTGACCGCCTCGATGGCCCCCCGCTGGGCGTCGCGCACCTCGCCGCCTAGACCGGTGCCCAGCATGGCGTCGACCACCACGCCCCGGGACTCCAGGCAGCCGGCGGTGTAGGGCGCCACCGGCACGCCGCTGGCCAGGGCCTGTTCCCGGGCCTTCAGGGCGTCGCCGCCAATGCGCGCGGGATCGCCCAGCTGGTACACCGCCACCGGGTAGCCGCGCTTGTGCGCCAGCTCCGCCAGCAGGAAGCCGTCGCCGCCGTTGTTGCCGGTGCCGCACAGCACCTGTACGAGTTCGGGCCGCGGCCACAGCGCGAGCAGCTGGTCCCAGGCCGCCGCCGCGGCCCGCGCCATCAGGATCGGGCCGGGTATCCCCGCCCCCCCGATCGCGCGCGCGTCCAGGGCGCGGACCTGCCGCGCGGTGTACAGCCCCTGCATCTGGGTAAAATCGAACATGGTCTCCTCTGGGGCGTGTTTGGGCGGCATGTCTGGTAGAATCGGGGCCCGTACACACGTGCATTCGTACACGGCTGCATTCATACATACACGGCGACGGCACGCGCGCACCGCGCACGGGCAGCGGCAAAACCCAAGAGTATAGGCCCCCGGCCTGCCCCATCACAGCCCCATGAGCGAGCATTTGCACAAGCAGCACATAGAGACGGGACCGCCGCCGGCCCTGTCGCCGCGCGCCCGGGCCGAGCTCGCCGAGCGCATTCGCGACTGGGCCCGGGAACTGGGCTTCCAGCAGATGGGCATTACCGATGTCGACCTGGGCGAGCACCGCGACTACCTGCGCAAGTGGCTGGACGCGGGCTACCACGGCAGCATGGACTACATGGCGCGCCACGGCGACAAGCGGGCCCGGCCCGAGGAGCTGGTGCCCGGCACCTGCCGGGTGCTCAGCCTGCGCATGGACTACCTCGTTGCGGACACTCGCCCGCTGGAGGTGCTGGACTCACCGCGGCGGGGCTACATTGCCCGCTACACCCTGGGCCGCGACTACCACAAGTTGATGCGCAAACGCCTGGCGCAGCTGGCGCGGCGCATCGCCGAGGAGGCCGGCGGCGGCCACTACCGCGCCTTCGTCGACAGCGCGCCGGTACTGGAGCGGGCCATCGCCGAGCGCGCCGGCCTGGGCTGGATCGCCAAGAACACCATGATGATCAACAGCCGCGCCGGCTCCTGGTTTTTCCTCGGCGAGATCTACACCGACCTGCCCCTCCCCGCCAGCGAGCCCCAGCAGAGCAAACACTGTGGCAGCTGCACCGCCTGCCTCGACATCTGCCCCACCGATGCCTTTGTCGGCCCCTACCAGCTGGACGCGCGGCGCTGCATTTCCTACCTCACCATCGAGCACCGGGGGAGCATCGACCCCGAGCTGCGTCCGCTCATGGGCAACCGCATCTTCGGTTGCGACGACTGCCAGCTGGTCTGCCCCTGGAACAAGTTCGCCCACCCCACCGCGGAGGGCGACTTCCAGCCCCGCCATCAACTGGAGGCGCCCGACCTGGTGGAGCTGTTTTTGTGGGACGAGGCCACCTACCTGGCGCGCACCGAGGGCTCGGCGCTGCGGCGTATCGGCCACGAGCGCTGGCTGCGCAACATCGCCGTGGCCCTTGGCAATGCACCCGGCAGCGCCGCGGTGATCGCGGCACTGCGCCAGCGCCGCGACCACCCCTCGCCGCTGGTGCGCGAGCACGTGGCCTGGGCCCTGGAGCGCCACGGCGAGAGCCGCCTCACGGCTTCAGGCGCAGAAAGTGATCGCGGTAGTACCTGAGTTCGTCAATCGATTCGCGGATATCCTCCAGGGCGAGATGGGCCCCGGACTTGGAGAACCCCGCCGCCAGATCGGGGCGCCAGCGCAACATGAGAATCTTCAGCGAGCTGACGTCGAGGTTGCGGTAGTTGAAATAGGCCTCCAGTTCCGGCATGTGCCGGGCCAGAAAACGGCGGTCCTGGCAGATACTGTTGCCACACATGGGGGAGATTCCCGCCGGCACCCACTGGCGCAGGAACTCCAGGGTTTCGCGGGTCGCCATCGCCTCGTCGACCCGGCTCGCGCGCACGCGATCCACCAGCCCGGAGGCCGTGTGGTGCGTGGTGTTCCACTCGTCCATCGCCGCCAGGCGCTCGTCGCTCTGGCGCAGGGCGAGCACCGGCCCCTCGGCGACCGTGTTGAGATCACTGTCGGTGACAATGGTGGCGATTTCAATGATCACGTCCCGCTCTGTGTCCAACCCCGTCATTTCCAGGTCGATCCAGATCAGGTTCCCCGGGTCCTGCATGCCATGCTCCTTAGTGTCCGGCCGTCGGGCAGATTGCCCTGTATCCAGCCGCTTTCAAGCCGGCAATGCCGATTGCCGGCGCAATCAAATTTCAGGGCTCAGTGTAACAAATCTGCCGGCGACGATTGCGCCCCTCGCCGGGGCCGCCAATAATGCCCGCATGAGCAAACGCAAACTCAGCCGGCAGCAGGCCTGGCGCGTCGAGAAAATCCACAAGGAACGCGCAGAGCGCGCCCGGCGGCGGGACGTCGCCGCCGAGCAGGCGCTGGAGGGCGGCGCCCTGGGCCCGGAACGGGAGGGGCTGGTGGTCGCCCACTTCGGCACCCAGGTGGAAGTGGAAGCGGCGCCGGGCACGCGCCGGCGCTGCCACTTGCGGGCCAACCTGGAAGCCCTGGTCACCGGCGACCGCGTTATCTGGTGCGACGGCGACCCCACCGGCGTGGTGGTGGCGCAGTCCCCCCGCGACAGTCAGCTGTGCCGCCCCGACCCCTACGGCAAACTGAAGCCGGTGGCGGCAAACATCGATCGCATTTTCGTGGTCATCGCCCCGCTGCCGGAGCCCCACGCCAACCTCATCGACCGCTACCTGGTGGCCGCGGAGGTGTCCGGCATCGAACCGGTGCTGGTGCTGAACAAAACCGACCTGCTCGCCGGCGACGAGGCCCTGCGGCGGGACATCGGGGCGCTGCTGGCGATCTATCCCCAATTGGGCTACCGCGTACTCGAGGTATCGAGCCGGGAGGGCGGCCTCGCCCCCCTGCTGGCGGCCCTGCGCGAACACACCAGCGTGTTTGTCGGGCAGTCGGGGGTGGGCAAGTCCTCCCTGGTCAACGCCCTGCTGCCGGGGGCCGACCTGCGGGTAGGGGCCCTGTCGGAGCTCACCGCCAAGGGCACCCACACCACCACCACCGCGCAGCTCTTTCACCTGCCCAGCGGCGGCAGCCTGATCGATTCGCCCGGCATCCGCGAATTCGGCCTGTGGCACATGGACCGCGACCAGGTGGAATGGGGGTTCCGGGAGTTTCGCCAGCACCTCGGCCAGTGCCGGTTCCGCGATTGCCGGCACCAGCGCGAGCCCGGCTGCGCGATTCTCGCCGCCGCCGAGCGCGGCGATATCAGCGACCAGCGCCTCGACAGCTATCGCCGCATCGTCGGCAGCCTGGAAGATGGCCGCTAGCCCGCGCCGTTGCGGCGTAGGGTCGAATTGATTCGCCCCAAAAGCGGCGGAATGAATTCCGCCCTACAGGGGGATATCGCCCAGCCTGTAGGGTCGAATTCATTCGACCAACCACCGGCGGAATAAATGCCGCCCCACAGGGAGGATATCGCGCAGCCTGTAGGGTCGAATTCATTCGACCAACCACCGGCGGAATAAATGCCGCCCCACAGGGAGGATATCGCCCAGCCTGTAGGGTCGAATTCATTCGACCAACCACCGGCGGAATAAATGCCGCACCACAGGGGGATAGCGCACAGCCTGTAGGGTCGAATTCATTCGACCAACCACCGGCGGAGTGCATGCCGCCCCACAGGGAGGATATCGCACAGCCTGTAGGGTCGAATTCATTCGACCAACCATCGGCGGAATAAATACCGCCCTACCGGGGGGATAGCGCAGCCAGGGACTCGCCCAGCCGGGTGGGCGTACCGGCGGCGTAGCGCTCGTCCCAGGCCATCGCCCCCTCGGGGAACAGCAGGATAACCGTGGAGCCCAGCTTGAAACGGCCCATTTCCTCGCCCTTGCCGAGCGCCACCGGCGCCGGCGCCACACTGAAATCCCGGTGCAGGATGCGCCGGGGCGGGGGCGCCACCTGGCCCTCCCAGACGGTTTCTATCCCCGCCACGATCATCGCGCCCACCAGCACCATCGCCATCGGCCCGGCTTCGGTATCGAAATAGCACACCAGCCGCTCGTTGCGGGCAAACAGATGCTCCACTCCCCCGGCGGTCACCGCATTGACCGAAAACAGCTCGCCCGGGATATAGCGGCTGGCGAGCAGCTTGCCCGCCAGGGGCATGTGCACGCGGTGGTAGTCACGGGGGGACAGGTAAATAGTGGCAAAACTGCCGTTGCGAAAGCGCTCGGCCCAGCCCTCGTCTCCGCCCAGCAGGCTCCAGGTGGAATAGCTGCGGCCCTTGGCCTGGAAAATACTGTGCTCGGCGATGTCGCCGATCTGGCTGATACGGCCATCCGCCGGGCACACGATATCCGCGTCCGCCAGGGGGCGCGCGCCCTCGCGCAAGGGGCGGGTGAAAAAGTCGTTGAAGGTGGCGTAGGCCTCGGGGTTGGGCTCCTCGGCCTCGGACAGGTCCACGCGGAAACGATTGACGAAGCGGCGGATTACCCAGTTCTTCAACCACCGCGGATGGCGCGCCCGCGCCAGTGCTCCCACCGCGCGCGACAGGAGTTGTTGGGGGACAAGGTGTTGCAGCAGTATAAACAGCGAGTCCATGGCGGCGGGCACTTCCTCAATCGGGTTTCGGGTATCGCGGGGATTCCGCGGGCGCTAGTGTAGCACCCGCGGAAAGTCCTGGTGGGATGCGTGCCCCGATAAAGCAGGACCGGCGCCCGGGGCGGAAACAATCACCGCCCGGCGGTGGCCGAATAAATTCGGCCCTACAGGGGGCCCTCGGCACGTAGGGCCGAATTGATACGACCATGACGGCACCGATACCCCCCGAAAAGGCGGCCCGGCCCTCCGCCCGCAGGGGAAGGCGCGGCGTACCGTGCAGGGTCGAATTCATTCAACCGAAGGCGGAATGAACGACCCCAAAAGAGAGGCCGACCCGGCGCCCTACAGATTCTCCTCGGCGAAGGCCGCCAGCCGCGAGCGCACAATGCCGTTCACGTGCATCACCCCGGCGTGGGGATAGGCCTTGCTCTTCTCCACCAGGTAAGTGAGGCCGGAAGTCAGCGGCGAGATGTACTTGTTGTCGATCTGCGCCAGGTTGCCCAGCACCACGATCTTGGAGTCCGCCCCCACCCGGCTGATCACCGATTTGAGCTGGAACTGGGTCAGGCCCTGGCTCTCGTCGATGATGATGTAGGCGTTGTTGAAGGAGCGCCCGCGCATGAAGTTGAGCGACTTGAACTGGATATTGGCCCGCTCCTTCACGTAGTCGATACTGCCGTGACAGGATTCGTCGGCGCCGTGGAGGATCTCCAGGTTGTCGTCGAAGGCCGCCAGCCAGGGCGCCATTTTTTCCTCCTCGGTGCCCGGCAGGAAGCCGATATCCTCGGCGATGGGCGGCGTCGAGCGCGCCACGATCAACTTGTTGTAGCGCTTCTGCTCGAGGATGGCGTGCAGCCCGTAGGCCAGCGCCAGCAAGGTCTTGCCCGAACCGGCGGGGCCGGTCATTACCGTCATGTCGACATTGTCGTCCTCCAGCAGGGCCATGGCCATGGCCTGCTCCAGGTTGCGCGGCGTCAGGCCCCAGAAACGCTTGTGCATCAGGTTGTCGCGGCTGTCGCAGCGCAGGTAGACGTGGTCGCTGTCGATGCGCTTGACGAAGGCCATGAACTCGCAGTCATCGAACAGGAACATATTGGGGTAGGCCTGGGGCAGGGACTTGCGCGGCACCCGGTGCAGGGTGCAATCACCCTCGCGCAGGGTGTCCACCTCGGCAATACCGGCCCAGAAGTCGCCCTCGATGTGCTCGTAGCCCCTGGCCAGCAGGTCGATATCGTCCAGCACCCGGTCGCGGCGGTAGTCCTCCACATGCAGCAGACCGGAGCCCTTGGCCTTGATGCGCATATTGATGTCCTTGGTGACCAGGCACACGAACTCCTTCGGCTGCTCCGCCTGCAGGCGCAGGGCCACATTGATGATCCGGTTATCGTTGGCCTGGTCCTGGGTGGCGTCGAGGAAGGGCACCTCGGAACTGTCGGTAAGGAGCTGGTCCGGGTAGATGGCCAGGGTGCCCGGTGTGCCCTCGCCCTCGATACAGCTGCCGGGCACCTCCACGCCCTCCTGGATCTCCTGGGGCGTGGCGGCGTCCACCACCTTGTCGATCATCTGGATGGCGATGCGCGCCTCCCGGCTGACCGACTTGTCCCGGCGGTCCTTGATGTGATCCAGTTCCTCGAGCACGGTCATCGGAATGACCACGTGGTGTTCCTTGAAGGCCGCGATGGCCGTGGGGTCGTGCAGTAAAACGTTGGTGTCCAGTACGTAGGTCTTCTTGACGACGGGTTTCAGGTTCGGTTTCTCTACTCGCAGGGCGGAGCCTGATTCCATATAGCTTTCCTCGTAAATGGGTAGCTCTGAACGGGTGCTTTCGGGGCCGGCCGGGAGGGCCGGGTCTGGAGTGGGAGGGAGGTGTAGTCTCGGTGAGCCGTGGCGGCGCGGGCCGCCCCGTGCGGGCGTGTCGGGCAGTGGCCGGCGGCATTGGCGCCAGGGCTCGACGGTGGCGCGGCCCCCACGGGGACCGCCGGATGCGGTGTGGTCGACGCCTGGCCGGGCGGGTCGCCGCTGCCGGCCAGGGCCCGGAAATGGTTCAATGGCACATCCCGGATACAAGCAACAGCGTTCCCTCGATTATTAAACCCGGCGCGCGCGCCTGTCAATCAAATGACCGATTCCGTGCACTGTGGCGAATGCACACTGACACGGGGGACCATTTCCGCTACGATAAAGCGCTTATGCACTCTTATTGTAAGACTCTGAATTTATAATGCTCAATCAGGACTCACTCGCCCAGCTCAAGGGCCTCAAGTCGCAGATGGAGGCCGAGAAAGAGCGGGCCGAGGCGGTGGTTAAGGGTACCCAGGCCCGCTACGGCTTCGCTGTCCTGGATGACGGCCGGGAAATCTTCATTCCACCGGACGAGATGCTCAAGGCCTTCCCCGACGACCGGGTGCGGGTCTGTATCCGCCCCACCCGCGACAACAAGACCGTCGCCGACATCGAGAAACTGGTGGACAGTCCCCTGGGGGACTTCACCGGACGCTGCGTGCGCAAGGGCAAGGCCTTTTTCGTCCAGCCCGACCTGCCGCACCTCAAGCGCTGGCTGTTCATCCCGCCCCATGCCCGCAACGGCGTCAAGGAGGGGGACTACGTGCGCTGCGCCATCCTCCGCCACCCGATCCGCGACGGCAAACCGCAGGCCAAGATCCTGACGGTACTGGGCAACGACGACACCCCGGGCATCGAGAATCTGTACTGCATGGCCAAGTACCGCCTGCCGGCGGAGTGGGGCAGCGCGGCACAGAAGGACCTCGAGCAGTGCCTCGCGGCCACCAGCCCGCTGGAGAGCGGCACCCGGCGCGACCTGACCGACCTCGAATTCATCTCCATCGACGCGGCCAAGACCCAGGACATCGACGACGCCCTCTACGCCGAAATCAGCAACGATGGCTGGACCCTGTTCGTGGCCATCGCCGACCCCACCGCCTATATCCCGCGGGACTCCCAGCTGCACCGGGACGTCGCGGCGCGCGGCACGTCGGTGTACTTCCACGGCGACGTCCTGCCGATGCTGCCCGAGGCCCTGTCCCAGGACACCTGCGCCCTGTCGGAGGGTGTCGACCGCCCGGCGCTGGTATGCCGGATACCGGTCAGCGACAGCGGCGAAGTGGGCAGCGCCGAATTCATCGAGGCCACCATCCGTTCGCGGGCCAAGCTGTCCTACTTCGCGGTGGACCGCTACCTCAACGGCCAGGCCGACGAGCTGATGAGCCACGCCAGCCCCCTGGAGGCCCTGTACCAGGTATACCGCGCCCTGCGGGCCCGCCGGGAGGCCCAGGAACTGGTGATGGAAGATCGCCAGGAGTACCGCTGGGTGCTGGGCGACGACAAGCAGATCGACCACATCGAACCCTACGAGAAGCTGCTATCGCAGAAACTGGTGGAGGAGTGCATGGTCGCCACCAATCGCTGCGCCGCGCGCTTCCTCTCCGAGCACGAAGCCAGCGGGCCCTTTGTCAGCCACCCGGGCTTCCGCGGCGACCGCCTGGACGAAACCCGCAAGTTCCTGGCCATGCACGCCCCGGAGACGGCGGAGCTCGACCCCGGGAGCAAATCCGGTTACCGCAATATCATGCGCGCCCTGGGGGCCTCGGCCAGCGGCCTGCCGCTGCGTGCGATGGTCAACCGCCTGCTCACCCGGGCGGAACTGACCCGGACTCCGGGCCTGCACATGGGCATGGCCCTGGATTGCTATACCAACTGCACCTCACCGCTGCGCAAGTACGCGGACTTCCTGGCGCACCTGCAGATCAAGGCCATCCTCGCGGGCCAGGAGCCGAAGATCACCGAGCAGGACGCCCTGGACCAGCTCCGGGACAAGCTGGCCACTGCCCGCGGCGCCACCAACGAGGCCGAACGCTGGCTGGCGAGCCGCTATCTGGAGCGCCAGGCAGCGGCCGAACCCGGTCGCCGCCTCGCCGCCACCGCGGCCCACATCAACAGCTCCGGTTTCACCGTGCGGCTGGCGGATTGCGGCCTGGAGGGCTTCGTGGACCTGCGCAAGGACCCGGAAAAGTTCAGCTATGACAAATGGACCGCCAGCCTCACCAGCACCACGCGGCGCTTCCAGCTGGAGCAGAAGGTGGAAGTGTGTTTCGAGGGGGTCGATCGGGACAACGGCTTCCAGGTGCAGTTCTCACTGGTGGACGGCTGCGGCCTGAAACCACCCAAGACCGGCGCCTCGCGCCAGGACGACGAGGACAGCGCCGAGCAAGCACCGCCAGCGGACTAGTTGTCCGCGGCGGCGCCGCTAGTGGGCGCGCGAGGCGGCGGTGCCGCCGCCTCCCCCTCCCGCCTTTGGCGGGAGGCCCGCGGCGCTGCAGTGCTGCACACGGGACACCAGCTCCACCATTTCCGCCACGCCCAGGGCCCGCAGGTAATCCCCCATGGCACCCAGGTCGTCGCCAGCGACATCGGGCTCGGCGTAGCGCAGCGCCTCGATCACTTCCAGCTCCGCGCTGCTGAAATCGCCGCCCTCGCCGAAGATAAGGCGCGTGAAGGTATCGACGATCACCATTTCACTGGGCCCGGAGGCCGCCCGGCCCGACTCGCTGTGTTTCATAGCTCCCACTCCGATGCCCGCCCGCAGGGCATCGCATTGACGATTCACCCCAGTATGACCCGGCACCGCGACCGCTCTCAGGTTAAATTCTAGGCAATATTCACAGAAGGCGCTTAAAATTTGTGCGGTTTTGCATGTCAGGCGGGAACGATCGAATGAATGCGCCGGATAAAGAGGGGGCCGCTGCCGGCCCTACCGGGGCCCCGCTTCCGGGTTTGGCCGAATGAATTCGGCCCTACAGGGGACTGCGCCAACACTCCTGTAGGGTCGAATTCATTCGACCGGGCCCGCGGCAATCACCCTCCTGTAGGGTCGAATTCATTCGACCGAGCCCCCGACAACCACCCTCCTGTAGGGTCGAATTCATTCGACCACTCCCCCCGACAACCACCACCGCTGTAAGGTCGAATTCATTCGACCGGGCCCGCGGCAATCAGCCCACCTGCAAACCGGCTTAAAACGCCGCGTTACCCGGCGTGCGCGGGAAGGGGATGGCGTCGCGCACGTTGTCCATGCCGGTGACGTAGTTGAGCAGGCGCTCGAAGCCGAGGCCGAAACCCGCGTGGGGCACGGTGCCGTAGCGGCGCAGGTCGCGGTACCACCACAGCTCCTCCCGCAGGTGCGCGTCCATGCGCGCGTCGAGGACGTCGAGGCGCTCCTCGCGCTGGCTGCCGCCGATGATTTCGCCGATACCCGGGGCCAGCACGTCCATCGCGGCGACGGTCTCGCCGTCGTCGTTGAGGCGCATGTAAAAGGCCTTGATGTCCTTGGGGTAATTCATCACCACCACCGGGCGACCGATGTGCCGCTCCGACAGGTAACGCTCGTGCTCCGAAGCCAGGTCGATGCCCCAGCGCACCGGAAACTCAAAGGACTCGCCGCAGTTCTCCAGGATGCGAATGGCCTCGCTGTAGTCCATGCGCTCGAAACGGTTGTCGATCACGCCGCGCAGGCGGTCGATCACGGTGTCGTCGATGCGCTGGCGGAAAAAAGCCATGTCGTCCTCGCGCTCTTCCAGTACCCGGGTGAACACATGCCGCAGCAGATCCTCGGCCAGGTCGGCGTTGTCGCCCAGGTCGGCGAAGGCGATCTCCGGCTCCACCATCCAGAACTCCGCCAGGTGGCGGCTGGTGTTGGAATTCTCGGCGCGGAAGGTGGGCCCGAAGGTGTAGACCTTGCTCATCGCCAGGCAGTAGGACTCGACCTCCAGCTGCCCGGACACGGTGAGGAAGGCGTCGCCGCCGAAGAAGTCCTGGCTGTAATCCACCTGGCCGTCGGCGCCGCGCGGCAGGTTGACCGCGTCCAGGGTACTGACCCGGAACAGCTCGCCGGCCCCCTCGCAGTCGCTGCCGGTGATGATCGGCGTGTTGATCCAGTGGAAACCGCGCTCGAAGAAATAGTTGTGAATGGCGTTGGCCAGGGTGGTGCGCACCCGGGTGATGGCGCCAAAGGTATTGGTGCGCGGACGCAGGTGGGCCTGGGTGCGCAGGTATTCAAAAGTGTGCCGCTTCTTGGCGATGGGGTAGGCCTCGGCGTCGTCCACCCAGCCCACCACCTCCACGGCGCTGGCCTGGATCTCCACGCTCTGGCCCTTGCCCTGGGAGGCCACCAGCTCGCCGGTCACCACCACGGCGCAGCCGGTGGACAGTTTGAGCACTTCCGAGCCGTAGTTGGGCAGGCTGCTGGGCACCACCGCCTGGATCGCGTCGAAGGCCGAGCCGTCGTGGACCGCGAGGAAGGATATCCCGGCCTTGGAGTCGCGCTTGCTGCGCAGCCAGCCGCGAACCTCCACGGTGGCGCCGATGGCGATATCGCCCCGCAGGGCGGCGGAAACAGGGGTGAACTGCGACATGATCGAACGGTCTCCAGTGGTGCTTGAACAGGGTATGGCTCAGGCGGGCTTGCAGCGGCCTGTCGGGGCCCTCGTGCCGCGGCCCACCCGGGAAAGTCGCGGAGAATACCGAAACCGCGCTTCGCCCGCCAGGGCGGGCGCGGTGGCCTACCGCGCGATGCGGTTGATGCTGGTGCCGTCGAGGTCCAGGTGGCCCATCAGGCCGCGGTCGGAAAACGTAAAACCCAGCACCGGCGGCACGGTGCGGGGCGTTTCCAGACGCCCGCGCTCGTCCATGCGCACCCGGGTCACGCCCTCGCTGACGCCGACCCTCCAGTCGATGGTGTTGCGAAACTTGATCAGCGCCTCCCGGGTCATGAACAGGATAACCTCGGCCTTGCGGCCCTCGTTCACCGCCACCCCGTGGGGCGCGCCGGCGGTGGCGTAGTAGGCCACCGGTTTGCCCTCGATCAGCAGGGCGCCCTCGCCGTAGCGCCCGCCCTCGCCGAAGGTCATTTCCACCACGTCGGGGAACACCAGCACGCCGCTGGCGCGCTTGAGCAGTTTTTCCATTTCCCGGGCGTGGCCCCGCAGCTGGTCGAGGGCGGTCGCGGATTTGCTCTCGATTTCACTGCGATGGTCGGCCAGGGCCGGCCCCGCCAGTACCGCGCCCAGGCACAGTACCGCCACGGCCCGCAGGGCCCTTGTTATCCGTGTCGCCATCACGCTTCCCCCTGGAAATCGAACGATTGACCCACCAGCTCCTCGGACAGCTGCCACAGCCGCTGCGCGGCGTTGGGGTCGACTGCATAGGATTCTACACCACCGGCGACGCCCTCGCCGGCTTTTGCCGCCAGCTGGCAGTCCTCCAGGTAGCGCCCCCCGAGACCGTCGAGCTCACGGGAGGTGGCGGCATAGACGGTGGTGGCGGCCCCCTGGGGAATCGTCTTGAAGCCTCCCGGGGCCTCACCGCCGCCATCGCCGGCGGCAATGGCCGCTGCCCGCTCGCGCATGGACTCGATATCCGCCGCGTCCAGATGGCGCCCCAGCTCGGTCATGATCATGCCCGGGTGCACCGCGAACACCCGCACGCCCCGCGGCGCCAGGCGCCGGTCCAGGGCCACCGAAAACAGGATATTGGCGGTCTTTGACTGGCCGTAGGACTGCCACTTGTCGTAATCGCGGCGCAAGTAGTTGGGGTCGTCAAAATCCACCGGGGCGAAGCGGTGGCCGCCGGAACTGAGGTTGACCACGCGCGCGCCCTCCCCCTCGGCCGCGGCCCGAATCAGGGCCGGCGCCATCAGGCAGGTGAACAGGAAGTGACCCAGGTGGTTGGTGCCAAACTGCTGCTCGAAGCCCTGGGCGGTGCGCGACAGCGGGCACGCCATGACCCCGGCATTGTTGATCAGCAAATCCACCCGGGGGTAGAGGTCGAGCAGGGTGGCGGCGGCGCCGCGCACCTGGTCCAGGTCCGCGAGGTCCAGCCGCGCCGTATCCAGGCGCCCGGGCGGCTCGCTCTCGGCGAGGGCCGCCGCGGCCCCCTCCAGCTTTGCCCGGTTGCGCCCCAGCATCACCACCGTGGCGCCCCGGGCCGCCAGCGCGCGGGCGGTTTCCAGCCCCAGGCCCGAGGACGCCCCGGTGACCAGGGCCACGCGGCCCTCCAACCTTACCTCCGCGAGCACCTCGTCCGTGGTGGACGCGAATCCAAATGCCGACATAGTGAGTTCCCCTGATTGAGTCAGTTCGCAAAAAAGCGGTACACGGATGCCCCCAAAGCATTCGCTATGCTCATGGGGCAGGCTCCGCATTCAAATAGATAGGGATATCTATTTGAATGCCGGATCAATAGTGTTGGAGAATCAGCATAGACCTACCGGACGGCGGTGGACATCTCTAGGGGTTTACAGGGGGAAACCATGGGCGAGGAAACACGGCAAAAACTCGAGGCCGGCGATTACATCAGCTTCGCCACGCGCAAGCGCAACGGGGACTTTGTGCCCACCCCGGTGTGGTTTGCCCCCTACGCCGGCAGCTACTACCTGTTCTCCGCCGGGGAGGCGGGCAAGGTCAAGCGCCTGCGCAATTTCAGCGAGGCCCGCATCGCCCCCTGCACCGTGACCGGCAAGTTGACCGGGGACTGGATCGACGCAACGGCCCACCTGCTGGACTCGGAGGAGGATCGCGCCACCGCGCTGGGAGCGCTGCGGCGCAAATACTTCCTGCAGATGCGTATCGGCGACCTGTTCGC
The DNA here is from genome assembly GCF_017255185.1 of Parahaliea mediterranea. Classification (GTDB taxonomy): domain Bacteria; phylum Pseudomonadota; class Gammaproteobacteria; order Pseudomonadales; family Halieaceae; genus JAFKCZ01. Next base: position 156,714 of record NZ_JAFKCZ010000002.1, read on the forward strand.
GCGCCTGACCGGGCGCTACCAGCGGCGCGCCTATATCCGGGTGGATCTCCCCGGCTGAGGCCTCACAGCGCCGCGGTGGCCTCGCGCCGCACCGCCTCCAGTTGCAGGCGGTACTGGTCGATATCCCCCTTCAGGGTCGCCCTGTCGATGGCCTCGCCGATGCGCGCGGTGGCCGCGTCGAAGTCGCCCCGGCGGTAGTGGATGATACCCTCGGCGTAGAGCAGGCGGCTGTCCTGGGGGCGCAATTTCAAGGCGCGCCGGTAGTGCGCCAGGGCCTCGTCCCAGGCACCCTCGTCCGCCGCGTTGTCTCCCAGCCAGGCGTGGTAGAAGGGATTCGCCTCGCGGTGCCGCTCCACCCGCTCGACCCAATAGGCGCGCTCGTCCTCCCGCCCGAGCTGGGCGTAGAGCACCACCAGGTTGTTCATCGCCGAGCGGTCACCGGGATTCAGTTTGAGGGCGCGGAAATAGCTGTCCTCGGCGGCCTGGAGCTGGCCCGCGCCGCGATAGATCGCGCCCAGGTTGACCCACAGCTGGGCCATCGCGGGACTCAGCTGCAGCGCGCGCACCGACTGCCGCCAGGCCGTGGGCAGATCGCCACCGGCGAGGGCATCCACCGCCAGATTGCTGTGGTAGAGCGCCGCGCCATCGCTGTCCCGCAGGGGGTGGGAATCGGCGATATCGCGCGATTGCAGGGGGTCGATATCGACCATGAACGATTCGCCGCGGGGCAGATCGACCAGCACGTTAACGTGCATGCGCAGGGCCACCCGCTCCCCCATTCGGGTCCACTGCGGCCTCACCTCGAGCCACTGGTAGCGGGCGTCGAGCCCCGCCTCTCGCGCCAGGGCCACGAACAGGTGGGCGTAGGTCAGGCAATTGGCGCTGGCGCGGTTGAAAGCCTCGGCGGCGGTGCCGTCGGCAAAGGGGTCGTACTGCAGGTCCAGCATGCCGGCGCCCTTCACCGCGCGATGGAGGTTGACCAGGCGCTGGCGGGGCTGGCTGCTGGTGGCGGCGTAGCGCGCGACGAAGTCGCGCATCTCCTGGCTGAGCCCGAGCAGGTCCGGCGAGGGCACGGTGGCCGCCACCTCGGCGACCGTCACCACGTTCCCATCCCACTGCAGCGGCGGCAACTGGTCGACCGCGGCGCGGTGGAGCGGATTCCGGGCGCAGGCGGACACCAGGCAGGCGGCGAGCAGGCAACAGGCCGCGCCGGCCCGCAGCCGCGACCCGCGAATGCCCCTGCTGGCGGTGCCGGACTCCGGCGCCATGGCGACCTCCCCTCCCGCGTCGCGGGACCAGGGTCAAAGTGTATCGCGGCCGCTCAACCGAATTGCAGTTCGCAGAAGTGCCGGGCGAGGGCCTCGATGTATTCGACCTCCGCCGCGCTGAATCGATCCGTCACCGGACTGTCGACGTCCAGCACCCCCACGATCTCGCCGGCGCGCCACAAGGGCACCACCACCTCGGAACGCGAGCGGATATCACAGGCGATATGGCCCGGAAAACGGTGCACATCCGCCACCACCTGGGTGCTCCCGCTGGCCACCGCCGCGCCGCAGACGCCCTTGCCCACGGGGATGCGCACGCAGGCCGGACGGCCCTGGAACGGGCCCAGCACCAGCTCGTCGCCGCGCAGGAAGTAAAAACCCAGCCAGTTGATGTTGTCCAGCTGCTCATTGAGGAAGGCGGAGAAATTGGCGGCGTTGGCCACCAGGTCCGGCTCCCCGGCCATCAGGCCGCGAAGCTGCAGGCGGGCTTCCTCGAGGGGCAGCATGGACCGCTCAGGCCGCGGTGTGCAACCCGCACTCGCGGCCGTCGAGCACCTTGGTGGGGTCGAAGTAGTGCTTGCAGGTGGGCAAGTCGAAACGGGCCATGTACTCGGCCACGTCGGTGTCGGACCAGTGAAAGATCGGCGCCACCTTGATCACGCCGCGGGCATCCCGGGAGACGATATCCAGGGTTTTGCGATGCTCGGTCTCCTCGCGGCGGATACCGGTCAGCCAGATATCCGGCTGGAACTCCGCCAGCGCCCGGTCGAAGGGCTCGAGTTTCACCTGGCGGGTGAACTCCGCGTGGCGCTCGGTCTCGTCCACCGTGGGAATGCCGCCCATGATGGCGTTGCGCCGCTCCGAGGTCATCTGTGGCGAGTAGACATGGATATTCAGGTCGAGATCACGGATCAGGCGCTCGGCGACGATGTAGGTATCGCGCAGGTTGTAACCGGTATCCACCCAGATCGTCGGCACCGAGGGGTCCACCCGGCTGACCAGGTGCAGCATCACCGCGGCGTTGCGCCCCATACTGGTGGTGGCGATGGTGCGCCCGCCCTGGTCCAGCGCCCAGCGCACGATCTCCGCCGGGGAGGCGTCGCGCAGGGCGGCGTTGGCGCTGTCCAGGTCGAGTTCCACGGGGATGCATCCCTTCAATCCAAATGAGGTGGGCACTTTAGAGAATCAAAAGGTGGCTGACAAATAACAATCCCTTATATGGTTATAGCGGCGGAAGCCCTCGCTCACGGCTGCGCTTCACGGCGCCCGAACAGGGCCCGCGACTGCAGCGTCATCACCACCTCCCCCGCCTGGTTTTCAAGGTGGCAGTGGTAAAACACGGCGCCACGGTCGGGCTTGGACCGCGAGGGACGCGCCTCGGTCACCCGGCAGGCGCCGCGCAATGTATCGCCCGGCCGGACCGGCAGCAGCCAGCGGATCTCATCCACGCCGGGAGAGCCCAGGCAGGTGGAGTGGCCGATAAAGCTGTCGTATTGCATGCGCATGAACACCGCGGTGGTCATCCAGCCGCTGGCGACCAGGCCCCCGAAGATGGAGTGCCGCGCGGCCTCGGGGTCCACGTGAAAGGACTGCGGATCGTATTGCCGCGCGAAAGCCACGATTTCCGCCTCGCTCACCCGGTAGGGGGCGAGTTCGATGGAGACGCCCTCGCGAAAGTCCTCGAATGCCCAGTGTTGTGTGGTCGTCACTTCTATTGCTCCGCTTTAATATGGCACTTGTTCACCGCAACCGGGCCGCGGTGGCCTGGCCTCCTAGATTTCCCGGTGCGTGGCGGCCACGCACGCCGCCTGGTCGTAGATACCCGATAGCAGGGTAAGCAGGTTGGCCAACTCAATCATGCGCTCGTCCCCGGCGGACACCGAACGCGTGAGCGGAACCAGTATCTCCCGACGGTAGCTCGCGTAGAGGTCCGTGGCGCGGTCGCCCTGCGCCGTGGTGCGGTAGGTGACACCCTTCTTGTGGCCCTGGGCGCCCAGTTTCTCGATCAGCCCCGCCTTGATCAACTTGCGGATACTGTACTGCAGATTCGACATATCGTCCCGGTTCATCAGGCGCCCCAGCTCGGAAATACCCTTGGGGCGGTCGTGCATGCGGATCACATTGAGCAGGGAAAAATCAATGCCGCTGCAGGCCTGGGCCGCGTCGCCCTGGCAACAACGGGTCAAATCGTCCATCCAGCGATTGAAGGCTGAGAAAATCCTGAAAATGGAAAACTCCACTTCCGCCACAGCGATTTCATGATCATCGGTCGCCAGGTGCCAGTGCTTGTCGAAGCGCTCTTCAGGCTCCTTTTTCATGTTTTTTCCCATAATTCTTCCACCATACTTGAAACCTAAAATTTTTACGCTTAAATTGATCATGAATTTAATGATAACAATACAGCATCATACCTACATACCGACCTAAACCTATACCTAGCAGAATCTTAATAACTATGAGAGAGGTACGACTATGTCAGCCCCCAGTCCCATGCATAACGACAACAAACTCAAACTTGGCATTTTTTCCGCCAATTGTTCTAGCGGCATGGCCGTAACGAAAATTCCCGAACGCTGGGAAAACACCTGGGACAATAACCTAAAACTGGCTCGTCTGTGTGACGAGGCCGGGTTGGAGTTCATGCTGCCCATCGCGCGCTGGATAGGCTATGGCGGCGATACCGACTTTCATGGCGGCGTGCTGGAAACCGTGACATGGGCGACAGGCCTGACGGCGCATACCCGACATATGCAGATCTTTGCCACGGTTCACACTGCCTTTAATCACCCCGTCGTTATCGCCAAACAACTGGCCTCAATTGACCATCTGGGAGGGGGCCGGGTAGGCCTGAATGTCGTTGCCGGCTGGAACAAGCCTGAATACGACGCCTTCGGTGTAGACCTACCTACGGAACATGTGGAGCGCTACGCCAGGGCACAAGAATGGTTCGATTTCGTTCAGAAGCTATGGCATGAAGAACGTGCGTTTGACTGGCATGGTGACTATTTCCAAGGCTCGGGCGTCTACAGCAACCCGCGCCCCATCCAGTCGCGCATACCCGTCCTGAACGCCGCCGCCTCGAAAGAAGGCCGCCAATTTGCCATGCGCAATGCCGACTTTTTGTTCACGCCGGTTTTCGATTTCGACCAAGCCCGCGCCACCGTCGAGGACATAGGCGGAATGTCACGCGAGCAGGGGCGCGACGTCGGGGTTTTCACCTTTAGTTCCGTAGTCTGTCGCCCCACACAAAAAGAGGCGGAGGACTACTTGGACTACTACGCCAACCAGAACGCCGACTGGGAGGCCGTGGATTACCTGATGAAATTACAAGGAATGCACGCACAGTCCTTCACCCCCGATGCACTAGCCAGGTTCCGCGACCGCTTTGCCGCCGGCCACGGCGGATTCCCGCTCGTGGGGACCCCCGACCATGTCGCGGACCAACTGGAACTGCTGAGCAAGGCAGGCATTGCAGGTACAACTCTTGCGTTTGTCGATTATGCCAAGGAGTTTCCATACTTCCGGGACGAGGTCCTGCCGCGCCTGGAGCGCAAGGGCCTGCGCCAACCGTTTACCGGACAGTCATTCAACCAAGGAGAATAATAATGAAAACCAAACATCAGAGACGCAATATCCGGCGACCGCTGGCCATCGCCATCGGCATCGCCATCGCCCAATCCGCCGCGGCGCAGAGCCTGCTCGAAGAAGTGATTGTGACCGCGCAGAAGCGCGAGCAGAACCTGCAGGACGTGCCGGTTGCGGTCACCGCCTTTACCGGCGAGCAGATGTCTGCCCTCGGGGTCCAGGAAAGCTTTGATATCGCGGCCTTCAGCCCCGGCGTACACATCAGCGGCAACCTCGCCGGGCAGAACACCCAGTTCTCGATTCGCGGGGTCACCCAGAACGATTTCAACGACATTATCGAGGCGCCCAACGCGGTCTATCTCGACGAGGGCTATATCGCGGTCGCCCAGGCGCAGACATTTGCCGTCTATGACATCGCCCGGGTGGAAATTCTCAAGGGCCCACAGGGCACGCTGTTCGGACGCAACGCCACTGGCGGCCTGGTGCACTACGTGTCCAACAAGCCGACCTTCGACGAAACCACCGGCTACGTCGACCTCACCACGGGCCAGTTCGACACCCCCAACAACGCCAACCGCCACACCCTGGAGGCCGCGCTGAGCGGCCCCCTGGGCGACAAGGTGGCGGCGCGGGCGGCCCTGCGTTACAACCGCCAGGATCCCTACCTGGAAAACCGCTACCCCGAGACGGCTTTCCTGCCGGCGCCGGGCGAGGGCGCGGGGGCGGACCTGGGCGATGACGACACCATCGCCGGCCGCCTGTCCCTCGCCTTCCAGCCCACGGACACCCTGCAAATCGACCTGTCCGCCAACTACGCCGATTCCGAGGTAAGCACCGGACCGTTCCAGTCGAAATCAACGATCGGCGTGATCGAGGGCGGGGAACTGGTCAACGTCATCGACACCCCGCCGGGCGAGACGCGACTCACCATCGACGGCGATGGTGACGGCGGCGCCGACGCCATCGATGGTGACCAGTTCCTTCCCGGCGGCGGCATCGGCCTGCCCGGCCGACTGGCGCCGGGGGCGGACTTTTTCGGCTACCTCGATCCCGACGGCGACGACTTCACCTTTTCCGGTGACTTCGCCTTCAAGGACCAGGGCTATACCGAAAGCAGCGGCCTCAACGCCAGGGTGGCCTGGGATCTCAGTGCCAACACCAGCTTTACCGCGATCACCGACTGGAAGCGCTACGAAAAACTGCTGTTCATCGACGTCGACTCGGCACCGGCCAACCAGCTCGCCAACTACGCCGGCGTGGACGCCACCAGCTTCAGCCAGGAGCTGCGCCTGACCGGGGAAAGCGACAACATGCGCTGGGTCGCGGGGCTCTACTACCTCAACATCGACAACCAGTCCGACAACGGGCTCAAGGCGCCCGCCAACAGCATCGCCGGCGGCGCTCCCTTCGCGCCGGTCGACATCGGCGTCGTGGCGGAACTCGAAACCAACTCCTACAGCGTGTTCGGCCAGCTCGATTACGACCTGACGCCCACCCTGACCGCCACCGCGGGCCTGCGGCTGATGCGGGAGGAGAAGGACTACGACATGGCACTGGGGGTTTTCCCCTCCTTTGACAACTACAGCGTCAATCGCGGGGATTTCATTCCCAACGCCTTCGGCGCCGGCTCTCCCTACTTCTACGAGGATGAAACCTCCGACCCGCTATGGACCGGCAAACTGCAACTGGACTGGCATCCCAGCGACACGCTGATGATCTACGCCGGGGTCAATCGCGGGGTGAAGGCCGGCAGCTTCAACGCCCCCCTGCTGGGCGCCTACCTGGGCTCGGGCGGCAATTCCGCCATTGCCTATGACGAAGAAGTGCTGATTTCCTACGAGGGCGGCTTCAAGGCGACGCTGGGAGATGGCCTGACCCGCCTCAACGGCTCGGTGTTCTACTACGACTATTCCGACTACCAGGCCTTCCTGTTTGTCGGGGTCGGCGGCGTGGTGATCAACGCCGATGCGGAAACCTACGGCGCCGAGCTGGAATTGACCACCTCCCCGATCGACGGTCTGGACCTGATGTTCAACGCCGCCTACTTCGACGCCACGGTGAAGGACATTCCCCTGCGCTTCGGTTCGCCGCTGCCGCCGCGGGACGTCAAGCCCACCTATGCGCCGGAACTGCAGGCCACGGCCCTGGCGCGCTACGCCTGGGACATGTTCGGCGGCACCATGGCGCTACAGGGGGACTTGAGCTACTCCGACGAGTTCTACTACAACCTGCGCAACTTCGACGCCGACAAGTTCGACAGTTATACGATGGTCAATGCCCAGTTGAGCTGGCAGAGCCCGAGCGCGGCCTGGACCACCACCCTCGCGGTGCGCAATATCACCGACGAGCGCGCCGGCGTCCAGGGCTTCGACCTGGCCACGCTCTGCGGCTGCAACGAGGTCTCCTACCGGGCGCCGCGGTTCTACAGCGTCGGCTTGCGCTATGAGTTCTAGCGGCTGGGCTCCGGCGGCGGCGACACGCCGCCGCTTCCTGCAGGGCTCGGCCCTAGCACTGGGCTTTGTGGCGGCGGGCGGCGCGCGCATCGTCGCCACGCCGGCCGAGGCCCGGGCCCGGGGCCTGCCGTTGACCGTGCTCGACGAAGCGGAGGCCGCCGCGCTGGAGGTGGTCGTCGAGGCCCTGGTGCCCGGTGCTCGCCAGGCTGGCATCGCCCATTTCGTCGACCAGCAACTCGGCGCCGCCGCCGAAGACAACTTGTTGATGCTCAAATACCTGGGCTTCGACCCCGCCGGGCACGCCGGTTTCTACCGCGAGGCCCTGTCCAATATCGAGCGTTTCAGTCGCGCGCATTTCGACAGCCCCGCCGCAGGGCTGGCGCCGGAGCGGGCCGAGCGCCTGGTGGCAGCCATGGCCGGGGATGACATCCCGGACTGGACGGGGGCGCCGGCCTCCCTGTGCCACTTTGCCCTGCGCGCCGACGGCGTCGATGTTGTCTACGGCACCGCCGCCGGCATGACCGCACTGGGCATGCCGGCCATAACCCACATCGAGGCACCCTCGCCATGGTAGGTACAGCAAATGCATCCGCGAAATCCTATGACCTGGTGATTGTCGGCGCGGGCGCGGCGGGCAGCGTAGTCGCCGCGGTCGCCGCGGAAGCCGGCAAGCGGGTGTTGATCCTGGAAGCCGGGCCGGAGCGGGAACTGGGGCAGTTGTACAGCTCGCAGATCTGGGCGCGCAAGCTCAAGTGGTCCGGCGCACCGGTTACCGAGGAGGGCAACCTGCGGGTGGGCCACAACTTCAACGCCGGCTTCGGCACCGGCGGCGCGGCGCTGCACCACTACGCCGTGTGGCCGCGCCTGCACGAAAACGATTTCAGCGTCCACTCGGATTACGGCGTGGGCCTGGACTGGCCCATCGGCTACGCGGACCTCAGACCGTTCTACGACCGCATCCAGGCGCAGGTGGGTATCAGCGGCGACGCCCGGGCCGAAACCTGGCGTCCGCCGGGGGAGCCCTATCCCATGCCGCCGCTGCCGGTGTTCTCCCAGGGCGAGGTCATTCGCCGGGGCTTCGAGGCCCTGGAGATGCACACGGCGCCCATTCCGGTCGCCGTCAATTCGACCCCCTCCGGTGAGCGCCGCGCCTGCCTGTACGACGGCTGGTGCGACGCCGGCTGCCCCATCGGCGCCCTCGCCAACCCCCTGGTGACCTACCTGCCGCGCGCGCTGAAGGCCGGCGCCGAAATCCGCCACCGGGCGGAGGTACTGCGGGTGTTGCACGATGCCAGCGGGCGGCGCGTGACCGCGGTGGAATACGTGGACGCGGCCGGCGCGCGCCAGCAGGCGCGGGGGGATCAGGTGGTGCTGGCGGCCTTTGCCGTGCAGACCGCGCGCCTGCTGCTCAATTCCCGCAGCGACCAGCACCCGGCGGGCCTCGGCAACCACAACGATCGGGTGGGGCGCTATTTGATGACCCACCCCGCCACCACGATCAGCGGGCTGTTCAAGGAGGAAACCCAGCCGGCACTGGGCATCACCGGCGGGCAGCTAATCTGCCACGACCGCTATGCCGACAAGCGCCCGGCGCCGGAACGGTTCGGCTCCTACCAGTGGCTGATCGCCAACGCGGTCAAACCCAACGACCTGTTGGGCATCGCCAACTCGCGACCGGACCTGGTCGGGGCGGCCCTCGAGCCCTTCATGCAACGAGCCGCGCGGCACTACGGCACCATGGTGGCGGTGGGCGAGGACATTGCCCTGGCCGACAACCGGGTGAGCCTGTCCCGGCAGCGCGATGCCCATGGCATGCCCCTGGCCCACTGCACGCACAATATTGGCGAGCAGACCGCCGCCATGACCCGGGCGGCCACCGAGGAAGGGCTCGCCATCTTCCGGGCCGCCGGGGCGGAAGAGGCCTGGGCGGGTCCCACCGCCGGCATGCATATACTGGGCGGCACCGTGATGGGACGCGACAGCGCGACCTCGGTCACCGACAGCTATGGGCGCTGCCACGAGCTGGACAACCTGTTCATCGCCGGACCCGGTGTGTTCCCCAGCAGCGGTGCGGTCAACCCCACCTTCACCGTTCACGCCCTGGCGCTGCGCACCGCCGAACATCTGCTGCAAAAATAGGGGACGGTTACGAATGGCGCTATCCGATCTGTTGTAGGGCCGAATTTATTCGGCCATTGATGCCGTGAGCACCGCATTTGGTCGAATGAAATCGGCCCTACAGAGGGCAAAACACCCTGTTTTTGACGGATGCAATTGCCATTCGGGACGGATACCTGTTTCGCGTGTGAAATAGGTATCCGTCCCCCATTTCGGAAAAGGTATCCGTCCCCCCGATCTCCGGAGTTTGTCTTTGAGACAACGTTCTTTTTTGTTTGGTGTTATTGAATCAACACCGTGGGGCGATATGCTGCCCTAACGTTTGCCTGCACACGACTCATTCTAACAAGGTGCCAGTCGGGCACCCGGGGGCCCAATCACTATATGAACAGCCTGATCACTCTGATGCGCACCATTGTCGGCCCCACCGCGGTGATCGCCGCGGGCACCATGGGCGCCGGGGCCGTGGCGTCTTTCCTGCTGGCGGGGGCCTGGTTCCGCTACGACCTGCTGTGGGTCATCCTGCTGATGCTGCCGGTGTTCGTGGTCAGCACCGACACCGCCTCCCGCATCGGCTTTCTGAACGCGCGCGAGGGCATGTTCTCCCTGATCCGCCGCCAGGTGCATCCCGGGGTGGCCTGGTTCCTGCTGCTGGTGAACGTGCCGGTACACTTCCTGATTGTCATGGGCCAGATGTCGGTGATGACCTCCGCGCTGATGTCCGTCTTTGGCTTCCATCCCCCGGGCGTCGAGGCCGGCGCGGACTACGTGCAGGGCTACCGGGTGGCGGAAATCGTACTCAGCCTGGTGTGCGGCGCCGCCATTCTCTGGCTGGTCCTGGCCCAGGGCTATGAACGCATGCAAAAGGCCATGAGCCTGCTCATGGTATTGATGTTCATCTGCTTCCTGACCGTGGCCCTGCGGGGCCTGTCGGAACTGCCCGACATCCTCGCCGGGTTCATCCCGCAAATGCCGGACGACCTGCCCCGCTCGGGGGGCGCCGAACCCCGCGTGGCCACCAGCTCCATTATCGCCATGGTCGGCGCGGCCATCGCCCCGGCGGCACTGCTGGGCATGCCCTACCTGCGGGCGGACGACGACAGCCCCGACCGCGACCTCGGTCGCGACCTGCGCAACTCGGTGGTGAATCTCGGGGTGATTTTCGGCGCCTACGCCATCTTCATCGTTATCGCGGGCGGGTTCGCGCTGCACCCCCTGGCCAATCACGCGGAGATCGAAGCCGTCCACCAGGCCAGCGGCGTCCTGCAGGGCGCCTTCCCCGAGGCGCTCGCCTTCGCCGGCCCGACGATTTTCTCTCTGGGCGTGTTCATGGCGGCGGTTACCACGCTGGTGGTCGCCGCCCAATTGTCCGTGTACTTCAGCCTCGACATGCTGGGCCGCAACTGGCGTTTCACCACCGACAACCGGCTCTACCACCGGGTGCTGATCGCCTTTGTCATGGGCGCCGCGGCACTCGCGCCCTTCTGGAGCTTCCCCGCGCTACTCAAGGTCATTTTGCTGATGGGCATCAACGTGGTGGTCATACCACTGGTGTTCGTCATCGTCATCTACCTGGTCAACCGCCGCAGCGTGGTCGGCGGCCACACCGCCGAGTGGTGGCGCAACGCGCTGCTGGCGGCGGGACTGGCCACCTCCATCGCCCTGGCGGTGGACAAGGTGCCCCACTACCTTTCGCTTTTGCTGCCCTGAAACCCGCCGGAGAATCCGCCATGAACGATACCCAACGCCCCCAGTTCAAGCGCGCCGACCATGTGTCGCTGACCGTGGCCGACCTGGACGCGGCCGTCGCTTTTTACACCGAGGTATTCGGCGCCTCGCTGCGCTACCGCATGGGGCCCTTCGACGCCGCCGAGATTCCGCCGATGGACGACGGCCGGGACTGGACCGAGGCCCACGTCAACGTCCCCGGCGCCCGCCTGAACATCGCCATGCTGCAACTGACCGACAACCTGGGCATGGAGCTGTTCCAGTACGAACGGCCCGCCGACACCGCGAAAACCCCGCCGCGCAACTGCGATATCGGCGCCCGCCACCTGTGCCTGGAAGTCGCCGACGTCCAGGCCGCGGTGGACTACCTGCAACGGCACCAGTGCCGGGCCCTCGCCGGCCCCATCGTTTCCGAGGACGGACCGGCCCCGGATTCCCTGTCCTGGTACGTGCTGGACCCCTTTGGCAACCAGCTGGAACTGGTCCAATACACCTGAACACGGACGACGAACGATGCGCGACAAACACCTGAAGCCCTCGCGGGGCCCCCTGCTGGCGGCGGCCGCCCTCGCCCTGCTGGCCCCGGCATTGGCTCCGGCAGCGGAGCGCCCGCTGACACTGGACACCATTTTTGACAGCGACGCCTTCGCCAATCCGCTACCGAAAAGCCTGCACTGGCGTAGGGACGGGGCGGCGATGACCTATATCGATACTGAGTCCGGCGCGCTGCTGTCACGCCCGGCCAACGGCGACCAAGCCACCCTGTTGCTGGCGCCCGACAAGCTGCTAGACGGCGACAGAGTGCTGACCGCCACCGACGCCAGCTGGAGTCCCGACCTCGCCTTTGCCCTGATCGAAACCAACGCTCGCGTTACCTGGGACGGCGTCCGCGAGGGGACCTACTACATCTACACGCGCGATAGCGGGACACTGCGCGCCCTGGCAGACGGCAACACCGTGCGCTACGCGGAACTCTCCCCCGACGGCCGGCGCGTGGCCTACGTGTGGGACAACAACCTGTATGTTGCCCAGGTCGATGGCGTGTCCACTGTGGCGGTAACCAGCGATGGCGGCGAACACATCTTCAACGGCATCTTCGACTACGGCAGTAGCGAATTCGGCCAGCGCAAGGCCTGGCACTGGTCCCCGGACGGGACCCAGATCGCCTTCTGGCAACTCGATGCCAGCGACGTACCAACCTTTCCCCTGATCGATGAGCTGGGCGACTACAGCGAGGTCCGGCGTTTCCACTATCCCAACACCGGCGAGCGCCACGCGAATAACCGGGTCGGCGTTTATGACATCGAGCAACGCAGCACCCGCTGGCTGGATACCGGGCACGACACCGACGACTACCTGCCCCGGGTAGACTGGGGCCGCGGCGGCCGCTTCCTGTTCGTGCAGCACCTCACCCGCGACCACAAACAGTTGCGCCTGCTGCGCTTCGATCTCGTGAACGGCGGCCGCGAGGTCCCGATCACCGACAGCGACCCGGCCTGGATCGACATTACCGATGATTTTACCGCCCTGGCCGGAACCCGGGGTGATTTCCTGTGGACATCGGAACGCAGCGGTTATCGCCATATCTACCGCTACAGCGGTGGCAGGCTCAGCCCCTTGACCGGGGGCGACTGGTCCGTCGATGCCATTGTCGGCGTCGCCGCCAGCGAGCGGGCGGTCTACTTCTACGCCAAGAAAGACTCGCTGATCGACCAGCACGTGTACCGCGTACCCCTGGGCGGCGGCGAGGTCACCCGGGTCACCGAGCAACCGGGCTGGCACGAGTGGCAACTGTCGCCGGACGGCGGCCACGCCGTCGCCACCCACTCCACGGCCAACCGTCCCCGCGTGGTCCGGGTCAGAAACCTCGCCGACGGCGCTAGCGAGACACTGGCCGACAACCGCATCGCCGGCATGCGCGACTACATCCTGCCGCAAACCGAATTCATCCAGTTCGAGACCGGCGATGGCGTTACGCTGAACGGCTACTTCATCAAACCGGTGGATTTCGACCCGGCCAAAAAGTACCCGGTGATTGGCTACGCCTACGGCAACGCCGGCTCGCAGATCGTGGTCAACCGCTGGGGCACCCAGCGCGGCCCCAACCAGGACCTGTGGCACCGCTACATGGCGCAGCAGGGCTACGTCATCTTCGCCATGGACAACCGCACCACCACCGGGCGCGGCAAGGCCGCCAAGAACCTGACCTACGGCCACTACGGCAAATACGCCGTACTCGACGAACTGCAGGGGGTGGAATACCTCAAGACCCTGCCCTGGGTCGACAAAGAGCGCATCGGCTTCTGGGGCTGGAGCGGCGGCGGCTACCTCGCCGCGGCGCTGATGACCAAGGGCGCCCCGCACTTCAAGGCCGCGGTGAGCGTGGCGCCGGTCATCGACCTCACCCGCTACCAGGCGGTGGGCGTCGAGCGCTGGATGGGCACGCCGGAGGAAAACCCCGAAGGCTACGCCGCCGTCAACCTGATGAATGTCGCCGACCGCCTGCAGGGCAAGTTGCTGTTGATGCACGGCACCGGCGACGAAAACGTCAAGTTTGCCTTTACATTGCAGTTCGCCGACGCGCTGATCAAAGCGAACAAGCAGTTCGATATGGTGGTCTACCCCAACAGCCGGCACACCATTACCGATGCCAGGCGGCACGTGTTCAGCACCATGACGCGCTACTTCAACGACAACCTTTAACCCGCACGAGACCTTGCCCCATGAGTAAAGCAACCATCAACCCCGAGACCCTGTACGGCAGCACCCAGTTCGGCTTTTCCCACGCCGTGAAATCCAGCCGCGCCACCACTGTCCATTGCTCCGGCCAGGTGGCCTGGGACAAGGACTACAATATCGTGGGCGGCGACGATATCGCGGCGCAGGCGCGGCAGGCGCTGTCCAACCTCAAAACCGTGCTGGCGGACGCTGGCGCGAGTATCGACGACATCGTGCGGCTGCGCACCTACGTGGTCAACCACAAGCCCGAATACCTGGAACCCGTGGGCATGGCCCTGGCGGAGTTCTACGGCGACACCACGCCGGCGGCCAACACCTGGATCGGCGTGCAGTCCCTGGCGATGCCGGAGTTCCTGATTGAAATCGAGGCCACGGCCGAAATAAACGAATAAGCCCGCCTCCTATCTGCTTCTGTCGCAAGCTCTGTATTCCAATACGACACCGGCCGTATTCCAGTGACGCCGACATCAATTAATGGATAGAGAGTTTGCGACAAAGCCGCTTTACCTGGGCTTCTGAACGACAGTAGAACTACCGCCGCGACGAAGGAGTATGATGGCCACACTACAGGTGAACCGACGCCGCCTGTTGCAATTGGGTGCAGCCACGGCATTGATCTCCGTCACCGGATTTCGCGCTACCGCACAATCCCCACTGCAGCGGCTCACGGCCCAAGGCCCGGTGATCGGAGTCGAACTTTCGGACAGCTTCGCCTTCTACGGCATCCCTTTTGCCGCCCCACCCGTGGGAAAACTGCGTTTTCGTGGGCCGCAGGAACCGCCTCCGCGCCGTGGGCCACTGAGGGCGTCCAATTTCGCGCCGGCGCCGATTCAGAAGCAACCCAGGCCCGGACTTTACATGGACGGCCCGATGCCGCTGTCCGAGGATTGCCTGCACCTGAATATCTGGGCGCCCAAAGAGGCGGGGCCGCATCCCGTCTATGTCTGGATTCACGGCGGCGGCAATGTCGCGGGTGCCAGCCGAATGCCGGTGTTCGACGGCAACCGTCTCGCCCGCCACGGCATCGTTTGTGTCAGTATCAGTTATCGGGTAGGCGTATTCGGCTTTCTTGATGTCAGCTCCATCCTTGGTAACGAATACGCCGGCAGCGGCAACAACGGCCTTCTGGACATCGTGCAGGCGCTGCAATGGGTGCGCGCGAACATCACGGAATTTGGCGGCGATCCGCAAGCGCTGACCATCGGCGGCCAAAGCGCGGGTGGAAAGAACGTTTGTTCTCTTCTGGCACTCCCCGCTGCCAAAGGGCTGTTCCGAGCCGCGATCTGTGAAAGCGGCGGCGCCGAAACCGCCATGAACACCGAGCGCGCCTGCAAGATGGCCGATGATTTTGAAGCTGCCGCTGACGGGCTGAACCTTTTGACCGCGTCCCCCGAAGCGTTACTGGAGGCACAGAACCGCTTTAGTGCGCGCTGGGACCGGAAATACCCGTTCCGGGCGATTATTGATGGCGTACATCTGACCGATGTTCCGCTTTACACCATGCGCGACGGGAAAAGCGCTGACGTACCGGTGCTGATGGGTACGACGCGGGACGAAAACGCCTTCTTTGGCCCCAACACCGATGGCAGTGGTACGGTGGCACAGGGCGACATCGCCAACATGGCGATCGAGCGCTTCAATGCGATCTACACCAAATACGACACGACCCTGCCCAATGCCACACCAACCGACCGCCGATATGCCGCCCTGACCGCCGAAGAGTACTGGGTGCCAACGATCCGCGCCGCCGATATGCTGACAGCGGCCCAGCACAAAGTGCATGTCTATCGCCTGGATATGCCGCGGACCGAGGCACCCAATGCAGGATATGCGGTTCACGGGTCCGAACTGCCACTGCTTTGGTCGAAACTGGATGATCCCCGCTCAGCGGAATTGGGGCCCGAGGGGGCGGCGGCACAGCGACTGTCCGATCTCATGCATGCCGATTGGGTCCGGTTTATCAAAACGGGGACGCTACGTGACGATTGGCCCACCTATGGCACCGAGCGCGCGACGATGATCTATGATGCGGATGCCCGGATCGTCAACGACCCCGATGCAGACCAGCGCCGCCTCTGGTCCGCAACAGCGTTCGATTTTCCACTATAACAACCACAGCGAGGCTATCTCTTCTTCTTTGGTTGGCAAAAAAAACGGGCCGGCCACAGGGGTGACCGACCCGAAACGTTGCCGCCTGGCGCACGGCTCCCCGCCAAGGTTGCGCGCACACGCCAGGCCACAAAAAGGTACGGCTAGCGCTGTACCTCGAAAATGCGGCCGTCGGCCAGCACCAGGCGCTGCCCGTCAAAGCGCGCCGTGAGTGTGACATCGCGCAGATTTTGCGCCAGGCCCTCGGCGCTTTCCGCCCAGCGGATAACCTCGAGGAGCAGCTGGCCACCTTCCTGCCGATAGGTACCGTAGCCCGTCACGGCGCGCTCGGCATTGCCGTCGACCAGGATGAAGTACCCGCCGGTGAAGGCGAGCATGCCGTTTTCCAGCGGATAGATGTCCGCCTCGTCGGCGTCCCCGATTTTTTCCAGGGTCTGCACGGTACCGCTGCCAAATACCAGCGTCATCGCGTCACCCTCGCGGGTAACATCGAGAGCGTGCGTGGTCGCGCCGGCGTCCGCCAGCGCCTGCCCGCCAGCCGGCGCCAGACTCAGGGTTTGCCCCGCTTGCAGCTCAATACCCTTGTCGGTCGCCGTATAAGTGCCCGTGTGCGCCATGGCCTGCTTCGGGGCCGGGCCGCCATCGTGGAATACCGCTTGCTGCAGGAACTTGCCGTCCGCCAGGAGAAAAATACCGGTCAGCGGCATGTCCACGCCGCTGGAGCTGGTCAGGCCGGTGTAATTCCACAGGCCTTCAACCGGCCCGACGGCCTTGTCCGCCTGTGACGCTGCCGGCAGGAACGCCAGGCCAATGGCCGCAACGCCGCTCAACAGGGCCTTCCTGGTTAGTTTCATCGCTTTGTTCATCGTCTTGTTCATGGGTGGGAAAAATCCTCGTTGATGAGTGGAAATCCGCTATTTGCTCGCATTGTTGAGGAAGACGTCGCCGCCTTTCATCACCAGGCGAATATCCCGCAGGGCCTTGATATCGCGCGTCGGGTCGCTGGACACCGCGACGATATCCGCGTATTTGCCCACTTCCAGGGAGCCGATATCCGCCTCGGCGCCGAGCATCCGCGCCGGTTCAATGGTCGCCGCGCGCAGGGCCTGCAAGGGTGTCATGCCCGCCTCGACGTAGTACTGGGCCTCGCGGGCGGTAGCGTTGGTGCCGTCGTTGGGCTCCTGGGGCAGCTGGTCCGTGCCCAGGGCGATATTCACGCCTTCCTCGATCGCCGTCTGCAGCATCTTCCAGTGCTCCTTGCCAGTGGAGTTGCGGCGCTCCAGGTACCAGTGGGGAGATCCAATACGCGTGAAGAAGGGTTCGGTGGCCGGCTGGCTGACCACGATAGTCGGCACCAGCCAGGTGCCCTGCTTTTTCATCTTGCGCAGGATCTTGCGATCGAGGAAGTAGCCGTGTTCGATGCTGTCCACGCCGGCGTCCACCGCGACGTCGGTCGCCAGCGTAGAGCCCGAGTGGGCCGCCACCCTGGCGCCAAAGCGGTGGGCGGCGTCGACGACCGCGTTGATCTCCTCGGGAGTCATCAGCGGCTGGGCGATGCCGCCACCGTCAGTGGCAATACCGCCGGAAATCAGGATTTTCACCCAGGAAGCGCCCCGGCTGATTTCCTGCCGCGCCTTCTTGATCAGTTCGTAGGGACCGTCGGCAAAGGTTTTGCCCGCTTCGGATCCGTGGCCGCCGGTAATCGCCAGGTATTCCCCGGCGCTGAAAATGCGCGGGCCGACATAGTCACCGCGCTCGATCGCGGCCTTGACCGCCATGTCGCCGTGGGCGTGCTCGCCCGGCAGGCGGATGGTCGTCACCCCGGCGTCCAGCGCGCCGCGCGCATTGACCATCATCCTCAGGGACAGCGCCTCCGGCGACTCGTTGGCCAGCGCCGCCTGCATCTTGCCGGGCAGGATAAGCCCGAGGTGCACATGCATATTCATCATGCCCGGGATCAGCCACAGCCCCTCGGCGTTGACGATCTCGGCATCCGCCGGAATATCGACCTCTCCGCGTTTGCCGATGGCGCTGATGCGCTCGTCGTCAATCAGCACCACGGCGTCGCTCAGCGGCTTGCCGCCGTCGATATCCACCACATTGGCGCCGACGATGGCGCGGGTCTCGGCCAGGGCCAGCGCGCTCGCAAAGAGCTGCGCCAGCACCAGCAACCAGGCTTTGGGTAGGTGTTTTGACATGTTCTTCCTCACTGGATCGATCAGGATTCGTGTTTACCGGGGGCGCGGGAGGCTATCCAATGGTCCACGCGCTCCTCGAGCAGGTACAGGGGCAGCGGGCCGCTGCGCAACACCAGCTCGTGGAACTGCCGGCTGTCGAAGCGCTCGCCGAGCTCGGCGGCGGCATGCTCGCGCAGCTCGATCAATTTGCCCATGCCGATTTTGAACGCGGTTGCCTGCCCCGGCACGGCCAGATAGCGGTCTACCGCCCGCTCGTTGTTCTCCACCGAGCTCGCGGTATTCTCGTTGAGATAGGCGATAGCCTCTTCGCGGGACCAGCGCTTGGCGTGCAGGCCGCTGTCCACCACCAGGCGGCAGGCGCGCCAGAGCTCGCCCGCCAGGCGTCCAAACTGGGCGTAGGGGTCGGTGTACAGGCCCAGTTCGTCGGCCAGGGTCTCGGCGTACAGGGCCCAGCCCTCGGTATAGGCGGTATTTTGCCACCATGTATAGTACTGGCGAATAGCGGGAATGGACGGCTCGGTCTGCATGATCGCCGACTGCAGGTGGTGGCCCGGCACGCCTTCGTGGTAGAGCAGCGCCGGCAGGTCGTAACGGGCGGCGCCGGCCATATCGTACATGCCCAGGTAAACCGTGCCCGGCTTGCCGGTCTCGGGGCTGCCCGACTCATAGAAGCCAACCGGCGCCGACTTTTCCCGGTAGGCCTCGATGCGCCTGACCTGCAGGGGCGCCGGAAGACCGCCGGGCAGCACCTGGTCAACGCGCGCCACGGCACCATCGACAATGCTCTGCGCCAGCGCCAGGTAGGCCGCGCGCCCCTCATCGCTATTGTCAAAATAGAACTGCGGGTCGGTTTTCAGGTGTTGGAAAAAAGCCTTCAGGTCGCCCTCGAATCCCACCTGTTCGCGAATGGCGTCCATCTCCGCGTGCAGCCTGGCCACCTCGGCCAGCCCCAGTGCATGCACCTCGTCGGCGGTGATATCGGTCGTGGTGTACTGGCTGAGCAGGAACTGGTAGAACGCATCGCCCTCGGGCATGCTCCAGACACCGGAGCTGCCCGGCGCCCGCTCTTGCTCCGCCTGCAGCTCCGCCACCAGGCGCGCGTAGGCCGGCGCGAAGTGCGCCTCGAAGGCGGCGCGGGCGCGGCTGAACAGCGCCTGTTCCCGCGCGGCAGGGAGCTCAAGCCCAGCGACCTTGCGGCGAAAGTCGCTGAGGATGACATTGTCGTCGCCGGTGTCCGCGGCAATGGATTGCGCGGCCTGGATCAGTCGCGGAAACAGGGCCGCCGGCAGGTGAAAACCCTTGTCTTCGCGGGTTTTCAGGGTGGCAATCAGCTGGTCAATTGGCTCGCCCACACTTTCGAGACGAGCAATATAGGCCTCGGCGGCGGCCACATCGTCGATGCGGTGGTAGTTGATCAGCACACCGGTAATCTCCAGGTGCAGGCCGACAATCTGGTTGATCGGGTTGAGGTGGTAGCGCCAGCGGCCGCGGTCGATGCGCAGCTGGAGGTCGGCCTCGAAAGCCTTGTAGTTCAACTGCGCATCGGCGTCGAGGCGGGCAAAGTCGATCTCCTCGCGCAAGCGATCCAGGTCGGCGCGCACCCGCTCCAGTTCCTCGGCGCGCGCCCGGGCCGATATATCGGGCCAGGCGTCGAGGCCGCCGCGCCGCCCCAACTTGGTCGCCAGTGTCGGGTCGTGTTCAACGCGGCGCTCATAGACCGCGTCGAGCATGGCGTCGAGTTCTTCCGCCTCGCCGGCAAGCGCCGGCAGCGACGGCGCCAGCAGCAGGCAGCTCAGGCCAATACGGGAAACCAGTGCACAGTTGAATGCCACGCCGGAGGACTCCTTGTTCATTGTTGGTCGATCAAATTGGCGCCGAGCAGCGGCGGCAGGTCGGGCACCGGCACCGGGCCCGCGCGCAGGATGGCATCCACCAGGCGCCGCTGGTCGAAATCCTCGCCCCGCAGCGCCCGCTGCTCGCGCCAGAGTTGTTTGAACTGGTGATAGCCGACAAAGTAATCGGTCAGCTGCATCGGTGAATTCACCACCCGTTGCCAGAGGTTGACGGCAAACTGCGGGGCCAGCAGCCCGCGCTCGACGGCAAAGCTCGATACCCGCTCCGCGTCCCAGCCCCGGGTATGGACCATCACGCTGAGGTAGCTGCGCGTGGCGTTTTCCAGGCGCTTGCGATAGTGCGCCAGCCAGGTTAGCGGCGCGTTGTCGCCCCATCCGGCCTCCAGCATCAGCTCCTCGCTGAAACTGCCCCAGCCCTCGACATAGGCGCCATCGGCAAAAATCGAGCGAATGGCCGGCGCATGGGTCACGGCCACCTTGTACTGCATGTAGTGGCCGGGGAACATCTCGTGGGAGATGATCATGGTATTGAAGTGCTCGTTGAAGGAGCGGTAGAAACCCTCCGCGACCCCGGGACTGGCATCGCCGGGAATGGATGGCAGGTAAAACAGGGTATTGGACTGCGGTGCAAACGGGCCTGCCGGGTACACCCCGCCCACCGCGGCGCCCGCAAAGTGGTCCGGCGAGCTGGCGATATACAGCGTGGTGGGCTCCGGCACGGTGGCCAGTTGCCGCCGGCGTACGAACCGCTCCGCCGCCGCGGTCAGTTCACTGAACTGCCGCAGGAAGGCATCGGGATTGTCGCTGCGGTCGTCCTCCATGGCCGACAGGGCCCGGGCCAGCAGCGCCTCGTCGGCCGGCACGGGCGCGGATGCGCCGCGATCCTGGCGCCACCAATCCCGCGCGGTGGCGACCATCAATCCGCGCACCAGCTCGATCTCGGCCAGTGCGTTGTCCGCCAGGGTGCGCGGGGAAAGGCGGCCATCGCTACGCCGGTGCAGCAGCTGCGTATAGCGGGCTTCGCCCATCGCGGGCGAGTCCACCGCCTCGGGCAATACCTTGTGTTCAATATGGCGCCGCAGGGCCAGCACCGCCTCGGCGGTGTCTCGCGCGGCGTCGGACAGCGCTTGCCGGCTGGTCGCGTCATCCCCCGGGGGCAACAACGCCGGCAGTGCTTCGCGGAAAAACACGGCGGAGGCATCCAGCGAACGGATCGCGGATTCACCGCGCAGGCGGTTGCCGGAGACCAGTTCCCGGCGCCCCTGCTCGCAGAGCCGGCGAATACCGTCCAGCCGGGCCAGCACCGCTTCGCGCTTTTGCGCATCGCTGAGACCCTCGCTCACCAGCAGGTAGGTCAGGGCCTGGGTAACCTGGTCGGCATACCAGGCGGGCCGGTTTTGCAGCGGACGGTCGTCCCGCCACAGCGCCAGTTCGCGCTCGACCTGGCGGGCGAGCACCTGCAAATCCACGCGCGCATCGGCATTCCGCGGCACTGGCAGGGCCTCGAGCTCATCCCGTATCCCGCGGTTTAGCTCACGCCACTGTGCGAGATGCTCGACGGAGTAGTTCTCGAACCGCGCGGCCGCGTCCCGGCTGCCCTCGGCGAAGGCGCGGGTGGGATAAAAAGCGCTCCACTGGGTAAGATAGCGCCCGGTCAGCTCATCCACGGAGGCTGCGTTCGCGGCCGGCAGATACAGCCCAGCGGCGAGGATGCCCGACAGCAGCGGGCGAAAACACGGCAGGTTGCGTGCGAACATCATCATCCGGGGAACCACCTGTATGGTCGGGCCTGGAAAAAAGAAAGCGCGGGGGCGCCGCCGAACGCACACCCCCGCGAAAGCGTGGACCCTGATTAGTTGAAGTTGTACTTCACACGCACACCGTAGGTCTGGTACGAGGGCTCGATAAACAGGCCGCTCATAAACGCCTTCTGGTACGCGTTGGTGTAGTACTCCTCATCCAGCGCATTCTCGATGTAGGCGACCACCGAGTAGGTGTCGTTTTCCACACCCGCGCGGAGGTTCACCACATCGTAGCTCGGCACTTCCCAGGGGAAGCCGGAGTTGATCAGCGCGGTGGTGGACGGGCGCACCTCGTCGCGGTAGTTCCACTCCGCGCGCACAAAGCCGCGCAGGTCGGCGCCCACCTGGAAGCCGTACTCGGCGTCCGCCGACGCGGTCCACTTGGGCGCGTTGGGAATGGTGCGATCATCCAGCACCCGGTTCTGGCCGTCGATATAGGCGGTGAAGGTGTCGAACTTGGCGTCCAGGTAACCGACGCCGAAGTTGACCACGAAGTCCTCGCCAAGCATGGCCGTACCGCTGATCTCCGCGCCCTGGGAGGTGGCCTTCTCGGCGTTGTCGATGCCGCCGAAGAGAATGAAGTTGCCCTCGTCGTCGGTGCCGGCCTGCTGGAAGGAGGCCTGCATGTCTTCCCAGTCCATATAGAACAGGGCGGTGTTCAGGCGCAGGCGGCGGTCGAGCAGCTCCGCCTTCATGCCCACTTCATAGTTCCACAGGACCTCCGGGTCAAAGGACTGCGCAGACTCGAAGGGCGCGTCCTGCACGCCGCCGGACTTAAAGCCCTTGGAGATCGTGGCGTAGAGGGAGATCTCGTCGCTCATGACATAGTTCGCCGCCACCTTCGGGGAAAAGTCGCGGAAAGTGTCTTCGTAGCTGACCTCGGTGACCAGCGCGCCGGAGAAACCAAGAATCGTCGAGGTTTTGGTTTCTTCGCTATAGCGACCGCCGGCGGACAGTGTCAGGCGATCGGTGACCATGTAGTCCAGCTGGCCGAAGGCCGCCCAGTTCTCGGACTCGTGCTCCGAGTCCTCGCTGTCGATGAGGAAACCGCCGGGCAGGCCGAAGTTCGGCAGGCCGGCGTCGCCGACATAGGTTTTGTTGTCCATGGTGCCCTCGTCCTTGGCGTAGAGCAGGCCCACGTTCCAGGAGAGGTCGGAGCTGTCATCGCTCTGCAGGCGGAATTCCTGGCTGATGCTCTCGCGGGGCACGGTGCGGTACTCGCGCAGGTAGTCCACGCTGCCGCCATCGATATCCCCCATCAGGAAGAAATCGGACTCCATCCAGCCGGTGATGCTGGTGAAGGTCATGGTGTCGAAGGCGTAGTCGAGCCGGCCCACCAGGTACTTGAACTCGGTGCCCACATCCTGGGGCGCGTTGAAGTTGACCTTGCTCTGGTTGTCCGGGTAGAAACCCACGCCATCGGGATCGGGATCAGCGAGACCGTCGCCATCAAGATCCGGAAAATCGGCAAACAGCGTACCGCCGGCAAAGGTGGAGAACACGCCGGAGGGCACGCCTTCGCGCATGCCGACATTCTCGTCGGCGTAGCTGCCGAACACGTTGACGGTCAGGGCGTCGTTGGGTGTATACAGTACCGAGGCCTTGGCGTACTTGTATTTCGAGTCATTGCCGCCGCCGCGCGGGTTGATGTTCTCGATGTTGCCGTCGGACTCGGCGTGCTTGAGGTTCACCCGCGCCGCCAGTACGTTCTCGATAATGGGGATATTCAGCACGCCCTCGAGGTCCACGGTATCAAAGCGCGAATAGTCCGCCATGATCGAACCTTCGAACTCGTTGGTCGGCTTTTTCGAGGTCACGCTGATACCACCGCCCAGCGCGTTGCGCCCGAAGTAGGTCGCCTGCGGACCGCGCAGTACCTCAATGCGCTCGATGTCCATCATCGGCGGGTTGATGCTGGCGCTGGAAACACTGAAGCCATCGACGTAGAAGCCGAACGTCGAAGTGCGGATGGCGTTGTTCTGGCCGACAAAGTTGGTCACCCCGCGAATGCTGATGTCGCGGCGCGAGCGCGCGCCCGCCGAGGTGAAGCTGGCGTTAGGCGTCTTCATCACATAGTCGGTGACGTCCCGGAACATGTTCTTGTCGACGGCATCGCTGGTGAAGGCCGAGATCGAGATCGGCACGTCCTGCAGGTTCTGCTCGCGCTGCTGGGCGGTAACCACGACCTCTTCGATCTGCGCCATGGCCGAAGGGGCCGTAACACCCGCCGCCAGGGCGACGTTGGCGGCGAGTATCGTGCGAATTGCGGCAACGCTCCGGCGCAGTGCGACCGGCTTATGATTGATGTCCAAGATGCTACTCCCGTTTAATCTATGTTGTATGTGGAATGCGTGCCGGGCGGCGCAAGCGCCTGCACCGTTTGGCGATTATTCTCTCCGGGGTTCCCGACCAGTCCGCGCGCCACCGGGCGCAGGCGGCGCCGGTACAGCCCTGGACAGGAAAATCCTCATACTGAAACACTCCCGCGTGATTCAGGCTTTTCCGCAGTGGCCCGACTCGCCAATCGCCGGACTGCAGGGGTGACAGGCTCATTCGACTAGATTGCAACCATTGTTTCAATAACAGCAAAAGCTACTGTTTATTGCTTTCAACGCAAACACATGATTTCTCACTACTGGCGCACCGATAGCCGCCCGGCGCGCCGGCGACGCGAGCGATCGAAAACGGGAAGTATTGGGGGCGGACCGCCGGGCACAACGCGCGGCGGGGTTTGCGCGCCGACAGCGATGGCCGGCTGGGGGTTAAACGAATCGGCCGGCCTACACCTCAATCACCCCGTCGGTGGACTTGAGAAAGCTCTCGAGACTGACCAGCAGGCGGTAGGCGCCGACCGGCAGCTGCCGCCCCACCCGTGTCACCAGGCTGGTTTTGGTGGAGTTCAGCGTCGCGTTGTCAGTGTCCAGCGCGCGCAGCGTACCGGCACGCAACTCCTCCCGCACCACCAGCTCGGGCAGCACCGAGATACCGCGGCCCGATTTGACGTAATCCATCAGCAGGGTCAGGGAGTTGGTCTGCAACGAGGCCTCGAGGAATACCCCGTCCTCCTGCTCCGCCGCGTGGATCAGCTGGCGGATGCGATAACCTTCGTCCGCCAGCCCCAAGCTTTCGGATTCGATATCGCGCAGATTGATCAACCGGCGCTCGCTGAGAGCGTGGCTGCTGTTGACGATCACCTTCAGCGGCTGCGGGATGACCAGGCGCGCGCGCACCTTGGGCTCGCGCGGGATATCGAATATCAACCCCATGTGGGCCTCGTCCTCGCGCACCCGCTCCACCACGCGGGTGGTGTTGGCCACCTGCACCTGCACCTCCATGCCCGGGTAGCGCTGCATGAACGCGTCCAGCAGATCACTGAACGGCTGGGTGACAAAGGCCTCGCCGACCGCCAGCGAAATCCTGCCGGTGCGAATGCTTTTCATCTCCTTGATCCGCGACAGGAACACCTCTTCCTGCGCCATCTTTTCGCGGTAGTACTGGCAGGCCGCCTCGCCGGCCTCGGTGAGGCGGATGCGGCGGCGCCCCTTCTCGATCAGCGCCAGCCCCAGCTCCTGCTCCAGTTCCGAAATCTGCCGGCTGACGGAGGAGGTCGCCACGTCGAGTTTTTCGCTGGCCGCGCGCATGGTGCCGAGCTGGGCGGATTCGAACAGGTAACGCAGTCGCACGTCACTGGGCATGGGCGAAGGTCTCCAAAGTCAGGTGCCAGCGGGTGCATTGCCGATCGCCGTCACAAACCGTGACACGCCCGCGACCGCAAAGCATTGCACCCACCACTATCGCCAGTAGTTTGCCTCACACGCAACAAAAAGCACAGTCTATTGTTATTGAATGAAATCTACTATCGATTAATGTGCCCGATAACAGACAGCCGCAATCATCCGCCACGGCTGTCGATGACACTGCGCCCCTGTTTACGGGCCCCCGGCATGCCCGGCCGCCAACACCCGGTCGGCCGCGAGCGGCCCGGCGCAATTCAGCAATCCCCTGGGCTGGAGACCCCTATGGATCGAAACTCGGTTGACTGGCGCGGCTATATCCCCGCGCTCACCACTCCCTTTACCGCCGACGGTGACTTCGACACCGAGGGCACCCGGCAACTGCACCGCTGGGTCTATGACAATGGCGCCCAGGGCTTCATCATCATGGGCACCCAGGGCGAGTGGTTCAGCATGAGCACCGAGGAGAAATACACCCTGATGCGGCTCGCCGGCGAGCAGCTGTCGGGCAAACTGACCCTGATCGCCGGCTGCAACGCCTATACCGCCAGCGAAGTGCTGCAGCATATCGAGGTCGCGCGGGACAGCGGGATGGACGGGGTGCTGCTCACCGCGCCGCCCTATATAATGCCCACGGAAGCGGAGATCTATCACTTCTACAAGGAAGTCAGCGACCACAGCGCCCTGCCCATTTGTGTCTACAACTGGCCGCCGGGCACGCATATCGACCTGTCGCTGCCCCTGCTGACCCGGCTCGCGGACCTGGATAAAGTGGTTGCCATCAAGAATTCAACACCCAACCTGCGGCACTTCATGGAGGTGTTCTTCACCTTGAAGGACAAAGTCCGCATCTTCGGCATTCCGATGAACGACCTGGGTATCACCCTGGCACAGCATCACGACGCCGATGGCACCATGGGCGCGGGCGCCGTGCTCGGCCGCGACCAGCCGGACTTCTTCAACGCGATCTGGGCCGGCGACATCGAGCGCGCCCGGGAGCTGGGGCGCAGGGATTCCACGATCATGCGCGACTGGTTTACCGCCGACCTCACCGGTCGCTTCGGTTCCGCGCAGGCAATTTTCAAGGAGGCGCTGAACCAGCAGGGACTGCCCGGCGGCCATCCCCGGCGCCCCATCCAGCCGCTCGACGAGGCCGGCGTGGCCAAGGTCGGCGCCACCCTGGACAAACTGGGGCTGCGCCGCGGTTGATGCATTGCGACGCCCTGGTTATCGGTGGCGGCCTGGCGGGCTGCGCCACGGCCTGCTACCTGGCCGAGGCGGGTCTGTCGGTGGTATTGCTGGAGCGCGGCGAGATCAACCGCGGCGCCTCCGGGCAGAACGCCGGCTCGCTCCACTTCCAGCTCGAACACCGCCTGATCCACCACGCCGATGCGCTGGGCGAGGAGCTGCAGCACTACGTGGCGCTGACCCGTGTCGCCATCGACCACTGGCGCAATATCGAAAGCGAGCTGGGGAGCGAACTCGAACTGGCGATGCACGGCGGGCTGATGCTCGCCGAGACCGACGATGAAATCGCCCTGCTCGAACGCAAGGCCGGCATCGAACGCGGACAGGGCCTGGAAGTGGAGCTGCTGGACGCGGACGAGACCCGCGCCCGCGCGCCCTACCTCAGCCCGCAGGTTCGCGGCGCCCTGTACTGCCCGCACGAGGGTCACTGCAACCCCCGCCTGCTCACCCCCGCCTACGCGCGCAAGGCCGCCCGGCTGGGCGCCGAGATTGTGACCCACTGCACCGTTGGCGAAACGCGCCGCCAGGGCGGGCAGTGGCAGGTGCGCGGCGAGGACAGCCGCGGAACCCGCCGCGAATGGCGGGCCAGCGTGCTGGTCAATGCGGCCGGCGCCTGGACCATGGATATCGGCCGCATGGCCAACCTGCACCTGCCGGTTTTCCCGATCGGCCTGCTGATGAACGCCACCGAGCGGGCCGCCCCCTTTATCCACCACCTGATCCAGCACGTGGGTCGCCGGCTGTCCATGAAGCAGGTCGATGACGGCAACGTGCTGATCGGCGGCGGCTGGTCCGCCCGGCTGCCGCAGCAGCTCGGCCAGTGGGGCGCGGGGCGCGCGGCGATCGACATGACCGCCCTGCGCAACAACTTGCGCACCGCCCTGGCGGTAGCTCCCGGCATCGAGCCCTTGAAAATACTGCGCAGCTGGACCGGCATTACCGGCATCACCCCGGACCAGCTACCATTGATCGGCGCGGTATCCCGGGCCCCGGGCTATTTCGTCGCCGCCGGCGGTTCCGGCTTTACCTACGGCCCCACCTACGCGCGACTGCTGTCGGAGCTGATCACCCGGGGCGAGCCCTCCCACTCGCTGGCCCCCTACTCCCCCGACCGTTTCGCGCACATGAACATGTTTATGGGTTGAACCATGGCCAGCAGAATCGAACAGGGCGTCCAGCGGGGACCGCAAATCACCTTGACGGTCGACGGTGAACGCGTGGCCGCCTGGGCGGGAGAATCCCTGGCGACACTATTGTTGCTGCGGGACCGCAGCGCGTTTTATCGCACCCGCGGGGGTGCTCCCCGGGCGCCCTTTTGCAATATGGGCACCTGCTTCGAGTGCCGGGTTCACGTCGCCGGGCGCGGCTGGGTGCTGGCCTGCATGAGCCCCGCGGAGGACGGCATGGAGGTCACCACCGGGGAAACGCTGCCGCGTATCGAGGTGGGCGATGGCGCGCACTGACCTGGCGATCGTCGGCGCCGGGCCGGCCGGAATGGCGGCGGCGCGCGTCGCCACCGCACACGGACTCGCGGTCACCGTGATCGACG
The DNA here is from genome assembly GCF_017255185.1 of Parahaliea mediterranea. Taxonomy (GTDB): domain Bacteria; phylum Pseudomonadota; class Gammaproteobacteria; order Pseudomonadales; family Halieaceae; genus JAFKCZ01. Next base: position 185,098 of record NZ_JAFKCZ010000002.1, read on the forward strand.
AGCAACCCCGCGCCGGTGGCCAGATTCTGCGCCAGCCCCCCGCGAGCTTCCGGGTCGATCGCTGGCTGGCGGATCGTATTTACCGCCCCCAGCAATCCCTGTTGCAACAGTGCGCGGGGCTCGACGGAGTTCGCTGGCAACACGCCACCACGGTGTTGGGTAGCGAGTTGACGGGGGACGGCATCACGCTGAGCCTGAACACCCCGGGCGGCGTCGACGAATTGCGGGCGGAGCGCCTGCTGCTCGCCACCGGCTGTCACGACATGCCCGTCACTTTTCCCGGCAGCACCTTGCCGGGAGTGATGGCGACCGGCGGCATACAGGCCTTTGTCAAAAGCCAGCAGATCGTGCCCGGCGAGCGCTTTGTATTCAGCGGCAGCCACCCCCTGCAATTGATCGTTGCCGACCAGATCCTGCAGGCCGGGGGCGAAGTCGCGGCGGTGCTGTTCTCGCAACCCCGGTCGCTGTTCTGGCGGCTGCTGCGCCAAAGCCCCGTCCTGCTGCGCTACCCGGCAAAGCTGCTGTATTTCACCCGGGCCTGTGCCCGCCTGATGCGACGCGGCGTAGCTATCCAGTTCGGCCGGGTGGCCAGCAGCGCCCACGGCGAAGGCCGCTTGCAGCGGGTCGAAATCGCCGACAGCGGCACGCTGGAGGCTCGCGACACTATCGCCTGTGACCGTCTGGGCATCGGCTTCGGCTTCCTCAGCAACAGCCAACTGGCCAGCCAGGCCGGCCTCGAGTGCCACTGGTCCGACAGCGCAGGCGGCTGGCTGGCGCGAACCGACGAGTGGATGCGCGGCTCGCTACCGGGCGTTTACGTGGCGGGCGAGCTGACCGGTATCGGCGGCGCCGACGTGTCCCAGCGGGAGGGGGAAATCGCCGGCCTCGCCGCGGCGATGGATGCGGGCGTGCTGGCGCCGGGGGTCGCGGCCGAGCGGGCCCGCCCCGCGCGACGGGCGCTGCGCCCGCTGTACCGTTTTGCCGACGTGCTCAGTGCCATGTCCCACCCCGGCGCGGCACTGCTGCGGGCGCTGATGACCCGCGAGAGCACCCTGTGCAAGTGCGAGGAAGTGACCGTGGGCACGGTGCGCGCACTGCTCGACGAAAACCCCTTCACCGCGGACCTCAACGCCCTGAAACTGCAGTCCCGCTGTGGCATGGGCATGTGCCAGGGTCGCTACTGCCAATACCAGCTGCGCACCCTGCTGCATAGCCAGCGGCCCGACCTGGCGACCGGCGACGACGGCTTTCAGGCCCGCTTCCCCGTCAAACCCGTGTCGATAGGAGCACTGGCGACAACCCCGACACCAGAAGAACAATAGGGGACGGATACCTATTTCGGTTTGTGTCGGCCGTCTGGCGCGGTCCCGCGGCGGTGAAGGATTGCGCCATTTTCACTGGCACTGTGCCGACATTGCCGCCCGGCGTCCCGCGACCAATACTGCCACTCCAGACAATGGTTCGCGGAGACAGGCCATGACCAACCCCCTGTGTGCAAAACTCGGTATCGATTACCCCATCTTCGCCTTCACCCACTGCCGCGACGTGGTGGTGGCGGTGAGCAAGGCCGGCGGCATCGGCGTGCTGGGCGCCGTGGGCTTCTCGCCCGAGCAGTTGCAGGAAGAGCTCGACTGGATCGACGAACACATCGGCGACAAGCCCTACGGCGTGGACATCGTGATCCCCCAGAAGTACGAGGGCATGGGCGACATGAGCGCCGGGGAACTGGAGAAAAAACTGTGGGAGATGGTGCCCCAGGCGCACATCGACTTCGCCCAGAAGCTGCTGGCGGACCACGGGGTGCCCGAGTGGCCCGACGGCAGCACGAGCATGGGCTTGATGGGCTGGACCGAGGCCACCGCCACGCCGCTACTGGAAGAGGCCCTCACCCGGCCCAAATGCCGGCTGATCGCCAACGCCCTGGGCACTCCCCCGGCGGACAAGATCAAGCAGGTACAGGACTCCGGCCGCCTGATCGGCGCCCTCTGCGGCAAGGTGAAACAAGCCGTGGCGCACAAGGAGGCGGGGCTGGATTTCGTGGTCGCCCAGGGCGGCGAGGGCGGCGGCCACACCGGCGACGTGGGCTCGGTGGTGCTGTGGCCGCAGATCGTCGACGCCATCGGCGATCTGCCGATGCTGGCGGCCGGCGGGATCGGCAACGGCCGCCAGATCGCCGCGGCCCTGTCCCTGGGCGCCGCCGGGGTATGGACCGGGTCACTGTGGCTCACGGTGGAGGAGGCCCACACCCAACCGGCGCAGAAGCAGTCCCTGCTCAACGCCACCAGCGAAGACACGGTGCGCTCCCGCTCCTGGACCGGCAAGTCCTGCCGCATGCTGAAGAACGACTGGACCGAGGCCTGGGAGCGCCCCGATACTCCCGAGCCCCTGGGCATGCCCCTGCAGGGCCTGGTCACCTCCGACGGCATTCGCCGCACCGCGGTCTACGCCGACAAGGGCGAGTGCCAAAAAGTGGCCTTTAACCCCTGCGGCCAGGTCATCGGCCAGATCAACCAGGTGGAATCCTGCCGCCAGGTGATGCAGCGGCTGCTGGAGGAGTACGTCGACGCGGTGGGCATGGCCGGGGGCATGCTGCCCGAAGGCTGAGCCGGCGCCACCGCGGCCAACAAAAACGGCACCCCGTTGGGTGCCGTTTTTTGTTCAGGTGCCGGTGGCCGCTCGCGGCCGGCCGGCTCCGGTGTCGCGTCAGAAGGCGAATTGCAGGCTCAACCAGTAGTTGCGCCCCGCCGCCATCACGTTGTAGTGGTCGCTGAATTGCACCTCGTCCGAGTCCGCCTCGTAAACGCCGTCGCCATCGAGGTCCACGAACTCCGTGCTATAGGTGGTGAAATCCTCGTCCAGCAGGTTGTTGACCCGCCCGGTCAGGGTAATGTGCTCGGTGACGGCGTAGCGAATACCCAGGTTCCACAGATCGTAGTCCTCGTAGTACTGGGCCTTGTCCAGCACGTTGTTCCAGCCGCGGTAGCGATCGGAGCGGAGCTCGCCCTGCAGCGACAGGGTCAGGCTGTCGAGGACCCGCCAGTCCAGGGTCAGGTTGGCCATGTGCTCGGCGGTGTTGGTCAGGGGTTGCCCCTCCTCGGGGCCGCTCTTCTGTTCGCTGTCGGTCCAGGTGTAGTTGGCGTTCAGGCTCCAGCGCTCGCTGATCAGGTAGCGCCCGGCCACCTCCACCCCTTGCAGGTCGACATCGTCGATATTGATCTTCTGGCTGTAGGTGGTGTAACCCAGCTGGTCGTAGGCGCCCAGGTTGACGCAGGGGCGAACGCCACCGGTCACCTCGCAGCTCATCACGGTGTCGCCCCGGGCGATCTTGTCCTCGAAGCGGGTGTTGAAGTAGGTGACGTTGAATTTGTGCCCCTGCTCGCCGTCCCAATACAGCGCCACCTCGCTGTTGACGCTGGTTTCCGGCTCCAGTTCGGGGTTGCCGGCGAAGGGCGAGGTGCCCTGGCCACCGAAACCGGTGATGCCGTCGTAGAGGTCGGTGGTCTGGGGCGTCTTGTAGCCGGTGGCCACGCCGCCCTTGAGGGTCCAGGTGCCGTTCAGGCTATACACACCGTAGAGGCGCGGGGACACCTGGCTGCCGAACACATCGTGCTCGTCGTAACGCACCCCGGCGGTCACGGTCAGCGGCGACCACGGGGTCCAGCTGTCCTCGACGAACAGGGAGTACATCTTCTGTTCCTGGACGGCGCCGGGGCGGTTGCTTTCCATGCCAAACACACCGTCTTCCAGTTCGCCGTCGATGACCTGGCCGCCCAGCACCAGCATGTGGCTACCGTAGGCTTCAAGAGGAATGTCCAGGCGCGCGTCCAGGGTGTACTGGCTGCTGTCGAGGGGGCGCGCCGGCCGCGGCAGGAAGGTCGCCTCCGCCAGGGCCTTGCGCTCGGCTTCGGGCATGCCGGCGTAGTCGCCGGTACCGTAGTACATTTGCGCCAGCAGCAGGCGCTCGTCCACGGTGAGCGGCAGGGTACGCCCTTCGTTTTTGGTGTCCACGTGGGACAACGCCAGATAGCTGGTACCAAAGCGCCACTGCCCCTCGTGACTCAATGACCACCAGTCGCGGGTAAACTCCTGGTCCGCGGCGTAGCCGGCCCGCGGATTGAGTTGACCGCGCCGCTCCTGCCACAGGGCCTCGATGTTGTCCTTGGTGCCCAGGGGGTAGCTCAAATCCCCGGTTTCCGGGTCGACAATGGGCGTATTGTCGTACTCCTGGCTCGAACTGTCGTAGTCAAAACGGAGGGTATTGCGGTCATCCGGCGTAAAGGTCAGGGTGAGACCGTACTCCTGGGTTTCGCTCTCCACGGTGCGGCCGCCGCCGCCAAAACCGACACTGCGCACATGGCGTTCGCCGTTGGGGTCGAACACCGGGTCGAGGGTGGGCGAGGAGGCCTCGGTTTCGTAGTAACTGCCGCGCAGCCCGAGGCCCAGCTTGCCCTCGACCAGCGGCCCGGTGGCGGTGAAGTCCACCTGGGTGTCATTGCCGAAATCGTCGTTTTCCTGCAGGGTGCCACTGATGCTGGTGGAACCGAACCACTCGTCGCTGACTTTCTTGGTGATGATATTGATCACCCCGCCAAGGGCGTCGGCGCCGTAGAGAGTCGATGCGGGCCCGCGGATCACCTCGATGCGCTCGATCGCCTCGGCGGGGGGCATGTGACCGAAGGCATTGCCGCCAAAGTTGTTGGGGTAGATATCGCCGTGGTTGTTCTGGCGTTTGCCGTCGATCAGGTAGAGCGTGTACTCGCCGGTCAGGCCGCGCATGCTGACCGTGCCCTGCCCGGTCTTGTCGCGGCTGGTGCCGATATCGATCCCCTCCTGGTACTTGAGCATGTCCAGCAGGTTGGCGTGGGGGCGGGTGAGGATGTCTTCCTGGGAAATCACCGAGATGCTGGCCGGCGCGTCGGTCAGTTTTTGCTCGTAGCCCGAAGCCGTCACCACCATTTCTTCCATGGCGCGCGACCTGGCTGCGCCCTCGGCCACGGCGGCCTGGGCAATAGTGTGTGAAACGGCTACAGCCAGCGCGGCCCGTTGAAATCCCTGCAATGTCATTGTGGTCCCCCTTTATGAACTGATAATACAAACGATAATGATTATCAATTATGATGCAAAGAAGCCCGGGGGTAAACTCCTATCGTTTTTTTGCTATCGGGGGTCGACGCCGGGCACCAGTTCCCGCATGAGCCTATCGGCCCAATCGAGAATGGCGTTCTGGGCGGACGTACCGCGCTTGCGCCAATTGGCCAGGACCAAAGCCATGCGCGGGTTATCCTCGAAGGCCCGCTGATGCCGATGGATGAATCGCCAGTACAGCGCGTTATAGGGGCAGGCGCCCTCCCCGGTTGTTCGCGCCGGACTGAAACGGCACTGCGCGCAGTGGTTCCCCTGGCGCTGGATGTACTTGCCGCTGGCGGCGTAGGGCTTGCTGGCCATCAGGCCGCCGTCGGCGTGCAGGGCCATGCCCAGGGTATTGGGCAACTCCACCCATTCAAAGGCGTCCACGTAGACCGCCAGGTACCAGTCGCAAACCGCCCCGACATCCAGCTCCGCCAACAGGGCAAAATTGCCGATCACCATCAGCCGCTGGATGTGGTGGGCATAGCCCAGGTCCAGTGTTTGCCGCAGGGCTTGGGACAGGCAGCGCAGGTCGGTGTCGGCATCCCAGAAGAAATCCGGCAGCGGCGCCTTCGCGCCCAGCGCGTTGCGTTCACCATACCCCGGCATGTAATGCCAGTAGATGCCGCGCACATACTCTCGCCAGCCCAGCACCTGGCGGATAAAGCCCTCGGCCGCGGCCAGGGAGCAGCGCCCCCGGCGCCAGGCTTCCTCGACCTGGCGGCACAGGGCCAGCGGCTCCAGCAGGCCGATATTGAGATACATCGAGATACGGGCGTGGAACAGCCAGGGCTCGCCGTCCGCCAGGGCGTCCTGGAAGCGCCCGAAATCGGGCAGGGCGTGCTCGCAGAACCAATCGAACTCCGCCAGGGCCTGACCCGCTGTCACGGCAAACGCGAAGCGCGACAGGTCGCCCGGGTTATTGGGGAAGGCGGCGGCCACGGCCTCGAGTACCGCGCGGGTCCGGGCGTCATTGCGCACCGCCCTGCGCGGGGGAATCGCCACCTTATCGCGCCAGCCCTCGCGATTGTCGCGGTCGTAGTTCCATTGCCCGCCGGCGGGACTGCCGTCCGGTTCCAGCAGCACGCCGTAGTCACGGCGCATCTCGCGGTAGAAATGCTCCATGCGCAACTGCTTACGCCCCCGGGCCCAGTCCCGGAATCGCGCGTGACTGCACAGGAAGCGGCTGTCCTCCAGGATCGCCACCGGCAGGCCCAGGCGGTGCCGCCAGCCCGCCATCGCCGTGCGCAGGCGGTACTCGCCGGGTTCACACAGCCACAGGCCCGCATAGCGGCGCCGCCGGCAGGTGGCGGCCACCGCCGCCTCGAGCGAGTCCAGGCCCGCTTCCAGGGGCCGGTAATGCACCTGGAAGCCCTCCTGTGCCAGGGTGTCGGCGAAGTGCCGCATGGCGGCGAAGACCAGGGCGATCTTGTGGCGGTTGTGGGGCACGTAGGCCGCCTCTTCCCGGACCTCGGCGAGGAGCACCTCGTCGCGGCCGGGAACCGCGTCGCGCAGCGCGGGGTTGTCGCGGCTGAGCTGGTCGCCCAGCACCAGGATCAAACGGCGGTCGGTCATGCCCTCGGTACGCGGCGGGACTAAAACCGGACCAACCAGGACGCGACGGCGAGACTACCCGCCACAAGCGAGCACCAACCACACAATGCTTGTCACTGCGGTATTTTGTATTCCTGTGGCAGGTTGCCAATCATCACGGTTTGCCTGCATACACGTTCCCGGATGCGCCATCCCTCAGGCAGCCTGACCAACGTATCAAGGTAGTAGCCCGCATTAGTGATACATTCCTGGGTGCCGTCCTCCAGGTGTCGCCCCATCGGCGCCATGAAATAGCAACGCGAACTCGCGCGGTCGGGGCTCTCCAGGTCAATCCGGATGTTGGACACAAAATGAAGGTTGATCGGCCAGGCCGACAGCGCGCGCGCCAACCACTCCAGGGTGGAACGGTAGGGCCCGTGCTGCCCGCCGCAACTGGTGTAATCGAGGCTCGCCCCGGGCTCGAATATCGTATCCATCAAGGACCATTCCCGCTCATCGACCATCCACGCATACTGGTACAGCAACTGCTCGATTTCGTATCTCTCACTGCCACGCTCCACGGTATCCCCTCCCCCAGACAAGGCCCATTCAGTAACTGTAGACAAAATCCACCCCCCAACTCCTCGGATTGCCGAAGGTAGCCGCCGCCATCGGAATGGCACCGCCATCCACACCAAAATCAACGCCCCACTCCCGGTACTCCTCATCGAAGGCATTCCTGACCCAGCAGGAAATTTTTGCCTCCCCGCCGGCCACGCGGAAGCCGCCGATATCCAGTCTCGCATCCGTCAACAGGTACGCATCCGCATTGGCATAAATATCGCGAACGGGGTTGAAGGTGTAGGCATCCGAATACGACAGGTTCCCGTGGGCGGTCATGTCCATACCCAATAGCGAAAAGTCGGCCTGAACACCAATCGAAGCGGTGTGCTCCGGGGTATAAGGGGGTTTGGCGATGTGCGCTATATCATTTCACTGGCCATCCCGATACTCGGCGTACTCCATGTCGATGTAGCCGTAGGTGAGGTTTACCCTGAGCCAGTGCACTGGCAGGACCAACAGCTCCACCTCGACGCCTTTCGCATCCGCCTCTCCGGCGTTGACGATAATACTGGATGCCCCCGTGGCCCCGGCGCGAAACTGGGACACCTGCAGATCCTCATAGCTGTTCCAGAACAACGCGCCATTGAGCCGCAGACGGCGGCCGAACCACTCCGTCTTGGCTCCCAGCTCGAAGGAGTGGATATTTTCCTCGTCCGCGGGCTGCGCAAAGGCCTCGGCGGTGGACGCCCGGATATTGAATACCCCCGCGTTGTAACCGTGGGCGTATTTGCCGTAAAGACTGACCTGCTCCGAAGCCTGGAAAACCAGGCTGAGACTGCTGGTCAACTTTGACCAGTCCCGCGTGCTGGAAACCGGCGGGTTGATGGTGGAATTGCCCAGCGTTGCCGATTTTTCATCTTCGGTGTAGCGCACCCCAACGGAGATCGTCAACCTGTCCTCGACAACCGGCGGGGTGTAGTAGAGCTGTCCGTAAATGGCTTTCGAGGTCGAATCAATGGCGTAGTCCAGGGGCACGACCACGCCCAGCGCGGACAGCGGCAACACACCGTCCACACGGCCATCGCCATCGATGTCGGAGGTGATGGCAATGAACTGCGGGTTGGACTCGCTGGCCTCGTCGTCAAAGTAAAACAGGCCCAGGGTGTAATCGAAGCGGCCATCGCCGCCGTCGCCAAGCAGCTGCAATTCCTGGGAAAGCTGTTTATGTGCCTTGTCGAACACGGAGTGATAAATCGGCACCGAATAGCCGCCACCGTCCCCGTCGTGGCCCCGGTGCTCGGCGCTGTACTCGCGGTACGCGGTGATGGCGCGTAGCACGCCCACTGCGGTGGGCACATCGACACTCAGCCGGTGGCCGCTGATATCGACGTCCTCCTCGCGCTGGAAGTCGAGATCGAAGGTGCTGCGCCGGTGGCGACCATCGGCCACCTCGACGGCCTCGCCATAGGGGTTACCGACACCCGGCACCAGCGACGGCACTACCGCTGCGTCCGGATTGACGGTCAGCAACTGCATCGGTTTTGGCACGCCGTCCTGGTGTTGGCTATCGAAGGCGTAGTCAATGACAAGCTCGTCGGCGGGCTGCCAGAGAACGCGTGCGCTCCAGGCGGTGATATCCCGCGTACCCAGGTTTTCCGCCACCCCTGGCGCGCGACTGACGTTATCGAAAAAACCGTCGTCCCGGCTGCGCAGGAAGTTGAGGCTGGCGCTTACGCCATGGCTCTGCGGCAGGTCGAGGGAGGTTCGCGTTTTCCAGTAGCCGAAATTACCCACCGACAATTCCTGGCGAAGATACAGCTCTCCACCGGGCTTTCGGGTGGCAATGTTGATGGCGCCACCTGTGGTGTTCTTGCCCCACAAGGTGCCCTGGGGGCCGCGCAGTACCTCAATCGCCTCGATATCAATCACATCGAAGATCGCCCCGGAATTCTTGGCAATGTAGACGCCGTCCAGGTACAGCCCCACCTTGGGATCACTGGCAAAAGACGGGTCCCCGGACGACAGGCCGCGTATGCTCATACCGACATTGGCGCTGCTCGAGGGGCTCGGAATGGCCTGGAGGTTTGGCACAAAACCATTGATCCCGGTTACCGTCGAAATACCCTTTGCCTCCAGGTCGCCGGCGGAGAACGCCGTAATCGCAATGGGGGCATCCTGTAGGGGTTCGGACTTTTTCCGCGCGGTAACGATCACTTCCTCGATTTGCACGGCCGGCGCCTCCCCCGTCTCCCCCAACGCCGGCACTGCCGTGGCCAGCAGGGGGGCAAGCAGGCAGGCCCGCCACCGATCCGCGCCACCATACTGCCAGCGAACTGCATCGAAACCGCGCACCGGCGGCGCGGAACCGGCCGACCCGCGCGCGGCCGAAGCCCGCCGCGGACACTCAGGGGAATCGGAATACCGCATGACCAGCCCTCCTTATAATTATCAATTCGAGCAAATCTATTTACATAAATAATCATAACGGGTTATTTTTGACTGTCAATTGCCCTAACTGGACAATATCGTTATATTCGAATCGCTATTTCAACAAGCGCTCGCACGGCGTACCCGGCGGAGGGAATAACCATGACCGACATCAACTTCGAGCTATTCGACGCGGACAACCACTACTATGAAGACGAAGCATCTTTCACCCGCCACCTCCCCAAGGCCTACTCGGAGCGTGCGGTCCAGTGGGCCACGATCGACGGCCAACGGCGGATGCTGGTGGCGGGCAAGCTGCTGAACTTCGTGCCCAACGACACCTTCGATGTCGTCGCCCGACCGGGCGTTCTCGACAATTGGTTTCGCGGCATCAACCCCGAAGGCAAAGCCATGCTCGACTACTACAACGATATGGAGGAATGCCGGGCCGCCTACCGCGAACCCGACGCCCGACTGCGACTGATGGACGAACAGCACATCGGCAAAACCCTGCTGTTTCCCTCCATGGGCTGCGGCATGGAGTTCGCGCTCAAGGAGGACCCGGAAGCGCTAACCGCCACCTTTGGGGCCTTCAATCGATGGCTGCTGGAAGAGTGGCGCTTTAACTATGACGAGCGCATCCACACCGCGCCGGCCATCACCCTCACCGACGTTGACTGGGCCGTACAGGAAGCCAATTGGGCGGCGCGACACGGCGCCCGCGTGATCTACCTGAGTCCGGGACCTGTGCTCACCGCCTCGGGCTGGTGCTCACCGGCGGCCGCCCCATTCTATCCGTTCTGGGCAGCCGTCGAGGACCTGGGACTGCGGGTGGCCTTCCACCAAAGCTACACGCTTTACCAGGAACAGGCCGACATGTGGATTTCCTCACACAGCGCCGGCGGCCTGGCCTTCGGTTCCAGCCCCATGCGCGGCTATATGCACGACCGGGCTGCGGACGGCGCGATCAGCGACACGCTGGCCTCGATGATTTGCGAAGGCCTGTTCGCGCGATATCCCGGGCTCAAGGTTCTCTCGATCGAGAACGGCGCCGACTGGGTACCACTGTGCCTGCAACGGCTGAACAAAGCCTTCGGACAAATGCCGGGGAGCTTCGCCGAGCCACCCACCGAGACTTTTCGCCGGCATATCTGGGTGGCCCCCTACCAGGAGGACGACATCGCGCAGTTGCGCGAATTGATCGGCTGCGAGCAGATACTCTTTGGCTCGGACTTTCCCCACCCGGAAGGCCTGGCACAACCAGCGCGGTTCCAAAGTGAACTGCAGGGGCTCACCGCCGCGGAACAGCACAGAATCCTGCGCGACAACGCGTTGGCCCTGTTCAACTGATCGCCGGCAAAGCCCGTCGCCAGGCCGCCGCGGCTATATACAGGCGCGGCGCATAACCCTATGATTTCCAATCACAATCCCCTAGCACCAGAAGGCATTTATGGGCCGTGACACACCCGCGCAGGTCGATGACATCGACACCCTGCTGATGAGCGAACTCGAAAAAGACGGGCGCCTGCCCATTGCCGACCTTGCCAGGAAGGCCGGCATCACCCGCACAACGGCCCGCAAGCGCCTGGCGGCGCTGATCGACAATGAGTTGATCTCGATCGTCGGCTGGTCCAACCCCTTCGCGCTGGGCTATAACCTCAATGTGATCATGGGCCTCTCGGTCCAGCACAAGTACATTGACGACATTGCCAGTGAGTTGAAAGCGCGGAGTTTCGTGCAGTCAGTGATCGTCACCACCGGCCGCTTCGACATGATGGTGTGGGCGTTTTTCCGGGACCAGCAGCACCTGGGGGAATTTCTCAAGCGGGACCTGGGCAGCTACGATGCCATCACCGACATCGATACCATGATGATCCTGGAGGTGGAAAAGGCGTTCACCAAGCTCCTCTCAAGCTGAGCGTCCCGGCCGGCCGGGCGGCAAATGCTTACTTTTCCAACATCGAGGCTCCCGAACCTTCGATGATGGTCTGCGACAGGCGGGTCAGCCGCAGGCGATGGATTTTCCAGCCGTCGTTGGTGAGCACATAATCCTCGTGGTAGTGACCGTGCCCTTCAAAGGTCACCTCCGGCATTTTCACATAATCGTACATGGCCCACACCCCCCGGGCCGAGGTGGCTCCCGTCAGTTGGATTTCAGGCATATGGCCGTGGTGCACGGTCAGCGCGTCGGCGCATTTGCGGCGAATGGTATCGGCAATCAGCGCGCCACCTTCAAATCTCGAGCCCCCCTCCTCAAAGCCATCCCAGACACCGACGGCATCGGCGGTAAACAAATCGGCAAACTTGTCCCACTGCTTGGTATCCAGGTACCTGAAATAGCGGGCCTTGAGAATTTTGATGTCTTCAATAGCGGATGGATCGTAGTGACGGCTTGGCATTTCTCGCAATGTCCTCGGGCTGGAGGCTCCATCACATGTCGGCAGGTGCGCGAACCGCGTGCACATCGGACATTTTGCCGGGCGGAAGAAGCACTTCGATTAAATGACCGTTTCGATTATTTTCTATAAAAAATATAACCTATAAGACCACCAAATAACCATATTTATTTTCGTAACGATTAAATTACACCCCACATCCTTGCCCGATCTCGATCAGCTCCGCTCGTGCCCGGTGGTGTCCGCAGTAAACGATGCACAGCTTCCTGACCGGGCTGAAAGGGGGCGGGAAAACTCGGGAAAGGACCTACTGGAAACGGTTGCAACCGTGCACAGCCGCGCGCCGGCCTACACCGCACAGTGTGGAACAAACGGCTCCACCACCGGCACCCGTTTCCGTGCGCCAGTGGGGGCCCTGCGGACTTAGTTCAGGCCGCCCGCGACAGGGCGTCTTCGAGTTCCGCGTGCAGGTCGAGGTATTGGGTGGTGAGCTTGTGGCTGGGGGCCAAATCGATCAGCGGCCGGTGCTCGCGGTGCGACTCCTTCATCTTCACCGAGGTATTGAGGTAGGTGGCCAGCACCGGGTAGCCCTCCTCCTCCAGTTCCGCCACCAGTTCTCCCGGCAGGCGTGCCTGGCTGTTGAACTGGTTGATGACGATGCCCTCGACTTCCAGGCCCGGGTTGTGGTCTTCCTGCAACTCGGCGATGTTCTCCATCAGCGCGTAGAGGCTCTGGCGGGCGAAGCTGTCGCAGTCGAAGGGCACCAGCACCGAATCGGCGGCGATCAGCGCGGACTTGGAGAAGAAATTGAAGTTAGGCGGCGTATCGATGTAGATACGGTCGTACTCCTCGTCTAGCTTCTCCAGGGCGTCGCGCAGTTTGTAGATTTTGTAGCGGGACTCCAGCTCCTTTTCCAGGGTAGTCAGCACCGGGCTGGAGGGCATCAGGAAGAGGTTCTCGTAGGGCGTCTCCCAGACGAAGGAATCCGGGTTGTTGCGCATGCGGCGCGGGCCCACGGTCTGCTTGAACAGGCCCGCCACGCCCTGGGCCTCGGCGGGGAAGGCCTCGGCGTCGATTTCACCCACCAGGTAGTGGGTGGTGTTGCCCTGGACGTCCAGGTCCAGCACCAGGGTGCGATAGCCCTGGCTGGCGCTGATGGCGGCGAGGTTGCAGGTGATGCTGGTCTTGCCAACACCGCCCTTCTGGTTGAATACAACGCGTCTCATGTGTGCGGTAACCCACGAATTTGTTGTGCGGAAGGGACCCACGATTTAATCAAAGGCCCGCGGCGCTGTCACCGGCAAACCGCAAAAAAACACGCAGCGCCGCCGGAGTGCGGCGCAGTGGCCGAACGAATGGCTCGAAAAGCGGGGCCCGCTGCCGGCCCGATAAGGGGGCATTGCCTGCGGGTGTTGGCCGAATGAATTCGGCCCTACAGGGGGGGCGTGGGTGCTGGTTGGATGAATGGCCCGAAAAGGGGGCGCCGGTGTGTGTTGGCCGAATGAATTCGGCCCTACAGGGGGTGTTGCCGTCTCCGGTGTAGGGTCGAATTCATTCGACCCAATGGCCCCGGATCATGCGCCCGCCCACACCCGTTCGTAGAGCGCCACGATGTCCGCCGCTCCGGGCACCCGCGGGTTGTTGGCCGGGGACCCCGAGGCCAGGGCCTGCTCGGCCATCACCCCGAGGGAGGCGGTCCAGCGCTCGGGGTCGATACCGTACTCCCGGGGGCCGGGGACCTCGAGATCCGCGGTCAACTGGCGCAGCCCCGCCACCAGTTTATCCAGCGCGAGTTGCTCGGGGTCGCTGTCGCCGGCCAGGCCCATGGCCCGCGCGCAGTCGGCGTAGCGCGCCGGCGCCCCGGACACCGACCAGGCGGTCACCTCCGGCAGCAACATGGCGTTGGACAGCCCGTGGGGCACGTGGAAATGGGCGCCGACCGGCCGACTCATGCCGTGAATCAGGGTCACCGAGGCATTGGCGAAGGCCATGCCGCCCTGGGTGGCGGCGAGCATCATCGCCTCGCGGGCGGCGCGGTTGTCGGGCTCGTCGCAGGCGGTGCGGATGTGGCGGCTGATGGCGCCCATGGCGGTCAGCGCCACGGCGTCGGTAAAGGGGTTGGCGCGGCGACTGACATAGGCCTCAATGGCGTGGCACAGGCTGTCCAGGCCGGTATCGGCGGTGAGCCGCCGGGGCATGCTGAGGGTGAGCTCGAAATCCACCAGGGCCGCCTCGGGCACCAGCCCGAGGCCCATGCACAGCATCTTCTCGTCGCTGCCGGTGTCGGTGATCACCGCCGCCCGGGTCACCTCGGAGCCGGTGCCCGCGGTGGTGGGGATGGCGATGACCGGCAGGCCGCTGTGCACCGGGGCCGGCACTTTGTAGTCGCGCATCTCGCCGCCGTGGCGCGCCAGCACCGCCACCGCCTTGGCGGTATCCAGGGAGCTGCCGCCCCCCAGCGCCACCAGGCAGTCGTGATCGCCGGCGCGCAACCGGGCCAGGGCGGCGGCCACGCTGTCGGTGGTCGGGTCCGGCACGCAGCCGTCGAATATGCCCCAGTCGATACCCGCCGCCGCCAGCGGCGCGGTGATGCGTTCGCAGAAGCCGCACGCCACCATAAAGGGGTCGGTGACCACGAAGGGCCGCGCGTAACCCAGCTCCCGCAGGGTGGCCACCAGTTCGGCGCTGGCGCCGGCGCCGATGCGCAGAATACGCGGCAGGGTGATATTGGCGGGCATCGCGGCCTCCGGTGTCAGTCCTTGATGGCGATAAGGTGCACTTCGAACACCAGCGCGGTGTTCGGTGGAATGGTACCGCCCGCGCCCTGCTCGCCATAGGCCAGCGCCGGCGGGCAGGCGATGCGCCATTTGTCGCCGACCGACATCAGCTGCAGCGCCTCGGTCCAGCCGGGAATCACCTCGTGCACGCCGAACTGCGCCGCCTCGCCGCGCTCCACCGAGCTGTCGAACACCGTGCCGTCAACGAAGGTGCCGTGGTAGTGCACCTCCACCCTCGAGCGCGGACCGGGGCGCGCGCCGTCACCGGATTCCAGCACCTCCCACTGCAGGCCGCTGTCGGTCGTGGTGACCTCCTCGCGGGCGGCATTGGCCTCCAGGAACTGCCCCGCCAGGGCCGCGCGCTTGTCGGCCAGTTCCGCGGCCTGGGCCTGCTGCCTGTCCTGAATGGCGCGGTAGCTGGGGTTGAGTTCCTCGTCGCTGAGCAGGGCCTGTTGCTGCTCAAACCAGTGGGTCATGCCGGCCACCACCGCTTCCAGGTCCATGCCCTCGAAGTGATTGCGGCGCAGCTGGTCGCCAAACTGCAGGCCGAAGCCGTAACTGACTTTCTGCTCGTCGGTGCTGAGATCCACCTCGGGTTGTAGTGCCATGGAAAATTTCCGCTATGCTGGGGTGTATTGGGCGAAATGCCGGGGAAGAGGCCGCACCATATCACATCGCGACCAGCGGGTGCGCGGCCGGGGCGGACAGCGAGGGCCTATCGAGGGCCCGGCGAGCGAGGGCCCATCGAGGGAGAGCCGAGGATGACCGAGGATATCGCGGCCGTGCTGGACTTCTGGTTCGGCGAACTGGACGACACCGGCATGCCACAAGAGGACCGCCACGCGCTGTGGTTTCGCAAGAACGCGGCCACCGACGCGCTCATCGGCGAGCGTTTCGGCGCGCGGGTGGAGCAGGCGCTCGCCGGCGAGCTCGACGCCTGGGCCGAACTGGATCGCGGCCTGATCGCCCTGATCATCCTGCTGGACCAGTTTCCCCGCAACCTCTTCCGGGGCAGCGAACGGGCTTTTCGCGGCGACGCACGCGCCTTGCAACTGGCCCAGGACACCATCGCCAGCGGCCGCCACCAGCGCCTGCCCGCCATCCACCAGGTGTTCCTGCTGCTGCCGCTGGAGCACAGCGAGAGCCTGGATGCCCAGGAAGAGTGCGTGGACCTGTTCCGCGAACTGGAAGCGGTCACCGGCCTCGAGGCCATGGCCGGCTTTCGCCGCTACGCCGAGGCCCACCGCGACGTGATCGAGCGCTTCGGCCGCTTCCCGCACCGCAACGAAACCCTCGGCCGCGCCACCACCGAGGCCGAGCGGACTCACCTGCGCGAGCACGGAGGATTCTGATGCGCGTCAAACGACTGGCTACGATGCTCTTGCTGTGCGCCCTGCCGGGCCTGGCCGCGGCCCAGGGGCACGACTGCGCCGGCGAACCGGCCTACCGGGCCTTCGACTTCTGGCTCGGCGAGTGGGCGGTGCACGACAGCGACGGCAAACTGCGCGGGCACAACCGGATCACCTCGGTCGAGGGCGGCTGCGCGCTGCGCGAGGAGTGGCGCAGCGTCGGCGGCAACTCCGGCCAGAGCCTCAATTATTTCAGCCCGCAGACGGGCCTGTGGCGACAGCTCTGGGTAGACAGTGGCGGCCACATCATCGACCTGCGGGGCGCCCTGAAGGGCGAGGACATGCTGTTGATCGGCACCATCCGCTACCCCGGCGAAAGCGAGCCGAAAGCCTTCCGCGGGCGCTGGAGCCCGCTGGGCGACGGCCGGGTGCGCCAGTTCTTCGAACAGCGCGATGCCGGGGGGGAGTGGCGGACCTGGTTCGACGGCTTTTACAGCCCCGCCGGCACGGCCGCCAACGCGCGCGACTCAAGCGCCGCGAACGCTCCCTGATTCCTGCGCGACCGCGCGCCGCTGGTAGCCGCGCTCGGTCATCTCCGAGTGCCAGATGGCAAACTCCCCGGTGGCCAGGTCGCGATAGGCCTGCTCGATGGAGTCGTTCACCTCCGGGTAGGCGACCTGCCCCCAGGGACACTCCTCGCGGGAGAAGAAGGCGCACTCCAGGGTCTCGCTTCCCGCCAGGGTGACCTCGCTGTCCACCGTGGCGCGAAAGGCGACGTAGACCTGGTTGATAAAGGTGATCGTGCCGGTCATGTACAACTGCATGCGCTCGGCGGGCAGCACCACGCCGGTCTCCTCGCGCAACTCGCGCGCGGCGCCCTCCGCCAGGGTCTCGCCGCTTTCCAGAAAGCCCCCCGGAATGGCCCAGTAGCCGGCCTTTGGCGGCAGCGCCCGGCGCATCCACAGCAGGCGCTGGCCACTGGCCACGAAACAGGTGACCACGACCATCGGGAAATCGTGACGCGGCGCGTTGCAGGCGCGGCAATACCAGTGCTGGCGCGGCTCGCCGCCCACCACGTGGCGCTCGAGGGCCCGACCGCACTGCGGGCAGAAGTTCATGGTCACGGGTCGCTCCCGGCAAGGGCCTGTTGCAGTGCCGATGACAGTATCACTTTGCCCCCGGCGCCGCATTGTGGGTTATCCTGTCCGCCCCCCAAACAATCGGTAGAGACTGTCATGGCAGACCAGTCACTCGCGGTGCAGCTGCTGCTCACCGGCAACGAAATCATGAGCGGCGACACCGTGGATTCCAATTCGGCGCTGATCGCGCGCCGGCTCGGGGAACTCGGTATCGCCGTCGAGCGCAAGGTCGCTTTGGGTGACGAGCGCAAAGCGCTGATCAGTGAACTGGCGGCGATGGCCGAGTGCGCCGACCTGGTGATCGTCAACGGCGGCCTGGGGCCAACGGTGGACGACCTCACCGCCGAGGTCCTGGCGGCGGTGGCCGGGGTGGCCATCGAGGAACACGCGGGCGCCATCGCCCACCTGGAACAGTGGTGCGGCCGCCGCAAGCTGCAACTCAACGCCGCCAATCGCAAGCAGGCCCTGCTGCCGGCCGGCGCAACGCTGCTGGACAACCCCATCGGCAGCGCGGTGGGCTTCGAGATGACCGTGGGGCGCTGTCGCATCCTGTGCACCCCGGGGGTGCCGGGCGAGCTCGCCAGGATGCTGGACACCATCGTCGACGACCTGGCTGCGCGCCTGGGCCGCCCCAGTGAGCGCAGCGTGCTGCGCCTGCAGACCTTTGGCATCGGCGAATCCACGGCGCAACAACTGATCGCCGACCACTGCCCCGACTGGCCGGCGGGGGTTGAGTTGGGCTTTCGCGCCGGGGCGCCACAGCTGGAGATCAAGCTCACCGTCAATCGCGCGCGGGACCTGGCGGCCCGGGACGCCTGTCGCGCGCAACTCGAAGACCTGTTTGGCGACCACATCATCGGCGAGGGCGACGCCACCCTGGCGGGGACAGTGCTGGAACTGCTGCGGCGGCGCGGGGAGACCCTGACCACCGCGGAGTCCTGCACCGGCGGCCTGATCGCCAGCCTGCTCACCCGCGTCCCCGGCTCCTCCGACGGCTTCCACGCCGGCTTCGTCACCTACGCCAACGACATCAAGGCCTCGGTGCTCGGGGTCAGCGAGGCGGACCTGACCAGCCACGGCGCGGTCAGCGAGCCGGTGGTGCGGCAGATGGCCCTCGGCGCCCTGGAGCGGGCCTCCGCCGACTACGCCATCGCCGTCAGCGGCATCGCCGGCCCCGATGGCGGCAGCGCCGACAAGCCCGTGGGCACCGTGTGGCTGGCCTGGGGTTCCCGGGAAAACCTGCAAGCCCTGGAACTGTGCTGGCCGGTGGAGCGCAACCTGTTCCAGACCATGCTGGCCGCCGCCGGACTGGACATGATCCGCCGCCGCCTGCTGGGCATCGACAGCCAGCCGCGCTACTTTGCACAGCGCCGCGCGAACGCGAAATAGCGTCGCGCGCTAGGCGCCGTCGCCGGCCTCACCGTTGGACACCCGGTGCCACACCAGGGAGTGGTAGCGGGTCACACCGGCCATCTCGTCCTTGCCGCTGAGCACCAGGGTGTGGCCGTCCAGCTCCGCGTGCCGCAACTGCTCGCTGCCGGGAAAGTTGGGGTTGAGGCTCTGGCTCACATAGTGAATCACGTCCCCGTCCACCACCCGATAGCGGCCCGCGTAGTGGAAATAGCTGCTGTAGGCGGCTGCTTTCTGGCCGTCGTCGATGGTGCGCGGACTCTGCCCGGCCGGAAACCGGTCCCTGTCGGCGCGACAGATCGAGGCACTCATCCAGCCGTCGGCGGTGTACAGCAGCAGACCCTGGGGATCCTCGCCAAAAGGGGTACTGAGCTCGTCGCGGTCCGAATAGCCGATGCTCCATGACTCCAATTGCCAGGCGCCGGTCAGGTCGCTCGATTTGATCATAACTGTGTTCCTGAATTTAGTGTTCCTTCAAGGAAGACTAGGGTTGTAACTGTTCGATCTGCCAGCTGTCGTCGCGCTGGCGCGTGTAACGGAAACGATCGTGCAGGCGGTGGGCGCCTCCCTGCCAGAACTCGACCCGTTCGGGACGCACCCGGTAACCGCCCCAGAAATCCGGCACCGGAATCTCGCCGCGGCCGAACTTCTCGCGCATCGACTGTACCTGGGCCTCCAGTATCGCCCGCTTCGACACCGGGCGGCTCTGCTGCGAGGCCCAGGCCGCCAGCTGGCTCTCGCGGGGGCGGGTCAGGAAATAGCGCGCGGACTCCGCCCTGCCCATCTGCCGGGCGCTGCCGCCCACGATCACCTGCCGGTTCAGCTCGTTCCAGGGAAAGAGCAGTGACACGCGAGACTCTCCCGCAATCTCCCGGGCCTTGTTACTGCCGAAATTGGTATAGAACACAAAGCCCTCGGTGGACACCCCTTTCATCAGCACAATGCGCTGCCAGGGCCGGCCCTCGGCGTCCACGGTGGCCAGCACCATTGCGGTGGGGTCCTCGAGTTCACTCTTCACCGCCTGCTGCAGCCAGCACTCGAACTGGCGTATCGGGCAGTCGTCGAGCATGTCCCGGGTGAGACCATCGGCGAGGTACTCGCGCCTGAAATCCTCGTATCGCACGGGTTCTCCTGTTAACCTTGAAGCAACAATAATGGTAGGGCCGACCCGGTGAATGGTAAAGCGGTGGTGCATCACGACAGCGAATTCCACGCCCCGACCATCGCCCCGGCCGCCGCCGGCGACCTGGATACCCTGGTCGCCACCCTGAGCAGCGCCTTTCGCTACGACCCGGTGATGAACTGGATCTTCCCGGACACCCGCGTTTACCCCGCGCTGTTTCGCCTGATCCTCGACGGCAGCAGCCTGCCCCACGGCATGGTGCACTTTGAAACCAGCGGTCGCGGGGCGGCGCTGTGGCTGCCGCCGGACACCCCCTTCGAACTTCCCCTGGGCTGGCCCATGCTGTCGCTGTTCGCGCACAGCCTGTGGCGCATGGGCCCGGCGACCCTGCTGCGCCTGCGCCGGCAGGCAGCGCTGTTCTCCGGCCACCGCCCGGCGGCGCCGCACTTCCACCTGCAGTTCATCGGCTGCCGGCTGGGCGACCAGGGCCGGGGCGTGGGCGCGCAACTACTGAAAACCGGCCTCCGCGCCTGCGACGCCCAGGGCCTGCCCGCCTACCTGGAGTGCTCCAATCCGCGCAACCTGCCCCTGTACCAGCGCCACGGCTTCAACACCCGCGGCGAGGGTCGCCTGCCGGATGGCGGCCCGCGGGTATGGTTTATGTGGCGCGAGGCGAGGCCGGAAAGCGTCTAGCGGGGGGGAAACCGGGCCAGTACCTGGCGCGCCGCCGCTTCCCGGCGGTCCTGGTCAAGCGCCGTCTTCTCGCGCGGTTTCAAGTGGGTGTCGACCGCCGCGCGCCACACCGACTGGTTGCTCACCGGGTCCACGAAATCGACGATAAAGGTGCCCTCGGTGAAGGTGGGCATGCCCATGGAATTGACCCCGGGCCCGCAGCGCCAACAGCTGTAGAGACTGACCTCGTTGTAGCCCTTGAGATCGGCGTTGTCGCGGGTGACCAGGTGCCAGGTGAGCCAGACATCCGCGGCGCCGCGCGACTGCACTACCTGGTAGCCCCGGTTCACCAGCTCCTTGGCCAGGGACAGCGTCACCAGTTTGGCCTGGTCGTCGGTGAGCGCGATGTCGGCGGGGCGGGTTTGCTCGAAGGGCAACAGGGCCACTTTTTGCACCCGGGTAAAATCGAATGCCTGGTTGTAGTCGACCCGCGGCTCGATGGGGCCGGCGGCGCAGCCGGCCAGCAACGTGACCAGCAGCAGCGCGCCGCGGCGCAGGTAGCTCCACATGAACTGTCCCTCATTTATGCCAGGCGGCATTATAATCACTCGGCGGTGCTCGGATACACCGGCGCCCGCCGCGCCATCGCGGGGATCTGCGGGAAAGGGTAGAACTGCCGCCAGTCGTCGCCAAAGTCCGCGGCAATGTCGCGGCCGTTCACCGCGCGATAGGCCACATCCATGGCCTCCTGCAGGCGCGCCTCGCTGCCCGGATCGAGTGCGGCCACCGCCTCCATCAGGCCCTCGGCGCGCAGGCGCTGGGAAGGCGGCACGTCCAGGCCCTCCGCCAGTTGCCGGAACATTCGCCGCCAGCGCCGCTCCAGTTCCGCAATCAACACTACCACGCTGCTCCCTCCGCGGCCTCGGTGAACAGTCGCCAGTATGCTCTGGCGGGCAAAACAGTTAAAGTCGGCGCTGAATTTTTACAGGGAGAATGCCGTGACCCGCCTGCTGCACGCGATACTGATAGTCACCACCTGCTGGACCGCGCTGTTCGCGGGCACCGCATGGGCGCAACCGGCCGCCGATGCGCAGCTGCCGATCATCGACTACCGCAGCCGCTTCCTGCCCGTGGTCGCCGAACACGGCATGGTCGCCGGGCCCGAGAAACTCGCGGCGGAGATCGGCAAGACCGTCCTCCAGCGCGGCGGCAACGCGGTGGACGCCGCGGTGGCCACGGGCTTCGCCCTGGCGGTGAGCTACCCGCGGGCGGGCAACCTCGGCGGCGGCGGCTTTATGCTGATCCACCTGGCCGACCAGCAACGCCAGACCCTGATCGACTACCGCGAGACCGCCCCGGCCGCCGCCGGTCGCGAACTCTACCTCGACGGCGACGGCGAGGTGGACCGCATGCGCATGTATTTCAGCCACCAGTCCGCCGGCGTGCCCGGCACCGTGGCGGGCCTGATCATGGCGCTGGAAAAGTACGGCACCATGAGCCTGGAGGAGGTACTGGCGCCGGCCATCGCGCTGGCCGAACAGGGCCTGGAAGTGTCCTTCGCCCTCAATTTCGAAATCGACGCGCGCGCGGAGCGGCTGCGTCTCAACGCCGAGGCCCGGCGCCTGTTTTTCAAGCCCGACGGCAGCGCCTACGCCATCGGCGAACACTGGCGGCAACCGGACCTCGCCTGGACCCTGAAACAAATCGCCGAGAACGGCCTCGACGGCTTCTACCGGGGGGAAGTGGCGCGGCGCATCGTCGCCGAAATGGAGGCGGGCAACGGCCTGATCACCCTGGCCGACCTCGCCGGCTACCGCGCCGTGGAGCGCGAACCGGTGCGCGGCAGCTTTCACGACTTCGAGGTGGTGTCCACTCCGCCGCCTTCTTCCGGCGGTGTCCACATTATCCAGATGCTGAATATCCTGGAGGGCCTGCCGCTGCGCGAGGCGGGCCACAACAGCGCGACCTACCTGCACTACCTCGCGGAAGCCATGAAGCGGGCCTACGCCGACCGCAGCCGCTACCTCGGCGACACCGACTTCGTGGATGTGCCGCTAACCCAGCTGACCAGCAAGGCCTACGCGGCGCGCCAGCGCGAGGGCATCGCCGCCGACCGGGCCACGCCCTCGGCGGACATCGCGCCGGGGACACAGCTCGCCCCGGAGAGCCGTGACACCACCCACTTCACGGTGGTGGACGACGCCGGCAATGTGGTCAGCAACACCTACACCCTGAATTTCAGCTTCGGCTCGCACATCGCGGTGCCCGGCACCGGCATGCTGCTGAACAACGAAATGGCGGATTTCGCCGCCGCGCCGGGCACCGCCAACGCCTACGGCCTGGTGGAGGGCGAACGCAATCGCATCGAGGGCGGCAAGCGCCCCCTGTCCTCGATGAGCCCGACCATGGTGCTGCGCGAGGGCAAGCCCTGGCTCGCCACCGGCAGCCCCGGCGGCAGCGTGATCATCACCACCGTGCTGCAGACCCTGCTCAACGCCATGGTGTTCGATATGAACATCGCCGCGGCGGCCGCCGGCGCGCGGGTGCACCACCAGTGGCTACCCGACGTGCTGCGGGTGGAACAGGGCGTCAGCCCCGACACCATTCGCCTGCTGCGGGGCATGGGACACAGCGTGGAAATCGGCGACCGCACCCTGGGCCGGACCCAGTCCATCATGCTGGAAAACGGTCACCTGTACGGGGCCACCGACACCCGTCGTCCCGGCGGGCATGTGGCGGGATACTGAGAGACCGGCACTCTGGCGCGCGCCGGCCCGTGAGGCTAGCGCGGCAGGCGCACCTTGGCGGTCTGGCGGGAAATCGCCACCAGGGTGCCCTGGCTGTCCCAGTACTCACCGTCCTCTTCCACCACCCCGCGGCTGAGGTGGCGGGAAAACAGCCGCGCCTGCAGCGGTCCCGGCGCCGGTTTGGCGCGCACCTGCACGGTCAGTTCCACGGTGGGAACCCAGCCCACCAGGCCGACCACATCGAACGCCGGGGGCGGGAAGGCATCGGCGAACATCAGCAGACTGAGCGGATCGGGGTCGGCGCCGTCGCCGTGGGCCACCCAGCCGCGGAACTCGCCGCCGCCACTGGGTTGCCCGCCGGCAAAGACTCCGGCGCCATGGCACAGGCGCACCGCCACCCTCTGGGCGAACTCCAGCTTGCTGTTGCCGCCGTGGCAGTCTTCCCAGGCGGGGTATTCCGGCCGCGGCTGCGCGCTCCAGCTGGGCCCTTCGAGGCGGTCCAAATCGGTGTAGGCCGCGGTGACCAGCACCTTGAGTTCGCCCTCCTGATACAGGCGGGCGCTGGCCTGGCTGGTATTGCCGCCCTCGCGCAACAACTCCACGTCGCAATCGACCGGTCCCAGCGCGGTGGGCGCCAGGTAGAACGCGTTCACGGTCAGCGGATCCGGATGCGGCAGGGCCTCGGCCAGGGCGCGCCCGACCACCGCCAGCACGTAGCCGCCGTTGGGCACTGCCCCAATGCGCCAACCCCGGCACAACTCACCACGCCAGCGATTGGCGCCGACCTTTTCCACCGCTGTTTCGCGCTCAAACTGCCCCATCGCACCATCCCCCAGTGCTTCAATTGACAAAAGTCGCGCATGATACCGCAGGTCCAAGTCGCCTTTCACCGCGTACTTTGTGTGAGTTCCGACAGAGTGTATATACTTGGGTAAGGCTCGACGATGGGAGCGCGCCTGTGAATTGCTGCCCGAACTGCATTTGCTCCGGCCCAACCGGAGCCAGACTGCCTCGCCTGTTGCTGGCGGCGCTACTGGCCCACTGCATTCCCGCACCGGCGGAGGAAGCGCCACCGCCCGCCGCGCCCGGCGAAAGCCTGCGGCCTATTCAACCCATGGCGGGCCCGCCGATCGAATTGCCCGCCGCTCCCCGCGCCGACAGCGACTCCGGTCCCTCGTCCCTGCAGCAACTGACCCGCGAACAGGACCGCCTGGATATCCAGTCCTACCGGGATGTAATACTCGAGCTGGAGCACAACGAGGGCGCCTACAGCCCCCGCATCGCCGAGCACTTGCTCAGCCTCGGCGGCGCCCTGCAACAGGCGGGCCGGCACGTGGAGGCCATCGACGTATTCAAGCGCGGCGTGCACCTGTCACGCATCAACGGCGGCCTCTATGGCGGCGAGCAGGTTCCCCTGTTGCAGTCCGAGATTCGCAGCCACATCGCCCTCGGCAATTTCGCCGCCGCCGACGAGCGCCAGGTCTACCTGTACCGGGTGCAACTGCGCACCCTGTCGAGCGGCCCGCGGCGAGCCAACGCCCTGATCCAGCAAGCCAGCTGGCAGCAACAGGCCTACGAGCTGCGGCTCGGCGAACACGGCTTCAACCGCCTGATGAACATGTGGGACCTGTACCGGCTGGCGCTGAACGACATTATCGAGCGCGAGGGAGAGACCTCGCCCAAACTGCTGCCCCCCCTGTACGGCATGTTGCGGGCCCAGTACCTGATCTCCGATTACCAGAGCGAATCCAGTTCCGGCTTCGGTTCCGAATACGACTTCGCCGAGCGCCAGGGCCAGAGCCGCTTCAACGCCTATCGCGCGCAAAGCTACAAAAAAGGCCTGGCGGTCATCCGCGCCATTCACGACATCGAGCTGGCGGCCACCGCCCCCGAGCCAGCGGCGGTGGCCCGCAGCCATATCCGCATGGGCGACTGGATGCTGTGGCACGGCGAGGACGACGAGGCCCTCGCCAATTACCACCTGGCGATCGAGGAACTTGCGGCCCTCGAAGATGCCCAAGTAGTGGAGCGGCGGCTGTTGGGCGCCCCGGTGGCCCTGCCCGCGCTGCAAGGCGTGGAGCGGCTGCCCCCCGTGGTGCCGCGCGAACGGGCCAACGCGGTGCTGGAATTTGATATTACCGCCAGCGGACGCCTGGTCGACCTGGATCGCGTGGACGATAACGGGGACAATGACGCCAAGGTTAACCGGTTGATGCGGCAGCTGCGCAAGACCCAGTTCAGGCCCCGTTTCGAAAGTGGCCAGCCCGTGGATACCGACAATGTAATTTGGGCTTATGACAGCAATACTTGGTAGCAAGCGAAATGTACTCCGTGTCGCCGGCGCGGCGGTGGCGGTGAGTTGTGCCTGTCTGGTGCTGAGCGGCTGCCCCAGCGCCAGCAACCCGAGCATGCCGCAACCGCCGTCCATGCCGAGCCCCGGCTCCTCCAGCCCCAGCTCCTCCAGCGGCTCGCCCTCGAGCTCGCCCAGTTCATCGTCGAGCTCGTCCAGCTCATCGTCGTCGTCGAGTTCGAGCGGCTCCCAATCATCCAGCGGCATGCCCCCGTCCGGGGCATCCTCTCCAGGCGGCAGTAGTTCACCGGCCGGGAGCACCGCCAGCCGCGACGGATCGCGGGGAGCACGCTCCCCGTCCAGTTCCGGCTCGCCGTCGGGGCAGCAGGGCAGCACGGCGGGCGGCACCGAGTTCCCCAACGGCATGCCCGGCGAGCCCGGGGGGGCAGGTGAGGAGTCCACCGCGAGCAGCGGCAGCGGCGAGGGCCCGGGCGAAAACGGCGAGGGCGCGGCGGAACCGGGCTTCGGCACCGGAACCAGCGGCGGCCAGGCACTGCCGGACCTGCGCGACGAACCGACCCGCGAGGGCGGCCAGCCCGGGCAGGGCCAGGTGATGGCCGAAGCCGGCCAATCCGGGGCAGGTACCCCCGGAGGCGGTATCCCCGGAGGCGGTACCCCCGGAGGCCAGCCCGGCAGCCCCGCTGGCGATGGCGGTAGTCCGGCCGGCAGCGGCGGCACGGCACCCGGCGTACCCGGTGGCAATGGCGGCGCCCAGGGCCCGCTGACCCCGGCCGAACAGGTGGCCATCCTCGACGGCCGTCTCGAGCGGGGCACGGGAGAGTTCGACGCCATGATCCTCGAAGAGCAGGCCGCCCAGCGCCAGGCCCGGCGGGACAACCCGGCACCGGTGCCGAGCCAGCCCGAACAGAGCGCCGGCGGTGGCGGCGGCAGCCCCTACGACGGCGGCGTTGCGGACGCCGGAGGCTACAGCACCGGCGGCGGCATGGGCGGCGCCTCGCGGGGCGGCGGCGTGCCGCAGAACACCGCGAAATACCCGCCGCCCGCCGATATACCCAGTGGCGACGACGACGATGTGGTGGCGCGGCAGCTGCGGGAGGCGGCCATGCGCGAGCCCGACCCCGAGATTCGCGAGAAGCTGTGGGACGAATACCGCAAATACAAGGGGATCAGCCCATGAGTGTCGCGCTGCGCTGCCTCGGCCTCGCCCTACTGGCGGCGGCGCTGTCGGGCTGCGTCAGCCAGACCGTCAAGAGCACCTCGGTGCCGCCCTTGGCAACCCCGGCCGAACCAGTGCCCGAAGCCCTGCTGCTGGACGTGGGCATCGCCATATTCGACCCCGGGCTGGAGGCCTACGAGGAGGACGAGCAGGTCTACCCGGAAGTGCGCAAGGCGGAGGCCCGCTTCATGCCGCGCCTGTTGTCCGAGGCGATGCAGAACAGTGGCGCCTGGGGCGCGGTGCGCGTGGTGCCCAGCGCCGCCCAGATCACCGACCTGCGGGTGGAGGGCAAGATACTGCACTCCGACGGCGAGGAGCTGCAGCTGCACATCACCGCGCAAGATTCCCGCAACAACCTCTGGCTGGACAGGGAGTATACCGGGCACGCCAGCCGCTACGCCTACGACAGCGGCACGCGCCTCGACTACGACCCCTTCCAGGCCGTGTACCACCAGATCGCCAACGACCTGATGGACCAGCTGCAGGATCTCGAGAACATCGAGCGCGAGCACATCCGCGTTATCACCGAACTGCGTTTTGCCCGCGAATTTTCCCCCGACGCCTTTGGCGACTACCTCAGCGAGACCACCAAGGGCCGCTACCAGGTGGAACGCCTGCCGGCGCACAACGACCCCATGCTGGAGCGCATTCGCAGCATTCGCGAGCGCGACCATATGTTCGTCGACACCATGCAGGAGTACTACGGCGGCTTTTCCGGCCAGA
Organism: Parahaliea mediterranea; assembly: GCF_017255185.1. GTDB lineage: Bacteria > Pseudomonadota > Gammaproteobacteria > Pseudomonadales > Halieaceae > JAFKCZ01. The sequence goes on from NZ_JAFKCZ010000002.1 coordinate 212,612, forward strand.
TGCAGGCACCCTACCAGGAGTGGCGCAAGCTGAGCTACGAGGAAGCCATCGCCATGCAGGAGCTGAAGGACGAAAGCATGCGCCGCCTGATCGCCGGTGGCGTCGCGGTACTGGCCGGCATTGCCGCGGCGGGCGGCAGCGACGGCTCCACCCGGGCGGCGGGCAACGTCGCCATTATCGGCGGCGGCTACCTGCTCAAGAGCGGGCTGGAAAAACGCAACGAGGCGCAAATCCACGTCGAGGCCCTCGAGGAGCTGGGAATGTCGCTGGAGGCCGAAATCACGCCCCACGTCATCGAGCTGGAGGACCGCACGGTGATGCTCAGCGGCAATGTGGAGGACCAGTACGCCCAGTGGCGCGAGATCCTGGCGGATATCTACCGCGCCGAGATCGGCGAACTCAGCAGCCTGCCCGGCCCGGTCGCGACATCCGCCATCGACAGCGAAGACTGAACCCGGCATTGTAGAGATCCAGACCCCAAGGCCACCGCGACTGCATGTCCCGAGAGAACGACCACCTTACCCCCACCCCCTTCGAACCGGCACAAGCGCAACAGGCGCGCCCCGCCCCCACAACTGGCGGCGGTGAACGCCCAAGTTGGGTGCTGCCGGCCCTGCTGGGCCTGCTGTTACTGGCGGCAGCGGTGCTGTTTTTACTGCCCCAGCCCGATCCGGACCCGACGGCCCCGCCAATCGCACAGGACGCGACCGGCCCGGATGCGCCCACCGGACGCCCACGGGAGGGGCCCGCGGGGCCGGACGCCACCCCCTGGGCCGACGCCCAGCAGGCGCAACTGCGCAAGGAGGCCCAGGATGTACTGGGGGAACTACTGGAACTCCAGCGACAGCTCCAGGAGCGCGGTGTCGAACAGTGGGCCCCCCAGGATTTCGCCAATGCCACCGCCGCCGCCACCGCGGGCGATGAGCTGTACAAGCAGCGCGACTATGTGCCCGCGCGGGAGCGCTACCAGGCGGGACTGGCGCAGTTGCGGGCCATTGAGGACAGCGTCCCCGAGCGGCTGGCGGCCCGACTCGAGCGGGTCCGCGAGGCCATAGAAGCCGCCGATCCCGAACTGGCGAACACCAACCTGAATGTCGCCGCGCTACTGGCGCCGGACAGCCCGGAGGTGGCGGCCCTGCGCGAGCGGCTCGACAAACTGCCGGCAGTGATGAACGCCATGAAAACCGCGGCCGCCGCCGAGGCGGGCGGCGACCTCGCCGCGGCGGTGGCGGCACTGGAGCAGGCCACCGGGCTCGCCCCACAACACCAGGGCGCGGCGGCGGAACTGGCGCGGGTGGGCGCGCTGCATACCGAGGAACGTTTCAATCGCGCCATGAGCGAGGGCTACGCGGCGCTGGACGAGGCGCGCTTCAATGACGCGCGTCGCGCCTTTCAACAGGCCCGCGAGCTGCGCCCCGGCGCCGGCGAGGCGGACAGCGCGTTGCGGGAACTGCAGGCCACCGAAACCGCCCACCGGCTGGCGACGCTGAAGCGCAGGGGCGCCGCACTGGAAGCGGAGGAGGACTGGCAAGCGGCGGCGGCGCGCTACGAAAGCGCGCTGGAAATCGACGCCAGCGTGGTGTTTGCCCAGGAGGGGCTGGCGCGGGCCCGCCCCCGAGCGAAGCTACAGGAGCAGCTGGAAGCCGTCATCGACAAACCCGAACGCCTGGCGGACCCCACGGTCGCCAGCGCCACCGGCAAGTTGCTGGCGCAAGCCAGGGAGGCGAGCCCGGCGGGGCCGGTATTGCGCGAACAGATCGAGCGTATCGACCGCTTGCTGACACAGGCCAACAAGCCGATTACGGTGACCCTGCGCTCCGACCAGCAGACATCGGTCACCGTATACAAAGTGGCGCGGCTGGGCCAGTTCGCCGAACGCGAGCTGGACCTGCGCCCGGGCACCTACACCGCCGTCGGCACGCGCAATGGCTATCGCGACGTGCGCCGCAGCTTCACGGTCAGCCCCGAGCAAACGCCGGAACCGGTGGTCATCGCCTGCACGGAACCCATCTGATGAATTCACCCGAGACGACCGACGCGGCCATCACCCCCGCCGCGTTCGAACCCCTGACGCCGGGAGCCCGGCCACCGGGCAGGGAGCGCCACCCCCTGCGCTGGGTGTTGCTGGCCTGCGCCGCGCTGTTCGCGCTGCTCATGGCCTTCCTGCTGACCGCTCGCTCGGTATTGATCTCGGTGGAAGCGCAGTCCCCCGCCTCGCTGGAGATCGGCGGGCCCTACCTGCCCTTCGGCGAGCGCATCCTGATCCGCCCGGGCCAGTACGCACTGACGGTGACCGCCGAGGGCTATTATCCCCTGGAAACCACGCTGCCGGTCTCCTCCGAGGACAGCCAGGAGCTGCTGCTGAAGCTGGAACCGCTGCCGGGCCGGCTGGTGTTTACCAGCACCCCCCCCGGCGCGCGGGTGGTGGTGGACGGCGAGGAGCTCGGCCTCACGCCGCTCGAGAATATCGAATTGGCCGCCGGCCCACACCAGCTGCAAGTGCTGGCGGAGCGTCACCTGCCCTGGGAGCGCCCCCTGGAGGTGACCGGTCGCGAGCAGCGCCAGACGGTGGACGCGACTTTGCAACCCGGCTGGGCCGAGATCGGCCTGGCCAGCGAACCGGCCGGCGCCACCATCACCGTGGGCGGCGAGGCCGTCGCCACTACGCCGGCCGTGGTCGAGGTGATGCGCGGCGAACAGCAACTGGGCCTGGAGCTGGCCGGCTTCGCCCCCTGGTCACGGACGCTGGACGTCGCCGCCGGGGAACCCCAGGACCTCGGCACCATCGCCCTCGAACCCGCCTCCGGCATCCTGTCGTTGCGCTCCGAGCCGACCGGCGCCAACGTCACCCTGGACGGCGACTACCAGGGCCAGACGCCCCTGGTGCTGGAGCTGGCGCCGGACCGCGCCCAGCGCATCAATATCTCCCGTCCCGGCTACCGGCGCTACAACGAACAGCTGACCCTCGCCGCCGGCGAGCGCGCCGAGCGCGATATCCGCCTCGAGGCGCAACTGGGCGAACTGCGGCTCAGTGTGTCACCGCAAGAAGCCCAGGTGGCGGTCAACGGCCGGGTGGTGGGCAGGGGCGACCAGGTCCTGTCGCTGCCGGCCTTCGAACACAGTATCGAGGTCAGCCTGGAGGGTTACGCGCCAGTGCGACGCCGCGTGACGCCGCGCAGCGGTATCGAACAGCGCCTGGCGATCGCGCTGCAAACCCAAAAGGAAGCCAAGCTCGCCAGCCTGAGTCCGGAACTCACCACCGCCGTGGGCCAGACCCTGAAGCTGTTTATTCCCGCTGAGTCTCCCCTCGCCGAGTTCACCATGGGCGCCTCGCGCCGCGAGTCCGGGCGCCGGGCCAACGAGGTGTTGCGGCCGGTGGCGCTCAAGCGCATGTTCTACCTGCAAACCACCGAGGTGACCAACGCACAGTTTCGTCAGTTCCAGCCCAATCACAACTCCGGCCAGCTGGAAGGCAACAGCCTCAATCGCGAACACCAGCCGGTGGCCGCGGTCAGTTGGCAGCAGGCGGCGCAGTTCTGCAACTGGCTGAGCCGCAAGGAAGGGCTGGAGCCCTTTTACACCCAGCGCGAGGGCATCGTCACCGGCTTCAACCCGGCCGCCACCGGCTACCGCCTGCCCACCGAGGCGGAGTGGGCCTGGGCCGCCCGCGCCGACGGCGAAACCCTGCTGAAATTTCCCTGGGGCGATACCTTCCCGCCGACCAAGCCGGTGGAGAACTACGCCGACAACACCTCCGCCTACGTCACCGGGCGCATTCTCAGCGGTTACACCGATGGTTACGTGGTCAGCGCGCCGGTGGCCTCCTTCGCGGCCAATACAAAGGGCCTGCACGACCTCGGCGGCAACGTGGCGGAGTGGGTGAACGACGTATACACCATCCCCGCGGCCAACGGCGCCCGGGAAACCGACCCGCTGGGCGCGCAGCAGGGCGACAACTACGTGGTGCGCGGCGCCAGCTGGTCCCTCAGCAAGCTGTCGGAACTGCGCCTGTCCTACCGCGATTATGGGCAAGCCGCGCGGGATGACGTAGGATTCAGGATTGCGCGCTACGCGGAGTGAGGCCATGACCATTCGCCGGACACTGCTGTTTTTGTCGCTGCTGGCGGCGCTGGCGGGCGCCCGCGCCCAGGAGCCGGCGGAACCCAACCAGGCCGCGGAACAGGCCGCGGAGGAAGCCGAAACCGACGAGCCCCGGCGCACCCGGGAGGACTCTCCCTTCGACTACGAGGCCTCGGAGCAGATTTCCGAGGACTTGTCCGTATCCTTCCCGGTCGATATATAGGACTGTGCATGAAAACCAGGATGTCATCCGAGTTCATTTTCCAGCTGTTCGCGCTGCTGATCGCCATCATCGTGGTGCACGCGGTCTACGTGGGCGCCATCCGCCCCGCCGCCGATGCCCAGTTGCGCCAGGAAATGGCCCTGCAGCAGGCCGGCGAGGATTTCGTGCCCGAACGCAGCTTCGCGGTGGTGATCCGCGACTTTGAACAGGAAGCCTGTTTCATCCTGCTGTTCTGGGCGCTGGCGATCATGACCTACAAGGGCCGGCAAACCCTGCGGGAGCAGCGCCTACTCGACCGCGCCCTGCTGGACGTGCCGGAGGGCACCAGCCTGCTGCCCGAGGATGCCCGGGAGTACAGCCGGGCGCTGGAGGCGCTGCCCGACCGGGAGCAGGACTTCCTGCTGCCGCGCACCCTGCTGACCGCGCTGCAACGCTTCGCCACCACCGGTAGCATCCAGGCAGTGTCGGACACCATCAAGGAACAGTGCGAGGTGGAGTCGGACCGCCTCGACTCGGAGTTGTCCATGGTGCGCTACATCGCCTGGGCCATTCCCTCCATCGGCTTTATCGGCACCGTGCGCGGTATCGGCGACGCCCTCGGCCAGGCCTACAAGGCGGTGGAGGGGGATATCTCCGGCGTCACCGTCAGCCTGGGGGTGGCCTTCAACAGCACCTTCGTGGCGCTGGTGCTGTCCATCGTGATCATGTTCTGCCTGCACCAGTTGCAGCTGTCGCAGGAACGCCTGGTATTGGACACCCAGCGCTACGCCGACCGACAGCTGCTGCGGCACCTGGTGGCGCACTGATATGGCCATCGCCCTGCTCGACATCAACGATTGCAACCTGCAGCTGTGGCACGGGGAGCACCACGTGCAAAGCCCGGGCTACGCCCTGTGGGAGGACGGCGAGTACCGCTTCGGCACGGCAGCCCGGGCCGCGGCGCGGCTGCGCCCCCGGGACGTGGCCACCCGCTATTGGGCACAGCTGGGCACCCGACCCCTGCAGCCGGCCCTGGGCCCCGCCCGCCACAGCGCCGACCTGGTGCACGCCCACCTGCTGGCCCTGCACCGGGAAGCGGGTGAACCGGAGGAAGTCGTGTTGGCGGTGCCGGGCAGCATGGAACGGGAGCAGTTGGCGCTGCTGCTGGGTATCATCGAGCAGTGCCCCTTCCGCGCCGTGGGGCTGGCCAACCGCAGTGTGGCGCTGGCCCAGCCCGCGGCCAGGGGCCGACCGCTGTACCACCTGGAATTCCAGCTGCACCAGGCGCTGTTGACCCGCCTGGAGGACACCGCCGGCGAGCGCCGCCTGGGCCGGGTGCAACCCCTGGCGGGCTGCGGCCTGCTGCAACTGCAAGAGCGCCTGGTGGAGATCATCGCCGCCGCCTTCATCCGCCAGACCCGCTTCGACCCCCGCCGCCAGGCCGCCAGCGAGCAGAGCCTGTACGACGCCCTGCCCGCGGCTTTGGCCGAGTTGCGGCGTGAGGGGGAGGCGCGGCTGGAGGTCGCCGGCTACAGCGCGCGGCTCGCGGCCGCGGCGCTGGCGGAAGCCGGCGAGCGCCTGTTCAAGTCAGTCGCCGACGCCGTGGGCCATGAGCCGGTTCACCTGCTGGCGGATCCGCTGACCGCGTTGCTCCCGGGTGCCGAAACGTCACTTAGCGGATTGCACATTCTTGAAGGCGAGCACCTGCGCCACACCCTCCCCGCCTTTGAGGCACAGGTAATACGCCGCGACGCGCCGCTGGTACTCGTCAATGCCCTGCCGCTGAGCGGGGACCACAGCGAAGCCGCGCCGCCGGCAGTGGAGCCGGAAAAACCACCAGCCCGCTCCGCAGTCTCCACCGAGCCCCCGGTGGCACCCGCCGGGCCCGTACCCACACACCTGTTGCAGGGCTTCCGGGCGCGCACCCTGCGGGCGACGGGCACCGATCTCGGCGCCGGCTGGGAGCTGTACCGCGCCGACGGGGCCTGGCTGCTGCGCGGCCCGGATTCGCAACCGGCCACGGTCAACGGCCAACCCTACACCGAGGGCCGCCATATCCACTGCGGCGACACCCTGGCCGTGGCCGGGGCACTGGCCGGGGTGGTGATCGAGGTCGGCGACTAGTGCTCCTTCAAGGTGATATTGTCATGTTCAGTCAGCCCCACGGCAGTCCAGTGTGAGGCGTTTTCTCGAAGGCATAGCGGGTCTATGTCGAGAGGAAACAACGAAGCAATGGGCTGCCGTGGGGCTGACCCAGAGGGCGCTAAGCAGGCCGCCCTCTGCCGCGTTGCAGCGGCTTGACATGGCACCACCATGCCGGCGCCACTGCGCCTTGCAGAGAACGGCCTGCTTAGCGCTGAATACGACAATATCACCTTGAAGGAGCACAAGCGCGATGGCCAGGAAGAAGCGCGGATTCACGACCTTCAGCCTGAGCTTCCTGGATATCATGTCCTGCGGCTTCGGCGCGGTGGTGCTGGTGTTTTTGATCATCGACCACTCCATCGAGGTGCAGTCGAAAGAACTGAACCAGGACCTGCTCTCCGAGGTCAATCTAATGGAGGAAGATGTCGCCGAGGGCGAGGAGGGTCTGGTGCGCCTGCGCAATACCCTGTCCCAGATCGACCTGCAAATGGTGGAGGCCCAGGGCCGCGCCAGCCGGATCTCCGAGGACATCGAGGAGTACGAGGCGCTGATCGCCGGCCTGCGCGCGGAGGGCTTTACCGAGCGCGCGGATATCGAGCAGCTCAAGGCCGAAATCCAGGCCCTGGAAGACGAGGTCAAAAAGCTGCGCGAATCCTCTCGCGACAACAGCGGCCGCAGCGCCCGCAGTTTCCTCGGCGAGGGCAACCGCCAGTACCTGACCGGCCTCAACCTGGGCGGCAAGCACATCGCGCTGCTGGTGGATGTCTCCGCCAGCATGCTGGCCGACCGCCTGGTCAACGTCATTCGCCTGCGCAACATGGCCCCCGACGTCCAGCGCCGCGCGGACAAGTGGAGCCGCACCCTCAACACCGTGGACTGGCTCACCGCGCAACTGCCGGTGGACAGCCGCTACCAGGTGATCACCTTCAACACCGAGGCCCGCACCGCGCTGCCCGATACCGGCGGCAAGTGGCTCGAAGTCGCCAACCAGCCGCAACTCGAGCAGGTCTCCGAGTCCCTGCGCGGCATCACCCCCGCCGGCGGCACCAGCCTGGAGAACGCCTTCGAGGCCTTGAAGGCGCTGTCGCCCGCCCCCGATAATATCTTCCTGATCACCGACGGCCTGCCCACCCAGGGCGCCAAGCCGCCCCGGGGCAGCAAGGTGTCCGGCCGCGAGCGCCAGGAACTCTACGCCCGGGCGATCAAGCAGCTGCCGCGCAACGTGCCGGTAAACATCATCCTGGCGCCCATGGAGGGGGACCCGATGGCCGCCTCCGCCTTCTGGCAGCTGGCCCAGGCCACCGGCGGCTCCTTCCTCAGCCCGTCGAGCGACTGGCCGTGAGCGGGGGTAGCTGAGATGGCCAAACGGCGCGCACCGGAAGAGTTCTCCCTGTCCTTCCTGGACGTGATCTGCTGCGGTTTCGGCGCGGTGATCCTGCTGTTGATGATCACCAAGACCGTGCAACCGCAAATTATCGAGGCCTCCACGGTCAACCTCGAGGGCGTGCTCGCCGACCTGCAGGAGCAGCTGTTCGAGATCCGCGGCGAAACCAAGATCCTCAACCGCGACCTCAACGCCAAGCACGAGCAGCTGTCGGCGTACGAGGACAGGATCGCCATTCTCCGCGGCCAGCTGGCCAGCGCGAAGGCGCGCTACGACAGCATCCAGGTGCAGGACAACACCAACGACGTGGTCGCCGGCCAGCTGGCGGACGCGCGCCAGTCCCTCACCGCCGAAATGGAGCGCCTGCTGGGCCGCCAGCACCAGAGCAAGAACAACCTGATCGGCGGCATTCCGGTGGACAGCGAGTACATCATCTTCATCATCGACACCTCCGGCTCCATGTTTTCCTACAGCTGGGAGCGCATGCTGCGGGAGCTGGAGGCGACGCTGAGCATCTACCCGGAAGTGAAGGGCATCCAGATCCTCAACGACATGGGCAACTACATGTTCAGCCGCTACCGCGGCCAGTGGATTCCGGACACCCCCGGGCGCCGGCGGGTGATCATGCAAAACTTGCGCAACTGGAACGTGTTCAGCAACTCCAGTCCCGTGGAGGGCATTACCCAGGCCATTCGCACCTTCTACGACCCCTCGAAGAAGATCAGCATCTACGTGTTCGGCGACGAGTTCACCGGCCAGTCCATCGCCCAGGTGGTTGACACGGTGGATCGCATCAACCGCGAGGACGCCGAGGGCAACCGCCGGGTGCGCATTCACGCGGTGGGCTTCCCGGTGCAGTTCATCCGGCCGCCACACTTGCAAACCACCGGCATCCGCTTTGCTACACTTATGCGAGAACTGACCTACCGCAACGGAGGCACCTTTGTCGGGCTCAATGACTTCAGGCCCTAGGGCGCTGGCCACCCCCGCCCTGCTGGCCCTGCTGGCGGCGGCCTTGCTGTTGGCCGGCTGCGGGCCCAGCGAGGTGGCGGTCAAGGGCCAGTTTCCGGCGCCGCTGATGCAGAAACTGCCGCTGACCCTGGGGGTGTGGTACGACGAGGAGTTCAGCGGCCACGAGTTTTTCGACGAGGCCAAGGGCCGCGCCGAATCGGGCTGGATCGTGCGCACCGGCGACGCCCAGCTACACATGTGGAATACCCTGCTACCGGGTATGTTTCAGAACGTGGTCTCCATGCGGGCCAAGCCCCAGCCGGGGCAGATGAACCAGGCGGTGGACGCGGTACTGATTCCCCACATCGAGGAGCTGCAGTACGCCATTCCGGCCCACACCAACGTCAAGGTCTACGAGATCTGGATGCGCTACCGCTTCGAGCTGGTCAGCGCCAGCGGCAAGCCCCTGGCGGAGTGGACCATGACCGCCTACGGCAAGACCCCCACCGCCTTCCTGCAGAGCGACGAGGCCGCGGTCAACCTCGCCGCGGTGGTGGCCCTGCGCGACGCAGGGGCCAACTTTGCCACCAACTTCACCCGCGTGCCCCAGGTCAAGGACTGGCTCGCCCGGCGCCGCGACCAGGTGGCGGAGAACCGCTCGTGAAGGCCCCCGCCCTGTTGCTCGCCCTGGCGGCCTGCGCGGCACTCACCGGCTGCGTCACTGCCACCGTGGACGAAATGGTGTTCAATGAGCCCACCGAGGGCATCGGCGACGCCAGCGTGGTCATTCTAGGCCGGCGCCACGCCAGCGACTACGAGACCGAACCGGACTTTATCGACTGCGTGGGCAAGCACATCGCCAACCGCGACCAGGGTATCGAAGTCATCGGCGAGCTGGAGTTCCTCAACGCCCTCTACCCCTGGTTCGAGCCGCGCACCGCGCCCCTCTATCCCCAGGACCTGGAAAAACTGCTGCAGCAGCCTCCAGTGGCGGCAAAGCTCGCCACCCTGCGTACCCAGTACATGATCTGGATCGACGGCAGCACCGTGCGCACCGACTCCGCCGGCTCAATGACCTGCGGCATCGGCCCCGGCGGCGCGGGCTGCTTCGGCTTCGGCACCTGGGGCAACGATTCCAACTACGAGGCCACGATTTGGGACTTCACCAATCGCGCGGAAGTGGGGCGTATCAGCACGTCCGCCAGCGGCCAGTCCTACATGCCCGCGGTGGTGGTACCCATCCCCATCATCGCCCCGGTACAGGGCACCGCCTGCGACAGCGTGGGCGACCAGTTGCTGCAATTTCTCTCCAGTGAGTACTAGGAAAACGCCCATGTCCCGGTTCCCATCCGCCGCCCTGCTGCTCGCCGCCTCCCTGGCCCTGGCCGGCTGCGCCAGCAGCTCGTCCTCCGGCGGGTCCGGCCCGGTGGTGACCGCCGGCGGCCGCGAGATCGTCATCGACGACGAAAGCGACGAGCTGTACGCCAAGATGATGGAACAGGGGGCCGCCTACGACGACCCCGAGCTGCAGGCCTACGTGGAGCGCATCGGCCAGCTTCTGGTAGCCCACAGCGACGCGCCCGACGACACCTTTATCTTCACCGTGATCGACAGCCCCGACATCAACGCCTTCGCCACCCCCGGGGGCTATATCTACGTCAACCGGGGCCTGCTGGCCTACCTCGACAGCGAGGCGGAACTGGCCGGGGTGCTGTCACACGAGATCGCCCACGTCACCGCCAATCACCACGGCCGGCAAAAGTCCGGCCGCATTACCAACCAGGTCCTCGCCACCACCGCCTACATTCTCACTGGCAGCGGCGACCTGGCGGACGCCTCCTCCATGTACGGCCAGGAGCTGCTCAGCGGCTTCGGCCGGGAGCACGAGCTGGAGGCCGACGGCCTGGGCGCCGAGTACATGCACAAGGCCGGCTACGACGCCGAGGAACTGCTGGACGTGATCGGCGTGCTCAAGGACCAGGAGCAGTACCAGCGGGTGCGCGCGCGTTCCAGCGGTAAACCCAGCGGCACCTACCACGGCCTCTACGCCACCCACCCGCGCAACGACCAGCGCCTGCAAACTGTGGTGCGCAAGGCCAACGAGCTGGGCTACGACGACCGCGCCCCGGACCCGGTCATGCCCGGGGAGTTCAAGCAACGCATGGACGGGCTGGTATTCGGCCCCTCGATCCAGGGCCAGAAGGACGACGACCGGTACTACCACAACAAGCTGGCCTTCACCTTCGCCCACCCGCCGGGCTGGACGGTCAACACCGGCTCCTCGGCCATCGTCGCCAACGCCCCCGACGGCGACGCCAGCCTGACCCTGACCATCGCCCGCCGGGACCCGACAAAAAACGCGGAGCAGGAGCTGCGCGAGCGGGCCAGGGGCGATCTCGGCGACGGCCGGGAACTGGAGCAGGCCGGCCTTACCGGCTATTCAGCGGTGGCGTCCGAGGGCGGCGTGTCCAAGCGCCTGGCGGTAATCGACTACAACGGCCTGAACTACCTGTTCGAGGGGGCCGCCAGCGACTTCGCGGCCAGCGACAAGACCCTGCTGGAGATCATCGAGAGTTTCCGGCCGCTGCTGGACCGGGAGCGCCAGAGCGGCACGCCGATGTACGTGCGCTATATCCAGGCGCCCCGGGGGGCCACCTACGCCAGCCTGGCCAGCAGCATCCGCATCCCCGACGCCGAGACCCAACTGCGGCTGCTGAACGGCCAATACCCCCGCGGCGAGCCGCGCACCGGGGACTGGATCAAAGTCATTCAACCGGCGCCGCGCTAGTCGCTTCTCCCGTGTTGCAAGGGGCGATACGGGAGCCTGGCGACCCGCCAATGCCCTAACACTTAACCTGCAGTTTCCAGCTCTGGTAGATATCCCGCCAAACCGGGCCGTCCTTGAGCGACACTTCCGTTTCAAAGTAGTGGTTCATGCGCTTCAGGTCAGTACGGTTATCTTTCACCGCCGCCCCGACCAGTAGTCGGGTAAAGTCCTCGGCCAGCATGCGACCCTCGCGGTAGTAGTAGGCGTAAATGCCCATGGCATGCGCCACGGTCACCGCCTCGGCGGTGGACAGCACCGCCGAGGCCAAGCGGTCAGTGCTGCGGCCGTCGATCGACTGACCATTTCGCAGCTCGTGGAAAATCGTGACAAGGGCGCGCAGGATGTCCTCGTCAACCTCGGCTTCAACACCCGAGCCCCGCAGCAGCTTGGCGGTTTCCCGGACCACCACGGCGAGTTCATCGTCGATCGAGGCGATCGGCAGCACAGTTTCGAAATTGAGGCGACGCTTGAGTGCCGAACTCATGCTATCCACGCCTTTGTCCTGGGTGTTGGACGTGCCGATCAGGTTGAAGCCCTCTCGGGCATAGATCCTGCCCGCCTCCCCCGGAAGCTCGGGGACGGTAACCATGCGCTCCGACAGGACCGATAACAGAGCATCCTGCACCGCGGGAGCGCAACGCGCGAGTTCCTCGAAGCGTACCATCGACCCCGCCTGCATCCCGCGGAGCAGCGGGCCAGGCACCAACGCTTCGGGGGTCGGACCGTCGCGCTCGAGCAGGGCCTGGTTCCAGGTGTACAACATCTGGTCCACGCCCTGAATCGCGCCACCTTGCACCACCAGGGTCGAATCACCGGAAATCGCCGCCGACAGCAATTCCGAGAACCAGGATTTGGCGGTCCCCGGCAGACCCACGAGCATGGCGCCACGCAGGGTGGCCAGGGCCACGATAACGCGCGTAACCACGCCGCGGGGCGCGACAAACTTGGGCGCTGTGCCCATCGCCGTATCACCCAGCACGAAAGCTTCAACCGCCAGTGGCGACAGGCGCCAGCCTGGAGGTCTGGGCCGCGAATCCGCGACTTCCAGATGCTCGAGTTCCGCGGCGTAGATAACCTCCGCGGGAAGCCGTTGCCGTTTTTTTTGGATTGACGTCACCTTACCAGTCCCCCCGCTTTTCCGGGGCCATGCGTTCCGCCGGCAGGATTCTGGGCAACTCTCCCAGTGGGACAGTACCCTCGATCACGTGGTTGAGCGCGCTGTCACGCATGGTTACCAGGCCCGAGTCGAGTGCAATCGCGCGCAGACGCGCGGTGGGATACTTCAGGGAAATGGCGTCGCGGATCTCCGCGTCGACCAGCATGAACTCAACCACCGCCACCCTTCCCCGGGTCCCGCGGCCCCCGCACTGTTCGCAGCCTCGCCCCACGAAGCAACCAAAATTATCAGGCACCCCATCGGGAAAAAGTTCTTCGAGGATATGTGCTTCCGGCTCGGCCGCTTCCCGGCAGTGGCTGCAAATCCGCCGCGCAAGCTTCTGCGCTTTGACCGCCGTGAGTTCGCTGGCGATGGAGTTGGCCAGCACATCCAGGTCAAACAAGCGCTGGATGGCGTCCACGGCGTCATTGCAGTGCAGGGTGGACAGCACCACATGTCCGGTCTGGGAAGCGCGGAGAGCCTCCCGGGCTGTTTCGTGATCGCGAATTTCGCCCACCAGAATCACGTCGGGGTCTTGCCGGACGAAAGAGCGCATGCCGCTGTCAAAGGTGAAGCCGATCTCCGGGTGCGTGTGGACCTGCTGGATATTGTCGATGGAATACTCCACCGGGTCCTCTATCGTTATGACCTTGCGACGCCCCTCGGCGGCAAGCTCCGACAGGCCCGCGTAGAGCGTGGTGGTTTTGCCGGACCCGGTCGGCCCCACGACCAGCACCAGCCCCGCCGGGTTGGCGAGCAATCGGCGGTAGTGGCTGATAATGTTTTTTGACATACCGAGCCGATCAATGCCCACCAGGTTGCCGGACTGCGCCAGCAGGCGGATCACCACCGCCTCCCCGTGCAGCGCGGGCTGCACCTGGATGCGCAAGTCCCAGACCTCGTCGCCGACACGGAGCTGCGAGCGCCCGCTCTGGGGGAGGCGCTTTTCGGCGATATCCATGTCGCCGCGAATCTTGATCACGTTGATCAGCCCGAGCGAGTCCCGGTGCGTCAAGTCATAGTGCGCAAGATCGTGCAGGTCCCCATCCACGCGCAAACGGATTCGGGTGCGCCCGGGGTAGGGCTCGATGTGAATATCACTCGCACCGTCGCTCACGGCATCCAGCAACAGGGCGTCGAACAGTGTGACCAGATGCGCCCCGATCTGCAGGTGCTCGCTGCTCAACAGCTCCGACGGGCGCGGGGCGTGCTCGGCGGCCTCTGGCGCGTTCGCGGCGCGCTCGCGTGTCCTCAGTGACAGTTCGATGGTGGTCCACAGCCGCTTGAAATCGTTGGGCGTGACCAGGATTTTCTCCAGCCGCTCCTCCGGATACATATGACGGATATCGTCCAACGCGGCATCCGGGTCGTCCGTGGCCAACGCCAGCGTGTGGTCTTTCATCCACAATGGCAGCAAATGCTTGGAGTCCAGAAAACCGCGCGAGAATAGCTCCATCAAATGGAGCTGCACCTCCGAAAGTAGATCGTCCACCACCGCGAAACGCAGGTTGTTCTCCGTCGCCAAGCGGCGATACAGGGTGCTATCCTCAAGGTCGATTTGCTCCCGCAGAACCCGGATCACCGGCACCTTCCTCGCCCGCGCCACGCGGCGCGCCTCCGCCAGCATCGCCCGGTCGACCACGCCCATGTCCAACAGAGTCATGCCCGAATCGTGGGAAAAGTCCACCGGGACGATATCCTGGCGCACCAGGGCGCCGAGCTCGGTAAGCTGGTAGCGCACCATCAACGTGGCAGCCCCCTCCCCGCGCTCAAGCGCCAACAGGTAGCCCCCGGCGGTCAATTGTTCCAGCAGCCGGGAGTGGTCCCGAATGCGAGGGCTGGACACCAGAATACGGTCATAGGGGCCCATGTCCGGCGCGCCGTCGCTGCCCTCACCCACACGCAATGTAATATTGATCAACCCCAGCTCATCGAAATGCCGGCCGGCCACGCGAGCGAGCGCGTCGTTTTTTTCCACCGTGACCACCGAGTCTACAAGGCGGCTGGCCACTGCCGTGAAGTACCCCGTGCCGGTACCCACCTGTAGCACACGGTGGCCTGGCTGTAGGTCGGCCTCGCCCAGAATCTGGGCCACCACATTGAGCGGCGGAATACTGTGCCCCGAAACAAAGGATTCCTGTTGCGCGAGAAAAAGCTGGCGCGGCAAGGCCTCGAGTGCCTTGAGCAGGCGCTCGTCCGAGGAAAAAGTATTGGAAAACATCGTGTAAAAGTGATTCACAGCAACTTCGCGGAACACGAATTCTAGCAAGCACCAGGCCCCAGCCGCACGCGCAAGATCCGGAATTTCGCGAAAAAGGCACCGGGCCGCTACCGAACCGATATGTTCCAGCGGAGGTGGAAGTGCCCACTTCGCCACCGGCTGAAGCACAGCGGGCACAATGCGCCAGCCCCCTAAACAGAATGTCCCAGGGAGCCGCCACGCCGACGCCGTCTAGGGACTCAGCCGGCAGCGAATTCCCTGTTCTGCACCAGCACCCAGGGCGCCGCCACCACCGCCCACAGGGTGGCATCGCCCTCGAACCAGGCCAGGGCCTCGGCGTCGCTGACCGGCGCCACCAACCCGGCGCCGGTCCAGGTTTCAAACTGCGCCCGGTTGTCCAGGCCCAGTTGCACCGCCACCTCCACCAGGTCCAGCGCGGCATCGACGCGCACCACACTGCCATGGGCGTAGTAGGTCTGCAGGTCCCGCCAGGGAATGCGCGCGGTCTGGCCGTGAAATTCGCGGCGCAGCAGCGCCTCGCGATCCGGGGAGTCCCCGAGCGGCGTGTCCTCAGCCATAACGGGAGTCCGCGACAAAGGGATTGGTCTGTCGCTCCTGGCCGAAGGTCGACGTGGGCCCGTGGCCGGGGATGAAGGTGATATCGTCGCCCAGGGGGAACAGCTTGTCGCGGATACTGGCGATCAGCTCATCGTGATTGCCCCGGGGAAAATCGGTACGGCCGATGGAGCCCTGGAACAATACATCCCCCACCCAGGCCAGGCGCTGGCCCCGGTGCAGGAACACCACATGGCCCGGGGTGTGACCGGGGCAGTGGTAAACCTCCAGCTCCTGTTCGCCGACGCTCACCGTGTCGCCATCCTCCAGCCAGCGGTCGGGCACGAAGGCGTCGGCGTGGGGAAAGCCCGCCATCTGGCACCACTCGGGCAGTTTGGCGATCCAGAAGTCATCCTCTTTCTCGGGGCCCTCAATGGGCACCGACAACTGTTGGCGGAGGATGTCCGACGCGGCGCAGTGATCCATGTGGCCGTGGGTCAACAGGATTTTCTCCACGCTGGCGTCCATCGACTTTACCGCCTCGAGGATGCGCTCCACATCCCCACCGGGATCGACGATGGCCGCCTTGCCGGTGGTTTCGCACTTGAGGATGGAGCAATTCTGCTGGTAGGCCGTCACCGGCACGATACTGACTTTAATCGACATGCATACTTCTCTGGCTGTTCGGCGGTGCGCGCTGCGCCCGCCGTCAGGATTTGGAGGCGGCTTCCGGAGCCGCCACTTCGTCGCGGTCGGGCTCGAGGTCCGCCCTGGGATTGAGGAACACCCGCTCGTCGAAGTGGTTTTCGCTCTTGCCCACCACCACGGCGACGGTGGCGTCCCCGGTGACATTGACCGCGGTGCGCACCATGTCCAGCAGGCGGTCGACGCCGATGATCATGGCGATACCCTCCACCGGCAGGCCCGCCTGGTCCAGCACCATGGCCAGGGTGATCAGACCCACCCCCGGCACCGCGGCGGTGCCGATGGAGGCCAGGGTGGCGGTCAGAATCACGGTGATGTAGGCGCTGAGCGGCAGATCGACGCCGTAGACCTGGGCGATGAACACGGTCGCCACCCCCTGCATGATCGCGGTGCCGTCCATGTTGATGGTCGCCCCCAGGGGCACGGTAAAACCGGCCACCGAGTTGTGCACCCCCAGGCGCCGCTCGACGGTGCGCAGGGTGATGGGCAGGGTGGCGCCGGAAGAGGCGGTACTGAAGGCGAAAGCCCACACCGAGCGCATCTTCTGCATCATGATCTTCGGTGACACCCCGGCCAGGGTCTTGAGGATAACGCTGTAGGCCACGGTGGCGTGGATCAACAGCACCCCCAGCACCGTCAGGAAGTAGGCCCCGAGATCGACGATGGCGCTAAAGCCCATGTCCGAGAACAGGGTCGCCAGCAGCGCGAACACACCGTAGGGCGCCAGCCCCATGAGGATACCCACCATGCGCATGATGACTTCCTCGAGATCGCGGAAGAAATCGGCGATGCGGCGACCGGCGTCACCGGCGTGGGAAATGGCGTAGCCGAACAGCAGCGCAAACACGATGATCTGCAGCATCTTGCCCTCGGCCATGGCCGCCACCGGGTTGGAGGGCACGATGTTGGCCAGCACATCCACCAACGGCGGCGGCTGGGTGGCCTCGAACTCCGCGGTGCCCGGCAGGGAAACATGGGTACCCGGCCCCACCAGCACCGCGGCCACCAGCGCCGTGGAAATGGCGATGGCCGTGGTGCCGAGGTACAGCACCAGGGTCTTGGCGGCAATCGGCCCCATGCGGGCGCTGTCGCCCAGCGAACTGGAGCCGCAGATCAACGACACCAGCACCAGCGGCACCACCAGCAGCTTGAGCGAGGCGATGAACACCCGGCCTACCAGGTCCAGTACCCCGCCCACGACGTAGTCCCGGATCACTGTATGAAACCCCTCGGAGATACCCGTACTGTCGAGTATGAGGTCCAACAGGGAGCCGAACAGAATGCCGGCCACCATGGCGATCAGGATGCGATTGGTCAAACTCATGTCTGCGTCTTCAATGTTATGATTTTGGGAGGACTGGTGCCGGGGAGAAGGTCCCTACTCCCCGGTACCGCCGGACTCGCAACCCCCGCGCCGGTAGGCGGCGACGGCGTCGTGGGCACAGGCGTTGCAAGGCGATGAATAGTCCTCGCGCCCGCCGTCCGCCAGCTCGCCGCATACCGGGTCGTACTCCATGGTACAGACCTGGGGGCGCGTTTGGCCGCACTGGGTGGTCAGGGACTGCACCGGCGCCGGCGGGCTGCTGGCGCTACAGGCGCCCACGAGGGCCAGCATCGTGAGCAACAGGGCTCGCGGCATAGAAAAAGCCTCCAAGGCGGCTCGAATTCCAAAGCTGCAAGCCTAACACTGTCGTCGCCCGAGCGCAGCCGCGATTGCCCGCGGAGGGCCGTCGGCAAGGCGTTTTCGACGCCTGGGATCGGGCGGCCGCCACCGGGGCGGCGGCAAAACTCAGGCGAAGCGGCCCTCCTGGTAATCGCGGATGGCCTGCTCGATCTCCTCGGGCGTGTTCATCACGAAGGGGCCGTAGTGGGCCACCGGCTCGCGCAGCGGCGTGCCGCGCAGCACCAGCAGGCGGGCACCCTGGGGGCCGGCCTGCAGCATCCATTGCTCCCCGGCGCCGGTGATCAGCATGTGGCGCGCGGGCACAACCTCGCCCCCGTGGGCGATGCCGCCGCCGTAGATATAGGCCATGACCGAGTGCCCGGCCCCGGTTTCCAGCGCGGCGCTCGCGCCGGCTTGCAGCTCGAGGTCCAGCACGCCCGCCCGGGGCGCCAGTTCCCGCAACGGCCCGGTGGCATCAGTGCCGGATACGGTCCAGGCCCCCGCCACGGCGGTGGCGGTGAAGCCCTCCCCCGACCAGGTGGCCAGCTCCGCGGCGGGAATATCCCGATAGCGCGGCGCCGACATTTTCTCCGCCGCCGGCAGGTTTACCCACAGCTGGAAACCGTGCAGGCCCTGGGTGTCCTGGGTGGGCATTTCCGAGTGAATAATGCCCCGCCCGGCGGACATCCACTGGGCGCCACCGCCGCGGATCTCCCCGCGGTTGCCCCGGCTGTCCTCGTGGACGATGCCGCCCCGCTTCATGTAAGTGAGTGTTTGCATACCCCGATGCGGATGCGGTGGAAAGCCACCGGCAAAATCCTCGCGAAACTCCGAGCGCAGCTCGTCGAGCATCAGGATCGGGTCCATGCCCGCGTGCCGCATGCCGGCGACGCGCTGGATGGCGACCCCGTCGCCGTCGCGGCCGGCGTGGGCGGGGCGGATTTCACGTATGGTGCGCTGTGTCATGGTCAGTCCTCCTGTGATGACCACAGGGTAGGCTCGTTTTTATAGAACAAAAAGCGCATAATTTCGCCAATCTGGTTCGACTAAATCGAATGGTGTGAGAATGAACCGCACGACACTCGAGCAGTGGCGCATGCTGCAAGCCGTGGTGGAACACGGTGGCTTCGCCCAGGCCGCGGCCGCCATCCATAAAAGCCAGTCCACCATCAACCACGCGGTGCACAAGTTGCAGGGCCAGCTGGGCCTGCCCCTGCTGGAGGTCGTGGGCCGCAAGGCGCAACTCACCGAGGCCGGGGCGCTGATGCTGCGCCGGGCGCAGCAGTTGCTGGACCAGGCCGGCCAGCTCGAGGAACTCGCCGACAGCCTGGCGGTGGGCACCGAGGCGGAGATCCGCATCGCGGTCGATGAGATTTTTCCCTACGAGCAGCTGGCCTGCGCGCTGCACGAACTGTCCCGGGAGTTTCCCAACACCCGCGTGCAGCTGTTCGAGACCGTGCTGTCCGGGGGTCCGGAAATGCTGGTCGGGGGCCGTGTGGACCTGCTGATCGCCGGCAGCGTGCCCCAGGGCTTCCTCGGCGAGCCGCTGATGCGGGCGGCCTTTGTCGCGGTCACTCACCCCGGGCACCCGCTGCTGCAATTACAGCGTGCGCTGAGCCTGCAGGACCTGGCCACCCACCGCCAGATTGTGGTGCGCGACTCGGCCCTGGCGCGCAATGTGGACTCCGGCTGGCTGGGCGCCGAACAGCGCTGGACCGTCACCCATATCGCCACCTCGGTGGACATGATCCGCCGCGGCATGGGCTTCGCCTGGCTGCCCCGCTCGCGGGTCGACAGCCTGCTCGCCGAGGGCGCGCTGGCGGCGCTGCCCCTGCGCCAGGGCGCGGAGCGCTACGCCGAACTGTACCTGACCCACGCCGACCCGGAGAAAGCCGGCCCCGCCGGCACGCGGCTGGCGGCCCTGCTGCGCGAGGCCGTGGCGGACACGGGCGGGAATTGAGCGACCAAACCCATGGGCGCCGATGTCCTCGCCACCAAATATTCGCTTTTATCGAAATATTACTCCGTTTTTATCCGATTTTAATTCTTCTATTTCGAAATTAGTCTACTCCCACCTGGCGCGATATCCGCGCAAGAACACATGGAGACAGACTGATGACCAACACCGATCACAACACCAATCGCGCCGACTGGCTACTGCCCTACCTCCCCGCGGGGGCAATCGATTTCGCCGGCCGCAGCATGCTGGCCCTGCTGTTCATCCTCGCCGGCTACGGCAAGATCGGCGGCTACGAGGGCAACCTGGCCTACATGGCCAGCGTCGGCCTGCCGGGCTTCCTGCTGCCGCCCACCATCGTCCTGGAGCTGGTCGGTGGCCTCGCCCTGGTGGCGGGCTTCCAGACCCGTCTGGTGGCCCTGGGCCTGGCCCTGTTCAGCCTGGCCTCGGCGCTGTTGTTCCACGCCCAGCTGGGTGACCAGATCCAGTTCATCATGTTCTTCAAGAACGTGGCCATGGCCGGCGGCCTGCTGTTGGTGGCGGGCAAGCCACTGGGCAGCTGGACACTCGACCGTAAACTGGGCGCCCGAGGCGCCCCGGCGCAAGGAGAATAACCATGGGAATGCTTGTTGATGGCCAGTGGCGGGACGTGTGGTACGACACCCGCTCAAGCGGCGGACAATTCGTGCGCGAGGACGCCCGCTTCCGGCACTGGGTGACCGCGGATGGCGGCCCGGGGCCGGAAGGTGAGGGAGGCTTCGCCGCCGAAGCGGGCCGCTACCATCTCTACGTGTCGCTGGCCTGTCCCTGGGCCCACCGCACACTGATCATGCGCGAGCTCAAGGACCTCGCCGGGCTGATCGACGTGTCGGTGGTCAGCCCCTACATGCTGGAACAGGGCTGGAGCTTCGACCGGGCCGAGGGCAGCACCGGCGACCGGGTGGCCGGCCACGACTACCACCACCAGGTCTATACCAGCGCCCGACCCGACTACACCGGCCGCGTCACCGTGCCGGTGCTGTGGGACAGGGAACGCGCGACTATCGTCAACAACGAGTCGGCGGAGATCCTGCGCATGTTCAACAGCGCCTTCGACGACCTGACCGGCAACACGCAAGACTACTACCCGGCGGACCTGCGCGGCGACATCGACGCCTGGAACGCGCGCATCTACGGGGCCATCAACAACGGGGTCTACCGCGCCGGTTTCGCCACCGAACAGGCGGCCTACGAGGAGGCCTACCGGGCGCTGTTTGCCGAGCTGGACCACATCGACGCTCACCTGGGCCGGCACCGCTACCTCGCCGGCGACCGGCTGACCGAGGCGGATATCCGCCTGTTCACCACCCTGATCCGCTTCGACGCGGTGTATCACGGGCACTTCAAGTGCAACCGCCAACGCCTGGAAGACTACACCCACCTGCCGGGCTATGTGCGCGATATCTACCAGCTGCCGGGCGTGGCGGGCACGGTGGACTTCCACCATATCAAGACCCACTACTACGGCTCCCACGGCACCATCAACCCGACCGGTATCGTGCCCGCGGGGCCGGACATCGACTACCTCCGTCCCCATGGCCGGGGCTAGTCCCCGGGCAGCTCCTTGGGGAACAGTCGCCGCGCCAGCCTGGCGGGCCGCTCCCCCAGGTGGGCCCAACTCGCCCCCGGGCACTCGATGCGCACGTAGCCCGCGGTGGGCAGGTTGGCCAGGCCATCCCCCGCCACCAGGGTATTGACCAGGTCGGTGAGCGCCGGGTTGTGGCCGATGATGAACAGCGCCAGGTGCCGGTCGTCCTGGCGCCGCACCCAGTCGAGCAGGTCGTCGCCGTCGAAGGTGTAGAGGTCTTCCTCGGTGTAGTGACGGCAGTCCGCGAGCGCCGGCCAGCCCCGGCACAGGCCCTCCAGGGTCAACTGCGCCCGCCTGGCGGGGCTGAGCGCGACACTCATCGGCGGCAGGATGTGCGACAGCGCCTCGCCCATGCGCGGCGCGTCGCGCTGGCCGCGCTTGTTGAGGCCGCGCTCCCGGTCGGGCTGCCCCGGTTTGTCCCAGGAAGACTTGGCGTGGCGCAGCAGGTGCAGGGTTTTCATTGCGGTATCGGCCACGGTGGAATCCACGCCAGTGTATGCCCGATGACCACCCCGTGGGAATGGCCGCGACACCTGTGTGAACAGCGCGGTTCAAGGGCGCCTGTCCGGCGGCGTCTTGCGTTTGCCCCACTTACTGGCTAGAGTCAAACACGTTGTCAGTGGTTGCTGTACCCGGTCGATGACTTTCCCCGGCGGCGTTTAGCGGGGGCGAGTGATCTCCATCGAGGCCTTGCAGGCGTAGTGGAGTTCCGATGTCGAGACACGAAACAGTGGCGCCCCAATCGCAGACAGATCGCCAGCCGCGACCTGCCCGGGCCCCTCGTGTCGATCGCAACCCGCCGCACGGCATTTCTTATCCCGACCGGCACGCCTCGCTTTTTCCACCCGCTCCCATCACCACGGGGAGGCCACCGGTTTGAGTGACGGCCATTCCCTGCTGCCCTTCCTGGTGTACTTCATCGCGGTGCTGCTATTGGTGGCGACCATGCTGGTGCTGTCCTGGCTGCTCGGCCAGCAACGCGCCAGCCGCGCCACCAATATGCCCTTCGAGTCAGGCATCCTGCCGGTGGGCAGTTCGCAGATCCAGATGTCGGCGGAGTTCTACCTGATCGCGATATTTTTCGTGATCTTCGATCTCGAGACCGTATTCATCTTCGCCTGGGCGGTCGCCTTCTTCGAACTCGGCTGGGAGGGCTACATCGCGGTGGGCGTGTTCATCGCCGTCCTGGCGGTGGCCCTGGTCTACGAGCTCGGCACCGGCGCCCTGGACTGGGGCGTGAAGGCGCGCAAGCCACTGCCCACGGCGGCGGTGGCAGTGCGAGCGGCCCCGGGGGAGAGCGCCGGCTGATGGAGTGGAACCTGACACGACCGGAGGACCTGATCGCCAGCCAGCCGGGAGGGAACCAGGGCGTGGAGGCGCAGGTCAGGCGCAACGTGTTCTTCGCCACCCTGGAAGACCTCGTCGCCTGGGGCCGGGCCCACTCCCTGTGGCCCTTCAACTTCGGCCTGTCCTGCTGCTACGTGGAGATGGCGACGTCCTTCACCAGCCGCCACGACATCGCCCGCTTCGGCTCGGAGGTGATCCGCGCCACACCGCGACAGGCGGACCTGATGGTGATCTCCGGTACCGTGTTCCGCAAAATGGCGCCGGTGGTGCAGCACCTCTACGACCAGTTGCTGGAACCACGCTGGATCATTTCCATGGGCTCCTGCGCCAATTCCGGCGGCATGTACGACATCTACAGCGTGGTCCAGGGCGTGGACAAATTCATTCCGGTGGACGTGTACGTGCCGGGCTGCCCGCCGCGTCCGGAGGCGCTGATGCAGGGCCTGATGATGCTGCAGGACGCCATCGAGCAGGAGCGCCGCCCCCTGAGCTGGGTGGTGGGCGACCAGGGCGTGTACCGGCAGGCGCCGGTGTCCAACCGCGACCGCCTGCAACAGGAACGCAACCGGGCGACCCAGCTGCGCGCGCCCGACGGGGTATAGGCCGAGCATGCTGGGTGCCGCACAGCAACGGGAAGCGCTCACTGGCACGCCGGCGCTGATCGCCGACCTGGGTGACGCGGTGCTCCACCACCAGCGCTGCGCCGACGGTGTACCGACGCTGTGGGTGGAGCGACAGCGGCTGCCACAGGTGCTGCGACAGCTACGCGACCGCTTCCCCATGCTGCTGGACCTGTTCGGCATCGACGAGCGCCTGCGCGAGCACAAACCCGAGGCGGCCGCCGACTTTACCGTGGTCTATCACCTGCTGGGCCTGGAGCGCTGCGAGGAATGCCGGATCAAGGTGGCGGTGAACCCGCCGGACGCGGTGCCCAGCGTCCGCGACATCTGGCCCAACGCCGACTGGTACGAACGCGAGGCCTGGGACATGTACGGCCTCGAGTTCAGCGGCCACCCCAACCTGCGCCGCATCCTGATGCCTCCCACCTGGGAGGGCCACCCGCTGCGCAAGGACCACCCCGCGCGCGCCACCGAAATGGAGCCCTTCTCGCTCGACGAGCACAAACAGGCCCGCGAGCAGGAAGCCCTGCGCTTTCGCCCCGAGGAGTGGGGCATGCAGCGGGCCACCGAGGACACCGAATACATGTTCCTCAACCTCGGCCCCAATCACCCCTCCGTGCACGGCGTGTTCCGTATCGCACTGCAGTTGGACGGCGAGGTGATCGTGGACGCCGTGCCCGACATCGGCTACCACCACCGCGGCGCCGAGAAAATGGGCGAGCGCCAGAGCTGGCACAGCTTCATTCCCTACACCGACCGCATCGACTACCTGGGCGGGGTGATGAACAACCTGCCCTATGTGATGGCGGTGGAAACACTGGCGGGCATCGAGGTCCCGGCCCGCGCCCAGGTCATCCGCATCATGCTGGCGGAACTGTTCCGGATCTCCAGCCACCTGGTCTTCTACGGCACCTTCGCCCAGGACGTGGGGCAGATGTCGCCGGTGTTCTATATGTTCGCCGACCGCGAGCGCCTGTTCGGCATCGTGGAAGCCATCACCGGAGGGCGCATGCACCCGGCCTGGTTCCGCATCGGCGGCGTCGCCCAGGACCTGCCCACGGGCTGGGAGCGCCTGGTGCGGGAATTCATCGACGGCATGCCGGCGCGCCTGGACCACTACCAGAAGATGGCGATGAACAACGGCATCCTCAAGCGGCGCACCGTCGGCATCGGCGCCTACAGCCAGCAGGAGGCGGTGGACTGGGGCATCACCGGCCCCGCGCTGCGGGCCACCGGCGTGGACTTCGACCTGCGCCGCGACCGGCCCTACGGCGGCTACGATCAGTTCGACTTCGAGGTCCCCCTGGGCCACCGGGGCGACTGCTACGACCGCGCGGCGGTGCGGGTGGAGGAGATGCGCCAGAGCCTGCGCATCATTCGCCAGTGCCTGGACAACATGCCCGCGGGACCCTACAAGAGCGATCACCGGCTGGCCACGCCGCCGCCGAAGGAGCGCACCTTGCTGGACATCGAGACCCTGATCCACCACTTCCTCAATGTGAGCTGGGGGCCGGTGATCCCCGCGGGCGAGGCCTCCTTCGCGGTGGAGGCCACCAAGGGCATCAACAACTACCACCTGGTGTCGGACGGCGGCTGCAACAGCTACCGCACCCGCATCCGCACCCCCTCCTTCCCGGCGCTGCAGCAGATTCCCCTGATCAGCCGCGGGCTGATGATTCCCGACCTGATCGCGATCATCGCCAGCATCGACTTCGTGATGGCGGACGTGGACCGATGAGCGAGCTGATCCCGGCCCTGAGCGCGGACGAGCTGGCGGCGATCGACGCCGAGATCGCCCACGCCCCCTACCGCGACGCCGTGGCGGTGGATGCACTGAAGATCGTACAGCGCCACCGCGGCTGGGTTTCCGATGAGAGCCTGAAGGCCATCGCCCGCCACCTGACGATGTCCGCCGACGAGTTGGAGGGCGTGGCGACCTTCTACAACCTGATCTACCGCCACCCGGTGGGGGAGAAGGTCATTCTGCTGTGCAACAGCGTGAGCTGCTGGATCAAGGGCTGCGAGACATTGCGCGCGCGCTGCCGCGAGGGCCTGGGCATCGACTACGGCCAGACCACCGCCGACAAGCGCTACACCCTGCTGCCGGTCACCTGCCTGGGCGCCTGCGACAAGGCGCCGGTATTGATGCTCGGTGACGTGCTGCTGGAGAATGTGAATCCCGCCGGCCTGATGGCAACCCTGGGCGCCAGCGGGGAGGAAGGCACATGAACGCCCTCGACCGCGCCCTCACCCACCCCCTCACCCGCAACGTCACCCCCGAGCGGCGGCCCTTCGACCTCGCCGCCTACGAGGCGGGCGGCGGCTACGGCGGCCTGCACACCGCCATCGGCAAACTGACACCCGCCGAGTGCCTGCAGATCGTCAAGGATTCCAACCTGCGCGGGCGCGGCGGCGCCGGCTTCCCCACCGGGCTCAAGTGGAGCTTCGTGCCCATGGAGGATGGCGGCCCGGGGCACAAGTACCTGATCTGCAACGCCGACGAGATGGAGCCCGGCACCTTCAAGGACCGCCTGCTGCTGGAGTGCGATCCGCACCAGCTGATCGAGGGCATGATCCTCGCCGCCTACACCATCGGCGCCGACGTGGCCTACGTCTTTATCCGCGCCGAGTACCTGCTGGCCGAGCGCCTGCTGCGGGAGGCCATCCGCGACTGCTACGGCAAGGGTTACCTGGGGCGGAACATTCTCGGTTCCGGCTACAACCTCGACATGCACGTGCACTCCAGCGCGGGGCGCTACATCTGCGGCGAGGAAACCGCCCTGATCAGCTCCCTGGAGGGCAAGCGCGCCAACCCCCGGGCCAAGCCGCCCTTCCCCCAGGTCAGCGGCCTGTGGGGGCGGCCCACCATCGTCAACAACGTGGAAACCCTGTGCAACGTGCCCCATATCATCGAGCGCGGCGCACAGTGGTTCAACGACCTCGGCCTTACCGAGGACGCCGGCACCAAGATGTACGGGGTGAGCGGACGGGTGAAAAACCCCGGTTGCTGGGAGCTGCCCATCGGCACCCCCATCCGCGAGATCCTGGAGGGCTGCGCGGGCGGCATGGAGGACGGCTACGCCTTTCGCGGCCTGTTGCCGGGGGGCGGTTCCACCGACTTTCTGGTGGCCGAGCACCTGGACCTGGCCATGGACTACGGCACCATCGGCAAGGCCGGCAGCCGCATGGGCACCGGCACCATGATCGTGCTGGACGACCGCACCTGCCCGGTGGCCTTCGTGCAGAACCTGGTGGCCTTCTTCGCCCGCGAATCCTGCGGTTTTTGCACCCCCTGCAGGGAGGGCCTGCCCTGGTCGGCCCAGTTGCTGGCCGAACTGGAAGCCGGCAGGGGCCAGGCCGGCGATTTGGACACCCTGGCCATGCACGTGGACTTTATCGGCACGCCGGGCAACACCCACTGTGCCCTGGCGCCGGGCGCCATGGAACCCCTGGCCAGCGGCCTCAAGTATTTCCGCGAGGACTTCCAGCGCCATATCGACGGCCGCGCCTGCCCCTACTGCGAGCGGGAGGCGGCGGCATGAATATTCGCATCGACGGCGTCGAGTACCCCGCCACAAAGGACCGCAACCTGCTCGAGACCTGCCTGGGCCTGGGGCTCAACCTGCCCTACTTCTGCTGGCACCCGGCCATGGGGTCAGTGGGCGCCTGCCGCCAGTGCGCCGTTCTCCAGTACCCCGACGAGGAGGCCGAACAGGCGGGCCGCGGCAAGCTGGTGATGGCCTGCATGACCCCGGTGAGCGACGGCGCCCGCTTTTCCCTCGAGACGGCGCAGGCCCGCCGTTTTCGCCAGGGCATCATCGAGTCGCTGATGATCAACCACCCCCACGACTGCCCGGTCTGCGCCGAGGGTGGCGAATGCCACCTGCAGGACATGACGGTCATGGTGGGCCACCGGGACCGGCGCTACCGGGGCAGGAAAAGGACCTTCCGCAACCAGTACCTGGGGCCGCTGGTGCACCACGAGATGAACCGCTGCATTACCTGCTACCGCTGCACCCGCTTCTACCGGGATTACGCCGGCGGCACCGACCTCGCCGCCCAGGGCTGCCACGACCACATCTTTTTCGGCCGCCACGAGGACGGCGTGCTGGAGAGCGAGTTCGCCGGCAATCTGGTGGAGGTCTGCCCCACCGGGGTGTTCACCGACAAACACCTGGTGCACGACTACACCCGCAAGTGGGACCTGCAATCCGCGCCGTCGGTCTGCGCCGGCTGCGCGGTGGGCTGCAACACCCTGCCCGGCGAGCGCTACGGGCGCCTCAAGCGGGTACACAACCGCTTCAATGCCGAGATCAACGGCTACTTCCTCTGTGACCGCGGCCGCTTTGGTGCCACCTGGGTGAACGACGAGCGGCGCCTGGACTACCCCGGCCTGCGCGGCGAGGACGGACGCTACAACGCCATTGACCACCACGGCGCGCTGCAGCGCATCGTGAGCAGCGTGGAACGGGGCGCGGTTGCGGCCGTGGGCTCGCCCCGCGCTTCCGTGGAAGCCAACTTCCTGCTGCGACTACTGGCGGGCCCGGCGCGGTTCTGTCCAGGCTTTAGTGCCGTGGAGCAGCCCCTGGTGGGCGAGGCCCTGGCGCTGCTGCGCGCCTCCCGCGCCACCGTGCCGGATATCGCCACCATGGAAACGGCCGACGCCATCCTGGTGCTCGGGGAGGATGTGAGCAACACCGCGCCGCGCATTGCGCTGGCACTGCGCCAGGGCGTGCGCAACCGCGCCTATGCGATGGCCGCCGGACTCAAGTTGCAGGACTGGCAGGACGCCGCCATCCGCAACCTGGCCCAGGACCAGCGCTGTCCGCTGTTCATCGCCGCCACGGCGGCCACCCGGCTGGACCCGGTGGCGGCGCGGTCGCTGCGCCTGGCGACACCGGAAATCGCGCGCCTGGGGTTGCGTGTCGCCGACGCCCTGGCCGGCGACAATTCAAACGACTATTCGCACGACAATTCACACGATAATCCGGACGACCATAGCGTGCACCGCGAGGCCGCGGCCATCGCCGATGGGCTCCGCGATGCCAAACGCCTGCTGGTGGTTTCCGGCACCGGCAGCGGCGATATCGCCGTGATGCAGGCCGCGGCCCGGGTGGCCGAAGCGTTTCGGGACACCGGTCGCGAGGCCATGCTGAGCCTGGTGGTGCCGGAAGCCAACAGCCTCGGCCAGGCCCTGTTGTGCGAGGGGAACGGGAGCCCCGACCTGGATGCGCTCGCGGCCAGCGCGGAAGCCGGCGAGATCGACACCCTGCTGGTGCTGGAAAACGACCTCTACCGGCGGGCGGCGACCGACCAGGTGGACCGGCTGCTGGCCAACTGCCAGCGCGTGATCGCCCTCGACCAACTGGACAATCCGACCACTTCCGCCAGCCACCTCGCGGTACCCGCGGCGAGCGTGATTGAGAGCGAGGGCACATTGGTCAGCCTGGAGGGCCGCGCGCAGCGCTGCTTTCCGGTGTTTCCCCCCCACGCCGAGCGGCATCCCGCCTGGGTGTGGCTGCTGGCGACCCTCAAGGAACTGGGCCGGGAGGCGGTATCCGACTGGCACCACTTCGACGACGTGACCCGGGGCTGCGCCGCGGCGATACCGGCCCTGGCGGGTATCGCCGCGGCGGCGCCGGACCACCGGTTCCGCAACCACGGCGTGCGCGTGCCGCGCCAGCCGCCGCGCTACAGCGGCCGCACCGCCATGCGCGCCAATGTGTCGGTGCACGAACCCAAGCAGCCCGAGGACGAGGAGTCGCCCCTCGCCTTCAGCATGGAGGGTCTGAACCGGGACCAACCCGCGGCACTGCTGTCCTACGTCTGGGCGCCGGGCTGGAATTCCAACCAGGGACTGCACCGCTTCCAGGCCGACGTCGGCGGGCCCCTCAAGGGCGGCCCCGCGGGTATTCGCCTGTTGCGCGCAAACGGCGGGGCCACTCCATTGCCGCGCCATGCCACGGCGGCGTTTGCGGTCGAGGCCGACGAGGTGCTACTGGTGCCGCGCTATCGCATCTTCGGCAGCGAGGCACTGAGCGCCATCAGCCCGGGCATCCGTGAACTGGTGCGGCCGGCCTGCATCGAGCTGTGCGCCGCCGACGCCGAGCGCCTCGGGCTGGCCGATGGCGACGGGGTACAGGTGGGCGACAACGCCGCTGCGCTGCCGCTGCGCATTGACGACGCCATGGCGCCGGGCTGTGCCGGCTATACCGCGGGCTACCGGGAAACCGCCGGCCTGGCGCCAAACACGCGCCAGCGCCTGCGCCGCGTTGCGCATTTCAGCCCCCCCGGGCCGACCGTGATTGGCAGCGATCGCGGAGGGCGGCATGGCTGAGCCCGGCCTGGGAACCCTCGGCACCATCGCCTTCGGCATCGCCATTATCGCCGCGGCGGTGGGCGGAGCGGCGGTGCTGACCTGGTTCGAACGCCGCCTGCTGGGAATCTGGCAGGACCGCCACGGCCCCAATCGCCTGGGTCCCTTCGGCGTGCTGCAGGTGGTGGCGGACATGCTCAAGTTGCTCACCAAGCACGACTGGGTGCCGCCCTTCGCCGACCGCGCGGTGTTCGTGTTCGCGCCCACCGCGATTGTCGTGGCGATGTTGCTGGGCTTCGCCGTGGTGCCCTTCGGCCCCGATCTCTACGTGCTGGATTTGAACATCGGCCTGCTGTTTTTCCTCGGCATGACCTCGCTGGCGGTCTACAGCGTGTTGCTCGGCGGGCTGGCCTCCAACAACAAGTACGCCCTGCTGGGAGGCCTGCGCAGCGCGGCGCAGATGGTCAGCTACGAGGTATTCATGGGCCTGTCGCTGATGGGCGTGGTGATGCTGGCCGGCAGTTTCAGCCTGCGCGACATCGTCGAGGCCCAGCGCGAACTGTGGTTCTGCATCCCGCAGTTCCTGGGTCTGCTGACCTTTACCGTCGCCGGCATCGCCGAGAGCCACCGCCTGCCCTTCGACCTGCCGGAAGCCGAGCACGAGCTGACCGCGGGCTTCCACACCGAGTACGGCGGCATGAAGTTCGCCATGTTCATGCTGGGTGAGTACCTGGGACTGATCCTCATCTCGGCGATGATCGTCACCCTGTTCTTTGGCGGCTGGCTGGGCCCCTGGCTGCCGCCGGTCGTGTGGTTTGGCCTCAAGGTCTTCGCCCTGATCTGTTTCTTTATTTTGCTGCGCGCCGCCATTCCCCGGCCCCGCTACGACCAGTTGATGACCCTGGGCTGGAAGGTGATGCTGCCCCTGACCCTGCTCAACCTGATGGCCACCGGCGCGCTGGCCCTGTGGTGGAGGGCCTAGTCATGCTGAAATCCGCACTGTCGCAGTTGCAAACGATCTGGACCATCCTGCAACACAGCTTCACGCGCAGCGAAACGGTTCAGTACCCGGAACAAAAACCCTACCTGGCGCCCCGCTATCGCGGCCGCATCGTACTCACCAACGATCCGGACGGCGAGGAGCGCTGCGTGGCCTGCAATCTTTGCGCGGTGGCCTGCCCGGTGGACTGTATCGCCCTGCAGCAGGGAGTGAAGGAGGACGGCCGCTGGTACCCCGAGTTTTTCCGCATCAATTTCTCGCGCTGCATCCTCTGCGGCATGTGCGAGGAGGCCTGCCCCACCAACGCCATCCAGCTCACGCCGGACTTCGAAATGTGCGAGTACGACCGCCAGAACATGGTGTACGAAAAAGAGCACCTGCAGATCGACGGCACCGGCAAATACCACGACTACAATTTCTACCGGGTCGCGGGCCTGGCCATCGCCGGCAAGGACAAGGGGGCGGCCCGCAACGAGGCGGAGCCGGTCGATGTGAGGAGCCTGCTGCCGTGAATACCGCGCTGTTCTACCTGGCCTGTGTGATCGCGCTGTCCGCCACCGGCCTGGCGCTGACCCGGGCCAACGCGGCCCACGCGCTGATCTACCTGATCGTCTCGCTGCTGGCGGTGGCGGTGCTGTTCTTCCTGATGGGGGCGCCCTTCGCGGCGGCGCTGGAAATCGTGATCTACGCCGGCGCCATCATGGTGCTGTTCGTGTTTGTGATCATGATGCTGAATATCGGCGAGGAGGGTGTGGAGCGCGAGCGCGACTGGCTGCGTCCGCGCTTTTGGATCGTGCCCGGCATCATGTCGACCCTGCTGCTAGTGGAATTGCTGTTGGCCCTGCGCGACGGCGCGGCCTTCGGCGCAGCCCTCACCAGCGGCCAGGCGGTGGCGCCCAAGGCCGTGGGCCTGGCCCTGTTCGGGCCCTATGTGCTGGCGGTGGAAATTGCGTCCATGCTGCTGCTGGCGGGATTGGTGGGAGCCTATCACCTCGGCCGGCGCTTCCTGGTGCGCGGAGGGCGGCACTGATGGCGGGCCTGGTGGTGCCGCTGGAGCACGTGCAGGTGCTCGCCGCGCTGCTGTTCGGCATGGGATTACTGGGCCTGATGCTGCGGCGCAACCTGATCTTCATGCTGATGTCGCTGGAAGTCATGCTCAATGCCGCGGCCCTGGCCTTCGTCGCGGCGGGGGCGCGCTGGGGTCAGCCCGACGGCCAGGTGATCTTCCTGTTGATCCTGTCGGTGGCCGCGGCGGAAGTGGCCGTGGGACTGGGCCTGGTGCTGCAGGTCCAGCGCCAGTTCAAGTCACTGGACATGGACGCCGCGCGGCGCCTGCGGGGATAGGGCCCACCGTGAACCTGATCGCCCTCGTTCCCGCCCTGCCCCTGCTCAGTGCCACCGCGCTGATGGTGACCACGGGCCGCCTGCCGCGCCGCTTGGTGGCCTGGCTGGGCGCCGGCTCCGTGGGCCTGGCGGCACTGTGCACGGCCTTGGTCGCCGCCGCTTACGGCGACGCGGGCGGGCCCTACACCGTGCACCTGTGGACCTGGTTCGCGGTGGGCGGACTGGAACCCGGAATCGCGTTCTACGTGGACGGCCTGGCGCTGGTGATGATGTCGGTGATCACCGGCGTGGGTTTCCTGATCCACCTGTACTCCATCGAATTCATGGGCGAGGACGCCTCCTTCTCCCGCTACTTCGCCTACATGAACCTGTTCGTGGGCGCCATGCTGATTCTGGTCATGGCGGACAACCTGCTCCTACTCTATCTGGGCTGGGAGGGAGTGGGCCTGTGCTCCTACCTGCTGGTGGGTTTCTGGTATCGGGACCCGGCCAACGGCGCCGCCGCCCGCAAGGCCTTCGTGGTGACGCGGGTGGGGGACACCGCCATGATCCTCGGCCTGTTCCTGTTGTTCACCCAGCTGCACACCCTGCAGATACAGCCGCTGATGGCGGCGGCCGCCGATGAGTGGGCCGGGGGCGGCTGGCTACCCACCCTGGCCGCCCTGTTGCTGCTGGGGGGCGCGGTGGGCAAATCCGCCCAGCTTCCGCTGCACACCTGGCTGCCGGACGCCATGGCCGGCCCCACCCCGGTCAGCGCGCTGATCCACGCCGCGACCATGGTCACCGCCGGGGTCTACCTGATCGCCCGCACCCATACCCTGTTCCTGCTGTCGCCGGCGGCCCTGGGCGCCGTGGCCTGGATCGGCGTGCTCACCCTGCTGTTGGCGGCCTGCGCCGCCCTGGCGCAGCGGGATATCAAGCGTATCCTGGCCTACTCGACCATCAGCCAGATCGGCTACATGTTCCTGGCCCTCGGGGTCGGCGCTTTCGCCCCGGGAGTGTTTCACCTGGTGACCCACGCCTTTTTCAAGGCCCTGCTGTTCCTGGCCGCCGGGGCGATCATTCACTGCCTGCACCACGAGCACGACATCTTCCGCATGGGCGGGCTGCGCACCCGCCTGCCACTGGTGTTCTGGGTGTTCCTGATCGGCGCCGCGGCGCTGGCGGCCCTGCCCTTCACCGCCGGTTTTTACAGCAAGGACGCCATCCTGCTCTCGGCCTGGGAGGCCGACCCCTGGCTCTGGACGGGCGGCCTGCTGGGGGCCCTGCTCACCGGCATCTACAGCTTCCGGCTGATCTTCGTGGTGTTCTTCGGCGAGGCGACACACGAACCGGACCGCCGCCCGGGCTGGAAAATGGCCTTGCCCCTGTCCCTGCTCGCCCTGCTGTCACTGACGGGCGGCGCCATCAGCCTGCCCCTCGCCCCTGCGTTCCCGGTCTCGACGGGGCACGCCGTCAACCACACCGTCGAATACATCGGTATCGCCGTCCCCCTGCTCGGCCTCGGCATTGCCTACCTGTTTTTCCTGGGCAGGCAACTGCCGGTCGATGCGCTGGCCGGTCGGGGAGTCGGCGCCCGTCTGCGACGGTTCTGGCAGCGCGGCTGGGGCTTCGACACCCTCTACCAGGTGTTGTGGGTTACGCCCTACAGGGCCCTCGCCCACCTGTTGCGCGGCGAGCCGGTGGACGCGCTCTACAACCTGCTGGCGGCCCTGTGTCGCCAGGGTCATCGCGGCCTGGCCGCACTACAGACCGGGGCCCTGCGCTGGTACGCCACCACCCTGACCTTCGCCCTGGTGGTGGTTATCGCCATCGTATTGCGGGGTGCGATGTGAACATGGTGGCGCTGCTGTTGATACTGGGTCTGGGCGGCCTGGCCGCGCTGTACAGCGAGCGCCTGCACCCGGGGTTGCCGCGCTGGATGTCTCTGGCGGTGTGCGCGCTGGCGCTGTTGTGCCTGCTGCCGACCGCCGGCGCCAGCGGGGTGGCGCCCGGAACCTGGCTCCAGCACCTGCGGGTGGACTGGCTGCCCCGGCTCGGCATCAGCTTCGAGCTCGGCCTCGACGGCCTCAGCTGGCTGCTTGTGGCACTGAGCCTGCTGCTCGGCCTGATCGCGGTGGCATCCTCCTGGGACGAAATCGATTTCCGCCCCGGCCTGTTCCAGGCCAACCTGCTGTGGACCCTGACCGGTGTGTGCGGCGTGTTCCTGGCCCTCGACCTAGTGCTGTTCTTCCTGTTCTGGGAAGTGATGCTGGTCCCCATGTACCTGCTGATCGCCATCTGGGGCCACGAGGACCGGGCCCGCGCGGCGATGAAATTCTTTATCTTTACCCAGGCCTCCGGCCTGCTGATGCTGGTGGCCATCGTCACCCTCGCCGTGACCGTTGGCGCCGGCGGCCAGCTCAGTTTCAGCTACTTCGACCTGCTGGGCGGCGCACTGGAGCCGCGCACGGCCTACCTGCTGATGCTGGGCTTTTTCCTGGCCTTCGCGGTCAAGCTGCCGGCCTTCCCCTTCCACACCTGGCTGCCCGACGCCCACACCCAGGCGCCCACCGCGGGCAGCGTGCTGCTGGCGGGCATTCTGCTCAAAACCGGCGCCTACGGCCTGCTGCGTTTCTGCCTGCCCCTGTTTCCGCAAGCCTCCGCGGAGTTCGCGCCGGTGGCCGTGGCGCTGGGCGCCGCCGGCGTCATCTACGGCGCGGTACTGGCTTTCGCCCAACGTGACTTCAAGCGCCTGGTGGCCTACAGCAGCGTCAGCCACATGGGGTTTGTCCTGCTGGGGCTCTACGCCTTCAACGCACTGGCGGTGCAGGGGTCGATCATGCAGATGGTGGCCCACGGGGTCAGCACCGCGGCCCTGTTCATGATGGCGGGCGCCTTGCAGCACCGCCTGCACACCCGCGACATGGCGCGCATGGGCGGCCTCTGGGCCCAGGCGCCGCGCATGGGGGCCTGCGCGCTGTTTTTCGCGGTGGCCTCCCTCGGCCTGCCGGGCCTGGGGAATTTCGTGGCCGAATTCCTGGTGCTCGCGGGGCTGTTCGCGGTGCGTCCCTGGATGACCTTGCTGGCGGCCCTGGGCCTGATCACCGCGGCGATCTACGCCCTGTGGATGATACAGCGCACCTTCCAGGGCCCGGCCCGAGAGGAACTGTCGCCGACAGATTTCGGCGCCCGCGAAATGCTCGCCATGGCGGCGATGATGTTCGCCCTGCTGTGGCTGGGGCTCTACCCGCAACCGGTGCTCGACATCGCCCGCCCGGTGGTGGATCACCTGCTGCAATTCGACTTCAGCGTGCGGGAGGCCCTGTGAGCGGGGCGGAACTGCAGGCCATTCTCCCCCTGGGCATCCTCGCCGGCGGCATCATTCTGGTCATGCTGCAAATCGCCTTCCGGCGCCACCTGGCCACCTCCATAAGCCTGTCGCTGCTCACCCTGCTGGCGACCGCAGCCGCCGCGCTCGAGGGCGGCGCCGACATGCCGGTAACGCCGCTGCTGCAGGCCGATAGCTTCGCGCGCCTGTTCACGGTGCTGTTCTGCCTCGCGGGCGCGATCTCGACCCTGCTGTCCACCGACTACCTGGGCCAGCGGGACGACGAACCCGAGGAGTACTACCTGCTGCTGTTGCTCAGTAGCCTGGGGGCCTGCGTACTGGCCTACGCCAGTCATCTCGCCTCCCTGCTACTGGGGCTGGAGTTGATGTCGGTGGCGCTCTACGCCCTGATCGCCTACCCCAACAAGGCGCCCCTGCCGCTGGAAGCGGCGGTCAAGTACCTGATGCTATCGGGGGCCGCGTCCGCCACCGCGCTGTTCGGCTTTGCCCTGCTCTACGCCGGCACCGGCAGCCTGTCATTCACCGGACTGGGCCAGGCGCTGGACGCAAACCCGGAAACCGGCGTCCTGCTGCCGGTGGCGGCGGTGATGGTCGTCGCGGGGCTGGCCTTCAAACTCTCCCTGGTACCCTTCCACCTGTGGACGCCCGACGTCTACCAGGGCGCCCCGTCGCCGATCACCGGCTTCCTCGCCTCGGTGTCCAAGGCCGCGGTGCTGGTGGTGCTGTTGCGCTGGTTCTCCGACGCCAACCTGTTCCGCTTTCCCGCGCTGGTGCAAACCACGGCGGTCCTGGCCGTGCTCAGCATGCTGGTGGGCAACCTGCTGGCCCTGTTGCAGGACAACATCAAGCGCATGCTGGCCTATTCCTCCATCGCACACATGGGCTACCTGATGATCGTGTTCGCGGCCGCGGCCGCGCCGGGGCAGCGCGACTTCGCCCTGGAGGCGGCCAGTTACTACCTGATCGCCTACACCGCCACCACCCTGGCGGCCTTCGCGCTGCTGACCATGCTGGGGGCTGGTGAGGGTGGCCGCGAACACTGCCAGCTACAAGACGTGAGCGGCCTGTTCTGGCGCTATCCGGGCCCGGCCATCCTGCTGTTGGTGGCGCTGCTATCGCTGGCGGGCATCCCCCTGACCGCCGGCTTTCTCGCCAAATTCTACCTGGTGGGCGCCGCCAGCGGCAGCGGGCAGTGGGTCCTGCTGGGCAGCCTGGTGATAGGCAGCGCCATCGGTATCTACTACTACCTGCGCGTGGTGTTCTACATGAGTCGACGCCCCGGGGAATACCAGTCCCGCCCCGGGATGACCCGGTTTTGGCCGGTCCGGCTCACCGCCTGGTTGCTGGTGGCCGCGGTTTTACTGCTCGGCGTGCTGCCGCAACCGCTATTGCACTACTTAGCGTCTATACTCTGAATGTGTGGCAGGCATTGGCAACAAGAACCACAAGCGCTAGCTGCTAGGGAGGCACCATGCTGCAATCCGTAAACCTGCGCGACTACATGCTGACCAATCCGGTGAAGGTCAAGGCCACCGACAATGTCCTCGAGGCCATGCAAGTCATCATCGACAACCGGATTTCGGGCGTGTGCGTGGTCGATGACCAGAACAACCTGGTGGGCATCCTGTCGGAGCTCGACTGCCTGCGAGCGGCTCTCAGCGCCGTCTACAACGAGGGCAACATCGGCGCGGTCAGCGAGTACATGGCCAGCGACAACCTGGTGGTGGCCCATCCCAACGAGGATATCGTGGATGTGGCCCAGGACATGCTGCTCAAGAACAAGCGCCGACGCCCGGTGGTGGAGGACGGCAAGCTGGTGGGGCAGATCACCTGCCGGCAGTTACTGAAGGCGGTGAAGAAGTTCCGGAGCTGATTCCAGGCGTCCGCCCCCTGCCCCCGGCAGGGGCACCCGGGGGCGGGCAGCCGACGGGAACGCCCGGGGGCACGCACAATCCGGGAGAAAATTCCAGATCGTTTTCCGCGATTGACTCGCGCATAATGCCGGGCGATGTCCGTCCATAACCTAGCATTCGAATCCCCATGACCACAGCCATTTCCCAGCGCCTCGCCGACGAACTCGCCGTGCGCGAGGCACAGATCAACGCCGCCGTTTCCCTGTTGGACGAGGGCGCGACCGTGCCCTTTATCGCCCGCTACCGGAAAGAAGTGACCGGCGGCCTGGACGACTCCCAAATGCGCCAGCTGGAGGAGCGCCTCCACTACCTGCGCGACATGGAGGAGCGGCGCCAGACCATCCTCAAGTCCATCGACGAGCAGGGCAAACTGACCCCGGAACTCGAACAGTCCATCCTGTCGGCGGAAACCAAGAACCGCCTGGAAGACCTGTACCTGCCCTACAAACCCAAGCGCCGCACCAAGGCACAGATTGCCCGGGAGGCGGGCCTGGAGCCGCTGGCCGACGCCCTGCTCGCCGACCCGGGCCTGGAGCCCGAGGCCACGGCACAGGCCTACCTCAATGAGGACGCGGGTATCGGCGATACCAAGGCGGCCCTGGACGGCGCGCGGCAAATCCTGATGGAGCGCTTCGCCGAGGACGCCGACCTGCTGGCCCGGGTGCGCGACTTCCTGGCCGACAACGTGCAGCTGGCCTCGCGCCTGGTGGAGGGCAAGGAGCAGGAGGCGGCCAAGTTCCGCGACTACTTTGAACACACCGAGGCGCTGGCGGGGGTCCCCTCACACCGCGCGCTGGCGATGTTCCGCGGCCGCAACGAGGGCTTTTTGCACCTCAGCCTGGTGATGCACGCGGAGGAAAAACCCACCGACGCCCACCCCTGCGAGGCGATGATCGCCGAGCACTGGCAGATCGCCGACCGCGGACGGGCCGCCGACCGCTGGTTGCAGGACACCGTGCGCTGGGCCTGGCGGGTCAAGCTGTTGACCCACCTGCAAACCGACCTGCTGGGCCAGTTGCGCGAGCGCGCCGAGGCCGAGGCCATCGATGTGTTTGCCAATAACCTGAAGGACCTGCTGCTGGCGGCGCCCGCCGGCGCCAAGGCCACCATCGGCCTCGACCCGGGACTGCGCACCGGCGTGAAGGTGGCGGTGGTGGACGCCAACGGCAAGCTGCTGGATCACACCGCGATCTTCCCCACCCCGCCGCAGAACCGCACGCGCGAGGCGGCCGCCACCCTGGTGCAAATGATCCGCAAGCACGGTGTCGAACTCATCGCCATCGGCAACGGCACCGCCAGCCGGGAAACCGACAAGTTCGTCGGCGACATGCTCAGGGACAACCCCGATCTCAAGGCCAGCAAGGTCATGGTCAACGAGTCGGGGGCGTCGATCTATTCCGCCTCGGAGTTCGCGGCCCGGGAGTTTCCCGACCTGGACGTCACCATTCGCGGCGCGGTGAGCATCGCGCGCCGCCTGCAAGACCCCCTCGCCGAGCTGGTGAAGATCGACCCTAAGTCCATTGGCGTGGGCCAGTACCAGCACGACGTCAGCCAGGTGCAACTGGCGCGGCAACTGGACGCGGTGGTGGAGGACTGTGTAAACGCCGTGGGGGTGGATGTGAATACCGCTTCTGTGCCGCTGCTGTCGCGGGTCTCGGGCCTGAACCAGACCCTGGCCGGCAATATCGTCGCCCTGCGCGACGAGACCGGTAGCTTCGCCAACCGCCGGGCCCTGCTCAAGGTCGCGCGCTTTGGCGACAAGACCTTCGAGTTGGCCGCGGGCTTCCTGCGTATCAACGGCGGCGACAACCCCCTGGACGCTTCGGCGGTGCACCCCGAATCCTACGCCGTGGTCGAGGATATCGCGCGGCGCCAGCAGCGCGAGGTGGCCAGCCTGGTCGGCGACAGCCGCTTCCTGCGCGCCCTGAAGCCCCAGGACTATACCTCCGATACGGTGGGGCTACCCACGGTGACCGACATCATCGCCGAACTGGACAAACCCGGCCGCGACCCGCGCCCGGAATTCCGCATGGCGACCTTCCAGGAAGGCGTGGAAAAAATCTCCGACCTGCGTCCCGACATGGTCCTCGAAGGCACGGTGACCAACGTCACCAACTTCGGCGCCTTCGTCGATATCGGCGTGCACCAGGACGGCCTGGTGCACATTTCCGCGCTGGCGGACCGCTTCGTGAAGGACCCCCGCGACGTGGTCAAGGCCGGCGATATTGTGAAGGTGAAGGTGATGGAGGTGGACGAGGCGCGCAAACGCATCGGCCTCAGCATGCGCCTGGGCGACAAGGCCGCGGACCAGGCCTCCTCGACGCGCGGCGAGACCCGCCGCGGCGGCAGGGACCGCCGGGGAGGCGCCGGTAAGAAAGCGGGGCAAGACAAGCCCGCCGCCAACACCGCCCTGGCGGCGGCCTTCGCCAACGCCCGCCAGGGGCGCTGATCCGCTAGCTTGCCTCCCGTTCCCCCACCCAGGCGAGGAAGGCCTCCTCGCTCAGGGCGGGGGCATAGAGAAAGCCCTGCACGCAGTCACAGCCCAGGGCCGCCAGGCGGTCCCGGGTCGCCTCGTCCTCGACACCTTCGGCCACCACCTTGAAATCAAACAGGTGGGCGATTTCGATAATGATGCGCACCAACTCCTCTTCCCGCCGTTGCGCCATCATGCGCCGCACGAAGGACTTGTCGATTTTCAGCTCCGTCGCCGGGATGTGCTGGAAGTAGGACAGGGAGGA
Source organism: Parahaliea mediterranea (assembly GCF_017255185.1). Classification (GTDB taxonomy): domain Bacteria; phylum Pseudomonadota; class Gammaproteobacteria; order Pseudomonadales; family Halieaceae; genus JAFKCZ01. The sequence continues at coordinate 252,694 of NZ_JAFKCZ010000002.1, forward strand.
ATAGCCGGTGCCAAAGTCGTCGATCGACAGGCGCACTCCCTGCTCGCACAGCTCTCGCAACACATGGAAGCCCGCTTCCTTGTCCTCGATCACCGCGTCCTCGGTAATTTCCAGGGTCAACAGGGCCGGGGCTACCCCCCAGATGTTGAGCGCATCGTGGACCATGTTCGCGAGATCGGGATGGTTCACCATGCTGGCGGGCACATTGACCGAGAGCGGCAGTTCACAGCGCCATTGCCGGAGCTGGCGCAGCGCGCGGTTGAGCACCCATTTACTGAGATCGTAAACCCTGCCCGACTCCTCGGCCATGCGCACCACGCGGTCCGGGGAGATCGCGCCGTGGCCGGGGAGTTCCCAGCGCAACAGGGCCTCGGCCCCCTCCACGCGACCGGAGTGCAAACTGATCTTGGGCTGGTAGTGGAGTTCCAGGGCGTTGTCGTAAAGCGCTTCGGCAAAGCGCTGCTCAAGCTCGAGATCCGGGGACTGGCCCGGCTGCTCCCGCAACAACTCCTCGATGGCGAGAGTGCCGCCCATCTTGACCTGTGCAAGGCTCGCCTCGGCCTGCGCCAGCACCGCGCCCCGCGAGTAGTTTCCCGGGCGCCCAAAAGCCAGGCCGATATTGACCTCGACCGATAGCCCCACGTCGTCGATATCCAGGCCGTCCTCCAGCAAGCGCTGAACGCGATTGACCGCCAGGGCGATAAAGCCCGGATTTTGCAACTGGGGCAGGATGAAGGCGAAGCCGTGGCTGCCGATACGATACACCGTGTCCGGCAGCTTGCTGACCGACAGCAGCTGGCCCGCGGCCTCGCGCAGCAGCCCGTCACCGGCCTCAAAACCCAGGCGGCGATTGATCGCCCCCAGGTTGCTGAGGTCGATGAGCAGTAGACCGAGGTTATCGCCGCCGCGCTCCGCGTGGCCCAGCGCCTCACCCAGGCTAAGCAGGAATTCCCCACGGCGGATGGCTGGCACCGGCGCCACTACAACTGGATCCCCGTCATGTCGATGCCATAGGCCTCCGGTTCCAGGCTGCCGACAATATCCAGAGGTTCACCCGCGGCGGTTTGGGTCTGCTCCTTGAGGTCCAGTGTGTGCATGTCGGCGACCGGCTGCTTGTCGGCGTCCAGCAGTACCATGACCCGCGGACGCAAACGGCGCGTGCGGTACTCGGCGATCACCACCGCCACCTCTCCCGAGGACAGTTCCACCAGCGAGCCCGCGGGATAGATGCCCACGGCCTGGATAAACTCCTCCACCAGCTCGGCCTGGAAGTCCACGTCACGCCACTCGTAAAGCATTTTGATCGCCGCGGAGGGCGATGTGGCGCGGGCGTAGGCACGGTGACTGGTGATGGCGTCGTAACAGTCGACTATCGCGGCAATACGGGCGAATACCGGTATCTGGTCGCCACCGAGGCCCGCGGGATAACCCGAACCGTCATGGCGCTCGTGATGGTGGGCGACCATATCGAGGACGTCCTGGTTCATCAGGCCGGTTTCACGCACCATGTCGACGCCGAGAGCCACGTGCCGCCGCACCTGCACGAGTTCCTCCTCGGTCAGCGGCCGGTCCGCGCGCAGCAGCGCCTGGTCCAGGCGCAGCTTGCCGATATCGAACAGCAGGCCGCCGATGGCCAGGGAGCGCAGGTCCGAGCGCGGCAGCCCCAGCTGTCGCCCCAGGGCCACGGCCCACACCGAAGCGCCGAGCGAATGCTGGTAGGTATAGTGGTCCTGCTGCTTGAGCCGGGCGAGCCAGATGCAGGCGTCGGGGTTGCGCGAGATGCTGTCGATCATCGGCTCCACCGACTTGCGCACCCGCAGCACATCCAGCGACCCGCCCCGGGAGACGTTGGAGAAAATTTCCTCGATCCCCTCCGACAGGGCCTGAACCGCCTCCCTGGCGCGGGGAAATTCATCCGCCCACTCCGCCCGGTCCCGGTAGGACTTCAGGGTTCTCTGGCTGAACAGCGACTCGATGGGACGCCGCGGGCGCTGACTGAGCTTGCGCTGCGCCAGCTCCAGCGTCGCGCGGCTCTTCTGCAGGTCCACGTAGACGTACTGGCACAGTTCCCGCAGCTTGGCCAGCTCATCCTCGCTCGAGATGCGAAAACCCTGCATCGCGAAGGGCGATTCCAGCCAGGGGCGGTCCAACCCCGATACATACATTCCGACCTTGAGGTCGGCGGTATACACTTTCTCGACTTCAATCATCTATTATGCCGCGGTCCCGCCCCGGGAATCGGCACTAGCATACCGCGTGTGACGGGCAAAATCGCCCCGCTGGACACAGAGCCGGCCAACGGGTTTGGCAGCCGCCGGCCTTCGGGAGCTAGAACGCGAAGTTGCGCGCGGCTTCGCGCATGCGCGGCCAGGCGCGCAGTGCCGCCGCGAATCCCCCGGCGCTCCGACGGATAACATCGGCTACCTGTTCCTCGTCGCCGCCGCTGGGCACATCGCCCACATCGGCGAGCCTGGCCGGCCGCTGCAGTGCCTCGACACAGTGCCGCGCGTTGATTTCAAGGTACTGCTTCCAGTCGGCGTCCAGCGACCCCGTATCGGCGAGCCGATCATTGATCGTCTGCAGCGTAAAGGCCTGGGCCCTGGCCATGCCCACGCGGTACCGGGCCAGCAGGGCGCCGTTGGGCATCCCGGCCAGCGCTTGCAGCGTCGTCGCCAGCGACTCCAGGCGCGCCTCAAAGCTGGTGACGGTGTCCTCCGGCTTGCTGCGGGACAGATAGGCGGCCACGAGTTGCAGGCCGCCACGGGGTACGGCGCTGTCCCCGGCCACATTGCCCATGCGTTCCTCGAGTGGCATGTGGGGCACTGCCCAGTCATATTCCAGCACCGCCGAATCCGGCATCAGGTAATCGATCATGGCGCCGAACAACTGATCCTCGCCGCGCAATGCCGGAAAATAGGGAGGTAGCGGACGGCGGTTGTCCAACCCGGTAACCTGCGACATTACCGCGCGCTTGGATACCGTCGGCCCGGGGTGGCCCAGCCAGCACTGGCGCGAGCGGAGGGCGCGCATCAACCCCCCCGGCACCGAGAGCATGCCCTCCACGCTGGCCGGGGTCATGTTGGGCAGCCAGCCGTTGTTGGCGGTCCCCGGGTCGCCCAGGGTCCCGGCCTGGGTGACCAGCACCGGCGACGACGCTCCCATGGTGCGGAACAGGGAGGCGCTGGTACCGCGCAGCTGCTGCGCCTGGAGCGCGGGCACACCGAGTTCGCCCAGCGCCTCGCCGAGCCCCATGCCCAGGCAGCGCGCGTGACCCGAGAGCGGGTCAAACTCGGCGCTGAACCACTGCTGCTGCCACTGCCCGGCCTCGTCGAAAAAGGCGGCCTCGCGCATGCCGTCGCTGAACATCACGCCGGAATAGCGCTGCGCGGGAATTCGCGCTTCGCACAGGACGTCGTCGTCCATTATCACGCAGCGGTCGCCCACGGATAGCAGCAGGCAGAGCGTGCGCGCCCTGCCGTAGGTTTTCATCGGTTGCCAGCGTTCCCGCTGCAACAGAAAACGGATGGCTTCACGGTCGTCGGGCAGGGCGGTTTCCAGCTCGGCGATCAGTCGCGACTGCGCCTCCTCGCCCACGTAGTGCATGGTGGTGGGGCTCACCAGGTTGAACTGCGCTACGGCTTCGCGGTTGCGGGCGGCGTTGCCGGGGTCCCGTGAATCATCGACCAGATACAGTTGCTTCTGCCCCGCCAGGCGAACCTTGCGCAGCAGGGACTCCAGCAGGCGCTCCACCGCGGCCGGCCGGTCACAGGTGATCACAAAGGCCTTGGCGCGATCCAGAGCCTCGGCGGCGTCGCCGCTGTTGACCCGCTCGCAGATACTGGCGGCGCTAACCAGCAGGCCCGCATCCCGCACCATGCCCAGGACCCGCTCCGCATCGGCAACATTGCCCCCGAGTTGCGGGAACACCGCGACCAGGTGGCGCGCGTGTTCGGCCAGCGTCCGAAACACCGTACAGTGCTGCAACACCATGGCAACTTCCTGCTGTACGAGCATCTGCGCGCCGGTGGTCTTGCCCACCAACAGCGTGCCTCCAGCGGTCGCCAGGCTTTCATGGTCGTCCACGGCGAACAGCGGCTCGTCGCCGCCGGCCGCAGGCACCTCTGCCGTCTTATTGTCCCCGCCGACCTGGAAGGAGTAGGAAATGCGTGTTTCATCAGTCATGGCGGGCACTCACTGTCTGGACGGCGAAAACCGGTGATTCTAGGGATAGTGGCGGGCACTGTAAACGCGGCCGGGGTCGCAAGGCCCTGTTCAGATACGATGATTTTGCCCTGTCACTTTCGAGACAGGGGGCTATTTTCCCCTTTAAAAACATTCGGTTATTCCACGGCGAACCTGCGTATGCGCGGACATAGCCAACGCCAATGCCCTAGTTGCCCAGACCGTAGTCCGCGGCATCGATTGCCAGGACAACGTCGCTTTCACCCTCCACCCGCCGGCGCAACCATGGCCCCACGGCATTGAAGAGCCCGGCATTGCTGGCTAGCAAGGGCAGGCGCAGCAACAGGATATCCCCCGGCCGGTTCAGTCGCACGATGTGCTCGGGGTCGTTCGCGCGACGCTCTATACGCAATTCCCGCCAATCGATGGGCACTTGCTGCCCGGTTTGCCAGCGCATTTCCAGCTGTAGCGAGGCCAATTCCTGGTGAAACTGCTCGCACAAACCGCGCACCTGCGAAACCGGCCCCCCCGCGGAAAACCGCAGGCTCACGCCGTCGAAGGCACAGGCCAGGCCCTCGCCGCTGAATGCCCAGTCGACCTTGACGGTCTGGCGGGTCACCGGAATCGGCCCGGCCTGGCCAACCGAAGGCAGCAGCCGGGCACAACGCCCTCCGGCGCAGAACGATTCCAGCACAGCCTGCTCATAGGCGGACTGTTCGCTGGCGCGGGGATGACTCAGCATTACCCGCTGCCCGCCCACCGTTACAACGACGGGCGCTACGCCCCGCCCCGGCGTCAGGCCCAGCTCCCCCGCGCTCTCGAGCCCCTGGCTCAGCTGCAGCACCTCGGCGGAGAACTGGTCCACGGCCATCGCCCAGCGGGAGGCGTCCCCTGGACCGCCTGGCTTGCGCGCCTCGTGGCGGGCGAGATCGGCCTCGGCCATGTACAGCTCGGCCAGCAGTGTCAGCGCCGCCCGGGCGAAAAGCCGTCGCTCGCTTTCGGGGCCCTCCTGCAGGGCGGTGACGACCCGTTGAAACCGCGAATCGGGCTGCTGGGCCTGAGTGGATAGCACGGGAGCGATCAGCAGCAGAAGCCCCGACACGGCGGTAAAACGAAGACATCTGGTGATTGCTGTCGCGGTCATTTTTCCCCTGGGGAAAGGAAGAGGACATCCAGTATAACGCCGCCACTACCGCGGCGCCGGATGCTCTATCACGCTTGCCACCGCGGCGCGGCGGTCGAGGCTGAAACACCGGACCTGCCCGCGGGCGAGCATCGCCACCGCCAGGGGCCGAAGCCAACCTGGCCGGATTCGCCCGTTAATTCAGTAGATACTGGCAACGGGCTTCATCAGCCCGCCAATTGAGCGCGATGGCAGGATCAGTGGAAGCCAGCTCGGTCATCCGGGCACCGCTGGTGGCCGGTGTGATTGAGTACACCGCGTGCGCCATCGCGCTATCCGGAAACCACGCTGGCGGCGAGGACTCAGCGCCCCCGCGCCAAACCACCAGAAGGCGCTGGTCGGATTCGACCTCCGGCCGCACCTGCATTATCGGATCGCTTTGCTGGGTCGCGGGAATAAACTGGCGTCGAACGACACGGCCGTCGTCCGCGTGAACGCTCATCAGGAAAAGCCCCTGGTCCCGGCCCGAGACAGGGCGGCTGCGCCAGCTAAAACGCGCGATCTGATCGTGCCCGTTAACTTGAATAACCGTGGGCGCGTCCGCGGCAGTCGATATTCCCACCTCGATTGGAATGGCGCTGTCGCAGCGCAAATAATCCGCGCCCGTTGATAAGCCATCGACCTGGGCCCGCAGCATACGATCCAATTGCGCGCGCTCACAATGATCGAGCGGTGGGACCGGCACGCCGGCCTGGCAACCCGCGAGCGCACGTGGCAACAGTTCGCCATCGTAGACCTGCGCGTAGCGACTGACAAAGAAATCCCGGTCGTCTTCGACGAGAAGTGAACGCCCCAAAGCGAACTCGGCATTGTGCTCCACGCCCAGCAGATCCAGCACAGTGGGCGCGAGATCATATTGGGCGCCGGTTTCAATGCTCCCGCCAGGGGCCCCGGCCCCCATGACAAGCAGGGGCAAACGCCGATCCTCCAACACCGAATCGCCGAACAAACGGCGCATTTCCGCGTTGCGAAACACCGAATGGTCCGCGGTTACGACCACCAGGGTGTTTTCCAGAATGCCACGTGATTCAAGCGTCTCGAGCCAGGTCGCCAACAACTGGTCCGTGCAGTGCAGGGCCTGGAGGAAATCCGCTTCGTCATGCCTGTAGGGCGCGCATTCCGCGTAGCGATAACCAGGCAGGTGGGTGCCTATGGTGAGCAGGGTCAGATTGAATGGCCTGCCGTCCTGTTGCAGCACATCGATTTCCTCGAGTGCCTGGCCAAACAGATCCGCGTCGCTCAGCCCCCAGGTACCGGGGCGCTGGTTAAGGCCACGCTGCCGCCATTCGTTCAGCCCCAGCAGCGTGTTGTAGCCGTGCTTGCCGAGGAACTGCCCCTTGCCGGCAAAGCCGAGGTTGGCGCCACCGAGATAACTTTGGCGGTAACCGGCCTTTGCAAGCACGTCGCCGAGGCAGGTCATGCGCTCGGCCAGACCATCGGCCTCGGAAAGCGAATCACTGCCGCGCTGGAAGGGAAAAAGCGTACCGCATTGTGAATTCACAATGCCCTCGATGGTGATGTAGCCGCTGGTGTGGAAATCCCGTACCAGAGCGTGCTTTGCCTGCATGTCTCGCAGCCGGGGCATCAGGTCGGGCCAATCTGGATGATCAACCACCGACGCGCCAACCGATTCCAGATAGACCAGAATCAAATTCCGGGGGCGTGGAGGAGCGCTTGCGTCCAGTCGATTTTTGGCTGGCAGGTCAGCGGTAACAAAATCCGCGTTTCGCCACAGCGCCATTTCGCTCGCCGCCAGCGGCGGTGCAACCGGCGCGTGCCATTGGCGCCAACCATCGACCAAACGCCATTCGGGAAGCTGGGAGTGCATGGCAACCAGCGCGCCGCTACTGACCAGCAAAAGCGCGGTGGCTGCGTGGATCGCGAGGCGATTACGAATCACCGACAATGCCAGATAACTGAGTACAAGCAGTACCGGCAACAGCACGCCCGACAGCAGAAACAACGCCGTGAATTCATCAATCGCCACTTTCAGCGCATCGAACTCAAGGTGTAGAAAAAACTCCGGGGTAAAGCCGGCGCCGCTAAATTGAGCGACCCCCATGTAGGCTATTCGCACGAGGGCCAAAAGCACCAACACCATCGACACCAGGAGCTTCCACGGCCATTTTGCGGGAAGCAAGGCAGCGATGGCCGCGACGAGCAATAACCAGGCCAGCGCCGAGACTGTCACGCGCCACACAGAGCCCTCCCCCAGCGCCTGCACGGCGAGAACACCGGGGACGGCGAGCGTTCCGGCACCTAGCAGTACAGCCACGACAACGACGGTGAAGGGAATGGCTTTAGGGCGATTCAGTTTATTGTTCATGGAACTCTCTTATACTTGCGGTAGCCCGGCGGTTCCGGTCAATCAACCAGCGCCGCGGCCCCAAAATTTCCGCAACAGACGACATCGATGCACTGTTTGCCCAAACACCGCCCGCGGAGTCTGTTTACGGTTATGAATAGCGAGACACCGCGACGGAATGTACACATCTTCCCGCCTTGCTCTGGACGCCCTGGCGGTGGGCGCTGGCACCCGAACTTCAGGCGAGGTCCAGTCGTCAACACGCCAAATACCCGATCGGCTTGCATCTGGCGGCGGAAGTTTCGGTATCAATGGGCTTGTGAAAAAGCGATGAGATACTGGCGCGTAAAAGCTACTAGCGCGCCGTCACAGCCACGGCACCGCGATGCAGCGCTGAACCACTTACGGCAGCTGGCTCTCGGTGCGGGTTTACTTTATCCTAGTTCTCGCTAACATTCACCTTGACAAGCAGTAAATATTATCCGAACCGGGGCCAGCTGCAAATGCATAAAAACCATCTCAAACGTGTTCCGCTCCTCGGTTTCATCGCAATACTCTGCCTGTCCGCGGCTTATGTTCTCCGCGCCGGCATCTATCCCCCCGGGCAGACTGCAAGCAAGGCGGCAAAAAACGTTATTGTCATACTGATCGATGATCTGAGTGATGATGTCGGATTCCTGGGCAGCGGCGAAGCTCACACGCCCAGCCTAGATGCGCTGGCGTCGCGTTCGGTGGTCTTCGAGCAGGCCTTTGCCCAGGCTCCGCTTTGCAACCCATCGCGAACGAGTTTCCTGACGGGCACTTACCCGAACACCACCGGAATCTACGGACTGAAGCCCGATTTTTGGGAAGTACCGGCTCTTGCCAGCCTGCATACCCTGCCCGGCTATTTTCGCCAGGCAGGCTACTACACCGGCACTGTCGGCAAGGTTTTTCACCAACGCGCTCACGAGGCTTCCTACGATTACGTAAAAAAAGGCTGGTTCGGCGCTTTCGGGCCCTTCCCCCCCGAACCCCTGCAACCCGATTTCAATTTCAACCCGTATTTTGACTGGGGGCCCTATCTTCAGGAAAAGGAAACCGCGGATTACAAAGTTGCCTCCGCGGCTTTGAAATTTCTTCAAAAGGCCAAGGACAAACAGTCGCCCTTTTTCCTGACCCTGGGTTTTTTCCGCCCACATAGCCCAAGGTATGCGCCGCAGGAATTTTTCGATTTACACCCCATCGACAGGGTTTCCATACCGCCGATTACAACGGGCATTGAGGATGAGGTATCCGAATATGCGCTCACGCTGGTCAATTACCAGCGTCGCCAGCGGTATCGCACCTACCTTTCAGAGAACGGCAGGGAGCGGGAGAACATTCAAGCCTACAGAGCGTCCATTAGCCTGGTGGACCGGCAAGTTGGCCGGCTGATGGAATACCTGTCTTCCAGCGGTTTGGACACCAACACTGTGATTGTTCTTGCCAGCGACCACGGCGTGCAAAACGGAGAGAAGAACCTCTGGTATAAAAGGACGCTTTGGGAAGGCTCGACCCGCGTCCCGCTTTTGATCGCCATTCCCGAAACAAAGAGCGCGAGAGTTGCAAGCGCCGTTGGCTTGATCGATATTTTTCCGACTCTGGTCGAGTACGCAAGCCTACCACTTCCCGCGCAACTGGAGGGAAGGTCCCTGATGCCCTACCTTCTGGGATCCACAAGCGCAACTGCCGGCAATGGCGAGCCCGTACTAACCGTTCACGGCCCCGGCAATTTTGCGTTGCGGAACCAACGCTGGCGCTACATACAGTACGCCGATGGATCGGAAGAACTCTACGACCATTCAAACGATTCGTCGGAATCCGTGAACCTGGCCATTCCCTCCAGACAAACCGAGTCGATCCGATCGACCCTGGATTACTTTCGCGAAAAGGTGCCCAGGGAATATGCGGATTTCGTGCCGGGAACAAGCGGATTTTCCAGCAAGGCTTTTCCAGGCAAGTAGGCGCTTTCGTTTAGAACAAATCCGCCTTATTAGCTGCCGGTGGCAAATCCGCACCCGGCTTAGCGGTCCGCATCGCACGCGGCGCAGGCGGGAACTCAGGGCTGCCGCTGTTCGGCAATCAGACGGTCTATCGAGGTAGTGACATCCAGGGCCCCGCTCTGGATTTCGCCGACGATGCCCTCGATCTCATTGACATGACCTTGAAGCTGCTGGCTCATCGCCACCGCGCAGTGCATTCGCTCGCTCAACCCATCACGGACAGAAAGCGGGGGCTCGCATGAGGCAGCCCCTTGGGCTGCCATGGCCTATTTTGGGTGGCGAGCGGTGCTCGCCATCGCTGCGCGAGAGCCTGCGGCGCCCCCTTGCCGTTCAGCTTAACTGAACAGGCCGGTGAGCCTGCCCCATGAGCGTTGCGAATGCTTTGGGTACACATGGTGGCTTTTTGGGACGGGGCAGGACGGGGCAGGACGGGGCAGGACGGGGCAGGACGGGGCAGGACGGGGCAGAAGATCAGCGCATCCTAAAAAACAAAACCCCCTGCAGCGTGTTCGGTCGAATCTCGCTGAGGGGGTAGACTGGTAGAGGCAGCCCGTTGGGCTGCCATGACCTACTTTGGGTGGCGAGCGGTGCTCGCCATCGCTGCGCGACGCCTGCGGCGCCCCCTTGCCGTTCAGCTTTGCTGAACAGGCGCGGTCACATGGCAGTCCCTGCGGGACTGCGGCAGGACGGGGCAGAGAATCAACGCATCCTTAAAAAACAAAACCCCCTGCAGCTGTGCTGCAGGGGGTTTTCTTTTTTAGGAGCCTGGCGATGACCTACTCTCACATGGGGTGGTCCGGCACTCCGGGACCCCATGTAAAGAGCGGGGTCTGCCCATGTGAGAGTATCGAACACGCCATAGTAAAACGCCCCGACCATAACTGATCGGGGCGTTTTGATTAGGAGCCTGGCGATGACCTACTCTCACATGGGGAGACCCCACACTACCATCGGCGATGCATCGTTTCACTACTGAGTTCGGAATGGAGTCAGGTGGTTCCAATGCTCTATGGTCGCCAGGCAAACTGGCTTGCCTCCGGTCTCATCTCTACAACCGGCAGCGTTGACCTCCATGGATGGAGGAAATGCTGGAAATGTCCGACCGGCGTACCGGTGGAACGATTTCAGTGCAAATAAGGCGGTAAATCAAGCTTGTGAAGTTGAGTCGCACTGTTGCATTAACATTAACACTGGACTTAATCACAACATCCGCAGTCTGCAACGTGTGCCTCTTAACGCGCACACCAAACAACTTGGATTATATGGTCAAGCCTCACGGGCAATTAGTACTGGTTAGCTCAACGCCTTACAGCGCTTCCACACCCAGCCTATCAACGTCCTAGTCTTGGACGGCCCTTTAGGACCCTCAAGGGGTCAGGGAGAACTTATCTTGGGAGGGGCTTCCCGCTTAGATGCTTTCAGCGGTTATCCTGTCCGAACGTAGCTACCGGGCAATGCGTCTGGCGACACAACCCGAACACCAGAGGTTCGTCCACTCCGGTCCTCTCGTACTAGGAGCAGCTTCCCTCAATTCTCCAACGCCCACGGCAGATAGGGACCGAACTGTCTCACGACGTTCTAAACCCAGCTCGCGTACCACTTTAAATGGCGAACAGCCATACCCTTGGGACCGGCTTCAGCCCCAGGATGTGATGAGCCGACATCGAGGTGCCAAACACCGCCGTCGATGTGAACTCTTGGGCGGTATCAGCCTGTTATCCCCGGAGTACCTTTTATCCGTTGAGCGATGGCCCTTCCATACAGAACCACCGGATCACTAAGACCTAGTTTCCTACCTGCTCGACTTGTCAGTCTCGCAGTCAAGCGCGCTTGTGCCTTTACACTAACCTCATGATTTCCGACCATGATTAGCGCACCTTCGTGCTCCTCCGTTACTCTTTGGGAGGAGACCGCCCCAGTCAAACTACCCACCACACAATGTCCTCGACCCAGATAATGGGCCTGAGTTAGAACCTCAACTTTACCAGGCTGGTATTTCAAGGACGGCTCCACAATGGCTAGCGCCACTGCTTCAAAGCCTCCCAGCTATCCTACACAAGTAAAGTCAAAGTCCACTGTGAAGCTGTAGTAAAGGTTCACGGGGTCTTTCCGTCTAGCCGCGGGTACACTGCATCTTAACAGCGATTTCAATTTCACTGAGTCTCGGGTGGAGACAGTGTGGCCATCGTTACGCCATTCGTGCAGGTCGGAACTTACCCGACAAGGAATTTCGCTACCTTAGGACCGTTATAGTTACGGCCGCCGTTTACCGGGGCTTCGATCAAGAGCTTCGCATAAGCTAACCCCATCAATTAACCTTCCGGCACCGGGCAGGCGTCACACCCTATACGTCCACTTTCGTGTTTGCAGAGTGCTATGTTTTTAATAAACAGTCGCAGCCACCTGGTCACTTCGGCCAGCCTCAGCTCAGGGAGCAAGTCCCATCACCAAAACCGGCGTACCTTCTCCCGAAGTTACGGTACCATTTTGCCTAGTTCCTTCACCCGAGTTCTCTCAAGCGCCTTGGTATTCTCTACCTGATCACCTGTGTCGGTTTACAGTACGGTTCCTTCATATCTGAAGCTTAGAGGCTTTTCCTGGAAGTCTGGCATCAACCACTTCGCGTTACCTTTCGATAACACTCGTCATCAGCTCTCGGCCTTAAGAACCCGGATTTGCCTAAGTTCTCAGCCTACAACCTTAAACAGGGACAACCAACGCCCTGATGGCCTAGCCTACTCCGTCCCCCCATCGCAATATGAAGAAGTACGGGAATATTAACCCGTTTCCCATCGACTACGGCTTTCGCCCTCGCCTTAGGGGCCGACTCACCCTGCGCCGATTAGCGTTGCGCAGGAAACCTTGATCTTCCGGCGGGGAGGTTTTTCACCCCCCTTATCGTTACTCATGTCAGCATTCGCACTTCTGATACCTCCAGCAAACCTCCCGGTTCACCTTCAACGGCTTACAGAACGCTCCTCTACCATGCGTGCAAGCACGCATCCGCAGCTTCGGTACACTATTTAGCCCCGTTACATCTTCCGCGCAGGCCGACTCGACTAGTGAGCTATTACGCTTTCTTTAAAGGATGGCTGCTTCTAAGCCAACCTCCTAGCTGTCTAAGCCTTCCCACATCGTTTCCCACTTAATAGTGTTTGGGGACCTTAGCTGGCGGTCTGGGTTGTTGCCCTCTCGACGACGGACGTTAGCACCCGCCGTCTGTCTGCCGTGATTGTACTCCTGGGTATTCGGAGTTTGCATGGGGTTGGTAAGTCGGGATGACCCCCTAGCCCAAACAGTGCTCTACCCCCCAGGGTAAGACACGACGCTCTACCTAAATAGATTTCGAGGAGAACCAGCTATCTCCGGGCTTGATTAGCCTTTCACTCCGATCCACAGCTCATCCCCTAATTTTTCAACATTAGTGGGTTCGGCCCTCCAGTTAGTGTTACCCAACCTTCAGCCTGGCCATGGATAGATCGCCCGGTTTCGGGTCTATTGCCTGCAACTGTACGCCCTATTAAGACTCGGTTTCCCTACGCCTCCCCTACTCGGTTAAGCTTGCTACAGACAATAAGTCGCTGACCCATTATACAAAAGGTACGCAGTCACCCCACGAAGGGGCTCCCACTGCTTGTACGCACACGGTTTCAGGATCTATTTCACTCCCCTCTCCGGGGTTCTTTTCGCCTTTCCCTCACGGTACTGGTTCACTATCGGTCAGTCAGTAGTATTTAGCCTTGGAGGATGGTCCCCCCATCTTCAGTCAAGATATCACGTGTCCCGACCTACTTGTCGCAAGCTCAGTACCACAACGGAGTTTTCGTGTACGGGGCTATCACCCTCTATCGCCGGACTTTCCAGACCGTTCCACTAACTCCACTGCTATCACTTGCAGGCTAATCCCCGTTCGCTCGCCGCTACTGAGGGAATCTCAATTGATTTCTCTTCCTACGGGTACTTAGATGTTTCAGTTCCCCGCGTTCGCTTCGCTAAGCTATGTATTCACTTAGCGATACCCAATTTACATTGGGTGGGTTTCCCCATTCGGACATTCCCGGATCAAAGGTTGGTTGCCACCTCCCCGAGACTTTTCGCAGGCTCCAACGTCCTTCATCGCCTCTGACTGCCAAGGCATCCACCGTATGCGCTTAGTCACTTGACCATATAACCGAAGTTATCTGACGCTCTCAAACCGCAAGAGCTATCAAGCAGACTGTTCCCCGACCCCCTTAAGCATAGGTCGGGTACTGGAGACAGATACCGATCAAAGTATCTGCCCGCCGGATGTTGTGACGCTTAAGTCACAGTGTTGTATTACAACTCGTTCGATAGCGGGGAATTGAAACCCGCCATCGGAACTTCATATCTTTGAACTGCTCCCTCAACCGTCATCTTTCGATCACAGTCTCAGGTTACAATTCAGAGACTCAGCTTGATTTACCTTGTTAAAGAACTGTCCGGTTGTGAAAACCAGAAACAAACACACTGACAACTGTGACAATGCATTTCTTTCTGAATTCCAGTGATGCGACGGGGA
>NZ_JAFKCZ010000003.1 GCF_017255185.1 Parahaliea mediterranea
ATGCAGCAGCTCATGATTACTTTCGCATCAACCGAATTAGACGAAGACAAATGTGTGGACACTTGAAGAAGCGTGCCACGTCGTTTAAGGAGGTGATCCAGCCCCAGGTTCCCCTAGGGCTACCTTGTTACGACTTCACCCCAGTCATGAATCACTCCGTGGTGATCGCCCTCCCGAAGGTTAGGCTAACCACTTCTGGAGCAACCCACTCCCATGGTGTGACGGGCGGTGTGTACAAGGCCCGGGAACGTATTCACCGTGACATTCTGATTCACGATTACTAGCGATTCCGACTTCATGGAGTCGAGTTGCAGACTCCAATCCGGACTACGAAACGTTTTGTGGGATTCGCGCCCCCTCGCGGGTTAGCTGCCCTCTGTGCGTTCCATTGTAGCACGTGTGTAGCCCAGGCCGTAAGGGCCATGATGACTTGACGTCGTCCCCACCTTCCTACGGTTTGTCACCGTCAGTCTCCCTAGAGTTCCCACCATGACGTGCTGGCAACTAGGGACAGGGGTTGCGCTCGTTACGGGACTTAACCCAACATCTCACGACACGAGCTGACGACAGCCATGCAGCACCTGTCACTTGGCTCCCGAAGGCACGAAGGCATCTCTGCCAACTTCCAAGGATGTCAAGGCCTGGTAAGGTTCTTCGCGTTGCATCGAATTAAACCACATGCTCCACCGCTTGTGCGGGCCCCCGTCAATTCATTTGAGTTTTAACCTTGCGGCCGTACTCCCCAGGCGGTCTACTTAGTGCGTTAGCTGCGCCACCAAGGACTCAAGTTCCCCAACGGCTAGTAGACATCGTTTACGGCGTGGACTACCAGGGTATCTAATCCTGTTTGCTCCCCACGCTTTCGCACCTCAGCGTCAGTATCGAGCCAGGAGGCCGCCTTCGCCACCGGTATTCCTCCACATATCTACGCATTTCACCGCTACACGTGGAATTCTACCTCCCTCTCTCGTACTCTAGTCGGCCAGTATCGGGTGCAATTCCCAGGTTGAGCCCGGGGCTTTCACATCCGACTTAACAAACCGCCTACGCGCGCTTTACGCCCAGTAATTCCGATTAACGCTCGCACCCTCCGTATTACCGCGGCTGCTGGCACGGAGTTAGCCGGTGCTTCTTCTCAAGGTAATGTCACAGCTACAGGCTATTAACCTGCAACCTTTCTTCCCAAGTGAAAGTGCTTTACAACCCGAAGGCCTTCTTCACACACGCGGCATGGCTGCGTCAGGCTTTCGCCCATTGCGCAATATTCCCCACTGCTGCCTCCCGTAGGAGTCCGGGCCGTGTCTCAGTCCCGGTGTGGCTGATCATCCTCTCAGACCAGCTATGGATCGTCGCCTTGGTGAGCCTTTACCTCACCAACAAGCTAATCCAACGCAGGCTCATCTGATAGCGCGAGGCCCGAAGGTCCCCCGCTTTCCCCCGTAGGGCGTATGCGGTATTAGCATGAGTTTCCCCATGTTGTCCCCCACTACCAGGTAGATTCCTACGCGTTACTCACCCGTCCGCCGCTCTACTCACCCCGAAGGGCTTTCGCGCTCGACTTGCATGTGTTAGGCCTGCCGCCAGCGTTCAATCTGAGCCATGATCAAACTCTTCAGTTTAATCTTTTACCTCTGCACCCCTTAAAAAGAGGAAATCAGCAAGAGGAGCTGTTTGCGTGGTTACCCCACGATTACAGCCAAATCTCGGCTCAGACACTCGAAAATCAAGAATTCGTAATGAATCAATGAGTCACTTGTGTCTGATAATAGTTGTAGCTACTACCTCAACAAGTGCCCACACATCTGTCTTCGTCTTCTTGTTAAACAACCCCGTACCGCTCGGGTTCCGGGTGGTCAATCAGGCCGCCGCTAGCGCTTGGCTGGGTGGCTGCCCCTGACTGAGGCTGCGCATTATACGGATCGTTTCGGATGCCGCAAGCGCTTTTTGTAAAAAATTTTCAGATTCTTTACAACTCCCTGAGTCCTTGTAAACCGGCTTCCGGGAGCGCCTCAACGCGAGGTGCGCATTCTACGCAAAACCGACTGTAGCGCAATCCCCTTTAGCGATTTTTTTTTCAGGTGTGTGCCGCCCGGGTTGCAGCGACCCGCGATCGCGCGTGCCACAAGCGACTGCGTCGCCACCGCCAAGCCAGGAGCGCGCCCACCATCACAATATAGACCAGGGCTTCGCCGATGTCAGAGCGGGCCTGCCACAACAGATGCAGGCAGGCGAGCACCGCGGCGGGGTAGATCAGACGGTGCAGGCGCTGCCAGTGACGGCGCAAGCGCCGCTGCCAGCCGCGGGTCGAGGTCACTGCCAGCGGCAGCAACAACAACCAGGCCACAAAGCCCACGGTGACATAGGGCCTTTCGACCAGTTCCTCGGCGAGAATCGTCGCGCTCCAGCCAATGTAGAAATGACCAAAGCTCGCCAGGTGAATGCAGGCGTAGAAGAAGGCATAGAGCCCGATCATGCGGCGCATGCGCATCACCAGCGCCCACCCGGTCCACTGCCGCAACGGCGATACAAGCAAGGTCAGGACCAGGAAGCGAAGCGACCACTCACCTGTTTGCAGCATCAGCGTCTTGGCCGGGTCAGCCCCCAGGGCGCCCGTTGCCGCCCGCCATGCCAACATGAGAAAGGGGGTCAGGCATAGAATAAATACCCCCCATCGAATCGCTCGCCCGCGCATCAGTAAAATCTGCTCAGGTCCATGCCCTTGTAGAGATGCGCCACCTGTTCCGCGTAACCATTGAACATCCGCGTCGGAATACGGTTCGGGTCGAACAGGCTGTTGGGCAGGCGTCGCTCGTATTTCTGGCTCCAGCGCGGGTGATCCACCCTGGGATTCACATTGGCGTAAAAACCGTATTCACTCGGCGCCAGGGTTTGCCACGATGTGGCGGGCTGACTGTCCAGCAGCCGGATACCCACAATCGACTTGATGCTCTTGAAGCCATACTTCCAGGGTACGACCAGGCGCAGTGGCGCGCCGTTCTGGTTGGGGAGCGTCTTGCCGTACAACCCCACGGCCATCAGGGTCAGGGGGTGCATGGCCTCGTCCAAGCGCAAGCCTTCGCGGTAGGGCCAGTCGATGATACTGGTGAATGAGCGGGTGCCGCGCATCTCAGCGCGCCGGTAAAGGGTGCGGAACTCGACGAATCGGGCGTCGCCGGTCGGCTCGAAGCGCTTCAGGAGTTCCGCCAGGGGAAATCCGACCCAGGGAATCACCATCGACCAGGCCTCCACGCAGCGCAGCCGGTAGATGCGCTCCTGGAGATCAAAGCCTCCCAGGATATCCTCGAGGTGAAGCTTGCCCGGCTTGTTGACCAGGCCCGACACTTCCACAGTCCACGGGTCGGTGGTCATCTCGTGGGCATGGTCGACGGGGTCGCCCTTGTCGGTGCCGAACTCGTAGAAATTGTTGTAGGACGTGACATCGCCGAGTGGCGTCTTGTCCTCGTCCGTGGAGAAGCCCTGCCCGGACCGGGCGGAAGCGTAGTCCAGCGCCTCGCCGCCAGTGACCGCCGCCGCACTGCTGGAGGCCGCGCCCAGAGCGGTCGCGGACAAGACGGCTCCGGCGGAGCGCATCAGTTGCCTGCGGTTGAGATAGACACTCTCCGGCGTGATTTCGCTGGGAGAAATCCTGGGAACGGTGAACCGGCCGACCATGGGCGACCTCCTGCTTTGCCCTGTTATGTTATCAGAGCACCCTCCGTGCGGATGGTTCCACCGGATTGCGAGCCGCGGTGGGGATTAGTCCGTACCGCGGCGCCGCTGCCGCCAGCGCCGCAGTTGCAGTACCGGGCCGGAGACCGCGTAGGCGAGAAAGGCCAGCAGCAGAATCAGGGGCGGGTCAAGCGTGACCAACCCAAAGGTGAGCACCACCAGAATAATCACCACGAAGGGCACCCGGCCACGGAAGTCCACCCCCTTGAAACTGTAGTAGGGGAAGTTGGCGATCATCAAAATGCCCACCGCCGAGGTCAACAGGGCCACCAGGACGGAAATTTCCAATGGCAAGCCGCCCCCGACCCAGCCGAGATCGTGACAGACCCAAACCGTACTGGCGATGATCGCCGCGGCCGCCGGGCTGGCCAGGCCGGTGAAGTAATTCTTGTCCGCGGTGTCAATCCGGGTATTGAAGCGCGCCAGGCGCAGGGCCGCGCAGGCCACGTAGATAAAGGCCGCGCTCCAGCCGAATTTGCCGAGGTCACCCAGGGCCCAACTGAACATCACCAATGCGGGCGCCACCCCGAAGGACACCATGTCCGCCAGGCTGTCGTACTCCGCACCAAACTTGCTGGAGGTATTGGTCAGCCGGGCGATACGCCCGTCCAGGCCGTCAAACACGGCGGCGAAGAAGATGGCGATGGCGGCCGCCTCGAACTCGCCGCGCATGGCGGCGATCACCGCGTAAAAACCGGCAAACAGCGCCCCGGTGGTGAACAGGTTCGGCAGCAGGTACACCCCCTGCCTGCGCACCGTGCGCCCGTTCTCGGAAACTTCCTCCTCGTGCTCGTCGACCAGCATATCCAGCGACGGCGAGACACCGGGTTGCGCCGCGGCATCGGGTTGGGTTTCCGGGGATTCCGGTGATTCGTGTTTAGTCATAATCGCTCTGCCGCAAAACCAACGCCCATTGTATCAAACTGCCCGGGGCAAGGTGTTGGCCGCCACGTCCCAGAACGCGCGCACCAGGGGGTCGGCCAGGGTCTTGCGCGGCGCGCACAGGCCGATACCCAGTGCGGGCAGCGGCTGCCAGACGGGCACCGGGCTGACCCGCTCCCCCAAACCGCTGGCCCGCACCACCAACTCCGGCGCGATACCGATGCCGAGTCCCAGACCCACCATGGCCACGATCGCCTCGTGCCCGGCCACCTGGGCGTAAATGCGCGGATGCAGGCCCGTCGCCGCGAACCAGTCGTCGAGCATGTCCCGGGTCGCCCCCCGCTCCGGCACGATAAACGGCAGGCGCTCCCAATCGAAATCCGGCGAGCTGCTGTCCCCCTCCAGCACCAGCCTGCGCACCGCGCAATCCGCCGCCGGCATGCAGAACAGCATCGGACTCTCCTGCAATTGCAGGTAACTCAAACGCGGGTTCAGGGTGGGCGGCCGACCGGTCACCGCCACGTCGTGCTGCCCGGACAGCAGTTTATCGATGCCATCCGCCGGATCGCCGGTATGCAGCTGGATTTCCACTCCCGGCTGGCTCGCCCGGAAAGCCTCGAGGACAGGCGCCAGGATGCTGTAGGTGGCGGTTACCGAACAATACAGGCTGACCTCCCCCGCCAGTTGCGCGCCGCCCGCCAGCTGGCGCCGGATCTGCAGCCAGTCGTCCACCGCGCGCCTGGCGTAATTGCGGAAATCGCGCCCCGCCGGAGTCAGGCGCACGCTGCGCTTGTCCCGCTCGAGCAACGTCCGCCCCACCGCCTCCTCCAGCCGCTGGACCGACCGGCTGACCGCGCTCACGCTGAGGTGCAGCTGTTCGCTGCTGCGACTAAAGTTAAGTGTATCGGCCACTGACAGGAAGACCTGCAGGCTGCGAATATCCATCGGCGCTCCATGGCGCAAAACATGCTTTGCACTATACGCAATACTCTTTTCTCAATATAGCGTTTTACGCAAATATAAAGATGGCGTATCGTGCCCCCCTCTATTCGCTCTTTCGCTTAACAAGGGAGGCCCCGATCATGGGACAAAACTACTTCAACACCCTGCCGCTGCGCCTGCAGCTGCAACAGCTGGGTAAATGCCGCTTCATGGCGCGCGGCGAGTTCGCCGACGGCGTCGAGGCGCTGCGCGGCAAGAAACTGGTGATCGTGGGCTGCGGCGCCCAGGGCCTCAACCAGGGCCTCAACCTGCGCGACAGCGGCCTGGACGTCGCCTACGCGCTGCGCGAGTCGGCCATCGCCGAACAGCGCCAGTCCTGGAAAAACGCCACCGAGAACGGCTTTAACGTGGGCACCTACGAGGACCTGATCCCCCAGGCGGACCTGGTGCTCAATCTCACCCCCGACAAGCAGCACACCTCGGTGGTCGAGCAGGTCATGCCGCTGATGAAGAAGGACTCCTGCCTCGCCTACTCCCACGGCTTCAACATCGTGGAAGAGGGCATGCAGATCCGCGAGGACATCACCGTGATCATGGTAGCCCCCAAGTGCCCCGGCACCGAGGTGCGCGAGGAGTACAAGCGCGGCTTTGGCGTGCCCACGCTGATCGCCGTGCACCGGGAAAACGACCCCCGCGGCGAGGGCCTGGAACTGGCCAAGGCCTACGCCGCCGGCACCGGTGGTCACCGCGCCGGCGTACTCGAATCCTCTTTCATCGCCGAGGTGAAATCGGACCTGATGGGCGAGCAGACCATCCTCTGCGGCATGCTGCAAACCGGCTCCCTGCTGTGCTTCGACAAGATGGTCGAGAAGGGCATTGACCCGGGCTACGCTTCCAAGCTGATCCAGTACGGCTGGGAGACTGTGACCGAGGGCCTCAAGCACGGCGGCATCACCAACATGATGGATCGCCTGTCCAATCCGGCCAAGATCCGCGCCTTCCACCTTGCCGAAGAACTCAAGAACCTGATGCGGTCGCTGTACGAGAAGCACCAGGACGACATCATCACCGGTGAGTTCTCCCGCACCATGATGGCCGACTGGGCCAACGACGACGCCAACCTGCTGAAGTGGCGCGCCGCCACCGCGGACACGCCCTTCGAGCAGACGCCCAACACCGATGCCGACATCAGCGAGCAGGAATTCTACGACCACGGCATCCTGCTGGTCGCCATGATCAAGGCGGGTGTCGAACTGGCCTTCGAAACCATGGTGTCCGCCGGCATCATTGCCGAGTCGGCCTATTACGAGTCGCTCCACGAAACCCCGCTGATCGCCAACACCATCGCGCGCAAGAAACTGTACGAGATGAACGTGGTGATCTCCGATACCGCCGAGTACGGTTGCTACCTGTTCGACCAGGCCTGCCGCCCGCTGCTCAAGGACTTCATGGCCGGCATCGACACCGACGTGATCGGCAAGGGCATCGACGGCGACAACGGCGTGGACAACCAGGAGCTGATCGCGGTCAACGAGGCAATCCGCAGCCACCCGGTGGAAATCGTGGGCAAGACCCTGCGCGGCTACATGACCGCCATGAAGCGCATCGTCTAAATAGCGAGGACGGATACCTATTTTTCCTCATGGAAATAGGTATCCGTCCCGAATGGTACTTACTTAAGCCAAAAACAGGGTATGTTGCCCTCTGTAGGGTCGAATTTATTCGACCAAAAACGGTGCTCAAGGCATCAATGGCCGAATAAATTCGGCCCTACAAGGGTTAAGTAGGTGCCATTAGTATCCGTCCCCTATTTATCCTATTTGTTACTGGAAATAGGTATCCGTCCCCCATTTGTTTAATTGCTGTCGGTGGGTACGATTGCGTAAACGGTGGTCGTGCCGCTGATCTCATTGCCAACCACCAGTAATGGTTCCCCCGTCGGCGACTGATCACCGGGAATGAACACCAGGCCCTCCGGACCGAGATCACCCACGGTGGAGGGGCTGTCGCTTTCGATATCCCCCTCAACATCCTCAATGCTGAAATCGCGGTTGTTGACGTAGTCGACATAGTAGGCGTTATAGGGGTTGCTCACATTGAAAATCATGATGCCCCCAATGCGCTCCAGGCCGACAAAGGCATACTGCGCGCCGGAGACCTCCCCGACCACCACGCCCTCGGGCTCAGGCCCCTTGTCGTCGCTGCGGCTGTCGAAGCTGCCGTTCTCGTCATTGGTGCTGTTGAAGAATTCGGGCAGCAACCCGGCGGTCTTGCGTTCCATGGTATCCCCGGAGTCATAGACCCGGCGGCCGCGGCTATCCCAGATCGAAATTGACCGCGCGCCGTAGGAATACAGGGTGCGATGGCGCCCTTTGCGGTCGACACCGTCGGTGGTCACGACCTTCAGGCGCCCGATGTTTTCCCCGGCCTGGAGATCATTCATGCCGCGATAGCGCGCCAACCAGGGATGGAGCTCGAGATCTTCCACGCGCGCCTCGTCGATATAAATGCACTCGCCGTCGTCGTACTCATACTGGGGCCCGCTTGGGCAGTTTTCCTCTTCGGTTTCGAAAGCGTACTCCCGGGCATCCCCCTCATTGGCGCTCACCAGAAAGGTGCGCCCCCAGACGCTGTACGAGGCGAGCCCGTCGGGCATGTACAGCCCCTCCACCGGCCAGTTGGCGATATTGATACCGCCATCCCGGTTGCTGGCGTCCAGGCCATTGCCCCGGCGACGGTGTTTTTTGGTGCCCAGGGGAAGCAGGGCCTCGACCTCGGCCCTGGCGATATCGATCCTGGCCAACGCGTTGTTCTCCTGCAGGGTCACCCAGGCGGTGGCCGAATCGGCGGAGGTGGCGATGAACTCGGGCTCCAGGTCCTGCGCCACGGATGCGCCCGGCCCCGAAATGCGCACGCCGCGCAACCAGTGCGGCTTGTTGTTGAAACGCTCGAAGGTGGCGTGCCTGACCGTGGCGCTCGCCGCGCCGTCCCCGACCCAGACGATGCTCACCGAGCCCTCCGGGTCTACGGAGTAGTCGTCGCTGGGCTCGCCTTCGTTGGCCACCAGGGCGTAGTTCCCGTCGGCGGTGAAAGTGACGGCGTCGGGCAAGGCCCCGGCCTGAACGGCGTTGATAAACTGGCCGTCACTGCCCTCAAAAAAGGCCACCCAGCCATCGGTCTGTTTGTCGTCGTGCTCCACGGCCACCGCCACCAGCCCGTTGCTGACCGCGACGCTGTTGACGCCGCCGGCATCCGGCAGGCTATCGGCGACGTCGATCTTGAACAGCAGGGCCAGCTTCGCCGGGTCGGACATATCCAGCACATCGACCGTGCTATCGTTGGCGTTGATCACGAACAGCCGTTGCGTCGCCGGGTCATGGGCCACGATCTCGGCCGCCCCCTCATCGAATCCGCCACCGATGGTGGCGTCGTAGGTCCCCAACTGCTCCAGGGTAATTCCGGCGTCGTTGAAAAAAGCATGGGTGTGCAGCGTGGTCGCGGAGAGCGCGGCCGCCAAAGCGAGTTTCTTAAACATCTTCTTTGCCTCAGTCAGTTGCCTGCGGATCGAGCCTTCGATCCTAGGCCCTGAATGTTGGATATTTATGAATGTTTCGTTGCACGACATCGCACGACGGCGGCACTGGGGTTTTGCGCCGCCATGGCTTATCCTGCCCGATTTCGATTGCAACAGGAGACGCTCCCATGCCCATTCGCCCCCGCGCCCTCGCCGGCGCGCTCGCACTGTCGCTACTGGCAAGCCCCCACGGTCACGCGGATCGAGTGCAGGAGCGAGCCGGGGAACTGGCCCGGAAGTACTTGCTGGTGGACACCCACATCGACGTGCCCTACCGCATCCACAAACACTGGGAGGATGTCACCCGGGCGACGGAGAAGGGTGAATTTGACTACCCGCGGGCCGTTGCCGGCGGGCTCAATGTGCCCTTCATGTCGATCTACACCCCGGCATCCAGCGAATCCGACGGCAGCGCCTACGCCCTGGCCAACACCCTGATCGACCACGTAGAGGCGATGGTGGCCCGGGCGCCCGACAAGTTCGCGATCGCCACCAGTCCCGTCGAGGTCGAAAAGCAGTTCAAAGCCGGCAAGATCTCACTGGCCCTGGGCATGGAGAACGGCGCCCCGATCGCCGGCGACCTGGACAAACTGCGCCATTTTCACCGCCGGGGTGTCCGCTATGTCACCCTGGCCCACGGCGAATCCAACCACATCAGCGATTCCTCCTACGACGACGTCCGCCTGTGGCGGGGCCTGAGCCCCTTCGGGGCGGAAGTCGTCTCGGAGATGAACGAACTGGGCATCATGGTGGACATCTCCCACCTGTCCGACGCCGCGGCATTCGAAGTCCTGGAGCGCAGCAGCGCCCCGGTCATCGCCTCCCACTCCTCCATGCGCAAATTCACCCCGGGATTCGAGCGCAATATGGATGACAAGCTGCTCCGCGCCCTGGCGAACAAGGGCGGCGTGGTGATGATCAATTTCGGTTCAAGCTTCGTGACCGCCAAGGCCAACCAGTATTTCGAGAATTATTCGACGGCGCGCGAGACCTATGCCAAGCGTCACGCCCTGGCATGGGGTTCGGAGGAAATGCAGGCCTTTGAACAGCGCTACCGCGACAAGCAGCCACTGCCCTTCGCCACGGTGAGCGAGGTCGCCGATCACATCGACCACGTGGTGAACACTGCCGGCATCGACCACGTGGGTATCGGTTCGGATTATGACGGGGTGGGAGACTCGCTGCCCATCGGCCTCAAGGATGTCTCCACCTACCCCAACCTGGTGGCCGAGTTGCTGCGCCGTGACTACAGCGAGGGCGACATCGAGAAACTGCTCGGAGCCAACCTGATGCGCGTCTGGCGCGCGGTGGCGGCCCGGGCCGAATGAGTTCTCGCCGGCGGTGCCACGGCACCGCCGGCGTCAATCAACCAGGCAGGGTGACGTTGAGTTCCAGCACCGAGCAGCTGTTGCTCTCGTCCACCTGCACCTGCACGTCGTCCTGCTCAACCGGTATGTACTTGCGTATCACCTCGAGGATCTCCTGCTGCATGCGCGGCAGGTAGTCCGGCTGGTTACGCTGCCCGCGCTCGTGGGCGACAATGACCTGCAATCGCTCCCTGGCCGTGGCGGCGGAGTTGGCGCCGCGTTTATTGCGGAAATAATCGAAGAAACTCATCCCCGGCCTCCCCCCAGCAGGCGCTGGAAGAAGCCCTGACGCTGCTCCTCGAGGAAGCGGTGGGGCCGGTTCTCGCCCAGCAAGCGGTCCACCGCGTCGCTGTAGGCCTGTCCGGCCTGGGCCTCGTCGTTGAGAATCACCGGCTCGCCCTGGTTGGAGGCCTTGAGCACATCCTGGGACTCGGGAATCACCCCCAGCAGCGGAATGGCGAGGATATCTTCCACATCGGCCACGCTCAGCATTTCACCGGCGGCGACCCTGGCCGGGCTGTAGCGGGTCAGCAGCAGGTGCTCCCGCACCGGCTCCTCGCCCTCCTTCGCCCGCAGGGACTTGCTCTGGAGAATGCCGAGGATGCGATCCGAATCGCGCACCGACGACACCTCGGGGTTGGTCACGACGATGGCCTCGTCGGCGAAATACAGGGCCATCTGGGCCCCCTTTTCGATGCCGGCGGGTGAGTCGCAAACGATGTAGTCGAAGCGCCCCTTGAGTTCCTCCAGCACCGCGGCCACGCCCTCCTCGGTGAGGGCGTCCTTGTCGCGGGTCTGGGAGGCCGGCAGGATGTACAGCTGCTCGGTGCGCTTGTCCTTGATCAGGGCCTGGTTCAGGGTGGCCTCGCCGTTGATCACATTCACAAAGTCATAGACCACGCGGCGCTCGCAACCCATGATCAAATCCAGGTTGCGCAAACCCACATCGAAATCGACGATGACCGTGGCGTGGCCGCGCTGCGCCAGGCCGGTACCGATCGCGGCGCTGCTGGTGGTTTTGCCAACACCGCCCTTGCCCGAGGTTACTACGATGATTTTTGCCACTTGGGGGCTCCTGTTAAGTATTGTGAGATGGTTTTGGCAATGCCCGGGTTACAGGGGTTCGACGCTGAGCGCGTCCCCCTCCAGGGCGACCTGCGCCGGCTTGCGGTGCAGGGTGTCGGCAATGCCATCGCTGAGCAAAAAATGACCAGCCACCGAGATCAACTCGGCATCCATGTGCTGGCAGAAAATTCTCGCGGCGGCATCGCCGTGAACCCCCGCCAGGGCACGCCCGCGCAGGGCGCCATAGATATGGATATTGCCGTCCGCCAGGACTTCCGCGCCCTCGCTGACCTGGGCCAGCACGATCAGGTCGCCCCCCTCGGCATAGACCTGCTGCCCGGAGCGCACCGGGCGAGTGATGGTGCGGGTGGGGCGCGCCGCCGGCGCCGCCCGCTGTTCGGTACGAATTTCAACGTCCCGGGCCGGCTCCGCTTCCTCCCGAATGTTGCGGCGCTGCCGGGACGCCGCCGCCGGCAAAATCGCCAGGCCGCTGTCGGCGGCCGCCTCGGCCAGGCTCTCGCCGACACCCCTCAGGGCAATGGGACGCAGACCCGCCCCGCGGCACTGGTCCAGCAGCCCGGGCACATCCAACTGCCCCTCCGGGATGAGCAACTGCTCCACGTCGACCACCACCGGCGAGCCCTGAAACAGGGCCGGCGCCTGCTGTATGCGCTCTTCCAGCTGGGCGGGAAACAATTCTGGGGTATAGCGGTGAAGTTCAAGTACAACAACGGTGACCGTGCTGCCTTTCAACTGAAAGTCAGGTGTGCTCATACAGCGGGGACATCTAGTGCTCGGAACCAACAAGCGCCCCATTATGGAGGGCGGCCAAAGGGAGTCAAGCGGCGCAATACCCCAATTGGTCCCAATCCACCACATTGTCCGGCGTCGATCAAAAATTGACCGACCCAGAGCCCCGGCACCTTCACCGCGCGCCCCGCAGTGCATCGCGACACTTCATTCTCGCACCGCAGCGTATACACTTACACGCCAGACAAGCACGAAGACCGAAACATGATTTGGAGGCGCAACCCCCCCGGTGGCCGCAACGATTCGAAACGCCAGGGCATTGGCGACAAGGCCCTGGCATCGACCCTGCCTATCGTACTCGCCTACGGAGTACTGGGGGCGGCGTGGATCGCCCTGTCCGACCTCGCACTGGAAACGTTCGTGGGCGGCGATCCCGAACGGCTGTCGCGACTGCAGAGCTACAAGGGCTGGGGGTTTATCGCCGTCACCTCGATCCTGCTTTTCGCCCTGGCCTACCGCGGTTTTCGCCGCATCACCCGCCTGCAGGAGCTGGACCCGCAAACCAACCTGCTGCGGCACTCCCTGTTCAGCAGCCACCTGGACAAGACCCTGCAGCGCTCGTCCCGGGAACAATTCCCCGTGCTGGTGCTATACATGGACATCGATCGCTTCAACGACCTGGCGATTGAGATCGGGCAGCCGG
Source organism: Parahaliea mediterranea (assembly GCF_017255185.1). GTDB lineage: Bacteria > Pseudomonadota > Gammaproteobacteria > Pseudomonadales > Halieaceae > JAFKCZ01. The sequence goes on from NZ_JAFKCZ010000003.1 coordinate 13,013, forward strand.
CGGCCGATGCCTTCCTCAGCTTGCTCGGCGACCATTTGCGCAACGAACACAGTGCCGACACGCTGCTATCCCGCCTCGGCTTCGACGAATTCGGCCTTGCCATCCCCCTGCGGGAGGCGGCCGCCGGCGACTCCCAGCAACAGGCGGCGCGACTGCAGCGAGTATTCAATGAAGCCACTCGCAAGGCCGAGCTGGAACTCACCTGCTCCATAGGCGCCGCGCTATCCCCCGACGACGGCACCCGCGCGAACCAGCTGGTGTCCGCCGCCGGGCAGGCCCTGCGAGCGGCGCGCCTCAACGGGCCGGCCCGCATCAGTTATTTCAACAAGGCCCTGGCAAAACGCGAGCGGGACAAGCAAGCGCTGCTTTCAGGGCTGAAACAGGCCATAGCGCACGGCGGCCTCAGCCTGGTATACCAGCCGCAGGTGCGCCTGTCCGACCTGGCAATCACAGGCTGCGAGGTGCTCGTGCGCTGGCACTGCCCAATTCGTGGCACCGTTTCACCCAGCCGCTTTATCGCCCTGGCGGAGCAGCACCTGCTGATCGCCCCGATAACCGAGCTGGTGATGTCCACGGCTCTGAAGGAGCTGCAAACCGCCAACCTCCTGGGCTCGCAACTGCCCCGCGTGTCGATGAACATCTCCGCGCTGGAATTTACCGCGAGGAACTTCCGACACCGGATGGAAGAGCTCCTGAAGCGGCACGACGCACTGCGCCCCTATCTCCAGCTGGAGATCACCGAAAGCGCCGCACTCGAGGACGTGGCGACCACCATCGCCCATATCTCGGAGCTGCGCCACAGCGGCGTTCGCTTTTCCATCGATGATTTCGGTACCGGTTACTCGGGGCTCGCCATGCTGCGAGACCTGCCAGTGGACGAGCTGAAAATAGATCGCACCTTCGTCGCCGACATGGAATCGCAGGAACGCAGCGCGGCCATCGTCCGCGCCATTACCCGTCTCGCCGACAACTTCGACCTCACGGTCGTCGCGGAGGGGGTGGAAACCGCCAGCCAGCTCGAGCAATTGCGCCAGAGCCACTGTGCCGAGGGGCAGGGCTGGCTGTTCGCCCGCCCCCTGCCCATCGCGGAGCTGGTCGACTTCCTCCGGCAGCACCGGGAACAGCCGCCGCCGACAGGCTGAATTGCCCCTCGCTATCCTTAGGGGGCCAGGCCCTGGTAGGGATTCTCGCCACCGCCCGCGATCCACGCGTCCAGCTCCCGCTCAAGCACCGGCAGCGGCACCGAGCGCAGGCCCAGGATCACATCGTGGAAATAGCGCTGGTCGAAACCGCTCCCCAGCGCTTCCTCGGCCTCGGCCCGCTTGCGGCGGATCAACATTTCCCCCAGCTTATAGGCCAGGGCCTGGCCGGGCCAGGAGATATAGCGATCCACCTCGGTGGTGACCTCGTGTTCGGACAGCGCCGTGTGGTCGCGCAGGTAGGCCAGGGCGCGCTCGCGACTCCAGCCGAAATAGTGCACGCCGGTATCGATCACCAACCGGCAGGCTCGCCACATTTCATAGGAGAGCCGGCCGAAGTCCTCATAGGGCGTTTCATACACGCCCATTACCGTGCCCAGCCATTCGGTGTACAGACCCCAGCCTTCGCCGTAACCGGAAAAGTAGTTGTCGCGGCGGAAGCGGGGAATCTCCCCGGGGGCCTCCTTGGCGATGGCGGCCTGCAGGGCGTGGCCGGGACCGCACTCGTGCAGGGTCAGCGCAGTCAGGTTGAACAGCGGTCGCGAGGGCAGGTCGTAGGTGTTCATCAGGCAGCTGTCCAGGCCGCCCCGCCCACTGGTATAGAACGGCGCGATAGCATCCGGCACCGGCAAAATCGTGAAGCGGCGTCGCGGCAGGAAGCCAATCGTCTCGCCCAACTTGCCATCTACCTGCTTGGCGACATAGGCGGAGTAGGACAGCAATTCCCGCGGAGTCTTGGCGTAGAACTGCGGATCGGTGCGCAGGAATTCCAGGAAGGCTTCCATGTCACCGTCGAAACCGGTGGCGTCGATCACCGTCCGCATTTCCGCGAGGATTCGCTCGACCTCCGCCAGCCCCATCTGGTGGATTGTCTCCGGGCTCAAGTCCAGGGTAGTAAACGCGCGAATCTGCGCACGGTAAAAGTCCTCCCCATCGGGCAAATCCCGCGCGGCGAGGGTCGAGCGCGCGTTGGGGATATACTCCTCGCGCATGAAGGTCAGCAGCTTGCGGTAGGCCGGCACCACCGCCTCGTCGATCGCCTCGCGGACCTCGGCCTCCAGCTGGGCGCGCTGCGCCGCGGGAATCGTTGCCGGCAGGGCCTTCATCGGGGTCCAGAAGGGGTTGCCCTCCCCCGCGACCAGGTAGGCCTCTATCGACTGGTCGCGGCCGGCGAGGGTGACCCGCGGCACGCTGTAGCCCCGCTCGAGGCCCGCGCGCATGTTGGCCATGTTGTCGTCAAAAAAACGCGGCAGGTCCCGCAGGCGCCGGACATAGCGCCGGTAGGCCTCGGCATCCTCGAAGCCCCCGAGCCGCGGATACAGGCCGGTCCAGAAAAAACTGTCGGAGTTCAGCGGCGCCTCGTAGGCCCGGTACCCGACCTCGTCGGCGAGCGTGGTGACAATCTGGCGAAAGACCGCGGCATTGATCCGCTCCTGATGGCTGAGTTCGTCCACCGCGATCGCATCCAGCTTCGCGAGCGCTTCGCGCCAATAGGCGAGGTGCCCGGCCTGGGAGCGGGCGTCCACCGCTGGCAGACGATCGCCGTCCCGCCACTCGCCCTCGTCATCCCTCACCTTGCCGAGTATCTGTTGCCGCCAGGCATATTCCTCCTCGTAAAGGGCCCGCAAACGGGCGTCGGCGTCGCGCTCCTCGGCGACAGCTGGCAGGGCCGGGCACAACGCGACCATGAGCGCGAGCAGTACACTCCGGTAGTCGGGCATCATTGGGCAACACTCCTTGGGCAAGCGCCTCGCGCGACGTGCGCGGGGTCACGAGCGCCCCATGCTAAGGGAGCGGGCCGCACCGGGCAATGCGGCCAGCGCGGCGAAACCACGGCAAAGACCCACCGGCCCGGGCCTGTCCCGCGGCGAAACACAAAATCACTGCCCGTGGCGGCCACCACGCGACAATGCACCAAACTGGTGCAACCAGCCCCTCCAGCGAACAAAACCTAGCCAAAACCAGCACCAGGCGAAAGCACACCCTGTTACCCCGTGTAACACCATGGTGCAAGCCGTGCCTTGATGTATATTTTTCTTATAGATCATGTAGATAGATAACAAATATTTCACATTCCCCGACTTGCAATGCGCCCCTTTTTTGTAGATATTTGTAACACATCGCGGTAACGCGATCGCACACGTCATTCACTGTCTACCGAGGTAAAGAACCATGAAGCACCTGCTAGCCGTTCCCGCGCTGGTTTTCGCCGCCAATGCCATGGCGCAATGTCCGGCGTCCATGCCCGAAAGCACCCCCGTCGTCCCCAATGGCCAGGAGGCCTCCCACGAGGAGATGTACCACGCCCAGGTCGCTGTGAAAGACTACGTTGATGCCATTGAAACCTACCTGGACTGCCGCAGCGAGCTGCACCCCCTGCAGCACAGCCGCAGCGTGTACCTGGCCGAGACCATGGCGGATTCCTACAACGCCGAACTGGCCAAGTTTCGCGCACGGGAGAACATGCTCGCCACCAACTGAGCACGACCTGCGTCGCAGGACCGCGATAAGCATAAGCATGCGGTCTGTGGCCCCACCCCCTTCACTCAGCTCGTACACCTTTTCTCCCCCCGCGCGACGACAGCCATCCATTGACCGCACACTGCCCGTTTTTGCGCTGGCGAGCCGGACCGCACCCGCGCGATAATCCCTGACCGCGGCGCCCTGCACCGCGTACGCCCCGCACCAACCGCCAACGGAGAAGAGCGCCATGGCCTACTGGCTGTTGAAAACCGAACCCGACGAATACAGCATCGACGACCTGCGCCGCGAGAATCGTGGCTTCGCGGTGTGGGACGGCATTCGCAACTACCAGGCACGCAACCTGCTCCGGGACCAGGTCGCCATCGACGACGAGGTGCTGATCTACCACAGCCAGTGCAAGATTGTGGGCGTGGTGGGGCGCGCGGTGGTGGTCCGGGCGGGCTACCCGGACCCGGCGCAATTCGATCCCGACAGTAAGTATTACGACCCCAAAGCCAGCGCCGACAATCCGCGCTGGTACTGTATCGACGTGGCTTTCAACGAAACCTTTCCACGACCGCTGTCACTGGCGGCGATCAAGCGCGAACCGGCCCTGGAAGACATGGTGCTCCTGAAACAGGGCCGGCTGTCGGTGCAACCCGTCGACCCCGCCGAGTGGAGGCACATCCTCCAGCTGGCGGACTCGCACGCAGCCTGAGGCCAATACCGGCCGTCCCGCCCGGGAGCCCGCGGTCAACACCGGACTTCCCCGCGCCGGGGTGGAGCGCCCCTGTGCCGGGCGCCCCTGTGCCGGGCGCCCCTGTGCCGGGCGCCCCTGTGCCGGGCGCCCCTATGCCGGGTGCCCCTGAGCCGGGCGCCCCAAAATAGGCAATAGTGCCATTTCGGGGGCGTTGTATACCACTGTCAACATCCACTACTATCGACTCATGCCGTGCGGCGTCCTCAGCCGTGCGATGCGATACCTATAACAACGTCACAAGAGGAACGACCATGTCAGCGACATTCGCACGCGGCCCCCTGGCCGCCGCCATCGCGCTTGCCGGCGCAACCTCCCTGTCCCACGCCCAGCTTCTCGAGGAAGTCATCGTTACCGCGCAAAAGCGCGCGGAGAGCTTGCAGGACGTGCCGATCTCGGTATCCGCGGTACAGGGCAGCAAACTCCAGGAGGCGGGCATTCCCAACATGGCCGCGCTGGCGGACTATGTACCCAACCTGCATATCGCCTCCGCCTCGGTGAATACCAACATCTACATGCGCGGCGTCGGCTCCGGCAACAACCAGGGCTTCGAGCAATCCGTGGGCATGTACGTGGACGGCATCTACATGGGCCGCGGGCGCCAGTACCGGGCGGGCTTCCTTGACGTGGAGCGGGTGGAGGTCCTGCGCGGCCCCCAGGGCACCCTGTTTGGCAAGAACACCGTCGCCGGGGCGGTGAACATCATCAGCCGGTCGCCGGACCCCAGCGACCCCTTCAGCGGCGAGATATCCGCGGCGCTGGAATCCCATGACGGACAAGTTTACGAAGGTGGCGTGGAGGGCTCCCTGAGCGACAGCTTTGCCGCCCGCGTGGCTTTCAAGCACCGCAAAACGGATGGCTATGTCGACAACACCCTGCTCGACAAACCCGAGGGCCAGATCGACGAGACCTCCTACCGCATCACCCTGGTGTGGCAGCCCACCGACAACATTGATATCAACTTCAAATACAGCAACACCGACTTCGAGCGCATTGGCGCGCCCTCCTCCACGGAGCTCTACCTCGACCCCGCCAGCCGCGACACGCTGTTTCCCAACCGCTCGGCCTTCGCCAGTATCGGCTACCTGCTGACCGATACCTTCTATCCCGAGATCGACGACGAGGGGGGCCGGGAATTCACCACCTACAAGGACAACGGCTACGGCCAGAGCCTGGCCGACGGTATTGGCATCGGCATCAACCCCGACTCCAACGACGAGGACTACGACAACTATGTGCTCAACGTCGATTGGGACGTGGGCGGCGGCACGCTGACCTCGGTGACCGGGTGGTCGGAGTACCAGTATATCGACGGCGTGGACGTGGACTGGCTGCCCCTGCAGTTCATCCACCGGGACGACGACCAGCGCTTCGAGCAGTTCAGCCAGGAATTGCGCTTCGCCTCCCCCGGCGGTGAGTTCTTCGACTACGTGGCCGGGGTCTACTACGAGTCCAGCACCCTGGACTTCGACCGGCGCGTGACCGTCGACACCAATGTGGACGGGTTGGTGCCCGCCGCACTGGGCGGACTCAACAGCCTGTTCACACTACTCACCGGCGGCGCCTACACCGCCAACCAGATCGCGCGCAATCACTACTACGAACTGGATTCCGACTCCTTCGCGGTGTTTGGCCAGGGCACCTTCAACCTCAGCGACCGTTTCCGCCTCACCCTGGGGCTGCGCTACACCGAGGAGGACAAGGACGTGATCAGCCGGCAATTCCTCAGCGACGACCTGACCGGCATCGACACCCCTTCGGACAACTACTTCCTCGGTTTTATCGAGGCCACCAGCTTCAACACCTACCGCTATAACTTCGCCGAGGACCGCAGCACCGACAAGTGGATTCCCTCGATGAACCTGCAGTGGGACGTGACCAACGACAGCATGCTCTACGCCACCTTCTCCCAGGGCTTCAAGAGCGGCGGCTTTACCGCCGCGGACGACCAGGAACCGGGACAGCTGGATATCGCCGCCTTCCCCTGCGTACCGGGGCAGCCGATCGAGGCCTGCTACGATCCCACCGTGCCCAACGACGACTTCGAGTTCGAGGACGAGGAAGTGGACGCCTTCGAGGTCGGCGGCAAACACACCTTGCTGGGCGGCAGCATGACCCTGAACTGGGCCGCCTTCTACACCCTGTACGACAACCTGCAGACCTCCATTTTCAAGGGCGTCGGCTTCGGGGTGACCAACGCCGGTAAGTCGGAAGTCCAGGGCGTGGAGGTGGACATGCTGTGGCAGGCCACCAACAACCTGAGGCTGGGCCTCAACGGCGCCTGGCTGGACGCCACCTACGACGAGTTCGAGAACGGCCCCTGCACTGCCATCCAGCTGGACGTCGACCCGCTCTGCGGCACCCCGGAGGGGTTCACCGACAACGACCTGTCCGGCGAGAAAACCCTGTATGCCTCTGACTGGAGCGCGACCGCGTTCTTCGACTACAACCAGCCCGTGGGCGATGGCCTGGAATTCTTCCTGGGCGGCGAGGCCAACTACCGGGACGACTTCAACTCCGCGGGGGACAACGACCCCCTCGACATGATCGACGGCTACACCAAGGTCAACCTGCGCGGCGGCCTGCGCAGCGAGCAGTGGGAGATCATGGCCTATGGCCGCAACATCTTCGACGAGGAGGCCTTCGCCCAGAGCTTCGATACCCCGGTGCTGGCGGGCTCGCACACCAAGTTCATCGAGGAGGGCAGGATCTACGGGGTGCGACTGAAATTCATGTTCTGAGGATTCCCACACCCAACAAGCGGCGCAATGAATTGCGCCCTACAGGGAGGCAACCCAAGCCCGGTGCAGGTGCGGGCGCAGGTGTGGATGTAGGGTCGAATTCATTCGACCAAAAAAGCCCGGCAAATGCCGGGCTTTTGCGTTCTGGCCGGGCGGATTCCGCTCAGCCCGCGGCGCTGCCATCCAGCACCAGATCCACGCGGCGATTGCGGGCGCGCCCCTCTGCCGTGGCGTTATCCGCCACCGGTCTGGCTTCACCGTAGCCCACCGCGCGAACCTGCTGCGCGCTGATGCCGTGCTTGTCGATCAGCAGAGCTCTTACCGCACTCGCCCTGCGCTCCGACAGCCACTGGTTGTAATCGTCGGGGCCGGTGTCATCGGTGTAGCCCTCCACCACGGCGGTGACACCCGGGTTACTCTGCAAAAACGCCGCGGCGTTGGCGATTTCGGTGTCGAAGTCATGGGTGATGAGCGATGAATTGTGGGCAAAGCGCACATCCAGCTCCACCGCCACCCGGTTCTCGCCCGCGTCCCGGTAGCGATTGCTGCCGGACACCAGGCTGGCGAACAGGGCTTCCTTGTCGACAGTGACAGCCGGCGGCGGCTCCGGCGGGCACAGGGCCTTGCCGTTGGGGTCGTCGCCACGGGCCAGGTCGAGGTTCAATTCAGCCAACTTGTCGGCGTTGAGCCCCTCCATGTCCATCGCCGCCAGCAGCAGCCCCATATTGGCCAGGGTGCGGGCCTGTGAGCCCACGAGATCGGCCTGGGCGCTGGTGTAGGCGCGCTGGGTATCGAAGTATTCGTTCTGGGAGTCCAGCAGGTCGAGCAGGGTGCGCTGGCCGAGGTCGAACTGGTCGCGGTAGGCCCTGCGGGTTTTGTCCTGGGCCAGCAGATTGCGCTCCAGGTAGACCACCTGCTGTTGCAGGGCCCGGATATCGTTGAAGGCGATCATGGTTTCCTGACGGACATTGATACAGGCCTGCTTGCGCTCTTCGATGGCGGCATTGTAGCGGTTGTAGAACTCGCGCTTGCGCGCGCTGTCGGCACCGCCGCGGAACAGGTTGTAACTGGCGACCAGCTCCACCGCTTCCAGGTCGTAGCGGCCCTCAGCTCCGTCGGTATCGTGCTCGATCTCGTTGCGGTAACGCAGGTCCAGGCGCGGCATCATCGGGGCATTGGTGGCGTTCAATGCCGCCTGCGCGGCGCGCAGGTTTTCGATCGCCGCGTCGATCTCCGGGCTCTGCTCGTAGGCCAGGCTGAGGGCCGCGTCGCGCATCTCGGGAATCCGGCCGGCCGGCACCTCGGGCATCTCCAGACCGTCCGCCGGCAGGTTCCCCACCACGCGCTGGAAGCGGGTCGTCACGTCGTGCAGATTGCTCATCTCAGTGAGCAAATTGGACTCGGCCAACGCAACCCGGGCCGCGGCCTGCTCCAGGTCCACGCCCTGACTCACCCCGCCGCCGGTGCGCTCGGCGATTTTGTCGTAGACTTCACGGTGGACGATGTAGTTGTTCTCGGCAAATTGCACCAGGTTCTGGTACCGCACAACATCGAGATAGGCCTGGGCGGCTTCCAGCGCGATATCCTGAGACGCACTTTGCAATTCGTAGTACTGGCTGAGCTTGCTAAAGCCCAGGCGGCGCACTTCCTCTCGGGTTTGGAAACCGTCAAACAGCATCTGGGTAATACTGAAGCGCGTGGCGTCTGGGGAATAATCGTCGAAGTCCACCAGGGGGGTTTCTCGTTCCTCCCGGCCAATATCCGCGGTAACATCAACGCTGGGGTAGTAGCCGCCCTGGGCTGCACGCTGGGCTTCACGACTGGCTTCGAAGTTGTACCAGCTCGCCTGCACCCGAGGGTTGGTCATAACGGCCTGGGTCAGCGCCTGTTCAAAGTCGGTAACGGGCTGCGCCTGGGCAAACAAGTGTGTTGTACCGAGCACCGCCAGTAGCGTCCCTGCGATCTGATGCTTCCTTATCATGAACTCATTCCTGTTTTTTCGGCTGCGGCAGCAGGATTGCTGCACCTTGGAAAAACCCCGGCACGAGTATATGGATTACACGGAAAAAGTAACGTAAAACAGCGCATTATATGAACTGCTTCACAAATACCATGCCGGAATCGCGGAGCAATCGGCAATCACTCACGGCGAACGGGAATTGTGCTCTAAACTGACGCCCTGGATTACTCCCCGGCTTGGGGAGCAGCCGGGGCCGCTTCCGGCAGAGGGCCGGATAACATGCCATTGGGAATCTAACATGTCACAGCGTGCCTTGTCAGCTTTGACATTGGGAATGGCGCTGCTCCTAGGCGTCTTGATGGCGGGCACCCTGGCGCTTGCCACGGTGGACCTGGACCGTATGCAACGCCTGGCCGCGGAGCGCTACGGGCAACAAACCGCCGCCACCGTGGCCGAATGGCGCAAGCTGATCGACGACATTACACCGCTGCCCGATGCGGAGAAGCTTTCGCGGGTAAACCGCTTCTTCAATGAGCGTGTTGTCTGGAAACAGGACGCCGAAATCTGGCGACAGAATGATTACTGGGCCACTCCGCTGGAAACGCTGGGCCGGGGACTGGGCGATTGCGAGGATTTCAGCGTCGCCAAGTACATGACCTTGCTATTGGCAGGCGTTGAAATCGAAAAACTGCGCATTACCTATGTCAAGGCGCAGATGGGTGGCGCATACAGCAAGGTCTTCGAGGCGCACATGGTATTGGCTTACTACGCTTCTCCCGCCGCGGACCCGGATGTCCTGGACAATATGATCGACGAGATCCGCCCCGCATCCCGACGCCCCGACCTCAAGCCGGTATTCGGCTTCAATAGCCAGGGCCTGTGGGTGCGCGGAGCGGTGGCCCCAGCCACTCGCAATCCCGGCGCCAAACTGTCGCGCTGGCGCGATCTCCTGCAACGCATGGCCGCGGATGGCCTGGGATAGGGCCCCGAGGATAGGAGCAAAAAATCGATGTCTCTATTTAAACAACTCTGGCTCGCAATCTGCGTACTACTCGTGCTGGTTTTTGGCGGCAGCTTCATTGTGAGCAGCCTGTCCGCCAAGCGCTATCTCGAACAACAGCTGTATATGAAGAACAGCGACAACGCGGCCGCCCTGGCACTGTCCCTCACCCAGCAGGACGCAGACCCGGTGCTACTCGAGTTGACGCTCGCGGCCCAGTTCGACACTGGTCACTATGAAATGATCGAACTGGTGGACCCGGAGGGCCAGGTGGTGGTGCGCCGCACCGACAACCAGCACATGAGCGGGGCACCCGCGTGGTTCACCAGGATGCTGCCCATTGAAGTGGAGCCCGGCTACGCACAGGTGCAAAAAGGCTGGCAGCAGGTGGGCACTCTCAGCCTGCGGAGCCATTCACGATTTGCCTACCAAGAACTCTGGGAGAGCACGCAGCAACTGGCGCTGGTATTCCTCGGAGCGATGCTGCTCGCCGGCCTGGTGGGCAATGTGATGCTGCGCCGTATTCTGCGCCCGCTGGACGACGTGGTCGACCAGGCCGTGGCCATCGGCGACCGTCGCTTCGTGACCACGGACGAACCCTACACACTCGAGTTCAAGCGGCTAGTGAGCGCCATGAACACCCTCTCGGCGCGCATTCGCGACATGCTGCGGCAGGAGGCCAGGCGCCTGGAAAAATGGCAGCGCGACTCGCATATCGACAAGGTTACCGGGCTGCTGAATCGCGAGCCCTTTATGCAGTCACTCGACGCCGCGATGCAGAGCGACGACGTAAACGCCACCGGCACGCTGACCCTCATCCGTCTCGGCGGGCTCGCCCAGCTCAACCAGGTCTACGGCCGCAAGGTCATTGACGGCCTGCTGGAGGATCTCGGCGACGCCCTCAATGCCATTGTCTCCGCCCACAGCCGCTGGGGCGCCTCCCGGCTCAATGGCTCCGACTTTGCGGTATTGTCGCCTAGGGCGGTCGAACCCAAGAAAGTCGCCACCGAGGTGCAGGACGCCATGCGGCACGTACTGGAACGCCGTTCCATGCTGGACGATGTCACCCTGCCGGTGGCGGCCACCGTCTATGTGCACGGCGAAAGCGTTAGCGAGGTACTGACCCGCCTGGACGCCGCCCTGCTGGCCACCGATCGGGAGGGCGAGTCGAGCGTGAACATCGCCTTCAAGGGCGACGTGCAGATGCTGCCGATGCGCGAGCAGATGGATCGTTGGCGCGAGATCTTCGACAAGGCACTGACCGAAAAACTGTTCACCCTGGAGCCCTACCCCGTCGTCGGTCTCGACGGCCGCCCGATTCACTACGAATCCCCCGCGCGCCTGCCGTGGCAAGGCGAGGTGCTGTCCGCCGGCGCTTTTCTGCCCTGGATCAACCGGCTGGAAATGTCCAGCGACCTGGACCGCGCCATCATCGAACTGGCCCTGGAAATGATCGAGCGCCGCCAGGAACCCATCTGCATCAACCTGTCGGTGGCGTCCGTGGTGGAGCTGGACTTCCCGACCTGGCTCGCGCGCCGCCTGGCCAGCCGTCCCGAGGCCGCCGCCAGGCTGTGGCTGGAAGTGCCCGAGGCCATGGCCTTCCGCCACCTGGGCAACTTCAAGAAACTGTGCGAGCGCGCCAAGGCCTACAATTGCAAGCTCGGCATCGAGCACGTGGGACACCAACTCGCCGAACTCGGGCAACTGCACGATGTGGGCCTGGATTACCTCAAGGTGGACGTGGCTTTCGTCCGCGATATCGACAGCAACGGCGGCAACCAGACCCTGCTGCGCACCTTGTGCACCGTGGGCCATTCGATCGGCGTCCAGGTTATCGCCGAGGGCGTGCAAACCGACGCCGAATGGCGGGCCCTGGAGGAGCTGGGCATCGACGGCGCCACGGGCCCCATCGTCACGGCTCGCGGCAACGGTCGATAGAAGGTCAGTCGTCCCCGATCAGGTCCAGCCTGCCGCTTATTTCACTGCGCAGGCGTTGGCGGGCGAGCATTTTCTCGCGGGCGGATTCGGGGAGTTCGGTGAATAGGATGACGCCCTTGCTGACTAACAGCTCGACAAGATCCTCGAGGACGCGGACGAAGTCGAGGTCGGAGGCACTGAGATGCTGACCTACACTGTCACCGAACCCGGAGACATACTCCAACAGCTCAGGATCGTTTGCTGCGATAGTATGATAGCCCTCCAGTGGAGTATGACTCACTGACAGAATATGACCGCTTTCATTGCGTATCACGTAGGGCACAGTTTCACCACTTACTTTATACGATTCGTAGACCCAATCTTCAACGAGCTAGTAGCTCGACATAGGCCTGAAAATTCGTGTCCTTGAACGTCTCTCCAGGAAACTCCACGCATTCTATCACTGAGAGAGTCGGTGAGCGACGGTCCTGCATATCAAATGACATCGTTCCCTGGGCAACAACCATGGCCTCTTCAGCCGTATCCGCCTGCACCATCACCAGAGCATGAATACCGGTTTTCGCCAACACCTGGCAGTCAAAGTTCTTGACTGGCATTCGCGGCACAGCACCTGCGGTGAAACTACCAGCTAATAACACCACTAGCACTGCAAATCGTGTCCATCTAAACATAGCTCTCACCCTAAAATTATCAGTTACCAACACTCATTCTGCGTCGTACCCGTAGCACTTTTTGTTCCGGAGGAATCAAGACTAAAGGAAGTGCAGCGCGCGTCTTTGACCTGAGGCGACGACACCCTCGGGGTCGCCGTGAGCCGATAACAGGTGGCAATACCCGCTCCACAGCCAACCGCTTGTACGGCGTAATGCCCTTCTTCGGTGATATACGGATCGGGCAAGCCGAGATCCGTCAAGTCCTCGGTATATCTATTGCGGTCGAGCATGAATTGCTCCTGACGGTTGGCCACATCCATCAGCGCCGACTTGGCCTCACTACGCCGCCCCTTCTGCAAACTACCCTGGTAGGACGGCAAAGCCACGGCCATCAACAGGCCGACGATAACCACCACAATGATCACCTCAATCAACGTAAAACCCGATTCGCCATACTGTGCAGGATTACCATTGCGGTGAACTTGCCGAATCCTCACTAGAATTGCTCCTGGAACCAGTGAGTGCCATAGGGACGGGGCACGGTTTTTCCTGTGTTATACATTCCGTCTTCACCACTACCAGGCGCCAAAGGGATGTATAGTCCGGGCGGAGGATCAATACAATCCTCTCCCTCCTCGCAAGGAGGACGAGGTGGAACGATAGGGGGCGGGATATCGGGTATAGTCGGTCCCAGAGGGATATAATCCCAATCGCCATTGTACAGATCCACAATGTACATACGGCCACTTCCGGCCTGGGGCTCACAGACATTGATCGCATCTACCAGGTTGGCCGGCGTAAAGGTGGAAACATATACCGTGCCATCAATCGTCAACGTCTTGGAAAGGCTTTTCTCGCCGAGCCCCTGCAGATCGAATCGCCAACCATTAGCAGCACGCAATGCCTCCAGGGCCGCGGCCTGCTCTTCCTCCGTCCCTGTTGTAATCAGATTGTTTGTGACATCGAGCAAGTCATTGTCAACAAGGGGCATTGAACATCGGAAATCCGCTGTCCCCGGGTCGGCACAATCGGCAGCACTCGGGCGCGGTGTGATGTAGGGAGTGACGGCCGGATCGCGAATCATGTAAACACGATTGACAACATCTGTGCCATTGGGATTAGTCCGATCGCCGGACCCAATGATCAACGCGTTCATCGCCTGGCCGTTGAAACGAATTCTAACCATATCCGGGGCGTTGAAGAAACGCCTATCGGTAACCGCAGTACCACGATTGAGACTGGCCAGTCGATTAACTTGCCAAACCTCCTGACTGGCCCCAGGCAAGGTATTGCCAGGCATATCCACCCGCCAGAGGTTACCGCCAGTGTCTGCAAAATAGATGCGATCAGCCAACCGGTCTGCATTACTGTCCACCAGGGTCACCCCTGCCGCCACCGAATGGTGAAGATTGGATGCTGACAGGTTCGTGGCGCTATTCACTGCCGGCGTTACGCTCCACACCAGCGCACCGGTTTGCGCGTCGACAATATAAACACCCCGCCCAACACTGTCCTGTGTAGCGAGACCATAGCCATCCTTATTGGTATCGTAGCCACCGCCGAATACCAGCACCGGCCTGGGTTCCCCCGAGGCGTCTCGATAACCGGGAATGCGAGTGACCACGGGCTCGGACCAGGTCTGCCCCATCAGCTCGAAACCACTAACATCCGGGCCGATTCGCCACATAAAGGCAGGGGTATCCGGGTTCGAAAGATCGAGGGCATAATAGGACTTGCCCCCGCGACGCATACCCAAAAAGACCCAGACCTTGTCCCCACCGCCCACATCTATGGTTCCATCGCCATTGGCATCATAAGTATAGGCCACCGGCGTTAAATCCATGCCGTAAATGTTTGCGTTCGATATCGCATTGCGACGGCGGTCCGGCAAGATCGGCGCCAACTCCTTCGGAAAGAAGGCCCAGTCCTCGACACCATCGTCCGCGCTAAACATATGAACAAAGCCATGATTGGTACCCACCACCAAACGCAAATCGGGGTTCTCTTCGGAATAACCGCCCCTTGCGCCATAGTTGAGTATCAAGGGTTGACTGTGCAGGATATCCCCCAGTACCCACGACCGGGGCTGATCCCTATTGCCGCTATCGGAACTGAAGGCATCAAAGCCTCGTGCCCATGCGATCTGGCGTGAAAACGCCGCGTAAGTCGAGGCGCCGAACAACTCGTACACAGCCTGATCATCTGCAACACCCAGCGCCTCGGCTGTGACATTGGTAGTATTGAAGGGCTGAAGCGCACCACCAGTACCAGTGTTGATATAAATATTGCGGGTTGCTGGATCTCTTGCTGCCAGTAGGGCCCCAACACCACCTTTATCCACCGAACCACCATCCGGAGAGCTGCTACCCCAATAGGTCACAGCACTGTCCTTGATGTATCCGGTTTCCGGATCTATAGCAGTATCCCCGTTGGCATCCACCAATACAGCCTCCCCGCTCTCATCCAACGTGACTCTTAGTTTCTTGATATTACCGATCCAGTCCACGCTCTCGCCAGGTTTGAACATGGCGTAGAACACCTCCTCCCGACTCTGGGTGCGGTTAAAGGTATTCACCGCAACCGCGGGGGCAGTGAACGTGGTCGCCGTCGAAAGGATGCTTGTAATCGCCCCCTGAAAGGCGCTGGCAAGCTCCTGGGCATTACTGGCGGTGTAGTACTCGCCCTTGCCTTTCTCGGCGGTATCCCGCAGCAGCTCCTGGTCCGTCGCAAAGCCGATGGTATAGGTAATACCATACTGGCTGCCATTGCTCGGATCATCATCCAAATCCGTGTTGGCCATGTACTCCGCCAGCTCCGGCATGCAGCTCTTGGTATTGTTACCATTTGCATCCCGGTAACGATTGCAGGTTTTACCCGTTAATGTTTCGATACTAGAGTTGGCGTCCGTATCGTTCTGCGGAAAACCATCAGTCATCACAATGACATAGGTATTGGCGCAGTCTGTGACTGGGGAAATATAGTTGCTTCCGCTCTGGGCCAGCTGATCGCGCGGCAACACATCCCAAACGCCCCTGCTATCGCTACCAGCACGGGCCTGGCTTCCATAGACCACCGAACTGCCCGACATGTAACGATAGGCCTCGTAAAAAGACTCGCATAGCGGCGTACTGCCCCCGTGGTCGATCAAGTTGATCATAGTCACCAGGTTGTCTCGGTCGGCTTCGCTCATATCCTCGACAATACGCTGTACAATTCGCCCCCCCTGGCTGTAATTAAACTCCATCAGGCCAAAGTCGACGCCTTTATTCGTGCTGATCAAAGTACTCACCACCTCTTGGGCGATTGAAAGACGACTGCGCGGCTCCACCAGCGAGTCATCGTGATACCAGTCAAGGTAGTGAGATGTGTAGAATGTATAGGCTTGGTTTCCCCAGTCTACCGACGCATCCGGCGCCGGCCCGTACTCCTGCCCGTTCGCCACGTTGTCCTGAGGGTAGCCACTGGCAAGCCCAAGTCCATTGTCGGGATTACCGGAATCCACATCATCGCGACATTCGGCATGCGTAGGTGTCTGATCCTGCGCGCTAAGCGCTTCCCAGCTGCCGGGCACGACAGTTTCGTTCTCACAAACGCGAACTCGGCTGCTGTAGTACTGCCAGCTCGTTACCTCTTCGTATTCAGGGGCGGTTTGATTCTGATAACAGCCTCGCCCCCCCTCGACCGTCAGCGGGGTTGTCCCGTTAGGGCAGTTGTTGCTGTTACCGGATGGACTTCCCCGACGAACCCAGCCAGCGAGAGGCTGAGTGGTAGTAACACTCTCGTAACAGCCCTGCAGTGACGAGGAATCATCCACCATCAGCCAGCTGTTGGGACAGTAAGGGTTGATATATATTCCCAAGGATGGAATGCTGAACCGGTAGCTGTAGCCCTGACGACGCACAAGCTTGGGTGCGGGCTCTAGAGTCGTCTCTTGCGTGTAACAACCGCGGGGATTAGCTTGGCTACGATAAACCGAATCATCGGGGCACTGCCAGGAACACTGCCCCTGCTGAGTAGTGGAATCCACCCAGCGCCTGGCTCGTGTTACCGTCACTTGGCCATTGACATCTAAATTTTCATAGGACGAAGCACAGCGATTCTGGGAGGCTGAAAACCAGTTATTGCTGTCAGGGCTTGGCACGCTGTTACCGGTCGTCCAGTATAACCTTCCCGGGGGAAAGCTAACCTCGTAGTCCGAATCCGGATCATAAGGAGGGCGCTGCTGATCCACCTCAGTAGACATGCTACCCGAATCGTCGAAAACGATCAGTACCTTCGGACGCCCGCCCACACCTGTGCCGTCATAGCTCGCCTTGTAGATCTCTGTATCATCTGCTTGCGCGCCAGACCCAAGGATACTCACAGCCATTGCAGCTGTCCAACTCAGCGTGATACTACGAAAAACCTGCCTAAACATAAGCCCCCCTCTCCCAGAGAACTTAGTCCTCCGGGCTACGTAAAATATTTTCAGTTCTCTGAATCCGCTAACAGCTATCATTGCCATTATCCGTTTTGACCTGACAATACCTATTCAGAAGCTCACTGATTTAGATTTAAAAGCTCACTGGCGACACCGAGTTCGACACGCGATCTCGCCCTTCCAGGTATGTCATGCCCCGAAACAACCCGATAATAATTGCATATGAGTGGTGAACTCATATCACTGCTGCTCCCTCCTCGACCTTCTGGCGGGTATGGGCAGGCCGCCTCAGTAACGAATAGAACACTGACATCCACAGGAATTGAATTGGGGTCACCTGCAACGGTTGACAGATGTGTCAAGGGATGTGTCGCCATATCCTCAAAAGGATTGATCTCACCTAAGTTGGAATAGAACGGATCATTCGGCCCACCTCGGTCCCGACCCAGGGCCATCGTGGCATAGATGCCTGCCTCAGCGGCCTGGAACGATTGGTAGCTATCCTGCATATTGGCAGACATTTTCAAGTTAAGAGAACTGTTGCTGGCAGCAGTGATGCTGATGATGGTCACCACCAACAGAAAAAGCAGAGAAACCACCAACGCCACTCCGCTCTGGGATCGCAATGGCAAGCCACTACAAGCAATATTCATCCCCCCCTCCTGATTTCGAGCTTGGAATTACGTAGTGAAACATTACTACGCACCAACAGGCGGCGAAAATTGTCCCCCGGTGTTACCGCGGTATCACCCAACTGATAGGTTTTGTTGTCCACGTAATCGACATCTCCAACCACGCTACGCACTAGCAGAAAAAGCTCTATCGCTACCACGCTCTCCCAATTCGGTACCGACGCGGCATAATCGTAGCTATCAGCTTCGCCATCTGCATCACTGTCAAATCCAAAACGTAGGCGCATACCCTCAACCCCCGAAACCAAGTCCTCCGTTCGAATTTCTACGGCACCTGCACCTGCATCCCACCCCAGAACCTTGCGACTTAGGGTAGGAACATTACCGGAACCCGCATTGGGGGCACGTATGTAGTACACCTGCAACCGATAGGGCCAAGCAACCCCAAAGGGCACACTTCCACCTTCTTCCACACTGGGAGCTGAACTCACGCCTTGGAAAAGCTCTCCTCTGCCACTCAATGGACTTGCGATGACGTACACTTCCTCATTACTCAGTGGCTGTGGAAAGGAGATTGTTCCATCCCTTGGCGCATTGGGGTCATCAGGGTCCGCGTCATACATAGGCTGTGGCAGAACACTTTTAATCAACAGAACATCAGTGCCCGGCTCCGCGTCAGTCACACACCCAAATGCAGCACCCGACCCATCGGCTCTGGAAGCCAACAGGCTGTCAACAGTGTTATTTGCTGCGGCCAGTCCGCTACAATCACCGGAAACAGTACCGAGGGAAGCTGCAACGATATCCGCCGAATTGGCTCCTCCAAAAAAACGGACATGGCGCAAGGAATCAGTTATAACCTGCAATCCAAAACGTGCGTTCTCAGACAGTTCAGCAACCTGCTCTACCTCGGTGTAGGAGCGTTTGCTGGCCAAATAGACCGATATCGCTCCACCGATAATAATCAGACCGAGCACCATCGCCACCATGAACTCAATAAGAGAAAAGCCGCGAGAGCCGGCAGGTATTCTATGCGCTTGATGATTCGATTCCGTCATCAGAGTTCAGTCTCGTCTACAACATAGCTACTAACGATCACCTGGCGCCGCCAGGCGTCAGCACCCGCAGCCGCACCACCACATACGGTATCCCCCGCCTGGGTGGCATCCGAAGTTTCCTCCAACCCCCGCCACTGTACGATCACGCGAACCATGCCCGAACGGGTAGCGCCAGAATCAGCCACAAAATCCACGCAACCCAACGGATTGATCAGGCCTGCCGCATTGGAGGTCACACCACCTTCCGTGACCGTAACTGAAGCGCCATCAAGCATCCGCTCCCATACCCAACGGTCGTGCAATGCCATTTCATGAGGCAGGCAGGTAGCTGCCGTACAATTCGGCGAGGGTTCGGTTCCGATAGTGCCATCACCAAGGGCGTTACCGTTCGAAAAATAGGTAACCACCCCAGCAGGATTAATTCGTATACGCTCCAGCAAATCGTTGGCCAGTGCAACAGCCTGAGTACGTTGAATAGCCTGGTGCTGGGAGGCCTTCGAAAGGGCCTGTAAACTGACCACACCCAATAGACCAATAGAAAGGATGACGAAAGCTGCCAACGCCTCGATCAACGTCATACCGCTCTGGCGATTTACAATACGCATCGAGCAACTTCTAGCAACCGACATTGCCGCCTCCTGCGTCCTCGACAATGCCATCCTGTGGCGTACTGGTATCTACTGCAGCCCTGATTGAGCCTACAGGATTGACTATCAGCCCCCGGGCACTATTGACACCACGTTCATCACAAAAGGTGAAGGTGCCATCAAAACCAAGGGCGTTGCCCCTTGAGTCAAATCTCACCCGACGGTTACCATTGTCGAATGATGCTTCCACATGTGTATTCTGCCGCGACTCCCATTGAATACGCTCTTCATCTGGATTATTCGGATCTGGAGCATTGTCGTCGTTTGTGTCGACAAAAGTCATATAGCCTCGATTCCACGCATCTGTATTATTGCAGGCCGTACCATCTACCGTAGGACACACCACCACTGGAGCCCTTCGTGCCAGCGCTTCAGATCGGGCGTTATTCAAAATCGCTCGCAGCGCGTAGACCTCGGACACCATGCGATTATTGCGAATCAACTCCTGAAAACCCGGAGCGGCCACTAGCAACAAAACGGCCAACACAGCCAGCACGATCATCAACTCAATGAGCGTAAAACCCTGCCTACGGCGCGCATTTGAACTGATATGCCCCCTAAAGGCCATTCGATCTCCCAAGAATCCGATGGACTAATCACCGGTTAGCCTACTTGCTTGCGTAGTGCTAGCAAGCGCCGCCACGACAAACGGTTGATCGCGCCGATAACCGGCACTGGGCCGGAAAAAAACGTGAACGGCGTCACACTTGCTCACGCAATAGCGGCACAAAAAAGCCCCGGCGCCAAACAGGCAACCGGGGCTGATCGAAGCGCCCTTCAGGCTACTGGTCCACGTTCAACTTCCCGCTGTCCAGCATGCTCTGGATCACCGACTGCAGGTCGTCATGGCCGGACACCAGGTCCACGCCAGCCAGGGTGATGGTCTGGTCGACGTGGCCAGTGTCGGCGACGCTGCCGTCGAATTCGCCATTGACGCTGACCTTGATCACGGTGTCGGTGCCATCGCTCTGGATATCGAGGTAGCTGGTGAGATCTGCGCCCTCGGCCTCCTCGCCCTGCAACAGGTCGCGCAGGTCCAGGGCGTCGCTGCCCGCGTCGCCGAAGCCGAAGATGGTGGCGCTCTCCCCGGCTTCCCCGTCTTCGTTGAGCGCGAAGGCGAAGATATCGTCGCCGCTGGTGGCGAGTAGCTCGGGACCGTCCTGCACGTGTTCCTCGAACTGCGTGACACCGGCGTGCTCGCTGAGCATGTCCCGCACGTGCTGCATCGCGTCCGCCTCGGACACCGGCGTGAAGCCGGCCTCGGCCAGGGTCTGCTGCAGTTCGGTACCGGATGCGGATGCCAGGTCGATACGGGTCCCGGCCAGGGCCTGGTGCGCCTGTTCGGACACGGTAATGCCGTTGTAGGGGTCGGCGTCACTGTCCAGGGACTGGAGGAACACCGCCATGTTTTCCACATAGTGGTGGTTGAGGTCCTCCAGGCCGGTGCCGGCGATCTCCTGCAGGAAGACCTTGCCGTCGTCGGCCAGGGCTTCGGCACTGAAGGTACCCACCACGACACTGCCCACGCTCAGCGTGATCAGGTCGCCCGCGGCATAGTTGAAGCGGCCGTCCTGGTCGGTGACACCGGACAGGCCGGAAGTGGTTTCGTAGCGCATGCCCGCCACGACGCCGTCGATCACGGCGCCGTTCTGGATCACCAGGGGCGTGGTGCCCGACATCGCGGTATCGCCATCCACTTCGGTGGCCACGGTCCTCAGGCTGAGGTTGAGATCCGGCGCCTCGCCGTTTGGCCCTTCGTTGACGCTAAGGACCACATTGCCGTTGATCGAGGTGACACCCGCGGGGACTTCCACCACCCAGGTACCGCCCCCGGCGTTGGTCACGGTGAGCCCGCTGCCAGCCGCGGGCGCCAGCACCGCGCCGGCCGGCACATTGAGGATTTCCACCGACAGGGATTCCGACCCGTCAAAATTGTCATCCCCGAGGGCGGCCTGCAGGTTCAGCGTGTAGACATAGGTATCCGGGAGCTCCGCCACCGCGACACCGTTGATCACCACACTCTCGGTGGTCTGCGTGGTTTCGGCGCCGAAAGTCAGTTCCGCACGGCCCTGGTCATCCAGCGTTACCTGAATCTGCGGCTGGTGATTGAGGTTAAACGCGCGGTTGGTTGAGCTGGGGCTACCGTAGTAGTAGGCGGTCGCGCCATTGGGCAGTGTCTCTGTCGAGGTGGGCCCGGCACTGCTACCACTGGCGTTGTAGAAGAAGATGGCCACCGGACTGCCGTCAACCAGCACCCCCCAGTTGTCGTCGAAATAGGAACCGCTACCGTCGTAGTTCCACGAACCACTGATGGAGGCATCCAGGGTCACTGTCACTGTCTGGTTGGCAAAGGTGCTGCCAAAATCCAGGGTCGAGGAGATGGTGTCCCCGTAGTTGAACCCCGGAGTGCCGTCGATATTGTCGTCGCCGACCTGATCGCCGATCTGGCCGCCCAGCACGATGCTATGGTCGTTGTTCTGGACCACAGTGCCCACCACTTCCACCAGCACATCACTTGGCTGGTCGGCCACATGCTCCACATTGACCTGTACAGTGGCTTCGTCCGTATCGCCGTCACCGTCCTCCACCCGGTAGGTGAAGGCGTCCTCGTCCGCCGTGCTCGTAGGGAACTCCGCCGTCGGGCTGTAGGTGAACTGCTGGGTCGCGCGATCGTAGCTGACCTCGCCGTGCTCGGTGGTCACTACCTGGCTGACGTCGCCGCTGCCGAATACCAACTCGACACCTTCGATATGCGTCACCTGGCCGCCGTCGGCGCCAAAGCTGGCGTCCAGATCGATAACGACCTGGCCGTCCTCCGCCACCGCGACACCGGACACATCATTGACCACCGGCGTGTCGTCATCCACCGATACAGTGAAACTGGTGCCGCCAGTGCTACCGCCCTGGTCCATAACGGACACATCCACCGTGAACGGCGCCGAGTTGTCCTCGGTGCCATCGACACTGTGCCGGACCGGCTGGTTCAGCTGCATGGTGTAGTCCGCGGAGGTCGCGCCCACGTTGTCCAGGGTGATGGTAAACACCTGGTCCGCGGCCTGCGTCGGATCACCGCCCGCCTTGTAACCGGTCAACACGCCGTTGGCGAAAGTGGTAACCACCTCGGCGCCGTCCAGGGTGTACAAGCCCGTCGCGTCGCCGGCGGTCGACAACGTGATCGCGGCTGGCGCGGCCACCAGGCTGTAGGTGATCTGCCCGCTGAGAGCGGAGGTATCATCCTCCGGTCCACCGGGGTTGCCCGCGGACACCGGCGTAAGGGCGTCATCATCGTCCGCCACCAGGTTGGTATCGGCCAGGACCTCGCCCACGCCGCCATCGGTCAATGTGACGGTGAACTGCGCGGTGCTGGTGTCGCCATCACCGTCGGTGATGGTGTAGACAAAGGTCTCCACCTCGGTTTCGCCGTTGGCGACGCTCTGGGTGGTGTTGGTATACAGCAGGTTGCCGCTGCCATCGATGGTGATGCTGCCACCCTTGTCACCAACGGCGATGCTGATGCTGGGCGCACCCTCGCCATCGGCACCAAAATGGTCATTGTCCAGCAGGGTATCCACCGCGCCGACATTCACCGCGCTGGCGTTCTCTTCCACCGCAAGCAGATTGCCGTCATCGGTCGCCACCGGGCCGTCATCGAGGATATCGATGACCATATTGGTATCGTCGGTGTCGTTGTCGCTGTCGGTCACCACGACGTTGAACTGGTCGCGGATGCCTTCCGCCGAACCCGAGCCCGGGTTGAGCGGATGCTCCTGGGTGCTGCCGTCAAGGGTATAGCGCCAGCTGTACACGCCGCCGGCCAGGGTCACCTCCAGAGTGCCGTAGTCACCGCCGACCGTACCACCATTGGTCACGTCCACGCCGTCGATGACCAGCAACTGCGTGGTGTCGCTGCCGCTGTGGGTGATATTGAAAGTGCCCGAGGTGCTCTCGGCGTCACTATTCGCGTCGCTGCCGGTGGGCAGGGCCGCCTCGTCCACCACGCCACCGGCATCGCTGTAGACCACCGATACGGTGGGCACCGAATCACTTTCGATGTCGAGATTCACCGTGGCGGTCGAGGTGTCACCGTCGCTGTCGATGATGGTGTAGGTAAAGCTGTCCGCGCCCTCGGCCTCGGCATCCGGGGTGTAGGTGAACGTACCGTCGTTGTTGTATTGCACGCTGCCCTTGGTCGGGCCCGTGGTCACGCTCACGCCGCTTGCCAGGTCCACGCCATCGGCGCCCGCGGCATCGTTGTCAAACACGTCTATGAGCACGGAGACCTGATTCTCTCCCAACAACACCGGACCGTCGTCATTCGCAAACGGGCCGTCGTCGGCAATGCTCAGGCTCAGGGTGGCGTTGGCCACGCTGCCGTCGCTGTCGGTGAGGGTCACGCTCACCACGGCGCTATCGCTGTCATCGCCCACCGCGTGGGCATAGGGCCCCAGCTGGGTGAAGGTGTAGGCGCCAGTGGTCTCATTGATGACCAACTGCCAGCTGCCATCGTCGGCGGAGAAGATCGTCAGCCCCCCGGCGCTGGCCTGGCTGGCGCTGCCCAACCCGCCGTCGTAGCTGGCGGCGAAACTCACCGGGGTATCGCTGCCGAAATCGAAGGCCAGGGAGCCGGTGTCACTGGACGGGCCCGCATCGCCGGTGGCGGCGATGCCGTTCTGGGCACTGGGCGCGCTGTTGTCGCCGGCGAAGGTGATGGTCAACGTGGTGCTGGCGGTATCGCCGTCGGCGTCGGTGATTTCGTAGGTAAACACGTCCTGGGAGCCGGCCGGAACCGAAGCGTTCGGCGTGTAGGTGTAGTCGCCGTTTGCCCCCAGGGTCAGGGTACCGAAGTTGCCGGTGAGCGCCGTGCCCACGGTGCCGCCGGTAATACCTGTCACCGTCGCGCCGCCATCGGCGCCGGCAGTGTCGTTATCCATGACGTTACCGGTGACGCCGGGGCCACCCTCGGTGGCGGCGCCGCCATCGGCGAGGGCCGTGGGGCCGTCGTCGGCGATGCTCAGGCTGAGGCTTGCGTTGGCCACGCTGCCGTCGCTGTCGGTGAGGGTCACGCTCACCACGGCGCTGTCGCTGTCGTCGCCCACCGCGTGGGCATAGGGCCCCAGCTGGGTGAAGGTGTAGGCACCGGTGGTCTCATTGATGACCAGCTGCCAGCTGCCGTCGTCGGCGGAGAACGTCGTCAGCCCTCCGGCGCTGGCCTGGCTGGCGCCGCCCAGCCCGCCATCGTAGCTCGCCGCGAAAGTCACGGGGGTATCGCTACCGAAATCGAAGGCCAGGGAGCCGGTGTCGCTGGACGGACCCGCGTCGCCGGTGGCGGCGGCGCCATTCTGGGCGCTGGGCGCGCTGTTGTCGCCCTCGAAGGAAATGGTCAGCGTGGTGCTGGCGGTATCGCCGTCGGCATCGGTGATTTCGTAGGTGAACACATCCTGCGCGCCCTCGGGTACGCTGGCGTTCGGGGTGTAGATGTAGCTGCCATCGCCTTGCAGGACCAGGCTGCCGTGGCTGCCCGCCAGCGGGCTGCCGATGTCGCCGCCGGCGAGCCCGGTGACGGTTGCGGGGGCGTCGGCGCCGGCGCTGTCATTGGCCAGCACATTGCCGGTGACCGCCTCGCCACCCTCGGCGGCACTATTGCTGTCCTCAACGGCGCTGGGGCCGTCGTCCAGGATATCGACCACCAGATTGGCCGAGGCGGTGTCGCCATCGTCGTCGGTGACGGTCACGGCGAAGTTCTCGGCAACGCCTTCCGCCGTGCCGGTGCTGCCCGCATTCGGGTGGGAAGCGGCATCCTGCAGGGTGTAGGACCAGCTGTAGGCGCCGCCGGACACGGTGACAGTCAAGGTGCCGTACTGGCCCTGCACCACGCCACCGCCAGTGACGTCCTGTCCCGCCACCACCAGGCTGGCGAGGCTGTCGACACCGGTGGTAATACTGAAGGCGCCCGAGGTGGTCTCGGCGGTACTCGGGGCATTGCTGCCGGAAGACAGCGCCGCCTCGTCCACCGCGCCGCCGTCGACGGCCAGGGCTGGCTCGTCGTCCTGCGGCGGCGGGGGCGGCGGAGGCGGGGGCGGTTCCGTGCCGTCAACAATGGTCACAATGCCCTGGTCGTCGGCGATGGTCGCGTTGGTGGCGTTGCTGAGGTTAACCAGGAACTGCTCGACACCCTCCTCGAAAGTATCGGTATTGGTGCCAAAGAGGATGGTGACCTCGGTCTGGCCGGGAGCAAACGTCACCGTACCGCTGTCGGGGTCATAGTCGCCGCCACTGACCGTGGCGCTGCCGTCGGCGGACGCGAACTGCACGGTAACCGGCTGGTCGCTGGCCGCGGACAGCGACAGGGTCACCGCGGCGGTGGCGCCTTCAACCACGGTGACATCGTTGATGCTGATACTGGGCAGGGGCGCAGGGTCCGGCTCGATGATCGTCACCACCCCCTGGCCGTCCGCGATCTCCGCGCCGCTGGGGTCGCTCAGGTTGACGAAAAAGTGTTCGGTACCCTCGGTGAGGTTATCGGGATTGGTCTGGACCTGGAGCGTCACGGTGGTCTGCCCGGGGGCGAAGGTAATTTCACCGGTTTCGGGGTTGTAGTCGCCACCGGTCACCGTCGCGCTGTCATCGGCGCTGGCAAAAACCACCGTGACCACCTCGTCACTGGGCTCGGACAGGGTCACGGTCAGCGTAGCCACATCGCCCTCGACCACGGTGACATCGTCGATGCTCAGGGTCGGCGGCTCTTCCGGCGGCGGTGGGGGCGGCGCCGGATCACCGGTGACGGTCACGGTCACCACCGCGGTGTCGCCATTGTTGCCATCCGGCGTGATCGCGGTATAGGTAAAGGTATCCACCCCGGTGAATCCCGGGTCGGGCGTGTAGGTCACGGTATTGTCGGGGTTGATCACCGCAGAACCGTTCGCCGGCTGGGTAATGGCGGTAACGGTCGAACCTTCGATGAAGTCATCGTTGCGCTGCACGTCGATGACCACCGGCTCGCCTTCCTCGGTGGTCTCGCTGTCGTCGATGGCGTCGACGGGGATAATCGCCTCAGCCTGGTCCACCGGTGCCTCATCACCGAAGGCCGCCGGCGCCGCGAGGCCGCTGAATTCGCTGGTATTCTCCACCACACGACCGAGGCGAACCCAGCTGTGGCCGCCATTCTCCGCACCGCCGGAGCCACTGGCACCACCGGCGGCAGTGGCTTCCAGCACATCGCCGATATCCTGGTCGCCTTCCAGCGCCGCCAGCACGGCCTCCACCGAGGCATCCTCCACCGCGCTCTCATCGGCACCGGCGGCGCGATCCGCCAACAGGTCCCGGCTCAGGGTCAGCTCGTCGACGTCGCGAACCGCGAAGGGATTGCCATCGGCCATCGACAGCTCCACCTGGGCGCCGTCGGGGGTTACCACGGTTTCGCCTTCCAGCAGGACATCACCCGCGGACAATTCCCGCAGTTCACCTTCGGCATTACGGGCAAAGGCCTTGCCCTCGACTGCCACCACCGTTGCGATTGCTACATTGGCCATGTTGCGCTTCCTTTCCTCTGCCGGCGCCCACCGGCGCGTGTCCATCCGGCCGCCGGGCGACCGAATACTGATTTCGAGGGTTGTATGCTAGGGCGCCCCGCGGCAAGGGGCATTGTACTTTTGGGCAGTACCGGCGAAAAAATGCGTGATTCAGTTCACAGATGTGACGGTTGGAATGTTATTCATCGCCAGGGCCAGCTGCACGCGATCGCGCAAGTCCAGCTTGTCGAATATGGAAGAGAGGTGCGCCTTGACGGTGCGCTCGCTGATGGCCAGGGCCGCGGCAATTTCCTGGTTGCTCGCGCCTCGCGCCACCTGCTCGGCCACCATCAGCTCGCGCGCGGTCAGTTCATTCAGCTCCGGCCGCTCTGGCGCGGGCGTGGGCACCACGCGCTGTGACAGGCGCATGAAGCGCTGCACCAGCTCGGGCAGCATCCACAAGCCGCCGTGCTGCACCACCACGCTGATTTCGCGCAGCTGTTCCGGCACCGCCTCCACGTGGCAGTAACCCACCGCCCCGCGGTTGAGGCAGTCCAGGGCTTCCCGTTCGCCGGGCGTGGGCGACATCACCACCACCGGGCTGCCGCTGGCGACCGCCTCCGCCAGCCTGGCGTCCCGCGCGCGGGTATCGAGGCCGGCGGTATCGAGCCATAAAACCGGCCGCCCGGAACGCGACAGCGCCAGGGCCTCGGACACCTGGGCGGCCACCACACAGCAATCGAAGGCTTCCCGCCAACGCGGGCGCTCCCGACCATCGCGAGAGACAAACAATTGTTCCATCAGCGCTCCGTGAGGGCGTATTCCTTCGCCCGCAGTACCGGCTTCATCAGATAGGCCAGTACGGTTTTCTTGCCCGTGAGGATGTCCGCTTCCACGGTCATCCCCGGAATGATCGGCTTGTCCTGCCCCAGACTGGATTCGTGGGTGCGCACATACACCTCGTAGAAGGGGTTTCCCTCGTCATCCATGATGGTATCCGCGCTGATATGCTCCACCACACCGTCGAGGCCGCCGTAGACCACGAAATCGTAGGCGGTGAACTTCACCAGCGCGTCCTGGCCGGGCACCAGGAAGGCGATATCCTTGGGCCGAACGCGCACCTCCAGCAGCAGGGTATCGTCCAGCGGCACCACTTCCACGATCTCGCGACCCGGCAGCACCACGCCGCCGATGGTATTGGTATACAACTGCTTCACCGTGCCCTTGACTGGCGAGCGCACCTCGGTCTGCTTTACCCGGTCGCTCAGCCCGGTACCGGCTTCCTTCAGGCCGTTCAGCCGCGCCAGGGTCTCGGTGAGTTCGCCGCGCACTTCGTTGCTGAACTCGACCTCCACCTCGCTGACCTTGCGCCGGGCCTCCTCGATTGCGGATTCCAGGCGCCGGGCCTGGGCCAGGGATTGCTCGTGCTCGCCACTGAGGCGATTGACCTCGCGCTCCAGGCGCAGGATTTCCACCTGCGATACCGCTCCCGAGCGCACCATCGGCCGGGTCACGCTCATCTCCTTGCGCGCCAGTTCAAGGGAGCGTCCCAGCTGCCGCGAACGGGCGGTCACTTCCGCCAGCTCCTGCTGGCGCTGGGTCAACTGTTCGCCGGCGATATCACGGTCGAGGGCGAGCTGCGATTGGCCGGCCTTGTACAACTCCAGCTCTTCATCCACGATTTCCGGCACCGAGCCCAGCCACTCATCCCTCGGCTCGAAGGACGTGCCGTTGACCATCGCCCGCAGCCGCGCGGCCTTTACCGACAGCGCCCGCAGCTCGGCGCGGTTCTCGTTCAACTCGGACTCGGAGCGCGTCTGGTCGAGACGCACCAGCAACTGGCCGGCCTCCACCACGTCGCCCGCCTTCACCAGGATTTCGGTCACCACGCCACCGTCCTGGGACTGCATAACCTGCACCTGGCGCGAGGGAATCACCTTGCCCTGCCCCCGGGTCACCTCGTCGATCTCGGCGAACGCGGCCCAGGCCACCAGCACAACCACCGTGACGGCGACGAAGTACAGCAGCCCGCGAGCCCGCAGCGGCTGCTGCTCCAGATAGGCCCGATGGGCGTCGTGCTGCCAGCTGCGCGGCGCGTCGGCGGGGTCCCGCAGCCAGGGCGCGAACAACCAGTCCACCAGGCGACGGGGCTTTTGCCCGGGCGGCGCGGGGTTTTGAGGGGCTGACATGTCGTTCATTTGGCGGCGCCTATCTTGCCCTGCTGCAGCGCCTGGATCACGCTGTCACGCGGCCCGTCCGCCACCAGCTTGCCGTTGTCGACCACCAGGATCCGGTCGACCATTTCCAGCAGCGAGTTGCGGTGGGTGACCACCATCCAGGTGCGCCCCTCCACATAGCCTTGCAACTGCTGTTTCACCGCCGCCTCGGTGGAGTGATCCATGGAACCGGTGGGCTCGTCCATCAACAGGATCGGCGGATTGTGGATCACGGCCCGCGCCAGCGCCACGCACTTGCGCTGGCCGCCGGAGAGCGACTCACCGCGCTCGCCCACCAGCATGTCGAAACCCTGGGGGTGACGATTGACATAGTCCGACAGATTGGCGATCTCCGCCGCCCGCACCAGGGCGGCATCCGGAACGTTGCTGTGTGACAGGGTCAGGTTGTCGCGCAAACTGCCGTAGAACAGGGTCACGTCCTGGGGCACATAGCCCACCTGGGCGCGCAGTTCGCTGGGATCGAGCTGCCGCAGGTCGATCCCATCCACCAGAATGGACCCGGCCGTGGGCTGGTACAGGCCCATCGCCAGTTTCTGCAGGGTGGATTTGCCAGAGCCCACCCGCCCCAGGATGGCGACCCGCTCGCCGGGCTTGACCTTGAAGGAGATATCGCTGACCGAAGCCACCTCGCTGCCGGGATAGGCAAAGGACACATGGCGGAATTCGATCTCGCCGCGAAAGGTATCCCGCGACAGGAACTGGGCGCCCGCCGGTCGCTCCAGGGGCTTGTCCATCACCTCGTCGAGGGATTTCAGGGCGACCTCGGCGTTGTGGTAGGCAGTGATCAGGCCCGCCACCTGGCCGAAGGGCGCCATCGCGCGCCCCGCCAGCATGGTGCAGGCGATCAGGCCACCCATGCTCAACTCACCCGCGGTGATCTGGTACACGCCGGCGATGATCACGAACATGGTCACCATCTGCTGCGCCCACTGGGTCACGTTGATGGTGGAATTGGAGACCAGCCGCAGCTGCACCCCCACGTGTGCCAGGAAGGAGGTCGCCTCTTCCCACTTGCGCTGCATGCGCGATTCGGCGCCCAGGGCCTTGATGGTATCCAGGCCCACCAGGCTTTCGATCAGGGTGGCGTTGCGCTGCGCGCCGGCGCGGTAGGTGGTCTCGGTGAGCTCCTTCAGCTTGCCCCGGGCGGCCAGTGCATAGCCCAGCACCACCAGCAGGCCCACGGCCACCGGCATCAGCACCAGCGGTGCGATCCAGGCGATCACCGCGAGGAAAATCACCGCGAAAGGCACGTCGATGAGCGTGGTCACCGAGGCGGAGGTTATGAAATCCCGCACGGTCTCGAAGGAGCGCAGGTTCACCGCGTAGGAGCCGACCGAGGCGGGACGGTGTTCCAGCCTGGCCCCCAGTACCTGTTCCATGATGCGGGCCGACAGTTTCATGTCCACCCGCCGGCTCGCCAGGTCGAGAAAGTAGCCGCGCATGGTGCGCAGGGTGACGTCCGCGAGCAGGATGAGGATCACCCCCGCGGCCAGCATCCACAGCGTTTCCACCGCGTAGTTGGGCACCACCCGGTCGTAGACATTCATGGTGAACAGGGGCAGTGCCAGGGCGAATACGTTGATGAAGAACGCCGCCAGCAGCACGTCGCGGTAGACCGGCGCGTTGGCGCGGATCGCGTCCCAGAACCAGTGCCCGCGCTCGGACGTTCCGGTGCGCGGGGTGCGCTGGTCGAAGCGGAAGCGGGGCCGGCACACGATCAAGCCGCCGCGCTGGGCATCGAGCAACTTGCCCGCGGGAACCTCCACCGCCGCCTCGTTCAGCTCGGGGTAGATGACCCGCGCGGTGGCCCCGTCGTCGCTCCAGCCGAGCAGCAGACAGGCCCGGTCACCCTCCAGCAACACCACCGCCGGCAGCAGCTCCGCCTGCAGCGCATTGGCGGGGCGTTGCACCACACGGCTCACCAGGTCGGCGCGACTCGCGGCGCGCTCGAACAGGGCCGGGGTCAGCCGCCCCTGCTCCAGCGGCAGTCCACCGGCAAGGGCCTCCCCGGTGGAGGCCTTGCCGTGATAGCGACACAGCGCGAGCAGGCACTGCAACAGCGTGTCTTCGGTGGCGGCGAGGTTCAGTGCAGTGTTCAAACGCTTACAGCTCCCCGGAACGCGCTCCGACCGCGGTCGGTCGAAAAACGCTAACCTGCTGAATAAAAAAGATTTATGCGGCTGGGGAGAATAAGCCAGATGGCAGGTTATTACTATGCGCAGAGTGCGGCACCGATCACAGTTTGCGGCTGTTACCGCCGTCGTCCGCCGGAACCGGGCGCTTGCCCCACCGCCGGGACCGGCGAGCTGTGACCGGCGTCGCACTCTGGCACATTCGCGCCATTCCAGCGCACGCCTAGATACCGCCGGTGGTTGAGCGGCGCCGCGAGTGGAGATAGGCTAGGGCCGATACCAAGGCGGGAGCATAGAGGATGTCCGACACCAAATCGCGCTTCGAGGCACGGGACGTATCGCCCGGCGGCTATACCCTGAGCGGCGATGGCGAGCGCAAGTACGCCGGCCAGGAGCGGCGCAGGACCAATCGCCGGTCCGGCAACGACCGCCGGGCGGAAGTCCGTTTCGACCCCACCAAGCAGGACCGTCGCCGGAACCCGGGGCGACGCAAGGACGACAAGTCGCCGAAATTCTGGTGACGGACGGCGGGGCTCAGCAACCGAGCTCCGCCTTCACGCGGCCGAAGGCCTCCAGCGCGAATTCAATATCCCCCCCATCCAGCGCCGCCGACATCTGCGTGCGAATGCGCGCCTTGCCCCGCGGCACCACCGGATAGGAAAAGGCGATCACATATACGCCCTGCCGCAACATCGCGTCGGCGAAACGCCCCGCCAGCGCGGCGTCGTGCAGCATCACTGGCACAATCGGATGCTCGCCCGGCAGCAGTTCAAAGCCCAGTCTTTCCAGACCCTCGCGGAATTGAGCGGTATTGCGCGCCAGTTGCTCGCGCAGCTGCGGCCCCTCGCTAACCAGCTCGATCGCGCGGATCGCGCCGGCCACCACCGGCGGCGCCACGGTATTGGAAAACAGGTAGGGGCGCGAACGCTGGCGCAGCAGTTCGACGATCTCGCCGCGGGCCGCGGTGTAACCACCGCTGGCGCCGCCCAGGGCCTTGCCCAGGGTGCCGGTGATGATGTCCACACGGTCCATGCAACCGCGCAGCTCGTGGGTGCCGCGCCCGCCGGCGCCGACAAAGCCGGTGGCGTGGCAATCGTCGAAATGCACCAGCGCGCCGTAGCGCTCCGCCAGGTCGCAGATCTCGTCCAGGCGGGCGATGTAACCGTCCATGGAAAACACGCCGTCGGTGGTGATCAGCTTGAAGCGGGCCCCGGCGGCGTCGGCGGCCTTTAGCTGGGCCTCGAGATCGGCCATGTCGTTGTTCTTGTAGCGATAGCGCTGGGCCTTGCACAGCCGCACGCCGTCGATGATGCTGGCGTGGTTCAGCTCGTCGGAAATCACCGCATCCTCGGCCCCCAACAGGGTTTCGAACAGGCCACCGTTGGCGTCGAAACAGGAGGGGTAGAGTATGGTGTCCTCGGTACCCAGAAAGGCGCTGATTTTATCTTCCAGCTCCTTGTGCAGGGTCTGGGTGCCGCAAATAAAACGCACCGAGGCCATGCCGTAGCCCCAGTCCTCCAGCCCTTTCGCGGCGGCGGCGTTAACCTCCGGGTGCTGCGCCAGGCCCAGGTAGTTGTTGGCGCAGAGGTTGAGAACCTCGCGATCGCCGTTGACCCCCACATGGGCCCCCTGGGGCGTGGTAATGGCGCGCTCGGACTTATACAGGCCCGCGTCGCGAATGTCGGCCAGTTCACTGGCCAGGTGTTGTTTGAAGTTGCCGTACATGGTGTCCTCGGTATATTCGAATCAGCAAAATGGTCGAGTGAATCTGTGGCCCTACGGGGGAGAACCGTTCGTTGCTTGGCCGAATGAATTCGGCCCTACAGGGGAGATCGCCCGCTGCTTGGCCGAATGAATTCGGCCCTACAGGGGGGAATCGCCCTTTGCTTGGCCGAATGGATTCGGCCCTACAGGGGGGAATCGCCCGCTGTTTGGCCGAATGAATTCGGCCCTACAGGGGGAATCGCCCATTGCTTGGCCGGATGGATTCGGCCCTACAGGGGGGAAGCGTAGCCCGTGTAGGGTCGAATTCATTCGACCGAATTGCCGGCGAAACGGGCATTCCCCCCGTTCAATTCTCCCAATCCAGGATAACCTTGCTCGCCTCCCCCGCGTTCATTACGTCGAAACCCTTCTGGAAATCCCGGTATGACATGCGGTGGGTGATTACCGGCGAAATATCCAGGCCGGAGTCGATCATTACCGACATCTTGTACCAGGTTTCGTACATCTCCCTGCCGTAGATGCCCTTGAGCGTCAACATGTTGAAAATCACCGTATTCCAGTCGATCGCGGTGTTTTCACCGGGAATGCCGAGTATGGCGATCTTGCCACCGTGGCACATGTTGGCCAGCATGTCATTGAAGGCCCGGCCGTTGCCGGACATCTCCAGGCCCACATCGAAGCCCTCCTCCATGCCCAGCTCGCGCTGCACCTCGGCCAGCGTTTCCCGGCCCACGTTCACGGTGCGCGTCGCGCCCAGCTCGGCCGCGCGCTCCAGGCGCGCGTCGATCAGGTCGGTCACCACGATGTGGCGCGCGCCGGCGTGCTTGCACACCGCCGCCGCCATGGCGCCAATGGGCCCGGCGCCGGTGATCAACACATCCTCGCCCAGCAGGTCGTACTGCAGCGCGGTGTGCACCGCATTGCCAAAGGGGTCGAACAGGGCCGCCACATCGAGGTCGATGCCGGGATTGTGCTCCCAGACGTTCGACATCGGCAAGGACACGTACTCGGCGAAGGCGCCGGGACGATTGACCCCGATGCCAGAGGTGTGCGCGCACAGGTGGCGCCGCCCCGCCAGGCAGTTGCGGCAGCGTCCACAGACGACATGCCCCTCGCCGGACACAATCTGCCCCGGCTTGAAATCGTTGACATTGGAGCCCACGTGCACGATCTCGCCCACAAACTCGTGCCCCACCACCATGGGAACCGGGATGGTTTTCTGCGCCCAGGCGTCCCAGTTGTAGATGTGCATGTCGGTGCCGCAGATCGCGGTGCGCTTGACCTTGATCAGCACATCGTTAATGCCAATGGAGGGCTCCGGGACCTCGTCCAGCCAGAGCCCCGGGGCCGCTTCTTTTTTCACCAATGCCTTCATGATCATCCCCGGCCACGACGGGCCGTTCACTATTTCGGAAAATTTCCGGTATAGTAGACGCCACCAGTTTCACATACAAGATTTTTTTCCTGTATAGCGGATTACACCATGACCCGACCCGCCATCGATCCCGCCAGCAAGGTCCTCTGCGAACGCGTGACCGCGCTGCGCCAGCGCAACAATTTCACCCTGGAACAGCTCGCCGCCGCCTCCGGCGTGAGCCGCTCCATGCTCAGCCAGATCGAGCGCGGCCAGGCCAACCCGACCCTGGCGGTTACCTACCGCATCGCCCAGGCCTTCGGGCTGAGTATAGGCGAACTGGTGGACGACCCCGCCGCCAGCGGCACCATTGAGCTGGTGCACGGCTCCGACCCGGCCAACCTGTTCCGCGCCGACAGCGAGTGCCAGATACGCACCCTGTCGCCGCTGCACATGGAAAAAGACGTGGAATTCTACGAAATAGTCCTGCAACCCGGGGCCAGCCTGGACAGCTCCGCCCATTTCGAGGGGACCCGGGAGTTGTTCACGGTGGCCGGGGGCAGCGCCTCGATCAGCGCCGGGGCCACCCACTGCGAACTGGAAGCCGGGGACTCCGCCCACTACCGGGCGGACGTGGAACACCGCATCGCCAATCGCGGCGACGCGCCCCTAACCGGCTACCTGGTGGTCACCTACAACTAAGGGGCTTGGGGCGCTGGCGCGACGGCTGTCTGCCGCCGCAGGGCGTGGGCCACGAACAGCGCCGCCGACAGCAGCAGCACCGCGCCGCCCTGGTGCGCCGCCGCCAGCGAGACCGGCACGTGCAGCAACAGCGTACTGATACCCAGCAGCACCTGGGCGGCCAGCGCCAGCCCCAGCAGTATCACCCCCAGGCGCACCCGCGGCGTCGGCACCCGCCGCCAGGCCAGGGTGGCGAACACCGCGACAACAATAATGAGGAAATAGGCGAACATCCGGTGGTTGAACTGGATCGCGGTGATGTCCTCGAAGGCGTCCAGCCAGGCGGGATCTCCGGCGTAAAGGCCCGGCGGGAAGAAAGACGTGCCCATCAGCGGCCAGGTGCTGTAGGCGAAGCCGGCCTTGGTCCCCGCCACCAGCGCCCCCGACAGGATCATCAGGTACACCAGCCCCACCAGCACCAGCGAGGTGCGCGCCAGCGGCCCCGCGCCGGTCCCGCGGCGCGGCTTGCCCAGGCGCAGGTCGAACACCAGCCACAGCATGTAGGCGTAGATGATAACCGCCAGCCCCATATGCGCCGCCAGGCGGTACTGGCTGACGTGCGGGTCCGACACCAGGCCGCTCTTGACCATGAACCAACCCAACAGCCCCTGGCCACCCCCCAGCAGGAACAGCAGCCACAACTTGGGCTGCAGGCCCGCGGGCACCCGCCGCCGCATCATGAAGTAAACCATGGGGAAAAAGAACAGCACCCCGA
Source organism: Parahaliea mediterranea (assembly GCF_017255185.1). Lineage (GTDB taxonomy): Bacteria > Pseudomonadota > Gammaproteobacteria > Pseudomonadales > Halieaceae > JAFKCZ01. The sequence continues at coordinate 48,893 of NZ_JAFKCZ010000003.1, forward strand.
TCAACCGCCCCAACAGGCGGTGCAGGTACTCGTACATAAAGATCGACTTGAAGCCGTCGAGGTCCATGCCGCGGTTGATTTTCCGGTATTCGGGATAGGCCTTGTACTTGTCGAAGGTCTCTTGCCAGGCCTGCTCGGACAGGGGCGGAACCACCCCCATCAGCGGCTTCCACTCCACCATGGACAGGCCCGAATTGGTCAGGCGGGTCACGCCGCCCAGCAGGATCATGCCGAATACCACGGCGGCGCACAGCAGCAGCCACGCGGCCACCTGCCGGTCGTGCTGCCGGTTACGATGGGACAGGAGCATTGCGAAAACCCGTTCACTCTCGGTTGGTCAGGGGGCGCCATGATAACCGATGTGGGCCGGCGATGGGCCCCGCGGACACGCAGTGGCCGCTGGCGGCTGCGGTGGGGCCTGGCGTAGAATGCCTGCCCACGCATTCTACAGGCCCCTTCATGCCCCTGCTCAAACTCGACGCCGTCCAACTCCAGTTCGGCACCCACACCATTCTCGACCGGGTGGATTTCACCATCACCCGGGGCGAAAAGCTCGGCCTGCTCGGCCGCAACGGCGCCGGCAAGACCACCCTGCTGAAACTGCTCGCCGGGGAAATCACCCCCGACGCCGGCGAGCGCTGGCTGCGCCCCGGGGTGAAGCTGGCGCGCCTGCAGCAGACCCTGCCGGAGGCGGACGGCGCCACGGTGTACGACGTGGTCGCCGGCGGGCTGCCCGAGACCGGCGAACTGCTGCGCGAATATCACCGCCTGTCGCAGCAGGGCGGCGACGTGGACATGGACGAGCTGGCGCGGGTGCAGCACGCGCTGGAGGCGGTCGATGGCTGGACCCTGCAACAGCGCGTGGACACCACCCTGACCCAGTTGCAGCTGCCCGCGGATGCCCGCATGGGCGAGCTGTCCGGCGGTTGGCGCCGCCGCGTGGCCCTGGCCCGGGCGCTGGTATCGGAGCCCGACATCCTGCTGCTGGACGAGCCCACCAACCACCTGGACATCCCCGCCATCGAATGGCTTGAGGGCCAACTGCAGCAGTTCCGCGGCGCCATCATCCTGATCACCCACGACCGCCGCTTCCTGCAGAACGTGGTCAATTGCATCGCCGAACTCGACCGCGGGCACCTGTCCCTGTGGCGCGGCGACTACCGCGGTTTCCTCGGGCACCGCGAACAGGAGCTGGCGGCGGAGGAGCGCGCCAACGCGCTGTTCGACAAGAAGCTCGCCCAGGAGGAAGCGTGGATTCGCCAGGGCATCAAGGCCCGGCGCACCCGCAACGAGGGCCGGGTACGCGCCCTCAAGGCGATGCGCGAGGAACACCGCAACCGCCGCGCCCGCGTGGGGCAGGCCAGTTTCGCGGTGGAAGACGCCAGCCGCTCCGGCAAGCTGGTGGCGGAGGTGCAGGACGTTGGCAAACGCTTCGGCGACAAGGTCATCCTGGAACACTTCTCCACCATCATCCAGCGCGGCGACCGCATCGGTATTGTCGGCGCCAACGGCGCCGGCAAATCCACACTGGTGAAACTCCTGCTGGGCGAGCTGGCGCCGGACAGCGGCACGGTGAAACTGGGCAGCAAACTGGAGATCGCCTACTCGGACCAGTTGCGCGGCCACCTGGACCCGGAGCAGAACCTGATCGACAACGTCTGCGGCGGCCAGGAATTCATCGACATCGGCGGCAAGCGCAAGCACGCCATTTCCTACCTCGGGGATTTCCTGTTCAGCCCGGACCGCGTGCGCACCCCGGTCAAGGCCCTGTCCGGCGGCGAACAGAACCGCGCGGTGCTGGCCAGGCTGTTCAGCAAACCCGCCAACCTGCTGGTGCTGGACGAGCCCACCAACGACCTGGACATCGAGACCCTGGAGCTGCTGGAGGAAATCCTGCTGGACTTCGACGGCACCGTCATCCTGGTCAGCCACGACCGGGACTTCATGGACAGCGTGGTCACCAGCCTGCTGGTACTGGAGGGCGATGGCGTGGTCAGCGAACAGGCCGGCGGCTACAGCGACTGGGAGGCCCGGGGCGGGCGCCTGCGCGACCCCGGTGCCAAACAGGCCGCACCGGCCTCCGCCAAATCCACAGCGGCCACACCGGCCCCAAAATCCGCGGCGCCACGCCCGCGAAAACTCTCCTACAAGGATCAGCGTGAACTGCAGGCGCTGCCGGGCAAAATCGAGGAGCTGGAGACCCGGCAGGCGAGCCTGGAGGCCGCCATGGCCGACCCGGGTTTCTACCAGGGCGATCACGGCGAGATCGAGCGCACGCTGGCGGAGCTGACCGCGGTGCAACAGGAACTGGAACAGGCACTCGATCGCTGGGTGGAACTGGAAGGCGAGGACTGACCGCGGGCGCTCTAACGCCCCTTAGCAGCTCTTGCTAACGGCCCTTCCCGCTCCCCGCCAGGCCCGGCACCAGCGGAAGCAGGGCCTCGCGCTCGAAATCCATGGCCAGGGCCTGTTCGGCATACGCCCAGGCGCGCCGCGATTGATGCCCCGCGGCGGCGCTCAGGGGAGCGTGCCCCAAACCGGCGAGCAGCCCCAGGCCTTTTTGCAAGCGCATTTGCACCGAGAGGCTGGCGGCGCCGTCACGGGCGATGGGCGTGAACACGTCATCCAGCATGTCGGACAGCGACAGCTCGGGCATCCACACCCGCACCGCTGGCTGCGTGGACGCCTTGGAACATTCCGCCCGGGTGCCGGCCCAGCGCGAAAACAACCGCACCGCGCGGCCGATGACATCGATGGCGGTGCCGGGATCGTTGATCCCCGGCGACAGCGCGCGCGATGCGATTTCACCGAGCACGATCAGGCCAAAGCGCGGGTCGTAGTCGAAGGTGCGGGTAGCGCCGATAACAAACAGTTCGCGCACCGCGGCCTCCGCCTCCGGCCCGGCCCCCTCCCCCGCAAGACACACCAGCGAGGTGTTCAAGCCGACAAAGGCCCCGGGCGGGCTCCGCACATACACATCCACGGCGAGGCTGTCGGCCAGCGCGATCAGCCCCCGCATATCGATATGTCGCACGTAGCCGGTTTTCAGCGGCCGCACGGCGCGACTTCCATCGGGGATACGTGACTGCAGGTCGGAGCAGGCCATTGCCCCCAGGCCGGGGTGCCGCGCCCATTCCTCGAGCGCGGCGCGCGTGACCGCTTCCACCCGGTCGGTGGTTTCACTGACCCGCACCAATTGCGAGAGATGCTCTATCCAGCGCAGCAGGGCCACGATAATCAAGGCAATCACCGCCAGGGTGATGATAAACAGCACGACATGCCCGCCGTTGCCCAGCAGCTGGGTCTTCAGGGCCACGATGCCCACCAGGCTGAACAGGAAGGAACCGATAAACACGCCGAGGGCGTGGCGCGTCACCTCGTTGTCCAACACCAGGGTGGTGGCGCGGGGCGAGGTGTTACTGGTCACCGCCGCTTGGGCGGTGACCATGGTGGCGAGGGAAAACGTGGTCACCGCCAGCATGCTGGAGGCCAGGATACCCAACACACGGTCGGCGGAATCCGCCGTGACCAGGGCCAGGAATCGCGCGGGCAGCAGCGGCTCGAGGAGAGCCCCCAACAGCACCGACAGCAAGCCCGCCAGGATATAAAACACCACCGTCAGCCACAGCTTCCGGGCGGCCTGTCGCAGCACCCAGTCCCAGCGGCCGGTAAGGCTCACCCCGGGGCTCCCCCGGGGTGAGCCCGCGGCGCAGCGCTGGCGCCGCTTGCGCCCATCAGGCGCGAAGCACCGCGCCGACCGCCCGCGCCAGGTAGTCAATGTTGCCGGCGTTCACCCCCGCCACATTGATGCGCGAGGAATCCAGCATGTACACGCTGTGCTCGCTGCGCAGCGCCCGGGCCTGCCCGGCGCTGAGGCCGAGGAAGGAGAACATGCCTTTCTCGCGCTCGATGAAGCCGAAGTCGCGGCCGGCCTCGGCCTCCAGCTTGCGCCGCAACTCGCCGCGCAAACCGTTGATGCGCTGGCACATGCCGCCCAGCTCGCGCTCCCAGTTCTCGCGCAGGCCGCCGTCGGACAGAATGCGGCCGGCGATCAGCGCGCCGTGGGCCGGCGGCATGGAGTAGACCCGCCGCGCCGCCACCGCCGCCTGGCTTTGCAGGGCGTCGGCGGAGTTCGCATCGGCACACAGGAACAGGGTGATACCGGTGCGCTCGCGGTACAAGCCCATGTTCTTGGAACAGGACGCCGCCACAATCATCTCCGGCAGGCGCGCCGCCAACAGGCGCAGGCCGGCGGCGTCGCGCTCGAGGCCGTCACCCAGGCCCTGGTAGGCGATATCGATGAAGGGCAGGAAACCCTGCTCCTCGGCCATGTCGGCGATCACGCCCCACTGCTCGAGGCTGAGGTCGGCGCCACAGGGGTTGTGACAGCAGCCGTGCAGCAGCACGACGTCGCCGCGCCGGGCCTGTTTCAGGTCGTCGACCATGGCGTCGAAATCCACGCTGTGGTCGGCGGCCTCGTAGTAGCGGTAGTTCTCGAACTGCAGGCCGACACTGCCCAACAGGGGGATATGCACCGGCCAGGTCGGGTCGGACACCCACACCCGGGCGCCGGGCACGGCGGCATTGATCACCTCGGCGCCGATACGCAGGGCGCCACAGCCCCCGGGGGTCTGGATGCTGCTCACCCGCCCGGCCGCCAGGGCGGCGCTGTCGGTACCGAACACCAGTTGCCGCATGCCGGTATTGAAGGCCGGATCGCCCACCGGCGGCATGTAGGCCTTGGTCGCCTCCTCGTCCACCAGGGCGCGCTGGGCCTGGCGCACCGCGTCGAACACCGGGCACAGGCCGGATTCGTCCATGTAGATCCCCACGGTGAGATCCACCTTGTCGGGGTTGCCGTCGGCGCGGGCGGCGGCGGCCAGGCCGAGGATGGGATCGTCGGGCAGGCGGGGAAGTGACTCCAGCATGTTGGTTTCTCCAGTATCGGTAAAGGGAGTATAGGCAGTGTCGGGGCTTACATCTCGGCCAGCAGCGCGGTGAGCAGCTGCCAGAACGGCGGCACCGTGTCGATCTGCAAACGCTCGCTGGGGGAGTGGGCGCCGCGGATCGTGGGGCCGAAAGAGAGGATATCCACGTCGGGCTTCTTGCTTTTCAGCAGGCCGCATTCCAGCCCCGCGTGAATCGCCTTGACCGCGGGCTCGACGTCGAACAGTCGACGGTGCAGGGCCTTGCCCTGGGCCAGCAGCGCACTGGTGAAATCCGGCTGCCAGCCGGGATAGCCCGCCATCGGATGCACCTCCAGCCCCGCCAGCCGCGCCAGGGATTCCACCGCGCGCCGCAGGGGCTGTGCCTGGTCGGCATTGAAAAAGCGGAAACTGGATTCGATAAACAGCTCGCCAGCGGCCAGCTCCACCCGCGCCAGGTTGATGCTGAGGTCCACCAGATCCGCGGGCTGGGCCAGGTTGTAGGACTGGGCGCCGTGGGGGAAGACCGCCAGCAGATCCAGTACCGCGGCGCTGTCGGCCGCGCTGAGCAGGGACTCCGCCCGCCAGGGGGCGAGCGCCGCTTCCAGGCCGTGATCCGCCGCCGGCAGGTAGCCGCGCCAGTGGCCGGACAGGGTATCCAGGCGCGCCTCCAGCGCCGGCGCCGCTTCCGCCGGACAGGCGAAATACACATCGCCTTCCCGGGGAATCACATTGTGCGCCACACCGGCGGCGATGCCCCCCAGGCGCAGCCCCTCCACGCCCTGCAGCACATCCACCAGCAATTTGATGGCGTTGCCGAGCTGCTCGTGGATCTGGATACCGGAGTGACCGCCGGCCAGGCCCTTCAGGTTCAGGTGAAAGCCGGCCAATCCGTCCGCCGCCGCTTCCGTGGCAAAGCCGCGGGTAAAGGTCCAGCCCCCACCCCCGGCGCAGCCGATATAGAGTTCGTTCCAGTCCTCGGTGTCGAGGTTGAGCATGCGATCGCCGCTCAACATGCCGGCGTCCAGCTCCCGGGCGCCGCCCAGTCCGGTCTCCTCGTCCACGGTGAACAACAGCTCCAGCGGCGGGTGTTGCACGCTGTCATCGGTCATCACCGCCAGCGCCGCGGCGCAGCCGATGCCATTGTCCGCGCCCAGGGTGGTGCGATCGGCCTTGAGCCAGCCGTCCTCGACCCGCAACTGCAGGGGGTCGCGGTCGAAGTCGTGCGCCTTGTCCTCGGTTTTCACGGTCACCATGTCCAGGTGGTTCTGGATGATCACCGTGCCGCTCGCCTCCATGCCCGGACTGGCGGGCACATAGACCACCACGTTACCCACCGCATCCGCCTGCCAGCGGCAACCGCGGGCCTCGGCCCGATCGATCACGTACTGGCGCACGGCGGCCTCGGCCTTGGAGGGCCGTGGAATCTGGGTGATTTGATAGAAGTGCTCCCAGAGGTGGCTGGGGGTTTGCGGGTAGTTCTCGGGTTTCATCGCGGCCTCCGTCAAAGGGGCCGCGATTATACCGGAGCCGGGGTCACCACGAAATGCGCGCGAGCACCGCGGAGGCCTTACATGAAGGCGAATTTAGCCAGGAAGATCGCGGCCAGGAACCAGGCCCCGGGGGAGATTTCGCGGTGGCGGCCGGTGCAGAACTTGATCACCACATAGCTGATAAAACCCACGGCGATGCCGTTGGCGATGGAAAAGGATAGCGGAATCATCACGATGGTGATCAGGGCGGGGATCACCTCGGTAGCGTCCTCCCACTCCAGGCCCTGCACCCCCGTGAGCATCAACATCGCCACGTAGATCAGCGCGCCCGCGGTGGCGAAGGCCGGCACCATGCCCGCCAGGGGGGCGAAGAAGATCGCCAGCAGGAACAAGGTGCCCACCGTCACGGCGGTGAGGCCGGTGCGGCCGCCACTGGCGACACCGGCGGCGCTTTCCACGTAACTGGTCACCGGCGCGCAGCCCAGGAAGGCGCCGAACACGCTGGAGGTACTGTCCGCTTTCAGGGCCCGGTCCATGTTGTGGATCCGGCCGCGCTCGTCGACCAGACCGGCGCGGTTGGCCACCCCCAGCAGGGTGCCGGCGGTATCGAACAGGTTCACGAACAGGAAGGCGATGATCACGCTGGTCATCGCCACGTCAAGGGCGCCGGCGATATCCAGCTTGAACAGGGTCGGGGCGATACTCGGCGGCGCCGCCACCAGCCCCTGGTACTCCACCAGGCCACCGAGCAAACCGATGGCGGTAATGGTCAGGATGCCGACGATGATGGCGCCGTGCATCTGGCGAATGGACAGCACCGCGATCAGCAGGAAACCCAGGCAGGCCAGGGCCGGCTCGGGCCGGGTCAAGTCCCCCAGGGTGAGAAAGGTCGCCTCGCTGGCGACGATGATGCCGCCGCTCTTGAGGCCGATAAAACCGACGAACAAACCCACCCCCGCGGCCATGGCAACGCGCAAATCCAGGGGAATGCTGTTGAGCATCCAGCGGCGGATACGGGTGACACTCATGATGACGAACAGCACCCCGGCCAGGAACACCGCCCCCAGGGCCACCTCCCAGGTGTAGCCCATGTCGGCCACCACGGTGTAGGTGAAAAAGGCGTTGAGACCCATGCCCGGCGCCAGGCCCACCGGCCAGTTGGCATAAAAGCCCATCAGGTAGCAGGCCAGGGCCGATGCCAGGCAGGTGGCCACGAAACTGGCCTGGGGGTCCATGCCCGCGGACGCCATCATCTGCGGGTTGACGAAGATGATGTAGGCCATGGTGACGAAGGTGGTGGCGCCGGCCACCAGCTCCGTGCGCACGTCGCTACCGTGCTCGGCCAGTTGGAAATAGCGCCCGACCAGGCCCTGGTCCTGTTTCTCCATGTGCTCTTCCCTGCATTGCGGGACCCGGCAATGGCGCGTCCGGGACTGTGTCGCAAAAGTGTACGCAATCGCCGCGCGGGGCACCATAGGGCAGGCAGCGGCCCTTCCCCCCGGCGTCGTGGTCGTGGTCGTGGTCGTGGTCGTGGTCGTGGTCGTGGTCGAATGAATTCGACCCTACACGGGGTGGCAATGTCTCCCCTGTAGGGCCGAATTCATTCGGCCGGGAAACCGGCAATACACCAGGACAAAGGCCACCCGGCGCCGACGGCGCCAGCGCGGCCCAACCATCGAACCGGTGAGATATGCCCGTGAGCTGTGCTAACCTTGAACGCTCCGACATTCCCCGCCGCGGAGCCCGCCCACCATGCACAAACACTACATCAGCGCCCAGCAGCTCCTGGAGGATTCCTTCACCCTGGCCTGGCAGATCTACGAGAGCGGCTACCGCCCCAACTATATTGTCGGCGTGTGGCGTGGCGGCGCGCCGGTGGGCATCGCGGTACAGGAATTGCTGGACGTGCTCGGGGTGGAATCCGACCACATCGCCATCCGCACCTCCTCCTACACCGGCATCGGCGAGCGCAGCCGCCACGTGCAGGTACACGGGCTCAACTACCTGATCAAGCGCCTGGAGTCAGAGGATTCCCTGTTGATCGTCGACGACGTGCACGACTCCGGCTTCTCCATCGACCAGACCATCAGGGATCTCAAGGCGGCCTGCAAGAAGAATACCCCGCATATCCGTATCGCCACGCCCTATTACAAACCGGGCAAGAACAAGACCGGCCGGGTGCCCGACTACTATGTCCACGAGACCGACGAGTGGCTGATCTTTCCCCACGAGCTGGACGGCCTGAAGCTGGAGGAAATCCGCGAACACAAGCCGGAGCTGGCGGGCCTGGTGGATCGCATCGAAGCGGCACTCGAGCGGGATTGATTGCGATGGGTTCCACCCAGGTTGGCCGAATGAATTCGGCCCTACAACCCTGCCCATGTAGGGCGGAATTCATTCCGCCGCTTTTGGTCGAATGAATTCGACCCTACAGGGTCTGCGACACACTGCCCGTGTAGGGCGGAATTCATTCCGCCGCTTTTGGTCGAATGAATTCGACCCTACAGGGTCTGCGATACACTGCCCGTGTAGGGCGGAATTCAATCCGCCGCTTTTGGTCGAATGAATTCGACCCTACAGGGTCTGCGACACACTGCACGTGTAGGGCGGAATGCATTCCGCCGCTTTTGGTCGAATGAATTCGGCCCTACAGGGTTTGCGATACGCTGCCCATGTAGGGCGGAATTCATTCCGCCGCTTTTGGTCGAATGAATTCGACCCTACAGGGTCTGCGATACGCTGCCCGTGTAGGGCGGAATTCATTCCGCCGCTTTTAGTCGAATGAATTCGACCCTACAGGGGGAACGCGCTACGGCACTGGCGCGGCGCGGGTGAAGGCCTTGATCAACTCCCCGTGCCGTGGAAAGCGCTGTAGCAACAACTCCCGCTCCCCCAGGGTCATGTCGGCGTAGTCGAAACCCGGCGCCACCGCTTCCGAAATCAGGCCATAGTCCCCCGCGACCAGGTGGGAGGCCTTCCATACACCGCCGCGCACCACCAGTTGCAGGCGATGGCCCGCGGCCAGGTCGGGGCCCAGCACGGCGGTTTCCAGCCGGCCGTCGGGATGGATCATGTAATAGTGGACCGGGGCGCCGAGGTGCCAGAAGTGAATGATGTCCGACTGGTTCAGGTGCCAGTGGCCGGTGGGCGCGTCCCGGGTCAGCAGGTAGTGGATGGAGGTCAGGGTATAGCGCTCGCCGCCGGGAGTGTCGATCCCCGGCCGGTGGTCGGCCTGGAAGGTGCGTTTGAAGTAACCGCCCTCCACATGGGGCTCCAGGCCCAGCTCGCGGATAACGGTATCCACGCCTGGCGTCGCTGTATCAGGCATCACCGCCCCCTCCTCCCGCGCCACACCTGCCACCGCACACAGGCAGCACAGGCTGGCCAACCATCGCCCGGGCCTCATTCACCCTCCGGCTTTTTTCCCAGTACGGCGCGGATTTCGTCGCGCCGCCCGTCCACCGCCTTGCGCAGCGCCGCCTCGTCGATGGTGAGCACCGTCCCGTCGCGCATCAGCACCTCGCCGGCGACGATGGTGGTCACCACGTCCGTGCTGTCCAGCACGTAGACCAGGTGAGAGGTGATATCGTAGATCGGCTGGTGGCGGGTCTTGTCCACCGCCAGCTGGATCATGTCCGCCTGCATGCCGACCTTGAGCTGGCCGATGCTGTCTTCCATGTGGATCGCCGCCGCCCCCAGCCGGGTCGCCATGGCCAGGGCCTGCCCCGCCGGTAGCGCGGTGGGGTCCCCGCTATCGACTTTGTGCAGCAGCGCCGCCATGCGCACCTCTTCCCACAGGTCGAGGTCGTTGTTGCTGGCGGCGCCGTCGGTCCCCAGGCCCACCTTCACCCCAGCCGCCAGCATGGCCGGCACCGGTGAGATGCCGGCGCCCAGCTTCATGTTCGAGGTGGGGTTGTGCACCGCCCCCACCCCCGCCGCCGCGGTCAGCGCGATGTCCCTGTCGTCGAGCTGCACCATATGCGCCGCGATCAGCGGCAGCCGGTACATGCCCAGTCCGGCCACGTGTTGCACCGGCGTGGTGTCGAAGTGCTCGGCGATGTAGGCGCTCTCCGCGGGCGCCTCCGCCAGGTGCATGGAAATCGGCGCGCCCAGCGCCTGGGCTTTCTCCACCGTGGCCCGCAGGTGCCGCGGCGATACGGTGTAGGGGGCGTGCGGCGCGAAGGCGGGGGTAATGCGCGGCTCGCGCCCCTGCCAGCGGCGCACGAAGTCCTCGGCGGCGGCGAAGGAATCGTCCCAGCCGCTGAAACCGGGGCTGGGATAATCGATGTGGGGCGCGGCGATGATCGCGCGCAGTCCGCAGCGCTGCACCACACCGGCGATTTCATCGGGATGGAAATACATATCGACAAAGGTGGTGGTGCCGCCGCGAATCATCTCCCAGCAGGCCAGCTCGCTGCCCGCACGGATGAACGCGGGATCGACAAAACGCCCCTCCATCGGAAACACGTAGTCGTTCAGCCAGGTCATCAAATCGAGGTCGTCGACCATGCCCCGGAACAGGGTCATGGCGCTGTGGGTGTGGCCATTGACCAGGCCCGGCATCAGCACGCGGCCGGCGCCGTCGATGCTGCGGGCGGCCACATAGCGCCGGTCGATCTCCGGCCGGGGCCCCACCGCGACGATCACCCCCTTGTCCACCACCACCGCGCCATCGGGGATTTCCGGCTGCTCCGGGTCCATGGTCAACACATAATCGCCGTAGACCACGAGGTCGGGCGCCGGAGCGGACAGGACGGGCCAGGCCAGGGTCAGCGCCAGGGCAATGGCCGCGAGCGGGCGCCAGGGGGTTCGATTCACGAAAGTATTCCTTGTGTCATGCAATGCAGCGCCACCGCGGCGCGGCCCGCAATGTGAACACTGTCAATTCTGGTACTTTTGCCGGAACGGGCTGCGAGTTCCCGGCAATGCGGGTAAATTTTGCACAAATGTGACCATAACGCCACCCGGGCCCACTAGAGCCCTGCACATGCCCGCGACAAGCCCACCGGCAAATACGCCCAGAATCTGCAGGAGAATGCCCATGAAAAGGTTGCACGCCCCCCGGATGACACTTGCCGCGACCGTTGCCGCAAGCCTCGCCACGCCCGCGCTGGCGCAGCTGGAGGAAATCATCGTCACCGCGCAGAAGCGCGAACAGAGCCTGCTCGACGTGCCGCTGTCGGTGGCCACCCTGTCCGGCGAGCGCTTCAGCTCGATCTTCGAGGGCGGCGCCGATATCCGCGGCCTGTCGGCCCGGGTGCCGGGCCTGTACGTGGAGTCCTCCAACGGCCGCGTGGCGCCGCGCTTCTATATCCGCGGCCTGGGCAATATCGATTTCGACCTGGCCGCCTCGCAACCGGTTTCAGTGATCATGGACGAGGTGGTCAAGGAGAACGTGGTCCTCAAGAGTTTCCCGCTGTTCGATATCGACCGCGTGGAAGTGCTGCGCGGCCCCCAGGGCTCGCTGTTCGGCCGCAATACCACCGCCGGCATTGTGAAGTTCGACTCCCGCAAGCCCGGCCATGAACCCGAGGGGCGCGCCAAGGTGGATATCGGCACCCTGGGCACGGTGAATTTCGAGGGCGCCATGGGCGGCGGCCTCACCGATACCCTGGCCGGCCGCGTGGCGGTGCTCTACCAGAGCCGCGAGGACTGGATCGACAACGGCTACACCGGCGAGGACGACGCCCTCGGCGGTTTCCGCGAAAAAGCGGCCAAGGGCTTCCTGCTGTGGGAGCCGAACGAGCGCTTCAGCGCCCTGCTGGGCGCCCACTACCGCGACCTGGACGGCACCGCCGCGGTGTTCCGCGCCAACATCTTCAGCCCGGGCAGCAACGACCTCAACGATAACTACGACCGCGACACGGTATTTTTCGACGAGGGCGACAACAACCCCCAGGAGTACGACAACGCGGGGCTCAACCTGAAACTGGACTACGACTTCGACGCATTCACCCTGACCTCCATCACCGCCTGGGAGGACGCCGAGGGCCGCAGCCTGGGTGACATCGACGGCGGCAACCTGGAGTCCGGCCCCGGCTTCATCCCCTTCCCCTCCCAGACCCAGGACGCCGCCGACACCAGCCAGCTGTCCCAGGAATTCCGCCTGGCCAACGCCGGCGGCGAGCGCTTCAACTGGCAGGTGGGGGTTTTCTACTTCGACTCCGAGCTCGACGTGGAAACAAACCCGTTTTTCATGGCCGCCACCACCGTCACTCACGAAAACACCACCTGGGCGGTGTTCGGCCAGGGCGACCTGGCGCTGGGCGAGGCCTGGACCCTGACCGCCGGCATCCGCTACACCGACGACGAGAAAGACTTCTCCGCCCCGGGTTACACCGTGGACGTGGGTGACGACCAGGTCAGCGGCGACCTGGCCCTGTCCTTCGCGGCCAGCGACAACAGCACGTTCTGGGCCAAGGTGGGCACCGGCTTCCGCGCGCCGACCATCCAGGGCCGCGACGTGGCCTTCGGCGCGGCGCCCTCGGTCGCGGATTCCGAGACCATCACCTCCTTCGAGGTGGGCTACAAGGCCGAGCTGGCCAACAACCGCCTGCGCCTCAACACCGCGCTGTTCTACTACGAGGTGGAGGACATGCAGTTCACCGCGGTGGGCGGCGCCGGCAACCTGATCCAGCTGGTCAACGCCGACCAGGGCACCGGCCAGGGCGCCGAGCTCGATGTGGAATGGATGGTCACCGACAACCTGCAGCTGACCTTCGGCGCGGCCTACGCCGACACCGAAATCGAGGACAGCGGCCTGCGCGTGGCCCCCTGTGGCAGCCGCGCCTGCACCCCGACCGACCCCTCCGCCGGCGGCGGCTTCGTGTTCGTCGACGGCAATCCCTTCCCCAACGCGCCGGAGACCACCTTCAACTTCACCGTCTCCTATACCGTGCCGGTGGGACGCGAGGGCGAGCTGTTCGCCTTTACCGACTGGTCCTACCAGGGCGACACCCAGATTTTCCTCTACGACGCCAAGGAGTTTCGCACCGACGGCCAGTACGAGGGCGGCGTGCGCCTGGGCTGGCGCATGCGCGACCACAGCTATGAGATCGCGCTGTTTGGCCGCAACATCACCGACGAGGAAAACGTGCAGGGCGCCATCGACTTCAACAACCTGACCGGCTTCACCAACGAGCCGCGGGTGTGGGGCGTCTCCCTGGCCACCGAGTTCTGAGCCGCTGCCGGCGGTGGCCGGCATAGCGCGCCCCCGGACCTTCTTCTACACTGGTGGCGGGCCACGGGCAAAACCCCGGGGTTTGCCCGTGGCCCCAACATGAATCGTGTGAATGACGGAGGTTCAGTATCCCGTAAAAAGACAACAACAGAGGGCTGACCATGTTTATCGTCGAGAGCTATGCCGTCGCGGTGGCGCTGTGCTTCGTCACCATGCTGTGCTGGGGCTCCTGGGCCAATACCCAGAAGTTCGCCACCCAGGAGTGGCGCTTCCAGCTGTTCTACTGGGACTATTCCATCGGGGTGCTGCTGCTGGCGCTGTTGCTGGCATTTACCCTGGGCAGCAACGGCGAGGCCGGGCGGGCCTTCACCGCGGATATTTCCCAGGCCAGCGGGGACGCCATCCGCATGGCCCTGCTCGGGGGCGCGGTGTTCAACCTGGCCAATATCCTGCTGGTGGTGGCCATCGACATTGCCGGCATGGCGGTGGCCTTCCCGGTGGGCATCGGCCTGGCGCTGGTGATCGGCGTGCTGGCCAACTACGACCCGGCCCAGGTCAACAGCCCCGCCCTGCTGTTCCTCGGCGTGGGCCTGGTGGTGGTGGCCATTGTGCTGGACTCAATCATCTACCGCCGGGTGCCGGGGGAAAGCTCGACCCGGGTGGGCAAGGGCCTGACCATCTCGGTGATCGCCGGGATCACCATGGGTTTCTTTTACCGCTTTGTGGCCCAATCCATGTCCTTCGACTTCGCCGACCCGGAACCCGGACTGATGACGCCCTACTCCGCCGGGGTGATCTTCGCCATCGGCCTGCTGCTGTCCAACCTGCTGTTCCTGGTGCCGCTGATGTACCGGCCAATCAGCGGCGAGCCGGCCAAACCCGGCGAGTACTTCAGCCGCGGCACCCCACGGCTGCACCTGGTGGGCATTCTCGGGGGCGCGATCTGGGCCACCGGTTTCTGTTTTAACATCATCGCCGCCGGCAAGGCCGGTTACGCCGTGTCCTACGGCCTCGGTCAGGGGGCGACCATGGTGGCGGCCTTCTGGGGCGTATTCATCTGGAAGGAGTTCAAGGACACACCCCGCGGGACCGGCCATTTGATCACTGCCATGTTCGCCTGCTTCCTCGTGGGCCTGGGCATGATCATCTATTCCAACCTGTAGGAGAGAACGGGCATGGCGCAACTGGTGGTAATCGGCTCCAGCAATACCGACATGATCCTGCAGGTCCCCCACCTGCCCGGCCCCGGGGAAACCGTGCTCGGCGGCACGTTCAGCACCGCCCCGGGCGGCAAGGGCGCCAACCAGGCGGTGGCCGCCGCCCGCGCCGGGGCCGATGTCAGCCTGGTGGCCTGCGTGGGCCGGGACAGTTTCGGCGAACAGGCGCTGGCGGGCTTCGCCGCCGAGGGCATCGATACCCGCCACTGCGTGGTGGATGATGATACCCCGTCGGGGGTCGCCCACATTTTTGTCGCCGCCGACGGTGAAAACGCCATCGGCGTCGCCTCCGGCGCCAATGCCCGGCTCGGCATCCGCCACCTGCAATCGGCCCGGTCGCTGCTGCGCAAGGCGACAGTGCTCCTGCTGCAGCTGGAGAGCCCGCTGGACACGGTGATCGAGGCGGCGAGAATGGGCCGCGCCGCGGACACCGTGGTCATCCTCAACCCCGCGCCGGCCTGTGAACTGCCCGCCGACCTCTACCCCCTGCTGGATATGATCACCCCCAACGAATCCGAGGTGGAGGCCCTGACCGGCATCGCCGTGCGCGACGCCGCCAGCGCCGCCGCGGCCGCCGCCGTGCTACACGATCGCGGGGTAAACACCGTGCTGGTCACCCGCGCCGCCCGCGGCGTGTACTTGTCGCAGCGCGACGGGCACAATGCCGCCCGGGGCCGGCTGTTCGACGCCTTCGCCGTCGACGCGGTGGACACCACCGCCGCCGGCGATGTGTTCAACGGCTGCCTCGCCGCGGCCCTGACCCGGGGCGGCGGCCTGGAAGCGGCGATCCGCTTCGCCCAGGGCGCCGCAGCGCTGTCGGTGCAAACCCTGGGCGCGCAAACCAGCGCGCCGACACGAACCGCCATCGAAACCTTTGTACAGCACGCGTTTGACCCACACTGACCGGATGCCAACATGACCCGAATATTTGCCACGCTGTCCCTGTTCGCGCTCCTGCTACTGCCGCTGTCGAGCACCACCGCCCGCGAAGCCCAGCCCCCCCTACCGGTCAAGGTGGTAGTGGTTACCATGTTCGAAACCGGCGAGGACAGCGGCGACGCCGCCGGCGAGTTCCAGCGCTGGCACGAGCGCCTGCCCCTGGATACCGTGTTCCCCGCCCCGCACATGCACCACGATATCCACTACAACAAGGACATGGGCGTGCTCGGCATCGTCACCGGCATGGGCACCGCCAACGCCGCGGCCAACGTCATGGCCCTGGGGCTGGACCCGCGCTTCGACCTCAGCCGCGCCTACTGGCTGGTGGCCGGCATTTCCGGCTTCGACCCCAACGACGCCTCCCTGGGCTCGGTGGCCTGGGCGGAGTACCTGGTGGATGGCGACCTGGCCCACGAGATCGACGCCCGGGAAATTCCCGAGGACTGGGACACCGGCTACTTCCCCCTGTTCAGCCAGGGCCCCGGCGACCCCGCGCGCAAGAGCTACAACCTGGGGGAAGTCTTCCAGCTCAACGGCGCCCTGGTGGACTGGGCCTACGGCCTCACCCGCGACATGCAATTGCCGGACGACCCCGCCCTCGCCGCCACCCGCAAGCTGTACCCGGAATACCCCGTGGCCCAGCGCAAGCCCTTCGTGCTCAAGGGCGACCAGCTCGCGGCCATGACCTTCTGGCACGGCGAGCTGCTCAACGACTGGGCCAATGAGTGGACCGACTACTGGACCGACGGCCAGGGCGAATTCGTGAGCTCGGCGATGGAGGACACCGGCACCTTCCAGTCCCTGAGTTACCTGCACGAGGCTGGCCGGGTCGACAAGCATCGCGTGCTGGTGCTGCGCACCGCCTCCAACTTCACCATGCCGCCCAAGGGCAAGTCCGCCGCCGAATACCTGCGGGAGGAGCAGCACGACAGCTACGCCGGCCTGGACGCGGCGCTGGAAAACGCCTACCTGGTGGGCAGCGCGGTGGTGAAGGAACTGGTGAACAACTGGGAACGTTACGCCGGGACCATTCCCTCGCGCTGAGTTCCCGCTCCCATACGCCACTATTTCACAGTTTCTATCGGTACTTTTTACGCCACTTGACAACTCCCCGCCGCTACACTACGGATTGTTATGGGAAGCAAAAGCAGTAGGTAGAGGGTTACGATGCAACGACGCGACCGAGGCAAGGCTAGCCTGGTGGAATTTCTCCGCAGCATCAAGTTCAGCCACGAAACGACTGCACACAGCGGGCAGCGCTGCAGCACGCACTTCGCCGATTTCGAACAGCGCGCGCGCACCCGCCGCCAGTACAGTCACGAGGACGCCGAACTGGTTCGCAGCGCGAACTAGCACTCCCCCGGGGAGCGCCAGCCGCCGCACGCCACTCATTTCTCGCTGGTTTTCACCAGCGCGTGCCGGTACAGCTCGGCATAAATCCGCTCCGCCTCCTCACACAGGGCCTCGTAGCGGGCGGGTATGGCCACCTCCGACAGGGGCGTTTCCGCCGGGGCCTCGAATCCGGTGGACTGCTCCACCGAGGCGTACCAGTGCGGCGCCCACACCCCGTCGCTGTCCCGCGGCCCCGCCGGCCAGCCCAGCATCCCCTCGCTAAAAGGAATGCCCACCCGCGCGCAGAGGGCGCGCAGGCTCTTTTCGGGGGCCCGCAGCGTCTCCAGGGAATCGATCACCGGCGGCGCCTCGCCGGTGCGATCGGCCTCTCGCTGGAACAGCGCCCACTGCTGGGGGAAACCGATTTCCTCGAGAGCGAAGTCCGGCCGCACCTTGGCGTAGGAGGCGATAATGCGCCGGGGTTCGCGGATCAGGAAGCAGTTGCTTAGCGAGTCGGTCCAGTCCAGGGCGATCTGCGGCAGCATGTGCTGGGTCATGTGCTTCTGGTAGAACACCCGCGTGGTCGCCGCGTCGGTCCCGGCGGGCAAACCGCGGCAGAGCTGCTCCGCCACCACCCGCCAGTCGCAATCCTGGGACGCCATGACGGCCTCCCCCGCCGGGTGCTCCAGGCCGGTGGCTTTCAGGTAGTGGCCGTAAAGCGGCTCGTCCACCACCGCGGTATCGTCGCGGTTCTCAAAGGCCCGCATCAGAGCCGTGCTGATATTGCGCGGCCCCGACCACATGGCGATACGCACCACGTCCATAGTCACGCCCTCGGGTGGCCCTTGCCGGGCCCGGTAATGTAACGCTGCACCACTTCCCGGTACTGGGCCTGCAGGCGCTTGATCACCGGCCGCTCGCCGCCCTCGCCAATGACGCGCCCGTCCACTTCGGTGACCGGCACCAAACCGGCAAAGGTGCCGGTGACAAAGGCCTCCTCGGCGTTGTAAACGTCGGTAAGGGTGAAGTTGGTCTCGCGCACCGTCAGCCCCAGCTCGCGCCCCATCTCCAGCACCTTGCCGCGGGTGATGCCGTCCAGGCAGTAGTCGCCGGTGGAGGTCCAGATCTCGCCGCGGCGCACGATGAAAAAGTGGGTGGAGTTGCAGGTGGCCACGAAACCGTGGGGGTCCAGCATCAGCGCCTCGTCGTAGCTGGCCTTGGCGGCCTGGATGCAGGCGCCGATACAGTTCAGCTTGGAGTGGGTGTTGAGGGTGGGGTCCTGTACGTCGGAATAGCCCCGGCGCACGTATACCGTGTACAGGCGCACGCCCTTCTCCACCGTCTCCGGCAGGGCCTCCTTGTACTCGGGGATGATCACCACCGTGGGCGGGGTAATGGTCATGCGCGGGTCCTGGTAGGGCGTGGCCTTCACTCCCCGGGACACCATCAGGCGGATATGCACGCCCTCCTCCATGCCGTTGGCCGCCAGCAGGCGGTAGAGGCGGCGGGTGAGCTCCTCTTTGGTGAAATCCGGCTGGAAATCCAGGGTTTTCATGCCCTCGAACAGGCGTTCCAAATGGCGCTCCAGGAACAGCACGGTGCCGCCCTCGACCCGCAGGCCCTCCCAGACCCCGTCGCCGAGGATAAAGCCGGAGTCGAACACCGAAATCTTCGCCTCCTGCCGGGGAAAGTGCTCGCCGTTGATCTCGATGAGGATGCTGTCGTTGCGGGGGTCCCCCGCGTATTCGTGGGTGCCTTTCATATCGTCTCCTGTCTACGGCGAAGTCTGCGGCGAAAACCGCGGGGGATGCCCGCGGCGAATGCCCGCGGCGACGTCGCCGGGTGTTCGGCAAAGGCGAAACATTGTGCGCCAGCGCCCGCCGCAAGTACACCACCCCCAACGGGTGAGTCCGCCGCGGGACCGGCGAGCGCCCCTGCGCCGGCCGCAACCGTGCTAGAATTTGCCGCTCACAGTAACGCAGTGTGATCAAACCGTGTCCGACTCCCGCGACGACATCTACGCCGAACCCCTGGGCTCGCCGGGCCTGTTCCGCTTCGACGACAAGGTGGCCCAGGTCTTCCCCGACATGATCAAGCGCTCGGTGCCGGGTTATACCACCATCGTGGCGATGACCGGACTGCTCGCCGGGCGCTACGCCACCGCCGGCAGCAGGCTCTACGACCTGGGCTGCTCCCTCGGGGCCTCGACCCTGGCCATGCGCCAGCACCTGCACTTCGACGATTGCCTGATCGTCGGCGTGGACAACTCCGAGGCCATGCTGTCCCGCTGCCGCTCGGTGATCGACACCGACAGCCACGACACCCCGGTGTCGCTTGTCTGCGCCGACCTGCAGGACGTGGCCATCGAAAACGCCTCCGTCGTGGTGCTCAATTTCACCCTGCAGTTCGTGCCCGTGGAACAGCGCGATGCGATCATCAACCGCATCTACAACGGCCTTAAACCGGGGGGTATCATGGTGCTGTCGGAGAAGGTCACCTTCGAGGACCCCCACCTCGACGCCCTCAATATCGACCTGCACCACCAGTTCAAGCGCGCCAACGGCTACAGTGACCTGGAGATCGCCCAGAAGCGCAGCGCCCTGGAAAACGTGCTGCTGCCGGAGACCCTGGCGCAGCACAAGGCGCGCATCGCCGCGGCCGGCTTCGGCAGCTGCGACGTGTGGTTCCAGTGCTTCAATTTCGCCTCGCTCGTGGCCTTGAAGTGAATTGCCCTGAAGTGAGTCGCGCTGACACCCTCGACTACCGCCCCCTGATAGAGCGCTGGCGCGACTCACCGTTGCAGCCCTGGGCCGCGCAGCTGCAAGAGCAGATCGCCGCCGGCCTGTCATTGCAGCGCTACGGCGACCTGCCCCGCTGGCTGGACGCGCTGGCGGCCCTGCCCGACATTGCCGTGAGCCACCGGGTGCTCGACGCCGCCCGGGTCGGCGCCGACTGCGAGCCCCCGCTGCCCGAGCCGGAGCGGGCGGCGCTGCGCGACACCCTGCAGCGGCTGCGCCCCTGGCGCAAGGGCCCCTTTGAGTTGTTTGGCGTGCACATCGACACCGAGTGGCGCTCGGACTGGAAGTGGGAGCGCATCGCCCCCCACCTGGATAACCTGGCCGGGCGCCGGGTTCTGGACGTGGGCTGTGGCAGCGGCTACCACTGCTGGCGCATGGCCGGCGCGGGCGCCGCGGAAGTGATCGGCATCGACCCGACACCGCTGTTCGTGGTGCAGTTCTGGGCCCTGCAAAAATACCTGCAACAGCCGCACACCTGGGTGTTGCCACTGGGCATCCAACACGTGCCGCCGGGACTGAGGGCCTTCGACACCGTGTTCTCCATGGGCGTGCTCTACCACCGGCGCTCGCCGATGGACCATCTCGCCGAACTGCGCGACTGCCTGCGCCCCGGCGGCCAGCTGGTACTCGAAACCCTGGTCATCGAGGGCGGCCCCGGCGACACCCTGGTCCCCGAGGGCCGCTACGCGCGCATGGGCAATGTGTGGTTCCTGCCCAGCGTGGACACCCTGCTGGGCTGGTTGCGCAAGCTGGGCTTCGTCGACGCCAGCCTCGCGGACGTGGCGCCCACCACCAGCGACGAGCAGCGCGCCACCGACTGGATGCGCTTCCACTCCCTGGCCAACTTTCTCGACCCGGATGACGCCAGCCGCACCATCGAGGGCCATCCGGCGCCACGGCGCGCCGTGGTTACCGCGCGGGTACCCGGGCAATGACCCTCAACGACGGCGCCCGCACCGGGGTGTTCTTCGGCGCGACTTCCGGGGTCATCACTCCCTGCGGGCTGCTGACCGGGCTCGCCGCGGGCACCGGCTCGATGTCCACCGTGGTCAGCGGCATTCTTATCGTGGCCATCGCCGACTCGATGTCCGACGCCCTGGGCATCCACCTGTCCGAGGAATCCGGGGCCAATCACAATTCCAGGCACGTGTGGACCGCCACCGCGGTGACCTTCCTCACCAAGCTGGTGGTCGCGCTGACTTTCATCGTGCCGTTTTTGCTGCTGCCGCTGACGGCCGCCACCATCGCGGCGCTGATCTGGGGCGCCCTGTTGCTGGCGCTGATGAGCTGGCAGATCGCCCGGCTGCAACAGACCCCGCCCTGGCCGGTCATCACCGAACACCTGAGTGTGGCCACGGCGGTCATCCTGGCCTCGCATTTTGTCGGCCTGTGGATCGGCCAGGCCTTCAGCTGATGTCGCCGCTGCCGCCCGGCCGGTTGGGCCCATGAAGCCGGTGTTTTCCCACCCGCAGCTGGTCGTGGTGGAACAGATGCGCGGCCTGCTCGAGCACCACGGCATCGACGCGGCACTGCGCAACCAGTACGCCGCCGGCGCCAGCGGCGAACTGGCGCCGATCGATACCTGGCCGGAACTGTGGCTGCGCCGGGAGGCAGATCGCGAGCGGGCGCTGGACCTTATTGAGCAACAGCAGCAACCCGTGATGGATGCCGACTGGCAGTGTCCGGCCTGCGGCGCCCACTCCCCCGCCACCTTCGATTGGTGCTGGCAGTGCGGCCGGGCGCCGGCCCCCGGCTAGTGCAGCGATGTCTCCCGCCGGTGCTCGTGGAATACGTACTCGAAGACCTCGCGGTAGTTGCGCGCGAAATGCACGTGGATGCCCTCGCGCAGGTAGTCCGGCAGTTCCTCGAAGTCGCGCTTGTTGGCGCGCGGCAGGATCAACTCCATAATCTTGCTGCGCCGCGCGGCGATCACCTTTTCACGGATGCCGCCCACCGGCAGCACCTGCCCGGTCAGGGTCAGCTCGCCGGTCATCGCCAGGGGGCGCCGGATGCGCTCCTTGCGCGCCAATGACACCAGCGAGGTGGCCATGGTGATGCCCGCGCTGGGTCCGTCCTTGGGCGTGGCCCCCTCGGGCACGTGCAGGTGCACCATGCTCATGTCGAAGAAGTCCGGGTCGCAGCCGTAGTCCTTCAAGTGGGCGATGACGTAGCTGTAGGCGATCTCCGCCGACTCCTTCATCACGTCCCCCAGCTTGCCGGTCATCTTGAAGCCGCGGTTGAGGGTGTGAATCTGCGACGACTCGATGGCCAGGGTGGCGCCGCCCATGGCGGTCCAGGCCAGGCCAGTGGCCACCCCCAGTCCGCGCAGGGGCTTCTCCTGCTGGAAGGGGGGCTTGCCCAGCAGCGCCTCGATGTCCTTCTTCGCGATGCGCTGCTTGTCGTCACCGCTCTCCAGCATGCTGACAATGGATTTGCGCATGATGCGCGACAGCTGTTTCTCCAGGTTGCGCACCCCGGCCTCGCGGCAGTAGGACTCAATCACGTACTTGAGCGCCGCGTCGTTGATGCCGAGCTGCTCGCTCTTCAGGCCGTGCCGCTCCAGCTGCTTCGGCCACAGGTGATTGCGGGCGATGGCCAGCTTCTCCTCCGCCACGTAGCCGGCCAGGCGGATGATTTCCATGCGGTCCAGCAGCGGCCCGGGAATGGTGTCGAGCTGGTTGGCGGTGCAGACGAACAGCACCTTGGACAAATCGAGGCGCAGGTCCAGGTAGTGGTCGAGGAATTCGCCGTTCTGCTCCGGGTCGAGGACTTCCAGCAAGGCGGAGGCCGGGTCGCCCTGGTAGGAGGCCCCCACCTTGTCGATCTCGTCCAGCATGATCACCGGGTTGGACACCTCCACCTCTTTCAGCGCCTGCACGAACTTGCCGGGCATGGCACCGATGTAGGTGCGGCGATGGCCCTTGATCTCCGCCTCGTCGCGCATGCCGCCGAGGCTGAAGCGGTAGAACTTGCGGCCCAGGGCATCGGCCACCGAACGGCCGATACTGGTCTTGCCCACCCCCGGCGGCCCCACCAGCAGCAGGATGGAACCGGCGATTTCGCCGCGGAAGGCGCCCACCGCCAGGAACTCCAGAATGCGGTCCTTCACGTCCTCCAGGCTGTCGTGCTGCTCGTCCAGCACCGCGCGGGCGTGGTCCAGCGATAGCTTGTCTTTCGAGGTGACGCCCCAGGGCACCTGAGTGGCCCAGTCGAGATAATTGCGGGTGACGCCGTACTCCGGCGAACCGGTCTCCAGCACCGACAGCTTGTGCAGCTCGTCCTCGATGCGACTGGCGGCGGCCTCCGGCAGGGTCTTGCCCTCCAGGCGCTCGCGGAACATCTCCACGTCGTTGGTGCGGTCGTCCTTGGAGATGCCCAGCTCCTTCTGGATCACCTTGAGCTGCTCCCGCAGGAAAAATTCACGCTGGTGCTCGGACACCTTCTCGTTGACCTGGCTGGTGATCCTGCCCTGCAGCTCCGCCACCTCGCGCTCCTTGCGCAGCAGGGTCAGGGCCTTGTCCATGCGCGAGATCAGCGGCAGGGTGTCGAGAATCTCCTGCAGGTCGTCCCCCGAGGCCGTGGTCAGCGCGGCGGAGAAATCCGCCAGCAGGCTGGGCTGGTTGGGATTGAAATTGGCCATGTACTGCTTGAGCTCCTCGCTGTACAGCGGGTTCAGCGGCAACAGCTCCTTGATCTGCTTGATCAGGGCCATGGCGTAGGCCTTCACCTCGTCGCTCTGGCGATCCCCCTGGCTGCGGGGATACTCCACCTGCACCAGGTAGGGCGGTTCGTGGCTGAGCCAGCGCACGATGCGGAAGCGCTTCAGGCCCTGGGCGAGGAAATGGCCGGCACCGGCGCCCTCCGGCGGCTGGTGGAGGCGCACCACGCAGCCAATATCGGGGAACTGCCGGGCGTTCAGCTTGCCCGGATCGTTGCCGGGCACCGTTCCGGGCGCCGTTCCGGGTACATAGGAGAGGCCGACGACATTGCCCCCCTCCCGGGCGACCGCCTTCAGGGTCGAACCCCACTCGCCGGGATTGATGGCCACCGGCTGGACCTGCCCCGGGAAGAAAGGCCGGTTGGGCGTGGGAATCAGGTACAGCGTCTCAGGCAGTACGTCGTCCGCCACCGCCGGGGTGTGTTCGCCCTGTGACTGGCTGGGGGTGCCGGCTTCGACCGACTGCTCGGATGTATCCATTAGGCCACCTTGTTATCAGTAACGACGAGAGAGCTACGAACGGTTATATGGGCTCGCTGCCCATGGAATTCAAGCCGGCCCGCGGCAAGCCGCGGCGCCGCGCATTCTCTGGCGGCGGCGCAGGCGTTATACTGACGCGCCGCACAACAGTATATTAGCCCGGCATGGAACGCATGCCCGGCCTGGAAGGCGAGCCAATCAGGTGCCGGAACCGTCCGGCACGCATGTCAACAGAAGACGATTCCTGTTTGCATGCCCGGTCAACAACTCACGACAAAGGAGCAAAGGGTGCACATCGATCAAGCCTCGGAAGCCGAGCTCAAGGAGCAGCTGAACGATCTTTACGAGCAATACGAGCAGCTGGCGGAGCGTAAACTGGGGCTGGACCTCACCCGCGGCAAACCCGGCGCCGAGCAGGTGGCGCTGTCGAACGCACTCGACGGCATCCTCGGCGGCGACTACCGCGCCGCCGACGGCACCGACGTGCGCAACTACGGCGGCCTGGACGGACTGGCCGAGGCGCGGGAGCTGTTTGGCGCCCTGCTGGGCGTAGCCCCCGAGGAAACCCTGGTGGGCGGCAACAGCAGCCTCACCCTGATGTACCAGGTGATCGACTTCGCCATGAACGAGGGCCTGCGCGGCGAGGATACCGCCTGGGCGCTGAACGACCAGGTGAAGTTCCTGTGCCCGGTACCGGGCTACGACCGGCACTTCTCCATCTGCGAGTACATGCACATCGAGATGCTGCCCGTGCCCATGCTGGACAGCGGGCCGGACATGGACCGGGTGGAAGAGCTGGTCAGGAACGATCCGGACATCAAGGGCATCTGGTGCGTGCCGCGCTTCAGCAATCCCTCCGGCTGCGTGTACAGCGACGACACCGTGGAGCGGCTGGCGAAACTGCCGCAACTCGCCGGCGAGCATTTCATTGTCATGTGGGACAACGCCTACGCGGTGCACAGCCTGTATGACGATGCCCCCGCGCTGGCCTCCATCGCCGACTACTGCCGGGCCCACGACACCCTGGACCACGTGTTCCAGTTCGGCTCCACTTCCAAGGTGACCTTCGCCGGCGGCGGCGTGGCCTTTGTCGGCAGCAGCGAGCGCAACCTGTCCACCCTCAAGGCCCACCTGGCCTTCCAGACCATCGGCCCGGACAAGGTCAACCAGTTGCGCCACGTGCGCTTCCTGCCCGATCGCGCCGCCATCGAGGCGCACATGGCCCGGCACGCGGCGCTGATCCGCCCCCGTTTCGAGGCGGTGCTGGATACGCTGGAGCGAGAGCTGGCCGGTACCGGCATGGGTCACTGGACCGCGCCCCGCGGCGGCTATTTCATTTCCTTCGACACCCGCCCCGGCCTGGCCCGGGAAGTGGTGGACCTGGCGGGGAATATCGGCGTGAAGCTCACTCCCGCCGGCGCCACCCACCCCTACGGCCGGGACGAGGCCGACACCAATATTCGCCTCGCCCCCACCTTCCCCTCGTCGGAGGAGGTGCAGGCCAGTATCGATGCCTTTGTGGTGTGCGTGAAGCTGGCGACGGTGAAGCAGGCCCTGGCGGCGGGATAACAGCTGGAGGTATCGGTCGAATGAATTCGACCCTACAGGGTATGTGCCCCATGTAGGGTCGAATTCATTCGACCACGCCGCGTGCGCGGCGCGCCCCCGCTCAATCCTCGCTCGGCTGCGGCAGATTGGCGCCGGGGAAGGGGAAGCTGGCGACATTGCCCTCGCGGGCGGTATTCTCGGAGACCTTGGCGGCACCTTCCTTTTCCACCTCGTCGATGCGGATCACCGCCTGCAGGGGAATGTAGCTGCGCTTGACCCCGGCGAACTCGTTCTTGAGCTTCTCCTCGCTGGGATCGACCACGATCTGGGAGCGCTCCCCGAAAACGAACTCCTCGATCTCGATAAAGCCCCACATGTCGCTCTGGTAGATTTGCCGCGCAAACACCTCGAACACCTGGTTGCCGTTCTGGAAAATCACCTTGTACACGGGTTCACTTGCCATGCTGTCCTCTGGAGGGCTTATCCTCTGGAATGTGCCGCGGGCGGGGCCGCGATTGGTCGGGCCGCGATCGGTCGGGCCACGCTCGGTCGGGCCGCGCTCGGTCGGGCCGCGCTCGGTCCGCGGCGGCTGTATTTGGCCTATCGCAGCTGGCCGCACCTGGCCGGCCGCACCTGGCCGGCCGCACCTGGCCGGCCGCACCTAGCCGGCCGCCCATAGACCCCGGAAATCGAGGGCGGGCAATGTTACCACCCTCACGCCGAATTTCCAGTGTGCAACCCGCATAAACACTGGGTTTTAACCCGCCAAATCTGTATAATCCGCAGCCCTTTGGTGGGCCCTGTCGACATCGGCCCAAACCTGCACCCCCAGCCCGGACACCGCCGCGAGACGTGAGCAAGAAGCTGTACATCAAAACCCACGGCTGCCAGATGAACGAGTACGATTCCGCGCGCATGCGCGACCTGCTCGGCGAAAGCCATGGCCTGGTCCCCACCGACAACCCGGAGGAGGCCGACGTATTGCTGCTAAACACCTGTTCCATAAGGGAAAAAGCCCAGGAAAAGGTGTTTCACCAGCTGGGCCGCTGGAAGCACCTGAAGCAGAAAAACCCGGACCTGGTGATCGGCGTCGGCGGCTGCGTGGCCAGCCAGGAAGGCGAGGAAATCGGCCGGCGCGCGCCCTACGTGGACCTGGTATTCGGCCCCCAGACCCTGCACCGGCTGCCCGACATGATGCAGCAGCGGGCCGTGCACCGAGGCAACGGCGCCGGCGGCACCCTCGTGGTGGACGTCAGCTTCCCCGAAATCGAGAAATTCGACCGCCTGCCGGAGCCCAAGGTCGAGGGCCCCTCCGCCTTTGTCTCCATCATGGAGGGCTGCAGCAAGTACTGCACTTTCTGCGTGGTGCCCTACACCCGCGGCGAAGAGGTCTCCCGCCCGCTGGACGACGTGATCGCCGAGATCGCCCACCTGGCGGCCGGCGGTGTGCGCGAGGTCAACCTGCTGGGCCAGAACGTGAATGCCTACCGCGGCGACAACCACCTGGGCGAGACCGTGGATTTCGCCGAGCTGCTGGGCTTCGTGGCCCGCATCCCCGGCATTGAGCGCATCCGCTACACGACCTCCCACCCGGTGGAGTTCTCCGACGCCCTGATCGACGCCTATGCCGAGATACCGCAACTGGTGGACCACCTGCACCTGCCGGTGCAGAGCGGCTCCGACCGCATTCTGATGGCCATGAAACGCGGCCACACGGCGCTGGAGTACAAGTCCAAGATCCGCCGTTTGCGCAAAATCCGGCCGGAAATCAGCATTTCCTCCGACTTCATTATCGGCTTCCCCGGCGAGTCCGAGGCGGATTTCGCCGCCACCATGAAGCTGGTGGAGGACATCGGCTTCGACACCTCCTTCAGCTTCGTGTACAGCGCCCGCCCCGGCACGCCGGCGGCGGAACTGGCCGATACCACCGAGGAAGCCGTCAAGAAACAGCGCCTGCAGATCCTGCAGGGGCGCATCAACCAGCAGGCCCAGGCCATCAGCCGGCGCATGGTGGGTAGCACCCAGCGCGTACTGGTTACCGGCGTATCGAAAAAGGACCCGGGGCAGCTGCAGGGCCGCACCGAGAACAACCGGGTGGTCAATTTCGCCAGCACCGACCATGGCCTGATCGGCGATTTCGCCGACATTGTCATCCACGAGGCCCTGCCCAACTCCCTGCGGGGCGTGCTCGCCGGTGGTTGACTGCGCCGCCATCCGGTATATCCTTGAACTAAACCCCCTAGCCACGCGTGGCCAACTGACGATTTGAACAGCGAAACCCCGACCCCGTCGACACAACAAAGCCTCTCCCTGGAACCCAATGACCCTCGCCATCTGGCCATGCTCTGCGGCCAGCTGGATGGCCATTTGCGCCAGATCGAGAAGCGCCTCGGTGTCACCATCAACAACCGCGGCAACCAGTTCCTGCTCACCGGGCCGGCCGAGCAGGTAACCGCCGGCGCCAACCTGCTGCGCCACCTCTACGCCGAGGTGTGCCAGGGCGTGGGCCTGACCCCGGAGTCCCTGCACCTGCAACTGCAGCAGGCGGGACTGGAGCGCCTGGCCGAGGAGGCCGGCGACGCGCAGGTGGAGGCGATCCAGGTGATCCGCACCAAGCGCGCCTCGATCAAGCCCCGGGGCAAGAACCAGCAGGGCTATGTGCGCACCATCAAGCACAGCGACATCAACTTCGGCATCGGCCCCGCCGGCACCGGCAAGACCTTTCTCGCCGTGGCCTGCGCGGTGGAGGCCCTGCTGGAGGAAAAGGTGCGGCGCATCCTGCTGGTGCGGCCGGCGGTGGAAGCCGGGGAGAAGCTGGGCTTCCTGCCCGGGGACCTGTCGCAGAAGATCGATCCCTACCTGCGCCCGCTGTACGACGCCCTGTACGAGATGCTGGGCTTCGAGACCGTGAACAAGTACATCGAGCGCAACATCATCGAAGTGGCGCCGCTGGCCTTCATGCGCGGGCGCACCCTCAACAACTCGTTCATCATCCTCGACGAGGCGCAGAACACCACCCGGGAGCAGATGAAAATGTTCCTGACCCGGATCGGTTTCGGCTCCACCGCGGTGATCACCGGCGACGCCACCCAGATCGACCTGCCGCGGGGCGCCCAGTCGGGCCTGACCCACGTCAGCAATATCCTGCGCGACGTGGAGGGCATCGGCTTTACCTGGTTCGGCAACAAGGACGTGGTGCGCCACCCCCTGGTGCAGCGCATCGTCGAGGCCTACGACGCCGCCGAGGATACCGCCACCCCGCTCGACCAGAGCCACCGATGAGCCTCACCGTGGACATCCAGTGCGCCAGCGCGGAACCCGTACCCGACGAGGACGACATACGGCGCTGGATCGACGCCGCCCTGGCCGGGCACCGCGACGGCCAGGAAACCGAAATCTCCCTGCGCCTGGTTGACCGGGAGGAAATGGCCGGACTGAACAGCCGCTACCGCGGCAAGCCCGGCCCCACCAATGTCCTGTCCTTTCCCTCGGACCTGCCCCCGGAGCTGGGCCTGCCCCTGCTCGGGGACATTGTCATCTGCGCCCCGGTGGTCGCCGCCGAGGCGGCCGAGCAACACAAGCCCCCGCGCGCGCACTGGGCCCACATGACCGTGCACGGCACCCTGCACCTGCTGGGCTACGACCACATCGAGGCGGCCGAGGCCGCCGCCATGGAAGCGCTCGAGACCCGCATCCTGGCCTCACTGGATTTCCCCTGCCCCTACGGCGGGGACACTGTCAAGGAGCACAACGCCCGATGAGCGAAGACCGCAACGGCAACGAGGCGGGGGACAAGTCCTGGCTCGAGAAAATCGCCCTGCTATTTTCCTCCGACCCCCACAGCCGCACCGACCTGGAAGACGTGCTGACCATCGCCGCGGAGAACGAGGTGATCGACGAGGACGCCCGCAGCATCATGGAGGGGGCGATGAAGGTCAGCGACATGCAGGCCCGGGACATCATGATCCCGCGGGCGCAGATGGTGGTGATCAAGGCCGAATCCTCACTGGAGGAAATCCTGCCCCAGATCACCCGCTCCGCCCACTCCCGCTACCCGGTGGTGGGCGAGAGCCCCGACGACGTGCTGGGCATCCTGCTGGCCAAGGACCTGCTGCCGCAGATCCTCAACAAGGACCACAGCGAGTTCCGCATCGAGGATCTGCTGCGCCCGACCGTGGTGGTGCCCGAGAGCAAGCGCCTCAACGTCCTGCTGCGGGAGTTCCGCGAGAACCGCAACCACATGGCCATCGTCATCGACGAGTACGGCGGCGTGGCGGGACTGGTGACCATCGAGGACGTGCTGGAGGAGATCGTCGGCGACATCGAGGATGAAACCGACGCCGAGGAAGACCAGTTCATCCGCAAGATCTCCGACGAAGACTACTTCATCAAGGCGCTGACCCCGATCGAGGATTTCAACGAACACTTCAACACCGCCTTCAGCGACGAAGAGTTCGACACCATCGGCGGGCTGGTCATCCAGGCCTTCGGCCACATGCCCGCGCGCAACGAAGTGGCCACCATCGACCGCTTCGAGTTCAAGGTGATCAACGCCGACCAGCGCAAGATACACAGCTTGCGCATGCGGCCGCTGGACGACTGAGGCGGTGGCGGCGCCAGCGGCCACCCCTCGCGACGGGACTGCCCGCCTCACCTGGCTGATGCCCCTGCTGGCCCCGGTGGCCGGCGGTCTGGTCACCCTGTCCCTGGCGCCCTACAACCTGTGGCCGGCGGGAATCCTGTCCTGCGCCCTGTACTGCGCGCTGCTGTGTACCTGCACCCCGCAACAGGCCCTGTGGCGGGGCTGGCTCTACGGCCTGGGGATGTTCGGCAGCGGGGTGTCCTGGGTCTATGTCAGCATCCACGTTTACGGCTACGCCCCGATACCGCTGGCGGTGCTGCTCACGGTGCTGTTCTGCGCCGGGCTCGCGCTGTTGCAGGCCCTGTTCGCCTGGAGCTACGTGCGCTGGGTGCGGCCCCTGCCCGGCGGCATGCTGCTGGGCTTCCCGGTGCTGTGGGTGTTATTCGAGTGGCTGCGCAGCTGGCTGCTCACCGGTTTCCCCTGGCTCTACCTGGGCTACGCCCACCTCGACACCTGGATCGCCGGCTGGGCGCCGATCCTCGGCGTCTACGGCCTGTCCTTTATCAGCGCCATCTCCGGCAGCTGCCTGTTCCTGGCCTGGCGCAGCCGGCAGCCGGCCACCGCGGTGACCTATACGGTGATCCTCGCCACCCTGTGGGCCGGCGGCGCCGTGCTGCGCCCCATCGAGTGGGTGGCCCCGGCCAGCCGCGAGCCGTTGACGGTATCGCTCTACCAGCCCAATATCCCGCTGGAGAAGAAGTGGGACCGCGCCTGGCTACCGCATATTCTCGCCCAGTACGAGGACGCCTCCCAGGCGCTGTACCAGTACGACATCGTGCTGTGGCCCGAGTCCGCGGTACCGCGCTACTTCCAGGACATGCAGCGCTGGTTCACGCCCCTGGCGGAGCGCGCCAGCGACCGGGAATCCACCCTGATCACCGGCATCCCCTACCGCGGCGACAGCGGTGGCGAGTACTTCAACAGCATCACCGCCCTGGGCCAGGGCAGCGGGGTCTACCACAAGCAGCGCCTGGTACCCTTTGGCGAATACGTGCCGCTGGAGGACTGGCTGCGGGGCCTGATCGCCTTCTTCGATCTGCCCATGTCGCATTTCAGCCCCGGCCCCGCCGACCAGGGGCCGCTGCGCGCCGGCGCCTACCGCGTGGCCCCCTACATCTGCTACGAAGTGGTTTACCCCAACCTGGTCGCCGGCGCCGCCCGCGACGCCGACCTGCTGGTCACCATCAGCAACGACAGCTGGTTCGGCGACTCCATCGGCCCGCTACAGCACCTGCAGATGGCCCGCATGCGGGCCCTGGAAAACGGCCGCTACATGCTGCGCGGCACCAACAACGGCGTCTCCGCCATCATCGACCAGCGCGGCCGCATCCTCGCGCGCAGTGAGCAATTCGTCGAGACCACCCTCAACGGCGAGGCCCAGGTCATGCTCGGGCACACGCCTTTCGGCAGCTTCGGGGTGACGCCCATGATCGCGGGTTGCTTCCTGGCCCTGCTGGTGATGGGCTTGATGCACCGGGCGCTGTGGCGGGAGGACTGAGGCCACAGCATTGGCGACTCAGTCGTCGCGCTCCAACATCACCGGCCCGGTGTGCTGCTCGCCCAGCACGTCATCCGGGTTGTACAGCGGGCAGTTGTCCATGGACAGGCAGCCGCAACCAATACACCCCGTCAGCGAGTCCCGCAGCTTTTCCAGCTTGCGGATCCGCGCGCTGAGCGCCTGGTGCCAGCTCTCCGACAGCGCCTGCCAGTGTGTCCGATTCGGCGCCTTGTGGCGGGGCAGTGAGGCAAAGGCGCTCTCGATCTCGGCCAGGCTGACCCCCAGTTGCTGCGCGGCCTTGATCACCGAGACGCGCCGGATCACATCCTTGCCATAGCGCCGCTGGTTGCCCGCACTGCGGCTGCTGAAGATCAGCCCCTTGCGCTCGTAGAAATGCAGCGCGGACACCGCGACCCCACAGCGCCTGGCCACCTGCCCGACGCTCAGCTCCTGTTTTTCCACTGCTCCTCCAAAAAAACGCTTTACCTAAACATAACTTTAGGTTTTAGCATGG
The DNA here is from genome assembly GCF_017255185.1 of Parahaliea mediterranea. GTDB lineage: Bacteria > Pseudomonadota > Gammaproteobacteria > Pseudomonadales > Halieaceae > JAFKCZ01. The sequence continues at coordinate 81,177 of NZ_JAFKCZ010000003.1, forward strand.
CTTCACGGTTGTCACAAGAAGCACTTAAAGGAGCGCATCATGAAACAAGCACCCCGCATGCCCGCCCCCAAGCGGGCCGATCATACCCGAGACCACAAACGCCACTGGCAACGGCAGTTCCGTCGCTTGCTCAGCCAGACCATGTACTTCAAATAGGAGATTGCCCCATGTTGAGAATCGAGCACCTGAACCTGGTCGTGCGGGACATCCCCCGCAGCCTGGCTTTCTACCGCGCCGCCCTGCCCCACTGGCGGGTGCGCGGGGAGGGCGAACAGAACTGGTACGGCACGCCCCGGCGCTGGCTGCACTTCGGCGACGACTACAGCTACCTGACCCTGAACGACAACGGCCACGGCGAGAACCGCGACCTGCGGGACAATACCCTGGGGCTGGCCCACTTCGCCTTCGAGGTCGGCAACCTGGATGCCGCGGTCGCGCGGCTGGCAGAGGCTGGCTTCGACATCGCCAAACCCGGGAACGACGAACCCTTTCGCCGGAACGTCTATTTCGTCGACCCGGACGGCTTTGAGGTGGAGCTTGTCGAGTATCTCAGCGACAGCCCGGCGGAGCGCAACCTGTACCGGGATTGAGGGGGAGGGGACGCACCGGCCGGCCAGCGTCGCAGCTACCGGCAATAGCTGTTAGAATTTCCCGCTTGGTTTTCGTCCCTCCCCCCGACCGCACCGCTCTTGGACACCGGGGCCTGGAACGGAGCAGTCGAACCCGTAACCGCATACTGCGCACAGAGAATTAGCCGCTACATGGACCCGCAATACGACCCCCAGGCCATCGAACAGGCCACCCAGCAATACTGGCTCGAGCACAACAGCTTCGCCGTTCAGCACGACGACAGCCGCGAGAAATTCTACTGCCTGGCCATGTTCCCCTACCCCAGCGGCGCCCTGCACATGGGCCACGTGCGCAACTACACCATCACCGACGTCATCGCCCGCTACCAGCGCATGCTGGGCAAGAACGTGCTGCACCCCATGGGCTGGGACGCCTTCGGCCTGCCGGCGGAGAACGCCGCCATCCAGAACAAAACCGCGCCGGCCAAGTGGACCTACAGCAACATCGACCACATGAAGAGCCAGCTCAAGAGCCTCGGCTTCGGCTTCGACTGGAACCGCGAGCTGGCCACCTGCCAGCCCGACTACTACAAGTGGGAACAGTGGTTTTTCACCCGCCTCTTCGAGAAAGGGCTGGTGTACAAGAAAATGGCCACCGTGAACTGGGACCCGGTGGACCAGACCGTGCTCGCCAACGAGCAGGTCATCGACGGCCGCGGCTGGCGCTCCGGGGCGCTGGTGGAACGCAAGGAAATTCCCCAGTGGTTCATCAAGATCACCGACTACGCCGACGAACTGCTCACCAGCCTCGACCAGTTGCCCGACTGGCCGGAGCAGGTGCGCACCATGCAGAAAAACTGGATCGGCAAGTCGCGCGGGGTCGAGATGACTTTCGACCTCGCCACCCCGGTAAACGGTCACCGTGACTTCGACGTCTACACCACCCGGCCGGACACCCTGATGGGTGTGACCTATCTCAGCCTGGCGGCGGAACACCCCATCAGCCTGGCGCTGGCGGCGGACAACGCCGAACTCGCCGCCTTTATCGACGAGTGCAAAACCAACTCCGTGGCCGAGGCCGACATGGCCACCATGGAGAAAAAGGGCATGGACACCGGCCTGATGGCACTGCACCCGCTGACCGGCGAGACAGTGCCGGTGTGGGTGGCCAACTATGTACTGATGGACTACGGCTCCGGCGCGGTGATGGCGGTGCCGGGCCACGACGAACGCGACTTCGCCTTCGCCAATACCTACGGCCTGCCAATCCAGCAGGTGATCGCGAGCACGGATGAACAAGACCCGGCCTTTGATGCCACCAACTGGCAGGAATGGTACGCCCGCAAGTCCGACATCCAGCTCGTCAACTCCAGCCAGTTCGATGGCCTCGACTTCGAGAAGGCCTTCGACGCCATCGCCAGGGCCCTGGCCGACAAGGGCAAGGGCTCGGTCAAGACCAACTTCCGCCTGCGCGACTGGGGCGTCTCCCGCCAGCGCTACTGGGGCGCGCCGATTCCCATGCTCAATCTGCCCGATGGCGGCGAGATTCCCGTGCCGCTGGACAGGCTGCCCGTCCTGCTGCCGGAAGACGTGGTCATGGATGGCACCAGCAGCCCGATCAAGGCGGATCCGCAGTGGCGCAAGGCGGACTGGTACGCGGCCGGCGCCGAGCACGAAACCGACACCTTCGACACCTTCATGGAATCGAGCTGGTACTACGCCCGCTACACCTGCCCGGATTTCGCCGAGGGTATGCTGGATTCCGAGCGCGCCAACTACTGGCTGCCGGTGGACCAATACGTGGGCGGCATCGAACACGCCATCCTCCACCTGCTCTACGCACGCTTCTTCCACAAGCTGATGCGGGACGAGGGCCTGGTCAACAGCGACGAACCCTTCAAGCGCCTGCTCTGCCAGGGCATGGTGCTGGCCGACTCCTTCTACATACAGAACGATGACGGCAGCAAGAACTGGTTCAACCCCGCCGAGGTGGCGCTGGAAAAGGACGACAAGGGCAAGGTGATCAAGGCCACCCACCCCCAGGCCGGGGAGCTGGCCATGGGCGGTATGACCAAGATGTCCAAGTCCAAGAACAACGGCATCGACCCGCAGACCGCCGTCGACCAGTACGGCGCCGACACCGTGCGCCTGTTCACCATGTTCGCCGCGCCGCCGGAACAGACCCTGGAGTGGTCGGATTCCGGCGTGGAGGGCGCCAGCCGCTTCCTCAAGCGCCTGTGGAAACTGGCTCTGCGGCTGGTGGAGAACGGCCCGGCACCGGCGCTGGACACCGCCACCCTGAATGGCCAGCAGAAGGACACCCGGCGCAAAACCCACGAAACCATCGCCAAGGTCAACGACGACTACGGCCGCCGCCAGACCTTCAACACCGCCATTGCCGCGGTGATGGAGCTGTGCAACGAGCTGGCCAAGCTGGATGACGCCCCCCAGAGTCTCGCCGTGCTGGACGAAGGCCTGCGTGCCGTGGTGCTGATGCTGAATCCCATCGTGCCCCACATCTGTCACAGCCTGTGGTCGCAGCTCGGTGGCGAGGGCGAACTGCTGGACGCGCCCTGGCCGGCGGTGGACGAAGCCGCCCTCACCCGCGACAGCATCGAGATGGTGGTGCAGGTGAACGGCAAGGTCCGGGCCAAGATGTCGGTACCCGCGGAGGCCGACCGGGACGCGGTGCAGGCCATCGCCCTGGAGCAGGACAACGTGCAGCGCTTCCTCGAGGACGTTACGGTGCGCAAGGTCATTGTGGTGCCCGGCAAACTGGTTAACATTGTCGCGAACTAGCACCGGTTAAATGACGGAGAATCCGATGCCACAACGCCTGACTCGCCTCGCCCTGCTACTGGGCCTGACCTGCCTGCTGGCCGCCTGCGGCTTTCAACTGCGCGGCAACAGTGGCGCCACGGCCCTGCCGGAGGCCTGGAAGGTCATGTACCTGGACACCGGCAACCCCAACAGCGAGTTCAGCCGCGAGCTGAAAGCGCGCTTCTCCGCCAATGGCATCACCTGGGCGGAGGAGCCCGCGGACGCGGCTTTCATCCTGGACCTGGGGCCGGAACGCTTCAGCCAGCGCAACCTGTCCCTGAACCGCGAGGCGCGGGCGGCCGAATTCGAGCTGACCATGGCCTCGCGCTTTGCGGTGCGCAAGCCCGGCACCAGCGCCCCGGTCATCAAGCCCGCCGAGGCCACGGTGATCAAACAGATGGAAAACGACCCCCGCAACGTGGTGGGCAAGGCCGAGGAAATCCGCATCATCAAGGGCGAGATGCGCGTCGAACTGGCGCAGCAGATACTGCGCCGTATCGGCTTCTTCGCCGCCAACGCCTCGGCCTCCGCCAACTAGGGCCTGTAGGCATGCGGCTGTATCCGGAAAAGCTCGCCGCCCACCTCAAGCAACAATGCCTGCCAGTCTACCTGGTCACCGGCGACGAAACCCTGCTGGTACAGGAGTGTTGCGACCAGGTGCGGGCCGCGGCCAGGGCCGCGGGTTGCAGCGACCGCGAGGTCTTCGAGGTCGACAACCCCAAAACCTTCGACTGGCAGGCGCTGCTCAACAGCGCCGCCGACATGTCCCTGTTCGGCGACCGCAAGCTGATCGAGCTGCGCATTCCCTCCGGCAAGCCCGGCGCCGAGGGCGGCAAGGCCATTGCCGAATACCTCCAGCGCAGCAGTGGCGACGATGTGCTGCTGGTGATCAGCGGCAAGATCGACCGGCAGTCCCAGAACAGCAAGTGGTTCAAGTCCCTGGACAAGGCCGGCGCCTACGTCCAGCTGTGGGAGATCAAACCCGAGGAACTGCCGCGCTGGCTGCACCAACGCCTGGCGGCCGCCGGACTCAGGGTCGATGACGACGCCCTGGAATTGCTGGCGGAACGGGTGGAGGGCAACCTGTTGGCCGCGGTGCAGGAAGTGGAAAAGCTCAAACTCCTGGCTCCGGGGGACCATGTGAGCGCCGAAACAGTGACCAGCGCGGTGCTGGACAACGCGCGCTTCAACCTGTTTGCCATGGCCGACGCCGCCCTCAAGGGCGACGCCGCCGGCGGCTTGCGCATGCTCCACGGACTGCGCGGCGAGGGCACCGAACCCAGCGTGGCGCTGTGGGCCCTGGCGCGCGAAATCCGCGGCCTGTACCTGATACAGGTGGACTGCGACCGCGGCCAGGCACCGCAGCAGGCCATGCAGGCGCACCGGGTGTGGAAAAACCGGGTGCCGCTGGTGCAGGCCGCCCTGCGGCGCCACTCCCAGGCATCACTGGGCGAACTGCTGCAACTGGCGGCGGAAGTGGACGGCAGCATCAAGGGCTACGCCAGCGGCAAGCCCTGGGACCATCTCGACCGCCTGCTAACCACCCTGGCGGGGAGCGCATAAACCGCGGCGCGGCCCTGCCCGCGCCCGCTGTTGCCCCCGCTTAGCGCCTTCGCGGCCAGCCCCCTCCGCAAAACCCCGACGCACCCAGCCCCGGACGCCGCCCCGGCACGCCACCCCCGCCCCCTGCCGGCGCCACCGCCGTCAACCTGTCGTGATTCTGCGCGGGTCCGGGAATTTTGGGCTTGCATTCCTCCACGCCAGCATCTACTGTTCATACATACAGTATTTACTGTGTGCTTATACAGTATCGCGGACAGGTCATCGCACAACCGGCAGCCGCGCAATCAGCCGCCACCCAACAAACAGCGGCATAAACAGGCAAACGGAGATACCTACATGAACCCGGTCAACAGCGCCTTTGGGCATGCCGCTCTCCGCCAGGGGAGCTTTCACGCCAACCCCTTCCCCGTTCCCGGCGCCAGGCGCCAGCGCGAACGCCACTACCTGCCGGCGGGCCTCGCCACGGGCTTCCGGGCCCTCGACACGGTCTTGGGCCACGGCGGCTGGCCCCCCGGCGGCTGTATCGAAGTGCTGAGTGACAGCTGCGGCCTGGGCCCCCTGGGCCTGTTCCTCCCAGCCATGGCAGCGCTCAGCGCCCGGGATCGCTGGCAGGCCTTTATCGCGCCCCCCCACACCCCCTACCGCGCGCTGCTGGAAGCCCGGGGCATCGACACCGGCCGGGTGTTACAGGTGCACCCCCGCAACCGGGAAGCCCAGCTGTGGAGTACCGAGCAGGCCCTGCGCAAGGGCACCTGCAGTATCGTGTTCAGCTGGCTGGGAGCGGGCAACTACCACTACCGCGAATTGCGCCGGCTACAGGCGGCCGCCGTCGAGGGCAATTGCCTGGCGGTGCTGTTCCGGGCCAATGCCGCGGCAGGGGCGATCACGCCCTCCGATCTGCGGCTGAAAATGCGGGCGTACCGCACCCTGCACATCCTGCAACAGCGCGAGGGCAGCCAGGGCCTGGATGTCTATCTGTCACCGGCAGAGGACAACCCGCAACATCCCCAATTGTGGGAGCTGCCCACCAACGAACAGGCTGGGCTCTCTGGCGCGCCCCAGGCCAGCGCGGTGCGAACCCGCCCGGTGGCGGGCACCGCCTGAGCACGCTCGCCGGCTTTTGACAGCGCCGGCGCGCGCACCGACAATGCCCCGGCGGCGACAGCAGGGCGAGGGCGTTGAATGGACAAGTGGTTGAGCGATTGGGGGGTCACCCTGGGGGTCGGGGCGCTGATCCTGTTCATGATTTTTATCGTGTGGGACCTGGCCCGTAGCAGCAACGCCGGCCGCTTCGGCACGATCATTCTCTACATCGGCCTGGCGCTGGGTATTTTCGGCTTTTTGATCAAGGTCATCATTACCTACCTGCTGGAGCGGGCCGGGGTGTGAGACCGGCCCGCGGTCGTTAAGCCGGCAGACGGGGGATACGCAGGCTCTGGCCCGGGTAAATCTTGTTGGGGTCGGTCAACAGGGGCTGGTTGGCCTCGAAAATCGCCATGTACTTGCCGGCACTACCGTAGTGCTGCTGGGCAATCCCGCTCAGGGTATCGCCGGGCTGTACGGTATAGAAGGTCGAGGCTCCGGCCTCCGCCGCCTCCCCACTCCCGCCCTCGGGGGCATCCACTTGCAGCTGGCAGTCCACCTGGCTGATACCGTGTTGGTTACCTGCACACAACACCATTTTCTCCAGGGCCTCCTGGCTGGGAGCCGTGCCGGTCAAGGTGGCCAGGGCGCCGTTCACGGTCACCGTGACCTGTTCGCCCTCGATATCCAGCTGGGCGAGCATGCGGCCGATGTTTTCCTGCCGCAATTGGTTCACCCGCTCGGGGGAAATCTCGACCGGACGATTGATGTTCGCATCGTTGGTGCTGCCCAGTACTTTCTCGGTGAGTTTCTCACCGGCTTCTGCCACAAAATCGAATAAACCCATTGTTGTCTACACTCCTGTTCGGGAAACTATGGCCGCCATCGGGATGACAAGCCTCCTCCACTATAGACGAGGAATTGACGGCGGTGGTGTAAAATCAAATGCCGCGAGGAGACAATCCCATGTCGAAGGTAAAATTGGCGCGGGGAGATATCACCCAAGCCCGGGCGGACGCCATCGTCAACGCCGCCAACCAGGCGATGCTCGGCGGCGGTGGCGTGGACGGCGCCATCCACCGCGCCGCGGGGCCCGCGCTGCTGGAAGCCTGCCGCGCGGTGCCGGCGGAAAACGGCGTGCGCTGCCCCACCGGCCAGGCGCGTATTACCCCCGCCGGCAAGCTGTCCGCCCGCCATGTTATTCACACCGTGGGGCCGCGCTACGGCATCGACCCCGAACCGGAAAAACTGCTGGCACGGGCCTACCACAGCACCTATCAACTGGCGCTGGAGCACCAGTGCCGCAGCCTCGCGGTACCGGCCATTTCCTGTGGCGTCTACGGCTATCCCCTGGACGAGGCGGCGCGCATAGCGCTGGGAGTCAGCCGCGAGCCGGCCTACACGGCCCTGGACATTCAATTCTACCTGTTTGGTGACGAGATTCACCGCATCTGGCATGCGGTGTTGGAAGAGCTGCTCTAGCGTGACGGCGCGGGGCCACAGGCCATGACGTGGATAGCCAGGTAGCGGCCGGCGCGGAAGCGCCGGCCGGCGGGTTCAGGCCGGGCGGGTCCCGGCGATCAGTTCATCGATCTTGGCTTCCAGCAACGACAGGGGCACGGGGCCGTCCTTGAGTACCTCGTCGTGGAAGGCGCGGATATCGAAGTCATCGCCCAGGGACTCGCGGGCCTTCTCGCGCAGTTCCATGATCTTCAGCTTGCCGATCAGATAAGCGGTCGCCTGCCCCGGCATCGCGATGTAGCGCTCGATGGCCTTGGTGGAGTCGCCCTTGGAATTGGGCGTGTTCTCCAGCAGGTAGTCGATGGCCTGCTCGCGGGTCCAGCGCTTGCTGTGGATACCGGTATCCACCACCAGGCGGCAGGCGCGCCACAGCTCCATTGCCAGGCGGCCGAAGTCGGAATAGGGATCCTGGTAGAAACCCATGTCCTTGCCCAGCTCCTCGGTGTATAGCCCCCAGCCCTCGGTGTAGGCGGTGAAACTGGCGTACTTCTGGAACGCCGGGATGCCCTCCAACTCAGCGGCGATCGCGCGCTGCATGTGGTGGCCCGGCACGCCCTCGTGGTAGGCCAGCGCCTCCATCTGGTACTTGGGCATGTCCATCATGTTGTAGAGGTTGGCGTAGTAAATACCCGGGCGCGAACCGTCCGGCGGCGGACCGTTGTAGAAAGCCTTGCCCGCGGACTGCTCACGGAAGCGTTCCACCCGCTTCACCACCAGCTCCGCCTTGGGCAGGATGCCGAACTGTTCCGGCAGGCGCCCGCGCATCACCTCGATGACGCGTCGCGCTTCCTCCAGGTAGGCGGCGCGCCCTTCATCGGTATTGGGGTAGTAGAACTGCGGATCATTGCGCATGAACTCGAAGAAGTCGACCAGGGTGCCGTCGAACTCCACCTCCGCCATGATCGCTTCCATCGCCTTGTGGATGCGGGCGACCTCGCTCAGGCCGATATCGTGCACCTCGTCGGCGCTGAGATCGGTGGTGGTGAACCAGCGCAAACGTTCGGCGTAGAAGGCATCGCCACCGTCGAACTTCCACACGCCATCGTCACCGGAAGCCTTCGCGCCCTGCTCTTGCAGTGCCGCGATCAGCGCCTCGTAGGCGGGCTCGACCACGTCCACCAGCGCGGTGCGCGCCGCACCCAGCAGGCGCTCGCGCTCGGCCTCGCTGATTTCCAGGGCCCCCACCTTGGCCTGGAAGTCGGCCCAGATGGAGGAGTCCTCGCCGGAATCATCGAAGGGTACGCCGCTGATAATGTTCCGGGAAGATTGCACCATCTGCGGGTACTGCCAGTCCGCCAGCAGCAGGTTCTTGTCCCCGCGAATGCGCAGTTGCTCGATCACCTCGTCGAACCAGGTAGCGACATTGTTCAGGCGGCCGATGTAGTCCTCGGCTTCCTTTACATTCGCTACGCTGTGAATATTGATCAGGTTGCTGGCCACCTGGGTATGGGGGCCGCGAAACTGGTGGATCACGAACTTGTGGTGGCGGAACTCATCGCTGGCGATCTGGCGCTCCAGATCCAGCTTGTAGATGTCATAGGACAGCTGGTCCGCCTCGGACAGCGCCGCGCGGTCGAACTGGCTCATCTGTTGCAGCCGCGCCTCGAGAATGGTGCGTGTTTCCTGTTGGTGAGCCTCGGAATCCGAGTCCCACTGGTCGTTGTTGGTCTTGATACCGCGATAGCTGGCGGTATAGGGGGTCCGGGCCATGTCCACCGCGTAGTTTTCCTGCAGAAACGCGCGGAATGCCGCGGTAACCTCCGATGGTTGCGCAGTGGGCTCCGCGACGGCTGACGCCGCGGGGGCCTCCGCCGGGGGTGGACTGGCTTCCTGTTTGGAACAGGCGCTTGCCAGCAGGGTGGTCGCCCCCGCCAGAACCGCCATCTGTACGATTTTCTTCAAAACGGTACCTCGTTGCCTCGGGTAATTACCCTGGATGTGTATTGATCCCGGGGGGGACGCACGCCCGCCGGGGCGGAGTTAAAGATCCGCTGTGGCACCGATAGTACCAGAGACGCCGAGCCAAACAGAAACGCCCCGGAAGCCGGTACGGCTTCCCTTGACGCCGCCGCAGGTGGGCTGGCTCTACTCGCCGCGCAGCTCCCGTTCAGCGGTTTGGCAGATATCCAGCAACTCCCGCAACAGCTTCTCGGGATTGCCGCCGAGGGCGTGAGCGAGGTCCCGGTCCAGCTGGCGAATACCGGTATGCTCAAACCGCTTTTTAAGCGCCTTGCCCGCGGGCGTGAGCCTGACAAAGACACTCCTGCGATCAACCGGATTGACCTCGCGTACCACATAGCCCTTTTTGACCAGCCCGTCGATTTGCCGGGTGAGGGTGGAGGGCTCCTTCACCGACCACCGACCCAGCTCGGACAGGCTCTGTTCGTCGCGGTCCCACAGCTGGTTGAGGAACACCGACTCCTCCGGGGTGACGTCAAGCCCGGCATCGCGAATTTTCTTCGCGGCGAGCCGGCGCAGGATATTACCCGTCCTGGTGATGTGGTACGTGATCGACTGCGAGATATCCATGGGGGCGCTTCTTCAGAATGAGGTCGCCATTATAGCGTAGCCCCATCCCTGTTTATTTGCATTTGACAATTATTGCAGTATACAAATAATATTGCGCTCAGTCGTCCATCAATGAAGGTCCTTTACCATGAATCACACCATAAAAGCGGGAGCATCGGACTACGGCCTGGGCCCGCACACCTTCCCCCGGGGCTGGTTCGTCGTGGCGGAAGCCGGCGAGCTGCAATCGAGCCCCGTGGCAGTGACATTCTTTGGCCGGGATTTTGTGCTGTACCGGGGCAGCTCTGGCCAGGTGGTCATGCTCGACGCCTATTGCCGCCACATGCGCGCCCACCTGGCAAAGAGCACCTCGGCCCATATCACCAAAACCGGGGCGAATGTCGAAGGCGACTCCATTCGCTGCCCCTATCACGGCTGGAAATACGGCGCCGATGGCAAACTGGAGGAAATACCCTATGAAAAAGGCTTCTGCCCCGAACGCCTGTCCATTGGCGCCTATCCCGTACGCGAGCTAATGGGCTGTATCCTGATGTGGCACGACCCCGAAGGCGGCGAGCCGGACTACGAGCCGCCCTACCTGCCCGCGTGGGAGACCCCCGGCGCCATTCCCTGGGAACTGGACCATCTGGGTGAAATCGCCATTCACCAGATCGAAATTCTCGACAACATGGCGGATGTGCACCATCTGGGCCCGACCCACGGCTCCCCCTGCGAATACCTCGAGAACGAGTTTCGCGGTACCCAGGTGATACAGCGCCAGGGCGGATTCATCGATTTCTACCAGGCCGACCTGAAGACGGTGACCTGGTATACGGGCCCTGGCATTCTGTTATCAAAACAACAATATTTGGCGAATACGCGCTACGAGTTTATTGCCAATACGCCGGTCCAGGATGGGCTAACCAAGGCCTGGCACGGCGTACTGACCGTGGCGCAGACAGCCACCCCCACGGCGGCGGAAATAGAAACGGCCAGGCAGGAGCAGGCCGGAGCGCTGGCAACCTTCTCCGCGGATTTCGAGATATGGAAGCACAAAGAACCCGCGGTACAGGTCATTCAAACCCCTCACGACGGCCGCTTCAGGGCCCTGCGCAAGTGGGTAAAACAGTTCTACATGCCCCGGGGAGAAGCCCTGGCCATCCAACGCGAGCTCGACGGCATCCTCCCCGTGCCCGGCTTTCCCGATGCCGGCAGCAACAAAGACGGCGACTTTGAAGCGGATTGCTTCGGCCTGGCTCCGGCTCGCGCGCTCCAAGGACTCGGCGGTGAATCACGGCACGCCCCGTTCCCAAGCCACTAACACGGGATGCACAGGCTATGACAAACAGAAAAACAGCCCTGGTCACCGGGGCATCGGCTGGCATCGGCCGCCAGTTCGCCATCCGCCTCGCCCAATTATGTGACCACGTGATACTGGTGGGGCGGAGGAAGGAACGCCTGCAAGCCCTTGGCGAGGAGCTCCACCGGGCAGGTGTGACGAGCGGGTCCCTCGCCGTGGATCTGGCCAGCGACGCCGGGATAGCCGCCGTCGTGGATGCTATCCAATCGGAAGGCCCGCTGAGCTACCTCGTGAACAACGCCGGCTTTACCCTCATCGGCGACTTTGGATCGCTGCCCTTGGCGGAACAGATGGAAATGGTACGGGTGCATATACAGGCCACGACCGCGTTGACCCATGCGGCCCTACCGGCGATGCGGGAGCGCGATTCCGGCACCATTATCAATGTCTCGTCAATGGTCACGTTTACGCCCTATCGGGACGTCGCCGTTTATGGCGGCACCAAATCCTTTGTGGATAACTTCACCTGCGGCCTCGCCCTTGAATTGGTCGAAACCAACATCAAGGTGCAATCCCTGATCCCCGGGTTCACCCGCACCGAGCTCCACAATCGCGAAGCCTTCATGCACTACGAAACCCCCGCTGTGCCGGACCATCTGTGGATGAATGCGGAAGACGTGGTGGAGGAAAGTCTCGCGGCCCTCAACCGCGAAGCGGCACGGGTGGTCGCCGGGCAAGTAAACCGGTCCGCGGCGATCGCAGCCCTGAGATCGCAAATTGACGATCTTGAAGCTCACCACCCACTCTAGCCCGAGCCTGCCCGGCAATGGAGCCCAACCATGATCCAGTCCGCGCTTGAACGCTTCGTCCTGTCCCGCCATGGCCTGGCCCTGGATCGACTGCTGGTCAAATACCTGGGGACGTCACTGACCATCGGGGTCTTCGCCCGCGCCACCGGCAGCGTCGCCAACCCGGCGCTCTACCTGGAGACCCGCGGTCGACGATCCGGTAGGCGCCGCGGCGTGGTCCTGCCCCGTTTCGAGATTGACGGCATGTATTTTGTCGTCGGATCCAAGGGCGGTTCCGCCGAAGACCCCTACTGGGCCAAAAATCTCCGGGCGACCCCCGAGGCCACGGTCTACATCGACAGAAAGCCACGGCGGGTTCTCGCGCGCTTTCTTCAGGGCGAGGAGCGCGACCGATACTGGACAGCGATCAAGCAGCGGGTTCCCGCTTACCGGGACTACGAACAAAGCACCCGACGCGAGATCCCGGTGGTTCACTTTATACCCGCCGCGGAAACAACGGCCCAGGGACTCTAACACCGGGGTAGTACCACGCATCGCCCAGCGCCCGGACTTGGGAAACACATGACATTCGCCAATGGCAATGACACTCGCGGCAAACACGCTGCACCCAAGCCACCACCAAAATCATAACCCCATGTTTCTTATGGATTTTTTAGACGGCAAACCTCAAGCTAAAACAGCCCCGCGCAAATATGAAATTATTGTGACAGTTATATTTCAGCGATGGATTCGGGGCGAAGCGCGGGGGTACTATAGCTCCACGACTTAACAAAGACGTGTTACAGAATCGTGACAGTCCAGTGAAAATTGCGTCGGGAGACGCCAACAAATGTCGTCGTGAGACGATCATAGGAGGTGCAACATGAAAATAATCGCCAAGTCACTCGCCCTGGTAGTACTGCCCCTGTTCACCGCGGGCGCCTGGGCCGACGTCACCCAGGATTGCATCCTGGAAGGTACCGTCGACAAACGCAAAGCCGAACAGACGGGCCGGGATGTCTACGTGGCATTCCACTCCGCCAAGGAAGCCAGCCGCGACGCCAACTGCAATATCGGCCGCCGCAACCGGGTGGAATTCAAGCAGTCCAAGGATTCCGGTATCGAGGACGCCCCACACGGCGCCACCGTCAAATACCGCTACACCGAAGAAAACAACGACAAGGGCCAGTGGAAGCTGCTGGACGTCTCCAAGTGGTAACACCGCCACGGTGATTCGCCAGCTGGGGGCCTTCCGGCCCCCAAGCCCCCTTCAAGGCCCCCTTCATACCCCCCTTGAGGCCCCCTTCAAGCAAGCCCGTATCCACCACCGACGGCCGCGTGCCGCGATTCCTATTTGTGGGCGATGGGTTTGTCGGTGAACAGGTAGTCCTTTAACTCCCCGTCAAAAGTCGGGTCCTTGCGACGGATCCATTCCAGTACCATCGCGGCGTGTTCTTTTTCCTCGTCGCGATTGTGTTCCAGGATTCGCTTGAGTTCCTCGTCCTTGCAGGCATCCACGCGCTGGTTATACCAGTCCACCGCCTCCAGCTCCTCCATCAGCGATACGATGGCGCGATGCATGTCGCGGGTGGCGTCGCTCAGTTCCGCAATGGGTTCGTGGTATCCCTCGTTGGCCATGCTGACTCCTCGTGTTTGTAGCGATATGGCGCGGGGTAGCTCCCCGACTACCGCAGTCTAACCGCATTCACGCGCGCGCTCCTAGCCCAATACCGCCCCCGCCAGCGCAAAGGCCAGCACCAGCCAGGCGACCGGCAGGCGCGCAACCGCCAGGGCAAACACGCCCAGCACCACCAGTGCCATATCGGCGGCATCGGCCACCGCGGTCACGAACACCGGCTGGTACAGAGCGCTGAGCAGCAGCCCCACCACCGCCGCGTTGATACCACCGACGGCGCCGGCGATCCGGGGTTTCGCCGCCAGGTACTCCCAGTGCCCCTGCAGCGACAGTACCAACAGGAAGCCCGGCAGGAAGATGCCCGTCACCGCCAGCAGGGCGCCGACCGCCGGGGCCTGCGGCGCCAATTCCGCGCCCAGGAAGGCCGACAGGGAAAACATGGGACCGGGCACGGCCTGGGCCGTGGCATAACCGAGCAGGAAGGTATCCCGGGGCAGGCTGGCGCCCAGGGATTCCTGCAATAGCGGCAGTACCACGTGGCCGCCGCCAAACACCAGGCTACCCGCCTGGTAAAAGTCGTTCAGCAGATCCAACCAGGGCGAGTGGGCCACCAGCTGTGGCAGCAGCAGGAACAGCAGCGCAAACAGGCCCAGGGGCCACCAGTCCGGCCGACCGCCATCCCCGGCGGCGGCTGGCGCGAGCGAGCGCAACAGCAGCGCGCCGGCGATGGCCGCCAGCACCAACACCGCATACTGACTCCAGGCGCCAGGGACCGCCAACAGGAAGACCGCGGCGATCAAGGCGATGCCGGCGGCGAACCGCTGCCGGCAATAGCTGCGGTACATCTGCCAGCAGGCGTCGGCGACCACCACCACCGCCAGCAACTTGAGCCCGTGGATCACGCCGTCCACACGTCCCCCGGCGCCGGCGAAACCACCCACCGCCAGGCCGTACATCAACCCGAAGGAGGGCAGGCTGAAGCCCAGGAACGCCGCCACGGCCCCCGCCGGCCCCGCCCGGTGGCGGCCGATGGCAAAGCCGAGCTGACTGGAGCCCGGCCCCGGCAAGAACTGGCACAGGGCCAGCAGGCGGGCGAAATGGGCGTCCTCGAGCCACCCCAGACGCTCGACAAAGACCCGGCGAAAGTAACCGATATGGGCCGCCGGACCGCCAAAACTCACGCAGCCCAGCAGTAGAAAGCGCCAGAACACCTCCCAGGTGGCCCGCGCCGCGCCCTGGGTAGGCGCCGCCTCAGACAAGGGCAACCAGCACGCTGATCAAGACATTGAGGCCGATGGCCACCAGGCCGGTACTGTAGAGCACGCGCACCGCCGAGGGTGACGGGATTTCCGCCTCTCCCAGGCGGGCCACCGATTTCCGGCACTGCCAAAAGGACACCACCGACACCAGCACCACCAGCGCGCACATTGCCACCAGCGCCCACTCCGCCAACCGCCGGGAGTCGCTGGACAGGGCGTCCTCGATACCGAATTTCTTGATCAGGAAGGCCAGGGCCAGGATGGAGAGCTGGGTGCGCACCCAGGCCAGGTAGGTACGCTCAATCGCGTAGAAAACCCGGGGATCCTGGAGGTAGGCCACGAGCGACGGCGTTCCGCGCCCTCAGCCCCGGCCCTTGGGTTTATTGGGCCCCGCCTGGGAATCCTTCTCGATGTACTCGATGATCTTGCCCGCCACATTGATGCCGGTGGCACTCTCGATGCCCTCCAGGCCAGGAGAGGAATTCACCTCGATCACCAGCGGGCCGTGGGCGGAGCGCAGGATATCCACCCCGGCCAGGTCCAGGCCCATTACCTTGGCGGCGCGCACCGCCAGGCGGCGCTCTTCCGGGTGCAGCTTGATCACCTCGGCGGTGCCGCCGCGGTGCAGGTTGGAGCGGTATTCGCCCTTGACCGCCTTGCGCTGCATGGCCGCGATCACTCTCTCCCCCACCACGAAGCAGCGGATATCGGAACCGCCGGCTTCCTTGATGAATTCCTGCACCAAAAAGTCGGAACCGATTCCCCGGAAGGCGTTGATCAGGGCCTCGGCGGCCTTTTTGGTTTCCGCCAACAGAACCCCGTTGCCGTGGGTGCTGCTGGTCAGCTTGAGGATCAGCGGCGCGCCGCCCACAGACTCGATCAACTGGTCGGTGGCCCTCGCCGAGTGGGCATAGGCAGTGACCGGCTGACCGATGCCGCGCCGCGCCAGCAGCTGGTGGGCGCGCAACTTGTCCCGCGAGCGGGTGATGGCGATAGACTCATTGATGGAATAGGTTTGACCCACCTCGAACTGGCGCAGCACAGCGCAGCCGTAAAACGTGATACTGGCGCCGATGCGGGGAATCACCGCGTCGAAATACAGCGGCTCCACCACCTTGGCCGAGCGCTGGTAGTGCACGGTGGGCTCGTTGGCGGTGATGTTCATGTAGCACTTGAGCACGTCGACCACGCGCACATCATGTTCCCTCGCCTCGGCCTCCTCGACCAGTCGGCGGGTGGAGTAGAGATTCCGGTTCCTGGAAAGGATGCCAATTTTCATAAACCTGCCTGAATATCCTGTGGGCCATACGCCGTGCCCGCGGCCGGCCGGAACAAGGCCGCCGCGCGTATGCTGACTATAGGGGTGCCAACCGCAGAACGCAAAGTGGCGCGGCGGCGGAAGGCGCCGCATTATCCATACATCACGGGTCCGCGAAAAGCCCCCGCGACAGCGGGCCTACCGGGCCATCGGGCGCAGGGAACGCGCGATGGTGGCGACCGGCCAGTGTTCACTCATGCGGCGCCTTCCCCGGTCGATGATCGCAAGTATTGTGACAAGCCGTCGCTCGGCGAAACCCAACCCGGCTTGCCCTTCACCCAGATGTGACGTTGCGGTGCCAGGCCGCCGGCATCGTCCAGGGCCACCAGGGCGATGTCGATACTGCCCGGCTCATCATCCCGGGCGTAGGTCAACGAGGCCCTGCACCGCGGGCAGAAGTCCCGGGCAACCCTCGCCGAAGCTCACTCCCATGCCCTGGCCTCCTGCGCGAAACGCGGCGATGCCGCCCGCACCACGCAGAATTTCTGCCCGGTGGGCGCGCGCATCACGCAACCCGGCCGACCACCTCGGCGCCCAGTGCCCGCAACCGGGCCACTTCGGCGTCGATATCGTCGGTTTCAATATCCAGGTGAACCCGGCTGTCGTGGTCCACCGCCTGCACCTCGATGTGCAGGTCGGTATTCGGATCCTGCAATTGCACGTACTTCTCCCCCTCCTCGCCGGGAAGGTCGTGCCGCGGCATTCCCAGGGCCGCGCTCCAGAACGCCGCCGCCCTGTCGGGACTATCGCCCTTGCAATCGATGATGAAGCCCGCCAGTTTGCTCCTGTGCATTGCCTTCCTCCCATCGAGGGCCGGCCGCGCGTCACACGGCGTGCGCCGCAAGCATGCCCTGCCAGTAACCCACATCGATCCAACGCTCGAACTTGTAGCCCACCTCGCGAAAATGCGCCACTTTCTCCATGCCGAAATGCTCGTGCAGCGCCACGCTGGCGGCATTGGGCAGGGCGATGCCGCCGATGGCGCAGTGGTAACCGCGGACGGCCAACTCCCTGAATAGCACGCCATAGAGTCGCTTGCCGATCCCTCGCCCGGTGCACCCCGGCGCCAGGTACACCGTCACCTCCACCGTGTAGCGAAAGGCGCAGCGCCCTTTCCACTTGCCGGCGTAGGCATAGCCGAGCACCTCCCCGCCCCGCACTGCCACCAGCCACGGCAAGGCCGCGGCGCGCGTTTCGGCGATGCGCGCAGCCAACGCCGCCGCCGGCAACGGGGTCTCCTCGAAAGTCACCACGGTGTGCTCGATATAGTGGTTGTAGATCGCGCTCACCGCGGCCGCATCGGCCTCGCTGGCCTCGCGCACCATCAACGCATTCGCGGCGGTATCAGCGACCATTGGCGTTCTCCTTTTCATTGGCAATGGCCCGCCCCCGCAGGGGGCGCGGCGGCACCCACAGCCAGGTGGCGGCCACCAGCAGGGCGAAGACGGTATACACCGCGGTGAACACCCAGGCCGGGGCGCGATAGTACAGTAACACGCCCAGCCAGTGGGCCATGAAAGCCCCGGCGTACACTGCCTCCCCCGCCCGTGCGCGCAGCGCCATCTCCCAGGTGGTGAGCGGACAGACCACACCGAACCAGGCCTGGGCGACCACCACGGCGATGGCCAGCAGATGGGCCAGGCGCAGCCAGGGGTTGCGCACCCACGCCCAGCGCCGCCAGCGGCCGGCCAATACCAGCGGCACTGTCAGCACCACGAAGGCGACAAACAGTGCATGCAGCAGCAACAGGGCGTCGGCGGCCAGGCGAAAGCCCGTCGGGGAATCCATGGCCAGGCCTCTCCGGCGGCGTCGCGCCGGGAAAAACCGCCCTCCCGGCCCGCCAGCGCCGTGTCAGCCAGCTCCGGAGAACTTGGCGAACACCTCGGCCTCGGTGAGATTCTCGGTTTCGTTGGCGAAGGTGTAGTAGCCCGGCTTGCGATCGATGAAGATCTGCTCGGTCATCTCCCAGCGCTCCTGGTCCTCGAACAGGCCTACCGGCAATACATACTGACTCGGCGCCTTGAGATGGTAGAACAGGTGGGTGCCACACTGGCGGCAAAACGCGCGCTCGGCCCAATCGGACGATGCGTAGCGGGCCACGTGGGACTCCCCCTGGATCTGGATGCCGGTGTCACACTGCACCGCGAGGTAGGGGCCGCCGCCCCAGCGACGGCACATGCGGCAGTGGCAGGCATCGACATGACTGGATGTGGGTTGCGCCTCGATCTCGACGGCGCCGCACAGGCAATGGGCTTTCACAATGCTTCCTCCTCCTTGTGGCTACGCGGTATACAGTATGGCCCTAGCTGGGGAGTGGTCAATCGCCCTGGACGCGATGGGCGTCCAGGATGCCAGCTACCCACAGCACGAGCAGGACCAGCGACGCCAGGCGCATGCCACCGCCATCCGCCTGCATCTCGGCCATGACCTGGAGGGTCAAGCTAGTCATGTCCGGCGGCAGTTGCCCGCCCTGCAGACGCTCGACCAGTGTTTGCACCACCCGCAGCGCACGCATCACCACAACAACCAGCGCGATTGCCGCGCCAGTCGCCAGCAGCACCCCGCGCCCATAGCGCCGCAGGTAAAACTGGCCCGCGCCGGGAAACACCAGCGCCGATAGCAACGCCGCCTTGGAAGCCCTGTCCATTTACCCCGCCTCCGGCTAGCGGCCGAGGCGGGCGGTAACCTGGATCTCGATTTTCATTTGCTCGTCGAGCAAGCCGGCCTGGAACATCGTCGCCGCGGGCCGGACCTCTCCCAGCCACCGCGCCAGCACCGGCCAACAGGGCTCGAAGTCATTGCGATCCGGTAGAATGTAGGTAATGCGCACAATCTGCTCGATGGCGCTGCCCGCCTCCTCCAGGGCCTGGCGGATATTCACGAAGCACTGCTCCGCCTGCTCCACCACGCTCTCGCTGATACTCATATTACCGTAGTTATAGCCCGTGGTGCCGGAGACGAACACATAGTCCCCGTCCACCACGGCCCGCGAATAACCGATCCGGGCCTCGAATTCGGAGCCACTGGAAATGCGCCGATCAACCACCTGCCTACCTCCGTCCGCCCGGGATCGGGCGAGTTCATGAATTTGGGAGCGAGTATCTTATGGGCCCCTTCCAAAGACCGCCAGCCCGGCCGCGGGGACTTGCGCCCCGCCCGGCCACCGGCGAAGCCTCAATGGGCGCCGGCCCGGGAAAACAGGTTGATCACCCCCACCCCGGCGACGATCAGTGCCATGCCGATCACGGCGGGCAGGTCCAGGCGCTGTCCCAGCACCAGCCAGCCAATCGCCGCAATCAGCACGATGCCCAACCCCGCCCAAACCGCGTAGGCAATACCCACCGGGATTTCCTTCAGGGTCAGCGAGAGGAAGTAGAACGCCGCGGCATAGCCCACCAGCACCACCAGGCTTGGCGCCAGACGGGTAAAACCATCGCTTGCCTTCAGCGACGAGGTCGCGATCACCTCGGCCACGATAGCAATTCCCAGGAACAACCAGCTCTTCATTTGTCGATCTCGCAAGTGCAAAAAACCACCGGGATCATACCGGTATCGCGCCGAGGCGTGAAAGCAAGACGCCAGGCGCGAACAATCCGACACCGCCTACGAACCGGCCTTGAACCAGAACTCGATCTCGTCGGTGGCCACCTCGAACTCGGCCGCGTGCTCGACATTGGCGGGCACGTGATACCACTGCCCGGGCCCGTAGCGTTCGGTATTGCCGGCGATGGTCAGGATCAGCTCGCCACGGGTGATGACCCCGTGGTTGTCGGTGTCGTGGGAATGGGGAGGAATTTTGGTGCCCGCCGGGTAGGAGGCGAACAACACATCGGCGCCGTCCGCCTCCAGTTTGTAGGCGTCGAAACGCCCGTCGTAAAGGGGTAATTGCCTGATTTTCTGGGGGTATTGCCCCGCCATGCCGTGCTCCTTGTTCTGTATGGCCCGCTATGGGCGATCAATCACTATCCACCGTGGCGTTGGTGCGCCAGTCGAACTCCATCTGTCTGGCGGTTGCGCGGGCGAGATCCGGGGTGGACAACCGCGCCACCAGGTGCAGGCTCATGTCGATGCCCGCGGAGATACCGCCCGAACTGACAACAGCCCCCTCGTCCACCCAGCGCCGGCCCTCCACCACCCGCACCTCGGGATAGGCCCCGCGCAAATCGGCGATATCCTCCCAGTGGGTGGTCGCCTTGCGACCGCGCAAGAGTCCCGCCTCGGCAAGCAGGAAGGCGCCGGTGCACACCGAGGCGACAATCGACGCGCTGTCCGCCACCCGCGAGATCCAGTCGATAACCGCGGCCTTGCCGAGTTCCCCCGTGTGGACGCCGCCGGCGACGATCAGGACATCGATCGGCGGATGGCCGGCAAGGTCGAAGTGCGGATTGACGCTGTAGCCACCGCGCGCGCAGACCGCCGCGGGTGTTTCGGCAACCAGGAAGACCCGGAAGCGCCCCTCCCCACCGGGCAGCCGGTTGGCGGTGGCGAAAACCTCGAAAGGCCCGGAAAAGTCCAGCACCTCCGCGTTCTCATAGATGTAAATACCGATATTCAAAATGCCCTGCTCCTGTCATCGCCCCCCGCCCGTAGCGGGCGGGCTAGGCCCGATTGAGGCCGAGCTCGCGCTGCCGCTTCTTGCTCAGGCCCAGCGAGACGATGCGGTGGGACTCCCGCAGGTAGTAATTGAGTTGCTCGTCGCCACCGGCCGTTGTGTCGTACTGCTGGATCCATTTCATGCCGCGAGCCGCCAGGTAGGGCGCCGGGCGGTAGCCCGGTTCGTCCTTCAGTATCTCGTAGTTGAGCTCGGAGGCCTTGAAGGTAAAGGCCGGCTTCTGCAGCTTGCTCCAACCACCGATCGCGAAGACCTTGCCGCCGACCTTCCACACATGGGAGTTACCCCACTGAACGACGTGGGTGGTCGCCGGCAGGGAGCCGCAATAGGCGTTAAACTGCTCGTAGGTCACAGCGACAACTCTCGGCCTTGCCAACACATTCCCACGATACAGGGATTAACCGCCACCGGGAATGTACGTCGCGATAAACGACTCCCACGGCGGGTTATCCTCCAGCTGCCAGATAGAAGCGATGTGCTCCCGGGCCCGCGTCGCGGACCACCCCAGGTGCTCCCAGGCATAGATCGCATAGAATGCCGACACCCGGTAGTTTGCCGCGCAGTGAATCAACAACCTTTTGCCCCGGCAAGCCCCCATGGCCCGTACAAACGCCGCGTAGTCCTCCGCCACCGGATGCGCAAAGTCCACGGGAATATAGAAATAGTCGATTCCCTGGCCGGCGACAATCGCCTCTTCTCCCGGGATGGCGTACTGGCTGTCATGGGGCAGGAGGTTGATGACGGCCTCGTACCCGCTCGCGCCCAGCGCCGACAGCTGTTCCTCATTCAACAGGCCCGAGGTGGCGACGTTCTCGCTGACAGGGCGAAAGTTAAATGCCCGTTCCACGCTCATTGATCGATTCCACCTCGCATATGCCGGCTGCCAGGGAGTTGGCTGCCCTCTGATCCGCCGGACAGTGCCGCGTCAATCTACGGGTAATATACGTGTACTGGCCGAAGGTAGGCAATCGCGCGCCGCGCGCGGGCACAGATCGCCAAGGTACCGGCAATGTACCACTTAGACCTGGCCGACAGTCTTGGCGCGGCCCCGCCCTCCTCACATGCAGCCCCTTGCCAATCAACTACACTCAATCTATGTACCGTATCCTGTACTGGCGGCGATTGCGCGGCGCCGTACTGATAGCCGCCCTGACCGCGGTTTCCGCCGACGGGGCCGCGGACGCCGCGCGGGAGCGAACGCAAATGCTTGAGGAAATCCGCCGGTCGGTGAGGGAGTCCGCCGACTATACCGGGCGCGAGGAATTACGCGAGACGACGATGGCCGCGATGGCGGCCGTGCCCCGGGAAGCTTTTGTGCCAGCCGGGCAAAAGCCGATGGCCAACCTCAACCGTCCCCTGCCCATCGGCCAGGGGCAGACCATTTCACAGCCGCTGATCGTGGCGTTAATGACCGACCTGCTGGACCCGCAGCCGGGAGATGTGGTGCTGGAGGTTGGCACCGGCTCCGGTTACCAGGCGGCGGTATTGGCGCAGCTGGTGAAACAGGTGTACACGGTGGAGATCATTCCCGAACTGGCGGCGCGCGCCCGTGCCGCCATTGCGTCGCTGGGCTACGACAATATCACCGTGCGCACTGGCGACGGCTACGCCGGCTGGCCGCAGCACGCGCCCTTTGACGGTATCATCGTGACCGCCGCGCCGGAGGAAATCCCGCCGCCGCTAGTGGAGCAACTCAAGACCGGCGGCAAGCTGGTGATTCCCCTGGGGCCGGTGCACGGCTTCCAGCAGTTGGTACTGGTGGAAAAGCGTGACGACGGCACGCTGCAGCGACGCGAGGTCCTGCCGGTGGCCTTTGTGCCGCTGACCCGTCAGCGCGATTAACCACGCCTTTGACAAGCCACACAGCACTTTATAGTCTGCGGAAGTTTATTTCCGGAGACCAGCCATGCAACAAGACTCTTTCAGCTTCCACCGGGCGCTGCGGTTTGCCCGCCATACTGCCGCCGCACTGGTACTGGGCACCCTGAGCGCGCACGGCGCGCTTGCCGACACGTTGGTGGTCCACGCCGGCACCCTGCTGGCGGTACCTGGCGACAAGCCCAAACGCGAGCAAACCCTGGTGATCGAGGACGGCCGGGTGAGCCAGGTGCTCGACGGCTACCGCGGTAGCGGTGAATTCGGCGACCAGGCGCGCCTGATCGACCTCAAGGACCGCTTCGTCATGCCCGGGTTGATGGACATGCACGTCCACCTGCAGGGGGAGCTGGGGCCGGATGATGACCGTGAAACCCTGAAGTTCTCCGACGAACTGGTGCAGATGCGCTCGCTGATGTTCGCCATGCGCACGCTGGAGGCGGGCTTTACCACGGTGCGCGACGTGGGCTCCAATACCCAGGCGATGTACGCCCTGCGCGACAGCATTGATCGCGGCTGGATCACCGGGCCGCGCATCATCGCCGTCGGCTCCGTCGGCATCACCGGCGGCCACGCGGACGTGTCCGGCATGAAGCACGAATTGCTGGAGTTCTACACCGACCGCACTATTTGCGACGGACCCTACGACTGCCGCCGGGCCGCCCGGGACGCCATCAAGTACGGCGCCGACCTGATCAAGATCACCTCCACCGGCGGCGTGCTGACCGACCGCGATACCGGCACCGGCCAACAGATGGAGATGGACGAACTGAAGGAGGTGGTATTGGCAGCCCAGCGCATGGGCCGCAAGGTCGCCAGCCACGCCCACCAGGAAGACGGCATTGTCGCCGCCCTGGAGGCCGGGGTGGACAGCATCGAGCACGGCACCTACACCGGCCCCAAGGCGATCAAACTGTTCAAGTCCACCGGCGCCTACCTGGTGCCCACCCTGCTGGCGGGCCACACCGTGAGGGAGATGGCGACCAGCAGCGACTTTATGAGCCCCGCCGTGGCCGAAAAAGCCATCCGCGTCGGCGAGGACATGCAGGCCAACTTCGGCCGCGCGTACCGGGCCGGAGTCAAAATCGCCTACGGCACTGACAGCGGCGTGTCCGCCCACGGCACCAACGCGCAGGAGGCGGTGTTGATGAAACAGGCGGGCATGAACAACATGGACATCCTGGTGGCCGCCACGGTCAGCGCCGCGGACCTGATCGACATGGGCGACAGCCTGGGCACCCTGGAGCCCGGCAAGCACGCCGACCTCATCGCCCTGGACGGCTCGCCGCTGGAGGATATCGAGCAGCTGCTGGACGTGGACTTCGTGATGAAGGGCGGCGAAGTCATCAAGCAGTGACCCTTACAGCGGGGGTTGCTGCACTGCGCCCTCGCTGAAAAACGCCCAGGTGAGCGCCGCGATATCCAGTTCGTGACTGGTGCGGCCCAGCAGGCGGGGCAGGCGGAACACCGGGTCGGGCACAGTGTGACCGCCGCCCACCACGCTCACCAGCGCCACCGGCGGTCGGTCGGGGCCAACCCACTGCAAGGTACTCACCCGCGTACCGTCGTCGGTCGCGCGATCTTCCCAGTCACTGTGCTGGCCCTCGCTGCTGTAGCGGGCGAGGTCGGCCCAGTAAGCGGCGGTCTCCCGCGCCGAGCGCACCGCGCCGCGGCTGGTGTCGCCAAACAGCTCCACCACCCCGCCATCGTAGGGGTTGATCGGGTCCTCGGTGCCGTTGACGATGAGCACCGGCAGGGCCTGGTGCCGGGGTTCGCAGCCCAGGTTATCGCGCGCCGGCAGGTTGGCCACGTAGGCGGCGATGCCGGCCACCGCGTCCGGCGCCTCCAGGCCCATGCGATAGGCCATGTGTCCGCCGTTGGATATGCCCGCCACATACACCCGTCGGGGATCGATCCCGTAGTGCTCCCCCATCCGCGCGATAAGCGCCCGCAGGAAACCAACATCATCGATATTGCGGGTATTGGCGGCATAGCTGGCGCTGGCCCGGCAGTCGTTCCAGTGGCGCTCCACACCGTCCGGGTACACAACCAGCGCCCCTTCCCGCTCGGCCAGTACCTCAAAGCCGTAGAAGGTCGCCAAGCGCATGTCATTGCCGTCCCCGCGAGAACCGTGCAACAGGAGCAGCAATGGTGCCCGCGATTTAAGGGTCGCCGGCACATAGGCCAGCCAGCGGCGGTCGAGCCCGCCGTGTTGCAACATGCCCGCCACGTGTTCACCGGGCAGCCCCTCGGGCTCGGACACATCGGAAGACAGGTACCACCAGCCGGCGGCCATTCCCCCCAGAATCACCAGCGCGGCGATACCACCCGCCCACGGCAAAAAGCTGCGCATCTGTCCCCTCCCCTGTCTTATTGACATGCATTATGCGGGGGCGGCACCGGCGCTGCCACCGGGGCGCCCAAAAAAAGGCCCGGCACCGCGCTAGCGGTACCGGGCCAAGGGGGTAGCGGGTAGTGGCGCGCGTGCTAGAACGCCGAACGCCAGGTGAGGGTGGAGGTCGGCGTGGATTCCTCGATCTGGATCTCGTTCACCGGTTCGCCGTAATCGCGGATGTATTCGACTTTTTCCTGGTCCAGCAGGTTGGTACCACTCAGGCGCAGCACCGAGTTCTCGGTGACATTCCACTCCACGAACAACTCCAGGTTGCCGTCGTATTCGGTGACCACGTACTCCTGGAACTCCGTTTCCAGCGAGTCGTCGCGCTTCTGGTAGGAAATGCCCGCGCCACCGAATCCGGGGAGGTCCTGGGTCAGGCTGATGTTGTATACGTAGTCCGGCTGGTTGCGGAAAGTACGCTCCTCCCCGGTGAAGGGGTCCTCGATCTCGGAGTCGAGATAGGCGTAGTTGGCGTAGAGTCCGGTGTTATCGAGGCCGATAAAGTCCAGCGGGGTGGAAATATCCAGCTCAATGCCCCGCGCCGTACCGTCACCGATATTCATCGGCGTAAAGATACTGCCGCCCCCGTCCGGGAAGGGCACGCCAGTGTCGGTGAGCTCAATCACGTCCTCGATATCGCGGTAGAAGACATTGACACCAATAATGCCCGCGCGGCCGATGCGGTGCTCGATGCCGAAGTCATAGCCCAGGGCGGTCTCGGAGTCGAGCTCCGGGTTGCCCACGGTCAGGTCCTCGTCGTCCGGGGTCTCGTCCTCCTCGAAGGGCGCCACCAGGTCGAACTCAGGACGGCGCAAGGTGCGGGCCACGGAGGCGGTGAGCCGGGTGGCTTCGGTGAGGTCCCAGCGCAGGCTGAGGGAGGGCAGCAGCTCGTCGCCATCCTGGGAGGCGTCGCCATCTTCGTTGTTCACATCGCGCTCGTAGATGTCGTAGCGCAACCCGCCCTCGATGGATAGCTTGCCCACGGGCACGGTCAGCTTGGCGTAGGGCGCCCAGCGGGTTTCCTCGATGTCCGCCTCGACGTCGAAAAAGCCCGCCTGCATGCCCTCGCGCTCGTTCAGGCTGTAGGCCAGGCCGGCTTTCAGCTCGGTCGCCCCCAGCGGCAGGGTATAACTCACCTCCGCGGCATAGTTGTCGTCCTCGATATCGAGATTCTCGTTATCGACCTCCACGCCCTGGGAGATGCCGTCCTCGAAGGCCTCCTCGGACTCCACGTTCACCGTGTCCTCGTCGAAGTGGGAGATCGCCGCGGACAGCGCCAGCTCTCCACTGCCCAGACCCAGGGTGTAGAGGCCGTCCAGGCCCCAGCTGGTCTGGTCGATATCCTCTTTCTGGCGCGCGATGGCCACCAGGTCGCTGTTGTTCACATCGACCGCCTCGCCCTCGTACTCGCGCACGAACTCCTCTTCGCTGCGGTCGGTGTAGACGTAGTAGCCGTTGAGGCGCAGGTTGCCACCGGGCACGTCAAAGCCCACCGAGCCGTTCAAGGACGAATCGGTGCCGTCGCGGGTGTCGTCCTCGAAGGCGAAGCCCTCCAGCACGCCGTCGTCGAAGTATTTCTCGAGCTTTTGCTTGGGGTTGCGGCGCTCCTGGACATTCAGGCCCAGCCAGTAGTCGTAGCCCTCGCCGGCATCGGCGATGGCCACCGAGCCGGTGCCGCGGAAGCGCTCGTCGTCGGCGTAGTAGGTGGTGCCCAGGCGGGTGCTGATGCCCTCCAGCTGGGCGCCGTCCTTGAGGATGATATTGAGGGAACCGGCCACGCCCTGGGAGCTCATGTCCGCGGAGGGCGAGCGAATAATCTCGATGCGCTCCACCAGTTCTGAGGGAATACGGTCGACGAAGAAGGTGCGGTCCGCGCCCTGGCCGGGAATCGGCCGCCCGTTGATCAGCACCTCGGTGTAGGCGGCGTCCAGGCCGCGCAACTGCACCGCGTCGTACTCCAGCACGTCGGAGGTGAACACCACGCCCGGGGTGCGCTTGAGCATTTCCCCCACGGTCTGCGGTTCAAAGCGCTGGAAGAAATCCAGGCCGTAGGCCAGGGTCGGGTTGATGTCGTCGGTGCGGTCGCGGTAGACGTTGTTGCCGGTGACCACGATTTCCTCGATCGGCAGGCCGTTCCCGGCACGCGGCACATCCTGGGCCTGGGCCGGCAGGGCGGCGGCGCACAACGCGCCCAGCAGGACAGCGGCCTGCCCCGGGCGCCAGAGTTCGGCACGGATGGCGGCGGCAATGATTTTCGGTGTGTATCCCATTGCAGGTTTCCCCCTTCTTTTGTCGTCCGCGGGCAACAGCCAAGCCGCTGCATTCGATGAGACTGGCGGCAGGGTAAAGGGAATGTATGACCATTGCGTGACGGCGGGGTGACGCTCGATGAACGCAATATGACGGGGTTCGACCGGGACGCGCCGCCACTGGCGGGATCGGCTATCCGCCCTCGGAATTGGCGGGCGCCGCGTACCAGTGCTCGCGGGGCACGAGCTTGGGTTCGGCGGGGTCCCCTTCGTAGTGCGGCGACATGATCTGTACGCCATGCTCGTTGAACACGTCCTGGATATTGGCGTGCAGCGCGCTGTAGAGCGGCATCATGCGCTCCGCTTCGCGGCAGTAGGCATTGAGCTGGTAGACCACGGAAAAATCGCCCATCGCGGTTTGCAACACGAAGGGTTCGGGACTTTGCGCCAGGCCCTCGGTGCGCCCGGCGGCCATCAGCAGCAGGGCCTCCACCTGCCGCCAGGGCACGTCGTAGCCAATGCCGACCTCCGTGTGCAGGATAATGCCGCGATCGCTCTGGTAGGTGCTGTAGTTGACCACCGCGCTGGACAACACCTGCGAGTTGGGGATGTTGATCTCCTCGTTCTTGAGCGAGCGCAGGCGAGTGGAGAGCGCGCGGACATCCACGACATCGCCGACGTGCTCGCCGATTCTTACCCGGTCGCCCTCGCGGAAAGCGCCGCGATAGGTAAGGCTATAGCCGGCGATCATGTTGGCGATGAAGGACGATGAACCGATGGAGAACACCACCCCCAGGAAGATGCTGACCCCCTTGAAGGCCTCGGATTCCGAGCCTGGAATATAGGGATAGGCCACCACCAGGGCGAAGGCGATGATCAGGATGCGCACGATGCGGTAGGTGGGCATGGCCCAGTCGCGGTCGAAATTCTCCATCCGGATCCAGCCGCGGTCGATGCGCACGAAGAAGGTCTTGGTGGCCTTGAGCAGGAAGCGCACCACGAAGGCCAGCACCACCAGGAAGACCAGGTCGGGCAGCGACTCCACGATGCCCACCCCCATTTTCTGCAGGGGATTGAGAATCAGCCGGAAGATGCTGGTGGCGAAGGGCCGGGTCCAGGGGTAGAGCCCCAGGGCCGAGTTGAGCCAGGTGAGCACTATTGCCACCAGGGCCAGCGCGCGCACGCCCCGTAGCAGGCCGCCGACCCAACTCCACAACTGGGCGGCATCGATCAGCCGGTGGGAGGCGCGCTCGATGCGCTCGATGCGCCGCTTCACCAGGCGCTCGATCAGGCGGTTGAGCCAGGCAAACAGGGCGTTGACGGCGTACAGCAGCAAGCCAGCCACCAGCGTGATGGCAACCAGGATTCCGGTACTGGTCAGCAGGCTGCCGGTACTGCGCGACTTGCGGTATTTGACGATGGCCGCCGCCACCCGCTGCAGGGTTACCTCGGCGAGAACCTCCAGCGGCACCTGTTCCAGGGCGGCGTCGGCGGGAAACAGCAGGGTGAGGTGCTCACCGTCTATGGAGAGGCGTACCCGGTCGGGCAATGACTCCACCGCGCCGGCGGCGGGGTCGATGGCGGGGTTGTCGGCGAGGGCGATAATTTCCTGCTGAATACGCGCGGCGCGCTGCCTGGCCGGCAGGGCGGATACGCCCCGCACCCGAAACAGCGCGACGCCATCCAGACGTACCGGAGCTGAAAGCACACCGTCGTCACGCTGCACCTCGGTGAGGTGCTTCAGCGGCAGGTCCGCCACCGCGTCCGGCGCGACGGGCGTCGAGGCCACGGCCGCCACCGGGGACAGCGTCACGCCGGCCACAACCAGCAGGAGGAAGAGCAGTTTGTACATGGGCGCCCCCGAGGGTTACGCGGATCGATCCGCTTGTCACTCTGCCCGGGTTACCGCTCCGGTTGTGCCTATTTAACCCTGTTATCGCGCCTTTTATCCACTACCCCGCCATCTACGCCATCGGAGAGCCGGGCGCGAACGCGGGCCCGGGCGCCGGGGCGGCGTCCGGGTTGTACCAGGCGGCGCGCCGCCCGGCGGCTACAGCAGCTTGCGCCCCTTGTTGGCGGCGATGCGCATGCGCAGGGCATTGAGCTTGATGAAGCCCTCGGCGTCGGCCTGGTTGTAGGCGCCGGCGTCCTCCTCGAAGGTGGCGACGCTCTCGTCGAACAGGCTGTCCGCGGACTGCCGGCCCTCCACGATCACATTGCCCTTGTACAGCTTCAGCCGCACCTTGCCGTTCACGTGGGCCTGGGACTGGTCGATAGCCGTTTGCAGCATCTGCCGCTCGGGGGACCACCAGTAGCCGTTGTAGATGATCTCGGCGTAGCGCGGCATCAGCTCGTCCTTGAGGTGGGCCACCTCCCGGTCCAGGGTCAGCGACTCGATGGCCCGGTGGGCCTTGAGCATGATGGTGCCGCCAGGGGTCTCGTAGCAGCCCCGGGACTTCATGCCCACGTAGCGGTTTTCCACCAGGTCGTCGCGGCCGATACCGTTGGCGCCGCCGATCTTGTTGAGGCGCTCCAGCACGGTGGCCGGGCTCAGCCGCTCGCCGTCGATGGCCACGATGTCGCCGCGCTCGTAGTCCAGCTCGATCACGGTGGGCACATCGGGGGCCGCCTCGGGGCTCACGCTCCAGCGCCACATGTCCTCCTCGGCGCCGGCCCAGGGGTCTTCCAGCACGCCGCCCTCGTAGGAGATGTGCAGCAGGTTGGCGTCCATCGAGTAGGGGGATTTCTTTTTCTTGCTGGAGAAATCCACCGGGATGTTGTGCTTCTCGCAGTAGGCCATGAGGGATTCGCGGGAATTCAGGTCCCACTCCCGCCACGGGGCGATCACCTGGATACCCGGCTTGAGGGCGTAGGCGCCCAGCTCGAAGCGCACCTGGTCGTTGCCCTTGCCGGTGGCGCCGTGGGAAATGGCGTCGGCACCGGTCTCGTTGGCGATCTCGATCAGGCGCTTGGCGATCAGCGGGCGGGCGATGGAAGTGCCCAGCCGGTATTCGCCCTCGTACAGGGCGTTGGCGCGGAACATGGGGAACACGAAGTCGCGCACGAACTCCTCGCGCAGGTCGTCGATGTAGATTTCCTTGACCCCCAGGGCCTCGGCCTTGGCCCGGGCCGGCTCCACTTCCTCGCCCTGGCCGATATCGGCGGTGAAGGTCACCACCTCGCAGCCATAGGTCTCCTGCAGCCAGCGCACAATCACCGAGGTATCCAGTCCCCCGGAATAGGCCAGCACTACCTTGTTCACATCAGACATTGCTCGTTCCCACGCTCTCTAGAAAGGGCGCACATTCTACTCCCCGCGGCGGTGGCTTGCCACAGGGGCGCCGTCCCAGGGTGTCGCCCCGGCCCCACATACGGTAGCATTCGCCCCTCAAGCTACTGCATTCGGAACACCGTGACTGAACTGACCCTCACCCGCCCCGACGACTGGCACGTCCACCTGCGCGACGGCGCCGCATTGGCCGACACCTGTCGCGACATGGCCCGCTACTTCGGCCGCGCCATCGTGATGCCCAACCTGACCCCGCCGGTGACCACGGTGGAGGCGGCGTCGGCCTACCGCGAGCGCATCCTGGCGTCCATGGCGGACCTGCCGCGGCAATTCGAACCGCTGATGACGCTCTACCTCACCGACCAGACCAGCGCCGAGGAGGTACGGCGGGCCGCCGACAGCGACTTCGTGCACGCCATCAAGCTCTACCCCGCCGGTGCCACCACCAATTCCGCCGCCGGCGTGGCGGACCTGGACAGCCTCTACCCCACTCTGGCGGCCATGGAGAAACACGACCTGCCGCTGCTGGTGCACGGCGAGGTCACCGATCCCGCGATCGACATTTTCGACCGCGAGAAGGTGTTCATCGAGCGCCACCTGGCACCCATCGTGCAGCGCTTTCCCGGCTTGCGGGTGGTGCTGGAGCACATCACCACCGCCGATGCCGCGGCCTTCGTCGGGGAGACCCCGGCCAATGTCGCCGCCACCATCACCGCCCACCACCTGCTGCTAAACCGCAACGACATGCTGGTGGGCGGTATCCGGCCCCACTACTACTGCCTGCCCATTCTCAAACGCAATACCCACCAGCAGGCGCTGCTGGCGGCGGCCACGTCCGGCAGCCCCAAGTTTTTCCTGGGCACCGACTCCGCCCCGCACACCCGCGCCGCCAAGGAGACCGACTGCGGCTGCGCCGGTGTATACACCGCCCACGCCGCCATCGAGTTCTATGCCGAGGCCTTTGCCGCCGCGGGGGCGCTGGACAAGCTGGAGGGCTTCGCGGCCCATTTCGGCGCCGATTTCTACGGCCTGCCGCGCAACAGCGAGCGCATTACCCTGGAACAATCCCCCTGGGACGTCCCCGCGCAACTGCCCCTGGGCGGACAGCCCCTCACCCCCCTGCGCGCCGCCGACACGGTGGCCTGGCGGGTGCGCGAGACGGGCGCCTGAGGTTTGCTGGAGTATCGGGCACAGCGCATCCGCGACCGTTTCCGGGGATTCCTGCCGGTGGTGGTGGACGTGGAGACCGGCGGCTTCAACGCCGGCACCGACGCCATCCTGGAGATCGCCGCCAGTATCGTGCGCATGGACGAGGACGGCGTGTTGGCGGTCCACCGCACCCACAATTTCCTCGTTAAACCCTTCGAGGGCGCCAATATCGAGCAGTCGGCGCTGGACTTCACCGGCATCGATCCCTGGCACCCCTTCCGCGAAGCGGTGGAGGAGGACCAGGCACTGGGCGAGCTGTTCCGCGTGGTGCGCAAGGAGATCCGCGACCAGGACTGCAACCGCGCCATTTTGGTGGGCCACAACGCCCACTTTGACGCCGGCTTCGTCAACGCGGCAGTGGCGCGCTGCGGCATCAAGCGCAACCCCTTCCACCCCTTCTCGCATTTCGACACCGCCACCCTGGCCGGGCTGGCCTACGGCCAGACGGTGCTGGCCAAGGCCTGCGCCGAGGCGGGCATCACCTTCGACAACAGCGAGGCCCACTCGGCGGCCTACGACGCCGAACGCACCGCGGAGCTGTTCTGCGAGATCGTCAATCGCTGGCGGGAATCCGGCGGCTGGATGCCCAGTTTCGACTGAGTTCCGCACCGTTTAGTGTGCGCCTCGCGGCAGCGTTGTGCGAATGAATTCGCACCTACAGGGGGCGGGGAAGGCCTCGAACTCGTTGTGCGAATGAATTCGCACCTACAGGGGGGGAAGGCCTCGAACTCGTTGTGCGAATGAATTCGCACCTACAGGGGGGGAAGGCCTCGAAATCGTTGTGCGAATGAATTCGCACCTACAGGGGGGGTCGCTACACCTGTAGGGTCGAATTCATTCGACCAAATTGCCGCCCTACCCCGCTGCCGGGCCGGCCGCATTCGCCCCCCGCCCTAATCCTCCCCGCTGATGCGGTTGAGGACTTCGTTGAGCGCCGCCACCAGCTGCGGCAGCTCATCCAGCCCTAGCAGGCTGTATTTCAGGGACTCTTCCAAGGGTAACAACTGGGCCAGCGCATAGCACACCTGCCAGGCGTTGTCGTAATCAATCGACAGACCCATGCGCTGCACGTGGGGATGGGTTTCCAGGCTCTGCAGCACCTCCACCAGGGCTCCCCAGTCCGCCTGCACCGGGGCGGGCGCCGGCGGCGGCTCCAGGCTCACCTCGCCCATTACCAGGCCACCGTCGGCCACCCGGGTGGCGTGCAGGCCAAATCGCTGGCGGCCTTCAATGGTGATGCCCAGCAGGCCGTCCTTGAGCTGATCCCAGTCCACGATGCGCGCGTAGGTGCCCCAGTCACCCAGCTCCGGGCTGGCCTGCCCCCGCTGGGCGACCTCCTCCCCGCGGCGAATCCACACCACCCCAAAGCCGCTGTCCCGGCGCATGCAGTCGCGCACCAGGTCGAGGTAACGGCGCTCGAAAATGCGCAGCGGCATGCGCCCCCAGGGCAGCAGCACCCCGGAAAGGGGAAACAGGGGGATTTCGCTAGTCTCGGGTGTATCCACGGAATCGGTCATAAACAGGCATCAATCAGCGGGGGTCAGCAGGGCAGGCTCACGACTTCCAGCCGTTGCAGGCGCGCCAGGGCCTCGGCCCGGTCGCGGCCGCAGACACTGTCCTCCGCCTGAAACTGGGCGCACGCCGCCGGCCGGCGCGGGTCGCCGAACAGGCGGCAGCGCATGGCGTCGTCGAGGTGAACGCAGCGCACTCCCGCCGGCTTGCCGCGGGGCATGCCGTGAAACGGCCGGGCGATGGAGGGCGCGATGCAACAGGCACCACAGCCCGGGCGGCAGTCCATATCAACGCCCTTCCGGTCCCAGCGGCTTGAACAGGATGATCAACAGGGGCAGCAACAGCAACGCCCCGAGCACGGCGGCGATCATCGCCAGCACGGTGAGCAAACCGAAGTAGATGCTGGGGTTGAAGTTGGACAGGGTGAGCATGGAAAACCCGACGACCACGGTCACCGTAGTGTAGTACATGGCCCGGCCGATACTGCGGTGACAGCGGTACAGGGTGGCCAGGTAGTCGCGATCCTTGGGAAACTCGCGCAGGTAGCGGTGCACGTAGTGGATACAGTCGTCCACGCCGATACCCACCACGATGGCGGCGATGGTGATGGTCATGATGTCGAGGGGGATACCCAACAAGCCCATGACGCCCAGCACCAGGCCCGCCGCCAACACGTTCGGCGCCAGCGCGATCAGCGCCAGGCTCAGCGAGCGAAACAGCAGCACGAACATCACCAGGATGGCCAGGAACACCGCCCCCAAAGTGAGGATCTGGGAGCGAAACAGGCTTTGCAGCACATTGTTGTACAGCACCAGCATGCCGGTGAACTGCACGTCCTCCGGCGCCACGCCGAGGGTGTCCACCAGGTCGGCGTGCAGGCGCTTGAGGAAGGCGTCCCGGCGCAGGGTCTCGCTGGTCTCCATGACCCGCACGGTAATCCGCGCCTGGTCGTCCTGCGCGGAAAAATAGGGGTTTACCATCAACGCCGCAATGTCCCCGGGCAAGCTTTTTTGCACCAGGGCCAGTTCCACGCTGCCGATGTCGTCCCCCATCAACTGCCGCACCACCTGGAAAGTGGTGGACAGCGACAGCACCTTGCCCGACTCCGCCTGGCGATCCACCAGCGCGTGGGCCGCGTCGATGCGCTCCATGCCGGCGAGGGAGAACCAGTAGCTGGGTTGAAAATTGCCGTCCCCGGCCGGGCTGTCGAAGGCGAAGCTGTCGTCGCCGAAACCGTCATCGGCGAAGTCATCGCCCCACTCATCGTCGTCAACGGCTGCCGACGCGGAAAAATCCTCGCTCTCGTCCAGGAAAGGATCGTCCGCCGCCGGCGGCGCCGCCTCGCCGACATTGTCGGCTTCCAGCCCCGGCAGCGGCGCGTCCTCGTCGGGCGCGCTGAGCACGATATCCAGGGGAATGGTGCCGCCGAGCTTGGAATCGAGCAGCTCCATGCCGCGGTAGATCTCGGTGGTGTCCTTGAAGTAATCGATAAAGCGGTTTTCCACCTTGAGCTGGGACACCCCCGCCAGCACCAGGACGCACAACACCGCGGTGACGACGACAATCGTGCGGTGGAAATGGTCCGTGGCCCGGGCGAAATAGAGGGTGAAGGGCTCGCCCTCCGCCGCGTAGCGGAAGGGGCGCCCCTTGGGCCACACCAGGATAAGGCAGGGCACCAGGATAAAGGCCAGCACCAGCGCCACCAGCACGCCCGCGGTCATCATCCAGCCGAAGTCGATCACCGGCTGCAGGCCCGACACCACCAGGGACACGAAGGCCACGATGGTGGTGATTCCGGTATAGGTGCAAGGCACGGCCATCAGCCGCACGGTCTCGCGCACCCGCTGGCGCAGGTCGCCGTCGGGGTCCGCGGCGTGCAGCTCCCGGTAGCGCACAATGAGGTGGATGGAAATCGCCAGGCTGATGATCAACAGCACCGCCACGAAGTTCGAGGAAATGACGGTCATGCGCCAGTCGAAATAGCCGAGGATGCCCAGCATCACCAGCACCGACGCGCTACAGGTGGCCAGGGGGATCACCACCCAGCGCACCCGCCGGAAGATAAGCGCCAGCACCAGCAGCATGACCCCGAGAATGGCGCTGCCGAACAGCACCAGGTCGCTGCGCACGAAGCTGACCATGTCGGCGGCGATCATCGGCACCCCGCCCACAAACAAGCGCGCGTGCTCGCGGTAGCCGTCGGTGATGTCGCGCACCGACTGTACCAGCCGGCCCTGCCGTTCCAGGGCCACCGCGGTGTGCGCCTTGAACGCGGCCTCGACCGAGGCCAACTCCGCGGTCTCGGCGGCGCTGAGCTCGCGCTCATTGCGGGCCTGGCGCAGGGCCTCCCGCTGGCGCAGCAGTTCGAAATAGCGCTGGTCCCGGCGCAGGTTGATCTGCACCGCGGTCAGCGTGCCGTCCTCGCTCACCAGCAGTTGCGAGTAAATCGGGCTGGCGGTGAACTCCGCCAGCGCGAGCTCGCGATCGACGCCCGGATCCCGCAGGGTGGGCAGCGGGTCGCCGCCGGTGATATCCGACAGCGATACCGGCGGGCTCTGCAGCAGCGGCACGTCCAGCACCGTCACCACCGAGGACACCCCCTCCAGCTGCCGCAACTCGTCCGCCATCGCCGACAGCGGCGCCAGGGAGGCCTCGCTCAGCAGCGGCGCCTCCGGCTCCCAGGTCACCAGCAGGAAGTCCTCGGAGCCGTATTCGCTGCTCACCTTGCGGTAGAAATCCAGTGCCGGGTCGCCCTGCAGCATCAGCGAGTCCGCCGAGGCGTCGAGTTTGATCTTCGGCAACTGGCTGGCACAGGCCAGCAACAGCAGGCCTACCAGGGCCAGCCACAGCCATGGCCGGCCGAGAATCAGTCGGTCAAACAGTTTGGTCAGTGTCTCGAACATCAGCCTTGCGCGCTCTCCAATTGCCGCAGCACGCGCCGATGTACACCGCCGAAGCTGCCGTTACTCATGATGACAATGCGATCGCCCGGGCTCGCGCCCGCCGCCACTTCCGCGGCCAGTTGGTCCAGGTCGCTGAACAGCCGCGCCGGTGCCGGGCTCGCCTGCACCACACCATCGAGGGACCAGTCCATGCCCGGAGGCTGGTACCAGTACACCGCGTCCGCGGTGGCGGTGGCGGCGGCCAGCCGTTCCCGGTGGCTGCCCAGGCGCATGGTGTTGGAACGCGGTTCGATCAGGGCGATCACCCGGCCCTGCCCCACGTGGGCGCGCAGGCCCTCCAGCGTGGTGGCGATAGCGGTGGGATGATGGGCGAAATCGTCGTAGACGTAGACGCCCCGCGGGCTGCCCAGCAGCTCCAGCCGGCGCTTGACGCCGCGAAAGCCGGCCAGTGCCTCCACCGCGACTTGCGGGCTCACCCCTACATGCCTTGCGGCCGCCATCGCGGCCAGGGCGTTCTCGATATTGTGGCGGCCGAGGAAGCCCCACTCCACGGCCAGCGGCGCGGCATCCGCCAGATGCAGGACAAAAGCGGAACCGTCCTCGCGCAGCAGTTCCGCCCGCCAGTTGGCCGGCGCCTCCACCGCGAAGGTGCAGGTGGGCGTCCAGCACCCCTGCTCCAGCACCGCGTCCACCGCCGCCACCCCCGCGGGATGAATCACCTGGCCCTCGCCCGGCACGGTGCGCACCACGTGGTGAAACTGGCGCTGGATGGCCGCGAGGTCGGGAAAAATATCCGCGTGGTCGAACTCCAGGTTGTTGATGACCAGCGTGCGGGCACGGTAGTGCACGAACTTGGAGCGCTTGTCGAAAAAGGCGGTGTCGTACTCGTCCGCCTCCACCACGAAAAAGTCGGTACCACCGAGGCGGGCCGACTGGCCGAAATTGGCCGGCACCCCGCCGATCAGCAGCCCCGGGGACATGCCCGCGTATTCGAGAATCCACGCCAGCATGCTGCTGGTGGTGGTTTTGCCATGGGTACCGGCCACCGCCAGCACCCATTTGTCGCGCAGCACGTGTTCCGCCAGCCACTGCGGCCCCGAGATGTAATCCAGGCCGCGGTTGAGCATGTATTCCACCGCGGGGTTGCCACGGGTCATGGCATTGCCCACCACCACCTGGTCCGGGGCCGGCTGCAGGTGCTCGGGCAGGTAGCCGGCCATCAGCTCGATGCCCGCGGCTTCGAGCTGCGTACTCATGGGAGGATAGACATTGGCGTCGGAACCGGTCACGCGGTAGCCCAGTTCCCGGGCCAGGAGGGCGATGCCGCCCATGAAGGTACCGCAAATACCGAGTATATGTATGTGGCCTTTCAACAGGGACTCCTCGATCGACGCCGCGAGTGTAGCACGCGCCTCACCGTATCCGCAGCGCATCCGCCCCACAGGGACCCACTAGTGAACGCCGGGCGGTAATACTACCCATGCCGGTCCACAAGGCCCGAGCTTTCGCGTATCATGCGCACTTTTCACGAACGGGTCCGCTGCGGACCCTCGCGCACCACGGATTCCCCCATGGCCAGGAAAAACGCCTTCTACGCACAGTCCGGCGGCGTCACCGCCGTGATCAACGCCTCCGCCTGCGGCGTCATCGAGACCGCCCGCGAACACCGCAAGCAGATCGGCAAGGTCTACGCCGGCCGCAACGGCATTATCGGCGCCCTGCGCGAGGACCTCATCGACACCAGCAAGGAGAGCAAGGCGGCCATCCGCGGCCTGCTCACCACCCCCGCTGGCGCCTTCGGCTCCTGCCGGCACAAACTCAAGAGCCTGGAGGAAAACCGCGCCGAGTACGAGCGCCTGATCGAGGTGTTCCGCGCCCACGACATCGGCTACTTCTTCTACAACGGTGGCGGCGATTCCGCCGACACCTGCCTCAAGGTGTCGCAGCTCAGTGAGTCCATGGGCTACCCGATCCAGGCCATCCACGTCCCCAAGACCATCGACAACGACCTGCCGCTGACCGACAACTGCCCGGGCTTCGGCTCGGTGGCCAAGTACATCGCCATCTCCACCCGCGAGGCGGCGCTGGACGTGGCCTCCATGTGCGAGACCTCCACCAAGGTGTTCATCCTGGAAGTGATGGGGCGCCACGCCGGCTGGATCGCCGCGGCGGCGGGCCTGGCGGTGGAGCAGGAGGGCGACGCCCCGCACATCATCCTGTTCCCGGAGGTGGCCTTCAACCGCGAGAAATTCCTCGCCCGGGTCAAGCGCACGGTGAAGAAATACGGCTTCTGCGTGATCGTGGCCTCCGAGGGCACCCAGTACAAGGACGGCACCTTCCTCACCGACTCCGGCGTGGTGGACGCCTTCGGCCACCAGCAACTGGGCGGACTCGCGCCCTCCCTGGCGGAGATGGTGAAGTCCGAACTCGGCTACAAATACCACTGGGCGGTAGCGGACTACCTGCAGCGCTCGGCCCGGCACATCGCCTCCCAGACCGACCTCGACCAGGCCTACGCCGTGGGCCGGGCGGCGGTGGAGTTCGCCGTGGCGGGGAAAAACGCGGTGATGCCCGCCATTGTGCGCGGCAAGGGCAAACGCTACAGCTGGTCCATCGGCGAGGCGCCCCTGTCCGAGGTGGCCAACCGCGAGAAGAAAATGCCGCGCGGCTACATCACGCGCGACGGCTTCGGCATCACCGAGGCGGGCCGGGAGTACCTGGCGCCGCTGGTGAGCGGCGAGGCCTACCCCGAGTACCGCAACGGCCTGCCCCGCTACACGCGGCTAAAACTGGCCGGCGTACCGCGCAAGCTGAAGACCCGCTTCGCCGTCTGAGGGCGGCCCCGGGGCACAAGATTTTCGGCGCCCGGGGGAGTACAATACCGCCCCCCAAAACCACCCCTTGCTAACCGAGGTATCCCATGTACAAGAACCGTGAGTTGAACCGCTGGCGCCGTCACCCCTGGCACGGCCTCCACACCCGCGCGGAAGACTCCCCCGAGGACATCGTACAGGTGTTCGTGGAAATGACCCCCTCCGACGTGGTCAAGTACGAGCTGGACAAAAACTCCGGCTTCATGATGGTCGACCGCCCCCAGCGCACCACCTCCAGCCCGCCCGCGCTGTACGGCTTTATTCCCCGCACCTACTGCGCCGAGGAAGTGGCCAAGCGCTGCCCCGACGTCGACGAGGCGGACGGCGACCCGCTGGACATCTGCGTGTACTCCGAGCGCCTGATCACCCGCGCCGACATCCTGCTGAACGCCCGCGTGGTGGGCGGCATCCAGATGATCGACGACGGCGAGGCGGACGACAAGATCGTCGCCGTGCTGGAAGGCGACAACATCTGGGGCGACGTGCAGGACATCACCGACCTGCCCCCGATCAAGATCGAGCGCCTGCAGCACTACTTCTCCACCTACAAGATGGTGCCCGGCAAGGACATCGACATCAAGGTGGACTTCGTCTACGGCCGCGAGGAAGCCCTCAAGGTAATCGCCGCCGCCCAGAAGGACTACGACACGCACTACGGCCACCTGCACGGCCAGTCCGAGGACTGACACCGGCAGCGGCACCCGACAGACGGATAGGCCCGCTACGGCCTATCCGCTTGTCGCCCCTCGTATCCGGGGCAACCTACCTGGCCGGGCACCAATCCGGCGGCACCGTCACATAGCGCGCCACCAGCATCTCCAGTTCCGCCTCGATCTCCCCCCGCAAGAGCAGGCCGTCCGGCGCCAGATGCCGACGCCAGCAATCTCGCAGCAACCGCCCCCCCATGCGCGACTCACAGTCCCGCGCCGACCCGGCATGACTGAGATGCCAGCGCTCCGGCGCCACCCCGCCGCGATCGACCCCGTAGGGACGGTAGAACCCGCGACTGCGCCCCGCAGCCATGCGAGCGTCCAGCCAGCGGTGCAGGGGGCCGAACACGCCGTCGTCCGCCACCTCCCCGGGAGTGAGCTGCACCCGGTAGTCCGCGGCCACCGCCGCGGCGTCGTAGACGTCGAGATCGGTGCCCCAGTGGTGCCGGGAGGCCCCGGGCAGGGCGGAGAAACGCAGGATGGCGCGCAGCTGCTCCCCGGGCGCCAAACGCGCCATGTCGAGCGGCCGGCCGCGGTCGTCGTGCACCGTCCGGACACCCCCGGCCTTGGCGTTCCAGATCGCGCGCTGCCGCTCGAAGGAGCGAAAACCACTGGCGATGCGCAGGTCGAATCCGGCGGCGGCGGCATCCCTTTGCAGGGCGGCGAAGTCGCCGGCCACCGCGGGGCACAGGCGGTGGCCGCCGGGCACCTCGACGAGGTGGCTCTCGTCCACCCCGGTGAGCTGGTCGGCGCTCAACACCGCGACACCCCGCGGGGGACGGGCGTCTTCGGGCACGCGGCATGGAACAAGGGGGAGAGATTCACGGCAACGCTTGATTCGGGGGCACGAAGCAGGACAATAGCGCACTTTTCGCAGCCCTGACAAAGGCCGACGCGCACTGAGGCAGCCATTTGCCAGCGAACCGCCAGAAGGCAGCCAACGGAAGGAGACAACCATGAGCCGCATCGGCCACATCGACGACTTCGAGGACGACAGCAGCGCCAGCATCCAGGTGGACTACCTGTCGCTACTGGTGGTGAAGAAAGCGGGAGAGCTGTTCCTGTACGAAAACCGCTGCCCCCACGCGGACGACACCCTGGACCCGATGGGCGGCTCGGTGGCGAGCGCCGACGCCATGCTGGTGGTGTGCCAGCGTCACGGCGCGGAATTCCTCAGCCACAACGGCGAGTGCGTGGCCGGCCCCTGCCTCGGCGAGTCCCTGCGGCCGGTGCCCTTCACCCTGGCCAACGGGGATATTTACCTCGACTAGTGAATGGTACCCTGTGCCGAATGGCACCTACTTAAGTCGAAAACAGGGTATTCGTTCTCTGTAGGGTCGAATTTATTCGACCAAAAGAGGTGCTCACGGCAGCAATGGCCGAATAAATTCGGCCCTACAACGCTTAGGTAAGCACCATTCGCACCCTGTGCCCTATTCAACCGCATCGAGACTAAAAGGCAGGGCCCGCCCCAGGGTCAGCCCCCGGGTGGTGACATCGGTGGCGTGGGCCAGCACCTCCAGCCCCTCGTCCATGGCCTCGGCCAGCGCGTCGCGGTACCTGGAGTCGATATCGCCAGCGGCGCACACCCGCTCAATGCCGCTGTGAAACACGCAGAACAGCAACACCGCCCGGGTGTCGGCGTCGCGCACCGCCTGCAGCTCGCGGATGTGCTTGCGCCCGCGCTCGCTGACCGCGTCCGGGAACGCGCCCCAGCCGTCCTCGCGGCACAGGGTGACGCACTTGACCTCCACGTACACCCGGCCCCGCTCGCCTTCAAGCAGTAGGTCGGCGCGGCTGCCGCCGCCGTATTTCACCTCGCGGCGGAGGGTCGGATAGTCGTCGAAACCGCGCACCCGCCCCGCCTCGAAGCCCTCGTGCACCACCCGGTTGGCCAGGGCCGAGTGGATACAGGCCATGCCCCGCGGTGTATCCACCAGCTCCCAGGTGTGGGGGTACTTGCGGGTTTTCGAGGCGCTCATCGACAGCCACACCGGCGCCCCCTCGGGCATGCAGCCGGTCATGGCGCCGGTATTCGGGCAGTGGGCGGTTATCACCTCGCCGTCGGGCAGCTCGACATCCGCCAGGAATCGCTTGTAGCGGCGCAACAGGCGGCCGCGCACCAGGGGTCCAAATTCCATTAACGCAACACCCCCGCCAGGCGCGCCACCGCCTCCTCCAGCCGTTCCAGTGACGTGGTATAGGAAAAGCGCACGTGCTCATTGGCCCGCTGGCGGCCGAAATCCAGCCCGGGGGTCAGCGCCAGGCCGTGCTCCTCCAACAACTGCAGGCAGAAGGCCTGGCTGTCGTCGGTGAAGCGGCCGGCATTGGCGTAGATATAGAAAGCGCCCTCCGGCGTGCAGGGCACCTCGAAGCCCAGTTCCCGCAGCGCCGGCAGCAGGAAGTCGCGCCGCGCGCGGAAGGCCTCCCGGCGCTCGTCCAGAATCGCCCGGGTGGCGGGCTCGAAACAGGCCAGGGCGGCGTGCTGGGCCATGGTGGACATGGAAATGAACAGGTTCTGGGCCAGCTTTTCCAGCTCGGGCACCGCCGCCGCCGGCGCCACCAACCAACCCAGGCGCCAGCCGGTCATGCCGAAGTACTTGGAAAAGCTGTTGATCACGAAGGCGTCGGGGTCCACTTCCAGCACCGATGGAGTGGCGACATCGTAGCCCAGCCCGTGGTAGATCTCGTCGACCAGCAGGTAACCGCCGCGGGCCCGCGCCGTGGCGGCCAGCGTCGCCAGCTCCTCGCGGCGCAGCACGCTGCCGGTGGGATTGGCCGGCGAGGCCAGCAGGGCCCCGGCGGTGTGCTCGCGCCAGTGCCGCTCCAGCAGCTCGCCGGTCAACTGGTAGCGCGTTTGCGGCCCAACCGGCACCAGTTGGCCGCGCCCCTCCACCAGGCGCAGGAAGTGCCGGTTGCAGGGGTAGCCCGGGTCGCTCATCAGCAGCGATTCTCCGGGGTTCAGCAACAGCGCCGACAGCAGCAACAGCGCCCC
Organism: Parahaliea mediterranea; assembly: GCF_017255185.1. Classification (GTDB taxonomy): domain Bacteria; phylum Pseudomonadota; class Gammaproteobacteria; order Pseudomonadales; family Halieaceae; genus JAFKCZ01. The sequence goes on from NZ_JAFKCZ010000003.1 coordinate 124,167, forward strand.
CGAGGCGCCGGGTGTAATCACGATGCGGCCGGGGTCGATATCCAGGCCGTAATCCCGCTGGTAATAGGCCGACAGGGCCTCGCGCAGCGCGGGCAAGCCCGCCGCCTCCGAGTAGTGGGTGGCGCCCCGGGCCAGGGCGGCCCTGCCCGCCTCGACAATGGGAGCGGCGGTGGCGAAATCGGGCTCGCCGGCGGCCATGTGCACGACATCGCGCCCCGCGGCGGCCAGCGCCCGGGCCCGGGCGAGGATCTCGACCACCCGGAACGGCTCGATTTCACGCACGCGCGCGGCACTGCCACGGCGCTCGAATACGCTGGGCATAGGGGAATTCCATCTGTCAGTTGGACGACCATTCTAACAGCGCTTGACAGGGCTGCGACAACGCCCGGCAAAGCCGTTATTTTTTTGTGGCACCGGGTGGGGATATCTGGTAGCTTCTGCGCGCTTGAGAGCAGCGCCCTGGCGGTCAGAACAGAACGCTGCTTTATCCATGAGTGCCTGATTCATTGTGCAGTATGGGAAATGTGACCATGCCAAAAGCAGCGCAAAAAGCCTCCGCCAAGCCGGCGGTTAAGCCCCCTTCAGAGTTCAAGAGCTTCGAGCCGTACAAGCCCAAGCGCGGCGAGGAGTACATGAACGAGAAGCAGCGGGAGCACTTCCGCAACATTCTCCGCGACTGGAAGTCCAACCTGATGCAGGAAGTGGATCGCACCGTGACCCACATGAAGGACGAGGCCGCCAACTTTCCCGACCCGGCCGATCGCGCCACCCAGGAAGAGGAGTTCAGCCTGGAGCTGCGCACGCGCGACCGCGAGCGCAAGCTGATCAAGAAGATCGACGGCACCATCGAGCGCATCGACCAGGACGACTACGGCTTCTGCGACGCCTGCGGCGTGGAGATCGGCATCAAGCGCCTGGAGGCCCGCCCCACGGCGACCCTGTGCATCGACTGCAAGACCCTCGACGAAATCAAGGAAAAGCAGGAGCTGGGCTAATCCGCTCCCGCGGCCGCCCTCCGGGGCGGCTCTCTCATGCCCGCCCCTGACATCACATACCGGGGACGCTTTGCCCCCTCCCCCACGGGCCCATTGCACCAGGGTTCCCTGATCGCCGCCCTCGCCAGCTATCTGGACGCCCGCGCCGCCGATGGCGCCTGGCTGCTGCGCATGGAGGATATCGACCCGCCGCGGGAACAGCCCGGCGCCGCGCGAGCCATCCTGGCCAGCCTGGAGGCCCACGGCCTGCACTGGGACGAAAACGTATTGTGGCAGAGCGCCCGCACCGAGGCCTATCTGGCGGCGCTGGACACCCTGCGGGGGACCGGCAGGCTGTTTGCCTGCCGCTGCACGCGCGCGCAGACCGACGAGCTGGGCAACTGCGCCGGCGACTGCCGTACGCGGCAGGCACAATCCGACGGCGACACCGCCCTGCGGGTAGCGGTCGACACGAACTATGAAGCGAACTGGCCGGATCGCTGGCAGGGGCCGCAGCACTGGCCCATCGGCGGCGCGCTGCGCGACTTCGTGGTGCGGCGCAAGGACGGCCTGTTCGCCTACCAGCTGGCGGTGGTGGTGGACGACGCCGCCCAGGGCATCACCCACGTGGTACGCGGTAGCGACCTGCTCGACTCCACGCCGCGACAGATGTGGCTGCAACACCTGCTGGGATTCGATTCACCGCGCTACGACCACCTGCCGGTACTCACCAACCGGGAGGGCCAGAAACTGAGCAAGCAGACCCACGCCCCGCCGCTGGACGACAACCAGGCGCCGCGCAACCTGCGCCTGGCCCTGGAGCACCTGGGCCAGCCGGCGCCCCCCGACGAGTACTCCGACTGCGCCGCGCTGCTGCGCTTTGCCGTGGACCACTGGCGCGCGCAGTGGGTGCCGGCCACGGCCACGCTCGCGCCAACACCGGGTGGCGCGGCTTTACCGCCCCGCGGGGCTTGAGTAGTATCGACGGGATCACCACAAGGAACGCTCACGATGTACGTCAACAGAGCCTTGCTGCTGCTGTTGGGGCTCGCCCTGATCTTTCTCCCGGCCATCGAACGCTGGATGTGGCACAGCGAAGCCGAGTGGTATCGCCCCTACCTGCTGTGGTTTGCGGCGGTACTGGCGGCCTGGTGGAACCAGCGCTCAAGGTACCCCGATGAGCTTTAGCCTGGCGCAAATCGTACTGGCCATCGTCGCCTACCTCAGCATCCTGTTCCTGGTCGCCCACCTGGCGGATAGCGACCTGCTGCCGCGCCGCCTGGTCCAGCACCCCGCCACCTACGTGCTGTCGCTGGGCGTGTTCGCCGGCGCCATGGCCAGCAATGCCATCTTCGAACTGGTGTGGCGCTACGGCTACGGTTTCATGCTGTACTACCTGGGCGTGGTGCTCATGTTCCTCATCGCCACGCTATTACTGCTCCCCCTGCTGCGACTGTGCCGCGTGTACCAGCTGTCCTCCCTGGCCGACGTCCTCACCTTCCGTTTTCGCAGCCAGTGGGTGGGCTCGGCGATCAGCCTGGCGATGTGCCTCACCCTGTTGCCGCTGCTGGCCCTGCAGCTCCAGGCGGTGGCCGACAGCGTGCACATCCTGGCCGGCGACACCGCCAACCTGCTGCCCGCCGCCGAGCGCCAGGACTGGCTGGCGCTGGTGTTCTGCCTGATCATAATCGTGTTCGCCATTCTGTTCGGCACCCGCAATATCGCCAGCCACAAGCGCAACACCGGCCTGGTAACGGCCATCGCCTTCGAGTCACTGGTGAAACTGGCGGCGCTATTGACGCTGATGTTCGCCGCGGTCTATCAGGTATTCGGCGGTTTCGAGGCCATGGAGGAGTGGGTGCGGGAGTCCGCCCCCGCCGCCGCCCTGCTGCAGGGGCCGCTGCAGGGCAATGCCACACGCCTGCTGCTACTGGTATTTTTCGCCGGCGCGGTGTGCATGCCGCACGTGTTCCACATGGCCTTCGCCGAGAACAAGGAGAGCCTCGATTTGCGGGCCGCGAGCTGGGGCCTGCCCCTGTACATGCTGGCGATCAGCCTGCCGGTGCTGCCCATCACCTGGGCCGGCCTGGCCCTGGCCCACGACCTGCCACGGGAGTACAGCGGCCTGGCCCTGGGGCTGGGATTGAAATCCGCGGGCATTGCCGCGACGGCCTTCGTCGCCGGCCTGTCCGCCGCCAGCGCCACCATCATCGTCACCACCCTGGCGCTGGCCAACATGATCATCAACCACCTGATCCTGCCCCGCAGCTTCATCCAGATCGGCCGCCAACAGAGCCTCTACTCGCACCTGAAGTGGCTGCGTCGCAGCCTCATCACCTTCCTCATCCTGGCCGGCTACGCCTGCTTCCTGGCGGTCAACGGCCGCCACAGCCTGGTCGAACTCGGCCTTACCGCGTTCACCGGCACGCTGCAGTTCCTGCCCGCCATCGTCGCCACCCCCTACTGGCACCGCGGCAACCGGCGCGGCCTGCTGGCGGGCCTGGCGGCGGGGCTGGCGGTGTGGGCCTACACCCTGCTGCTGCCGATTCTCGGCGCCGGCCACCCCCCCTGGCTGGCGGCACTGGCCATCGACTGGTTCGGCGACGCCCGCGAGGCCTGGGCGGTGGCCTGCGTGCTGTCCCTGGGGCTGAACAGCCTGCTGTTCATCGCGATATCGCTGCTCACCGACAGCTCCGAAGAGGAGCGCGTGGCGGCGGAAATCTGCTCGATGGACGACGTGGGCCGCCCCACCCGGCGCACCCTGGCCCTGCACAGTGCCGGGGAGTTCATCGACTCCCTCGCCACCTCCCTCGGCGAGCGCACCGCCCGCGCGGAGGTGCGCCGGGCGCTGATGGAACTGCAGTTCGACGAAAGCGAATCCCGCCCCTACGCCCTGCGCCGCCTGCGCAGTCGCATCGAGGCCAACCTGTCCGGCCTGCTGGGCCCCTCTGTGGCCCAGGGAGTACTCAACCGCTGCATCCCCTTCCAGCCCGGGATCGAGGGCAACACCGAGGATCTCTACCTGATCGAACGCCAGCTGGACAAGGCCGAAGGCCAGTTCACCGGCCTGGCGGCCGAGCTGGACAACCTGCGCCGCCACTATCGCCAGACCCTGGACAACCTGCCGATCGGCGTGTTTTCCACCGCCGCCGACGGCGAGGTGCTGCTGTGGAACCGCAGCATGGAGGAGATCACCGACATCCCCGCGCGGCGCGTGCTGGGCTCCCTGCACGAGTCGATGCCGGCCCCCTGGCGGCAGATTTTCGGCGCCTTTCTGGACGACGACAGCGAATCGCTGCTCAAGCGCGAGGTGGCCCTGCCCGACGGCAGCTCGCGCTGGATCAGCCTGCACAAGACGACACCGGGCGGGCGCGCCCCGGGCGAGCGTACCCCAGGCGAACACAACCGGGGCGACCGGCTGGTTCTGGTGGAGGATATTTCCGACCTAGAGCGCCTGGAAACCGAACTCCTGCATAATGAACGCCTGGCCTCCATCGGCCGCCTGGCGGCCGGCGTGGCCCATGAAATTGGCAACCCCATTACCGGTATTGCCTGCCTGGCGCAGAACCTGGACTACGAAACCGATCCCGAGGAGGTGCGCGACACCGCCCGCGACATTCTCAAGCAGACCGACCGGGTGAGCCGGATCGTGGAGTCGCTGGTGAACTTCTCCCACACCGGCTCCCGCGCCGGCGACACCCGCCTGGTCGCCTGCAACCTGGCGGACTGCGTCGACGAGGCGGTGCACCTGCTGCAACTGGATTACGAAGCCAAGCCGGTGGCGTACATCAACGAGTGCGATCGCGAGACCCTGGTGGTCGCCGACACCCAGAAATTGCTGCAGGTTTTCATCAACCTGCTCGGCAACGCCCGCGACGCCTGCGGCGAGGACGGGCGCATTCGGGTACGGGCCAGCACCGGCGACGGCCGGGCACTGATCGACGTGGAGGACAACGGCTGCGGCATACCGCTGGAAATCCAGAGCCAGGTGTTCGAGCCCTTCTACACCACCAAGGACCCGGGTCGGGGCACCGGCCTGGGCCTGGCGCTGGTGTACAGCATCATGGAAGACATGCAGGGCTCGATCCAGCTGCAAAGCCCCATCGACGAGGGGCACCGCCCCGGCACCCGGGTTACGCTGCAACTGCCGCTGGGCAGTTACGACGGCGAGTTCCGGCTAACAATGTAACCCCCGGTGACAGGCGAATCTCGCGACGACTGGAAAATTGGCGGGTCGCGGGGTATGTTGTGTCACCGTCTTGCACAAGGTAACACCCATGCCAAAAATACTGGTAGTCGAAGACGAATCGGTCATTCGCAGTGCCCTGCGGCGGCTGCTGGAACGTAACGACTACAACGTGTCGGAGGCGGCCTCGGTGCAGGAGGCGGAGTCGCGGCACAACCTCAATGATTTCGACCTCATCATCAGCGACCTGCGCCTGCCGGGTGCCCCGGGCACCGACCTGATCAAGAAGGCCGGCGAAGTTCCGGTGCTGATCATGACCAGCTACGCCAGCCTGCGCTCGGCGGTGGACTCGATGCGCATGGGCGCGGTGGACTATATCGCCAAACCCTTCGACCACAGCGACATGCTGGGCGCGGTGGAGCGCATCATCGCCGACCACCCCACCCCCCGCGCCGAAAGCGCGCGCGACGCGGCCCGCGAACACCGCGAACCCGGCTCGCCCCGTGACACCGGCCTGCTCGGCAACTGCCCCGCCATGCAGTCACTGTTCCGCAGTATCAAGAAAGTGGCGCCCACCGACTCCACGGTACTGGTGCTCGGCGAAACCGGCACCGGCAAGGAACTGGTGGCGCGCAGCGTGCACCAATACAGCAAGCGCGCCGACAAGACCCTGGTATCGGTCAACTGCGCGGCGATCCCCGACACCCTGATTGAATCCGAGCTGTTCGGTTACGAGAAGGGCGCCTTCACCGGCGCCAACGCCAGCCGCATGGGCCTGATCGAGGCCGCCGATGGCGGCACCTTGTTCCTCGACGAGATCGGCGAATTGCCGATGGAGGCCCAGGCCCGCCTGCTGCGCTTCATCCAGGAGGGGGAGATCCGCCGCATCGGCTCGGTGACCTCGCGCAAGGTCAATGTACGCCTGATCTGCGCCACGCACCGCAATCTCCAGGCGCTGGCCGCCGAGTCCCAGTTCCGCCAGGACCTCTACTACCGTATCAACGTGCTGCGATTGTCGCTGCCGCCCCTGCGGGAACGCGGCAAGGACATCCTGCACCTGGCCGAGCGCATGCTGGAGACGCAGATCGAGCGGCTCGGCAAAAACTCCATGCAGCTGTCGCCCAAGGCGATCCAGGCCATCACCACCTACCAGTGGCCGGGCAACGTGCGGGAACTGGAGCACGCCATCGAGCGGGCGGTAGTGCTCTCCGAAGGCGACGAGATCGACAACGAGGCGCTGGGCATCGACCTGGAACTGGTCAATATCAACCGCATCCGCGGCGAGGGCATAAAGAGCAGCGCCCCGCAGCAACCCCGCAATATCAGCTCCGACCCCCAGGAAGACCTGTCGCTGGAAGATTACTTCCAGCGTTTCGTCCTGGAACACCAGGACTCCATGAGCGAGACCGAATTGGCACAAAAACTGGGCATCAGCCGCAAGTGCCTGTGGGAGCGCCGCCAGCGCTTTGATATTCCTCGGAAAAAAAGCGGCGCCACTGGCGCCGGACGACGCAAAAAAGCCGCCGGCTGAGCGTTACCCCGTCACGAAGCTGTAACAAAAGCCGGAGTAAAAAGGTAACAACTATCTGTACCGCGCACGAAACCGGTGCCCTCCAAAATTTTTAACTCATTGTTTTTAAAGGTTTTTGCAAAAACTGGCACACAGCCTGCACTCTTATAGGCAGCTACAACAATAAAAATAAAAATCTGCTGTAATAAAAATAATAGCATTCACTATGGACCTGGTTGGGGAAGGCTACTTCCCCATCGTTCCTTTCTTACGGGAATACCCGCAGGGGCCCGGCGACTGTCGCCGACGGCAATCCCGGGGATATACCCACGGCGGCCGCGACACCGGGCCGCGAGAACTGACATTTGGCAGCTTCTGGTTCCGATGCCTGCCAAATAACAATAATACCGGCTAGCGCATAACAATAACTCGGTTGAGACCTGGATGGGGAAAACGGCTGTTTTCCCCGTCTTATTCTTCCCTCCCCAAGAGCTTCGCCCCGCTGGCACGGGACGCGGGCAACTGTGTTAGACTGCGCACCGTCAACCCATGCACAAGGCGGCGCGCTTGAAGGTCATTCCCAGGGATCAGCACTGCATATCCCGCAAGAACATCAGTGATAATGCCCTCAAGGTCATGTCGCGCCTGCGCAACAGCGACTACCAGGCCTACCTGGTGGGCGGCGCGGTTCGCGACCTGCTCCTGGGCGGCCATCCCAAGGACTTCGACGTGGCCACCGACGCCACCCCCGAGGAAGTCCACGCCCTATTCCGCAATTCCCGCATCATCGGCCGCCGTTTTCGCATCGTCCACGTACGCTTCGGCCGCGAAGTCATCGAAGTCACCACCTTCCGCGGCCACCACGACAACGGCGGCGAGGGCGGCGCCCACGCGCGCCAGTCCGCCAGCGGGCTGCTGCTGCGCGACAACGTCTACGGCACCCTCGAGGAAGACGCGGTGCGCCGCGACCTGACGGTCAACGCCCTGTACTATGACAGCGGCACCTTCGAGGTGTTCGATCACGTACACGGCCTCGAGGACCTGGAACGGCGCAGCATCTGTATTATCGGCGACCCGGAGCAACGCTTCCGCGAGGACCCGGTGCGCATGCTGCGGGTGCTGCGTTTCGCCGCCAAGCTGGATTTCAGCATCGACGCGCAAACCGCGGCGGCCATCCCCGTGTGCGCCCCCCTGCTCGGTGAAATTCCGGCGGCGCGCCTGTTCGACGAATTTCTCAAGCTGTTCCTGACCGGTCGCGCCGAGCGCACCCTGGAACTGCTGCTGGAATACCGCCTGCTGCAGTACCTGTTCCCCGACAGCAGTCACCTGCTGGAGGAAGGCGGCACCGCCCTGGCCCTGGCGCGGGCCGCCATGGCCAGTACCGACTCGCGCATCCGCGACGACAAGCCGGTCACTCCCGCCTTCCAGCTGGCGGCGCTGCTGTGGCCGGCGGTGGGCGAGCTGTCGCGCAACCTGCAGGCGACCGGCGAGCCCCCGGTGCCCGCCCTGCACAGCGCCACCCAGCAGGTCGTCGCCCGCGCGGTGCAGTCGATGAGCATCCCCAAGCGCTTCAGCATGCCGATGCGCGACATCTGGGAGCTGCAGCTGCGCCTCGAGCGACGCGGTCGCAAGGCGGCGGAGCTGGTACAGCACCGGCGCTTCCGCGCGGCGTATGATTTCCTGCTGCTGCGCGAGGAAGCCGGCGAGGACACCGGCGACGTGGGCGCCTGGTGGACCGAGTTCCAGACCCTGCCGGAAAACCAGCAACTGCAACAGATCGTCGACGACAGCGCGCCTCGCGGCCGCCGGCGGCGCCCGCGCAGGCGGCGGCGCAGCAATACCACCTCATGATCACCTGCTACATCGCCCTGGGCAGCAACCTCGACGAGCCCGAATCCCAACTGCAAGAGGCCGTGACCGCCCTGAGCCGCATCGAGGGCCTGCGCCTGGCCGCCGCCTCTCCCGTATACCGCTCCGCCGCGGTCGGCCCCGGGGAACAGCCGGATTACCTCAACGCCGTACTCGCGGTTATCACCGACCTGCAACCCCTGGCCCTGCTCGACGCACTGCAGGCCATTGAGGATCGCCAGGGGCGCCAGCGGGGCGAGCGCTGGGGGCCGCGCACCATCGATCTCGACATCCTGCTCTACGGCGACCAGCGCATCGACCTGCCCCGGCTACAGGTGCCCCACCCCGAGATGACCGGGCGCAATTTTGTCCTGGTTCCACTGGCGGACATCTGCAACCCCGCATTGCGGCTGCCCGACGGCGAGGAACTGGGTTCCGTGGTCGGGCGCTGCCCCGACGCGCGACTCGAACGCACGCGCATTCGCCTCAAAACCCACTAGGGCCCGGGCCCCGCACACCAGGAGTCGCAGCTTGAGCGGTGACAGCACGACCATCAATATCGACCTCAAGGGGCGCACGCCACCCCGGTTTATCGCGGTCGAGGGCCCCATTGGCGTGGGCAAGACCACGCTGGCCAAACGCCTGGCCGCCAGTTTCAACTACCAGACCCTGCTCGAACAGGCCGAGGATAACCCCTTCCTCGAGCGTTTCTATCGCAACCGCAAACAGGCGGCCCTGGCGACTCAGCTGTTCTTCCTGTTCCAGCGCACCGAGAAAATCCAGGACCTGCGGCAGGGCGACATCTTCGAACCGTTACGGGTGGCCGATTTCCTGATTGACAAGGACCCGCTGTTCGCCCGCATCAACCTCGAGCCCGACGAATTCCAGTTGTACGAACGCGTTTACCAGCAGCTCACCATCGATGCGCCGCCGCCGGACCTGGTGATTTACCTGCAGGCCTCGACCGACGTGCTGCTGTCGCGCATCGAGCAACGCGGCATTCCCTTCGAACAGGGCGTGGAACGCGACTACCTAGAGCGCCTGAACGAAGTGTACAGCGAGTTTTTTCTGTATTACGATGGCGCTCCGCTACTGATCGTGAACGCCAGCGAAATAGATCTCGCGGGCGGCGAGCACGATTACCGGCACCTGGTCGACTACCTGCTGGATATTCGCAGCGGCCGCCACTACTTCAATCCCACCTTCTTTGGATAACCGGCCATGGGCAAGATCACCATCAGCACCCTGGACAAGATGAAAGCCGCCGGGGAAAAATTTGTCTGCATCACCGCCTATGACGCGACCTTCGCCCGCCTGGTGAGCGAGGCCGGCGCCGAGACCATCCTGGTGGGCGACTCCCTGGGCAATGTCGTGCAGGGCCACGGCAGCACCATTCCGGTGGGCATCGACCACATGGTCTACCACACCGAGTGCGTCGCCCGCGCCCGCCCCGACTCGCTGGTGATCGCCGACCTGCCCTTCATGACCTACGGCACCCCCGAGGACACCATGGTCAACGCCGCCCGCCTGATGCAGGCCGGTGCGCAAATGGTCAAACTCGAGGGCGGCACCTGGCTCAGCGACTCCATCAGCATGCTGGTCGAGCGGGGCATCCCGGTGTGCGCCCACCTGGGCCTCACCCCCCAGTCGGTCAACGTGTTCGGCGGCTACCGCGTCCAGGGCCGCACGCCCAAGGGCGCCAAATCCATCCTCGCCGACGCGGTGGAAATCCAGGACGCCGGCGCCAGCTTGCTGGTACTGGAATGCGTGCCCGCGCACCTGGCCACCGACATCAGCGAAAAGCTGGATATACCAGTAATCGGCATCGGCGCGGGCGCCGGCACCGACGCCCAGGTGCTGGTTCTGCACGACCTGCTGGGGCTGTCGGACCACGTGCCGCGCTTCGTGAAAAACTTCATGGCGGAGCAAGGCAGCGTGCAGGGCGCGCTGCGCGCCTTCGTCGAGGCGGTGAAGGCGGGAGCCTACCCCAGCGACGAGCACAGTTACAGCTGACTGCCTCGGCCAGCCCCCTCCACGGCACAACCTCGCATATTAAAGGCCCCCAAGGTAAGCAAACACTCACTTATTCCATTTGGTGATGTGCTTCCTTTGGTAACACCCGCCAATTAAAATTTGCTGAAAATGCATTGCCCGTAACACACGCATGGGGCATACTGCCTCACCCACCGACACGGAGAATGCCGGACAGGGTGAGGGCGTCGGCATAGCGCCCCCAGTAAATAGACCGACGATTGGTTTAGCGTCACCCATTCCACTGCAAGGGATACGGTAGATATGCGAACTTACGCCACCACCGCGCAATTGCGCGCCGGCCTCCGGGAATACCGCCAACAAGGCAATTCCATCGCATTTGTTCCCACCATGGGCAACCTGCACGAGGGGCACCTCGAGTTGGTGCGCCGGGCGCGCGCCCTGTGTGACATCGTGGTGGTGAGTATTTTCGTCAACCCGCTGCAATTCGGCGCCAACGAAGACCTCGACGCCTACCCCCGCACACTCTCCGCGGACAAGGAGAAGCTGTTCAGCGAGGGGGCACAGGTACTGTTCGCCCCGGGTGTGGAGGAGATTTACCCCGAGGGCATGCACAAACACACCCAGGTGCAGGTGCCCGACCTGTCCGAGACCCTCTGCGGCAGCAGTCGCCCCGGCCACTTCAACGGCGTCACCACCATCGTCAACAAGCTGTTCAACATGGTGCAGCCAGACGTGGCGGTGTTTGGCGAAAAAGACTTCCAGCAGCTATCCATCATTCGCAAGATGGTCGAGGATCTGTGCATGCCGATCCGCATCGAGGGCGTGGCCACCGCCCGCGACTGTGACGGCCTGGCCAAGAGCTCGCGCAACGGTTACCTCACCGCTGCCCAGCGCGAAATAGCGCCGGTCATTCACGAAACACTCACCACCTGTCGCGAGGCCATCGCCTGCGGCTTCGACAACTTCCTGCAACTCGAATCCCACGCCCGCATGCAGCTGCTGCAGGCCGGCTTCGAGCCCGACTATTTCGCCATCCGCGACGCCCGCACCTTGCGCGCGGTGGACGAGCACACCGAGGAAATCGCCATCCTCGCCGCCGCCCGCCTCGGCGACACCCGTCTGATCGACAACGTGCGCCTGGCGGTGAATCCGGCATCCGACTGGGGCATGCTGGCCGCGCGCTGAACCTCAACAGCGGTTTCAGCGCGGGAGCTTTGGCGATATCGCGAAACTCCACGGCTGTTCAAACCGCACTCTCGGGCTCTACAATCCAGATATGACGGAGTGGCCAAACTGGGAAACGATGCTGGTGTGGGCCAGCGTGATTTCGCTGGTCGCGCTGGCGGGCACGCTGCTCGCCCTGCCCTGGGCGGTTACCCGGCTGCCGGCGGACTACTTTACCCGGCCGCGGCGCACGGCCTGGCACCAGGCCACGCCCTACGCGCTGCTCAACCTGATCCTGATCGTACTCAAGAACTGCATCGGCCTGGTGCTGGCCCTGCTCGGCGTGGTCATGCTGTTCACGCCCGGGCAGGGCCTGCTGACCCTGCTGGCGGGCCTTGCGCTGATGAACTTTCCCGGTAAATACCGGCTGGAACGCAAACTCGCGCTGAGCCCCGGCGTCTTGCGGGGCATTAACTGGATGCGGAACCGGCGGGGCTACCCGCCGATGGAGGCGCCTGAATAGGCGCCTTCGCGCCTACAGGTCCAGTAGCACGCCGAGACTCCAGCCGCTGAATTCAAGCTTGCCGCTGAAGTCGTCGAAGTCATCGAAATCGTTTTCGACCTGGCGATAGCCCAGGCGGAACGACAGGTCCAATACCGGCAGGTCGAGCAGGTAGTCCACGCCCCCCTCGAAGTCGTAGGCGCTGCTGTCGTCCCAGTTGGTCGCGGTACCCTCGGCGTACAGGCCGAGATCGCTGCCCAGTACCGGCACGCGCACCGCGCCGTACAACTGGGGCAACCAACCCTCGAATTTCCGCCCGCCCGGGGCCCGGCCATCGCTGTAGTTGGTGGCGCTGACGCCGAGATCCAGGTCAATGGCCGGGTTATCGAGTATCTCGTAGTACAACACCGCGTCCAGCGTCGTCAGTTCCAGATCCCTGCCCCGGTCGCTTTCGGCGTAGTCCCAGTAGCGCAACTTGACATTGGGGATCAGCGGGATGGGGTGCTCCAATGCCGCGCTCAGCGACAGTTGCTGCTCGGCATCGCTGCCATAGCCAGGACCGTCCCCCTCGACCATCCAGGCGGCGGCACCGGCCTTGACGGCGAAAATATCGGCAAGGGCCAGCGAGGGGGCGACGGCCAGTAGCAGGGTGGGAATAACGCGGTTCATGAACACGGCTCCGTGTGGGGGAGAAAAGGCCGATACGGTACGGCGTGACTGTTAAGCGGTCAAGCGGGAATGGTTGGCGAACGGTCGGTGAATGGTCGAATAAATTCGACCCTACACGGAATGCGGCGAAATTTGCATTGAACGAATCGTCAGCGTCCCCCGCGTTGGGTCGCGGTGGGTGGTGTCTCTTTTGTGCAGCGCAGGGGAGTCGGTGCGAACACCGCATCGGCTTGGCGGCAACGCGACCGCAGCACCCTCCGGCGGACTACCGAAGTTACGGAGCCCCCAAGCCATGCCCGGCACTCAGGCCATTCGAAGTTAGGAGCAACTCGCCACCCAAACAATAAAGAGGCAGACGCGCCGCAAGCCCCCCGGAGCGGAACAAAAGAGACACCGCCTGCCGGGGCACGATGCAGCGGCCGCGAGGCCGCCTCTCAAAAAGATGCCAACAAAAACCACCACATGTACCGGAACAGCCAGTCACGGCGCTACGCGCCATGCCTGGCGCACAACGAAAAAGGGCGCCGGATGGCGCCCTTGAATTTCGCGATAGATACCGCGCGGATCAGGAATCGGCGGATTCCTGGGCCGGGGCCTCGGCGGCCTCGTCCTCGAGCAGTTCCTTGATGGACAGCTTGATACGGCCGCGCTGGTCGACGTCCAGCACTTTGACCCGCACTTCCTGGCCTTCGCTCAGGTGGTCGGTGACATTCTCGACGCGCTCGTTGGCGATCTGGGAAATGTGCACCAGGCCGTCCTTGCCGGGCAGGATGTTGACGAAAGCGCCGAAATCGACGATGCGCGCAACCTTGCCGGTGTACACCGCGCCGACTTCCGCCTCGGCGGTGATTTCCTCGATCAGCGCCACCGCCTTGTCGCGGGCGGCCTGGTCCTGGCCGAACACGCGCACAGTGCCGTCGTCGTCGATGTCCACGGTGGCGCCGGACTCTTCGGTGATGGAGCGGATGGTGGCGCCGCCCTTGCCGATGATGTCGCGGATCTTGTCGGAGTCGACCTTGAGGGTGACCATGCTGGGCGCGTTCTCGGAGGTCACCTCACGGGCCGCCGGCAGTACGGTGTTCATCTGCCCCAGAATGTGCAGGCGGGCCTGCAGGGCCTGTTGCAGGGCGATCTCCATGATCTGCTCGTTGATGCCCTCGATCTTGATGTCCATCTGCAGCGCGGTCACGCCCTCGGCGGTACCGGCCACTTTGAAGTCCATGTCGCCGAGGTGGTCCTCGTCGCCGAGGATGTCGGTCAGTACGGCGAACTGGTTGCCGTCCTTCACCAGGCCCATGGCGATACCGGCTACCGGTGCGCTCAGCGGCACGCCGGCGGCCATCAGCGCCAGGGAGCCCACACACACGGAGGCCATGGAGCTGGAGCCGTTGGATTCGGTGATTTCCGAGACCATGCGCACGGTGTAGGGGAAGGCTTCTTCGCCGGGCAGTACCGCGGCCAGACCGCGACGGGCCAGGCGGCCGTGGCCGATTTCGCGGCGACCGGTAAAGCCAATGCGGCCGGCCTCGCCCACGGAATAGGGCGGGAAGTTGTAGTGCAGCATGAAGGGATCGCGGCGCTCGCCTTCCAGTGCGTCGATGATCTGTGCGTCGCGGGTGGAGCCCAGGGTCACGGCGCCGATGGCCTGGGTCTCGCCGCGGGTGAACAGCGCGGAGCCGTGCACCTTGGGCAGCACGTCCACTTCACAGGCGATGGGGCGCACGGTGCGGTTGTCGCGACCGTCGATGCGCGCTTCGCCCGCCAGGATGCGCTTGCGTACCAGGGTCTTTTCCACCTTCTTGAAGATGTCCTTGACCTCGTCCCCGGAGGGGCCGCCTTCCACCGCCAGCGCGGCCACGCAGGCCTCGCGGATCTCGCCCACGCGATCGTAGCGTGCGGCCTTTTCGGTGATGCGGTAGGCTTCGCCCAGGTCGTTTTTCACCTGTGCTTCCACCGCGGCCAGCAGTTCCTCGTTTACCGCCGGCGGCTGCCAGTCCCAGCGCGGCTTGCCGGCTTCGGCGGCCAGCTCGCTCACCGCCTGGACCACGGCCTGCATTTCCTGGTGGGCGTAGAGCACCGCGCCCAGCATCTGGTCTTCGCTGAGCTGCTTGGCCTCGGACTCCACCATCAGTACCGCTTCATTGGTGCCCGCCACGACCATGTCGAGCTTGCTGTCCTTGAGCTGTTCGTAGGTGGGGTTCAGGAAGTAGCCCTTGGCTTCGTTGAAGCCCACGCGGGCCGCGCCGATGGGGCCGTTGAAGGGCACGCCGGAAATCGCCAGCGCGGCGGAGGTGCCGATCATCGCGGGGATGTCCGGATCAATGTGCTTGTCGGCGGACATCACCGTGCACACCACCTGCACTTCGTTCATAAAGCCATCGGCGAACAGCGGGCGGATGGGACGGTCGATCAGGCGGGAGGTCAGCGTCTCTTTTTCACTGGGACGCCCTTCGCGCTTGAAGAAGCCGCCGGGGATCTTGCCCACGGAGTAGGTTTTCTCCTGGTAGTGGACCGACAGGGGAAAGAAGGGCTGGTTTTCCTTCGCGCTCTTCTCGGCCACCACGGTCACCAGGACCGCTGTGTTCTCAACGGTGACCAATACCGCGCCGGTCGCCTGCCTGGCGATGCGGCCGGTCTCCAGAGTGACGGTCTGGTCACCGTACTGGAATGTCTTGGTTACTGGATTCACAATTTTTCTCCAATTCTATACATGACAACCGGGGCGCAAGGGCCCCGGTATGTGGTGCAGCTTATCGACGCAGACCCAGTCGCTTGATCAACTCGGCGTAGCGAGTGACTTCCTTGCGCTTGAGGTAGTCCAGCAGCTTGCGGCGCTGGTTCACCATGCGGATCAGGCCGCGGCGCGAGTGGTGGTCCTGCTTGTGCTCGGCGAAGTGGTCCCGGAGCTGCTCAATATTTGCCGTCAGCAGCGCAATCTGTACTTCGGGGGAACCCGTGTCGCCCTCGGACACCTGGTACTCTTTGACGATTTCTGCTTTCTGTTCAGCGTTTAATGCCATTACTCAATTCCTCTGTTGAATCTGCCTGGGCGGGCCCGTTTCAGGCACCGCGTATGAATGAAGAAGCCTGTCCGTGCAGATCTACAGACAGGTTTCGCTCTGTGCCGCCGGCAATACCGATTACCGGCTGACTATCAGCCGACGCGGCGCCACGCGCCCGTCGTCCAATATCTCTCCCACGCCCAGGAACTCACCGCTCTCCAGGGCGACGCGCACCATACCATTACAGGGCGCGTTTGGCACCAGAACCGGCTGGCCCTGGCGTATGTAGAAGCCCGCCGACTCGGTCAGGCGAACCAGGGGCATGCCCTCCACGGCGATATCGGCGGGCATCAGCAGCCGGTCCATCTCGGCCAGCTGGTCATTCTGCTTCAGCGACTCCAGCGTCTCCATGCTCACGCTGTCAGCCAGCGTAAAGGGTCCCGCCTTGGTGCGGCGCAGGGCGCTGACATGGGCGCCGCAGCCCAGGGCCGCCCCCAGGTCCTCGGCGATGGAGCGCACATACGTACCCTTGCTGCAGGCCAGCTCGATGTCCACCTCGGCCCGCTCGCCCGGCCGGAAGGCCGTGAGTTCCAGGCTGTGCACGGTGACCCGGCGCGCCTTGCGCTCGACCTCGCGCCCCTCCCGGGCCAGCTTATACAGCGGTTGACCGTCCTGCTTGATCGCCGAATACATCGACGGCACTTGCTCGATCTCGCCGCGGAACGACTCCAGAGCCGCCCTCACCCGCGCCTCGTCGATCGCCGAGGCATCGGCCTCGCTCAGGATTTCGCCCTCGGCGTCTCCGGTGGCGGTGGCGACACCCAGCACAAAGGTACTGCGATAGGCCTTGTCCGCGTCCAGCAGGTACTGGGAAAACTTGGTGGCCTCGCCAAAACACAAGGGCAGTACGCCGGTGGCCAGTGGGTCGAGGCTTCCAGTGTGTCCGGCCTTGGCGGCAAAATACAGCCGTTTGACCTGCTGCAGGGACCGGTTGGAACTCTCCCCGCCGGGTTTGTCCAGGACCAGGATACCGTCAACCGGGCGGCCGCGACGACGCCGGGCCACTAATTCCCCTCCCCGGACTCGACATCGTCGTCGCGCAGGCCGAGTTCACGATCGGCGTCCGCGGCTTTGCGAATCAACGCCTCCATGTCACGACCGCGGCCCACGCTGGTGTCGAAGTAAAAGCGCAACTGGGGCACGCTGCGCATGTTGCTGTCGCGGGACACCTGCGCGCGCAGGAAACCGGCGGCGTGGTTCAGCGCCTCGGCGGACCCGGCTGCCTCCTCCGTGGAGTCGGCACCGAGACAGGTGAAATACACCTTGGCGTAGCCCAGGTCGCGACTGACGTTCACCCCGGTAATACTGACCATGCCAATACGCGGATCCCGCAGCTCACGCTGGATCAGGGCGGCCAGTTCGCGCTGCAGGTAATCGGCAACGCGCTGGGTGCGGTTGTACTCCTTTGCCATGACCTCTCGGGACCCTCGCCGGCTCGCCGCTACTCACCACTACAGGGAGCGGGCGATCTCCTTCACTTCGTACACTTCGATCTGGTCACCGACCTTCACGTCATTGTAGTTCTTCACGCCGATACCGCACTCCATGCCGTTGCGCACCTCGCTGGCGTCATCCTTGAAGCGGCGCAGGGATTCCAGCTCGCCCTCGTAGATCACCACGTTGTCACGCAACACACGAATCGGCTTGGCGCGGTACACAGTACCCTCGGTCACCATGCAGCCGGCAATCAGGCCGAACTTCGGCGAGCGGAACACGTCCCGCACCTCGGCGATGCCCACGATTTCCTCGCGCATCTCCGGTGCCAGCATGCCGGACAGGGCCTGCTTCACATCGTCGATCAGGTCGTAGATCACGTTGTAGTAACGCAGGTCCACGCCCTCGCTCTCGATCAGGCGGCGGGCGGCGTTGTCGGCGCGCACGTTGAAGCCGAAAATGACCGCATTGGAAGTCATCGCCAGGGTGACGTCGGTCTCGGCGATCCCGCCGACACCACCGGCCACGATGTTCACCTGAACCTCTTCGTTGCCCAGGTCCAGCAGCGAGGTCTGGATAGCCTCCAGAGAGCCGCGCACGTCGGCCTTGACCACCACGTTGAGGGTCTTCTTCTCGCCGGCGGTCATGCTCTCGAACATGTTGTCCAGCTTCGCCGCCTGCTGACGCTGCAGCTTGCTGTCGCGGCTCTTCTCCTGGCGGAAGTCGGCCACTTCACGGGCGCGCTTCTCGTTCTCCACCACGGCGAACTGGTCGCCGGCGTCGGGCGTGCCGTCCAGGCCCAGGATTTCCACTGGAATACTGGGGCCGGCCTCGCCGACGGGCTGGCCGTTCTCGTCGAGCATCGCGCGCACCCGGCCGTACTGCAGGCCGGCCAGTACGATATCGCCCTGGCGCAAAGTGCCGCTCTGTACCAGCAGCGAAGCGACCGGACCGCGCCCCTTGTCCAGGCGCGACTCGATGACGATGCCCTGGGCCGGCACGTCGCGGGGCGCTTGCAGCTCCAGCAGTTCGGCCTGCAGCAACACCGCGTCCAGCAGGGCCTCGATGCCCTCGCCGGTGTGGGCGGAGACAGGGATAAACTGGGTGTCGCCACCCCACTCCTCGGGGATCACATCCTTGGCGGACAGTTCGTTTTTCACCCGGTCGGGATCGGCGCCCTCTTTGTCGATCTTGTTCACCGCCACGATCAACGGCACTCCCGCGGCGCGGGCGTGCAGCACCGCCTCCTCGGTCTGCGGCATCACGCCGTCGTCGGCGGCCACCACCAGAATGACGATATCGGTGCTCTTGGCGCCGCGGGCACGCATCGCGGTAAAGGCCGCGTGTCCCGGGGTATCCAGGAAGGAGATCATGCCGTGGCCGGTCTCCACATGGTAGGCGCCAATGTGCTGGGTAATGCCGCCGGCCTCGCCCGAGGCGACATGGCTCTTGCGGATGTAGTCCAGCAGCGAGGTCTTGCCGTGGTCCACGTGACCCATCACGGTAACCACCGGCGCGCGGGGCTCCGGAGTACCCTCGTGCTGCGCCAGGGTTTCCTCCAGGCTTTCTTCCAGGGCGTCGGCGCTGATCAACTTGACCGAGTGCCCCATCTCCTCAACCACCAGGGTCGCGGTGTCCTGGTCGATCATCTGGTTGATGTTGGCCATCACGCCAAGCTTCATCAACTCCTTGATCACCTCGCCGGCCTTGACCTTCATCTGCTGGGCCAGGCCCTGCACGGTGATCATGTCAGCCAGCTCCACCTCGTGTACCTGGCGCTCGGTGGGCATCTCGAAACCGTGCTTGCCGTGCTCGGCGTGGGCGCCCTTCATCTTGCGGCGGCCACCGCGGCGGCGACCGATACCGGACTCCGCCGCTTCCAGGTCGCTCAGCGACAGGTTGTGACCACGCTGCTTGCCGCGCCCTGCCGGGCGGTCCAGCCGACCTTTACCAGCGGACTTGCGGCGGCCCTGCTCATCCTTCGGCGCGGTCGTCGGCGCCTCGTGCAGACGCTTGGGCCGCTTGGCTTCCTTCTCTTTCTCGCGCACGGCCTTGGCCGCGGCTTCGGTCTTCTGGCGCTCTTCCTCGGCTTTCTTCGCCTCCAGCGCGGCCTTGCGCGCGGCAGCCTCCTCGGCTTCCTTCTTCTTGCGGCGCTCGGTGGCGCGCTGGCGCAGAATCTCCGGATCCAGTTCCAGGATGTCTTCTTTCTCTGGCGCGGCCGGCTTTTCTGGCTCTGGCGCGGCAGGCTCCGGTTCCGGCTCGGGTTCCGGTTCCGGTTCCGGCTCGGGTTCGGGTTCGGGTTCCGGCTCGGGCGCGGCCGGCTCCGGCGCGGGTTCCGGTTCAGCGGACGCTGCGATCTCCGGCTCAGGAGCGGGCGCGGCCGGCTCCGGCGCCTGCTGCGCCTCCTCGGCGGCGGCCTCCTCCGCCAGCCGCGCTTCCTCGGCCTCGGCCTCGGCGCGCAACTCTTCAGGATCGCGCTTGACGTAGGTGCGCTTCTTGCGCACTTCCACGTTCACGGTTTTCTTGCCCTGGGAGCCGGACGTGCGCAGCGTACTGATGGTCTTGCGCTTCAGTGTGATGCGTTTGGGCGCCGCGGTGGACTCCCCGTGGCTGCGTTTGAGGTGGCTCAGCAGTGTCTGCTTGTCTTCCTCGGACACCACCTCACCCGCTTTCTGGTGCGGCAGGCCTGCGTCCTTCATCTGCGTTAGCAGACGTTCTACGGAGGCTCCCACAGTTTCTGCGAGTTGCTGTACTGTCACCTGCGCCATTCAATAATCTCCTTAATCCCGTTGCCCTGTTTGCGGTGGTTCTGCCTCGTTCGAGGCCCTACTCTGCTTCCTCCGCAAACCAGGGTGCGCGGGCCGTCATAATCAGTTCGCCCGCTCGTTCTTCCGTCATTTCCGGGATATCCATCAGGTCTTCCACGCCGAGTTCCGCCAGGTCCTCCATGGTGACAACATCGCGGCTGGCCAGGATATAGGCCAGGTGACGGTCCATGCCGTCCATGTTCAGCAAATCTTCCGCTGGCTCGTTGGCGCCCAATTGTTCCTCGGATGCAATCGCCTGGGTCAACAGGGCATCCTTGGCGCGGGCGCGCAATTCCTCGGCAATATCCTCGTCGAAGCCTTCCACCGCGGTCATCTCCTCCAGCGGTACGTAGGCCACTTCCTCCAGTGAGGTGAAGCCTTCCTCCACCAGGATCTCGGCCACGTCCTCGTCCACGTCGAGCTGATCCATGAAGGTCTGGATCACGGCGCCGGACTCGGCCTCGTGCTTCTCCGCCGCTTCCTCGGTGCTCATGACGTTGATGGTCCAGCCGGTCAGCTCGCTGGCCAGGCGCACGTTCTGGCCGGAACGGCCGATGGCCTGGGCCAGGTTGTCCTCGGACACCGCCACGTCCATGGTGCCGCTGTCCTCGTCGACCACGATGGACTCGACTTCCGCCGGGGCCATGGCGTTGATCACCAGCTGCGCCGGGTTATCGTCCCACAGCACGATATCCACGCGCTCGTTGTCCAGCTCGTTGGACACCGCCTGCACGCGGGAGCCGCGCATGCCGACGCAGGCGCCCACCGGATCGATACGCTGGTCGTTGGTCTTGACGGCGATCTTGGCACGAGAGCCCGGGTCGCGGGCGGCGGCCCGGATCTGGATGACTTCCTCGGAAATCTCCGGCACCTCGATCTTGAACAGCTCGATCAGCATTTCCGGGCAGGCGCGACTGAGGATCAGCTGCGGACCGCGGGTCTCGGTGCTGATCTCGGTGAGGATGGCGCGCACCCGGTCATTGACGCGGAAAGTCTCTCGACCCACCAGCTGGTCCCTCGGCAGCAGGCCCTCGGCGTTGTTGCCAAGATCGACGATGACGTTGTCGCGGGTCACCTTCTTCACGGTGCCTGCAACCAGTTCGCCCACGCGGTCCATGTAGTGTTCCACCACCTGGGCGCGCTCGGCGTCGCGCACGCGCTGCACAATCACCTGCTTGGCGGTCTGCGCGGCGATGCGGCCAAAGCCGACATTTTCCACCTGCTCCTCGTAGACGTCCCCGGGCTTGAGGTTCGGGTCTTTCTCTGCGGCCTCCTCGGTGGTGAGCTGGGTACCCAGAAGCGCCAGTTCGTCGTCGGGTACCACCAGCCAGCGACGCATGGTCTCGTAGTCGCCGGTTGCGCGGTCGATGGTCACTTCGATGTCGGCGTCTTCTTCGTACCGTTTCTTGGTTGCCGTCGCCAGGGCGAGCTCGATCGCTTCGAAAATGATGTCTTCGGAGACACCCTTCTCGTTCGATACGGCTTCTGCCACCAACAGAATTTCCTTTGTCATCTCAAGCCTCGCCTGTTCGTCTTGTACCCGTCACCCTGTCAAGGGCGCGGTCATACCCGGGGTAGAATGCGCGCTTTTTCGATTGCGCCGTGGGGCAACAGGTATTCGTGGTCATCCACCTGGACGATCACGTCCTCGCCCTCGATACCTTTGAGCACACCCTTGAACTTGCGCCGCCCCTCGAAGGGACTGCGCAACCGCAGCTCTATCCACTCACCGCTATAGGCCGGGTACTGTTCAAGCCGGAACAGCAGCCTGTCGACGCCCGGCGATGAAACTTCCAGGGTGTACTCGCCGCTGATCGGGTCCTCGACATCCAGCACCCCACTCACGTGGTGACTGACGGTCGCGCAATCGTCGACACTGATGCCATCTTCGCTTTCTATATAGATGCGCAGTACGCTGTGACGACCCTGGGACAGGTATTCAACGCCCCACAGCTCGAAGCCCAGCGCTTCCACCGAAGGCGCCAGCAGCTGCTGGATCTGCTGTTCTTTGCTTGCCACGCTGACTTCGCTCCCACCGGCGTACCGGCACTTTCTTGCACATACGAAAAAGCCCCTAAAAAGGGGCTTATCCGAACGCATCACCTAGTTTACGGAGCGGGTGATGCGTAATTGGTAGCGGGGGCCGGATTTGAACCGACGACCTTCGGGTTATGAGCCCGACGAGCTACCAGGCTGCTCCACCCCGCATCAATACTATCTCGCCGTGAAGACCCCTTGGACTTCACTTCGAAGCACTGTGTTGCCGTGCCCGAATTCGAGGGTGTGCATTATAGGTAGCACTCCCAGTGTGGTCAACAGCGAACACGACGATTTTGCAGATTTATTCCGGCGCCCGGACTTCCTGCTCGATTGCGCCAAAAATCGACGCACCTTTGGCGTCGAACATTTCCAGGCGCACCCGGTCGCCGTACTGCATGAAAGCCGTTTGCGGCTCGCCTTGCTGGATCGTCTCGATCATCCGGATCTCGGCGATACAACTGTAGCCGAGGCCGCCGTCTTTCACCGGGCGCCCCGGGCCGCCGTCACTGTCCTTGTTGGACACCGTGCCGGAACCGATGATGGCCCCCGCGCCCAGGGCGCGGGTGCGGGCGGCATGCGCCACCAGCGTGGGGAAGTCGAAGGTCATGTCCACGCCGGCGTCGGCCCTGCCAAAGGCCTCGCCGTTGTAGGTCACGCGCAGAGGCAGGCGCAGGCGGCCGCCGTCCCAGGCATCGCCCAACTGGTCCGGCGTCACGCAAACCGGACTGAAGGCGCTGGAAGGCTTTGACTGGAAAAAACCGAAACCCTTGCCCAGCTCCGCCGGGATCAGGTTGCGCAATGACACATCGTTGACCAGCATGACCAGGCGAATCGCCTGCGCGGCCTGCTCGCGACTGGCACCCATCGGCACGTCACCGGTAATCACCGCCACCTCGCCCTCGAAATCAATACCCCAGCCGGGGTCGGCCATCACGATGGGCTCGCGGGGACCGAGGAAGGTATCCGAGCCGCCCTGGTACATCAGCGGGTCGGTCCAGAAACTCTGCGGCATCTCCGCGCCGCGCGCCTTGCGCACCAGCTCCACGTGGTTCACGTAGGCCGAGCCGTCCGCCCACTGGTAGGCCCGGGGCAGGGGCGAGGCGCAAGCCGCCTCGTCGAAGGGCTCGCCCTCCCCGGCGTCGACCCGGTCCGCCAGGGCCCGCAGCCTGGGCAGCGCCTCGTCCCAGTGATCCAGCGCGGCCTGCAGGGTGGTTCCCGCCGCGAGTTTTCGTTGCAGGTCAGTCGATACGACAACCAGGGCGCCGTCGCGCCCCGCTTTCAATGAAGCGAGTTTCACGCTCAGTCTCCTCGTTCGTGCAGCCAGGCCGCGTGGCGTGGCGCTTGCTTGGTCCGCGACCACTCTTCAATCATCGCCGGCGCCACCTCACGCAGGCTCTCCAGGTCTCCCGGACGGTCGATATTGGCCGCCAGTTCCAGGCGGTGGCCGTTGGGGTCAAAAAAGTAGATGGATTTGAAAATACCGTGGTGGGTGGGGCCCAGCACCTCGACACCCTCGGCCTCGAGCTGGGCCTTGGCCGCGAGCAGGGCCTCTTCACTGTCCAGCTCAAAGGCGATGTGCTGCACCCACGACGGGGTCTGCTCGTCGCGCCCCATGGGCGGCGAGTTCGGCAGCTCGAAAAACGCCAGTACGTTGCCCATGCCCGCATCCAGAAAGATGTGCATATAGGGATCCGGCTCGCCGGTGGAGGGCACCTCGTTCTCGGCGATGGCCAGCACAAGGTCCATGTTCATGGCCCGCTTGTAGAATTCGACCGTTTCCTTCGCGTCACGGCAGCGATAGGCCACGTGATGGATTTTGCGAATATTCATGTCGGAACTCCTCCGTTAGCCGGCCTGCTGCTCCGCGCTGTCTTCCTTTGCGCCGATCACACCGCGGGCGAGCTGGTCGCGCTCGATGCTCTCGAACAGCGCCTTGAAATTACCCTCGCCGAAGCCCTCGTCCTCCTTGCGCTGGATAAACTCGAAGAATACCGGCCCCAGCAGGTTGGCGGAGAATATCTGCAACAACAGGCGCGGCTGGCCTCCCTCGGTGGTGCCATCGAGCAATATACCGCGGGTGCGCAGCTCCTGCGCGGGCTCGCCGTGCCCCGGCAAGCGCTCTTCCAGCATGTCGTAATAGGTATCCGGCGGCGCGGGCATGAATGACATGCCCGCGGCTTTCAAGCGGTCGTAGCAGGCCAGCAAGTCGTCACAAGCAAAGGCGATATGCTGGATGCCCTCGCCGTTGTAGGCCATGAGGAATTCCTCGATCTGGCCGCCCCCCTTGGCTTCCTCGTTCAGCGGGATGCGAATCTTGCCGTCCGGGGCGGTCATCGCCTTGGACAGCAGGCCGGTGTACTCACCCTTGATATCGAAATAGCGGATCTCGCGGAAGTTGAACAGATCCTCGTAATAGTGGGCCCAGTAGTCCATGCGACCGCGGTACACGTTGTGGGTCAGGTGGTCGAGGGTGTGAAAACCGTGCCCCTTCGGCTTGTGGTCCACGCCCTCCAGCCAGTGAAAATCGATATCGTAGATGCTGTGGCCTTCCTCATAGCGGTCGATCAGGTACAGGGTGGCGCCGCCAATACCCTTGATCGCGGGCAGGCGAAGCTCCATGGGCCCGGTCTCCACATGCACCGGCTGGGCGCCCTTGTCCAGGGCCAGGTTATAGGCCCTGGTGGCGTCCTTGACCCGGAAGGCCATGCCGCAGGCCGACGCCCCGTGCTCGCGGGCGTAATACCAGGCATGGCTTTCGGGCTGGTAATTGGTGATGAAGTTGATGTCGCCCTGCCGCCACAGCTCCACGTCCTTGGTGCGATGGCGGGCCACGCGGCTAAAGCCCATCTTTTCGAACACCGGCTCCAGCATGCCCTTTTCGGGGGCGGTGAACTCGACGAATTCGAAGCCATCCAGCCCCATGGGGTTATCAAACAGGTCGGCCATGTACAGTCTCCTATGGCGCAGGAACGCCCTGCGGTCTTCAGCGGGAAACCAGTATAGGAGGGAGCATATATAGTTTCAATAGAAACTATTATGGCGGCACGGAGTTCCCGGCGCGGGAATTGCCGGTGCGGGGTTTACCGACGCGGGGCCCGCCAGCGCGGGCCGCAGCAGGGCGACCAGCCAGGAGCCGGCCACCCGCTGGCGGCGACGGTACGGATCAGCCGGTCGATCAGCTGTTCTTGCGGAAGTAGCGCAGCTGGCGGTTGAATGACGCCGCCACCTTTTCCATGCCGTCGATGGTGTCGTTGCGCTTGCGCGTGTAGGCCGGCGAGCCGGTCGAGCCACTGTCCTCAAGACAGGCGATAAAGGCCTCGCCGGCGGAGACGTAGGCCTTGACCGCCTGTTGCGCCTGCGCCATCTCGCTCTCCGAGGCGGTTTTGCCGTCGGGGATTTCGATGTCAAAGGAGGGTTCGTCACAGGCCATCCCCGGGGCGGCGAACAGGCACAGGGCCAGGGCCATCAGCGAACGACGGCCGGCACGCGAGCGGGAGGGCTTGTCCTGGGCAAGGATTTCGTTGGTCATAATACCGTCTCCTGGCGGTAGGTCGATGGGTGATGATCTGTCGTGACAGTTCACGCGGGGACCGCCGGTAGCCTCGAGGCATACCGTCAGCCGCTACCGCAAATATCGGCAGCAGCGAACAGTTCTTGAGGATTTAGATGGCACGCCACCCCGCCAGCGCCTGAAAACAGAGCCCAGAAAGGAACGAGGGACAGACACCTAAAAATAGGTATCTGCACAATGGTACTTACTTAACCGTTGTAGGGCCGAATTTATTCGGCCATTGATGCCGTGAGCGCCTTTATTGGTCGAATGAATTCGACCCTACAGAGGGCAAAATACCCTGTTTTTCACTTAAGTAAGTGCCATTCGTATCCGTCCCCTATTTTTAGGCGGGCTCGGCGAGGCGGCTGCGCAGCCGGCTGATGGCCTGGCTGTGCAGCTGGCACACACGGGACTCGCTGACGCCGAGGACCGCGCCAATTTCCTTGAGGTTGAGCTCTTCCTGGTAGTACAGGCCCATCAGAGTTTTCTCCCGCTCCGGGAGTTCCTCAATGGCGCGGACCAGCAATTTACGCTGCTCGCCCTCCAGCAGCGCGCCGAAGGGGGTTCGCGCGCCGGTATCGCCGGCGGCGGGCTCTCCGCTTTCCGCCACCATCTCTTCGTAGGGCAGCAGGAAACCGTTGTTGATATCGCCCAGCAACTGCTGGTATTCGTCCAGGGGCATGTCCAGCTCCGCCGCCACCTCGCGCTCCTCCGGCGGCCTGCCCAGGCGCTGGGTCAGGCGGTGCATCGCGCTCTCGACGTCGCGGGCATGACGGCGCACGCTGCGGGGCAACCAGTCCCTGGAACGGAGCTCGTCGATCATCGCGCCGCGTATGCGCTGGCTGGCAAAGGGCAGGAAAGCGGCCCCGGCGTTAGGGTCGAAGCGCCCCAGGGCGTCCAGTAAACCCACCGTCCCGGCCTGTATAAGGTCATCGAGATCGATGCTCGAGGGCAATTTAACCTGCAGCGCAAGGGCCTGTCGCCGTACCGCCGGCAGGTACTCCTGCAACAGTGTTTCCTGTGTAATCTTTCCCTGTGCCGTGTATGTCATGGCGATCCGACTCGTGCCTTCAAGCTGTCCAATAGGATTTCCCAGCAACCATTATTCCGCCTCCGGGGCGAAACCATCCGCCAAATAAACGCCTTTGCCTGCGGTTATTTCCGCAATGGGAGCAGGGAAATAGTCCACCCCCAGGCGCAAGCCGCGAACCGACAGCGCACGACGCTCCCCCGCCGGCAGGGCAAAGCGAAAGCGGAACGGTCCGCCCGCCGGGGCACCCGCCAGCGCGGTGCTCGCGCCGCGCTGGCGCTGCAACGCAACGCAGCGCTCGCCACCGCACAGCCAGGCCTCGATCCCCCGGCCCGGCGGCAACTCGAAGCGCCAGCTGACACGCGATACCCGGCCGCCATCCACCGGCGCACTGTCGGGCGCCGACACGGGGTCGCTCCAGTACAGGCGATCCGGGGCAGCTATCCGCAGCCCCGGCAGCTCCCCGCTCCAACTGCCCGCGGCCGCGATCACCCGCGGCGCGACGAGCAGCACCACCAGGGCGCCGGCCAGTCGCCGGCGACGGGCGCGGGTCACCGGGCCAGCACCAGCAATTCGGTACCGAAGTAATCCGCCGCCGCCTGCTGCAGGTTGCCGAGCAGCCCGCGGCGCGGCAGCGTCGGGGGATGCAGGGCCAGCAGGCGCTTGGGGCCGCCCCGCGCCGCCAGGGCCTGGATCTGGCGAAAGGCGCGGCGGAAACCCTGCCGGTCGTGTTCCACCCACAGCCCCCAACGGGGTTGCTGGTTCGCCAGTACGGGAATGTAGGGGCTGGCCACGTCCATCGGCACGATGCGCCAGTCGCCGGGATCCCCGACCCAGTGGCGCCCCTCCTGCGCCCAGTGCCTCAGCAGGCGGGAAACCTCGTCGACGTCACCGCCACCCGCCCCTGACAGGCCGACCACGACCAGGGTCCGCTCGGCGCGCTGCCGTTGCACCGGCGTTACCCCGCGCGAGCGCGCCCAGCGTCTCAGGCCCTCGGCCTGGTCCACTGCGATCATGCGTTGCCGGCGGGCGCGGCCAGCGCCAACCGACGCAGGGCCTCGCGCTGGCTGAACAGCTGCATGACCGCCGCCAGCAACGAAGCCGCCGAGCGGCGCCGCGAGCGCCCACCCAGCGCCAGCAACTGGGCGCGGATATCCAACGCCCAGTCGCTGTTGTCGCGCTCCAGGCGGATAGCCAGCGCGGCAATACCGTGGGCGGCGTAACGCAGCTGGGGGGTCTGGCCACGCCAGCCGGGCAGGCGTTCAACCAGGGTGTCCATGGCGGTGCGCCGCAAGGTGAAAAAGGCTTCCGCCGTCAGCTGCCGGGCGAACAGCGCGATGCAGCTCGCGTCGGCAAGCTCCGCGGGGGCCAACCAGTAGCGGCGGCCGAGCACACTGCCGGTGTCCAGGTGGCGCAACTCGCCAATCCAGGCATGGAGATAGCCCGAGCAGCGTCGGCGCCGCCCCCCGGCGGTGAGAAAGGCCGGCGCACGCTGCAGCCGGAGCTGCACCTGGCGGCCGCGGTAGGTCACCGTGGTCGCCCCGGCGGACTGCGCCAGCGCGCGCAGGCCGGACAGCGGCACCGCCTCGCCGCCGTGGCGCACCCGGGTGTTGTGCGAGGCCGTGGCGACCCAGTCGATGCCCCGCTCCAGCAGCGACAGCCAGGAGTGACTGTCGGGCACCGAGGCCAGCAACAGCGAGGGCTCGCCGGGAAGATCGGCCAACTCGCGAACGGCGCAGCCCGCCGATGGCGGAACCAGGGCCTGCCCGGCGTCATCCAGCGCCAGCGGCAGGGGGGCGCCATCCTTCGACCAGGCCAGGGTCGCTGACGCAGCCGGCACGGCGTCCAGGGGGTCCGGGACATCACCGGCCCAGGCCCGCTCCAGCCCGCCCAGTCCGGCGAGCCTGCCATTCAGGGCATCCCAGGCGCTGTGCAGGGTGAGGCTGCGATCCAGGGGGTCGCGCCCCCCGCGCGCGCCGTCCTCGACGTGCTCCAAGGGCGGCGCCATCAATGCTTCTGTGATCAGGTCCTGGGCCACCGCCGGCGCCAGATCCTCCGGCACCCGCTGGCCGTGGGCGACGAAGTTGACCCGCAGGCCGTGGCGCATCACCGCCGCCAGCGCCGGCCCCAGGCGCGGCGCTTCATCGAGCTTGGTAATAATCGCATCGCGAATCTCGCTACCGCCGGCACGGGCGGCGCCGCGATAGGCGGCGATGGTGTCGTCGAGGTTCTCGGCGTGCGCCGCCGCATTGACCATCAGCAAGCCGCGCACCGCGCGATCGCTGCCGGCCAATTGGGTCATCTGCTCCACCAGGCGGTTGTCGCGCTGCCCCATGCCGGCGGTATCGACAATGAGCAGCGGCTTTTCCGCCAGGTGTCGCGGCAGGTCGGCGAGGTTGTCACCGGGCTCCAGGGCGTGCATTTCCACGCCCAGCAGCTCGGCGTAAACCCGCAGGTGGTCGCGGGCGCCAACCCGGTAGTGATCGGCGCTGACCAGGGCGATGCCCTCGGAGCCGTGGCGCATGGCGTAGCGCGCGGCCAGCTTCGCCGCGGTGGTGGTCTTGCCCACTCCGGTGGGGCCGATTAACGCCAGCACGCCCCCCTCGTCGAGTTCCGCCCCGGCGTCCTCCGCCACCCGCAGGCGCCCGATCAGCTGCCTGGCGAGCCAGGCGTCCATCGCCCGCCCCGTTTCCAGTCCCGTGGGCATCGCCGCCAGGATTTCCTCCGCCAGGCCCACGCCGAGGCCCGCGGCGAGAATATTCCGGCGCACGGCTTCGACGCGGCCAGCATCGGCGCGGCCAGCATCGGCGCGGCCGGCTTCGGCGCGGCCGGCGTCAGCGCCTGCGCTGTCATCGGCGGTGCCGGTGCGGCCTTCCTCGTCCCGGGACCGCGGCGCCATCCTCGAGGCGTCCAGCAGTTCGCGCATCTCCTGGACCTCACGCAGCAGACGCTCGTGGGCCGCCAGCAAATCGTCGCCGGTAGCGGACGACACGGCCGGTGTCGGCTCGGCGACCGCCGCCGTCGCGGCGGCGACGGGATGGGCAAGCCCAGCGGGTGGCGCGCCCCGCGCGCCTTCGGCGGCGGCCTTCGCGGCAGCGGGTGCCGCGGCAAAATCCGCCGCGGCGTCGGCTGCCGCGACATTGGCTTCCACAGCATCGGCTGCCGCAGCAACGGCTGCCGCAGCAACGGCTGCCGCAGCATCGGCGGCCGCAACGTCGGCTGGCGCCGTATCGGCGGCCACTGTATCGAAACGCGGTGCATCGACTGCCGCGGCTGTCACGGCGCCACTGTCGTGCTCGGTCATGGCGAGAATCTCAATGCCCGCCTCGGTGTGGCGATTGGCGAGGATCAGGGCATCCTCGCCCAGGCTGGCGCGCACCTGGCGCATCGCCTCGCGACTACTGGTTCCAACAAAACGCCTTACAGTCATTGATTCGCCCCTATCACATTGGTCATCCGCAGGCTGCGGTCATCGGGAATTTCAGCCTGCGACATCACCACGAGCTGTCTCAGGCGGCGGCGCAGGAAGTGCGCCAACAACGGTCTCAGGGCCGGTTGCACCACCAGTACCGGCGGTTCGCCCGCCTCTTCCTGGCGGGCCAGGGCGGCCGCGCTCTCCGCCATCAGGGTGTCGGCCAGGCCCGGCTCCATGGCCTCGCCGCCGCTGATGGCCTGCATCAGTACCTGTTCGAGGGTGCTGTCGAGGCCGATGACATGCAGCTCCTCGCGCCCCGGGAACCATTGATGAGTGATGGCGCGGCCCAGCGCAATACGCACCTGCACAGTCAGCTCGTCGACGTCCGACTCGCCGGTGGCGCGCTCCGCCAGGGTATCGAGAATGGTGCGCATGTCGCGGATCGAAACATCTTCCTCGAGGAGGTTCTGCAGCAGGCGTTGCAGGGAGGTCAGCGACACCGCCTTGGGCACCACGTCCTCCACCAGGGCCTTGCTCTCGGCGCCGAGCTTGTCGAGCAACTGCTGCACCTCCTGGCGGCCCAGCATTTCCCCGGCGTGACGGTGCAGCAGGTGGTTGAGGTGGGTGGCGACCACCGTGCTGGCGTCGACCACGGTGTAACCGTAGACCTGCGCCAGGTCGCGCTGCCCTTCGTCGATCCACACCGCGGGCAGGCCAAAGGCCGGATCCCGGGTGGCCTCGCCCTCGACCTCGCCGCTCAATTCCCCGGGGTTGATCGCCAGCCACTTGCCCGGAAACGCCTCGCCGCGGCCCACTTCCGCGCCCTTCAGGGTCAGCACATAGGTATTGGCGCCGAGTTCCAGGTTGTCGCGAATGTGCACCACCGGCGGCAGGAAACCGATATCCTGGGCGAACTTCTTGCGCACGCTCTTGATCCGGCCCAACAACTCGCCCTGCTGGCGGTGGTCGACCAGCGGAATCAGGCGGTGCCCCACTTCCAGGCCCAGGGTATCGACCAACTGAACGTCGTCCCAGCTCGCCTCCGGCGCCTCGGGAACCGGCGGCGGCCCGGTATTGATCTGCTCCTCGGCAATGCGGTTGTCACGCTGTCGCGTCAGCCACCAGGCGGCGCCGCCCAGCAGTCCGGTAAACAGCAGGAAAACCAGGTTGGGCATACCCGGCACCAGGCCGAGCAGGCCCATGACCCCCGCCGACAATGCCATGACCTTGGGGTTGATCAGCAGCTGGCTGATCATCTGCTGGCCCACATCCTGGTCGGTATTGACCCGCGACACGGTGACACCCGCGGCGGTGGAGATCACCAGGGCCGGGATCTGCGCCACCAGGCCATCGCCAATGGTAAGCAGGGTGTAGGTGCGCCCGGCGTCGGCGAATGACATATCGTGCTGCAACATGCCGATCAGCAGCCCGCCGATGATATTGACCACCATGATCACCAGGCCGGCCATGGCGTCGCCGCGCACGAATTTGCTGGCGCCGTCCATGGAACCGTAGAAGTCGGCCTCCTGGGCCACCTCCGCGCGGCGCGACTTGGCCTCCTCCTCGCCGATCAGACCGGCGTTGAGATCGGCGTCGATGGCCATCTGCTTGCCGGGCATGGCGTCCAGCATGAAGCGCGCGCCCACCTCGGCGATACGCCCGGCGCCCTTGGTAATCACCATGAAATTGATCACCACCAGAATCAGGAACACCACCAGGCCGACCGCGAAATTGCCGCCCACCAGGAACTGGCCAAAGGCCTCGATGACCCGTCCCGCGGCGTCGCCCCCCTGGTGCCCCTCCATCAGCACCACCCGTGTGGAGGCCACATTCAGGGACAGTCGCAGCAGGGTGGTGAACAGCAGCACCGCCGGAAACGCGGCGAACTGCAGGGCGTTGAGCGTGAACATGCTGACCAGCAGCACCATCACCGCCAACGCGATATTGAAGGTAAAGAACAGGTCGAGGGCGAATGGCGGCAGCGGCAGGATCAGCATCGCCATCACCAGCAGGATAAGCAGCGGCCCCGCCAATACCTGCATCTGCGCGCGATCGAACATGCCGCTGTTGCCGAAATAACGGGTCAGCGTATTCATTGCTCCTGGCCCTCCCCGGCCGGCACATTAAGCTCCGCCGGCACCGGCAGGTCGCGGGGTTGCGCGGGCGAAACGCCGCCCTCCTGGCGCACCCGCCGCAGGCGGAATGCCCAGGCCAGGACCTCGGCCACGGCGGTGTAGAGCCCCGCGGGAATCTCGCGATCCAGGTCCACGTGGCGATACAGCGCACGCGCCAGCGGCGGCGCCTCCATCAAGGGCACCCGGTGTTCCGCCGCCAGCGAGCGAATGCGTTCGGCGACCGCGTCCACGCCCTTGGCCACCACCCGGGGGGCGGACATGTTCGCCTCGTCGTAGCGCAGCGCCACGGCGTAGTGGGTCGGGTTGGTCACGATGACATCCGCCTCCGGCACCTTGCTCATCATCCGCGACCGCGCCACGCTCTGCTGCTGCGAGCGGATGCGCGCCTTGAGCTGAGGGTCGCCCTCGGTTTCCTTGTGCTCGCGGCGGATCTCGTCCTTGGTCATGCGCAATTTCTTGGCATGGCTCCACAACTGGTAGGGCACGTCGATCAGGATCACCACCACCAGCACGAGAACCATCCAGCCGCAGGCCGCCGCGGCCATGCGCACGGTGTTGGCCAGCGCCTGGTCAATAGGCAGGTCCATCAAGGCCATGTATTCGCCGCGATGCGCGACCAGGTAGGACACCACCACGCCGCCGACCAGCAGCGACTTGGCCACGGCCTTGGCCAGCTCCGCCAGCGCCTGGCTGGAAAACTGCCGCTTCAGGCCCTTGATGGGATTGAGTTTGGAGAACTGGGGTTTGAGGGATTTGGCGGATAGCGACCAGCCGCCCAGCAGCATCGGCGAGGCCAGCGCCAGCAGGGCCAGCAGCGCGAACAGGGGCAGTAGCGAGTACAGGGTGCGCTCGCCGAGGACCGCCGCATGGGTCACCATCACGCTGGTTTCGAGGGCCTGGCGCCGCTCGAACAGGAAGGATTGCTCCATGACCTGCCCCAGCTGCCCGGCCAGCACGGTACCGAGAGCCCACAAGCCACCGACGCCACCCAGCAGCAGCATAAAGGTGGCCAGTTCCCGGGATCGGGGAACCTGCCCCTCCTCCCGCGCCTTTTCCAGGCGCCGGGGGGTGGCGGCTTCGGTCTTTTCCTGGTCGCTACTGTCGTCGGCCATGTCGGACTGGGGGGAATACCTGAATAGTGCCGGCCATTGTCGGCAATACTCCGGCACACCGATCCGACGATAAACGCCGCCTAAGGTGCCTTATTCGCGCTTATGCCCGCGGGACGGCCGCGCCGCCCAATGCCAGGCGCTGTTTAGAAGCCGAGTTCGTCCAGCAGGGAATCGACCTGGTCCTGGCTGCTGACCACGTCCTCGCCATCGGGCTTGATTTGCGGGCCGTTGACCAGCGAGGCTTCCGCCTTCTCCTTGCCGGCGCCCGGATCGTCCAGGATACGCTGCATTTCGTCGCGGTCCCTACCGTCCGGGACGGCGTCCAGCAACACCTGCAGCAGCTGGTGCTCGACCTCCTTGATCACGTCCATCATCTTCTTGATGACCTGGCCGGTCAGATCCTGGAAATCCTGGGCCATCATGATTTCCAGCAGTTCCTGGTTGGTCGCCCGGGTCACTTCCGGGACGGTATTCAGGTAGGCGCGCGTCTCCTGCACCAGGTCCTTGGCCTGATCCAGCTCCATGGGCTCGGCGAACCAACCCTGCCAGCGCTCGTCGAGTTCCTTGGCTTTCTGCTCGATTTCGTTCTGCAGTGGCTGCGCGCGGTCGATGGCGTTGAGTGCTCGCTCGGCGGCCTGCTCGGTCATGGAGGCCACGTAGTTCAACCGTTCGCGGGCGTCGGGGATGGCCTGGGCCGCTTTTTCCACTTCTTTGTCGAGCCCCAGCTCGCGCATGCTTTCGCGCAGCATCCGGGTCAGCTGGCCGATACGCTGGACCAGGTCATCCCCTGCATGGCCGTCACTCGCGACCACCTGATGAGCCTCACCACTCATAATTGCTACTCCTGACATGGGTCAGTACCCGTCTATTTGCCCAGTTTCTCGAAAATCTTGCCGAGTTTTTCTTCCAGGGTCGCTGCGGTGAATGGCTTGACCACATAGCCGTTGGCGCCGGCCTGGGCCGCGGCGATGATGTTCTCCTTTTTCGCCTCGGCCGTGACCATCAGCACCGGCAGGTCCTTCAGGTCACCGTCGTCGCGAATCTGCTTGAGCATCTCGAGGCCGTCGAGATTGGGCATGTTCCAGTCCGACACCACGAACTCGAAGGAGCCCGAGCGCAACTTGGTCAGGGCCTCCTGGCCGTCTTCGGCCTCGTCCACGTTGGTAAAGCCGAGCTCCTTGAGCAGGCTGCGTACAATCCGTCTCATGGTGGGGAAATCATCCACCACCAGGATTCTCATGTTCTTGTCCATCTTTGTCGTGCCTCGTTAAATGGCTGCTAAAAAAACCGTCAAAACTCTTCCCACTCGTCCTCGGAGGCGGCCTCGCGCCGTGGCGCGGCGCGCCCGCCTGCCGTGGCCAGCTTCACCGGCGCGCTGGCCCGCTCCCGCTGCTCGGCATCATTGGCGGCGTCGCCCTCGAACTCCTCGCGCTGGTCGGCCACCGGCTCGGAACGCGGCGCCAACTCCGCCGAGCGCGCCGGGACACCGGCGAGCTTGAAGATGGCCACGGCCTGCTCCAGGCGCCGGGCCTGGTCTTCCAGGGACGCCGCGGCCGCGGCCGCCTCCTGTACCAGGGTGGCGTTCTGCTGGGTCACTTCGTCCATCTGGCTGACCGCGTTGCTGACCTGGTCGATACCGCCGCTCTGCTCCTGGGAAGCCGCCGAAATCTCGTCCATGATGTCGGTCACGCGCTTCACCGCGCTCACCACTTCCTTCATGGTTTCACCGGCCTGGGCCACCAGGCCTGAGCCCTGGTCGACCTGGGCCACGCTGTTCTCGATCAGCGTCTTGATTTCCCGCGCCGCGTCAGCGCTGTTGCCGGCCAGGTTGCGCACCTCGCCCGCGACCACGGCAAAGCCGCGCCCCTGTTCGCCCGCCCGGGCCGCCTCCACCGAGGCGTTCAGGGCGAGAATATTGGTCTGGAAGGCAATCGAGTCGATCATGCCGGTGATATCGGCGATCTTCTTCGAGCTTTCGGAAATACGCTGCATGGTATCCACCACCTGGTCGACCACTTCCCCGCCGCGGGTGGCGGTTATCGAGGCGTCGTTGGCCAGCCCGCTGGCCTGCCGCGCGTTGTCCGCATTCTGCTTCACGGTAGCGGTCAGCTCTTCCATGCTGGTCGCGGTTTCCTCCAGGGACGCCGCCTGCTGCTCGGTGCGCGCGGACAGGTCGTTGTTACCGCTGGAAATCTCGGTGGTGCCGACGTAAATCGAGTTGCTGCTATCGCGCACATCGGTCACGATCCTGCCCAGGCTCTGCTGCATATGGTGCATGGCGGCAAACAGCTGGCCGATCTCGTTCTTGCCGGGGACGTCGATCTCGTGCGAGAGATCGGCGTCGGCGATGTGCTGCAGGCTGTCCACCGCGGAGTAGATCGGCTGGATGAGCAGCTTGCGCATGCCCAGGTAGATCAGCGCGATCATCACCACCGTGAAGACCAGGAGGCCGATGCCGATCTGCGTGAATTGCTCGGTCTGCGCCTCGTAGGCGCCGATCTGCTCCACGCGGCGCTCGTTGGCGTAGTTGGAAAAAGCGGCAAAGCTTTCCGCCAGGGCGTCGGTCGGCGGCACCAGTATCTGCCGCAGGGAATCGAAGTCATCGACGTCCCCCGCCTCCAGCGCGCTGTACTGCTCCTTCACCAGCTCCATGACTTCGGTGAAGTTGCTCTGGATAGCCAGCGCCATCTCCTGGCCTTGATCGCTCTTGGGCAGGGCAATGTATTTGTCGAACTGCGATTGCGATTCATCCAGGTCCACCTTGGTGCGATTCAGCTGCCGCTCGGCCTGCAGCGAACGATCCATGGCCACGTAGTTCGCCGCCATTTCCAGCTTCACCCGGGCGGCATTCAAATTCATGACCGCGATGCCCGCCGCGTCAACCTGCTCGACACTGATATTCTCTATCAGGTCCAGCGATTCACCGGCAGTCCGGTTGGCGATCAACCCCAGCGCCGCCACGACACCGATGAGCACTGCAAAACACAGCAGGATCGAGGCCATGGCCACGTTGATTTTCAGGTTACGCAGTAAATTAGTCATGCTGGCGTTTCCTTTAACTTTGTTTATGAATAAGCCTGTTGTTGTGAATTTTTCTTGCTTGCGACCGGGGACCGGCGGCGCCGCGATTAAACCCGCTGCGCGCGCCCGGACTCCTCGACCAGAACCATCATCCTCGGGGCAATCTGTCCCAGGGGCAGCACCTCGACCGCTCCACCCCGGGCAATCGCTTCCCGCGGCATGCCAAACACCAGCGACGTTTCCTCGTCCTGCGCCACCGTGGGCGCACCCGCCTGGCGCATCTCCAGCAGCCCCTGGGCGCCGTCCTTGCCCATTCCGGTTAGCAACACCCCAATGGCGTTGCGGCCGGCCTGTTCGGCCGCGGAGCGAAACAGCACATCCACCGACGGGCGATGCCGATTGACCGGCGGTCCATTATCCAGGCGCGCCACGTAGTTGGCGCCGCTGCGCGCCAGTAGCAGGTGCGAATCCCCCGGCGCGATGTAGGCGTGACCGGGCAGTATCCGCTCGCCGTCCTCCGCTTCCTTGACCGATATCTGGCACAACCTGTCCAGGCGCTGGGCAAAAGAGCGTGTAAATCCGCCCGGCATGTGCTGCGCGATCAGGATCGCCGGCGCATTGGCCGGCAGCGGCTCCAGCACCACCCGCAGGGCCTCTGTGCCGCCGGTGGACGCGCCCAGGATCAACAGCTTCTCGCTCGACACCATGGGCGCGCGAATCACTCGCGGTGGATCGCGACGCTCCGCCGCCGCCCGCTGCGGCCGCGAGCTGGCGGCGGCGCGTATCTTGCGGGCAATCAGGTCGCTGTACTCAAGCATGCCGTTGCGGATGCCAAGCGAGGGCTTCTCCACAAAATCCACCGCGCCGAGTTCCAGCGCCCGCAGCGTCACCTCCGAACCCGCCTGGGTCAGCGACGACACCATCAGTACCGGCATCGGCCGCAGGCGCATCAGGCGCTCCAGGAAGTCCAACCCGTCCATCCGCGGCATTTCCACGTCAAGGGTCAGCACATCCGGGTTGTATTGCTTGATAAGGTCGCGCGCCACCAGGGGATCCTGTGCCGTGGCGACGACTTCCATATCGTCGTGTTCGTTGATGATTTCTCGCATCAAATCGCGTATCAATGCCGAGTCGTCAACACACAACACGCGGACTTTGGCAGAGTTCAAGTCCCTTCTCCTCCATTGCAACGGGCGGCGAGCAACAATGACCACCACCGGCAGGGATTACGTCTCTGTGTATCGGCTGGGACGCGCCGGCCTTTAGGATGGGATTCGTTCAACCTGAATGGGGCGGAATGAGGCGGAATGAATTCCGCCCTACACGGGATAACCAGCGCCCCCTGTAGGGTCGAATTCATTCGACCTGAATCGGCGCGGGAGGCGGAATGAATTCCGCCCGACACGGGATAACCAGCGCCCCTGTAGGGTCGAATTCATTCGACCTGAATCAGCGAGGGAGGCGGAATGAATTCCGCCCGACACGGGTTAACCTGAGCCCCCTGTAGGGTCGAATTCATTCGACCTGAATCGACGCGGGAGGCGGAATGAATTCCGCCCGACACGGGTTAACCTGAGCCCCCTGTAGGGTCGAATTCATTCGACCTGAATCGGCGCGGGAGGCGGAATGAATTCCGCCCTACACGGGTTAATCTGCACCCCTGTAGGGTCGAATTCATTCGACCTGAATCGACGCGGGAGGCGGAATGAATTCCGCCCTACACGGGTTAACCAGCGCCCCCTGTAGGGTCGAATTCATTCGACCTGAATCAGCGCGGGAGGCGGAATGAATTCCGCCCTACACGGGTTAACCTGCGCCCCTGTAGGGTCGAATTCATTCGACCTGAATCGGCGGCGCGGGAGGCGGAATGAATTCCGCCCTACACGGGTTAACCTGCCCCCCTGTAGGGTCGAATTCATTCGACCACGCCCCCGAAAACGCCGCTCAGCGCGCCAGGGTGTAAACGGTCTGGCCGCGCAGCCGGAAATGGTCGCTGATGTAGGAAAAACTCTCGGAGTGCCCGGCAAAGAGCAGG
This sequence comes from Parahaliea mediterranea, assembly GCF_017255185.1. Lineage (GTDB taxonomy): Bacteria > Pseudomonadota > Gammaproteobacteria > Pseudomonadales > Halieaceae > JAFKCZ01. The sequence continues at coordinate 162,659 of NZ_JAFKCZ010000003.1, forward strand.
CCGTCGGGCTTCAGATGTGGCGCGAAGCGCTCGAGAATACGCACCTGCGTGCGCTGGTCGAAGTAGATCATCACATTGCGGCTGAATATCGCGTCGAACTCCCCGGTGACCGGCCACTGGTCCGCCACCAGGTTTAACTTCTGGAAGCTCACCCGCGCCGCGACCTCGGGCCGGATGCGTGCATAGCCCGCTCGCGAGCCACTGCCTTTCTGGAAGAACCGTCGCACGCGTTCGGGCGGCAGTTTACTGACCTGCTCCATACTGTAGATACCCTGCTCGGCCCGGGCCAGGGCGTCGGTGTCGATATCGGTACCGAGTACCTCGAACTCCCTGCGCCCGCCCAGCGCCTCCATCAGGGTAATGGCGATACTGTAGGGCTCCTCGCCGGTCGAGGCCGCCGCGCACCACACTCGCACCCGTCCCCCGGCACCCGCGACATGGTCGGCGAGCAGGGGAAAATGGTGGGCCTCGCGAAAAAAGGACGTGAGATTGGTGGTCAGGGCGTTGGTGAAGGCGTCCCACTCCGGGCTTGCTGAATCCCGCTCGAGACGATCGACATAATCGCCGAAACAGTGCAGCCCCTGGGCGCGCACCCGACGCGCGAGCCGGCCGTAAACCATCTCGCGCTTGTGATCGGCAAGCACAATACCCGCGCGCCGGTAGATTAGGTCGCGAATCCGCCCGAAGTCGCGATCGCTGAAGGTCAGGTCGCGCAAACTTCCCATCTGCGACATCGGCGCCGCCGACGCCGGCCCACCCACCACGGTCAATTGCGGCTCCCGGCCAGCGCCTGGGGCTGCGCGCTCCGCCGCTGCCCGCCGGCCGGGCGCGCACCGTCGCCCCTAGCAGAAGGCGCGGAAGGCTTTAACGGCACGACGCTATCGCGCGACTGGTCAAACCGGAACACCGATGCCGAGTGGTCCAGGCGCTCCACCCGCTCGAGCAGTCGCAGTGTTTCCGCGGCGCTGGCCCGCACCCGCTCCGCGTCCTGGCGCATCACGGCATCCATGTCCGCCACCGCCGCCGTCACCTGTGCGATACCGCTGCTCTGCTCCTCGCTCGCCGAACTGATATCCCCCATCAGCTCGCTGAGACGCGTCACTTTCTGCACCAGGTCCTCCATCGAATCGCCCGCGCGCCTCACCAGCGCGTCGCCGCCTTCGATATCGCTGGCGGAGCTGGCGATGAGCTCCCGGACCTCTTTCGCGGCATCGGCCGAGCGACCCGCGAGCTGGTGCACTTCGCCGGCGACCACGGCGAAACTGCGACCCTGCTCGCCGGCCCTGGCGGCTTCCACCGAGGCGTTGAGGGCCAGCAGCTTGGTCTGGAAGGAAATGCTGTCGATAACCTCGATAACATCGGCCATGCGCCCCGCGCCGCTGGTGATGCGCGTCATGGTGTCGACCACCCGGCCCATCAGCTCACCGTTCTCCACCACCGTGGCGGCGGAAGCCTCGGCCAGGCCCCGGGCCTGACGCGCGTGCTCCGTATTTTGCTGCACCGCGGCCGACATCTGCTCCATGCTGGAGGCGGTCTGCTGCAGGGATGCCGCCTGATGCTGGGCGCGAGCCGCCATCTCGTCGTTGCCGGTGGCGATATCCCTGGCCGCCGGGTTGACCACGGCCAGGCCCTCGCGCACATCGCCGGCGATATTGGCCAGGCTCTTGCGCATGATATCCAGGCTGGCCATTAGCTCCGCGGTCTTGCCCCGCCGCTTGGCGGGCGAGGCCACCGCCAGGTTACCCGCGGCGATCTGCACCGAGAAGGTCACCGCCTCGCTTAACGGCGCCACCAGGGCGCGACGGTTGTACAGGGTAAGCAACGCAAGCAGCGGCAGCCCCAGGGCCGGCACCGCCAACTGCGCCCACCACATCCAGCCCGGCGCCCCCTCCTGTCCGGAAATGGCGGCAAAGCCCAGGGCGGTGCTCGCTGCCACCAATACCGCGGCGAGGGCCAGTAGCGCGTATAACCCGGCCCCCGCCGAACCGGCCAGGAGCCGCTGCAAGGCACCGCGCCACCCGCGGCGAGACAACTGCCCCCGATGAACCGCCAGGTGCCCTCCCCGGCCATCGCGCAACAAGGCGTAGGCCGCGGCGGCCCGGGAGATTTCCTCGGGTCGCGCGCGGGTCCGCACCGAAACGTAGCCGAGCGTGCGTCCGCGCTCGACAATCGGCGTCACTTGCGCGCGCACCCAGTAGTAGTCCCCGTTCTTGCGCCGGTTCTTCACCAGGCCAACCCAGTGGTCGCCGGATTGCAGCGTGCCCCAGAGATCGGCGAAGGCCTCTCCGGGCATATCCGGGTGGCGGACGATGTTGTGCGGGGCACCCACCAGTTCCTCGTTGCTAAACCCGCTCACCTCGATAAAGGACGGATTGGCGTAGGTTATGCGACCCTTGAGGTCAGTGTGAGAAATCAGGAAATGATTCTCGCCGAGGACATATTCCCGGTTCGTTACCGGCTGATTGTTGCGCATCTTTGTTTCACCACCAGAATCCCCGCGTTAAAGGGGTTGAAATACCGCCACCGTACCGCTCTCTACTCGGCCGCCTTTTCCACCAGGGCCATCTCGTCGCTGGTGAGCAACTTCTCAATGTCCACCAGCACCAACATGCGATCCTCGAGGTTGCCGAGACCGCTGAGATAATCCACCGGCATGCTCACACCGAATTCCGGCGCCGGCTTGATCTGGTCCGGCTTGAGACTCATCACATCGGATACGCCGTCGACGACGATGCCGACGATGCGCCCCTCGATACTGACCACGATGACCACGGTCTGCTCGTTGTACTCGACATTGTCGAGGCGGAACTTGATGCGCAGATCCACGATCGGCACGATCACGCCCCGCAGGTTGGCCACGCCCTTGATGAAATCGGGGGCATTGGCGATGCGGGTAACGTTTTCGTAGCCGCGTATTTCCTGAACCTTCAGGATATCGATGGCGTATTCCTCGCTGCCGAGGGAAAACACCAGGAACTCGCTGTTGCGCACATTGCTGTCGACGGACTCGCGCGCGGCACTGGATTGGGTCATGACAGAGCTACCTCCTTCAAGGACATTGAATCGCGGCTGGTGTCGAAGGGACCGCCCTCGCGCTTGCGCTGGCTCAGCCGATGCAGGTCGGCGACATCGAGGATCAGCGCGACGCTACCGTCGCCGAGAATGGTGGCCGCGGACACGCCGGGCACTTTGCGATAGTTGGTTTCCAGGTTCTTCACCACCACCTGTTGCTGGCCAATCAGTTCGTCGACCTGCAGCGCGTAGCGGCGGCCCTCACCCTGCACGATCACGGTAATGCTCTCGGTGGGTTCGGTGCCGGCGCCCTCCACGTCCATGGCCTCGTGGACGGCGATCACCGGCAGGTAGTCCTCGCGGATCTTCAGCAGGACGTCGCCGCCGGTCATCGGGTAGAGGTCTTCCTTGCGCGGCTGCAGGGATTCGAGCACCGCATTGACCGGCAGGATGAAAATTTCCTTGCCGACGCGTATCGACATGCCGTCGAGGATCGCCAGGGTCAGCGGCAGCACGATGCGGGTGGTCGTGCCCTCGCCGGCGCGGGACAGGATCTCCACGTGGCCGCCCATGGCCTGGATATTGCGCTTGACCACATCCATGCCCACCCCGCGCCCGGACACGTCGCTCACCTGGGCGGCGGTGGAAAAGCCGGGCGCGAAAATCAGCTGCCAGACCTCCTCGTCGCTCATGCCGTCGGAGACCTGCAAGCCGTTGCTCTCGGCCTTGGCCAGCAGTTTCTCGCGGTTGAGCCCGGCGCCGTCGTCGATCACCTCGATCAGGATATTGCCGCCCTGGTGCTGGGCCGACAGGGTCAGCTTGCCAACGCGGGGCTTGCCGGCGGCTTCCCGGGTGTCGGGGTCCTCGATACCGTGGTCGAGGCTGTTGCGCACCAGGTGGGTCAGTGGGTCGATAATGCGTTCTGTCAGCCCCTTGTCCAATTCGGTGGACTTGCCCTCGGTGACAAGCTCCACTTCTTTGTCCAGCTTCGAGGCGAGGTCACGCACCAGCCGCGGGAAACGGCTGAATACGTAATCCATGGGCACCATGCGGATCGACATCACCGCTTCCTGGAGGTCGCGGGCATTGCGCTGCAAGAGATTGAGCCCGCTGGACAGGGTGCCGCCGGCATTCGTATCGTCGTCCACCACCTGGTTCAACATGGATTGGGTGATGATCAGCTCACCGACGAGATTGATGATCTGGTCGACCTTGGTCACCGGCACGCGAATGGAGGTGGACTCCCCACCGCCCTTGCCCGCCCCCTTGGCGGCTCCGTCGCGGGGCTTGGCCTCTTTGCGCGGCTTTGCCACCGGTGCCGCGGCGCCGCCGGACGGCTCCGCCTTGCTGGCAGTCTCGGCCGGCGCTGGCGCCTCGGGCGCCGGGGCCGGCGCATCCGCCGGCAGCGAAGATGCCTCCACGGCCCGGATCTGCAACTGCTCCGGCTCGGCGATAAAGCACATCACCGCCTCGACATCGTCGGCGCTGGCGCTGGAGGTGAGAAGCACGCGGTAACGCTCTTCCTCGCCGTCCCGGGATACGATATCTCCCAGCTGCCCCAACTCGGCAATAAGCAATTCCCGGTCCTTTTCGCCGACACCGAGCAACACCACTTCGAGCAGGTCGCCGCCGGCACTGGCGGATTCCACGGGCGCCGCCTGCGGTTCAGGCTCGGGGGCTGGCTCGGGCTTGGCCGCCGGTGCCGGCGCGGGCGCGCCGCCGACATCGGCGGTCTCGCCGATCTCATCCAGCGCCATTTGCTGCAGGACCTTGCAAATGCGCTCATAGGCCTCGGGATCCGGTTCCTCGCCAGCGCGATATGCGTCCATCTGATCTTGTAACATATCCTTGGTTTCCAGAAAGGTGTCCACGATGTCACGGCGCAGGGTCAGTTCGCCGTGCCGCGTGTAGTCCAGCAGGTTTTCCAGCAGGTGCGTGGTGCGCTGCAACACCTCGAGCCCGAAGGTTCCCGCGCCCCCCTTGATCGAGTGCGCCGCGCGGAAGATCGCGTTGAGCTGCTCGGGGTCGGGGGCGTCCACGTCCAGCGCCAGCAGGTGCTGCTCCATTTCATCCAGGAGCTCCTGCGCCTCTTCGAAAAACGTGTCAAAAAAATCGCTGATATCCATGCTATGTCCGAAGTACTTATCTGGATGTTGCCAACTCACCGAGGCCCAGCGAGGCCCCGACGCGGTCGCGAATCAGTTGCGCCGCTTCCCGGTTCAATACCACCAGGGTGATGCGCCGGTTGACCGGGTCACCGGGATCGCTGCCCGGCGCCGGCAGCTGGTCGCCCATGCCGGTCACCCGCAATAACTTGCCGTTGTCGAAGCCGCCCATCACCAGCTCCCGCCGCGAGGCGTTGGCGCGATCCGCCGACAGCTCCCAGTTGCTGTAGCCGCTCACGCCGGCGGCGTAGGGCACGCTGTCGGTATGCCCGCTGATACTCAGCCGGTTGGGCATTTCGTTGAGCAGCGGCGCCAGCGCGCGCAGCAGGTCGCGCATGTAGGGCGCCACCTGGTCGCTGCCGGTCTCGAACATGGGACGCTGCTCGGTATCCACCAACTGGATGCGCAGGCCGTAGGGCGTCATGTCAAAACGGATCTGGTTCGACAGCTCCCGCAGCTGCGGATCGGCGGTGACCACCGATTCGATGCGCTTTTGCAGGGCCACGAACTGCCGCTGGACATCGGTGGCCCGACTCTCCAGCCGCATCTCTATACGTTCTTTCTCACCGTCGATATGGGTCGGGTCCGGCCCGCCCCCCGGTATCGCGCTGGTGCTGGACATCTGCTTGTCGCCCCCGGCCAGGGCCACCGACAGCGGCGTGCGGAAGTACTCCGCCACGCTGCGCAGCTGCTGCGGCGTGGCGCTGGAGAGAATCCACAACACCAGGAACAGCGCCATCATCGCGGTCATGAAGTCCGCATAGGCGATCTTCCAGCTGCCGCCGTGATGGGCCACCGTCACCTTGCGGGGACGGCGAATAATAATGGGCCGCTCTCCCTTGCTCATGCCGCTTCGGGCTCCGCTCCCCGGGCGGAGCGCACGTGCTCCTCCAGTTCACTGAAGCTGGGGCGCTCGGAGGTGTGCAGGGCCTTGCGTCCGAATTCCACCGCCAGCGGCGGTGCGTAGCCGTTGAGCGCGGCCAGCAGGGTCACCCGGATGCACTGCAGCATTTTCACCGCTTCGTGGACCTGGCGGTCGATCCGGCTCGCCACCGGATTCACGAAACCGTAGGCCAGCAGGATGCCCAGGAAAGTCCCCACCAGGGCGTGGGCAATCATCAGCCCCATCTGCTCGACACCGGCGTCGGCGGAACTCAGGGCCTTCACCACCCCCAGCACCGCGGCGACGATACCGAAGGCGGGCAGTGCGTCACCCACCTTGCCCAGGGCGTCGGAGGGAATGTGGGCCTCGTGCTCGAAGGCCTCGATCTCGTGCAGCATCAACTCGTCGATTTCCATCGCGTCCATGCCGCCACTGACCATCAGGCGCAGGTAGTCGGTGAGAAATCCCATGATCATCGGGTCCGCCAGAATGCGCGGATACTCGCCAAAGAGCGGGCTTTCCTGCGGATTCTCCACGTCGCGCTCGATCGCCAGCATGCCGCCGCGGCGCATCTTGGACAGCAGCTTGTACTGCAGGGACATCAGCTCCATGTAGGTTTCTTTGTTGTAGCGTGTGGTGCGCTTGAGCTTTGACGCGGTACTGAGCGTCGCCTTGATCGCCTTGCCGTTGTTGGCGGCGATAAACGCCCCCAGCGCCGAGCCGCAGATCATCAGGATCTCGGTGGGCTGGATCAGGGGCCCCAGGTTCCCCCCCGCCAGGACAAAGCCCCCGAAGACGGAAAACACGACGATCACGAACCCGATTGGTATAAGCACAACGATTATCCTTGTTGCCGGCATGGATAGCTTCTGGACTGTCTATCGGCAAGCGGCAGGGCCGCTTGAGGGCGGCGGACAAGTTTCCCGCGAGGCAATGGCCGCACACACGCCGCCGGAGCCAGGAGCGGCCCAACGGGATGAAAAACGGATTTATCCGGCTTGCGGGCGGGCGCGGCCAGGCGCCCGCCAGAAGCCTCCGGGCGGGCCCGCGGCGTGAAACCGGACGAGGTCTGCTAGCGGCTGTTGGCCTGCAGCGAGGTCTTGCCGGCCCGCGAGGGAGGCTGGCAAATGCCGCAGACGTAATCGCTATTGGGCGTGTGCGCGTGCATGACGAAGTGGCCGGCGCAGCGGGTGCACTCGGACAGCTCGAACAGGCCGCTCTCGAAAAATCGAATCAGGGTCCAGGCCCGGGTAAGCCCCAGCACCGGCTCCGCGTCTTCCAGCGCCAACTGCTCCAGGTAGAGGCGGTAGGCTTTGGTAAAGCCCTCCATCCGGTCACAGCCCAGGGTGACGGTGAGCTGGCGGTAGAAGTTGTAAAACAGTGACGAATGAATGTTCGGCTGCCAGGTCACGAACCAGTCGGTGGAGAAGGGCAGCATGCCCTTGGGCGGGGACATCCCCCGCACTTCCTTGTACAGCCGCACCAACCTGCCCCGACTCAGATCGGTCTCCGTTTCCAGTACCTGCAAGCGGGCACCCAGCTCAATCAACTCGATGGCCAGCTGCACCTGCTGCATCTCTGCGACCAGACTTTTTCCCGACATACCTCAGACCCCCTCCACCGTATTCAACGCGCTCGATGGCGGCAGCGAAGCCATTAGCAAGGAGGTATGCATCAGGTCCATGCCCTGGCTGCGCTCATTCTGGGTCAGTTGCGACAGGTGGCTGGCGTCGCTGATGCAAAAGCGGAACAGCAACTGGTTGGTGCGCGCCAGCCTGCCTAGCTGCTTGGCCGAGAGGGACAGCAGCAGCCGCCCGGTCTCGTCGTCGACCTTCAGGCGCATCAGCGCCATGGTGTAGTCTTCCTTCAACAGGCGTTGGGCGATGAGCAAATAGCTCAGATTCAGGTCCTGGATTTCAACCAGGTCGACATTATTTTCACTCACGGACATGGCACCTCGTGCAATTCGGCCGGAGCTGTACCTCCGATCCCTACTAAAACGACATACGGGTGCGCTCTTGGTGGCGAACTCCGCGAACTGACTTGCATCCCTGCCGATGTTGGCCTGCACTTAGCGAGACTGGAATTCAGCGCCGTCCGGGCGCGTCATGCCCCATCTCGGTGCATGTTGTTTTAAGCCTATAATAACCACAAAGAATATCAGGACAAGCGTCGCCGCGATGAAAACTGTGAACTGAGTCCGAATTCCGACGAAAAACTCATGGGCAAGGTGATCCAGTGAGAAACTCACAGACACGGCCAGCCGGTCGGCAACACGGCCCCGCCGACGGGGGCCGCCTAGGCGGGGTCGGAGTCGTCGGCGCCGGCGCCCAGCCCGCGCTGGATATCGCCCACGCAGACCAGCAATTCGGCGATCACCAGGTAGAGCTTCTCCGGGATCTGCTCATCGATATCGACCTGCATCAGCAGGCCGACCAACTCCGGCGCCCCGTGCACGTAAATACCCTCGCGATCCGCCGCGGCGATGATGCGCTCGGCCAGTTCGCCGTAGCCCCGGGCCACGACCCGGGGCGCACTGTCGTCGGGGCCGTAAGCCAGCGCCACCGCGCGTCGGCGGGGATCCGCACCGGACGCCTCGTCAGTCATTGCGCGCCTCCCGGTCGCCAATGTGCAGGCTTACCGCCTCGAAACCACAGCGGGCCAGGCGCGTTTCAAGCTCTTCGCGGCGCGCGGCGAGCTCACCGGCCAGCGCCGCCGACGACGCCTCCAGCCCCAGCTCCAATTGCTCGCGGAACATCCGCAGGGACACCTGGACATCACCCAGGCCGGCGATTTCCAGGCGCAACTCCGACACCCACTCGTCGCCCCCGGAGCCGGCGTCGCCCGCGTCCCCGGATCCGGACTGCCCGTCCCGCGCCTGGGCGTTCGGGAAGTGGAGGGTGAAGGCCATGAACAGTCCCGACCACACGTCCCCCTCCCAGCGCAGTACCGGCATGGCCAACATTTCCAGCTGCTGGCGCACCACCCCCTGCAGCGCTTCGCTCATCCCGTGCCCCGCGCCCTCGCCACGCACCGGTGACGACTCGCCAGCCCCGGCACGCCCCGCCACCGGCTGCTCGCGGGCAACCTGCTCCCAGGTCGCCCATTCCCGCGCCGCCCGCTCCCGGGCGGCGCGCTCCGGCGCCGACGACTCCACCTCCGCCAGTACCGGCGAGACGGGCGCGGCGCTCGCCGGCGACCCGGCGGGGGATCTGTCCGGTGAGGCTCCCGTCGCGGGAGCGGACAACGACCCCGCCACCGGCGGGACGGGCGGGGAAGACGGGGAAGGAGAGGAGGAAGAGACCGGTGGCGAGGGTAGCCCACGCCCCTCCGGGCGCGGGAGCTCCGTTGCCGCGGGCGAACCGGGACGCTCACCGGGGACCGGCGACACCAAATGCCCGTTCGCGGCCACTGCCTGCGCCCCCCGCTCACCGCCGGACACCGGCACGCCCGCGCGGACCAGGGGCGCGGCGGCCGGCCCCGCCCCCTCCGCCGGCGGTCGGGCGCCGCTCGACATCTGCGGCTCCCGAGCCAATTGCTCACGCCCGAGTCCGCCCCGGTACCACCGGGCCAGGTGCGACTCGTAAAACAGACCGCTGCTGTCGATGCTGGATTTCAGTCGGGCCGCCACGTCGGTGGGCGAGGCGCCTTCCGCGCCCGCCGCGAGCAGGGGCGCGACCAGTTTGAGGGTCGAGGGCGGCGCGGGGAAGCGCGCCAGCACCTCGGCGATATCGCGGGCGGCCGCGCTGAAATGGGTGGCGGTGGAACCCGGGCCGGATACCGGGGGCGCCGTTGGCGCGGCGGGCCGCGCCAGGGACTGCTCCGTGGTGGCGGCAGCTGGCAGGGGGCGCGGGTCGAGGCGGGAGTCGCTGTGCACGGCCTGCGGCGCGGTACCCGCCTGCAGGGGCTTGACGGCTTCGTTGAGATCCCGCGGTGGCGGCAGATCCACCCGCTTGCCCAGAACCTGGTGCAGCAGGGTATCGAGTATGGGTGTGATACCGCTCACGACCGGGTCTTCAAATACAGCGACTAAATGTCATCAAGCCTGGTGACAACGGCTCCGGCGGGGCGATAGGCCCGGTTCAGGTCGCGCTTGCGCTGGCTGACGCCCATCTTTTCGCCCAGTTCGTCGCGGCGGGCCACAAGGTACTTGCGAATCTGCACGTCATTGTACAGAATGCTCTCCAGCAACTCGGCCTTGCGCGCCTGCTGGCGTTTGTCGAGGACAACCTCGGCCTCTATGCGGGCCAGGGATTCCACATCCACAACGTAGCGGGACTCGCTTTCCAGCAGCGCGCTCCAGTCGCCTTCCCGCGCCAGGGTGAGCATCGACTGGGTGGCCGCCAGCAGTGACTCATACACCAGCAGCACATCTTCCGCAGACATTGACGCAGTGGTACACCGTTCCGGTGATTTACTCATATCTGGTCCCGGGCCCGCGGGGGGCCCTGATTAAGCGTCGCCGATAACTTCATCGCGACTCACGTCGCCTCGCCCGATTTCCTGCCAGGCGGAACCGATATCACCCAACAGGCGCGAGGCCTCCTCCAGACTGGCTTCGTCATTGTGTAAATTGGCTGCCAGCAATAACCGCGCAATGTAATCATACAATGAGGCCAGATGATCAGCCAACTCCCCGCCCTTGTCGCGGTCGAGCGCCGCGAGCAGGCCGTTGTTGACAATATCCAGGGCCTTGGACAGGGCCTGGCCCTTGGCCGCCGCATTGCCCTGCTGCATGTGGATGCGCGCCGTGCGCATGGCCACCTGGGCGCCGTCGAACAACATCACGATCAATTGGTGCGGACTGGCCGACATGACCCCGCTTTCCACGCCCACCCTGGCGTAACTGCTGACTCCTCCCTGGCTGTAAGCGGCGGCGCCGCGCATACTACTCATGGTATTGCCTCCCGAATCGGTGCGGGGCGGGGAAAACCAGCCCCCCGCACAAACTATTTACGGCCCAGTTGGGCATTCATCATGTCGAACTGCTGGGTCAGATAGGCACTGGTGGAGTTCATGCTGGCGATCATGCTGTCCAGGCGGCCGAACTGGCTGCGATAGCGCTCGATGGTCGTGGCGATGCTCTGCTCCATGCGATCGTAGCGTTGGCCCAGCCTTTCGATACTGCTGCTCAGGCCCTCGGTGGCCTTCTCGATCAGCCCCGACTCCTCGACCATGGCCTCGACCACCGAATCCATTTGCACGGCGAACCCGTCTTCGCCGGCGAAGAAATCCGCCAGGCCGGCCGGATTGTCCGCCAGTAGTTCGCCAAGGGCCTCGTCATCCAGCTTCAGGGTGCCGTCCTTCTGCAGCTCAATGCCGATATCGCTGAGCAGCGCGATATCGCCGCCCTCCACCGCATGACTCATGCCGCTGCGCAGGCGCGACTCGATGGAGCGCAGGGTGTTGTTGCCCAGCAGGGTCCCGGCGGTCCCGCTGTCCGCGTCGTAGGAGGTCAGGGTGTTGATGGTCTTTTGCAGGGCATTGTAGTTGTTGACGAAGGCGGTAACCGCGGACTTGATGGCGCTGTCGTCGCGGCGCAACTCCACTTCGACCTGACCGGTTTCCTCGACCTCCAGGGTAACCCCCTGGATCGCGCCCTCCACCGTGTTGCTCTGGCTCTGGATGGCGATGCCGTTGACCGTCAATTCGGCGTTGCGGGCGGTCACCTCGGTCCCGGCGTCCACCGCCAGGCTGCCGGCGAGCGCGCCGAAGTCCACCGCGGCGATGGCGTTGTCGGTGCCGGTTTCGCGGGACGAGAGTACCAGTCGGTGGGGGGTGCCGCTGCCGTCATTCACGATGGACGCCGCCACCGGACCCTGGGCATCGTTGATGGCGTCGCGAATCGCCTCGAGGGAACTGTCCCCGGCGCCGATGTCGACACTCATCGATTCACCGTTTTGCAGGTCGAGGGTAATCGTCCCCGCGCCCAGATTGGCTTCCCGGTCGGCCACGCCCGCGGTGGCAATACTGTAGCCGCGCGCACGCTGGGTAATGTCGATCTGGTAACTGCCCGGCATCGCCTCGCTGCCGGCGCTGACCGTCGCGGCATCGCCGGTGACGCTGGAAGTCACCGAGGAGAAGAAATCGGCCTCGCTCAGTTTGGCCGCGGTGGTCTGGAACTGCTCGAGCACGCCTTCCAACACGCCAAAGGCGGAGATTTTCGCCTGGTGCGATTTCTGCTGGGACACGATGGGCACCAACTGCTTGCGCTCCGCCGCCTCCAGCTGGTTCAAAAGACCGCTCAAATCCAGCCCGGACCCGACTCCCAGTGATGCGATGCTTGCCATGCTGCTTCTCTTCTCATTGATGACTGTATTGTGCGCTTCGCGCGGCCAACCGAAGGCTGGAACAGCACGCGGAGATCACCCTAATTGAAGCTTTCGGCCGCGCAGCCACAAAACTTTAGTCATAGGGCGCATCTTTTCGCCCCGGCGACACCAGGGCCTCGGCCGGGCCCAGTTGCCGCAGCGGGTCGTCGCCGACGATCTCGCCCAGCGCCTCGCCCGGGGGTTCCCGCCGCCCGGTCAGCTGGACCCGGCCGGGCTCGCCGGCCTCGTCCAGACCCAGCACCCAGCCCATTTCGCCGCCCGGGAAACGTACCAGGGTGCCCACCGGCAGGCGGCCGAAGTGCTCGAAATAGCGCGCCACCCAGCGCGGATCGAAGCCCGGCGCATTGCGGGTCAGGCGGCGGTGAATCACCTCGATCGACAGCCCCTCCCCTTCGCGGGAATAGCGGCCGAGGCGATCGACCTCGACTACCACCGCGGCCAGGCGGGTCAGCTCATGCAATTGCGCGCCGCGCCAGCCATGGGGGTAGCCGCTGCCATCGACGCGCTCGTTGGCGCCCTTGACCACCGCGTCGCGCACCGTGCGCGACAGCCAGTGGCAGGATTCCAGCCGCGGCAGCAGCAGCTTCACATGCTCGCGGTAGGACCGCTCCTGCTCGTCGTCGCGGCTGGCCGCCGTCAACACCTCCGGCGGCAGCAGCACCTTGCCCAGGTCGTGCACCATGGCGCAGGCGGCCATCGCCTTGAGCAGGTCGCGCGGCATCTTGAAGGCCTGCCCGATATCGACCAGGCGCACCGCCACCGCCACCGCGTGCTGCACCACCTGGGGGTCGTGCCACAGGCAGACGGTGGCGAACAACAGCGCCTCGCGGTCCTCGGCGTGCAGGCCCAGCAGGCGATCCGCGGCCCGCGACAGGAGTACCGGGTCGACCCGGTTGCCCTCGCGCAACTCCATCACCAGGCTGTCCAGGTAGCCCGCCACCCGCGCCAGGCGCCGGGCCATGGGGGTGGCGTAGGGCAGCGCGTTGCGCAGGCCGACCTCGGGCTCGTCGGCCCGCGATTCAAACAGCGCCGAAGGCTGCAGCGAGGAGACCTCGCCGGCGCCCCCCCTGGCGCTCTCGCGCTCGATTTCCCGCACATAGAACCAGAGCAAGCGATCCTGTTCCTGGGTCGTGGGTATAAAGGCGAAGCCCACCGCCAGCACGCAGCGCTCCCCGTCCGGATCCCGGTGCCGGGGCTCGGCCTCGACCACAAAGCGGGTGCCGTTGGGAAAACACAGCTCCAGCTCCAGTTTCGCGCCCTCGACAATGCCGGCGGCATTGGGGGGCAAATCCACCAGGCAGCCGCTGAGCGAAAGATTGCGGAGGTCTCCCTGGAACGTGACTTTGTCGGCCGCCGCCCCGCGCACCAGCACACCCACCTGCATCCCCAGGCGCAGCGGCGCGCGGTAGGCGTCCCGGCGCTGGTAGTGCTTCATCTCGGCGGGATAGTCACAGCGGCAGTGCACCCTGCCGTCCACGTCCAGCCACTCCCGCACCGCCAGCAGGGGCGTGCTCAGCATGCCATCCACCCCCTGGCCAATCAGGCGCAGCTCGCCGGCACGCCGCACCTGCGGCACGCTCGCGCCGCTGGCGGTCACATCCAGGACAACGCACTCGCCGGGGATGACATCCACCACCACCACGGGCTGGGGCTCGAAACCCGCCCGGTCCAGGGCGATCGACGCGGCACCCGGCTCGGTGAGGCTGACCACCAGCTCGCCGACCTCCACCGGGTTGTCGATACGGATAAAATCAGCCGCTTCTTCTTTCATTCATTCACTGGCCTCGATCGGATTGGGCGGCGCTGGAGCAGGCAGGGCACCAACACCTCTTCCGCCCTATCGGCCACGGCGGGGCTCGCTTTAGGCTTTGCGGCCGGTGACAGCGCGCCTATATAAGGCGGCAAGACCCGTCGGGAGACCCGGGGGCCGGCACAATCGGCGATTCTTTCTCAATAAACCCTAAAGCTAATCGCCAAACCGCCGAAACTGAGGCTAACGGCATATGGCGCCGTTGCGGCGGTAACGCAATCAGCTCGACTGACACGGACCCGCCGGAAATCCTAACGAAACGGTCGAATAGAGAAGGACATCGTTATGTCAGTAATCAACACCAACATTACCGCTATGATCGGTCAGCAGAACCTGGGCAAGTCCCAGAGCGCTCTGCAAACCGCTATGGAACGGCTGTCATCCGGCCTGCGTATCAACAGCGCCAAGGACGATGCCGCCGGCCAGGCCATCGCCAACCGTATGACCGCACAGATCACCGGTCTGTCCCAGGCCCAACGTAACGCCAACGACGGTATCTCCGTTGCGCAAACCGCCGAGGGCGCCCTGAACCAGGTGAACGACAACCTGCAGCGCATTCGTGAGCTGACTGTACAATCCCAGAACGGCACCAACTCCGCGGACGACCTGAAGTCCATCCAGGCTGAAATCGACCAGCGCCTGACCGAGATCGACCGCATCTCCGAGCAGACCGATTTCAACGGCGTGAAAGTACTGTCCGATGACCAAACCCTGAACATCCAGGTTGGCGCCAACGACAGCGAATCCATCGACGTGGGCCTGAAGGAAATCACCGCCAGCACCCTGAACCTGTCCAGCTTCAACGTCGCAGGCCCCGATGGTGCCCCCGTTTCTGCCGCTGCAGCCAACTACGAGGATGCATACGGCACCACCACTTCCGTCAACAACGCCACCGTTGTTGAATCCACACCCAATGCACTGGCCACCCGCCTGGGCGTTGCCACTGGCAGTGTCGTCTTTGAAGCAGCCGACGCGTTCGTGGATAACTCTGGTAACTGGTACGCGGAAGTCACCATCACCGCCACCACCACCGCAGAATCCAACTCCCTGAAAGCCCTCGGCTTCGACCTAGACCGCTCCGACGTTGGCACTTACTACATTGCTCTCGAGCCGAGTAAAGCCGCTACGGCAGCTGGCAGCACAACTGCGGCCTTCACCATCGACACGAACAACCTGAGCCTGTCCGCCCTGAGCACCGAACGCACCTCCAACCCGATGGCACAGCTGGACGCCGCCCTGAAGCAAGTCGACGAACTGCGCTCTGACCTGGGTGCGATCCAAAACCGTTTCGAATCTGCCATCACCAACCTGCAGACCAACGAAACCAACCTGTCCGCGGCACGCTCACGGATTGAAGACGCGGACTACGCGGCAGAAGTATCCAACATGACCCGCGCGCAGATCCTGCAGCAGGCCGGCACTTCCGTACTGGCTCAAGCCAACCAGGTCCCGCAAAACGTCCTGTCTCTGCTGGGCTAACCCCCCCGTAAACAGTCGAGGCCTTCGGCCTCACGAATAGGGCGCCTTTTGGCGCCCTTTTTTTTTGATTGGACAAGATCGTCATACGCTAGGCTGGCAACTACACACTGTTCACACTGGATATCAGCATGGGTAAGCAGGCACACAGGATCAAAGCGAGGCACCGCAGGCCACTCGTGCCGGACAAACTCCGGGAACGGCTGGTCTCCTTGTACCAGCAGCGCGCCTGGCCGGATGCCCTAACCCTGAGCGAAACCCTGATTCGCGACTACGCTGCGGACACCTTCTCCTGGAAGGCCATGGGCTCGGTACTGCTGGAGTCGGGGGAGTGGATCAGGTCTCTGGAAGCACTCGACAAGGCCCAGGCCTTGGATGCCAACGACCCGGAACTCCACAACACCCGGGCCCAAGCCCTGTATCGGCTTGGCCGCGCAAACGAGGCAGTAGATCATCTGGAAACAGCGCTGCGCCTCAAGCCTCGCTTCAAGCAGGCGCGACTGCTACTGATCAAGCTCTACAACGATGCCGCGGGCTATAAACAAGCCCTGGAACATATCGCCATCGCCGAGAAGCACTACCCCTCCGACGATGCCGTACTGTCGCGAAAGGCCTACGCCCTCGCTAAACTCACCCGCTTCGGCGAAAGCATTGCCACCCACGAAAAACTGGTAGCCAGCTTCCCCGACGACCCAGTTCACTTATCTAACCTGGCCAACGCCTACCGCAACGTTGGCCGCTTCGAGGAAGCGGAGCGGAACTACTGGCGAGCCCTAGAATTGGCACCGGATAGCGACAAAATCTATTCGAACTACCTCGCCTCCATGCACTATAACCCAGCGCACTCGGCCCAAGACTTGTACGAAGCCCATCGCCAATGGGATAGCCGCTTCGGCCCCAACCCAGCACCAATTGCCCCGGAACCAGAGGACCGTTTCGAGCATCGGCGCCTGCGCATCGGCATGGTGTCGGCGGGCTTTCGCATTCACCCGGTGGGTCAGATGATCACCTCTGCCATCGAGGCCCTTCCGCATGAGCAATTTGAACTCTTCGCCTACAGCATGAGTGACCAGGACGACGCTCTCACCGAGCGAATGCGCAATCGCGTCGACCACTGGCTGTCCATCACCCACCTAAGCGAATCCCGTCTTAGCGAGCGCATCCGCCAGGACAACATCGATATCCTGCTGGATCTTTGTGGTCACACGGAAGGCAGCCGCTTGCGGGCCTTTGCCGCGCGGCCTGCACCGCTGCAGGTCAAATGGGTCGGCGGGCTGATCAATACCACTGGCCTGGCCTCCATGGATTACCTCATCTCGGACAAGGTGGAAACGCCGGAGGGAGTCGACGACTGGTATGTGGAAAAACTAATTCGCATGCCCAACGACTACATATGCTATATGCCGCGCGGCAATGCCCCGGAACTCACGCTGCCCCCGGTCTCGGAGAACGGCTACATCACCTTTGGCTGTTTCAATAATCCCTCCAAGCTTAATGAAGAGCTACTGGATCAATGGATCAAGCTCTTGCACGAAGTGCCTGACAGCCGACTTTTTCTGAAAGGCATGCAATTCGACAGCAAAGAGTTTCAGGAGCGCCTACTGGCGCATTTTGAACACGGCGCCATCCCCCGCGAACGACTAATTCTAGAAGGCCACTCGAACCATTACACCCTGCTGGAGTCCTACAACCGGGTGGATATCGCGCTCGATTGCTGGCCCTACTCGGGCGGGCTCACCACCTGCGAGGCCCTGCTGATGGGCGTACCGGTGGTCACCCTCCCCGGCCCCAGCTTTGCCGGCCGCCATTCGGCCAGCCACCTGACCCATGCCGGCCTGCCGGAACTGGTCGCCGAATCCTGGGAACAGTACCATTCGCTGGCCCTGGAACTGGCCTCCGACCCCGACAACCTGGCCCTGATCCGACGCAGCCTGCGGCAACAGCTCAAGGCCTCGCCGGTGTGCGATTACAAGCGCTTCGCCGGCCACCTGGCCACCGCGCTGCGCGGCATCTGGCAACGCTACTGCCGCCAGCAGCCCCCCGCCGCGCTACACTTCAACCGCGAGGGGCAGGCCTGCTTCGAGGGCGACATGGAACCTATCGGGCCCGCGCTGCGGCCCGAGGCCGCCAACGACGCCGATGGCAACAGTGGCTTCCCCTGGCAACTGGAAGGGCGCGTGGTGGCCATCGACAACGGCGCCAAGCTGTTCCGGGACAGCGGTTTCGACAGCCTGCGGGCACTCGACGCGTTTACCGTCGTCGGCTTCGACCCCCTGAGCGAGGTCGCCGGCCCCGAGCGCTTTGCCCCGGGGCAGGACAGCGTCCAGCTTTTCCCGCACGCATCGCTTGGCGACGGCCGCCCGGCCACGCTCTACGCCTGCCTGGACCCCGCCATGAGCGCGACCCTCAAGCCCCTGCCGGACGCCCAACTCGGCGCGGGCCAGGCGCGCGGTGCCCGGGTATTGGCCGAACTGCCGATCAACACCGTGGCCCTGGACCACATCGAGGGCCTTGGCGCCATCGACTGGCTGGTTCTGGATCACCGCGCGGACAATATCGCGATTCTCGACAACGGCGCACGGGCCCTGCGCGACACCCTGCTTTTGCAGGTGCGGGCTCCTTTCCAGCACAGCCATGAGCGGCAGTCGAGCCTGGCGGAGCTGGAACACTGGGCTAAGCGCCACGACTTCCGCTTCTACCGCCTCAATGACCCGACCCATGCCAGCCAGTTCCCCGAGGATTGCGAGCTGCGCAACCGGCAGGCAAGCGAGCTCAGCAGTGCCGACGCCCTGTTCATTCCCTCGCAGGCGCGCCTGGCCGCACTGGAGGCGCCGCGGCGCATGAAGCTCGCCTTCCTGCTGCATACCGTATTCGGCATACACGACCTCTGTCACGCCCAGTTGCAGGCCATTGACCCGGCGCTGGCCGCGCGCTACCTGGAATCGCTATCCGTCGGCACTGGCGAAAAGCCCCGGACGGCGCCAGCGCCAACGCCTGCTCCGGCCAACCCGGGTGACACTGTTCAGGTGCCCGATGCGCCCTTTATGAGCCCCGGCGAGGCCGACCTCTTCAGGCGCTGCCTGGAGCAGGCCACCAGCTACTTTGAATACGGCTCTGGCGGCTCCACGGTCTGGGCCGTCGAACGCGGCCTCACGGTGCGAGGCGTCGAGAGCGATCACCAGTGGGTCGGCGCGCTCAAGGAACGCCTCGGCGAGCCCTGCCAGGTAGACGTGGTGGATATCGGACCCACCAAGGAATGGGGTTTCCCGATTTCCATGGAGCACCAGGAACGCTTCCCCGACTACAGCCTGGCCATCGACCGGCACGACGCGAATTTCGACCTTATTCTGGTGGATGGCCGCTTTCGGGTGGCCTGCGCAATGTCGGCGATCCGCCACTGCCTGGCGCGCAATGCGCCTGTCGACACGACCAGGATTTTCATTCACGACTTCTGGAACCGCCCTCAATACCACGTCGTGCTGAATTTCCTCGAGCCACTGCAGCAGTGCGAGAGCGCCGGCGTGTTCAGGATCAAGCCGGATGTGAAGCTGGAGCAGGTCGACCAGACCTGGCGAGAGTACGCCCGGGTTCCGGGCTGATACCGGGGCGCGCCGGCCGAGCGGGAGGGGGCGCGCCGGCCCGTCTGTTAAAGATCGCTAACTTTTCGCCGATAGCCTGCACAGGGGCCTGCATTGTGCGGGCCGGTTTCGTTAGTACAGGACGTATGCATATGACTTCCCCTCTCGAAGGCGCGCACCCCGCGCGCGCGCAATCAACCACGCCGAGCTACGCCACGCCGCGCCAGCAGGTGGAAAAAGTGCTGGCCCAACTCCCCACCGGCAGCGCCGACCAGCGCGCGGTGCAACAGGCCCAGGCCCTCGGGCGGGAAGAACTACAGGACCAGGCGCGACGCATCAACAGCGTACTGCGCAGCTACGGCGTGGAATTCGAGATCACCGGCGATCCGCCCCAGACGGTGACCCAGATCGTCGACCTCGAAACGCGGGACGTCATCCGCCAGATCCCCTCCGAGGAAGTCCTGGCCTTCGTCGAGCGCCTGGATGAGCTGCGGGGCCTGCTGCTGAACGACGGCGCGTGACGGCTATAGATCCCCGATAAAAGCGTTTGGGCATGACAGACACTAGAGAAAAGGGAGCGGATACGAATGCCGCATGCTTAACAGCTGTAGGGCCGAATTTATTCGGCCATTGAGGCCGTGTGCACCGCTTTTGTTCGAATAAATTCGACCCTACAGAGGGCAACATACCCTGTTTTTGACTAGAGAAAGTGCCATTCGGGACGGATACCAATTTTTGAAACAGGTATCCGTCGCCCATTTCATTACACCTGCATGTTCATGATGTCTTTGTAGGCGGTGACCAGGCGGTTGCGCACCTGGACGCCGAGTTCGAAGGCCACGCTGGCCTTCTGGCCGTCCATCATGACGTCGTGCAGGGAGACGCCGGGCGCGCCGGCCTGGAAGGCCTTGGCCTGGTCCCCCGACACCTGCTGCAAGTGATTGATGCGCTGCAGGGCGCCGTACAGGGTGTCGGCGAAACCGCCCTCGCCCACTGTCGCGGATACCCTGGCGCCCTTGTCGGGCGCGCCGCCGGCCTGGCCGGCAAGGACCTGCATCTGGTTGAGGGCCGATTGAATCCCGGGAGTGCTCATGCGCTGCTCCTTCCCATAGTGCTGAAGTAGCGAGCATGGTAGCAAGCCGCGCGCCGCGCCCAAGCGACCAATTGACGGCAAAAAAACGAGCTTTTCTTGCCTTTGCTCTTGCGAGCCCTCCGCATAATGGCTGCTGTCATGGTTCCGCTCAATGACTGGGCGGGCTCTCACGAACCAACGCTGCGGCGATGGCCCAACTATCGGCCAATATCCGCGGAACTTTTAAGGCACTGTTGCCCAGAGGGAGATACATGAGCAACGGCCCGTCCGCCACTGACGGCAAACAACAGGAAACCACCGCGCCGGGCAACAGCCAGCCGCGGTGGCTGGCGCAATTGCGCGACAACCCCCTGATCCCCCTGCTCTTTGGCGGCGCGGCGGTCATCGCTATTGTCACCGCACTGTTCCTTTGGGCCAGCGCCCCGGAATACCGGGTGCTGTTCAGCAACCTGAGCGAAGCCGACGGCGGGCGCATCATCGCCGAACTCGACCAGCGCGGCGTTCCCTACCGTTTCGGCCCCGGCGGCCAGGCCCTGCTGGTGCCCGGGGAGCAAGTGCACGACCTGCGCCTGCGCCTGGCGGAGCAGGGGCTGCCGCGGGGCGGCAACGTCGGCTTCGAGATCATGGACAACCAGGCCTTCGGCGTCAGCCAGTTCAACGAGCAGGTGAACTTCCAGCGCGGCCTCGAGGGCCAGCTGGCCTCGTCCATCGAATCCCTCGGCCCGGTATCCCGGGCGCGCGTGCACCTGGCAATGGCGCGCCCCTCGGTCTTCGTGCGCGAGCACAAGCCGGCCAAGGCCTCGGTGGTACTGACGCTGCAGCCCGGTCGCAGCCTCGGCGAGGGCCAGGTCAACGCCATCGTCCACCTGGTATCGAGCAGCGTGCCGGAACTGGCGATCGAGGACATCACCGTGGTGGACCAGAACGGCAGCCTGCTGTCCCGCCCGGGCGCCGCCGGCGGACGCGATCTGGACGGCACCCAGCTCGACTACATCCAGGAAGTCGAGCACAGCTACCGTCAGCGCATCGAGAGCATCCTCAGCCCCATCCTCGGCAACGCCAACCTGCGCGCCCAGGTGGCGGCGCAAATCGACTTTACCAGCCGCGAGGAAACCGCCGAGCGCTACGGCCCCAACCAGGGCGACAACGCCGCCGCGGTGCGCAGCGCGCAGACCCGCACCTCCTTCACCGGCGGCGACGAAGTGGCCCGCGGCGTGCCCGGGGCGCTCAGCAACACGCCACCCGGCGCCGCGCCCTCCCCGGTCGAACTGCCCCCCGCCGACGACAACGGCGAGCCGCAGGACAACACCGATGACGGTCGCCCGGACAACTTGCAGCGCGAGGACGTGGTCAACTACGAGGTCGACCGCAACGTCACCCATACCCAGCACCGCCGCGGACGCGTCCAGCGCCTGTCGGTCGCGGTGGTCGTCAACTACCGCGAGGCCACCAACGAAGACGGCGAAACCGTGCAGGAACCACTGCCGCCGGAAGAACTGGAACGCATCACCCGCCTGGTGCGCCAGGCCATGGGTTACGACGAGGCCCGGGGCGACGAGCTGGAAGTGGTGAACAGTCCCTTTACCGAACAGCGCCCCGTCATCGTCGAGCAACAATGGTGGCAATCACCGGACATCCAGCGCCTGGTACTGCAGCTCGGCCGCTACCTGCTGGTGCTGATTCTGGCGGTATTGCTGTATCGCTGGCTGCTGCGGCCACTGCTGCGCCGCTACACCGCGCCGCCCCAGGAAGAGGCCAGGGAGGAACCCCGGATTCGCGCCATGGTCGGCGACGACGAACTGGAGGCTGACGAAGCCGGCGACGCCGGGGACGGCACCTACGACATGCCCCGGGGCCGCCGCCGCAAGCCCTCCGGCTACGAGCAGAAACTGGCCGACCTGAAGGCGATGTCGGAGGAAGAACCGGCCATTATCGCCATGATCGTACGCAACTGGATCGCCAAGTATGAATAACGAATCGATCAAGATCAGCGGCCCGCGCCGCGCCGCCATCCTGCTGCTGGCCCTGGAAGAGGACGCCGCCGCGGAAGTGTTCAAGCACCTGTCGGCCCGCGAGGTCCAGGACCTGGGCCAGGAGATGGCCAGCCTGGGCCAGGTGTCGCACGCCGAGATGCGGCAGGTACTCGACGCCTTTCACAGCGAAGCCGAAGAGTACGCGGCCCTCAACCTGCACACCAGCGACCACATCCGCGCCATCCTGACCAAGGCCCTGGGCAGCGAGCGCGCCTCCAGCCTGATCGAGGACATTCTCGAGCACAGCGGCACCAATTCCGGTATCGACGCCCTCAACATCATGGATCCGACCCTGGTGACCGAGATGATTCGCGAGGAGCACCCGCAGATCATCGCCACCATCCTGGTCCACCTCGAGCGGCGCCAGGCGGCGGACATTCTGGAGCTGTTCGACGAAAAGCTGCGCAATGACGTGGTGCTGCGCATCGCCACTTTCAGCGGCGTACAGCCCGCCGCGCTGCAGGAACTGACCGAGGTCCTGGGCAACATGCTCAACGGCCAGAACCTCAAGCGCAGCAAGATGGGCGGGGTGCGCACCGCGGCGGAGATTCTGAACCTGATGAACTCCAGCCAGGAAGAGGCGGTCATCGATACGGTGCGCGCGCACAGCGAGGACCTGGCACAGAAAATCATCGACGAGATGTTCCTGTTCGAGAACCTGGTGGAGCTGGACGACCGCGCGATCCAGCTGATCCTCAAGGAGATCAACACCAACTCCCTGATGGTGGCGCTCAAGGGCGCGCCCAAGGACGTGGTGGAAAAGTTCCTGCACAACATGTCCCAGCGCGCCGCGGACCTGCTGCGCGAAGACATGGCCGCCTCCGGGCCGATCCGCATGTCCCACGTGGAGAACGAGCAAAAAGCCATTCTCCAGGTGGTGCGCCGCCTGGCGGACAGCGGCGAGATCGTACTGACCGGCGGGGACGACACCTATGTCTGAGTTCCAGCCGATGCAAGCGGAGCAGGACGAGGGCCAGTGGCGACGCTGGCGCATGGGCGAGCTCAGCCAGCGCAAACAGGTGGCGGCCGACCCCCAGGAGCGACGCCGCCAGGCCGAGCACCGGCGCGAGTTGCAGCGCCGCGCCGAGTTCGAACTCGAACGCCAGCACGCGCTGGAACAGGCCCGCCAGGAGGGCTACGAGCAGGGGCTGGCGGCCGGCCGCGAGGCGGGCCACGCCGAGGGCCTGGCACTGGGCCGCGAGGCGGGCCGGGAAGAGCTCCGGGAACAGACCCGGGACGCGCTGGGACCGATGTCCGGCCTGCTGCAAACCTTTCACGATGCCCTGCAGGACCTGGACGACCTGGTGGCCGACGAGCTGGTGGAACTGGCCCTGGAAACCGGTCGCCAACTGGCCGGCGAGGCGCTCAAGGCGCGGCCGCACCAGGTGGTGCAGCTGGTCCACAAACTGCTCCAGGACGAACCGCTACTGACCGGACAACCGCGTCTGTGGCTACACCCCCTGGACCATGAGCTGGTCGTGCAGGAACTCGGCGACGAATTCGCCGCCGCCGGTTGGGCCCTGCAACCGGACGACCAATTGAGCCGCGGCGGCTGCCGCGTCACCTGTACCAGCGGCGAACTGGACGCCACCCGCGAGAGCCGCTGGCAGTCAGTGATTTCGCGCGTGCGCCGCCCCCGTTCGCGACGCACCACGGCGGGGGGACAGCAGCAGTGAACGCCGGCCTCGCGGGCAACCCGCACCGGGCCCAGTGGGGCCGCACCCTGGGCAAGGTCCGCGAGCGTATCGCGGCGAGCCCCGACTACCTGGTCAGCGGCCGCCTGGTGCGCGCCACCGGCCTGGTGCTCGAGGCGGTCGGCCTCAAGGTTCCCCTCGGCGCGGGCTGTCGCATCGAACTCGCCCCCGGTCTTGACGGGGAGCGCTTCGCCGAGGCGGAAGTGGTGGGGTTCTCCGGCGACAAGGTGTTCCTGATGCCCCTGGTGGAGCTTAGCGGCCTCACCCCGGGCGCCCGCGTATTTCCCCTGAACAACGCCGGCGACGGCCTCGAGCGCAGCTTTCCCCTGGGTGAAGCCCTGCTCGGACGGGTGGTAAACGGTTGCGGGCAGGCCCTGGACAGCAAGGGCTCGCTCGAGGACACGGCGCGCGGCTCGCTGACCTGCACGCCCCTCAACCCCCTCGATCGTGCCCCGATCGACACCCAGATCGACGTCGGCATCCGCGCCATCAACGCCCTGCTCAGCGTCGGCCGCGGGCAGCGAATGGGGCTGTTCGCCGGCTCCGGCGTCGGTAAATCGGTGCTGCTGGGGATGATGGCGCGCTTCACCAGCGCCGACGTCATCGTGGTCGGCCTGATCGGCGAGCGCGGGCGCGAGGTCAAGGACTTCATCGACAACATCCTCGGCGAGGAGGGCCGGCGCCGCGCCGTGGTGGTGGCGGCACCGGCGGACACCTCGCCACTGCTGCGCCTGCAGGGCGCCGCCTACGCCACGCGCCTGGCCGAGTACTTCCGCGACAGCGGCCGCAATGTCCTGCTGATCATGGACTCGCTGACCCGCTACGCAATGGCCCAGCGCGAGATTGCGCTGGCCATCGGCGAGCCGCCGGCGACCAAGGGCTATCCGCCCTCGGTATTCGCCAAGCTGCCGGCACTGGTGGAGCGGGCGGGCAACGGCCGCCCCGGGGGCGGTTCGATCACCGCGTTCTACACCGTGCTCACCGAGGGCGACGACCAGCAGGATCCCATCGCCGACGCCGCGCGCGCCATCCTCGATGGCCACATCGTCCTGTCGCGACAGCTGGCGGAGTCCGGCCACTACCCCGCGATCGATGTCGAGGCCTCCATCAGCCGCGCGATGAGCGCCATCGTCGGCCGCGAGCAGCAGCAGGCGGCGCAGCAGTTCAAACAGCACTTCTCGCGCTACCAGCGCAACCGCGACCTGATCAGCGTGGGCGCCTACAGCCCCGGGCACGACCCGCAACTGGATCGCGCCGTGGCGCTCCACCCGCACCTGGAGCAGTTTCTCCAGCAGACCATGGATGAGCAGTCGACCATCGACGACGCCCGCGCCGCGATGGCCGCCGCGGTGGGAGTACCGTTATGAATCGGGGCAAACCGCTCGATACCCTTATCGAACTGGCGCGCAAGGCGCGCGACGGCGCCGGCAAGGCGCTGGCGCAAGAGCGCCAGCAGAGCCGGCAGACCGCCATGCAGCTGGACACCCTGCGCCAGTACCGGCGGGAATACGCCAGCCAGATGCAAATCGTGCTGCAGGGCGGCACCGACGCCGCCACGCTGGCCAATTACCGGGATTTCCTGCAGTCGCTGGACGCGGCCATCGAGCGCGCCGGGCAGGCCCTGGAGCAGCAGGAAAAACGCGTGGACAACCGGCGCGAACACTGGCGCCAGGAACAGCGCAAACTGTCGTCCTACGACACCCTCGCCGAGCGGCGGGCACAGCGCGAGCGCAGTAGCGAACAGCGGCGTGAAATGCTGCAAAACGACGAATTCGTCACCAACCTCAGCGCGCGGACGCGCCTGCAGTCACAGCAACCAGACCAGTAGGAGATCACATGGATATCACCGCACTGCTCTCGACGGACCTGTTGACCCGACCGACCGGGAACACGGCTTCCGCCGAAGGGGGAGACTTCGCCGATGTCATGGGCAACCTGCTGGCCAAGGCCGGCCAGGCCGAGTTGCCCGCGCCACCGGTTGGCGCCAAGCCCCTGGCCAAGGCCTTGGGCACCGGCGGCGCCCGCCCCCTCGATGCCCCCCTGCCGCCGCGCTCCCTGCTGGCGCAGGTACCGCCACTGACGCGGAACACGGCGGACCAACCGGCGCCCATCGGGCCCGCGACTGAAACCGAAAGCGAGCCAGCGGCGACGACCAACCCGCAAAACGACCCGGAACTGGCGGCCATGGCGCTGGCGCAGCCCCCCATCGCCGCCATTGCGGCGCCGGGAGCCCAGCTGCCGCGGGATGACGTGGCCGCCAACACCGATGCCCCGGAGGTGCGGGGCGCAATCGCACCCGCGCCGGAGACGACCCTGCCCGCGAATCACAACCCGGCCCTGGCCGCGGTGGCGACGCCACCGGTCGCCAGCGCGATCGAGCAACTGGCTAGCGGCGGCGAGAACCGGCCCACACGCGTGAATAGTGCCGGCACGGTCCAGGCGGGCCCGGCGAACAACGCCCTGCCGAGCGGCGCCCAAGCGGGCGCCGGCAACGCGCCGCTACAGCCGGCATTGACGGCGGCCACGCCCGCCATCGGCGAAGCCGCGCAAACGGCGAATCCCGCCGCCGACACGGCCAGCCGGGCACCGGCCGAAATGCCCCGGTTCGCGCAGCACGCGGACACCGAGCTGCCCCGGCACGCCACCGACTCCCCGGGGCCGACGGATGCAGTGGGGGGCAACCGCCCGACAGGTATCGCCAACACCCCGGGGGCCGGCACGGGCAGCGCCGCCACCCTGGCCCAGATGAGCCTGAGTGCGCCGGTGGCCAGCCCGGCCTGGCAACAGCAGCTGGGCCAGCAGTTGGGCAGCATTACCCAGCGCGGCCGCCACCAGGTAGAACTGCACCTGAACCCCGCCGACCTGGGGCCGCTGTCGGTCTCGCTGAAAGTCGACGACCAGGGGGCCCAGGCCCAGTTCCTGTCGGCCCACGCCACCGTGCGCGCGGCGGTGGAACAGGCGATCCCGCAACTGCGCGAGGCCCTCGCGGAACAGGGCATCTCGCTGGGTGAGACCTCGGTCGGGGAACAGCAACGCCAGGCCGGCGGCGAGGCGGGCAACGGCGAACAAAACCGCACAGCCGCCCGTGACGCCACCGCGGAACCGGCGGTAGATACGGCGTCCGACGATGCGCCCGGAGCCCCGCTGATGGCGGGCCCCGGTGTGGACCTCTACGCCTGAGTCCCGGGCAAAACCGGAGAATAGGCACGCTTAGCGGGCCTATTCGCGACTTCACCCGCGCGGCCCCGGGGGCATACTGGGCCCGCTGAACGAGAAACCCTGGCTTCGGTAAAAAGATACAGACAATGGCAAATACACAAAGCGACTCCCGCAAACTGTGGTGGCTGATTATTCTCCTGCTGGTGATCACCGCGGGCATGGCCGCCACCAATGTCTACCTGCTGGCGCGCGGCGACCAGGTCGCCGGCACCGAGGAAAAGGCCGAGCCGGTGGAATCGGAAACACCGCTATTCGTGGAAATAGCGCCCTTTACCGTCAACCTGCAAACCGACGGCTACGGCAACCGCCTGCTCTACACCGGCGTATCCCTGCAGGTGGGCAACGAGGAAACCCGCGAGTTCCTGCTGCAGCACATGCCGCAGCTGCGCAGCCGCCTGTTGACGCTGTTTTCCGGCCAGGAAGCGGAGGCGCTGATCTCCCCGCCGGGCAAGCGCCAGCTCGCCGACAGCGTGCTAGCCATGCTCGAGGAGCCCATGGCGGTACCGCAGCCGGAGCTGGCGGTCCGCGACGTTTTGTTCACCGAATTCATCGTACAGTAGCCAGCGCCCAGGACCAGCAGACATGTCCCAGGATGACCTGTTATCGCAGGAAGAGATTGACGCCCTGCTGAGCGGCGACGGCGGCGAGGACGAGGGCGGCGACAGCAAGGACGGCGAGCCCCGGATCAAACCCTACGACCCCGCCTCGCAGCAGCGCATTATCCGCGAGCGCCTGCACACGCTCGACATCATCAACGAGCGCTTCGCGCGGCACTTCCGGGTGGGCCTGTTCAACCTGCTGCGGCGCAGCGCCGACATCACCGTGGACTCGGTGCGCTACCAGAGCTACAAGGACTTTGCGCGCAACGTCCCGGTGCCGACCAATATCAACCTGATCGCCATGAAACCGCTGCGCGGCACCGCCCTGCTGGTGTTCCCGCCGAGCCTGGTCTTCATGGTGGTCGACAACCTGTTCGGCGGCGACGGCCGGTTTCTGACCAAGTCCGAGGGCCGCGAGTTCACCAACACCGAGCAGCGTATCATTCGCCGCATACTGGACCTGGCCATCGACGCCTACCAGGAGTCCTGGCAGTCGGTCTACGCCCTGAACATCAGTTACCTGCGCTCGGAAATCCAGGCCAAGTTCGCCAATATCACCAATTCGCCCAACGAGATCGTGGTCAACACCACCTTCCACCTGGAAGTGGGCAACCTCGCCAGCGATTTCCAGATCTGCATGCCCTACTCGATGATCGAGCCGCTGCGCGACCTGCTCACCAATCCGGTGCTGGACGGAGCCAGTGACGCCAACTGGACGCAGCGCATGGCCGGGGAGCTGCGGCAGTCCGAGGTCGAATTGATCGCCGATTTTATCCACCTGCCCAGCAGCATCGGCGAGGTAATGTCGCTGAATATCGGTGACGTACTGCCCATGGAACTGCCCGACACGGTCATCGCCCGGGTCGATGGCGTGCCGGTGATGGAATGCGAATACGGCAGCCGTGATGACCAGCGCGCGTTGCGGGTGCTACAGATGATTGATCACACCCCCGCCGGCCCCGTTCCCGAACACACCTTTGTCAAAGGATCAATGCCGACTTCGAAGGAATCCGACAATGACTGATCCCAACAACCCCGATCAGAACAAGCCCGAGGACGATTGGGCCGAGGCCATGGCCGAGCAGACTGGCGATGACGCCGCCGACGGCGCCGACGACGATCCCTGGGCCGCGGCCCTCGATGAGCAGGCTGCTGTAGAACAGTCAGCCGGTGAACCGGCCGCCGCGGCGCCGGCATCCGCCGGCAACGCCGGCGAGCAGGTGTTCAAACCGCTGGACCAGGGCGTCGCCAGTCCCGGTGCCCGCGACCTGGAAATGATCATGGACATCCCGGTGAAATTCACCGTGGAGCTGGGCCGCACCCGCATCACCATCAAACAGCTGCTGGAACTCACCCAGGGCTCGGTGGTGGAGCTCGACGGCCTGGCCGGCGAGCCCATGGACATCCTGATCAACGGCTACCTCATCGCCCAGGGCGAGGTGGTGGTCGTTGAGGACCGCTACGGCATTCGCATCACCGAGATCATCACCCCTTCCGAGCGGGTGCAAAAACTGAACCGATGAGTGCCGCCGCACTTCCCGGCGCCGCGGCCGGCGGCGAGGCCATCATCGGCCTGGCCACGCTGGGCAAGACCGCCGCGGCCCTGGCGCTGATTATCGCCCTGATTTTTCTCTGCGCCGCCCTGATCAAGCGCCTGGGCCCCGGTCGCGGCGGACGGCCGGGCGCGCTGCGCGTGGTCACCAGCACCGCGGTGGGTACGCGCGAACGGGTGGTGGTGGTGGAAGTCGAGGGTACCTGGCTGGTGCTGGGCGTCGCCAGCGGCCAGGTCAACAAACTGCACAGTTTGCCGGCACCGGAAAGTGGCGGTGCACCGGGCGAGCGCGCCGCGCCGGCGGAGGGCGGCTTCCCCGCCCGCTTCGCCCAGGCACTCAAACACAACGCCGGCCGCACCCTGGGCCGCGGAGACAGCCAATCGTGACACCGCGCCTGATCGCCCTGTTCCTGTTGCCGCTACTGTTCGCACTGCCGGAAACCAGCCTGGCCCAGGCGACCCTGCCCGGCATCGTCACCACCCCCACCGCGGATGGCGGCCAGCAGTGGTCGATCAAACTGCAGACCCTGGTGCTGCTGAGCAGCCTGGCCTTTCTCCCCGCGCTACTGCTGATGATGACCTGCTTCACGCGCATTATTATTGTGCTGGGCCTGCTGCGCACGGCAATGGGCACCCAGTCGGCGCCACCCAACCAGGTGATGCTCGGCCTGACGCTGTTCCTGACCTTCTTTATCATGTCGCCGGTGCTGACCGAGGTCTACGACCAGGCCTGGCTGCCCCTGACCCGCGAGGAGATCAACCTCGAGCAGTTTTTCAGCGTGGGCAGCCAACCCTTTCGCGAATTCATGATGGCCCAGACCCGCGAACCCGACCTGGCGCTGTTCGCCCGCCTGGCCGACGTCGGCGCGATGCAGGGGCCCCAGGACGTACCGCTGCGGGTATTGTTACCCGCCTTCGTTACCAGTGAACTGAAAACCGCCTTCCAGATCGGGTTCACGATTTTCATTCCCTTCCTGATCATTGACCTGGTGGTGGCCAGCGTACTTATGGCCCTGGGGATGATGATGGTGCCCCCGGCAACCATCTCGCTGCCCTTCAAACTGATGCTGTTTGTACTGGTGGACGGCTGGCAATTGCTGGTGGGTTCGCTGGCGCAGAGCTTTTATATATAACCGCCGGCTCGACCGCCCGGGAGGATTGATCGCATGTCACCGGAAACCGTTATGAGCCTGGCCTACCAGGGCATGGTGGTCACCCTGTTCCTGGCCGGCCCGCTGCTGTTGACCGCCCTGTCTATCGGGCTGCTGGTGAGCCTGTTCCAGGCGGCGACCCAGATCAACGAAATGACCCTGTCCTTTATCCCCAAGATTCTCGGCGTGTTCGGGGCCCTGGTGCTGATGGGCCCCTGGTTGCTCCAGCTGATCACCGACTTCACCCGGGACCTGATACAGAATATCCCGCAGATGCTGTTCTGACGCCAGCGCGAGCCGGGGCCCGACACTGTGATTGACATTACCTTCGTCCAGTTACACGCATGGCTGGCGGCATTCCTGTGGCCCTTCATGCGGATATCCGCCTTCGTGATGGCCTCGCCGCTGTGGGGCCACTCCAGCGTGCCCAACCAGGTCAAAATGGGCCTGACTGCCCTGATCGCCGTCGTGCTCGGCGCCACCCTGCCGCCGCTGCCGGATGTACCCATCTACTCCTGGGCCGGCGTCGGCATCATGGTCGAGCAGGTTATTATCGGCGTGGCCATGGGCCTCACGGTCAAAATCATGTTCGCCGCGGTGCAGGCGGCGGGGGAGTACATCGGTTTGCAGATGGGCCTGGGTTTCGCCACGTTCGTTTCGCCGGACACCGGGGCCAACACCATGATCCTGTCGCGCCTGCTCTACATGATCACCTTGCTGATGTTCCTCGCCGTCAACGGCCACCTGATCGCCATCGAGACCCTGGCCAGCAGCTTTACCACCCTGCCCATCGGCATGCTGGGGCTGAACGCCGGGGCCATGGAACTGCTGGTGCGCTTTGGCAGTACGATTTTCATATCCGGCATGTTGCTGGCGCTGCCGCTGGTGGGCGCGCTGCTGGTAATCAACCTGTCGCTGGGCATTCTCAACCGCTCCGCGCCGCAGCTGACGGTATTCTCGGTGGGCTTCCCCACCTCGCTGACCGCCGGTATTTTCCTGCTGGCGGTGCTGATGACCGATTTCGGGCGCTACCTGCAGAGCCTGTTCGGCCAGGGCCTGGGGTTCATGCAGCAGTTAGTGGAAGTGCTGGCGCCGCTGCCCTGAGGGTTGGGAGCGGTGAGCCGGTCGAATGAATTCGACCCTACACGACGCGGTCCCTTCCCCCTGTAGGGCGCAATTCATTGCGCCGCTTTTCGGTCGAATGAATTCGACCCTACACGACGCGGCCCCTCCCTCCTGTAGGGCGCAATTGATTGCGCCGCTTTTCGGTCGAATGAATTCGACCCTACACGACGCGGCCCCTTCCCCCTGTAGGGCGCAATTCATTGCGCCGCTTTTCGGTCGAATGAATTCGACCCTACACGACGCAGTCCCTTCCCCTTGTAGGGCGCAATTCATTGCGCCGCTTTTCGGCCGAATGAATTCGACCCTACACGACGCGGCCCCTTCCCCCTGTAGGGCGCAATTCATTGCGCCGCTTTTCGGTCGAATGAATTCGACCCTACACGACGCGGCCCCTCCCCCTGTAGGGCGCAATTCATTGCGCCGCTTTTCGGCCGAATGAATTCGACCCTACACGACGCAGTCCCTTCCCCCTGTAGGGCGCAATTCATTGCGCCGCTTTTCGGTCGAATGAATTCGACCCTACACGGGAGGCGCCGGTTTTCGTGCGCGCAAAAAAAAGCCGGCAACTGGGCCGGCTTGTAAACGCATCGCGCGCCAGGGAAGGCGCCTGCGACACTACAGGTGATCGAAGAGCGACATGCCTTTGATATCCACGAAGGACTTCTGCGCCGCCTGCAGCCCGACCTGGCGCAGGACGTACTCCGAGATAGCCTCCACGTAATCGAGGTCCACCAAATCCGACAGGGTCTGCTCGTAGTTGAGCTGCCGATTGCCCGCCACCGAATCCAGCACGTCCAGCTCGTTCAGCCGCGCACCGACCGACGCGCGGGTGGTCAGGACATTGTCCAGGCTGTTGTCGAATTCACGCATCACCGTGTTCACGGTGTTTTTCAGCGCCGCGACCTCGGCATCCGTGGCGGCCGGGTTCTCCAGCACGGCCAGGGCCTTCTCGAAGGTGCGGAACAGGTCGGTATTCATGTTCACCGCCCGGTCGACGGTGAAGCTGTCGCCGTCCGCCGGGGCGCCCTTCACCGTCATTGACAGTCCACCAAACTGGATCGGCGCGCCGTCGCCGTAGGGCTGCGCGGGCCCGCCGTTCACCGAATAGGTGGTGGTGGCGCCGACCACGGTGAAATCGATGGTGAAGGCGTTGCCGTAGCCCGGGTCGGTAACATCCAGGACCTGCGGCCCCTTGAAGGTAGCGCTGCCGGCATTGGCCGGATCCGCCTCGGCCATATAGCCGGCGCCGGAGTGCACGCTCTGGAAAATCGTCACACCGTTATCCGCCACCGGCATCTGGCGCGAGGCGTCAATGCGCTGCTCGCGGCTGTTGTTGTCGCCGACGTAATTCACGCCGCCGGGGGTGCGCACGAAGGGCTCGCTGCCATCCTGGTAGCCGCCAAACAGGTAGCGGCCGTTGCCATCGGTGGCGTTGGCCTGGCCGATCACGGTTTCGTAGATACCGCGCAGCTCGCTCGCCACCGAATCCCGGTCGGCGTCACTCAGGGTACCGTTGGCCGCCTGCACTATCCGGGTCTTGGCGCTGATAATCGCGTCGCTGACGCTGTTGAGGATGCTCTCCTGCTGCGACAACGCATTGCGCGCGCTGACCCGCGCATCGGAGTACTGCTGGGTCACCGCCTGGGCCTGGGACACCCGCACCGCGCGCGACGCGGCCTGGGGGTCATCGGAGGGGTTCACCACGCGGCGGCCGGAGGCGATCTGCTGGCCGACCTTCATGAAGTCCCCCTGTTGGCGGTTCATGGACGTCATGCTTTGCTCAAACATGGTTACGGTGCTGATGCGCATCGCAAAGTCTCCCCGAAAACGGTTAACGCAGGCCCAACAGGGCGTCGATGATGACCGTGCCGGTCTCGATGACCTTGGCATTGGCCTGGTAATACTGCTGGTAGCGAATGAGATTGGCGGCCTCCTCGTCCAGGTTCACCCCGGATTCGGACTGCTGCAGCGCGCGCAGCTGCAAGCTGAGCCCCTGTTGGGCCTCGAGGTTGACCTGCACGATATTGGTGCGGTTGCCAACGTCCCCCACTATCGCCGCATAGGCCTGGTTCAGGGTGGACATACCGCCGACCAGCGCTTCATCCTGCAATTTTTGCAGGGCCAGGGCGTTTTCGTTGTCGCCACTGCCCGGGCCCATGCCCGCGGCAATTTCGCTGGTATCGTTGATCAGGGCCTCCATGCCGCCCGCGGCGACCCGCGTCGGCTGGAGTTCGAAGCTGTCGCCATCCACCAGCGTGCCAGGGCTGCCGATGGTGACCACCACGCCGCCGAAGGTGAGCTGGTCGCTGGCGTCCAGGGTGGCGGTAAAGGTCGCGCCGGTATCGCGTTGCTTGATTTCAAATTCGCCGGTGGCGGCGTTGGTCACGGTCAGCTCGAAATCACTGCTGGTCAGCTGCGTCATATCGCCGAAGACCGCGCTGATGGTGCCGCCGCCCGCGTTATTGGCATTGGAGAATGCCCGCGGCGTGCCCATCGCGAAGAAATCGCCCCCCGGGTTGCCGTTGAGATCCACACCCGCCTGGTGCTGGGCATTGAACCCGGCCGCCATGGAGACCGCCAGCTGTCCCAGCTGGTTCTGGGTCTTGTCCAGGGTCTCGCGACGGAAGCTGAGCAGGCCGCCGAGGGAGCCGCCCTTGAGATTCTTTTCGTTGAGTTCCACCAGGTTGCCGGCGGAATCGCGGTAGCCAACCACGGTGCGCGTGGGGTCGGTGGCGGAGGTCGTGGCCTCCAGCGAGAAGCTCTTGGTGCCGGCGACCAGGGGCTGGCCATTGGCGATCGACAGGCTGTAGGAACCGCTGTCCTGGATGTTCACGCGCAAATCGACGCGCTCACTGAGTTCCGCCACCAGGTGATCGCGCTGGTTCAGCAGGCTGTTGGGGGCTTCGCCGGTCCGCGCCTTGGCCAGGGCGATTTCGCGGTTGAGCTGGGCCACCTGGCTGGCGGTGTTGTTGATCTGGCCGATCTCGTCACGAATCTGGCCGTCGATACCGGACTGCATGTCCCGCAGGTAGCTGTCAAAAGAGCGGAACTGGGCGCTCATGGCCTCCGCCGCGCCCACCACGCCCTGGCGCGCCGCCGGGTCGGAGGGTGTGCTGACCAGGTCTTCCAGCGAGGAGAAGAAGTTTTGCATCAGCGCCGACAGGCCGGACTCGCTGTCCGCCAGCAGGTTGTCGATCTGGCTCACCTGGGTCTCGTAGGATTGCAGCGCGCTGGTCTTGCTGTTGGCGGCGTTGAGTTGCTCCGCCACGTAGCTGTTGAACTGCCGCTGGATGTCGTTGACCTTGACCCCATCGCCCACCCGGCTCTCGCCGAGAATGGTGATCTCCCGGTTGTAGCCCGGGGTATAGACATTGGAAATATTGTTGCTCGTGGTGTTGAGCGCGTTCTGGGCGGCGTTCAGGCCGCTGAGTCCAATGGAGAAGATACTCATGTTTTTTTCGGTTCCTTGAGTCCGGCCAGAAAAGCTGGCGAGCGCGGTGAACTGCAAAAACTATCGGCTGCCGGCGACCGGGCTTTAGCCCGATTTTGCGCTTTTCGCAAGGCGCTGGAAAAAACGCCGGGGCCCGCCGGGGCCGCCCCCCAGGCGCTACCGGATCAGCCTTTCAAGTCCCGCAGCAACTGTTCAGCGAGCCCCAGGCCCTTGCCCGCCAGGTGCTGCGACAACTGCTGGTCGAACAGGGACTCGTAGAAACGGGTCTGCTGGCTGTCGAGCAGGCCGGAGCGGGGCGTGGCCTCGCGCATGCTCTCCATCAGCCGGTTGAGGAACAGGGCCTCGAACTGCCCGGCCGCCGCCTCCAGACCGGCCTCCGGATCCCGGGCGCCCTGCTGTTTGATCCGCTCGAGGCTGTTCACGTCCAGGGCGAAACTGCTAGTGGGGTCAATAGCGCTCATCAGATAATCTCCAGTTCGGCGCGCAGGGATCCCGCGGCCTTGAGGGCTTCGAGGATCGACATCAGGTCCTGTGGCGTCGCGCCCAGAGCGTTGAGCGCATCCACTACTTCCAGCAGGTTGGCGCCCTCGACCATGCGCAGGGTGCCGGCCTGCTGCTCGATACTGATATCGCTGTCCGGCACCACGACCGTCTCTCCCCCGCCGAAGGGCGCGGGCTGGCTGACGCCATAGGCGGTGTCGATCACCACCGACAGGTTGCCGTGGGCCACCGCGGCGGCGCGCAGGGTGACCCTGCCATTCAACACCACCGAACCGGTGCGCGAGTTGAGCACCACCCGCGCCGGCGCCGCGGCCGGATTGACATCGAGGCGCTCCACCCGCGCCATGAAACCGACCCGCTGGCCGGGGTCCTGCGGCCCGCTCAGGCGGATAACCCGGCCGTCGAGGGCGGTGGCGACGCCGTGGCCAAATTCGTTGTTGATGGCGTGCACCACCCGCTGCGCGGTGCTGAAATCCGCTTCGCGCAATTGCAGTTCCAGCACGCCGCCGTTGGCGCCCAGCGCGGTGGGCACCGCGCGCTCCACGGTGGCCCCGGCACTGATGCGGCCAGAGGCCTGCTGGTTGACCTGCACGCTACTACCGCCCGCCTCGGCGCCGGCGCCGCCCACCAGCAGGTTGCCCTGGGCCAGGGCGTAAGTGCCGCCATCGGCGCCCTTGAGGGGTGTCATCAACAGCGTGCCGCCGCGCAGGCTGCGGGCGTTACCGATGGAGGACACCACCACATCCATGCGCTGGCCCGGGCGGGCAAAGGCCGGCAGGTTGGCGGTCACCATCACCGCGGCGACATTGCGCAATTGCATATTGGTGCCGGGCGGGATGGTAATGCCCAGCTGCGAAAACATATTCGCCAGGCTCTGGGTCGTAAAGGGCGTCTGCATGGTCTGGTCGCCGGAGCCGTCGAGGCCGACCACCAGGCCATAGCCCACCAGGGCGTTGTCGCGCACGCCGGCGAAATCCGCCAGTTCGCGCAGCTGCTCCGCCCGCAGCGGCTGGATCGCGAGGATCGCGAGCGCCGCGGTCAGTACCAAACGTGCCAATCCCATGCCGCGTCGTCCCCTGTCTATAGCGGTGAAATATTGAGGAAGAAGCGCTGCAACCAGCCCATGTTCTGCGCCTCGTTGATATAGCCGTCGCCGATGTACTCAATACGGGCGTCCGCCACCTGGGTCGATGAGACCGTGTTGCTGGTGGTGACCGTATAGGGATCGACGACGCCGGAAAAACGGATGTACTCGGTGCCCTGGTTAATGGCGATCTGCTTTTCACCGCGCACACGCAGGTTGCCGTTGATCATCACGTCGGTCACGGTCACCGTGAGGGTACCGGTAAAGGTGTTGTTGGCGCGGGAGCCGCCGCCGGCCTCGAACTCATTGTCGCCGGACAGATCGAAACCGTAGTCCAGCAGGTCCTCCAGCCCCTTGGGTACCGCGTCGGGTGTAAAGGCGGTGGAACCGTTGCGGTTGGCGTTGCTCTGGGAGTTCTTGCTGGCGCTGACCTCTTCCTCGAGCACGATAGTGATCACGTCCCCGGCCATGCGCGGCCGGCGATCCTCGAACAGTGGCCGGTAGCCCGCATGGGCCTGGAAGATGGCGCCATCGGCGGCGCGCACCGGCGGTTCCGGAATGGTCACCGGCGCGGGCTCGACCACCACCGACGAGCGCGGCAGCTGCGCGCAGCCGGTCACCGCCGCCAGTAGCAGGAGAACAGCGAGGCGCGCGCTACGCCAGTCAGTCAGGTTCACGGCTGGTGTCCCCCGGTCAGAGCTGAGTCAGGCGGGCCAGCATTTCGTCCGACGTCTTCACCGCCTTGCTGTTGATTTCGTAGGCGCGCTGGGTCTGGATCATGTTGACCATTTCCTCGACCACGTTGACGTTGGAGGCCTCCACGTAGGACTGGTACAGCACCCCGGCGCCGTTCATGCCCGGCAGGCTCTCGGTGCGCAAACCGGACGCGGTGGTTTCCAGGTAGAGGTTTTCACCGATGCTTTCCAGGCCAGCCGGGTTGACGAAGGTCGAAATCGTGAGCTGGCCCACTTCGTTGGTCTGGGTGGAGCCCGGCTCGGTGATCGACACGATGCCATCGCGACCGATGGTGATCGACAAGGCGTTGTCGGGAATGATCACCGCCGGCTCCAGGGGGTAGCCGCTGGACGTCACCATCTGGCCGTTCTGGTCCAGCTGGAAGCTGCCGTCGCGGGTGTAGGCCGTGGAGCCGTCTGGCATCAACACCTGGAAAAAGCCCTTGCCGTTAATGGCCAGGTCGCGGGAGTTGCCGGTTTGCTCCGGATTGCCCTGCGTGTGCAGGCGCTCGGTGGCCACCGGGCGCACGCCGGTACCCACCTGCATGCCCGAGGGCAGGGTATTCTGGATGTCGTTTTGCGCACCGGGCTGGCGCAGGTTCTGGTACAACAGGTCCTCGAACACCGCACGGGACTTCTTGAAACCGTTGGTGCTGACGTTCGCCAGGTTGTTGGCGATCACGTCCATTTTGACCTGCTGGGCTTCGAGGCCGGTCTTGGACGTCCACAGGGACTTGATCACGTTATGTTCCTCTGGTTTTGTGTTGCGGTTTCAGCGCGCCCTGCAATCAGCCTTGCAGCGACAGCAGGTTGTTGGCGCGCTGCGCGTTATCGTTGGCGTCACCAATCACCTTCATCTGCATTTCAAAGCGACGCGCGGTGTCGATCATCGACACCATGGCTTCCACCGTACTGACATTGCTTCCCTCGAGGGACCCCGAGAGGAGGCGCGCGGTCTCGTCCCGGGGTAGCGCGGCCACCTCGCCCTCGGCGTCGGGTCGCGCCCGGAACAGGCCGTCGTCGCCCCGCAGCAGGCCATCGGGGCCCGGCGTCACCATTTTCAGGCGGCCGACCTCGACAATGGTGTCGGGACTCTCGCCAGGCCCAATGGCGCTGATGGTGCCATCGGCGCCCACCGACAGGGCGGACCCCAGGGGTACCACCAGGGGACCACCCTCGCCGATCACCGGGCGGCCCGCGCTGGTGATCATGCCGTTGCCGTTCACCTGCAGGTCGCCCCGGCGGGTATAGGCCTCCCCGCCGTCGGCGCCCTGCACCGCCAGCCAGGCATCGCCCTGCATGGCGACATCCAGGTCGCGGCCGGTGGCGTTCATCGGGCCGGCGCTGAAATCCGCCCCGGGGGTGCTCGCCACCACCGAGGTGCGCGTGGGCAGCAGGCCGTCGCCCTGTACCGGCACCGCGCGCATCGCGTGCAGTTGCGCGCGAAAGCCCGAGGTACTGGCATTGGACAGGTTGTTACTGACCACCGACTGCTGGTCGAGGCTCTGCTTGGCGCCGCTCATGGCGGTGTAGAGTATGCGGTCCATGAGTCAATGCCCCTAGCGCAGGTTCACCGCGTTCTGCAGCACTTCGTCCTGAACCTTGATGGTCTGGGTATTGGCCTGGTAGTTGCGCTGGGCAATGATCAGGTCCACCAGCTCCTGGGTCAGGTCCACGTTGGAGGACTCCAGGGCGCCGGACTCGATGCCGCCGAACAGGCCGGTACCGGCCAGGCCCAGCAGTTCCTGGCCGGACGCCCCGGTGGCCGCCCAGGCGTTGTCGCCCACCGGTTTCAGCCCTTCCGGGTTGCGGAAGTTAGCCAGCGCGATGGTGCCCAGCACCTGGGACTGCTCGTTGGAGTAGTTGCCGACGATGTTGCCGGCCTCATCGAAGGAAATACCCACCAGGCTGCCGGCGGTGTAACCGTCCTGCTTCAGGTCGTCCATGGCAAAGTCGCGCCCGAACTGGGTGGTGCCGGTGAAGTCCAGGTCGAAGTTGAGGGCGTTGGCGCCGTTGGTCATGGCAAAGTTGTAGGTGGCGCTGGCGCCGCTGATCAGCGCCCCGTTGCCGTCGAACTCCAGGGTTTGGGGACCGGTGGGCGCGGCGCCGTCGATACCCACGTGCACCTGCCACTGATTGGGGTTGGCAACGTCCTTCACGAAGTACATGGTCACCGAGTGCTGCACACCCAGGGAGTCGTAGACCGTGCCGGTATTGGCGTAGGAGTAGGTATCGCCATCGGTGTGGTCGAAGGCCGCGGTATTCAGGCCCGGCGCGGTGGCGTCCAGGTTGAGGGCGGCGTCGACGGCGGTGGAGGCCTGCGCCGGCAGGCCGCTGGCGGGGATGTTCAGCTCCACCGGCTGGCCGCCGGTGCCGGTGCCGGCGGGATAGCCCATCAGGCGCGCGCCCACCGCGTTTTCCAGGAAGCCGTCCTTGGTCAGGATCAGCTGGCCGTTGCGGGAGTAAACCGTCTCGTTGTTCTGGGAAAAGCGGAAGAAGCCAATCCCGCTTACCGCCAGGTCGAGATTGCGGTTGGTGGTGTCGATGTTGCCCTCGGTAAAGTCCTGCAGGATGCCCGCGACCCGGGTACCGAGGCCGGCGCCGGTGCCGGCGTACACATCCGAGAACTGCACGCCCGAGCCCTTGAAGCCAACGGTCTGCGAGTTGGCGATATTGTTGCCCACCACGTCGAGGTTGGTGGCGGCGGCGTTGAGGCCGCTAAGTGCCTGTGAAAACCCCATGTTCCATCTCCTTGATTGGTAATTGCCTGCGGTCGAATAAAACGGTCGTTAGAAAATCTGCCGGATATCGTCCAGGGTCACCTGGTCGGATATCCCCCCCAGATCCAGCAGCGGCCCCCGATCACTGGGACTGACGCCGCTGACCAGGGCGTAATTGAGTGTATTGGTGGGCACGGTGGTGCCGTCCAGCGAAGCGCTGACCACCACGCGATAGGCACCCTCAGGCGCCAGCGAACCATCGCTGAGACGACCATCCCACTGCAGGGTTTCCACCCCGGGCGACATGGAGAAGGGCTCGAATGTCCGCACCACCTCGCCGCTCTCGCTGACGATGGACACCTTCACCTCGTCGGCGGAGGTCGCCAGCTCGATACCGATCGGGGTGGTTTGCCCCTCCTCCCCGGCCAGCACCCGGTTGCCGGGCACCAGCACGCCCTTGCCGATCAGCGCGGCGGCCTGCAGGGTCTGGCCGGCATCGATCTGGTTATTGATCCCCGCCAGGGTCTCGTTGAGCTCGGCGATGCCGCTCACCGTGTTGATCTGCGCCAACTGGGAGGTCATCTCGGCGTTTTCCATCGGATTCATCGGATCCTGGTTCTTGAGCTGGGTCACCAGCAGGGTCATGAAGCTGTCCTGCAGGTCGGCGCCCGCGCCGCCACCGGTGGGCATCTTGCCGTTCAGCGCATTCAGCACATTGCCGTCAATCGTGGTGCCGCTCATCAGCTCTCTCCCAGGGTCAGTGTTTTCAGCATCAGTTGCTTGCTGGTATTGAGGACTTCGACATTGGCCTGGTAGGAACGC
The DNA here is from genome assembly GCF_017255185.1 of Parahaliea mediterranea. Lineage (GTDB taxonomy): Bacteria > Pseudomonadota > Gammaproteobacteria > Pseudomonadales > Halieaceae > JAFKCZ01. The sequence continues at coordinate 203,693 of NZ_JAFKCZ010000003.1, forward strand.
GATGCGGATATCATGTTGATCATCTCGTGCACCGGCTCCACATTGGGCATGGTCACGTAGCCCTCGGCGTCCGCCAGCGGATGCTCCGGCCGGTATTCGCGGCGCATGGGCGCGGGGTCGTCCACCACCTCGCTCACCCGCACCCCGCCAACGCCGGAGCCGTACTGGCTGGCGCTCTCGAACATCACCTGCTTGGCCCGGTAGGCCTGGCCGTCGGGCCCGGCGACGCTGTCGGCGTTCGCCAGGTTGCTGGCGGACACATTCATGCGCTGGGCCTGGGCGGTGAGCGCCGAACCCGAGATATCGAATATATTGAACATGGACATGGCGATTCCCTGCCTCCTTCAGAATTACTCGGACTGCATGGCCGACTTCAGCCCCTTGATTCGCGCGTTGGCCATGGTCAACGCGGACTGGTAACGCACACTGTTGTCGGCGAACTGGACACGCTCGCGGTCCATATTCACCGTATTGCCGTCCAGGCTGGGCTGGTCGGGCACCCGGTACAGCAGATCGCGCACGCCACCGCCGGCAGTACCTCCCGGGATATGGCGGGCGGAGGTGGTGGCCAGCGACAGGCCGCCGCCCTGCTCCACGGCGCGACCCAGCTCTTTGGCGAAATCAAAATCCCGCGCCTTGTAGTGCGGGGTGTCGGCATTGGCGATATTGGCCGCCAGCACCTGTTGGCGCTCGTGCCGCAGTCCCAGCGCCTGCTGGTAAAAGTCCAGCGCGCCCGCTAGCTTGTCGATCATCGCTCCAACTCCAAATCGGCCGTGAATATGAGCACGATCAAGAGTAAGGCCGGCGCCGCCAAGGCAAAATCACAAACAAGCCCGTTTTTGCCGCCTATTTCTTTTCTTCGCCGCGCGGCGACTTCACTAGACTATGAGTCTCCTGTTTCGTTACAGCCGGCCCGGCAAGGGTGTGCGCGGTGGCTGCGCGTAGCCAGGCAGGGCGCGATTCATTGCGCCCTGGATGTCCCGAACAGCCAGCACGCCGGCCGAATGAATAAACCAAAAAGAGGGGCCCGCTGCCAGCCCTACACCAATCGCAAGCATGGACGATATGAATAGAGTAGAAAGAAGCGGCTCAGGAGCGGTATGGCTACTGCTTGCCGCGCTACTGGTGTTCTGCGCGCCGGCGCCGGCGGCGGAGGATCCCGCGGTGGCCGCGGCACAGCGCTTCCTGGAGCAACAGAGCCGCGGACTGGGGGGCGACGCCCACGTCGAGGTCTACCCGTCGGGCGCCCGCTTCGGCCACTGCGCCGAGCCGCGGGCGTTTTTCCCCGGCAACGGCCAGCGGCGCTGGGGCCGGGTCACGGTCGGAGTACGTTGCGGCGACGGTGCCGGCGAGGTGAGATACCTGCAGGCGCGGGTGTCGGTCTCGGTTCGCTACTGGGTCACCGCGCGCGCGGTGGACAGCGACACCCCAATCGATGCCTCCATGCTCGAAGCTCGCCAGGGCGATCTGGGAGAGCTCCCGCGGGAAGTGGTTCGCGATCTCGAGTCGATTCGCGGCCAGGTCACCGGCCGCCCGCTGGCCAAGGGCACGGTTCTCCAGCAGGCCCTGCTGCGGACTCCGCCGCTGGTCGAGCGGCGCCAGCCGGTCTCGGTGGAAGCGACTGGCAGCGGCTTTCGTATCGCCCGCCAGGGCCGGGCCCTCGACGCCGGAGCCCGGGGGGAACGCGTGCGCGTGCGCATGCCCGACCGACAGACCCTGAGCGGAACCGTGGTCGGCCCCGGGCGAGTGGCGGTAAACTGGTAGCGGCCAAGCCGGGAGAATTTTTTCACCGGGGCGCTAAAGTCGTCGGCGACGAGGCCGATACAGACCCACAGAGTACCCATTGGAGATCAGCACCTTGAAAATTAACGGCTACACATCACCGTCCCAGGCCGGACCGGCCCAGCAGGGCCGGAACGACGCCAAGGCCACCGACAAGGCGAGCGCCGGTGGCTCCTCGGGTCCGGCCGCGGTCACGCATCTCAACGGTACCAGCAGCGACACCAGCCGGGACGTCGACACCGCCCGGGTAGCGGAAATTCGCCAGGGTATTGCCGATGGGCGCCTGGAATTCAATGCCGAGCGTATCGCCGACAAGCTGATCGACAACGTCCGCGATCTGCTGGATCAGGACCAGCCGTGAGCCTGGCGGCCCATCTGCAGGGCCAGAGGGCACGCCTTGAGCACCTGGTGTCCCTGCTTCGCGAGGAGCAACAACTACTGGCTCGCGACCGGGTGGATGGCGAGCGGCTGGGCCACATCGCCGGTGAAAAACAGGAACAACTGGCGGCAATTGACAGTTTCGAGGCCCAGCGCCGCGCCGCGCAGCAGCGCCTGGGGTATGCACAGGGCCGCGCCGGCGCCGAGCAGGCCGCCCGCGAAGCCGGCTGCCTGCCCGTGTGGCAGGGCATCGACCGCCTGGCGCAAGATGCCGCGCACCTGAACACCCTCAACGGTGAACTGGTACACATGCGGCTGGACCACAATCAACGCATGCTGAATTTCCTGCGGGAAGCGGCGGGCAGCCATCTTTACGGCCCCGACGGGCAATCCCGCAAGAATCAGGGGCAGGTGAATTCCAGGGCCTGACAGCCCACGCGCCCCGCACAATCGATCATTCGCCCGGGCCCACCGACGGTCATTGCGCCGTGACACGCCGGAGCCGCGTTACGGAGATAGCAGACAATGCATAATGCACAACAATGCGTCACCGAGGCCCCGCAACTGGACACGGTATTGGCCTGCCAGCCAGTGTTCAACCGCAACCAGGAAGTGGCCGCCTTCGACCTGAAATTGCGCCACAACAGGGCGGGCGCGCCGGTGACCCTGGAAAACATCCAGGCGGCGATGCCCATGATCGTGGAGTCGTACACACGGATCTTCCAGCACGGCCAACTCATGTCGATGCCGAGTTTCCTCAAGATTCCACAGCAGATGCTGCTGGACAGCCGCCTGCCCGAACTCCCGCGCAAGCACCTGATCCTGGAGCTGGTTCCCAACGCCGCCCTCACCCCTGAGCTGACCCACAACCTGGACGCGCTGGCCGGCGACGGACACCGGCTCGCCCTGCACGGCTACTCCCCTTCCCGCCGCGACCTGGACTCACTGCTGGGCAAGGTGCATATCGCGCGCCTGCAACTCGGGTCGCTGCCATCGCAACAACTCGGCCCCACCGTGGATATCCTCAGGGCCCACGGCGTCGATATCCTGGTGGACGGTGTCGACAGCCAGCAGCAATTCCGCCGTTGCCTCGAACTGGGCGCGACCTATTTCCAGGGCACCTTCCTGAGCGAGGCGAGCCCGGTGGCGGGCAAGCGGATTGGCGGCAACAAACTGCTGCTGCTGGAGCTGCTGTCGAAGTTGCAGGATCCCGACGCCACCGCCGCCAGCCTCGAGGCCCTGGCCATACGCGATGCCAACCTGACCTATCGCATACTGCGCATCGTCAACTCCGCGGGGCAGGGCGCGCACCGGGAGGTGGATACCCTGTCCCAGGCCATTACCCTGCTCGGCACCGACGAAATCAGGCGCTGGGTCAACCTGTTCCTGGTGGAAGCCGAACCCGGCAAGCCGGAGGAGCTGACCCGCAACATGCTGATACGCGCCAGGATGTGCGAAATCCTGGCGGAGCTGGACAGCCAGCCATTTCCGGTCAATCACTTTATCGTCGGCCTGCTGTCCCAGCTGGACGCGCTCATGGATATCGGCATGGACGAACTGGTCCAGCAACTGCCCCTGCGTGTCGAAGCCAAGGCCGCCCTGCTGCGCCGCGAAGGTATTCACGGCGAGATCCTGTCGGAGGTTGAGCTCTACGAGCGCGGCCAGTTCGACCGCCTGTCGGGCCGGCTCAGCCTGAGCTATTACGAGGTGGCCTATCGGCACGCCTGTGCCTGGGCCAGGCAGGCGCAATTTGACCTTTGCGCCTGAAGCGACGCGCGGGGCCATTGAGGTTCTACCGTAAAATCCGCGCCGGCTGCAGTCCGTCGAGGCCGATATGATCGCCGGGGCTTGTGTGCGAACCGGCTTCCTGCTAGGCTGCGCGCCGCCTGTTCTGGCCTCCCCACCGCTTGTGGAAGCTCTTCCGCCAGGCCCCCTGGACCCCCGATGACGCAGCCTTGCCACGGGGAGCGGGGACCACCCTGGACGAAGTCGCGGCATCCCCGGCGGCTGGGCAGATCAATACCAGCTGTACCGGTAGCAGCCAGCGCGACCGACTCGCTTGAATGGCCGAGTCGCGCGCGCCCGCGAAATCGCACTTTGGCGATCGCGGGGACGACGCTGCAGCCAGTCGCGCTCTCCAACAACTCCAATGGCGCCAGTGAAGAAGTTTCCCCGGGGTGCATCACGCCCTCAGGACAGAAACCCCACTGCAACCACAGGCCAGTAGCACGAAGAATTCGCGCGCGACCCACAGCGGGTCGTGCGCGCACGCTATTTAACTGGTAGGGACAGCGGAGGCCATGGCCACCAAACACAGGACGATTCTGCCGACGCAACAACGCCAACTCGCGTGGCTTGTCGCGCTGGCCGCCATGCTGTCGAGCCTGGTTGCCGGCGGCCTGTGGATCGAGGAAAGCCGCGATCTCTATCGACAGCAGGCCAGGGCGGAAGTGACCACCAGGGCGGCGCACACCGGCAACCTGCTCGAAAGCCGGCTCAACGCCACACTCGCCAGCGCCCACGCACTGGCCACCATCGCCCGCGACGCCGAGCACACTGAACACGCCTTCCAGATCCTCGCCGCGGACCTTCTACGACATCACTCGCTGATCTCCGCGCTGTCGCTATCACCGGGCGGGGTCATTAGCCAGGTCATGCCCCGGGAGGGCAACGAGGCGGCGTTGGGTTTCGACCAGCTGGCCAGCGAGGGGCAGCGACACGAAACCGAGCTGACCCGTGATTCACAACAATTGACCGTGGCCGGACCGCTCGATTTGGTCCAGGGCGGCAGGGGCATCGTGGCGCGCCTGCCGGTATTCCGGCCCGACGCCGCCGGGAATGAACGGTTCTGGGGCTTCGCCAATGTGACCATTCGCCTGTCGCAACTGGAGGAAATTCTACAGCTGGGCAGCCTGGTCGATGAGGGCCTGGACTTCCTGCTGTGGCGCCAACACCCCCTGACCGGCGCACCCGAGGTCATCGCCGCCAGCACGCCGACGCCGCTGACCGACGCCGTCACCCTTGCGCTGAATATCCCCAATGTAGCCTGGCAACTGTCCGTGCTCCCCCGCGACGGCTGGCGGTCGCCCCCGTGGCTGCCCGCCGCGGTGGGCCTGGCGGCGATCTTCAGCCTGCTGCTCGCCTTCCTCGCCAAAACCTTTATCGAGTTGCGCTGGTACCGCTCCCACCTGTCCCGCGAGGTGGCCCAGCGCACCGAGCAGTTGCGCACCAGCTTGCAGCGCTATCGCGCCTATATCTCCTGCTCTGGCACCGGTGCCTGGGAGTTCACCCCGGGGGAAGGCAAGCTGGTATGCAGCGCCGAGTACTTCGAGATGCTGGGGTACAAGCCGGGGGATCTGGGGCTGGATACGGGGGACAATGCGCTGGCGTTGTGCAATCGCCTTATCCATCCGGACGATGCCACCCGCATCAGGGACAAATACAGGCAGTACAGGAAAAACGGCTGCCGGGGAACACTCGAAGTCCAAATGCGCCTTCGTCACCGCGACGGGCACTGGATTTCCGTGCTCAGCCGGGGGCGCCCCCTGGTCGAGGGAAGCTGCGGGGACTCCTGCGTCATCATGGGCACCCACATCGACATCAGCGGCCTGGTGAACATCCGGGCCCAGCTCAAGCTGTCCCTGCGCGTGCTGAACCAGGTGCGCGAGGGCGTGCTGATCGCCAGCGCCGACCAGCGCATCCTCGCGGTGAACCGGGCTTTCGAGGAAATCACCGGGTATTCCCGGCTGGAGTGCCTGGGCAGGCCAGCCAAGATGCTCAGCGAGGGCATGCACACCCCCGGTTTCCTGCGCACCATCGTGGACAACGTGAGCAGGGACGGATTCTGGCAGGGGGAAGTGTGGAGCCAGCGCAAATGCGGCAAGGTGGCGCCGATGCGCGCCAGTATCAGCCAGGTGCTCAACGAACAGGGCTCCGTGTCGCACTATATCGGCGTATTGAGCGACATCTCCCAGCTCAAGCAGAGTCAGGCGGAGGTGCAGCGGCTGGCCTACTACGACTCACTGACCGGCCTGCCCAATCGCGCCATGCTGGAGGAGCGCGCCGAGTACGCACTGAAGCTGGCGCGGCACGGCAAGCGGTCACTGGCGGTGATGTTGCTCGATCTGGACAACTTCAAGAACATCAATGATTCCCTCGGCCACGAAACCGGCGACCGCCTGCTGCAGCGCATCGCCGCGCGCCTGCGCAAGCACATGCCCGAGGAGAACACGCTGTGCCGGCTCGGCGGCGATGAATTCGCGCTGCTGCTACCGGATACCGACGCCAGCGAGGCCGCCCACTACGCACAGGACTTCCTGCGCGAGGTGGGCAAGACTTTCAGTCTCGCAGAGCACGAGCTGTCGCTCACCTGTTCCATCGGCATCGCCATGTTCCCCGGCGACGGCGACACCCTGAAGCAGCTGCACACCAATGCCGACACCGCGATGTACCGCGCCAAGCAGCGCGGCCGCAATCGCTACAGCTTCTACACCTCGGAGATGCAGGCGCTGTCACTGCGGCAGCTGACCCTGGAAAACGCCCTGCGGCGCGCCATCGACGCCGGACAATTGCAGTTGTACTACCAGCCCCAGCAGGACCTGCACAGCGGCGCGCTGGTGGGGGCGGAGGCGCTGTTGCGCTGGGAACACCCGGTGATGGGTCGAATATCCCCGTCGGAGTTCATTCCCATCGCCGAAGACAGCGGACTGATACTGCCGATCGGCGAAATGGTCCTGCGACAGGCGGCCAGGCAGATACGCGACTGGCTCGACGCCGGTATCGCGCCCCCGCGCATCGCGATCAACCTGTCCGCGATCCAGTTCCACCAGCCCGACCTGCCGCAGACGATCCTGTCCATTCTCGACGAGTACGACGTTCCCTCCTCCCGTCTGGAGCTGGAATTGACCGAGAGCATGACCATGGAAGACCCCGAGCAGGCGGCTTCCATGATCCACCGGCTGCACGAAGCGGGGGTCAGCCTCACCATCGACGATTTCGGCACCGGCTATTCCTCGATGAGCAAGCTCAAACATTTCAGGATATCCAAGCTGAAAATCGACAAGAGCTTTGTCAGGGACATCGTCAACAATACCGACGACCGGGTGATCGTGGGTACGGTGGTCAGCCTGGCTCACAGCCTCGGATTGCGCTGCGTCGCGGAGGGCGTGGAGACACACGCCCAGAAACAGATGCTGCACACGCTGGGCTGCGACCACATCCAGGGCTTCCATTTCGGGCGCCCGATGTCGGCCGCGCGGACCGGCGACTTCCTGCGCCGCCAGGACTCCCCCGGCTCCCGCAACCCGTCGCGGGAGCCCGGGCCTGTCGCCGGGGCCGCATCCACCGCGGACTGAGTGCTCGCGGGGTCACGTCGGGGCCACCTACCGCAACGGGGGCATTATCCGCGGCGCCCAGACGCGGTACCATCGCCAGACCTGCCAACGACAGGCGACTGCCATGATCGAGCAGTTTGACCCCAGGCTGGTCGGCACGGCCCTCGCGGTGGCGCTGGGGATGCTGATTGGCATTGAACGCGAGTGGGAAGAGGCCAAGCCATTGGGCATGCGCACCTTCGCACTGCTGGGCGCCGCCGGCGCGACCACGGCGCTGCTGGCGGACCAGTACGGCGCGCTGCTGATCGCCGGGGCCCTGTTGGGTATCAGCGTATTGATCGCCACCTTCCTCTACCGCCTGCGCTCCCGACACGCCCCGGGCATGACCACGGCCATGGCGGCGATCGTCACTTTCCTGGTCGGCGCCCTGGCGGGAACGGGTTCGTGGCTGGAGGCGGTGTTCGTCGCCGCGACGATGCTACTGTTGCTGCACTGGAAACGCCCCCTGCACCAATGGGTGGAGCGCATGGGGCCGGACGATATCGAGGTGATCGCGCGCTTCGTCCTGATCGCCCTGGTCATACTGCCGCTGCTGCCCGACACCACCTACGGCCCCTACGCGGTCTTCAACCCCTTCCGCAGCTGGCTGCTGGTGGTGCTCATCGTCGGGCTCAATATCGCCGGTTATCTCTTGCTGCGCTTTGCCAGGACCACCACCGGGCTGTGGCTGGCGGGCCTGCTGGGCGGAATGATCTCGAGCACCGCCACCACCATCAGCTACGCCACCCAGAGCAAGGGCAAGCGCGGCTTCGACGCCGCCGCCACACTGGTGATCCTGGTCGCCTCGGCCGTGGTCTACGGCCGGGTATTGCTGGAACTCGCGGTGGTGGCGCCGGCCCTGGTGGAACACGCCGTCGCCCCCCTGCTGGCCTATGCCGCGTTCCTGGTACTGCTGGCGCTGCTCGTGTTCAGGCGCACGGGGGTCGACTCGGTGAGGGTTCCCCCCCAGAGCAACCCCGCGGGGCTGGGCATGGCGCTGATGGTGGCGGCGGTCTACGTGCTGATCCTGTTCGCGGTGGCCATCGCCCGGGACCTGATCGGCGAGCGCGCCATCTTCGGCGTGGCCGCGGTGTCGGGCCTGACCGACGTCGACGCCCTGACCCTGTCCGTCGCCCAACTGTACGCCGGCGGACAGCTGTCCGAAGATACCGCCTGGCGCGCCATTTTCCTCGCCACCCTCTCCAACCTGGTGTTCAAGACCGGCGCCGCGGTGGCGCTGGGTTCCCCCGGCTTGCGCAAATGGATCCTGGCCACGGGCAGCCTGGCCATCGCCGCGGGTATCGCACTGCTGTTGCTGTGGCCCTGAGGCGTGACACGAACGCGCAGAGCGCAGGTGGCAAACTGAAACTATACTCAAGGCCATGGATCTGATGGACACCCAGACGGCCGCGGCCGTGTCGGGCGCCCTGTTGGGACTGGTGTTGACCGCGGCATCGATGCAACTGAAGGGGTTCGGGGGGCAGACCGCGGCCAGGCCGATGTTCCGCGCGTTCTTTCTGTTGGTATCCCTTTACCTGCTGCTATTGACGGTGGCGATCCGCCGCGACGGACCGGCCCTGGCGCTGCTGTTGGACCTGGTGTTCGCCACCTGTCACAGCCTGTTCATTCTCGGTGTCATCCGCCGCTCGGAACGCCCCTTCCCGCGGGGCGTGATAGTGCTTTGGGGGGCGCTATACCTGGCCGTCAGCGCGACCGCCGCATCCTACCGCGTGCAAGTGGGCCTGCTGTATTCCGCGTCCGTGTTCCTGCTGGGCGCGACCCTGCTGCTGTATCGGCGGGGCGGCGCCAATCTCGGGGACCGCGGCATGGCGATAACAGCCATCGCCTGGTCGGCGTCGTGCCTGTTCTCGATTTTCGGCCTGGGCAAGCCCGACGACGCCTCCCCGCAACTGACCCTCTCGCTGATTTTCGCGCTCCCCGTCGTGACCGCCCTCGCCGTCTGCCTGTTCCTGAGCTACGTACTCGACGACCGCGAGGACCTGCGCAACCAGGCGGCGCGGGATGCCCTCACCGAGATCCACAATCGCCGCTACCTGTTTGAGCGGGCCGCCGATATTTTCTCCCTCATGCGCCGCCAGCACACCCCGGTGTCGCTGATCATGCTCGACGTGGATCACTTCAAGTGGATCAACGACCGGCTGGGTCACGCCACGGGCGACCAGGCGCTGCGCGCCATCGCGCGCTCGCTGACGCAGGATTCACGCCTGGAGGACGTGGTGGCGCGCATGGGCGGCGAGGAGTTCGCGGTGCTCATGCCCAACACCACGCTGCCGGAAGCCATGGCCAAGGCGGAACGCCTGCGCCGCGGTATCGAGGCGATCCGCATCCCGGGCGCCGAATCGGAACACATCAGCGCCAGCTTCGGCGTGGTAAACGGCGAGCCGGCGGACAGGCCCAACCTGGAAACCATGCTCCAGCGCGCCGACGAGGCCATGTATCGCGCCAAGGCCGCGGGGCGGAATACCATTGCCCAGGCCGAACTGGGCAAGGCCGACTCGGGGACACTCGGGCAACGGCACTGATGCGCGGGGGCATTCCAGGCACCGCCTTGATCTGGAGCAAAAGCGGCGCGAGTATATGGATGCACACTCGAACAGCGCGCTCAACGGAGAACCGCCGTGCCCCGATCCCCCCTGAACGCCACCCTGCCCCTGTCGCAACTCAGCGACTACCTGTCCAGCCTGGTGCGCGGGCGCCTGTGGCTGAAGGTGCTGATCGGCATGGCGGCCGGCATTGCAGTGGGCATGCTGCTGGGGCCGAGCGCGGGGCTGATGGATCGCGGCAACGCCGCCACCATCGGCAACTGGCTGGCCCTGCCCGGGCACCTGTTCCTGACCCTGATCCAGATGATCGTCATTCCCCTGGTGTTCGCCTCGGTGATTCGCGGGATCGCCGCCAGTGAAAACGTCGAGCAGCTGCGCAAGATGGGTCTGCGGGTGGTGCTGTTCTTTCTCGCCACCACCACCATCGCCATTGTGATCGGCCTCGCGATGGCCGACTTCATCGAGCCCGGCCGCCTGATCGACCCGGAACGGGTGCAGGCGACCCTCGGCGGCACGGTGCCACAGGTGGCCAATGCGGCGGCGACCCCCGAGTTGCGCGAGCTGCCGGCCATGCTGGTGAACCTGTTGCCGAGCAACCCCCTCAATTCCATGGTGGAGGGCCAGATGCTGCAGATCGTGCTGTTCGCCGCGGTGGTCGGCGTGGCCCTGATCATGATGGCGCCCAGCCAGGCCCGCCCGCTACTGGAGCTGATGGCCTCGCTGCAGGAGGTGTGCATGACCGTGGTGCGCTGGGCCATGTGGCTGGCCCCCTTCGCGGTGTTCGGCCTGCTGGCGCAACTGACCACCAAGGTCGGCCTGCACGCCCTCACCGGCATGCTGGCCTACGTGTTCACCGTGGTCGCCGGCCTGGCGCTGCTGCTGGCGCTGTACCTGGCGCTGTTGTACATCATGGCCGGTAAGCGCCCGCTGCCGTTTCTGCGCGCCGCGCGCGATGTACTGTTGCTGGCCTTCTCCACCTCCAGCTCGGCGGCGGTAATGCCGCTGTCGATCAAGACTGCGGAGGAGGGACTGGGTATCCGTCCGAGCATCGCCCAGTTCGTGATTCCCCTGGGCGCCACTATCAATATGAACGGCACCGCCCTGTACCAGGGCGTGGCGGCGATCTTCCTGGCACAGGTGTTCCAGGTGGATGTCGGTCCGGGCGGCATGGCGCTGATCGTGGTCACCGCGGTGGGCGCCTCGATCGGCTCCCCCGCCACCCCCGGGGTGGGTATTGTGATCCTGTCGATGGTGCTGGAGACGGCGGGCATCCCCGCCGCCGGCATTGCCCTGATCATGGGCGTGGACCGCATCCTCGACATGTGTCGCACCGCGGTCAACGTGGCCGGCGACCTGGTCGCCTGCATCCTGATGGACAGCTGGCTGGGCGGTGTACAGGAGGTCACGGCACAGTAATCATGTGCCGCCACGTCAATTGATCAATTACGATAAATGCAAATAGTGTAGCCTTCTCCCAGGTCCAACTCGAACAACAGCGCAGTCCCCCACCAATACGGGTGGGGAATTGATGTCGCGCGAAGCCACCATTTTGGGAATACGGCGTAGCGGACCTGAATCCAAGCCGCGAGTTACCCGGTCAGGGAGATGGGGCAAGCCAGGCTGCTTGCCCTCAAACGCTCCACGGCAAGGTCGACAAAGGACCTGATTTTTGCATTGGCTTTGCGCCCTTCGAGATAAACCACATGGATCGGCAGGCTTGGCGGCTCGAAATCTTCAAGCAATAGCTGCAGAGTGCCCGCGGCCAATTCATCCGCCACCTGGTAGCACATCACCCGCGTCACTCCCATGCCCATCACGGCGGCCCGGACCGCGGCCGAGTTCTGGTTGCACTGCAAACGCGGCGCGACCTTGACTTTCTGCTTGCCAAAGGCCCAGGCGGTCAGCGGCTCCACGGCGGTGGCGTGGACGATATCGTGCTCCGCGAGGTCGGCCGGCGTCCGCGGAATGCCGCGCTCAGCCAGGTAGTCCGGCGCGGCACAGACCACGCGGTGGGTATCCCCCACATGGGTGGCGAACAAGCCCGAATCCGCGAGAGCACCAATACGGATAGCGACGTCCAGGTTGTCCTCCAGCAGGTTTGTCACCCGGTCGAGGAACAGGGAGTTGACCGACACCCTGCCGTGCGTCATCACGTACTCGGTGATGATCGGCACCACATATTTGTGCCCGAACAGGGCCGGCGCGGTCACCGTGAGCTGTCCGTGGGGCTCCGCGTAGCTACCGGTTACCGCCGCCTCGGCCTCCTGCACGCTCTCGAGCACGCCTTTGACATGGGTGTAATACCGCTGTCCGGAGTCGGTGAGCCTGACATGTCGCGTGGACCGGTGAAACAGGGGAACGCCCAGGGCCGACTCCAGCCGCGCCACCGAACGTGTCACCGCCGGCGCCGAAAGGTCCAGTGCGCGACTGGCATCCACGAAACTGCCCTGCTCCACGACGGCGGTAAACACGCGCATCGCCTCCAGCTTATCCATTGCCATTGTGCCTGTCCTTTCGCGGCCGCCGAATTGATGCATTTATGTTAATAGTGAAATTAATTTAAGGCCAGTTATTTACATTATAGAAACAACCACAATAGCGGGCGTTGACTGACCAACACAGGAGATCACGATGTCACACATTCCAACCCCCGCCACCATCGAACAAGCCCCGGCTGATTCGCAGCCACTACTGCACACCGTACAGGCGGCCCTGGGCTCGGTACCCAACCTGTTTCGCCTGATCGGCAACAGTCCGGAAACCCTCAAGGGCTACATGAGCCTAAGCGGCGCCCTTGAGGACGGCCACCTGAACGTGGCGACCCGGGAGCGCATCGCGCTCGCCGTTGCCGAGGTGAACGGTTGCCGGTATTGCCTGGCCGCGCACAGCTACCTCGGCGAACACGTCGCCAAACTCACCGAGGCCGAGATCCTCACCAACCGGCACGGCTCATCCGGCGACGGCAAAGCCGCGGTCGCGGTGGAGTTCGCGGTACGACTGGTCCGGCAACGTGGAACACTGAGCCACGGGGATGTCCAGGCGGTGCTGGATGCGGGCTACAGCGCGGCGGAAGTGGTCGAGATCATCGGCCATGTCGCCCTCAATACACTGACCAATTATGTCAACGAGGCGCTGGCGACAGCCATCGACTTCCCCCAGGTCAACGACCTGATCGACTGACGCGACCGGGTGGCGGGTTTTCCGCCACCCCCTTTCGGCAACTGCCCACAGGATGACAATACCGATGAACAGACCGCCTTTTCCCCCCTTTACCCGTGATACGGCGATCGAGAAGGTTCGACTCGCGGAGGACGGATGGAACAGCCGCGACCCCGCCAGGGTCGCTCTCGCCTACACCGAAGACAGCAGCTGGCGCAATCGCGCTGAATTCGTCACCGGCCGCGACGCCATTCGGGCGCTGCTCGAACGCAAATGGACCCGCGAGCTGGACTACCGGCTCATCAAGGAACTCTGGGCCCACGCCGATAATCGCATTGCCGTGCGCTTCGCCTACGAATTCCGGGACGACTCCGGGCAGTGGTTCAGGGCCTACGGCAACGAAAACTGGGAATTCGACGAACGCGGGCTCATGCGCCATCGCATAGCCAGTATCAACGAACACGCCATTGCCAGCGAGGAACGTCGCTTCCACTGGCCATTGGGCCGGCGCCCGGACGATCACCCGGGCCTGTCCGACCTCGGTTTCTGAAGCCGGCTACGATGGTATTCCATCCGGGAGAGCTGTGGGTGCAGGAGCGGCTCGGCCAACGTGAAACGGTCGATACCTGGGCCCCTCGCGCGATCCGCTCCCACATGCCGGACCAGCATCGCGAAATGTTTCGCCAGTTACCCTTCCTGGTGGCGGCGGGACGCGACGACCGGCAAAAACACTGGGCGACGCTGCTGACCGGCTCGCCCGGCTTCGCGCAGTCCCCTTCCAGCACCACACTGCGGATCGCCTCCCGGCCGCTTTCCGGGGATGCGCTCGAGCGGGGCTTCCGCGCCGACGCGGAAATCGGACTGCTGGGAATTGACCTCTACAGCAAGCGCCGCAATCGGGCGAACGGCACGGTGACCGGCAATGCCGACGGTATTATCGACGTCGCGGTTCACCAGTCCTATGGCAACTGCCCTCAGTACATCACCCGGCGCAGCTGGCGCCCCTTCACCCCGGGCCCCAAAGAAGCCGTTGCCAAACACGCGCACGCGCTCGACAACGCCACGACGGCGTGGATACGTCGCGCCGACACGTTCTTTGTCGCCAGCGGCTATCCGCGCGCGCATTCACCGGCTGGCGGAATGGACGCGTCGCACCGCAGTGGCGCCCCGGGGCTGGTGGAGGTGCTGGGCAAGCGGGAACTGCTGTTCCCCGACTACGCCGGCAACAACTTCTTCAACACCCTGGGAAACCTGGTCATGAACCCCGATGTGGGGCTGCTGTTCATTGACTTCGAACGCGGGGGACTGCTGCAACTGAATGGCCGCGCGCGCATCGACTGGGACTCCCCCGAGGTCGCCAAACGCACCGGCGCCCGGCGCCTGGTGCGGGTCGACATCGAAGACATCGTGGTTCTCGAGAACATATTGCCCATACGCTGGTAATGCCCATCATCACGACGGCGCACTGGTGGCGGCGGGCACAAGACAAATACAGCGAAAATGCCCGGCTGCAATAACCGCGAGCGCGCCTGGAGTGGCGCGCCCGCGGTCGATCACACCCTGGAGGAGGGATGCCGGGCAACCCAGTGGCTCAGCAGCTGATCGGCGGACAGCTTTCCCGGTCCCCACACCACCACGACAAACATCGCCAATCCCCAGAGCACGTGCTGGCCCATTGCGGCGGGCGGGACGACGGCAAGACTCAGTACGGCAATCAGGTTGACGATGAACAGTCCCGCCGCGGAAAAGCGGCTGAACAGGCCCAGGGTGAGCAGCAGTGGAAACAGCAGTTCGCCCATCGTCCCCAGCCACGCCGCCACCACCGGTGACAGCAGCGGTACCTGGTATTCCTCCTCGAACAGGAACAGGGTGGTGCCCCAGTTCTGGACCTTCAGCAAACCCGCCGGAAAGAACATCCAGCTGGCGTAGAGTCTCAGGCCGAGCAGGCTCAGGCTCTGCAGTTTTTCCGCGGGGTAGGCGATAACGGCGTTGAAGCCGTTCAGTCTTGCCAGTGTTGAGTACATGGTCGTTTCCTCGTCATGTTAGGGATGAATGGGACAGCCCGATTACGAGCTGCTCCCTGATTGCCTGGTCGAGCCACTGCTCAAGAGGCATGCTGTCAGCCGGGAGACGACGAAGCGCCTCGGCCACGGTCGCGGCGCCGCCATTGAGCAGCTGCAACCAGATACGCTCTTCGTCGCGCGCTTCGCGAAGACAGGTGCGGGGACCTTGCCGCCATACCAGCGCGGCCTGGCCCCGGCCCGCCTCGAGCATCGCCGCCGCCACACCCAAATCGGGCCTGGCAGGGTCCTGCCGATGCGCCTCGTGGATGGCGACGACGGGGAAGCCGGACTCGAGTACAAAACAACCCGGGGCGGCCACCAGAGAAAAGTCGAGGGACGCCAGTCCCTCCATATTGGCAAACGACGCGTGGTCCGGCCGCGCGTCGGCGGCGCGCTGGGCGCAATGCATGAGCCAGTCCAGGCGCGCGCTGTCGGCGAGGTAGGGATACTGCCGGCAGAGCGAGTGCTCCTCCAGCCACACCGGAAAGCCCTCGCCCCACAGGCCCCAATCGAATACCGAGCGGCCAGCGGATTGCAGGAAATCTCCGGCGAGCCGCCCCAGGCGATCGCGGCCCAGCAGGCAGGTCACGGTGGGGTAGCTGATCGACAGCGCCCTGGCGGCGCTTGCGAGCAGATTGCGGCGATAGACAGCCAGGCCCCTGGGATCGTGGCCGGCCGCCGGCCGGCCGGTGAAGATCGCCTCGAGAAGAGCCCGCTGTCCCGTCGGCGCCCCGCTCTCCCTAGCCACGGTACGCGCCCATCCGTTGCCGGACGAGCCGCGCCTGCCCGACGAGGGTCGACCAGCTCGGCAGGTTCGTATCCCACTCGATCAGTGTTGGCTTCGGACCCAGCGCCGCGAGCAGGTGTTCGTAGGCCCGCCAGACAGGTTCGGGAACCTCGGCCCCGTGATCGTCGATCAGCAGATCCCCGTCCGCCTGAGGCGTACTACCGGCCAGGTGGATTTCACCGACGAGGTCACCATCAATGCCGGCAATGACACCTTGCACGTCCGCCAGTGGATCGGCACCCCCGCTATTCACGGCGTTGACAAAAACGTTGTTCACGTCGAGCAACAGACCGGCCCCGGTGCGCTGGCACATGCGGTGCAGGAATTCGAGTTCCGACATCGTGCTGTCCGGGCACGACAAATAGGCCGAGAGATTCTCGACAAGCAGCTGGCGGCCCAGGGCCTGCTGCACGCGATCGACATTGGCGGAGAACTGCTCCAGTACCCTGGGGTTGTGTGCGATGGGCAGCAGGTCCCCGCCGTGCAGGAGGGCCGCGCCCTGCCCGGACCAGGAAAAACAGGCATGGTCCGATACCAGAATCGGATCGATCGCCTCCACCAGCCGCGCCAGGCGCCGGATTTCCGGCTCCGGCACGCGCGTCTCGGCGCCAAGCCCCAGGCTGGTCGCGTGAATACTCACATCGAAGCGTTCACGCGCTGCGTGTAGTACCGACAGCGCGGGGCCACCATCCATGTAGAAATTTTCCGCGTGGACTTCCACAAACTGAATCGGCGCTTGCCGCTCCAGTGCGTCGCGATAGTGCGGGTGGCGCAGGCCGACACCAACACCGGCGTCGCGCGTATCCTGTCCCTGTGGTTCCTGCATGGTGGTGGCCCCCGATGAGTCCCGCGGCTAGCGCTTGTTGACCTGCTGCTCGTCGTACATCTTTTGCGCCTCGCCCTTGGAATACCCACCCAGGGCTTCGCAGGTGCCGGCCTCGACGACCTTGTACTCGCCGATATCGAAGTCGACGGTGGATTGCGCGGCGCAGGAGTGCGTACCCGCCAGGTTGGCACAGTCGTTCTGTCCAGCCTTGGCGATGCCATAGCACTTTTCCTTGTCGCCGGCGAAGGTCGGCTGGGCCACTGACAGGGCGCCCGCCACCACGGCTGCCAGGGCGGCCGCTGTTACTACGCGATTTTTCATGTTGATCTCCTTGGGAGTGAAAGTGTTCTGAGGTCGGGTAACCGACGAGGTGATAGTAAAATGCGTACACGCCGGGATAACTGGTGTCGACGTCAGTACAAAATTACCGTTTGTGAAATAGTCGACGCGCTAGTGGTGGCTCGCCGCGCCCCGACCCTTCACCAAAAACAAAAACGCCGTCGTCCCTTCCGGGGCGACGGCGTCGGCGGTAACGCCAGCGGTACTACAAATTGGCGGGGTCGGCATTCTTGATGCGTTTCCAGTTGCTGTCGCCGTCCTTGATCATCGTATCGGTTTCGCTCAACCAGAGATCCTGGATCTTGCTGTCCAGATTCAGGTACAGGGTGCCGTCAACGATGCGCCAGACTTCCGGATCACCCGCGAACTTCTTGCCCTTGGCAACGCCGTAGGCGCAGTAGCCGTTGTAGGCAGGCACGTATTTCGCGGGGTTTTTGGCGAAGGTCTCCTTGTTCTCCAGCGTGCTGAAAAGGTAGGTGGCGCCGTCGTGGGTCACGACATAGTGGCCGGACCCCCGGACGGGTCGCTTGTTGACGTGGTAGGACACCACGTCATAGCCCCAAACCGCGGGGGTACTCTGTGCAAAGTCGGACGCCAATGCGCTGAAAGAAAACATCAAGCCGGCGAAGGCCGCTAGCAGGGATTTAAGGTTCATGAATGTGCTCCTTTTAGTGTGAAGTAACATAGCGCTGCAAAGTAAAACAGGTATCTCGACTGGCCTTGGTCATTCAAGGAACCAGCGTTGCTTGACCCGGGCGCTAATGTAGCCTTTCCCGTGGAGCGGTTAATTGGTTATAGAGTCAATAAACTATTGCAGGCGCTGAAACGTCCCTGCGGGCCAACGACCGGCGCGCAACAGAGGTGGTCCCAAAAATCTGAACAGCGCTATAAGTGGATTCCCTGGCTGACATAGGACATCGTATTGCCCGATATCAGGTGATCAAAATGGCTAGAAGGCCTCGCCGTAATCACAAACCCCAGTTCGAGGCCGAGGTGGCACAAGGTGGCACTGGAGGCCCTCAAGGGCGAACAGGCCATGGCAGAACTTGCCAAGCGTTTCGACGTTCACCCCAATCAGATCACGCAGTGGAAGACACAGTTGCTGGAACGCTCCGCCGACGTATCCGGTGACGAGGAATCCAAGGAGCCCCCGGTAGACGTGAAGACGCTCCACGCCAAGATCGGTGAGTTGACCTTGGAAAATGACTTTTTAGAAGGCGCGCTCAACAAGGCGGGATTGCTGAGCGAAAGATGCGGCTCATGGGCATTGAAGCCCTGTACCGTAAACCCAAGACCACGAAGCGGCATCGCGGGCACAAGGTCTATCCGTACCTGCACCGAAATCTGGCGGTAACGCGGCCCAATCAGGTGTGGGCGATGGATACTACCTATTTGCCGATGGCTCGCGGGTTTGTCTACTTGGCCGCTGTTGTGGACTGGTTCTCCCAGCGTGTACTGTCCTGGAAGGTCTCGAACGCCATGGATACCCACTTCTGCCTGGAAGCCGTTGAGGGGGCCATGGAGCGGCGTGGCAAGCCGGAGATCATGAACACCACCAGGGCAGCCAGTTCACCAGTATGGCATTCACTGGCCTGCTCAAGGACAACGACATCAAAATCAGCATGAATGACAAGGGCGCCTGGCGGGACAACGTGTTCGTCGAACGACTGTGGCGATCAGTGAAGTACGAGGAGGTCTACCTCCATGCCTATGACACTGTCTCGGCGGCCAAGGCTGGCCTTAATCGTCATTTCCCCGTTTCTACAACAGCCGTCGGCCCCACAGCAGACTTGGCCGACAGACTCCGGATCAGTTCTACTTCGAAGCGTTGCCACTACCCCTGGCAGCTTAAAACCAGGGCAGGAATCCACTTACAGAATCGGGTGTTGCTGTTCAAAGAACTGGGGCCACCTCTGGTTTCCGGCTTGGCGGTTTCCGGCTTGGCGGTTTCGGCCTGCCTCGCGTGAGTGAGGGGCTTTCGCGTGGCCATCTCGGTGTCCACCTGGGTAACTTTCAATAGTTACCCAGAAAGTTACCCAGCTTTTGCGTGGACTTCAAGCGCACTCATGGGACGCTACAAGACAAGCAGGCACAAAAAAGCCCAGTATTTACTGGGCCTTAGAGACGCCCGGGAATTTCCCCGAACGTTAAGATGGTGCACCGTACCGGACGAAAGCCCGAACTGGAAATTAGTCCTCAGCATATAATCAAAAACCAAGAGCCTATCGTCGCCGGCCTGTAAACCTAGCCGTTAAGCTGACGCTTTAGGCTAGGCGACCGCTGCAACCCATCTAACCCAAATAACGTGCGCGTAACCAGCGCTCCAGATAGAACGTTGCTTTCACATCATCACGGTTATAACCGAGTATGGCTTGCTTCAAGGCTTCTTTAGCGGGCGCATCTTGCTCATGTAAGAATTCATGGAACTGCACGACAGACCACTGGGAACCGGATTCATCATCTTCCCATTGGAAGTTCACTAGACCGGGATGCTTACAAATATCTTTGAGACCATAGGCCTGCAACGGTAATACCAGACTCTCCAATACCGGTTTCTGCAAATCGAAGAGCGGGGAATCACCCCCCAATAACCACTCTACGGTGGAGTTATCTTCCATCGCGTAACGCTTGGCATACGACCTGATTGTGCTCTTCTCGTGGCTGGAGTAATGCGCCAGCACAAGCTCGGGATAAAGCGCCCGATAGGCCTCGATTTGCGCCAGGAAGCCAAGCCAGCCGTCCCTGTCCTGATCTTCGCTATCTGTCCAGACATATTCGAAGGATGCATCCCCATAGTCCGGTACGAGAAAACCCCAGAGATAGACATGCTTTTCGCCGGTATTGGTAAGCGGATTATCCTCGATATCAAAATGAACCCACTGGCCGGCTGGCAGCATTACATCAGCGACTTGATAGACCTGCTCGTCAAACCAAGACTTTGCCTGTAATACAGCGCGATGCTTTTTTTCATTTTTGAGATAAGGCACATTGGGAATTGCTTCCGGGTCGGCAGCTGCAAGCTGCGTTATTGTACCTACCCCCGCCGCTTCCAGATGCGGCACAGCCCTGCCATCCACACCATAGAGCAACGATAAATCTTCCTTAGCCATAAAACCGGGCTTGCAGTGATCGTAATAAACGCAAGCTCGGCATTTGCTGTGAGAATAGCGTACGAGCGGCTCATCATCGCTTGCGAGTAACGCACGCATCTCGGTCACAAACTTGGTGGTGAGCGCATCGACTTCTGCGCCAATCTCGTCTTGGCTGCCATCGCCCAAGAAGACAATCCCTGGCAATCCATTGGCAAGCATCTTGCGATAGATACCAAGCTGGACCTGGATATCCTTCTTATCCGCGCTTAAAGAGAGCTTGGCATCAGCGGGCTGATATGCGCCGCTTTCGTGACGGATTAGAAAGTCGGGATAACCGGAGATATTCTCGGCTTCATCGAATAGCTGGGCTTGGTAGATGACCTCTACGCCCTCCTCCATGAGACGCGCGGTATCCTCTACAGAGCTCGCCTCACGCACATCGTATTGACCGCGCAAACCTTCCAGCACATCACGCTCATGGGCAAGACCGAGCTCAATCACCAGTTCCTCGAACGGATCGAGCGGCGCTTGGGTAATCTCCGCTTTATTATCCAGCCAGACCCGTCGGGAACACTCAGTCCAGGCCTTGGCATCACTCGGTCTAATCAGGGCGTAAGGCAAAATCTATCTCCAAAGCATGGCAAAAAAAAAATGGTGGTGGTCTCTACACTCTTGAAAACGGGTACGCATTCTTTATGTAGGTGTTTAGGAAACGCCCCTTAGAGCCCTCTTTCATCATGCTTTCGTACATATTCAGGGGGACATTATAATATTGGTATACCGTCCCATTAAGAAACTCAACCTCTAAGGTCTGTGACGGTTCGTCGTAACCGATAGATGCGATATTCGAAGACGCGACATATTGTCTATCCATAGTGTTCAATCCTTCCCTTCCGTTTCGTCTGTGACATTTTCCCGCTGAATCGCAACTGGGTTTACGACCGCTCTTGGCTTTTGGGCTCGCCAGGAAGCCACAACACGATCATAACCTTCCGGCTTTTT
Organism: Parahaliea mediterranea; assembly: GCF_017255185.1. Classification (GTDB taxonomy): domain Bacteria; phylum Pseudomonadota; class Gammaproteobacteria; order Pseudomonadales; family Halieaceae; genus JAFKCZ01. Next base: position 225,057 of record NZ_JAFKCZ010000003.1, read on the forward strand.
ATCCATAGCCCATTGATTAGCAACTTTTGGATCGCTGCTCTTTGGTCTGTGTTCTTCATTTGGCAAAGTTACACGGCAACGCATCGGAAGCTTTGCGGCTTCTCCCATTACAACGACCTCACCTGTTCGGAGAACAGGGAGAACTTCAAGCAAACTCACCAACCCATCTGGCAATGTCCCTTGAACACGCGATCTGTCGGCTGGATTAGACAAACGTAGGGCAAAATACGTACCGCACTGGGATAGTATTGTTTCGTTTACCTCCGAAGGTCTCTGACTAATCACCATCGCCCCAACGCCGTACTTTCTGCCTTCTTTGGCGATCTTCTGAACGGTTACTGAGGCGAGACTGTCCTTGTCTGATGAAAGATAACGGTGCGCCTCTTCCATAACCACCAGAAGTGGACGTTCTATTCCACCTTCTGATTTCTCTCTACTCCAAAAAAGAGACTCATAAACAATCTTCAGAATCGAACCTACAAGAAGCTCAAGGACACCGCTCGGCACACCAGACAAATCCAGAATTGTGATAGGGTTTTGTCCACCTAGCCATCCATGGAGCAGTTCATCCAAGTCCTTTTGTACAACCCCGTTAAGGTCTGGCTCCCAATCCCCCGGATGAAGTAAAAAGTTGTATCGACGGTCAAGTAATCTTGAACGCAATATGTTGAGCTGTCGTCTGATACCGATGGCATTCTGATTAAGAAATGGGCCGTTAGCGCCCATAGCGTGTGGTTTGTATCTGGGCGGATCGAGTGTTTCGGCATTCCCATCAGCAAGCTTTGCCGGCTGATCCCTGTTTTGCCCTTCAAAGGTGGTAACTTCAAAATCAATCAGGTCATACCACAGTTTTTTGAGACTAAATGGGAGGGGTGTATCGACTGTGATTGAGCTTTCCTCGACACCCGGGAAATTCATTGCGGTGTGTGAAGCTATCTTTAGCCCAAATATCTTGTCGGTAAACGCTGTTTCCCTTGCACCTTCTATCGTTCCTCCGGTCAAGAATTCAAGGAGCTCATTAGATTCCAAAGCCCAATACGGTATAAACAAAGGACGCTCACCAGGCCTGGGGTCAACAGAGAATATTTGAGCAATATCCGATAACGCCTCCGAGTACTCACCATGTATATCCAACATCAATATGCGTGCGTTCGGATACGTATTGTTTCCCTCGGATACGCCACAGATCGAACGGAGAACACTCGCAGTCGTAGTAGACTTCCCGGAACCGGTCGAGCCAAGAATTGCAGAATGTCTAGTTACCAATTCATTTAGAGAAACTTTAGCGGGGATGCTCTCTGCACTGGAAAGGGTTCCAAACGTGACCTGACCACCACCATCGGATCCATAAATGCGAGCAAGGCTTCTCTCCGTCGTGATATGCAGGCTATCTCCAATATTCGGATACTGACTAATTCCACGCTCAAAAGTACCGCCAATTGATTCACCCACTAATTGGACTTGCATCCACCTCCCGGTCTCATCCTCGTTGTCGGCGTGTTCTAGAGGCATGGCTTTGGCACCAACTTCAGACACAACGCCGAATAGATCTTGATAACCTTGCGGGATACGTACAAAACTACCAACCTGACCAATTTTATAGGCGCGACCTTCGATAATAGATAAGCCAGAGGCTATCGACTTCGCCAGCCTCACGCTTATAGATGACCCGGATACAGAAGCTACAGTTCCTAAGAATGTCGGGTCACGGCTTAACATCATCAACCTCATCGTCAGATTGCTCTTCTACGTCTATTACCTCAACCTGCCTTGAAGAGAAGTCCGTAGCGTGAGACTGAGCGAAGAACCTTGTAAGTCGGGCGAAATCGCCAAGCACAAATGCGCCAGATCCATCATTTTTGGAAGCGTCCCAAAACGTTTCCCGGATACGTATCCATTCATCACTTGGGGGATCTCCAACTTTCCATCTTCCGGAAATTCCTGAAATTACAGCACCGTCATTGCCATACACACTCATATTTGGTCGACGTGTTGCGATTTTCACAGCGTATGGCTCATCCTCTAACTTTTTAAACTGGAACGCGAGTACTGCGGTGTGCGTATTCGCTGCAAGAGCCTCATCTATAACAGCCGAGATATGTGCATCAAAGAAAGAGAATCCGGTGCACAATAGTAGGCTATCAGGCGTGGTTAAGAACTCTCGCAATCGTTCGAACAGCGCTGAATACGGTTGCCTGGAAATTTGGTCGTATTTTAAGTGATCGGGATAAATTAGATGTGTGGCCTTTCGTTCACCTGTTCGGATTACCGTATTGTTCTCAATCTCCCAACCGAGTGAGCCATGAATCTTCCAAAGCCGAGACCAACGTGCAGGAAGGCTATTTTCAGTTACCGTAGTCGGGTCAAAAAAGGGCTTATGCGATCCAGAGAATCCATCAAAATACGGCAGTTGAGCGCGTTCAAATGCCTCCTCTAATAACAAGTCATAGTTGGGAGTGAAAATTTCTACTGGATGCTCGCGTTGTGTTCCGCCAATCCAGGACACAAGCTCTGTGTAAGGATTTTGTTCCTCTGGCAAAATGGTAGCGACTCGTTCTCCAATTTTTTCACACACCGTTCCTGCAATATCGTGGTAACCCTGACCGTCGATACCATGCACCTGAGCACTTCCAATTGCTTGAGAAAGTCTTCTGATTTGGGTCAGTATGGTTTCAATATTTGGTTCCGAATCAAGCTCTGGCAACAACTTTTCAATAACTGCTTTGTCACCCTCCTCGAGTTGCTCTAGTACAAATTTTGTAAGGGCGGCAACATCAGGAATTAGCGGACTTCCATCATCAGCTAGTTTGCCCTGTTCATCTACTCGTACGGACACTGGCGCACCAGCACCAACAAGAATCCCAATACGTTTCTTTCCCTGAGAAATTATCTGCCTCAAATCGATCATATATCGATCGGGGTTGTGCACAGATTGCTGATTCATCGTTCAGAAATTCCTTTTCGAATTCAAGTGTGAGAACTATTCAACTTTACATCACGCAATTATTGGCATGGTGTCATCCCGCTTTTTCCAAACCCGCTAGCACTTCCCTGAAACTATTCAGACCAGCTTCCAGATTCTCGATAATTTCTTCTGCCAACTCATCTGGCTCGGGTAAGTTCTCCAGGTCTGTGAGACTCTTGTCCTTCAGCCAGAAAACATCGAGGCTGGTCTTATCCCGTGCCATTAACTCTTCATAGGAAAATTTACGCCAGCGCCCTTCTGGATTCTTGTCTTCATCCCAGGTCGCTTTCCGCTTGTTGCGGTTCTCAGGATTGAAACAGGCGATAAACTCGTCCAGGTCCTCATACCGCAAAGGCTTCTTCTTGAGCGTATGATGGACATTGGTGCGGTAATCGTAGTACCAGACTTCTTTCGTCCAGGGATTTGGGCTGGCTTCTTTGTTATCAAAGAAAAGTACATTCGCCTTTACCCCATGGGCATAGAAGATGCCCGTTGGCAAGCGCAGGATGGTATGCAGGTCGGTATTCTCCAGCAGCTTGCGGCGAATGGTTTCCCCTGCCCCGCCTTCGAAGAGGACGTTGTCGGGTACAACGACAGCGGCCTGACCCGTAATCTTCAGCATCGTCCGAATATGCTGGACAAAGTTGAGCTGTTTGTTTGAAGTGGTCGCCCAGAAGTCCTGCCGGTTATAGGTCAGATCCTCTTTGTCCTGCTCTCCTTCCTCATTGGTAAAACTCATGGAGCTCTTCTTACCAAAGGGCGGATTGGCCAAGACATAGTCAAAGCGCTTCCCTTCATCGGCTACCAGCGCATCATTCGGGGATACAGAGCTATCCCCGTCAATCTCGCCGATATTGTGAAGGAACATATTCATCAGACACAGGCGGCGTGTATTGGCAACAATCTCGTTCCCGAAGAAGGTATCGTGCTTGAGGAAGGATTTCTGGTCTTTATCGAGCTGATAGTTTTCGGCGTTGGTTATAAAATCATAGGCTGACAGGAAGAACCCGCCTGTACCGCAGGCTGGATCTGCAATCGTCTTGCCTGGCTCAGGTCTTACACATTCCACCATCGCCCTGATGAGCGCACGCGGCGTAAAGTACTGCCCTGCACCGGACTTGGTGTCTTCCGCATTCTTCTCCAACAGCCCTTCATAGATATCGCCCTTGGTGTCGGCCTCCATGGTCACCCATTCAGTGCCGTCAATCATATCGATCAGACGATAGAGCTTTGCCGGGTCTTGAATCTTGTTCTGCGACTTGGTGAATATTTGACCAAGCATGCCCTTCTTTGTGCCAAGCTCACGCAGAAGCTCAATGTAATGAACTTCAAGCGCAGCCCCTTTCTTTGATTTCAGGCTCTGCCAGTCATACTCGGCGGGGATACCAACATCACGACTATAGGGCGGCTTGGCATATTCATCCGCCATCTTCAAAAAAATCAGATAGGTGAGCTGCTCCAGATAATCGCCATACCCAACCCCGTCATCACGTAGCGTGGTACAAAAACTCCAGACTTTGGAAATAATGGTTGCGGTATTCATGCGGCCTTACCTTTCAAATTCTTTGGCGATTTAATAGTCATGCTAGTGCGAGCGGAGTCCTGTGAGATCTCTCCTTTCTCAAGCGCCTTACGAAGCGCCCCAAAATACATGCTGGGAAATGGAATAGACTCGTCACCGAAGCTCGTTGAGACCTCCACTCTCAAATTTTCGGCCTTATCAAGAGTTTCAGGCGCTACACGAGTACCCGTAAGATCAGCGGGCACGATATATTTGCTATGGGCAGGGATAAATACGCGTTCACAGGGAAACCTCAGAGTTTCCAAGTAAGCACCGTTATCAACAGGAACGTCATATACTAAATCAATACAGAAAACATGCATCTTGGCATCAATCATGTTCTTTATTTCAACACGCAATGTGCCCTGGTTAGCCTCAGACTGCCCATCCTCCAATAGAGTCACGTCGACGAACACCTGAACGTCACCTACTGCAAATTTCTTAGGCTTCCGCAGCACTACCCATAAAGAAACACAAACTGCCGCCAGCGTCCCGATTGCCGCAACTGCGCCAACGATGAGACTCCAGAATTCATACTCACTCATGCGGCCTTTCCTTTCTTCTTTTTACTATTCTTTTCTTTCTCGGTCTGGATACGATCAAGAAGCACGCTGGCAGGCTCGTCATTCGGGTCTTGGGCAACCAGCTTTCCCGAGAAAGCTTTCTTTAGTATTGATTGACGGAGCTTGTTGAGTCTTAAAAGACTAAGGTCGATCTCCATCTGGGTCTTTTTCACTTTTGAAATCTGACGATCAACCTCCTCTACTATTACTCTCTGCTCAGCCAAGCTTGGAAGCGGTACTCGTATATTTTTAATATGTGTTAGGTTCAGGTTTGGCTGGACACCACCAGATGATTGAAGTCTAATATTCTCATAGTTGTACTTAAAATAGCTCCAAAGATAGTCGCGCAGAACGTTTTCTGATTTAATTGTAATGGCAGCACATGCTTGATTTGTGGCGGCTTCAATTTTCAGAACAGCCGACTTCCCTCTGGTTTTTCCTTCACCATACATGGCTACAAGTATTGTTCCTGGCTTATATAGCTTACAGTTTGTTTCCTTCAAAGCAGCATCAGTTATCAACTCAGAGTGTTCCGTTACAAATTCACTATTTAATGCGCCGCTAGTAATCCATGGATGCGTGCCATTCTCATAGTACTTTTTCTGACCGCGCTTTGGTGTTGCCCCAGTGCCAACAACGGCGACATCTTTAACCCTAACAATCCCCCAGCTATCGGGGCTAATTTGAAAGCCCTCACGCCAGTCGGCGGTCAACTTTCCTTCGAAGGCGTGTTTGAGTATGGCTTGACGATAGAGGTTTAGTTGCTCCCGCGCAGTTTTTAGGCTTTCAACTCCCTTATCTATCTCGGAGAATAGTTCTTCAATCTTTTCAACAATCCGTTTTTGTTCGTTAAGGGGTGGTAGCGGAATTTTGCTTTTCCTTAGAAAGGAATAGTGCCTAGAGTATCCACGATTGGGTAGTTTTAAAGCAGTCAATGCATAGTAGATAAATCTGCAATCAAGATTATTGCCTGGTTTAAGAATTTTTACTCCATCCGCGCCGGGCGCAAAATCGAAGTTAATAAGTTTAAAACATCTCGTGTGATCACCAAACACGACCACCTCACCTGAGTTTCTTAATACTTTGCTCTCGTCGTCTGTAAAGCCACCAATCAAGCCTTGGCCTTGGTCGACTATGGGAAAACTCCCCTCTTTCAAATATGACTTCTGAGGGATTTTTATTCCATTCGTTGAAATACTATCAATCAAGGAATCGAAATCAGGTATTTCCCAATACTCAGGAACTTCCGGTGTTGGCGGAACCCAGTTCTCAATTTTGCTCTCAACCTCTTCACTCACGCTGCCAATACCTCATTCAATTCTTCTATCAGCGTGTCCATATCATCACCGAACAGCTTGTACATCTTTCCCATACCACCTTTACTATCAAAGGGTGACGCTTCGAGGTCACTTTTCTCGAAGTGAAATGAGGTCACTACGTGATTTCGGATCATCCGCAACCACTCCATTTGTTCTTCATTGAACTTATTGCCGCCGCCACTGTGCTTTTTCATCACCCAGTCCTGGAAGTTCTTCCGCACTGTTTCGCTGTGGCGGGACACAGTTTTATCTATGCCGCATGCCCGACGTATTAACGCAATAAGGGCGGTTAGTTCACTCACAGGATTTTCGCCCTTATAGTCGTCAAGCTGCGCATAGGCACGCCAGACACGAAGTGGGGCAAGCTTGGGTTTGTCCTCCCGGATTTTCTCCATGACTTCCTTTATCATCTTGTATGTCACGGTCTGGCGCCGGTGCGGGGTTTTATAGAAGATGGTCAAGGCCTCGATTTCATCTCTGTTTTCTTCCAGGAAGGCTTCGAAGTCCTGCACCATAGTTTTAGCATTCTCTATCGCATCACCGTCCCACTCCGCGCGAGTGGTGTTGTCGATAGCGTTGTGGTCAATCGTCTGTTCTTTGTCACGCCGGATCGAGTCCAGCAATTCAATTAGCTCACCGGTGAAGACATTGGCGGCTTGACTGACCAACTCACCTCGCGCTTTATCTAGGTTCTCCGAAGGGATTTCCTGCCCTTCTGAGTATTCCTCTACCTCGCGCGCCTTCTTATCGATATTGTCTGGGTCGATAGCGGCGAGTAGACCGCTCACGATATCGGACAGATCGCGACCGCCAGACTTCTCTTTGATGTGCGCAAGGTCTTTATCATCAAGCTGCTTGTTGAGACGCGATAAGCGGCCAGCGAGCGAACTGACTGTATCTTCGTCTGTTGCGCCCATCATCACGCCCATGGCCAGGTCTTTCAGCGGCACGGAGGGCTTGGTGATTAGCGGCTGGCTTACCGTCTTAAGGGACTTCGTTACGCCAATCGCATCGACAATCACATAGTGCGTCTTGGCACTGGCCGCTGAGGGTGTAACCTTCTTTAAATCATCATATTCGAGCGTACGTGTTCCTCTGCCCTTCATCTGTTCGAAGTAGTTGCGGCTTTTTACATCGCGCATGAATAGCAGACATTCAAGCGGCTTCACATCTGTACCTGTGGCTATCATGTCCACGGTAACGGCTATGCGGGGATAGTAGTCATTGCGGAACTGAGCAAGGACGGATTTTGGGTTCTCTTCAGACTGGTAAGTCACTTTCTTACAGAATTCGTTACCTTCCCCGAACTCTTTGCGCACAGTCTGAATGATGTCATCGGCGTGGCTATCCGTTTTGGCGAATATAAGTGTCTTCGGAACTTCTTTCCGGCCTGGGAATATCTCCGGTAACTTCTCTTTGAATGTGCGTATGACGGTGCGGATCTGGTCGGGCTTGACGATCTCCTTGTCCAATTGCTTGGCGGTGTAATGCTCATCCTCATCCTGCAACTCCCAGCGCCGCTTGCGGGTCAGCTTTTCACGTCGCTCAACCTGCTGATTGGCCTTGACGGTGGAGGCCTTATTGGTGTGTTCGGTTTCAATGACATAGACTTCATTACCGACATTCACGCCGTCGGCCACAGCTTTTTCGTGGTCATACTCGCTGACGATATTCTTTTCGAAGAATCCGTACGTGCGGTTATCCGGTGTCGCTGTCAGACCAATGAGATACGCATCGAAATACTCAAGTACTTGTCGCCAGAGGTTATAGATAGAGCGGTGACACTCATCGATGATGATGAAGTCGAAGAACTCTGGCGGTACTTTCTCGTTATATCCGACCGGTACGGGGTCTTTGGGTTTGGTAAGCTGTTCGGCTAGCGGAGTTTCCTCCGCAGCCTCGTCCAGCTCTTCATCCTTCAGGATGGAGTACATACGCTGGATGGTGCTAATGCAGACCTGCGCATCGCCTGGAACATGGCGTGAGGAAAGTCGCCGTGCGTTATAAAGCTCTGTGAATTTCCGGTTATCGTCATTGGGGACGAACTTCAGAAACTCTTGCTCGGCTTGCTCTCCGAGGTTTTTGGTGTCAACCAGAAACAGAATGCGCTTTGCGTCGGCATGCTTTAACAGACGGTAGGCCGAAGTGATGGCGGTGAAGGTCTTACCCGACCCAGTCGCCATTTGTACCAGCGCGCGCGGACGGTCTTTCTTGAACGACTCTTCCAGGTTCTCGATTGCGGCGATCTGACAATCGCGCAATCCGTCATGGTTAAGCTCCGGCATATCAAGCAACCGACCGCGCAGTGACTTTGCTTTGCCAATCCACTCCCCCAATGTTTCAGGGGAGTGGAAGGAGAATATCTCGCGTGAACGGGGCTTAGGGTCTTTGCCGTTTGTGAAGCGCGTGATAACGCCAGTGCTTTCGTAGACAAAAGGCAACGGCTCGCTGTTATTGACCCATTTCAGCTTCGCTTTGGCATAGTCACCGGACTGCTCTTCAACCGTGGTGATTTTATGCCCCCAATTTTCGGGCTTCGCTTCTATGACTCCGACGGCGGCCTTGTCAACGAACAACACATAATCTGCCGGACCGACATCGGTCTGATATTCACGTACGGCAACGCCAAGTCCTGCATTGAAGTTAATGGCTTTGTTGCTCTGAATATGCCAGCCGGCTTTGGACAACATTTCATCAATGTTGTCGCGTGCCTTTTGTTCCGGGTTCTGATTTGGCGTGGCCATAGTCAATCCATTGCTCCGCAGTTCTTATCTGGCTCGTTCCCAATGCAATCTATTGTTTCTAAGTACTTCCAAAGGACAGGTCAACCAAGGAAGGTCACTTTTTAATCAGCGTCGAGCTGTGCTTGCAGCGCCCGCAGCATATCATCATGTTTCTCTGGGTTGTTCCCTTTAAGCTTCTGAATGTTAAGCAGTTTCCATTTTATGGCTGACATATCCTCTAGCTCGGCAATCGGATAGAGCGACCAGTCCGGTTCTCCAGCCGTTAGGCTTAGCAAGAAGGCACGATCCTCTGCTGTCAGGCATTTATTCACGACGGTAACTAGCTGCTCTCTCGTCACTTCAAAGTCTGCGTATGTGAACGGCGCAAGCGTCATACCCTGGAACTGCTCTTCAAAGAGTTGATGCTGGTCTTGGTAGTTCGGATTAAGCATTTCTTGAGCAGGCCTGTTATGGCCTGCCAGCATGGCAACAAAACCCAGCCTGATTTCATCGGTTATGCCGCCATGCTGAAATAGCTGGTGGATATCGAACAGGTCGCGCGGGTGTTGCCTGTCAAGAGCCGCACAAATCTTCCCGCCATAGAGCTCGCCTTTCGAAACGACATTGATGGCGGCGAACAGTCCAAATTCGTCCTGCACGGCCTGCACCACAGCCATATTTTCCGGTGGCTGCAAGCAGCCCCTTATAGTGGTGTTGACCTCTACCTTTATCTGGGCATGTTCATTCCGGCAGAGGAGCTTGGTTTCCTGCCCATCAGTCTGCGGCATGAGACTGGCCTGTATTGGCAGCCCGCTTCCGACAAGCCGTTTCCGCACCGCTTCTAATCCTGCGGTGATACCGGCCATGGCGGTTGCCCGATCTTCAACCGGCACATAAGTAAGGTCGATATCTACGGAGAGGCGGGGCATTTCATAGTGAAACAGATTGATGGCCGTGCCGCCTTTCAATGCAAAGCACTCCACCTCGGCCACATGGGGTAAGACATGGAGCAGCAGTTCTACCTGTTTTCTATAGCCCTCGGCAATCACAGTGATGCAAGCTCCTCCGGCACACTGATATGGAATTCTTTGATGAATACGCCATCGGGCGTGATGCTGCGATCTCCCTTCCCGAGGTCAACCTGATCCAGGGCGACATGACTCAGCCACTTGTGGCCTGCTTTACTCGCCATATAGAGGAAGAGACGCTTCACCTTCACTGACGCACAGCTTTCCAGCAATGCCTGTACTAAATTCGGACGGAGATTTGCGAGCCCTTCCATGAGCTGATAGCACTCTACCAATGCCATTGTTTTGGGTGTCAGATACAGACACTCCATCATGGCGCGCTCCGGTGCGGACTCCTTAAGCGCGCGCGATGTACTCTCTATATCTTTAAGCCCTTCTCGGCGTGGTAGAAAACCGGTTTTGGTGTGCTCTATCTTCGCGCCCCACTCTTTTTTGGTGAACCAGGCCGGAAGACCGACTCCCAACGGCGAGAATAGCTGAACGCGCTCTTTACCCAGGTAGAGATAGTGGCCATAGCCTCGGCTTACCAGTGCTGTCACACCACCAACGTGGACTTCCAACTCTGCCTGCTGCTGCAATGCTTCCAGAGCATCCTGCCAATCGACACTTTGCCCCGGCCTGGCGTAAGCGCCACGGCCTATCGCCTCCAGCCAGCCACTACGCACATAGTATTGCTGGAGATCGCGGGATATACCCTGCTGCTCCAGCCACGCAGCCAGACACACAGCCCCCGGGCGGAGCTGCGTCATCAATCTCTTTATTTTCTGGGCATTTTGGGTAGCCATACTACATATATGACATCATTTTCAATGAATCGCAAGCAGCGAGCATGACCATGAAATTCCAGGGAATCATTATATTTAATCTAATTGAAGTAGTACAGCTACGTATTGAGCTCTCATTATAATGATGCATCATCCTCATATAGAGTACTGGAGGACCAGACGCTAACTACCGAGAACCAATGCTAAATCGGGGCGCTTCATACAAGCAGCGTTGCCGAAGTGGACAAACACCCCGGTCCCATGCGGCCCCGGATAATCAGGCAAGCCATCCGAGCCGGTGGTTGTACACGAATGACTGGAATTGACCACAAGCCGTTCGACCACAATCCATCGCATTCGCTGTAGGAGCCAGCCCGTTAACAAGCCCGTGGGGGACACTTATTAGACTTCTTTTCTATATATAACCTATATTTATATAAGAAATTCAATATATTAATAAATGTTATAATAATTTCATGCTTAGGCAGGCCTTCCGTAAGCCGTTGATTTAAAAATATTAAATTCGAACCACGTCGAGAGAATCGCGCGCAATAGAACACCTTAACTTATTGATTTATAAGGTAAAAATGAAATCTCTGTTTTGATTCCCTAACAGAAACAGTCTAGGGTCAATTCTCTTGATACATCATCAGGACAATCATGACCCAATCCATTGTGAGATTTCATATTCAATGCCCTTCAAATGGTGAGCATGCTCCCTTGGCAGTGGATATCCATTTTCACAGTTCAAGCGAAGCCTCATTAGCTGAGTTTGACTTAGAGGTGGAGCGCCTGATTTGCGTGATTTTCCGTGACTTTCTTAACAACCACCGTGCGCATAACTCGTCAGAGTCCGGCCCGCTTTACTATCGCGCTCAAGATAAACCGAAATGAAGACTGAATTCTATTCTGATTTACTGGGGGATTAACTGACTGGTTATAGGAGTAAATTCCAATGAAAATTGCTATCTACACTCGCGTATCAACCGGAGTACAAGCGGACAACGAAGTTTCAATGGTGGACCAGAAAAATCGGTTAATGAGATATGCAGAAAATAACGGTCATATCATTGTTCAAATTTTCGAGGACAAGGGGCATTCCGCGTACGTGAGCAAAGGGCGAACTGTCTATGATCAGATGATAAAAATGGCCTTGTCGCCAGATCGACCATTCGAACAAATAGCTGTTAATGACTTCTCGAGATTTTCTCGAAATGCCGCGCTGTTTTTAACTGATTATCAAAAACTAGAAGCAAATGGGGTGGGAATTTACTCACTTTCAGAGCCATTGGCGAACAATGAAATGGCACCAATTATCTTGGCAATGATTGGAGGCATGGACGAAAGTCACAGTTTGAAAACCTCAATAAACGTTAAGCGATGCCGTATCGCCAATGCTGAGTTGGGCTATTACAACGGATCCGTACCACCATATGGCTATGAAATTGAACGTGTCGACGGCCCAGGTAGAGGAAAGAAACGGTCTCGCCTGGTAGTGAATCCTGAGGAAGCTGAGAACGTTAAGATCATATATAGACTTGCTCTTGGGGAGGAGACTGGTATGAAAATGACGCTTACCGAAATTGCTCGTCACTTACACGAAAAAAGTATCCGACGAAGAGGCCGAGATTGGACAAATCAAAGACTTTCAACTCTGTTTTCTGATCCGGTCGTATCGGGTACTTATGTCAGTGGTAGAAAGAGTAAGGACCGTCTTGGTCGTAAAATCGACTGCCCAGAAGATGAATGGATTAGAACGAAAGTTGAAGCGATAGTCACGGAAGAGGAGTTCAATCAAGTGCGCTCCCTATTGGATGCAAGACACCCCAAGCGTATGACCAAAGCGCAGTCGCCCCAAAGGAGAACATCTCTACTGTCTTCCTTGCTCAAGTGCGGAAAGTGCGGCCGAAACATGAATACATCGAGCGGGAAGAGCCCTCATTCCGGGAAGACTTACGATTATTACACCTGCTACAGAAAAAAGTCCGTCGGGGGAAGTGCATGTAATGGCAGAACTGTCAGCAGACCCATTATTGAATCTGCCGTATTCGACGCTGTAGTCAAAGAAATTTTTGTGCCAGATAGACTTCACTCAGTCCTCAGGGAAGCCCGCTCAAAGTTAAAAGGTGAGCAGCATACCGATCGTACGCGACTTCTTCGACTGAATAAAAGGAAGGCAGAACTAGAGCTAGGGATCGCTAAACTATATGACAGAATTCCGGAGGATGAGAAAGACCGCTTCTATTTTTCGGCATTGCGAGAAAAGAAACGTCAATTCCACGCTGTAGAAAACGAGATCGCTCTGACCAAGTCAAAACTCAGTGTCCCAATAAGGCGCGTTGGAAAAGTGCAGATTGCGGATTTTTGCGAATACATTAAACGAAACGCAGTCTCTCTGGATGTAAAAGCAAAGAAGCTTTTATTGGGAAAGTTGGTATCCAAGATCGTGGTAAATGATGCCCAATTGGAACTGTCGGGCAACGATTTGGCCGCAGCGCTGGCCTCTACCCAAAATATACCTTCTGAAGAGACCGAGACTGCGGTTCGGGCATTCGTATCAAGTTGGTGCCGAAGGCGGGACTTGAACCCGCACGAGCATAGCTCACTACCCCCTCAAGATAGCGTGTCTACCAATTCCACCACTTCGGCATAAACGGGTGATTACAGCTCCGGGACGTCGCCCTCGTCGCTGGCGTCGCCGGACTCCACGGGCCCGACTTCCGGTACGTCATTGTCCACCTGCGGCAGTTCCGACTCCTCTACCGCCGGAACCCGGGTCTCCGCCGCGGCGGGGATCTGCAGGTCCAGTTCCTCGACCACACGGGTCTTGTCGGTGGCGATCAGGGCCAGGCCGAAGCTGGTGGCGAAGAACAGCACCACGAGCCACGCGGTGGAGCGGGTCAGCACGTTGGCGCTGCCGGCGCTGCCGAGCAGGGTCTGGGACGCGCCCGCACCGAACGAGGCCCCCATGTCGGCGCCCTTGCCCTGCTGCAGCATGATCAGGCCGATAATGGCCAGCGCTACCAGCAGGTGAACTATCAGAATAATCTGTTCCATAAATTCTTACTATGCCCCTTCCCGGGCCGTTTCGTTGTGGCGGCCTCAGGCGGCCGCCGCGATAATCTGCGCAAATTCGCCGCTGTCGAGGGAAGCTCCCCCCACCAGCGCGCCGTCAATGTCCGGCTGCGCAAACAGCGCCGCCGCATTGGCGGCCTTCACGCTGCCGCCGTAGAGCAGCGAGGTCTGCTCAGGGTCGAGCCCGGCGAATTCCGCCAGCTGCCCCCGGATATAGCGGTGCATCTCCTGGGCCTCCTCCGGCGTGGCCGTAAGGCCCGTGCCGATCGCCCACACGGGTTCGTAGGCAATGACCAGTCCCGCAAGGCTCGCCTGGTCGGCCAGGGCGCCGCGCAATTGGCGGGCCACCACAGTGAAGGCCTCGCCCTGCTCACGCTGTTCCCGCGTCTCGCCGATACACAGCACCGGCTGGAGTCCCGCTTCCTGCGCCGCGGCCAGCTTGGCGGCCACCAGGTCGTCGGACTCCGCGTGGTACTGGCGGCGCTCGGAGTGCCCCAGCAATACCCACTGGCAACCGAGGTCGACCAGCATATCCGCTGCCACCTCGCCCGTATAGGCCCCGGCGTGCATATGGCTGCAATCCTGGGCGCCGACACCGATGCCGCTGTCGGCACAGCCGGCAATCACCCGCGGGATGTGCACATAGCTCGGGCACACCACCACATTTTGCCGGCTGGCGCTCTCCAGGGCGACCAGGCCGTCGATCAGCTGGTCGACGCTGGCCCGTGAGCCGTGCATCTTCCAGTTTGCCATGACAAGAGGACGACGCATTGGCTACCCCGGGGTGAAAACGGCGGCAATCCTACCCGAGATACGGGGTTGATACAAGCCGAACATGGCCTAAGGCCTTCAGTTCAGCGCCGCTTGTACGCGCTGCGCCAGATCGGCGCACAGGCCGGCGACTTCCTCGCCGTCCTGCCCCTCCACCATCACCCGCACCAGGGGCTCGGTGCCGGAGGGCCGCAGCAGCACCCGGCCGCGATTCCCGAGGGTCTGCTCCACGGACTGCACGGCCTCGGTCACCGCCGGGTAGGCCGCCAGGTCCACCTTGCCGGCGACCGGCACGTTAATCATGGTCTGGGGGCACTTGGCCATGCCGCCCAGGGCGGAGGACAGATCGCCGCCGGCCTCCCTCAACGCCACCAGAACCTGCAGCGAGGCCACGATGCCGTCGCCCGTGGTGGTGTGGTCGGCGCAGATGATATGCCCCGAGGACTCGCCCCCCAGATTCCAGCCGCGCTGTTCCATCAGCTCCTTGACGTAGCGGTCCCCTACCTTGGCCCGGGCCAGCTCCAGGCCGGCCTCGCGCAGCGCCAGCTCCAGGCCGAGATTGGTCATTAGCGTGCCAACCACGCCGGCCTCCGCGCGGCCCTTGGCCAGGCGGTGAAGGGCGATGATGTACAGCAGTTCGTCGCCGTCCACCAACTCACCGTCGCGGTCGACGAACAAGACCCGGTCGCCGTCGCCATCGTAGGCGATGCCGAGGTCGGCGCCCTGCTCCACCACCAGCCGCGACAAAGCCGCGGTGTCGGTTGAGCCGACCCCCTCGTTGATATTGAAACCGTCCGGCTGCACCCCCAGAGTGACCACCTCGGCGCCGAGCTCCGACAGCACGCTGGGGGCAATGTGGTAGGTGGCGCCGTGGGCACAGTCCACGGCGATTTTCAGGCCGCGCAGGCTGAAGCTCTCGGGCACGGTGGACTTGCAGTACTCGATGTAGCGGCCGGCGGCATCGACCACCCGCAAGACCTTGCCGATCTCGCGGGAGGGCACCACCACCAACTCTTCCTCCAGCTCCGCCTCGATGGCCAGTTCGATATCGTCGGGCAACTTGGCGCCATCGGCGGAAAAGAACTTGATACCGTTGTCGTAAAAAGGGTTGTGGGAGGCGCTAATCACAATGCCCGCCACTGCGTTCTGGGTGCGGGTCATCAGTGCCACGGCTGGCGTGGGCATGGGCCCGAGGAGCTTGACGTCCACCCCCGCGGCCACCAGGCCGGCCTCCAGGGCCGACTCGAACATGTAGCCGGAGACCCGGGTATCCTTGCCGATGATCACGGTCTTGTGCCCGCTGTTGCCGTTGTAGCGGGCGAATACCCGGCCGCAGGCCCAGCCCAGCTTGAGCATGAAGTCTGGGGTGATGGGGCTGCTGCCCACCTCCCCGCGAATACCGTCGGTGCCGAAATAGCGCTTGCTCACTCGTTATTCTCCTGTTTATACGCTCTCCGTGAGGGCGACGCACATGGCCAGCGCGTCCGCCGTCTCGCGCACATCGTGCGTCCGTATTATCCACGCGCCGCGCTCCACCGCCAGCACCGCCAGGGCCAGGCCCGCCGGCAGGCGCTCGTGCACCTCGCGGCCGATCAGCTTGCCGATCAGCGACTTGCGTGACAGGCCCACCAACAGGGGCGCGCCCAGCTCCGCCAACCGCGGCAGGCCGCGCAACAACTGGAGGTTGTGCGCCACCGACTTGCCAAAGCCAAAGCCCGGATCCAGCAGGATCCGATCGCGGGCGATGCCCGCCGCTTCGCAGGCCGCCATGCGCGCGGCCAGGTAGTCGCGCACCTCGGCAAGTACATCCACGTAGCGGGGCGCGTCCTGCATCGAGCCCGGCTGCCCCTGCATGTGCATCAGGCACACCGGCAGACCGGTGGCCGCGGCGGCCGCCAGGGCACCCTCCCGGGAGAGTGCGCGCACGTCGTTAATCAGGCCCGCGCCGGCGGCGGCGGAAGCCGCCATCACCGCGGGGGTGCTGGTATCCACCGAGATCACCACGTCCAACTCGCCGGCGATGCGCTCCACCAGCGGCACCACCCGCTCCAGTTCCTCGGCCTCGCCGACCGGCGCCGCGCCGGGGCGGGTGGACTCGCCGCCGATATCCAGCACTGTGGCGCCCTGCTCGCACATGCACCGCGCACGCGCCATGGCGCTGTCGAGATCGAGGCTCGCCCCCCGGAACAGGGTGCCGCCATCGGAAAAGGAATCGGGAGTGGCATTGATGATGCCCATCACCTGGGGACGGGATACATCGAGGGAACGCCCGGCGCAGTTAAGCGCCGGGCGTGACTGGCTTGCCAGGGAAACCAAGATAGCGAGGCGTCAGTGCTCGCCGGCGGGGCCGCCGATAGGACTGGCGGGCTGCTCGCCCTTGTCCCCGGCCGCCGGCTCCGCGCGGCCGCCGGGACCGCCCCAATCGCGGGGTTCACGGGGTTTGCGGCCGGCCATGATGTCGTCGATCTGCTCGGAGTCGATGGTCTCGTAGAGCATCAGCGCATCGGCCATCATGTGCAGTTTATCGACATGTTCCTCGAGCAGGTGCTGGGCGGTGTCGTAACACTCGTCGATGATGCGCCGCACTTCCTGGTCGATCTGCTTGGCGGTCTCGCCGGAGATGCCGGTGTTGTGCTGGGTCGCGCTGCGGCCGAGGAAGACCTCCTCGTCGCCCTCGTCGTACATCAGCGGGCCCATCTTCTCTGAAAGCCCCCACTGGGTAACCATCTTGCGGGCGATCTCGGTGGCCCGCTTGATGTCGTTGGAGGCCCCGGTGGTGACCCCCTCCTTGCCCAGGGTCATCTCCTCGGCGATACGGCCGCCGAACAGGCTGCAGATCTGGCTGATGATGTGCCGCCGGCTGTGGCTGTAACGGTCTTCCTCCGGCAGGAACATGGTCACGCCCAAGGCGCGGCCCCGGGGAATGATGCTCACCTTGTACACCGGGTCGTGCTCGGGCATCAGGCGGCCGACGATGGCGTGCCCGGCCTCGTGGTAGGCGGTGTTGCGCTTCTCGTCCTCGGACATGACCATGGACTTGCGCTCGGCGCCCATCATGATCTTGTCCTTGGCCAGCTCGAACTGGGTCATGCCCACGGTGCGCACGTTGGCCCGCGCCGCGAACAGCGCCGCCTCGTTGACCAGGTTGGCCAGGTCGGCGCCGGAGAAGCCGGGAGTGCCGCGGGCGATCTTGGAGGGATCCACGTCCTCCGCCAGGGGCACCTTGCGCATGTGCACCTTGAGGATGTGCTCGCGGCCGCGGATGTCCGGCAGCCCCACCACCACCTGGCGGTCGAAGCGCCCCGGGCGCAGCAGGGCCGGGTCGAGGACGTCCGGGCGGTTGGTGGCGGCGATCACGATCACGCCGTCGTTCACCTCGAAGCCGTCCATCTCCACCAGCAGCTGGTTGAGGGTCTGCTCGCGCTCGTCGTGGCCACCGCCGAGGCCGGCGCCGCGGTGGCGGCCCACCGCGTCGATCTCGTCGATGAAGATGATGCAGGGAGACTGTTTCTTGGCCTGCTCGAACATGTCGCGCACGCGGGACGCGCCCACGCCCACGAACATCTCCACGAAGTCGGAGCCGGAAATGGAGAAGAAGGGCACCTTGGCCTCGCCGGCGATGGCCTTGGCCAGCAGCGTCTTACCGGTACCGGGCTGGCCCACCATCAGCACGCCCCGCGGAATCCGCCCGCCGAGCTTCTGGAAGCGGCCCGGGTCGCGCAGGAACTCCACCAGCTCCTGCACGTCTTCCTTGGCCTCGTCCACGCCCGCCACATCGGCGAAGGTGGTGGTGATCTGGTCCTCGCCCAACAGGCGCGCCTTGCTCTTGCCAAAGCTCATGGGGCCGCCGCGGCCGCCGGCGCCGCCCTGCATCTGGCGCATGAAGAACATGAACACCGCGATAATGATCAGGATCGGGAAGCTGGCCACCAGCAGCTGGGTCCACACGCTCTGCTGCTCGGGCTTGCGGCCCTCGACCTCGACGTTGTGCTCCAGCAGGTCGTCGATCAGCTTGGGATCCTCCAGCATGGGCCGGATGGTTTCGAAGTGGGAGCCGTCGAAGCGCTCGCCGGAGATATTGAGACCGTCCACCACGACCTTCTTGACCTGGTCCTGCTGGATTTGCTCGATAAACTCCGAGTAGCCCACCTGCTCGGTGGAACTTTGCATGTTGAAGTTGTTGAACACCGACAACAGGACGGCGGCTATAACCAGCCAAAGCAGTAAATTTTTTGCCATATCACTCAACGCTGTTACCTCACCAACTCTCCGCCTCTCCGGCGGGCGTGACAGCCTCTAACTCCTTAAACGTCTACTTACAGTATAGCCGGAATCCGGACCCGTCCTGCCAGGCAGGGTTTGATGCGGGGTAGTGCCGCGTGGAACCGCGCCCCGGCGGCACACCTGCGGGGGAATTGTCGCCTCCAATGTACTACAGATGGGGACCCCGCTCCATAATTCAACCGCACGCCCCCATCAAACAACCGGGCTGCAAAAAGGCGCCGTTCAGCCCCTGAAATCCCGGGCAACCAGGTAAACCTCGCGGGAGCGCGGCCGGGAGGCGCTGGGCTTGCGGGTCAATACCTTTCCGAAACCATCCCTCGTGGCGCGGAACAGCTCGTCAAAACCCTCGCCCTGGAACACCTTGGCCACAAATGACCCGCCCGGGGCGAGTACCCGGGTCGCCATGTCCAGCGCCAGCTCCACCAGGTACATTGACCGCGGCTGGTCCACCGCGTTCACTCCGCTCATATTGGGCGCCATGTCGGACATCACCAGATCCACCGGCGCCTCGCCAATGGCGGCGAGGATGCGCTCGAACACGGCGTCCTCGGTGAAATCCCCCTCAATGAATTCGACCCCGGCCAGGCTGTCCATGGGCAGGATATCCGAGGCCACCACCCGCCCCCGATGCCCCACCAGCTCCGCCGCCACCTGGGACCAGCCGCCGGGCGCACTGCCCAAATCCACCACCGTCATGCCGGGACTGATCAGGCGGTCCTTGTCCTGCAGCTCCAGCAGTTTGTAGCAGGCGCGGGAGCGGTAGCCCTCGCGCTGGGCGCGCTGGACATAGGGATCGTCGCGGTGTTCCTTGAGCCAGGCGCGGCTGGAGGAGCGTTTCTTGGGCATGGGCAGTCCGGGCGGGGTAACGGGTTGTTCGGGATGATGGGCTCTAATCGCCCCACAGGCCCCCATTGTACCGCGAAATCCGCGCCGATCACCGCACCGCGTTGACACGCGGGGCCCTTGAGCGGGTGCCGAAAAGGCCTTGCACGGCTTTCGCAAGCCATCTTCGCGGCGCATGTCCGCAAAGATAGGCGCCGAAAATCAATTACTTGCGTACTTGATTCCGCCATCGGCCACAACATGGCCCACTAGGGCCGGTACCAGATCGGCGAACTGAAGGCGCGCTCCTGGTGCACCAGCTGGACATCCGGCGGCATGTCGGCGCCAAAGCGCACGCGGTCATACAGGGTCCAGCGCGGGGTGGGAATCTGCAGCACCCGCAGATAGTAAACCGCGCTCGCGGCGGAATCGAAGTCAGGGTCCGTCCACACCGCGACAAGTTCGGCCGCGCCAATGTCGTTGGTATAGGAGGCCTTGTCGCGGTCCACCGAATCGCCCACCACCGGCAGCTTGCCGCCCGCGCCCGGCTGGCGCCCGCCCGACCAGGCCACGTCGAAGATCTGCTCGTGGGCCTTGCCATCGGCATCCACCCAGCCCTTGACCACCTGCACCCGGTCCAGGTTGGCGCCCACCGGGTCGCGCATGGCGGCAACAATGAAGGTCGGCGCCCGGTCCCGGTCATCGGCGGCCAGCACGCCACCCATCGGCACGCCGCGTGCGTAACCGGCCTCGGCCAGTCCGGCGCCGAGATCGGCGTCGCTGAAGTCAAAGCCGCCAAAGAAGCGCAGGGTGATGCGCGGCCCGGTGGTGGCGAAGGTCTCGCGACGCTTCATGGCGTCCCAGATCGACTCCCGGGTATTGGCCGTGGCCCAGACGCCCATGGTGCCGGAGGCGGCCATTTCCCAGCCCATGTAGTTGTCCGACTCCCCCTCGAGCAGGGGGAAATTCCAGCGGTCCCTGCGCGGCTCGAGGGTCTTGAACTTGCCGTAAAAATTATCTTCCTCGATGGTGGACAGGCCAGTGTGGGTATCGGTCCCGCCATTGGCGCCGTACTGGAAAGGGTTGACCCCCAATTCCCGCTCGATGCGCAGGCCCGCCTGGAGGGCGGGACGCCAGTACTCCCGGGGATAGGAGCCCGGCGGTTTCGGCTTGAGAATGAGATTGCCCCGGTCCCACAGGTCCCAGGCCGCGAACTCGTCATCGGGGGACAGCAGGGGGTGGGACTCGCTCTGCCCCTTGATTTGGGTCACTTCATACAGCGGCTCGTAGCGGGCGCGCATCGCCGCCCACTCCCGGGTCATCGGCGAGCCATCGAACTGCTTTTCTTCAAACATGCGGCCATTGGACATGTTGCCATTGTGGGGGATAGCCAATATCTGGCCGCCGGTTTTCTGCTCGTAGCCCTGCATCCAGGCCCACAGTTTCGCCGGGTCCTGGGTTTCGAAAGTGGTCAGCGGGCGCACCTGCCGCGCCTCGTCACCGCCGTCGCGGAAGATCACATTGCGATGCAGGTTGTCGCCCCCGTCCGCGTTCACGGTCCACTCGTAGGCGATAAAGGTGGTGAACTCGCCCGGGGCGTAGTACTGCTCGGCCGCCTGGATGGTCTTCTCCCAGGCGGACAGCATCCACTTGGGGTCCATCACCTGTGCCGGCAGCTCGCCATTGGACTGCATGCGCACCAGCTCACTCTTGGCGGAGGCCGCGGCCTCCCCGCCCTCGTCTAGGGCCGCCTTCCAGCGCTTGAGCACGGGATCGGCCATCATCTCCGGGTTGCCGGCCACGATTTCATTGATCACCCCCATGCCGTCAGAGTGATCGGTGATCATGAACCAGTCATAGGGCCGCCCCAGCCTGGCCTTGATGCCGGAGTTGGAGACAACCTCCCGTCCCAGGGCGAACTCGTAGGCCTGGAAGGGGTCCAGTACCGCGCCATCCATGCCGGCATCCGCGGACCAGCCGGTATGCACATGGGTATCGCCGAACAGGGCCTGCTTCGGGTAATCGGCCGCGCTACCCGCCTGGGGCAGGACGAGGGCCATCGACAGGGTGGCAAGCAGGGTTGTAGGCCGCATGGTTGACTCCGACTGTGGCTGCGAGTGGACACCCATCTTGTTTAGCACAATCCTGGAATTTTGCCGGCGATGTCGCTAAGAGAGCGGCTTGTGTAGAATACGCCCCCCTGCATTGCAGCCAATTCACTGGAATCATCATGAGCAAGAAAGCCGGGCCGGACGTCAAGCAACTGCGCGCCATCGGCCACAAACTGAAACCCATCGTCACGGTGGCGGGCAACGGCCTGAACGACAACGTGATCGCCGAGATCGACCGGGCGCTGAACGACCACGAGCTGATCAAGATCAAGCTGGCGGTGGGCAGCCGAGAGGCCCGCAAGGCGACGGCGGAGGAAATCTGCGAACGCGCCGGCGCCGAGATGGTGCAGGCGATCGGCAACGTCATCCTGGTCCTGCGGCGCACCGCCGAGCCGGACCCCCGCCTGTCCAACCTGCAGCGGCCGCTGTAGCCTCCCCCCTTTCCCGACCCACGCCGCGGGGCTATCATGGAAGCCTCGCCGTCTCCGGAGGATGCGTGGCATGGGGGAAGTCCTCGAGTTCCCGTCGCGGCAGGCCCAGGGCCTGGCCTACCTCGACCACCAGTTGCGGGACCTGCTCGCCGCCAAGGGCGCCGACCCCGAATTGATCGACTTCGCCGCGGCGCAGCTCACCCGCATCTACGCCGAACTCAGCAGCTCCGAACACTACAGCTTCAGCGTCACCCTCCCCCCCGGCCTCGACCCCGGCCGGCGCGAGGCCTTGCGGGAACAGATCGACCAGGGGCTGGAGGGCCTGCGCCGGGAGAACCACGCGCTGATGGTGCGCCTGGTGGCGCAACTGGTACTGGCCGAGGTCAAGCTGTTCCAGCACGAACGGGCGCGCTAGTGATTGTGCTCGTGGGCGGCCGTACCCCGGGACAGGGCACAGGGCCCGGCGTCATCATTCCAGTCAAGGGCGACGGTGGCGTGTTCGATCTCAAACCGTGAGCGCAAGGCCCGCTCAACGGCCCGGGTGACCGCGCGGGCCTGGGCGTCGTCCACCGGCCGCACGTGCAAGGTGGCCAGGGTCCGGCCGGAAGTGATCGACCACACATGGACGTGGCTGACCGCCGCCACGCCGGGAAGGTTGGCCGTAAGGTAGTGCTCGATCTGCTCGGGCGTCGCATTGTCGGGCGCCCCTTCAAGCAGGATATGCAGCGACTTGCCCAGCAGCCCCCAGGCACTGCGCAGGATCAACAGCGACACGATCACCGACAGAATCGGGTCGATCGGCATCCAGCCCGTGTAGTGGATCACAATGGCCGCGGCGACCGCGCCGACCGAGCCGAGCAGATCCCCGAGGACGTGCAGCGCGGCGCCCCTGATATTGACGTGTTCGCTGTCGCCTCGGGTGAGAATCCAGAACACCAGGATATTGACCAGCAGCCCGGCCACGGCAACGCCGAACATCGGCCCCGCGAGCACCACCTGGGGCTGCTGGAAACGCTGCCAGGCTTCATACACGATCCAGGCGACAATGGCGAACAGGGTAATCGCGTTGATGAAACCCGCCACGACCTCAAACCGCAGGTAACCGAAGGTCCTTTTGGCGTCTGCCGCGCGACGCCCGAAGCGGAAGGCCGCATAGGCCAGCGCCAGCGCCGCAGCGTCGGTCAACATGTGCCCCGCGTCGGCGAGCAGGGCCAGCGAACCGGACAGGAGGCCTCCGACGACCTCCACAATCATGAACGCAAAGATCAACAGGAAGGACAGCAGCACCTTGCGCTCGTTGTCGCCGGTGACGGTCGGCGCGTGGGAGTGGTCGTGATGATCGTGGGAATGGGAATGTGAGTGCGACATGTTAACTCCTCACGCGGCCTGTAGCGGGCTGGGGGAAGAGCGCTGCTCGGTGTCGGCCGATGTGCCGAAGGTCCGCAATCGCAGCGCGTTGCCGAGCACGAAGACCGAGGACAGCGCCATGGCCCCCGCGGCAAAAACCGGCGAGAGCTGGACACCAAGGGCCGGGTAGAGGGCGCCCGCCGCCACCGGGATCAGCGCCGTGTTGTAGGCAAAGGCCCAGAACAGGTTCTGCTTGATGTTGCGGATGGTCGCCTGCGAGAGCGCGATGGCGTTGGGCACGCCTTTCAGGCTTCCGGACATGAGTACCACGTCCGCGGCCTCGATGGCGATGTCCGTTCCCGTGCCAATCGCAATGCCCACATCGGCCTCCGCCAGGGCCGGGGCGTCGTTGATGCCGTCGCCAACGAAGGCCAGCTTGCCGTACTCGCCCTTGAGCGCCTTCACCGCCTCGACCTTGCCCTCGGGCAGCACCTCGGCCACCACCTCGTCGATGCCGAGCTGGCGCGCGATCGCATCGGCCGTGCGCTTGTTGTCGCCGGTGATCATCGCCACCTTGAGACCCAGTTCATGCAGGGCCGCTATGGCCGCCGGCGTTTCCTCCTTGACCGGATCGGCAACCGCGACGATGGCCGCCAGCTTGCCGCCGATAGCGGCATAGAGCGGGCTCTTGCCCTCGTCGCCCAGGCGCGCGGCGGTATCGGCAAAAGCCGTGACATCGAGCCCCAGCTTGCTCATGTAACGGTCGGCGCCGATCTCGACGGCCACGCCGTCGGCCTCCGCCCTGACACCAAACCCGGTGACGGACTCAAAACCGGTGATCGCGGGCAGCTCTAGTCCGCCAGCGGCCGCGGCCTCGACAATCGCCCGGGCAATGGGGTGCTCGGACCGCTCCTCCACCGCGGCGACAGCAGCCAGCACCGCGCCGCGCTCAAAACCCTCGGCGAGTTCCAGGTCGGTGAGCGCTGGCTTGCCCTCGGTGAGGGTGCCGGTTTTATCGACCGCGACCACCGCGGCATCCTTCAACAACTGAAGGGCCTCCCCCTTGCGGAACAGCACGCCCATTTCGGCGCCGCGCCCGGTGCCCACCATGATCGAGGTGGGCGTCGCCAAACCCATGGCGCAGGGACAGGCAATGATCAGCACCGCGACAGCACTGACCAGCGCAAAGGTCAGCGCCGGGGAGGGGCCGGCAAGGAACCAGACCAGGAATGTGACGAGCGCCGCGCCGATCACCGCCGGCACGAACCAGAGGGTGACCTTGTCCACCAGGGTCTGTATCGGCAGTTTCGAACCCTGCGCCTGCTCCACCATGCGGATGATCTGCGACAACACGGTCGCGCCCCCCACGGCGGTGGCGGTGATCGCAAGCGCGCCCTTCTGGTTGACGGTGCCGCCAACCACCGCGCTGCCGGCCGTCTTCGCCACCGGAATCGGCTCGCCGGTAATCATCGATTCATCGATGTAGCTGTGCCCTTCGAGCACATCGCCATCCACCGGCACGCGCTCACCGGGACGCACCTCCACCACATCACCGGGTTGGACCTCGCCAATGGCGATCTCGACAGCCTTGCCCTCGCGCCGCACACGGGCGGTCCTGGCCTGCAAACCCACCAGCCGCTGGATCGCCTGCGAGGTGCGTCCCTTGGCGCGCGCCTCGAGGAAGCGTCCGAACAGGATCAGTGTCACGATAACCGCGGCCGCCTCGTAGTAGACATTGGTCGTGCCGGGCGGCAGCGCGCCGGAGAAAAACGTCGCGACAACCGAATAGCCCCAGGCCGCCGCTGTCCCGAGGGCCACCAGCGAGTTCATGTCCGGTGCGCCGCGCAGCAGCGCCGGCACACCCTGGCGGAAGAATCGCAGCCCCGGTCCGAACAGGACCAGGCTGGCCAGCGCGAACTGGATATACCAGCTCAACTGCAGGCCGATGGTCTCGGTCACGAAGTGGTGCACCGCGGGGACGACATGGGAGCCCATCTCGATGGCGAAGACCGGCAGCGTCAGGATCGCCGCGAGCGCCAGGTCCCGCTTGAGCCCGGCCTGCTCGGCGTCCTTTCGGGTTTCCGACTCTTCGGCGTCCTCCCTGGAACGATCCAGCTGACGGGCGGTGTAGCCGGCGCCGGCCACCGCGGCGACAAGGGTTTCAGTGTCGGCATTCCCGCGAATACTTGCCCTCTCGGTTGCCAGATTGACATTTGCTTCAACCACGCCCGGAACGGCCCGCAAGGCACGCTCCACGCGGCCGACGCAAGAAGCGCAGCTCATTCCCTCGATGGCGAGTTCGGTGGTTGCCACAGGCACCGAGTAGCCCGCCTTCTCGACGGCCCTGACGAGCGCATTGTGTTCGAGTTGCGCGCTGGAGCGGATCTCGGCACGCTCGCTGGCGAGGTTTACGGCAACCTCTTCAACGCCATCGACCTTTTTGAGTTCAGCCTCCACGCGACCGACGCAGGAGGCGCAGTTCATGCCTGTAATCGGCAGGCTTATCGCCGATATAGCGGCCGGACTCTTCTCAACCTGAGGGCCCATCAATTATCTCCTGTGCACCTGTCTCATAGCGATACCCCTGAAAGATAAACCTTCCTATCGCTGGAAGGTCAAGCAGGAATCACCTCGCCGGAGCAGGCCTTTGTTTTGGCAACAATGTCCCCATTAACAGCCGTCTCTCGCCATTGACCGATACCCAGGAGATTGTTGTGCCCAACACGCCGTTTTCGCCAGCCATTGAGACAGAGCGCCTTCTACTGAGTCCCCTGACAACCAACGACTCGGCCGGCCTTCTGGCCATTTTCTCCGACGCCGAAGTCATGAAATACTGGAATACCGCGCCGTGGACTTCAGCCCGGGACGCCAGTAACTTCATCGAGCAAAGCAATGAGGCGATGCGACGCCGGGAGTCCATCACTCTCGCTATTCGACTCAAATCCAACGATCAGCTCGTCGGAAAATGTATGCTATTTAGCTATGATATGGACTCCAGGCGCGCCGAGATTGGTTTCGGCCTGAGCCGGGAGGCCTGGGGAAAAGGGATTATCCAGGAAGCTGGCGAGGCATTGATACAATATGGCTTCAAGGAACTGGGGCTTCGCCGAATCGAGGCGGAGATCGACCCGGCCAATCGATCGTCCGCCAGAGCCCTGGTAAAGCTCGGTTTTACCAAAGAAGGGTTTTTGCGGCAGCGTTGGGAGGTCAACGGCGTTGTGTCGGATTCTGAACTCTATGGCAGGCTGGCAAGCGAACAAAAACCATGAAAGCACTCAAACTGGCCGGCACATTCACCGCGCTTGCATCGTTTGTACATATCGCGATCATCCTCGGGGGTGGCGATTGGTACCGCTTTTTCGGAGCAGGTGAAGACATGGCCGCAATGAGCGAGCAGGGTTCTGCCTATCCGGCCATCGTCACCGGAGCCATTGCGATGGTACTGGCCATCTGGTCAGCCTATGCCTTTTCCGGCGCCGGGGTATTGCACAAGCTGCCAATGACAAAGGTCGTATTGTCACTGATTACCGTCGTACTTCTCGCCCGGGGCCTGCTGGCTATTCCCGCGGCCGTCTACTCCGACTCGCCCTACATGGCCGAGCTTGCCGGCAACATGACGTTCCTGCTTGTGACGTCAGTCATTTGCCTGGCGTTGGGAAGTTGTTATGGCCTGGGCGTCTACCAGTTGATCAAGGCAAAGCCGTCCGCGGCGTAGCGGTCTCTGCTGTCAAAAGCATGTATTTGTACGCACTCACCAAGATCAGAACCCAGCACATGCAAGGTGCTGTATGCCTCATCCAGCCACGGGGTTAGCCCTCAGGGCGCTAGTCGCCTGGCTGGCCATCGCGGCACTCGCTATTGTCAACGGCTTGCTGAGGGAAGCTATCCTCATTCCCAGCCTGGGCGATGCCCCAGGCCTGGCGCTAAGCGGCATATTGCTGTGCTGTATCATTCTGGCGCTTAGCTACCTGCTCCTGCCGTGGCTGGGTGCCCGCAGGCCGGTGCAATGGCTGCTCATTGGAATAAGCTGGCTGTTACTAACGTTAACCTTCGAAACCGCCGTCGGCCTGCTTCAAGGTAAGTCACTGGCCGTGATTCTTGAAAACTACGATTTCAAGGACGGCAATATCTGGCCGGTCGTACTGCTGGTGACTGCCGCCGCGCCCTGGTGGGCGGCCAGGCTCAGGGGCTGGGGGTGATCGAGCAGTCAAGCGGCAGGCGCCACGGAAACCGCGCCGCTGCATTGTGGCACTACATAGCGAACACCATCAATGGACGAGATTGAGCTACTCATCGACCTGCACCGTCAAGGGTTCCGACAGGGGCCCGGCAGTGACAAGGCGACACAACAAGCCCTGGAGTTGTCCCAGGTGGGCCGGGAAAAGCCGCTGCACGTCGCGGACATCGGCTGCGGCACCGGGGCTTCCACATTGGCACTGGCACGACTGCTCCCCAATGCCAGGATTACCGCCGTTGACCTGTTTCCTGAATTCCTGGATGTCCTCAAAGCCCGGGCCGACGAGCAAGGGCTTGCACAAAGAGTAACGACCCTGGTCTGCTCGATGGACAAGCTCCCCTTTCGGGACGGGGAATTCGACCTGATCTGGTCCGAAGGGGCTATCTACAATATTGGCTTTGCAAACGGCATAGGCGACTGGAGACGCTTGCTAAAGGCCAACGGTCTATTGGTGGTATCGGAAATCACCTGGCTCAGCGAGAGCCGGCCCGAAGAAGTACAGTCCTATTGGGATTCCCAGTATCCGGAGATTGACACCGCATCCGCAAAGATGCAGGTACTCGAGCATGCCGCTTATTCCCCCATCGCCTTTTTCGCACTGCCCCAGAGCTGCTGGCTGGAAAACTACTATCGGCCCTTGCAAAGCCGTTTTGACGCGTTTCTTGAACGCCACAGCGAAAGCGAGGAAGCCGCCAGGCTAGTGGAACTGGAACAAAAGGAAATCGCATTCTACGAAAAGTATAGCCCTTACTATAGCTACGGCATGTATGTTTGCCGGAATGTTGGGTGAAACCCCGTAGCGACGCCGGCTACGCGAGCAAAACCCACCCCATTCACTCAAACGGGCTCCATTCTTGTTGGATTATCACTCTATGAAACAGATACAGCCGGGCTCCGGCGCATCCCTGCTACTGGTTCACGGCGCCCTCGCGGACGCCACGATGTGGGCAGAACACAGGCAATACCTGCAGCCAGACTTTGAGGTGATCACCACGACATTGCGCCACTTTGGCGAAGCAGACACCGGTAGTTTTGGCCTGAATTCCCACGCCCGTGACCTGGCAAACCTCATCGCCGAACTCGACACCAAAAAACCCCTCTATTTGGCAGGCTGGTCCTACGGCGCCGATGTATTACTCAATACGCTTATCAGGCACAACCCGCACGTTTCCGGCGTGTTCCTGTATGAGCCGGGGTTTCCGGGCTGCCTGGAAGAACCCGTTATGAGTGACTGGCAAGCCGATGCGGAGGCCATGTTTGGCGCGGTATTCGACCACTTCTCCCAGGGAAATCTGGCGATGGCGGTTGAAGCCCTGATAGACGGCTCTGGCCAGGAGCGGGGATACTTCAACAGGCAAAGTGCCGCAGCAAGAAAGCTACAACTGTCCAAGGCTGCAACACTGAAACACCAACTCAATCAGCAGGAGCAGCCAGACATCAACCGCGCGAATATCGCGGCGATCCCTGTGCCTGTGACCATCGGCTATGGATCCAACACCCGCACTTTGTTCAGGCTGGCCTCGACAAGTACAATCGGCCTGTCGGATCTTATTGACGTTAGGCAGATCAATGGCGAAGGGCATATGTTCCCCATGGAAAGCCCGGAGCGTTTCTCGGCGTTGATCAAGAGCCTTTTTGTCGACGCTCACTCACAAGTGCCGGGGTAGTCCCCGCGCAAGCCCCGTACAAAACCAGGCAAGGAGCCGCCGCATGACCGACATCGTACTCACCAGCTTTGACTGGGTTCCAGAGATGCCGCGAGGCTACGTGCGTGACATACGCATCCGCTGGGCCCTGGAGGAGGCGGGCCTGCCCTATCGGGTGAAGGGCGTGCCCTTTGCGGATCGCGCAGCGGAGCATTTTGCGCACCAACCCTTCGGCCAGGTGCCCTGGCTGACCGATGGCGAACTGTCGATTTTCGAGAGCGGCGCAATTCTGCTTCACCTCGGAGAGCGTAGCGACAAGCTACTGCCCACCGATCCGCGCGGCCGTAGCGAGGCAATCCAGTGGCTGTTCGCGGCGCTCAATTCGGTCGAGATGGCCAGCGTGCCGTGGTCGATTTTCAAGTTCTCCAACGACAATGAGCATACACCGGGGCGGGAAAGCCTGAACCAGTTCCTGACCTCCAGACTCCAACACCTCGAGAACGTGTTGGCGCAGCGCGAATGGTTGGCCGGCACCTTCTCGGTGGCCGATATTGTGATGTCGGATGCGCTGCGTCTTGTCGATCGCTTCGGCGAACTGGCAGACTACCCTGCCTGTCGCGATTACATCGCGCGCGCCACCGCGCGCCCGGGATTCATCAAGGCCTACGACGACCAGATGGCGCATTTTGCCGCTGCGGATTGAGTGCCATCCGGTTTGCACTTCGCCTAGTGGCACTTCGCCATGCGGCCACGACACGGTGGGGTGCCCTACGCGACTCGCCGTGAACCCATCCATGGGGGCTCGTCTGCGACTTCCCTGTCGCACACGGTCGCTACGGGCACCCCACCGCGCCGCGGCCTCTGTACGGACGGGTGCTCAGTTCGTTGACTCCGTTACCGAACAGAAACGGAAGTTGGATTAATGCGCGATGCCGAATTAAGTGTGAACCAAGTCGACGAAGGAATAGACAGAACCGAAAAATGCCAAAGTTAACCTACCATAGCCTCCAGGCATCACCAGCAGATGCCTGGCTTGCCCTCTTGAATTCCACCACGGTTCGCAGGCATCTTCTCCCGCATCCACGGTTTACTGCCAAGTCTGTCAACGATTGGCTGACCTCAAAGTCCCGGACGGACCAGGTACCAGGCTGTAGAGTGCGAGCCATACGCGACGGCACGGAACTCGCGGGCTGGTGCGGCATACAGCGCGAATCGGATAGTTATGAACTGGCCATTGTGCTCTCACCCAAGTATTGGGGACACGGGCGAAAAGTGTTGGACGAGGTACTGGGATGGGCCCGGGAGCTGGGCCATACTTACTTGTTCGTACATCTGCCCACAACCCGACGGCAAACCCGGGCAATTTCCGGGCTGCTGGGCGACCCGATTGCCGCCACCGTGATTCACGATCATGCATTCAATACCTACCGCATTGAGGTCTAGCGGATGGTCTGGGTGTTTGCAGCTTGAAATTAATGAGAGTTAGCCTGTTATGACAACGATAGCAAGCGTCGAGGAGTTGGAGGCCGTTTATGGCGAGCCTGCGGAGCCCTCCATCGTCAAGGAAATCAACTACCTGAGCGCCGAGTACCGGGCACTGATCGAAGCGTCGCCGATGATGATCCTGGCGACCTCCGGCCCCAATGGATTGGACTGCACCCCCCGCGGGGACAAGCGCGGTTTCGTGCGCGTTGTCGATGAACGGACCCTGGTGTTCCCCGACCGGCGCGGCAACAACCGTATCGATTCACTGCGCAACATCGTGCGCGACCATCGCGTGGCGACGCTATTTCTTATTCCCGGTTATGGCACCATGCTCCGCGTCAACGGCACGGCAACGGTGTCCACCGACGGGGACCTGCTCGCCTCCTTTGCGGTCGAGGGCAAGCTGCCCAGAACAGCGGTGATCGTAAAGGTCGAATCGGCCTTCTTTCACTGCGCACGCGCCATCGTCCGGTCGGGCCTGTGGGACCCTGGCAACTTTATTGACCCCGACGAATTGCCCACGCCGGGGCAAATGCTCGCCGCGCTGAGCGATGGCCGTCAGGGTGGCCGCGAGTACGATGCACAGTGGCCGGAGCGGGCCAGGAAAACCCTCTGGTAGGCCCTCGCCGGCCAACATGACCCGCCGGCGACATCACTGCGCGACGGTGTCCGGCGCGTTCCCCCTACACCCAACACGAGAGCAAACCCGAGTGATCAGACCCTGCCAAAACAGCGATATCGATGCCGTGCTCGACATCTGGCTGGACGCATCCATTCAAGCCCACGATTTCGTTGAACCCGGTGTCTGGGAGTCCCAGTTGGAGAGTATGCGCGACATCTACCTGCCGGCATCGGAAAACCATGTCTACGACCAGAACCCGGGCATCGCCGGCTTTTATGCGCTGCACGGCGACACACTGGCGGCCATTTTCGTTGCGCCAACGCTGCAGGGCCGGGGTATCGGCAAGCAGTTACTGGCCCATGCAAAACAGCAGCGGACCTCGCTGACCCTGTCGGTGTACCAGGCGAATGATCCGAGCTACCGTTTTTACCTGTCCCAGGGCTTCCGCGTGACTAGCGAACAGGCCGATACGCACACCGGACACCCGGAGTACACGATGACCTGGACCGGAGCCGAAACCCGCCCCATAGCCTAGTCCCGGCATCACCCCGATCCGCGCACCTCGCGCACCTGCAACACGGTCCAGGGCTGGCCCACCAGGCCGGCCGCGGTGGCCACCCCCGCCCGGGCCATCACCGCCGCGGTGTCGCCGCCCGCCACCTGCACTGTGGCGGTGCCGCCGTTGGGATAGCGCAATTCCACCACCATCGCGGCCTCGCCGTCGTGGGTCGGGGCCAGGTGCACGGCGCAAATGACCGCGCCCCCCGCCTCCCCTGCCCCGGCAGTCACGCTGCCGGCGGGCCGGTAAACACAATGTCGGAGCGGGTCATCATCGCCGGTGCGGGGCGGAACACCAGGTACAGGTTCCAGCTCTGCAGGTCGGCGACGGCCTCGTCCACCGGGCGGTCGGGAAACTCCCGCGCGGCGATGCTGCGCCAGTCATCGCCCTCGCGGGGATACACCCAGGGGCGCAGTGGTTCGATTGTTGCACTCATAGCATACTCCTGTTGATTAAGCCGCCACCCGCGGACTGGACACAATGCGCCCGCCGCGGTCCCCGCTGTAGCCATCGCCCGCGGAATAGGCCAGCACGCCGTTGACATACACCTGCTCCACACCCCGGGCCCGGCGCACGTAGCGATAGCCCTCGGCGGGCAGGTCTTCCACCGCGATCTCCGGCCCGCGATCGATGGTGTCCAGGTCGAACAGCACCAGGTCCGCCGCCAGGCCCGGTCGGAGGCGCCCGCGGTCCACCAGGCCCCAGTTCGCGGCCACCTGGCCAGTCAACTTGTACACCGCCTGCTCCGGGGTGAGCGCGCCGGCATCGCGCACAAAGCGGCTGAACAGGTAACCGGTGTCGCCATAGGTCGCGAAACGGGTGACATGGGCGCCGCCATCGCCGGAACCGATCTGCACCAGCGGGTCGGCAATGGGACCGGTGATGCGCTCCAGGTTGTTGTGGCCCACTTCGAGCGCGGTGAAGCAGGTCTTGAGGTCTTCCTCCACCGCCAGGTCGAGCATCAACTCCACCGGATCGCAGTCGCGCTCGGCGGCGATATCCCGCAGACAGCGCCCCTCCAGCGGCTTGTTGTGGGCCAGGTGACAGCGGTTGACGATGAAGTCGGGGAAGTGCACCTCCATGGCGATGGGGTGCAAGCCATTGTAGGCCTCCTCCACCAGCTGCTTGCGCACCCCGGCGTCCTGGAAGTCGCGCAGGGTCTCGGCGTGGGGCTTGAGGATGGTCGCCCACCAGGTGGGCCGGGTGCTGAACACCGAGGTGGGCATGTCGAACTCGAAGGTGACGTCAATCGGCCGGGTCTGCATCTGCGGCACCACCCGCGCGCCGTGCAGGGTTTGCAGGCGAACGCGCGCCAGGGCGCGCTGCACCAGGTCCGGGGTGGCATTGGAATCGAACAGCGGCGAGAAGCTCACGGTGATACCGTGGCGGCGCGACAGCTCGCCGAGGATGTCGA
This sequence comes from Parahaliea mediterranea, assembly GCF_017255185.1. Lineage (GTDB taxonomy): Bacteria > Pseudomonadota > Gammaproteobacteria > Pseudomonadales > Halieaceae > JAFKCZ01. Next base: position 258,784 of record NZ_JAFKCZ010000003.1, read on the forward strand.
TACGCACGCAGAGCAGGTCCGGGTCCCAGAACTCCGGCACCACCTGCATTACCGCGCCGTATTCCCCCAGTACCGCGCACAGTGCGTCGAGTTCTTCCGGCGCCGCCAGGCGGCAGGGCACCGGCCGGTGTTCGTGATCGATATCCACCCAGCTGGTGGACAGCCCCAGGGCCCCCGCGTCCAGGCACTCCCGCAGCAGCTGCTGCATCCGCGCGATCTCGTCGTCGGTGGCGCAGCGTTCCCGGGCTGCCTCTCCCATCACCCACAGGCGCAGCATGCTGTGGCCGGCCAGGGTCGCCACATTGATACCCAGCTGGTCGCGGAAGCTGGCCAGGTACTCCTCGAAGGTCTCCCAGTTCCAGCGCATGCCGGCGTCGAAGGCCGCCGCCGGCATCTCCTCGATCTGGCGGAACACCGCGCCCACAAACTCGCGGTGCCGGGCCCGCACCGGAGCCATGGTCAGCGAACAGTTGCCGTTGATGACCGTGGTCACGCCGTGCTCCAGGGAGGGCGTGGCCAGCCCGTCCCAGGTGATCTGGGCATCGAAATGGGTGTGCGAATCGATAAAGCCCGGCGCCAGGGCCCGGCCGCCGGCGTCCACCACCGCGCGGGCATCGCCGTCGAGACGGGTCCCCATGGCCGCGATGCGCCCCTCGCTGACGGCGACCGCGCCGTGAAAGGGCGGCTCGCCGGTGCCGTCAAAAATCCTGGCGTTTTTTATGATCAGGTCATACATGGTCATTCCTCCTGGTACACGCCGCACTCTAGGCCCGCGCCCCGGGCCCGGCCATGTCGGATCGACCAAAAGACATGGAGTATCGCCGCCAATTCGCCGCGCCGACCGCTGCAACACCTGTTTACTGCCCGCCGACACGGGCTATCATGCGGCAACCAGCAGGTACAGGAGCGGACCATGAAGCGCATACCACACAATCCCCAACCACGGCATCGCACGCCACAGTCGCCCTCCGCCCCGCTGCCCCCGGTCGCGGGTCAGCGAACGCCCGGCCGGTCCGTGCGGAGCCCGGCGTCGTGACCGGCGCCCGCTTCCAGTCGCTGCCGGGCGATATCACCTGCATCGACGCCGACTACGTGCAACCCGGCATCGCCTGTTTTTACCTGGTTGGCGACGGCGATGAGTACGCCCTGGTCGAGACCGGCACCTCCCACAGCTACGACAACCTGAGGCGCACGCTGGCGGCGCTGTCCATCGAGCCCGGCCAGATCCGCTACGTCATCCCCACCCATGTGCACCTCGACCACGCCGGCGGCGCCGGGCGCTATATGCGCGCGTTTCCACAGGCAACCCTGCTGGTGCATCCGCGGGGGGCGCGCCACCTGATTGACCCCGAACGACTCATTGCCAGCGCGCAACAGGTCTACGGCGAAGAAGCCTTCCGGGCGTTGTACGGCACCATCGACCCGGTGCCCGCGGAGCGGGTGCGCGAACTGGCGGATGGCGAGCGAGTGGCCATCGGCGACAGGGAACTCCTCGTACAGCACACGCGGGGGCACGCGGAGCACCACCTGTGCCTGTGGGACGAACGGACCCGGGGCTGGTTCAGCGGCGATATGTTCGGCATCAGTTACGATTACCTGCGCCTGCCCGGCGGCAGCTTTGTCCTGCCCGCCACCACGCCCACCCAGTTCGACCCGGAAGCCTATGCCGAATCCGTTGCCACGCTGGCCGCGCGCGCGCCCCGGTACATGTACCTCACGCACTACGGCAGGTTGCCCTTCGAGGGTCGCCAGGTGGACCTGCTGCACGACCAGCTGCGGGAATATGCGCGGCTCGGCGATGCCTGCGCGGGCGATACTGCGCAATTGCAGGCCGCGGTAACCGAATACACCCGCGAGCGGCTGGCCCCGCTGGCCGGCGCCGAACAGGCCCGAACCCTGGGCGAACGGCTGGAGATGGACCTGGCCCTCAACGTCCAGGGTATCGCCTTCCGCGCGGCCCGCGCCAAGGTGCCGTCCCCGGACACGCCGGCCTCATGAACACCGTCGACAGCCCGCTGCAGGCCCCGCTGATTTCGCTGACCGAGGCCCTGGTCGCGGCGCTGCAGTCGGAGGACGCGGAAACGGCCTTCGTGGAGGAGAGCGGCCAGTTTGTGGACCTGCTCGGCGACACCCTCAGCCTGCCCTACAGCGCGATCCTGAACTTTGATCACATGGACCTGCAGGGGCGGCGGGAGCTGCTGGAGGAAACGCTGGCGGACCTCGGACTGGGTCTCGACAACCTGGACTGGCCGGCCTACCCCGAGCTGGCGGTGCAGTTCCAAAACCGCGTGTGGCAATACCTCTACCGGCGCTTCCTCAACACCCACCAGGCGGTGAGCTCCCATGTGGAGCTGCTTCCCGCCCCCGAGCCCGACTATCCCCGCCCCCTGTTTACACCCGCGGGCTCCTGGTTGATGCTGTTCATCGAATCCGGGGAATGCCTGGTGAACGGCGACACCGGCGGACGGGTATTCGGCAGCGATGGCCCCGCGGTACTGGTGCTGCCGCCGGAATCCAGCGTGGAACTGTGCCGCGGTCACGCGGCATCCCGCTGCAGCCTGTTCAGCAACGCCTTTTTCCCGCGCGAAACCTGGCTGCCCCTGCTGCAGGCCGGCCAGGACGAGTCCGGACCGCGGGCCCTGAATATCGGCGATCGACACATCGCCGCCGACCTGAAGGAGTCACAGGGCCGCATTATCGATATCGCTCACTCCCAGGCCCATCACGCCCTGGCGCTGCATTTCAACCTGCTGGAGCGGATGTTGCTGCTCTGTGACGAATTGCGGCCGCGCGGCAACGGGGAGCAGCTGGACCGCCGGGTGGTGGCGGCCCGGGACTACCTGTTGGCGCACTACCGGGAAAAAACCACGGTGGAACAGGTGGCTGCGGCGGCCAACGCCGCCCCCTCCACGCTCAACGCGCTGTTCAAGAACCAGATCGGGGAAAACCTGATGCGCTGGCGGGACCAGCTGCGCATGCAGCGTGCCCGGGAACTGCTGCAGGGTACCGACAAGCCGATCAAGGTGATCGCCACCGAGGTCGGCTACGACGACCCGATGTTTTTCTCACGCCGCTTCAAGCAGCTGACCGGCTGGTCGCCGACCCAGGTCCGCGACAGTACGACGAAGTAAACCACGCGCCCCGTTTCTCCGGGCCGCCGCCAAGGCGCAGACAATTGTGCAAGGCAAGCGGCCGATTCTCCATTCCCCCCGGCTGCCCCGCGGGTCTTAATAGCACGCATAAGCCCTAAAAACAGTCCCGTTAGTGGAGGATCGCACCATGACCGATGTACCGAGTTACTCGGCCGGCCAGCGTTTACTGGACCCGCGCCGGCTGGGCACGACCACCATGCTCAGCAGCACCTCCAAGTACCTCAACGACCCGCGCCTGCGCCACTGGGTCTCGGTGGAGGCATTGCGCCGCAACGGACCGGACATGGACCACTACGGCGGCCCGCTGGAGATCATCGATATCTTCCGCGAGCTGGATGACCGGGACGAGATCAACCGCCTGTTCGCCGAGGCGCGCAAGCGCGACGCGGAACTGGACGCCTGGTTCGAGGCGCGCTTCCTGATTCCCCACGACCTCGAGGCGCTGGCCAGGCTGCCCGAGGGCACCCTCGGCCGGGAGTACCAGAAAATGCTGGCCGAGCAGGGCCTGCAGGCGGACTTCCTGCCCTTCGACAGCACCGCCACCGACTACGATTACTTCCACCGCCGCCACAGCCAGACCCACGATATCGAACACCTGGTGATCGGCTACCGCTACGATCCCCTGGGCGAGTTCGCGCTGATCGCGGCCCGCACCACCAACCTGCTCAGGCACCTGGGGCCGGAGCTGGGCGAGCACATCTCGGTGGTGTCCAACCTGCTGCTGTCCACCGGAATCGCGCGCTTCGGCTGCCACTATCCACAGCTGCTGCCGCCGCTGTACAAGGCCCTCGGGGAGGGGAACCGCATCGGCGAACAGCTGAACAGCCCGCTGTTCATGCCGCGCTACGAGGAAATGTTCGAGTGGACCGTGGACGCGGTGCGCGAACACCTGGGCGTGGTTCACGGCCCCGACTACGAAGACACCATGTGGTCCCTGGGCGAGTACTTCGACGCCGCCTGAGCCGTACCCACGCGGGACACGCTTTTCCGCTAGACAACGACCGGCTTACGCCGCGCCACCGCGCGGCGGGGCCCGGCCTACGCCAACGATAACAGCCTTCGCCGAAGGCAACAGGACAGACGCTATGACATCGCTACAACGCCGCCATCCGCTACACACCGCCCTGCTGGCCTGCCTGTTGGGGCCTGGAGTCGCCACCGGCGCCCTGGCGCAGCAGGCCAGCGACGCCGGCGCGGCGATCGGCCGCGCCGGGGCCCTCGAGGAAATCGTGGTGACCGCCCAGCGCCGGGAGGAAAACCTGCAGTCGGTCCCGATCGCCGTCACCGCGCTCGGCGCGCACGACATCCAGCAATTGCGCATCACCAATATCAATGACCTGTCCTCCCTGGCGCCCAACCTCAGCATCACTCCCCAGGGCCAGCAAACCATTCCGGCGCTGGCGATTCGCGGGGTGGTCTCCGGCACCTCGGACAATGCGGTGGACCCCAAGGTCGGCATCTACGTGGACGGCATCTACGTGGGCCGCAGCGTGGGCGCCATTTTCGATCTGGCGGACATCGAGCGTGTCGAGGTCCTGCGCGGGCCGCAGGGCACCCTGTTCGGGCGCAACGCCACCGCCGGCGCCCTGAGCATCGTCACCGCGGCCCCCACCGGCGAATTCGGCCTGCGGGCCGACGCCTCTCTCGGCAGCGACAACGCGCGCCGCGGCAAACTCACCCTGAACCTGCCCGAATGGCGGGGCCTGCGCACCAAGCTGTCCTACCTCTACGACGAGATCGACGGCTACGCCGACAACCTGCTGGGCGGTCGCAACATCGACCTGTCGGCGCGCGCCGCCGGCTTCGGCAAACTGCGCTATGCCGATCAACTGGGTGGCAAGGAGGTTAACGCCCTCCATTTCGCCGCCCAGTACGACGCCACCGAGCGGCTTAGCATCGATTACCGCTTCGACTACAGCGATTCGGACACCGTGGGCAATCCGGTGCAAATCGTGGGGCCGCTGGAGGATCAAACCGGCCAGTTGTGGGGCGGCGTACTGGCTTTCCAGCCCTTGACCGGCGGCGTCACCAACCAGTCCACCGCGCGGCTGGACCCGGTGGCCAACGCCTCCAGCGTGGAGCATGTCGAAACCCTGGGCCACAACCTCACCCTGACCTGGGAAGCCAGTGACGCGCTCACGCTCAAGAGCATCAGCGGCTGGCGCGAACTCGACCAGGACCCGAACATTTTCGACCTCACCGCCACCGGCGGCGTTCGCTTCTCCAGCGCGCAACTGTTCGCCCTGCTCGGCGGCAATATTGGCGGCGCCCTGGACCCGGCGGCCCAACCCGGCCCCAACGACAGTTTCTTTTCCCTGCTGACCGCGCGCTCCACCGAGCAGGAGCAGTTTTCGCAGGAGCTCCAGCTGCAGGTATCCACCGAGCGCTACGAACTGGTGACCGGGCTGTTCTATTTCGAGGAGGAATCCCCGGCCACCAATGTGCTGGGCGTGTTCCAGCCGGTGGTGGACGGCGTGGTAATGGCCAACCCGCTCCTCGACGCCCTGTTCGGCAGCGGCACCACCATCACCGAGGCCAACAATGACTCCAGCGCCGCCTACGCGCAGCTCACCTGGTACCTCAACGACAGCGTCGACCTCACCGGCGGCCTGCGCTATACCTCCGACAACCGCGAGCTGCGTATCGACTCGCTGGCCGGCGCCACCGGCGCGGTGTTCGGCCCCGGCGACTACCAGGTGGACTACGAGGAACTGACCTACACCGGCACGATCACCTGGCGCCCCACGGCGGACATCACCACCTACGCCAAGGTCTCCACGGGTTACGTCTCCGGCGGTCTCCTCAGCGGTATCCCCTACGAACCCGAGACGCTGACCTCCTACGAGCTGGGCTTCAAGTCACAGTTGCTGGAGAACCGGCTGCGCCTCAACCTCGCCGCCTTCTACAGCGACTACGAGGACCTGCAGATACAGGCCTTCCTCAACGGCCGGCAGTTCTTCGACAACGCGGGCAAGGCCAGTATCGAGGGCGCCGAGGCGGAGCTGGAATGGCTGCCGGCGGACGGCCTGACGCTCACCGCGTCAGTGGGCTATACCCATCACAGCTATGACGAATACTTCCAGCGCAGCGCCGACAATACCTTTGTCGACATCACCGACGATGTCAGCCAGCAGTTCGTGCCCAAAACCACGGGCCGGCTCTCGGCGCAGTACTACGCGCCGACCTTCGGCAACGGCATGCAGGCCTTCGGGCGGGTGGACGGCGTCTACCAGGGCGATACCATGCTGACCGCCAACACCCTGCGCGACCCGGAGGGCCAACTCTCGTCCCTGAACGACGCGCGCGAGCTGGCCGGCTACTGGCGGGTCGGCGCGCGGTTGGGCCTGGCGGGGATTCGCCTGGGCGACGCGGAACTCACCGCTTCGCTGTACGGCGACAATCTGCTGGATGAGGACTATTACCCCAACGCCAATACCGCCTTCGCGCTGACGCGGATGTACGCCCGCGGGCGGACCTACGGCCTGGAGCTGACACTGGATTTATAGGAAAGCCGGGCGCCGCCGGAGGGCGGCGCCGCGCGGGGATCAGAGGTGATGGACCTGGTCGATCTCGTATTCCACGTCGCCGCCTGGCGCCCTGACCACCACCACGTCGCCCTCTTCCTTGCCGATCAGGGCGCGGGCGATGGGTGAGCTGATCGAGATCAGGTTGTTCTTCACATCCGCCTCGTCGTCGCCGACGATGCGGTAGGTGACGGTGGCATCGGTCTCGATGTTGATCAGGTCAATGGTGGTGCCGAAAATCACCTTGCCGGTTTTGGGCAGCGCGGTCACATCGATCACCTGGGCCACCGACAGTTTGCCCTCGATCTCCATGATGCGGCCCTCGGTGAAGCTCTGCTGCTCGCGGGCCGCGTGGTACTCGGCGTTCTCCTTGAGGTCGCCGTGCTCGCGCGCCTCGGCGATCGCCTGGGTGATGCGGGGGCGGTCGACCTTTTTCAGCCGCTCCAGCTCTGCGCGCAGCGCGGCTTCCCCCGAAACCGTCATCGGCACATTGTTCATACTGCGATACTCCCGTGCAGGTCCTGTAGCCTGCGTACTGTCTTGTCACTTTCCAGTTTCAGCGCCATGCACACCGCCTCGGCGGCGGCCAGGGTGGTGGTGTAGAACACCCGGTGCTGCTCGGCGCTGGCGCGGATCGGCGCGGAATCGGCGATCGCCCGGCGACCCTCGGTGGTGTTGATGATCAAATCCGCCTCGTCGTTCTTGATCATGTCGACGATGTGCGGTCGCCCTTCCAGCACCTTGTTGACGCGGCGCACGCTGAGCCCGGCTTTTTCCAGGGCGTCGGCGGTGCCACCGGTGGCGGCGAGGTCGAAGCCCAGCTCCACCAGCTCCCTGGCCACCCGCACGGCGGCGGGCTTGTCGACATCGCGCACACTGATCAGCGCGGTGCCGCTGCGCGGCGGCGGGTCGCCGGCCGCCAGCTGGGCCTTGGAGAAAGCGCCGGCGAAGGTGTCGCCGGTGCCCATGACCTCGCCGGTGGAGCGCATTTCCGGCCCCAGGATGGGGTCCACCCCGGGGAATTTGTTGAAGGGCATGACCGCCTCTTTGACCGAGTAATACGGCGGCACCACTTCCTTGGTGAAGCCCTGATCGGCCAGGGACTGCCCCGCCATGCAGCGCGCCGCCACCTTGGCCAGGGACATGCCGATGCACTTGGACACGAACGGCACCGTACGCGAGGCCCGCGGGTTTACCTCGATCACGTAAATCTCGTCGTCCTGCCAGGCCAGCTGCACGTTCATCAGGCCGCGCACGCCCAGTTCCAGGGCCATTTTGCGCACCTGCTCGCGCATCTCGTCCTGCACCTCGGCGGGCAGGCTGTAGGGCGGCAGGGAACAGGCGGAGTCACCGGAGTGCACCCCGGCCTGCTCGATGTGCTGCATGATGGCGCCGATCACCACCTGCTCGCCGTCCGAGACCGCGTCGATATCCACTTCCACCGCCGCCGACAGGAAGCTGTCCAGCAGCACCGGCGAGTCCTCGGAGACCTGCACCGCGTCGCGCATGTAGCGCAGCAGGTCCTCCTCGCGGTAGACGATCTCCATCGCCCGGCCGCCCAGCACATAGGAGGGCCGCACCACCAGCGGGTAGCCGATGCTATCGGCCGCGGCGACGGCCTCGTCCACGCTGCGCACGGTGGTGTTGGCGGGCTGGCGCAATTCCAGTTTCTGGATCATTCGCTGGAAGCGCTCGCGGTCCTCGGCGCGGTCGATGGCGTCCGGGGTGGTGCCGATAATGGGCACGCCCTGCGCCTCCAGGGCCCGGGCCAGTTTCAGCGGGGTCTGGCCGCCGAACTGCACGATCACCCCCTTGGGCTTCTCCAGGGCGACGATTTCCAGCACGTCCTCCAGGGTCACCGGCTCGAAGTAGAGGCGGTCGGAGGTGTCGTAGTCAGTGGAGACGGTCTCCGGGTTGCAGTTGACCATGATGGCCTCGTAGCCATCCTCGCGCATGGCCAGGGCGGCGTGCACGCAGCAGTAGTCGAACTCGATGCCCTGGCCAATGCGGTTGGGACCGCCGCCGAGCACCAGGATCTTGTTGCGCGCCGAGGGCGCGGCCTCGCACTCTTCCTCGTAGGTGGAGTACATGTAGGCGGTGGCCGAGGCGAACTCGGCGGCGCAGGTGTCCACGCGCTTGTACACCGGGCGAATGCCCAGGCCGTGGCGGTGCTTGCGCACCTCGCCCTCGGTGGCCGCCAGCAGTACCGCCAGGCGGCTGTCGGCGAAACCCTTGCGCTTGAGGCGGAACATGGCGTCGGCGTCGATATCGGCCAGGTTGACCGACTTGAGGCTGTTCTCGGTGTCGACGATGTCCTTGATCTGTACCAGGAACCAGGGATCCACGCCGGAGTGGCCGTAAACCTCCTCCACGTCCATGCCGGCGCGGAAGGCGTCCGCCAGGAACCAAATGCGGTCCGGACCGGGGTTGACCAGTTCGGCGATCAGCTCGTCACGCAGGTCCGGATTGTCCACGTCCATCTTGTGCTCGAAGCCGGACGAGCCCACTTCCAGGCCGCGCAGGGCCTTCTGCACCGACTCCTGGAAGGTGCGGCCGATGGCCATGACCTCGCCCACGGACTTCATCTGGGTCGTGAGGCGCGGGTCGGCGGCGTTGAATTTCTCGAAGGCGAAGCGTGGAATCTTGGTGACCACGTAGTCGATGGACGGCTCGAAGGACGCCGGGGTGGCGCCTCCGGTAATGTCGTTCTGCAGCTCGTCCAGGGTGTAGCCCACCGCCAGCTTGGCCGCCACCTTGGCGATGGGGAAGCCGGTGGCCTTGGAGGCCAGGGCCGAGGAGCGGGACACCCGGGGGTTCATCTCGATGATCACCAGGCGGCCGGTTTTCGGGTCCATGCCGAACTGCACGTTGGAGCCACCGGTTTCCACGCCGATCTCGCGCAATACCGCCAGCGAGGCGTTGCGCATGATCTGGTATTCCTTGTCGGTCAGGGTCTGGGCCGGCGCCACGGTGATGGAATCGCCGGTGTGCACGCCCATGGCGTCGAAGTTCTCGATCGAGCACACGATGATGCAGTTGTCGTTCTTGTCACGAACGACCTCCATCTCGTATTCCTTCCAGCCGATCAGCGACTCGTCGATCAACAGCTCGTTGGTGGGCGAGAGATCCAGGCCGCGGATGCAGATCTCCTCGAACTCGTCGCGGTTGTAGGCGATGCCGCCGCCGGAGCCACCCATGGTGAAGGAGGGGCGGATAATGCAGGGGAAGCCGATCGAATCCAGCACCTGGAAGGCTTCCTCCAGGCTGTGGGCGGTGGAGGCGCGGGGCGTTTCCAGGCCGATGCGCTTCATCGCCTGGTCGAACAGCTGGCGGTCCTCGGCCTTGTCGATCGCCTCCTTGGTGGCGCCGATCATCTGCACGCCGTGCTCTTCCAGCACGCCGTGCTTGGCCAGGTCCAGGGCGCAGTTGAGGGCGGTCTGGCCGCCCATGGTGGGCAGCAGGGCATCGGGTTTTTCAGCCTCGATGATGCGCGCCACGGTCTGCCACTCGATGGGCTCGATGTAGGTCGCATCGGCCATCGCCGGGTCGGTCATGATGGTCGCCGGGTTGGAGTTCACCAGGATGACCCGGTAACCCTCTTCCCGCAGCGCCTTGCAGGCCTGGGCCCCGGAGTAGTCGAATTCACAGGCCTGGCCGATAACGATGGGACCGGCGCCCAGGATCAGGATGCTTTGGAGGTCGGTACGCTTCGGCATTTACTGCTTTCCCGCTCTGGCTTCAATCAATTCAATAAAATGGTCAAACAAGGGCGCTGCATCGTGGGGCCCGGGGCTCGCCTCGGGGTGGCCCTGGAAGCTGAACGCGGCCTTGTCGGTGCGATGGACACCCTGGAGGGTGCCGTCGAACAACGACTTGTGGGTGACCCGCAGGTTGTCCGGCAGCGACGCTTCGTCCACCGCGAAACCGTGGTTCTGGCTGGTGATCAGCACAGTGCCGTCGTCCAGGTTCTGCACCGGGTGGTTGGCGCCGTGGTGGCCGTGGCCCATCTTCATGCTCCGCGCGCCGCTGGCCAGGCCGAGCAGCTGGTGGCCGAGGCAGATGCCAAACACCGGCACGTCGGTGTCGAGAATCTCGCGGATGGCGGTAATCGCGTAATCGCAGGGCTCGGGGTCGCCAGGGCCGTTGGACAGGAACACCCCATCGGGGTTCATGGCCAGCACCTCGCTCGCCGGGGTCTGGGCCGGCACCACGGTGAGGCGGCAGCCGCGGTCCACCAGCATGCGCAGGATATTGCGCTTGACGCCGTAGTCGTAGGCCACCACGTGCCAGGGCAGCTCTTCAGCGCCGCGCGCGCGGTGCCCCTCGCCCAGGGTCCAGCTGCCCTCGGTCCAGCTGTAGGGCTCGGCGACGGTCACTTCCTTGGCCAGGTCCATGCCCTTGAGGCCGGCGAATTCGCGAGCCCGGGCCAGGGCGGCCTGCTCGTCAATGCCCTCGCCCGCCATCAGGCAGCCGTTCTGGGCGCCCTTTTCCCGCAGGATACGGGTCAGGCGACGGGTGTCGATATCGGCGATGGCCACCACATTGCGGCGCTTGAGGTAACTGGAGAGGTCCTCCTCGCTACGGAAATTACTGGCCAGCAGCGGCAGGTCACGGATGACCAGACCGGAAGCCCACACCGCGGAAGACTCCTCGTCCTCGGCGTTGGTGCCGGTATTGCCGATGTGGGGATAGGTCAGGGTGATGATCTGCCGGGCGTAGGAGGGGTCCGTGAGGATCTCCTGATAGCCGCTCATGGCCGTGTTGAACACCACCTCGCCAACGGAAGCACCTTCGGCTCCGATAGCGAGGCCTTTGAAAATACTGCCATCCTCAAGGGCTAACAGGGCCGGTCTTAACAAGCGAACCTCCAAACATTCACCGGGTTACAGTCGGCCGCGCGCGCCCAAAAAAAGCGAGATGGGACAACCGCATCTCGCTTTTTGTCATACAATCAGCTCTGGTTTTTCACAGGAATGCACGAAGCCGGGGCGCTGGCCGGACGTGTGAAATCTGGCAGGCAATTCTAGGTGAAGAGGCCCTGACTGTCCAGACTGGCATGACCTCCAAAGGCCCAGCCGGGGGCAAATGGTGATATTACCGCTCGCTGGTGCAGCGGGAACCAAGCGCCCCGCAGAACAATAAGCCCAAAGACCAAAAGGAGACCTACATGTCCTACTGCAGCGGAAAAGTCGCCGCCATTACCGGGGCCGGCTCGGGCATCGGCCGGGCCCTGGCCCGGCACTTGCACGGAGAGGGTTGCCGGCTGTACCTGTCGGACGTGGACGAGGACGGGCTGGAGGCGACACGGCGCTCGCTCGCCGGCGATGCGGCGGTGGCCACCGACCGGGTCGATGTCGCCGACCGGGAGGCGGTGGCGCGCTGGGCCGAGGCCGTGGCAGCCGGCGCGGGCCGCGCGGACATCGTGATCAACAACGCCGGGGTGGCCCTGGCGGACCCGGTGGCCGAGGCCAGGTACGAGGATGTGCAGTGGCTGATGGGCATCAATTTCTGGGGCGTGGTGCACGGCACCACGGCCTTCCTGCCCCTGTTGCAACGCTCGGGCGGCGGCCACCTGGTCAATATCTCCTCGATTTTCGGCATGGTGGGCATCCCCACCCAGTCGGCCTATAACGCCGCCAAATTCGCGGTACGGGGCTACACCGAGGCCCTGCGCCAGGAAGTGGCCGGCAGCGGCCTGCACGTCTGCTGCGTGCACCCCGGGGGGATTCGCACCAACATCGCCCGCCGCGCGCGCGGCGGCGCCGGCGGCATGACCGCCGAGGAGCGCGGCGCGCGCTTCGAGCAGTTCGCCCGCACCAGCCCGGAGACCGCGGCGGCGAAGATCGTGCGCGCGATCGAGAAACGCAAAAAGCGCTTGTTGATCGGCGGCGATGCCCGCTACATCGACCTGGTGGCGCGCCTGTTCCCGGTCAACTACCCGGCCCTGTTGCCCGGCCTCGGCAGCGTGGGGCAGCAGTGACGGCGGACGAGGCGGAACGGAAACTCGCCCCGGGGCGCCTGGCGGTATTGATCACCGCGCTGATGGCTACCGCCATCGGTCAATCGCTGGTGTTCGCCATTCTCGCGCCACTGGGGCGCGAGGTGAACCTCGGCGAGCTGCAGATTACGTCGATCATCGCGGTGTCGGCGCTGGTGTTTTCCTCGGTCTCGCCGCGCTGGGGCCGCTTCAGCGACCGGGTCGGCCGCAAGCCGGTGATCATCACCGGCCTGGTGGGCTACACTCTGGGCACGCTGCTGTTCACCAGCGTGTTCTACGCCGGTCTCGCCGGCCTGCTATCTGGACTCACGCTCTACGCCGCCCTGCTGCTGGCGCGCTGCAGCCAGGCGGTGATCATGTCCGCCACCGCGCCGGCCACCACCGCCTATGCCGCCGACAACAGCAGCCCCCACCACCGCACCCGCACCATGGCCCGGCTCGGCACCGCCAACAGCCTCGGCACCATCCTCGGCCCCGCGGTCAGCGGCGCCCTGGCCACCTTCGGCCTGCTGGCGCCCCTGTACTTCGCCGCGGGCCTGGCGGCGCTGGCCGCCGTGCTGATCTGGCGCGCGCTGCCCCCGACCGCGCCCGAGGATCTCACCGCCCGCCAACATCGCAGCCGGCTGAAATTCTCCGACCCGCGGGTGCGCCACTACCTGACCAGCACCGTGGGCCTGTTCGTGGGCTATTCCTGCATCCAGCAGACCCTGGGCTTCCTGTTGCAGGACAAGCTGGGGCTGAACGGCATCGAAACCGCACAGCTCACCGGCGCGGCGCTGATGATTTCCGCGGTATTCACCTTCACCGTGCAGATGACCGCGATGCAGCGGCTCAACCTGAGCCCCACCCAGTTCCTGCGCCTGGCCATGCTCGCGCTGCTGGTCGGCGCCGGGCTGATCGCCAGCTTCCCCAATTTTGTCGTACTGGCGATGGGCATGGGCTGCCTGGGTATCGGCCTGGGTCTCGGCATGCCCGCCGCCGCCGCGGGAGCCTCGCTGGCGGTATCCACGGCGGAACAGGGCTCGGTGGCGGGCCTGATCACCGCCTGCCCCGGACTCGGCTTCGTGGTCGGCCCCCTGGTCGGCGGCCTGCTCTACCAGCTGCACGGCCCCCTGGCACCGCTGTTCAGCGCCTTCGTGTTCTTCGTGGTGCTGGTGCTACTGACCCTCCACGACCGCAAACACTAAAAAAATAGGGGACGGATACTAATGGCACCTACTCAACCGTTGTAGGGCCGAATTTATTCGGCCATTGATGCTTTGAGCACCGTTTTTGGTCGAATAAATTCGACCCTACAGAGGGCAACATACCCTGTTTTTGACTTAAGTAAGTACCATTCGGGACGGATACCTATTCGGAGAAATAGGTATCCGACCCCTATTTCCCTATTTTTGAAATAGGTATCCGACCCCTATTTTTTTCTATTTTTGCAGGGCTTCGAGGGCCTGGCGCAGGGTGGGCGGGATGGCGACCGCGCGGTTGGCGGCGCGCTCGACAAAGACGTGGACGAAGTGGCCGTGGGCCAGGGCGCGGTCCTCGCCCTCGCGAAAGATGGCGATGCCGTAGCGCACCGAGCTGTTGCCGAGCTTGTCGACCCGCAGGCCGCCCTCGATGCGTTCCGGGTAGGCCACCGGGGCGTGGTAATCGCAGCCGGAGCTGACCACGAAGCCGACGGTGTCGCCGCCGTGGATGTCCAGCCCCCCCTCCTCGATCAGGTAGCGGTTGGCCACCGAGTCGAAGTAGGAATAGTAGACCACGTTGTTCACGTGCCCGTAGAGGTCGTTGTCCGACCAGCGGGTGGTGATGGGGTAGAAACACCGGTAATCGGCGCGGGACGGACGCTCGCTCATGCCGCGCCTCCATAGGCCGCGCGGTAGATACCCAGGGCATCGGCCTCGCCGACCTCCCGCGGGTTGTTCACCAGCAGCCGCTGCTGCAGCATGGCGTCCGCCGCCAGCATTTCCAGGTCGGCCTCGGGCACCCTGGCCTGGGCCAGGGTCGCCGGCAGCCCCAGGTCGTCGATCAGGCCGCGCAGCGCCGCCACCAGGGCGGCGGCTTTGGCCTCGTCGCTGCCCGCCACCGGCGCGCCGGTCACCAGCTCCGCCAATTCCGCGTACAGGGTGGCGGCCGCCGGAGCATTGAACTCCAGCACGCTGGGCAGCACCAGGGAATTACTCAGGCCGTGGGGGATGTGGTAGTGCCCGCCGAGGGGATAGGCCAGGGCGTGGACCGCCGCCACCGGGGCGTTGGCGAAGGCCTGGCCCGCCAGGCAGGCCCCCAGCAGCATCCTGCCCCGGGCCTCGCGGTCGTCGCCCCGCTCGACCGCGGTGCGGATACTGCCCGCCAGCAGTCTCAGCGCCTGCCGGGCGAGGTTATCGGAAATGGGGTTTTTCTTGTGCCGGGAGGTGTAGGCCTCGATGGCGTGCACCATGGCGTCCACCCCGGTCATCGCGGTGACCGCCGGCGGCAGACCCAGGGTAAGGTCAGCATCCAGCACCGCCACATCCGGCAGCAATACTGGCGAGGACACGCCCGCTTTGGTGGTTTCACCGGTGGTGAGGATGGCCACCGGCGTCACCTCGGAGCCGGTGCCCGCGGTGGTGGGCACCAGGATCAACGGCAGCCGGGGGCCGCGCGCCTGATCCACCCCGTACAGTTCGGCCAGGGGCTGGTCGCCGCCCAGCAGCAGCGCCACCACCTTGGCCACGTCCATGGAGCTGCCGCCGCCGACCGCGATCACCCCGTCCACGGCGGACTCCCGCCCCTGGGCCGCGGCCGCGAGTGCGGTGGCCTCGGGCGGGTCTTCCCTCACCTGGTCGAACAGTGTCGCCGCCAGCCCAGCGGCCTCCAGTGCCGCCAGCACCGGCGCCACCAGGCCGATCGCCACCAGGCCAGGATCGGTGACCAGCAACGGCCGAGTCACCCCCAGCCGTTGGCAACTCCGCGCCAGCTCCAGGGCGCTGCCGGGCGCGCACTGGATTTGGGGGGTGGTGTTAAACACGAAAGGCTGCATCGCTCTCTCCTCCTTGTCCGCGACCCTGATACCGCGTCGCAAGCGCGCCGTCCACCGGGCGTCCGGCCGCTTACAGGTCCGCGGCGGCACATCCCTGTGCGTGACATTGCGCGGCCTGTTTCAGGGCCCTCACTGGACCGTGAGAATCACCTTGCCACGGGCACGGCGCTCGATCATGCAATTATAGGCGTCCTCGTACTGTTCCAGCGGGAACAGGTCGGTGACCACCGGCTTGAGCTTGCCCTCGGCGAAATACTTCCACAGCGCCTGGATATTGGCCAGGTTGGCCTCCGGCTCCTCCATGGTGAAACGCCCCCAGAACACGCCGACGATCTCGCAACCCTTGAGCAGGGCCAGGTTCAGGGGGATTTTCGGAATTGGGCCGCTGGCGAAGCCAATCACCAGGTAGCGGCCCTTCCAGGCCATGCTGCGCAGGGCCGGCTCGGCGTAGTCGCCTCCCACCGGATCGTAGACCACGTCCACGCCCTTGCCGCCGGTAAGTTCCTTGAGCCTGTCCTTGAGCGAGCCCTCGGAGTAGTTGATCACCTCGTCGGCGCCCAGTTGCTTGCACAGCTCGAGCTTCTCGTCGGTACTGGCGGCGGCGATCACCTTCGCCCCCAGCAATTTACCCAGCTCGATGGCCGTCACCCCCACGCCGCCTGCGGCGCCGAGCACCAGCAGGGTCTCCCCCGGCTGGATATTGGCCCGCTGCACCAGGGCGTGATAGGAAGTGAAGTAGGTAATGCCCACACCGGCCGCCTGCTCGAAGCTCAGGCCCTCGGGCATCGGGAACACCACCATCTCGTTGGCCGCCACCTGCTCGGCGAAGGCGCCGTGGCCGACCATGGCGATCACCTTATCGCCAGGTTTGACCCGGGTGACCTTGTCGCCCACCGCCGCCACCACGCCGGCGCACTCGCCGCCGGTAACGAAGGGCATGTCGGGCTGGGTCTGGTACTTGCCTTGCATCATCAGCACGTCGGGAAAGTTCAGGCCGCCGGCCCGGACATCGATCAGCACGTCCTTGTCACCCACTTCCGGGGCGGGCCAGTCCGTTGCAAGCGCCAGCTTGTCGGCCATGCCGTGTTCTTTGCATACCACTGCTTTCATGTTTCTTAACTCCTACTTTCCTGGCGTCTGGTCGAATGAATTCGACCCTACATGGGGCCGGTACTGCGGGCGTCCGGTCGAATGAATTCGACCCTACATGGGACCGGTACTGCGGGGGGCCGGTCGAGTAAACATCTGCGTTCTTAGAACGCAGACTTGCTTTTAGCCCCCTATAAGGGGGCTGTGAAGCCAGCCTTCTTAGAAGGCTGGCCCAAGTTGTGCCATCTTCAGATTATCGACGTAAGTCCATACGGACTTGTTTCT